>JACRLB010000006.1 GCA_016235445.1 Chloroflexota bacterium | reverse complement strand
GTGCTTTCGATTTCTTCTGGATAAGGCTGTATCATTTGGGTGCTCCATTTCCATTGGCGTATTCCAGAAGTTTACTCGCTTTCTATACTTATACAATATAACGACACGAACTGGAAAGTTATATAATCCTCATTACTTAGCGTTTAATTGCTGTTTCAGTCTCAACTTCTAATGTACTCAAACGCGCCCGAATTGCCTCCGCAAGTGAAAAAATCCCCCTTCCAACAGGCTGCATTTTATTGCCATCCAACATAAATGGAACGCCTCGATTTACAGCCGTAATCACCACTTTTTCATCAAATGGGATCACAACCGACACTTCATGCTTTAAGTTCTCACTTACCCGGTCTGGGGTAATGGCAATTCGTTTATCATAGCGGTTCATTGCGAACACAACCCGCCCCTTGTTTACGCCCATGGTGGTCAACAAATCGAGCACTAAACGACAGTTCTTAATGGCGGGAATCTCCTGCGTAGTGACCAATACGATTACATCACTAATATCTATGGTGGCAAGTATTACATCCGTTAATATCGGTGATGTATCAACAACAACATAGGCATACATTCCCTGGAGAAACTGCAAAACTTTAGAAAACTGCTCTGCGCTAACCTTCTCCGCCATTTCAGGGCGTTGAGGCGCTGCCAATATGCGAACTCCGGACGCATCATGCTTGATCAAAATATCTTCAACAACGTCCGGTTCGAGTTCATCCACACGTGGCGCCAGGTCAAGTATGGTATTTTTACCCTGTTCATTCAAAAAAACAGCGACATCGCCAAATTGCAAATTGCCATCCACCAAGACAGTGCGCGTATCTTCATTGTTCAACGCAATCGCCAAATTAACAGCAAGGGTTGTAGAACCTGTGCCGCCTTTGGGACTATAGATGGTAACAATTTTGCCCCTTGATGGCGGGGCAAAATTAGCCATTGAAGCGGGTCCGCCCGACACAGATGAAGCCCCAAGCTGTTTGGCGCCCTTCATGCGCTCCACATGAGACATCTGGCCAGCCCTGCGGATGGCGGATATAAGTTCATCCCCCATCGGAGGTTTTGTAAGAAAATCCCGTGCGCCGGCCAGCATCGCCCGGCGCATGTAATTTTGGTCGCCCTGCACAGATAAAATTACAACCTGAATATGCGGAGATTTAAGTCGAATTTCTTCGGTCGCTGTTATGCCATCGATATCAGGCATGTTGATGTCCATCAAAATAACGTCCGGGTCCAGTTCCTGGGCAAGCTGAATGCCCTCCCTGCCGGATCTTGCAACTCCTGCAACATCAACATCAGACTCGAATTGCAACAGTTTCCGAACGTTCTCCCGCGTTTCTGCAATATCATCAACGATAAGGACTCGAATTTTATCTGAAGCCATACACTATATCCAATCGTCAGTACAGTTATTTTTCTTATTGAGGCGGGACTGTAACTGTATCATTTGTAAGGAACGGGGAGGTCAATGTAGTCAATGCAGGCTGCATCGCATAAGGCAATTTTGCGGGCACAGGGATATTGTATTGGCTTAGCAGGAACTGCAAAGTAGAAGCTTCCGTAGCCTGACGAGCCTGATCAATAGGGTTCCGCAAAGTCAGGGAAATTTGCGCATTGGTATACATCAAGTAGGATAGCGTTATCGAATCCTGCGGCGTAACTATCAAAGTGACAATATCAGGGGCAACAGGCGCCTGTTCTTGTGCCTGGGGATCGGTTGGAACAGGCTCGGTGGTAACTGCCGCGGATGGAACCAGCGGGAAAGTACCCATTTTCATTACGACTACATCCTGAAGCAGCATTTGGCAAACCATTCTTGAGCGCTGGGCCTCAGACGGAATCACATAATAGGGTTGCTGAAGCGAGGGATCCAATTCCAACCTTCCTTGTGCAGCGCCAGCAGAGGCAACACCTAAAGAAAGAATAGGCAAACCTTCCACTTCAAAACCGCTTCCTTCAGCGCCCTTCACAGAACCGAGGCCCGTGCCTGTCAGCACAGAAGTATAATTGGGCAAAATTGTCTGGAATGACGGATCCACATCCACAAAGAGCAGGCAGGCGTTGATGTTTACATGCGCCCCGTCATTAATCGCATACCCGGATAATGTGAGACGATTGGCAGGAATTGTCATCGCCGTCATGCCAGGCGGGATCAAAGAAGCCCATTGCGGCCCTGAAACCGGAATGGCGGCCGATGAATCGCTAACCATCGACTCGGTAATAACGACGCCCTGATCAAGGGGGAATTTCGCCACCTTATTGTTTACAAGCAGGGACAATTCATCCTTAGTAAACATCACCGCGACCACATTCTCTTGTGGAATATTCATCGTTAGAAGCACATCTTCCGTGATGCCCCCCCCTTGCGGAATGTTTTGGGCGGCATAATACACTTCAACAAAGACGGGCTGTTGTGCCTCTGGTTGTGGATTAAGTACAAACTGGTTGATGACTACCCCCCCCACTATCAAACCAATTACGATAATCAGAAGTACTAAAATCAATGTTCGACCACGACGCATAATCTTCTCCTCTCATGGAGTTAAATAAGTTGCAAATTACAGGCTGTTTTTATAACATATTCATTATACAAGAAAAATGACAAAAACATGTTATAGCAGGTTTTGCCCAAACGGCCTACAAAATTGTTAAGAAAGGCGCGAGCACGCCCAAAATACCTAAAAGTTAATTTTTAGCCTGCACCGTAAAGGTAATCCTTGCTCCAGAGCCGGCGGAACTGTCCACTTCAAAATTACCTCCCAGCATTTCAGCTCGCTCATGTATCAGCTTCAACCCTAAGTTGGATGATTCTTTCAGAATTTCGGGATCAAATCCCCTGCCGTTATCATCCACGCTGACACGAATCAGTTCATTGCCAAGGTCTACCTGTACTTTTATCAGGGTGGCCTGGCTATGACGGGCGGCGTTTCCAAGCAATTCCTGCACAGATCGAAAGATCATGACTTCCAAATAGGGTTCCAGACGGCGTTCAACGCCCGTGACAGTAATGCTTACATCCAAACCAGTCTGCTCTTTAAAGGCGTCGGCATACTTCTTGAGCGTGGGAGTCAACCCCAGATCATCGAGCATCATTGGGCGAAGTTCAAAGATAAAATTCCTTACCTTTTGAAATGTGCCCATGGCAGATATCTTTAGGTTTCCCAGCTCGTCTCGCGCCTGGACCGGGTCAATATCCATAAGCCGCATGGCGATTTCTGTCTGTAGGATGAAATTTGATAAGGCTTGCGCAGGGCCATCGTGCATTTGGCGCGACAATCTTTGGCGCTCCGCCTCCTGGGCATTAACGATCATTTCGATTCCGGCCATCTGACTCTTGGAACTCCCCATTGAAACAGTGGCGGAGGAGGATTCACGGGCGCCGTTAACCACTGTTTCCAAGACTGCTTTATATTTTTGAAGGTGGGTTTTATCGTTTTGTAATTTTTCCAATTGTCCACGCATGACAAAGAGGCGCTGTTGAGCGTCCAGGGCAGAATCGTAAGCCATTTTCAACTCTTCGATTGCCGCGCCCTGCTTTTGCGCCTGTTGAAGGTGGGACGAGATGGCGGTGTTACGCTGTGTGATCTTGGAAAGCTCGCCCTGGCTCTGCTCCATCATTAAAGTCACTTCGCGCAAAGCGCGTTGTGTTTCTTCCAATTCGCTTTGGTAATCCAGGAACTCTTTATCCATCATAAAATCACTCCAGGGGCCGAATATCGGAATCTTTCAAAGTTACCCATCCACGTTTCAATGCGTAGACAACGGCCTGGGTGCGATCCTCGACGCCAAATTTCCGCAGGATGGCAGTCACATGATTTTTTACCGTTTGATGGCTGATGCCCAATAAAGTGGCTATCTCTTTATTGCTCATACCGCGCACTACGCAAGCCAGTACTTCCATTTCGCGGTCTGACAATGGGTGGAAGGGGGTTCCAGGCTCGCTATAAGAACGCCTTGCGCCTTCCATTCTATCCTCCACCCAAAGCTCCAACTCGCGGCGGGTGAAGACGTTGTTTGCAAAAACAAATTTGCCTTCTGCAACTTCACGAATGATGCGTGAAAGAGACTGCGGCTCGATATCCTTTGAGCAGTAGCCATGCGCGCCAGCCAGCGCAGCGTGAATGGCCTGTTCTATATCGTCATAGCCTGTCATGAGGATAATACGCGTGGGAAGTCGGTCCTGGGAAACTTGATGGGTAATCTGTTGACCATTCATGCCGGGCAGGTTGACATCCAAAACCGCAATGGTCGGTTTTTTCGTCTTGATTAATTCCAACGCCTCATCCCCAGTCGCGGATTGAGCAATAATGCGCATGTCGGGTTCCAATGACAGGGCATCCACAACGCCCTGTCGGAACAATGGATGGTCGTCAACGATCAATAGGGTTATTTGGTTCATCCCAAGCCCATTCTCTCTTTAGTGGTTGATTTTGAAACAATACACTATTTTAACCCATTATGGGCTTTTCCACAGATAGATAACCATATTTTTACTGCCCAAACTACGGGTAATTTCACTATTCGTGGTAAAAACTTCAATCAGGCCTTCAGCTAAAACAGGATAAAACTCTGGAAAGGCGATCACGTAGTCTGCGTTTTTTTCATTCAGAAAGGCGGCGAGACGGGGTTCATCCCGAATGAAGGGAATGACTTCAGGCGAGATCAGCCCTGCAAGGTCAATCAGTTCGTGCTGGTCGAAATAACCCAACGCGCCAATGTCATGCGCGGCGATGACTGCATCGGAAGGTAAATTTTCAGCGGCCCATTTTGCAGTGACCACCATTTCGCTTTCGATAACAGCCACATCCTGAGCGTATGAACGCGCGCCGAGGATGATAAAACTAAATGCAAGCATGGCAAGACTGCCCCGCCACAAAGTCTGCGCGACCCAATGGTAACGAGAGAAAACCTTGCTTTTATCGAACTCTGCAAAGGCGAGCAGGCCGAACAGGAAAAATATGGGCATGGCAGGCATAATGTAACGGCCATGCTGGTACATTGGCAGGCGCGAGACGTAAAGCCCAAAGTAACCAACGCACCAGATCAGCGCGGCAAGCCCTCCCCACATCCGCTCTCTGATTGACTTGACCAGCCAGCTAACAATGCCAGGAATTAACACAAGGCTTGGGCCAACCAGTAATTGCAAAAACATATCTCCAAGGCGTTCAATAATTGGGCGCAACTGCCATGAAACATACTCGGCTTGTTTTGCATAAAAAGTGTTTGGCATGGGCGTACCGCCAATTGCCAGGTTGAACAGCAGGTACAAACCAAACAATGAACCAAAGCCAATAAAATAGCGCACCACAGCGGTGAGACGTGAACGCATGTCTTCTTCTATAAAAAGGATTGTCATCAGGACGGGGCCGAGTAGAGTCAAACCGTCGGGGCGGACCCAGGCTGATAGTCCAGTGAGCAGGCCCAGGGTTAGGTAGCGATGCGAGTCTGTCATCAACAAAACAAGAACGGTTGTGACGATCAATCCATGCAGGAGGGTTTCCATGCCTGACATCCCAGCCCAAACGAGATGCCATTCGAAGGCGATGAAAATTCCAACCCAGGGAAAATGAGGGCGGTAGGAATTTATCAATTTACGAACCGCCCATTCGCAAAGAATGGCGAGTGCAAATAAAGTTAAGCTCCCGAGAAAATAAGCCCAGATGTATGGCGAGAGGTTGAACAAAAAACCAATTGCCAGTAATGCCGACCACAACGGCGCGGTGGAACCCGCAGATGGAATGCCCGTGCGAAACGCCCACTCGCCATTCAGCCCGAGATTGCGCGCGTAGGTTTGGTGAATCCAGGAGTCGTCGAGCGGGAAGCCGATTGTGTATGTGAAACGGCTGGTGAGTAAATAGATGGCCGCGATCAACAACACGGCAAGAGCGAGGATCAACAGATCGCGCGGTGAAATTTCACTTGTTGATTTTGAAGATATGCGCTTCATTGACTTCACCTAAATAAATAAAATCATCGTGGCCTTGCGGGTTTTCCAGCAAACTTTTAATTTGCGGAAGCGCCGCCTTCGACTCAAGCACTAGATAGTCTGCGCCGAATTGTTTCGCCACCGCAAGGATGGCATTCTCGCCGCCGTATGGAATTGAAATTGCGGAGCGCTCCGTTGCGATGTAATAGCCGGGCGCGTTGCGGACGATGACAATGTCATCTTCTTCGATTCCATTTTCAAGCAGGAACGTTTCAACAGCGGGATAAATCGTTTCACCTTCGCCCCAGCCCAACGTAAACAGCCGAAGATTGACAACGAAAGCCGTGAGGATGATTGCGATCATGACAAGCGCGCTTCGGAATATAACTTTGGTCTGGTCGGTGCCCCAGTTGCGTTTTCTCAGGGACAGTAGAATCTCATCAAGACCCAAAGGCGCGAGAGTCCACCACATGGGTTGAAGCGCCGCGCCCGCGTGGAAGAATGCGCCGCGCGCGCCAGCGAATGGAAAGATAAAGGTCATCACGAAAAATAGAATCAACCAGGCTGTTGCCGCGAGTTTGACCCGTTCGTCTTTGCGGAAATAAATAACGCCGGCAACGATAAATGGAAACAAAATAATTCCGCCATGTGCGGCGAATCCGCTTTGCAGGTTTGTGCCGAATGCCCACAACCTGTCTGAAAGGATTTCGTTCCAGCCAGTTGCGAGGAATGATTCCATGTTCAATTGTTCGGGCGGATAGGTGAAAGTCTGATCGTAATTTTCGAGCCACAGGGCGCGGCTTCCGCCGGGGGCCATGAGCGTTCCGAAGGTGTTCAAATTTCGCGCATACCAGGGGGACATGATAAGGAGGAAGCCAAGAAGGGCAAGGATGAAGGATGAAAGATGAAAGATGAAGATTGGTCGTGTTGTGTCCCACAGGGAGACTTCGCGCTGTTGCGTGTTGCGTGTTGAAGGTTGAAGGTTGCGGGTGGCGAAAAGGAATGTGAGAGCGAGCCAGAGGAGGCCGTCGCTGCGGGAAAGAGTGAGCAAGCCTGCGAGCAGGCCGAGGAGAAACCAAGTCCACTGGCGGGATGGGTCTTCGATGAGTTTTGTGGCAAAGATAAAATATAAACCGCCGAATAGCATGAAGAGACTGAAGTTATCCGTGACGCCGACGAAAGGGGCATGATAGACGGAGAAAATCGCCAGCAAGGCAGAGATGATTGCCAGGTCTCGTTTTTTGGAAAATGCGTAGGCAACTGCGGCGGTGACAGGTACTACCAGCGCGGCAATGATGATGAAGGGTAGTCTCGCCGAAGCGTAGGTGGCCTGACCTGTCACCCACATGCCCAGAGCAGAGATGATGGAAGCGAGCGGCATCCAATACGTGTGGGATGGATGCGGCAAAGTAGTTGTGCCATCGAGATAATTCCACAAGTATGGCTCGGTGAAGCCATTGCCATTGACGAGTTGAATGCCACCCGCAAAGTAATAATCCGAGTCAAGGTAACCGGGGATGGGTTGAAATTGCGCGATGATGAAAGGCAGGATCAAGCCAGAGAGGAAGAGGAGGAGGTAGGTGCGGAAGGACATTCGATTTACGATTTTTGATTGGCGATTTTTGATTGGCGACGCTTCGACTACGCTCAGCGCGAGTTTACGATTGGCGATTGGCTAAATCTGCCCAAACACGCGGGGGACGGATTGCCCACCAGCGAATCCAGTATAAGCCGATGAGGGTGAAAAGCGGAAGGAAGAGAAATAGTACATCATTCGCTATTTGTCCAAGGCGCGGGAGGGCAAAGAAATAAACAGCCCAGGGGATGAGAAAAACCGCCAACAGGAGCAGGATCGTCAAGCCGCCGCCGAAGCGACGCCAGCGGTCATGGACGATGGCGAAGATGAGGGCTGATGGAATCACAAGCACAACGAGGTGTTCGATTTCGGTGCGGAAGCCAAGCAGGGGTGAGGCCGCCAGCGAAAGACAGGCCGCCCAATAGAACCTTCTTGAGTCTGCGGTGAGGGCGGCGTTCCATTCGTAGCCGAGGGCGATGACAAGGATGCCGATAAAAACCCAGACGGCCACGCCGCTTTGGGAAGGGAAAATATGCCCAAAGACCTCATGGGTCGAAAAGCCAAAGTCAGCGCGCAGATTGTTCATGCCAGCCCGCAGAAAAGGGATAAGCCAGTTTGGGTACACTAAAAATGAAACGGCCAGCAGAACAAAGGTAATCATCCCCAAGCCCGCAAAGACTCTTCCACGTCCCTCACGATAGGCGCGCCATGCAACCAGAAATAAAAACGGCGCGCCAACTTCCCAATAATATAAAGAGACCGCCATCAATGCGCCTGCGAGTTCATCCTGGTCATTGCGCAGGGCGAGCAAAATGCCTGCGTAGATTAGCCCAAGCAACAGCACGGGGCTGGATTCAAGGATGGCTTGAAAGGCGTAGAAATTGAAAATGGAAAAGAGGAGAAACAGAAACCAAAAATAACGCGGGGCTTCCCAGTCTGTGAGGCGCAGGCTTAGCAGGGCAAGGGTGAACAATGCCAGTTCGAGGAACAATGTATGGGTCGCCCGGGCAAGCTGGGGGTCGGAAAGAAGCGAGAAGGGAAAATAGAGCAGGAGAATGTGAAAGGGCGTATCCAGTATGTAGGGTTCGTCGCCTGCCTTCGCCGAGTCATCATAAACCAATTGCTGTACGCGGGCAGGAACCTCCCCACTGTACGGGTCGATTTTTTCAAAAATAAATCCGCGGCTCGCAACCCAATGGACGTAAAAATCCCCGCCGCCTGTGAGAGTTAGGTTTGCAAAAACAAGCGCGGTTGAAACGATCAAAAACAGAATCGTGACCAGCGCAATGAATTGATAATCGCGAGGGGTGAGGGATTTTGAGGGAGGTTGAAAAGTCATTTATGGGATCACGAAACGAAAGATGGGATGGGTGAGTGAATTCCGCGCGACTTCCTTGAAGCCTGCTTTGATAAACGCTGTGGCTGTGCCTGTGAAAACAAATGGGTCGGGTTGATTCGTTTTCGAGTCCACTGGGTAGCCTTCCACAATTTTGCCGCCGCGTTTTTTTACGTGCTCGATGGCGGCTTTCAACAACTCAACGGCAATCCCCTTGCGGCGATGTTTTTTTTCAATAAAAAAACAAGTGATTGACCAAACCTCCTGATCATCCACGGGAGCGAGCACGCGCGAATGGGCAAGTTTGGGATACGCTCCGCGCGGCTCGATTGCGACCCAGCCAACGGGATATCCTTCGGAATAGGCCAGCAAGCCAGGGACGGTTTTCGCATCCACAATGGACTTTTGCATTTGCCTGTTTCCATCGCCTGTGTTTTCGCTGAAGGCTTTTCCGCGCAATTTCCAAAACATGCACCAGCATCCGCCGCAGGCGCCGTTTTCGCCGAAGAGCAATTCAAAATCCCGCCAGAGTTTTTGGGTAAGCGGGTGAAAGGAGAGGTCGAGTTCGTCGTGAGTGGATTGTTGAATGGGCATATGTGAGATGTGAGTTACAAGTTACGAGAAATGAGCAGTGCAATTACCTATTTACCTGTCTACTTTGACAATGTCACATTAAAGCTGAAATCAAAGTTCTTAACCACAAAGGTCACTAAGTAACACGAAGGAAACCTTTGGGTTTAGCATTTTGCTCTCCTCACCTGCACTGCAACACACCTGCCTTGGCGGGCGGTGCCAGGGAACGCAGTGCGGCGCAAGTGTTGTGACCCTTTGTGGACTTTGTGGTAAAAGGTTTTGAAATGTGACATTGTCAAACTACTTGCGCTCTTGACTATCTTCCCTCAACCAAATGATCGTGGTCAATTGTACCTGATGTCCATTCCTTGAATTGCGAGAGGACGACAGCGGAAAAAATCAGAAACGCGCCAAGGATTTGAATTGGAGCAAGTTTTTCATCCAACAACAGCCAGCCTGAAATGACGGCAAACACGGATTCAAGGCTGAGAATTAACGCGGCATCAGCGGGAGGGGTATGCTTCTGCGCCCAGATTTGCAGGGTGTAACACAAGCCCAGCGACAGTAACGCCGTGTAGGCGATGGCAAATAGCAAGTTCGAGTCAAACACGGGCATGGGTTCAACAAAAACGCCCACGCCAAAATTGAGCGCTCCGCAAACTGTCAACTGCCCCACCGAGAATGACATGGATTCATATTTGGAAGCGTACTTGCCCAAAACGATCACATGCGCCGCCCAAAAGAACGCGCCGATGATTTCGAGTATATCGCCGAGGTGAATTGCAAACTTCCCACCCGTGGACAATAGGAATGCGCCCACCATCGCCAACGCCACAGCGACGATAAATAGCCAATGCGGCTTTTCACTCCAGAACATGAACAAAATAATCGGGATGAGCACCACATACAAACTGGTGATGAAACCAGCATTCCCCGCCGTGGTATACACCATGCCCGCCTGCTGGAAGGCGCTCCCGATGAATAGTAAGATGCCCGCGACGCCCATCCATTTGTAATGTCCATTGGATATTTTTGAATTCGTGTTTTTGAACGAACGCCAGGCAAATGGCAGAACAACCAGAGCCGCCAGCAAATAACGCGCCCCGTTGAAGATGTACACGCTTCCAACCTGCCCTGCAACGCGCTGGGCAACGAAGGCGGAACCCCAAATAATAGAGATGAGAAAGAGGGTGATATCGGCTTTGAGACGCATGGGGAGTTTGAGTATCAGGTGCGAGGTTTCAGGTGAAGGGCGTAACAAGAAATGAGTAACGAGGGACGAGGGAGGAGAGACGAGTGATAAAATTGCTGTGCTCTCTCGTCACTTGCATCTCGTTACTTATTACTTACCCTCTCGTCACTCGCATCTTTTTCATTTTCCAATCATAGCACAGGAACTTTAGATGTATAACTCCGCGCAGTTCGAAAACAATAAAGATGAAATCCTACAGGCGGTGTTGAACGCGCGTCCGTTCAAGCCGCTTTACGTTAAGATCAAAGTCAACTACGGATGCAACCTCAAATGCGAAATGTGCAAGCACTGGCGCATGACCCGCGAAGCGCCCATCCCCATGGACAGGTTCAGGGAAGTCATCACCGAACTGGCCGAAATGGGCGCGCAGAAAATCCATTTCTCGGGCGGCGAACCCATGCTCCGCCCGCAACTGCCTGATTTGGTGGCGCAGGCCACAGGGCTGGGAATGCGCGTCACACTCACAACGAACGGCACGCTCATCAACAAGGAAAAAGCGAAGACCCTCATCGAAGCGGGATTGCGCGGCGTAAACATTTCCATCGATTCCCCCGTCCGCAAAATGCACGAGAAAATCCGCGGCGTGGAAGGTTCGTTCAAACTAACCACACGCGCAGTTTCCCTATTCCGAAAATACGCGCACAAAGGCAAGCTCACCGTCCGCATCAACACGGTTGTCGGGCGTTCTAATTATGAAACGCTCGCATCATTGCCCGACCTGGCTCACGAACTCGGCGCGGACGGAATCAACTTAATCCCAGTGGACGATCATTGCGGCGAGCATCTGTCCATGCGGAAGAAGGACATCGCCTTATTCAACGAAGAGATCGCGCCACAGATTGAGAAACGCGCGCAAGAGTTGGGCATCAACATCGCAAACGAAGACGCATTCCCATTTGGCAGGGACGAGTCCGAGGTCAGGTTAGGACGCGCAGGCAGGTACGCATTCGGCTACTACAGCAAATTCCCCTGCTTCGCACCGTGGACTCACAGTCTCATTGATTTCAACGGCCTTGTCTATGTTTGTTGTATGACCCGCGAACAAATTCCCCCGCTTGGTGATATTCGCAAACAATCCTTCAAGGAAATTTGGGAGGGGTTGGCGTATCAAGCCGTGCGCCTGAAAATGCACCCGCCTTCCCTGAAGCCATGTCAACGTTGTGACGATTTTATTGTCGAGAATAAAAAAATTTGGGAAACGATCGGGCCGTACTAAAGTATTAACCACAAAGGACACGAAGGTCACGAAGGAAAACCTTAAGGCTTTAAACCTTTGTGCCCTTCGTGGTAAAAGGTCTAACTCAAATCAGAAAACATATCGCCGCTGTCATCGGCGTCGTTATCGTTGAACCTGCTGGAGCGGCCAAAGGTATCCAGGTCGCCTGGCGTGAACAGCGCGGCGGCAATTGGCAGGGCAACAGGCATTTCAAGCCCCTGCTGGCAGGCAAGGCACACGCGGCCTTCCTTCGTCGCATTCGTATGCTCGTCGCAAAATCCACGCCCGCATTTCACGCACTTGCCAAGCGCAGGGTTTTCACATTGATGCGGAACCAGATAACCGATAATCATTTCACATTTTTCTGCCATTGAGTCACCTCATGAAAATTGCCTTACTTTCAGAAAAGTATACACCAGACCTCGGCGGTCTCGCAATCTCAACGGGACGATTGGGCGATCTATTGTCTTCGGCTGGACATGACATTCGCCTCTTTGCCCCAACTCCTTCGACTTCGCTCACGACAAGCTCAAACCTGCCTCCGTCCGAAAAACAGACTCTCCGCCCGGGCAGAATCCACGTTACCCGTTTTGGCGCACACAAACGCGTGGACGATACACTCGTGGATTGGTTTGAACTCATCGCCGCAGAACACAAGCGTGAACCGTTCGATTTGATCCATGCCTATTTTCTTCCGCAAGCAGGGTTCGTCGCGGCGTACGCGGGCAAATATTTGAACATCCCCAGCGTGGTTTCCATCCGCGGCAATGACATCGAACGCGCCGCCTTCGACCCATCCAAATTTTCACATGTGATGTACGCCCTGCAAAACGCCAGCGCCATCACAACCAATGCCAGCGAGTTGGCGAAAAAAGCAAAAGCATTTATTGACCGCGAAATTCATGTTATCCCGAATGGCATTGACACAGAGCGATTCAAGCCAACAGGGAAGAATCTTGCTTTGGCGGAAGCGCTTGGGTTGGCAGAAGGAAAGAAGAAAGAAGAAAGAAGCGCAGTCATTGGCTTCGTTGGCGAACTGCGCGAAAAGAAGGGAATGGCAACACTCCTTCATGCCTGCGCACAGGCGGATAAAGCCACGCCCATCACCCTGCTCGTTGTCGGGGAGATTCGGCCCGGGGACGACAGATCAGTTTTCGGCGAATTCCGAAGCGCACATCCCGATTTGCAAATCATCGTCACCGGGCATATCCCCCACAAAGACCTGCCCGCGTATTATTCGTTGATGGATATTTTCGCGCATCCATCCCTGCGCGATGGGATGCCAAATGCCGTGCTCGAAGCAATGGCTTGCGGCAAGGCTGTGATTGCCGCGCCCGTTGGCGGCGTGCTGGATATTTTGGAAGACGGAAAGAATGGAATTGCAGTCAACGTCAATGATGCAAACATGCTGTCAAAAATAATTCTTGAATTATCGGGCGACCCTGATAAACGGGAACTACTTGGAAAAAACGCGCGCGATCTGGTTGTAAAAAGGTTTACACTGGAGAAGGAACTGGAAGCGAACCTGGCAGTTTATCGGAGCCTCGGATTGTAAAATAGGAGAGACATGGCAACCTTCTTTGATTCAACCACCACCGTCAAGACTGAATTGAATAAACAGAAATATATTGCTTCTGATGAAATCACAACGATTGTGTATCTCGCGCAGAAACTGGGAAAACCGCTTCTTGCCGAAGGGCCGGCAGGAGTGGGCAAAACGGAATTAGCCAAAGCGATAGCAGGCGCGACGGGGCGCGAGCTGATCCGTTTGCAATGTTATGAAGGGTTGGACGAATCGAAGGCATTGTACGAGTGGGAATATTCCAAGCAGTTGCTGTACACTCAGTTACTGCGAGACAAGTTAAACGACGCCCTCGGCAAAGCGGAGTCACTGGCAGAGGCGGCGGATAAACTTGCAAAAGAGGAAGATGTCTTTTTCTCGAACCGCTTCTTGTTGCAACGCCCGTTGTTGAAAGCGATTTTGAGCGACAAGCCAACCGTGTTATTGATAGACGAAATTGACCGCGCGGATGCGGAGTTCGAAGCCTTTCTGCTGGAAATCTTGAGTGACTTTCAGGTGTCTGTGCCTGAGTTGGGGACATTATCCGCGAAGCATAAGCCGTTTGTGATTCTGACATCCAATAACACGCGTGAGTTATCCGAGGCGTTGAAGCGGCGCTGTTTGTATCTGTTCATTGATTACCCATCTTTGAGTGAAGAATTGGCGGTTGTGCGTTTGAAAGTGCCAGACCTAAATCCCAAACTGGCACAGCAAGCGGTTGAATTCGTGCAGAAACTCCGCAAGGCAGACATGCGCAAATCCCCGTCCATCAGCGAGACGCTGGATTGGGCGAATGCGCTCGTGGCGTTGAATGCGTCTAATTTGGATAAGGATGTGTTGGAAGATACGCTTTCGGTTTTGTTGAAACACGAAGCCGATTTGCAGAAGGCGAAGCGGCAGATGATGAGTCCGCCGCCGCCGAGGCAGAAGCCCGATGAGTTTGGACGGTTTTCTGGGAATTAAACCCAGTGCTATAATAAAAATATGAAACCAAAAGTTTATCTTGAAACAACCGTAATCAGTTATCTAACATCGCGCCCAAGCCGAGACATAATCACAGCCGCCCACCAACAATCCACGCAGGAATGGTGGGATGGACGCCGCGACAAATTTGATGTGTTTATATCGCAAATCGTCATTCAAGAAGCGGGCGCAGGCGACGATGAAGCCGCTGAGAGAAGACTCGAGGTTATTGAAAGCATTTCCGAAATTGAGGTTTTACCTGAGGCAGTTTCCCTGGCCCAGGCATTGATTTCCAGTAGGCTTGTTCCTGAAAGAGCCGCGGCTGACGCGCTTCATATCGCCATTGCCACAGTTCAGGGCATGGATTATTTGCTAACCTGGAATCTCAAACACATCGCAAACGCGACGATCCGAAATGCAATTACAAATGCCTGTCGCCAACAGGGATATGAACCGCCTATTATTTGTACTCCCGAAGAATTAATGGAGGTATGACCATGTGGAACGATGAAATTGTGGAGGAAATCCGTAAACATCGCGAGGCGTACGCGTCAAAATTCAATTTTGACCTGCAAGCCATGTATGAAGATTTGAAAAAAGCAGAAAAGAAGAGCAAGCATAAAAAGGTTTCGTTCAAACCAAAAAAAACCATACGGGTGGAAATCAAGGAAAAATCCATAACCCGCTAAACATCGCAGACCTCCGAGATTTTAGAAATCTCGGAGGTCTTGCCAAAGGATCAATCCATGGAATCCCGCATCTTACAGTTAATTGCAGGGTTGCGCGCGAGCGGGGTGCGTGTGTCTTTGCAGTAGTATAATTTCCAAAGAGTAAAGGTGAAGTATGACAAACATACATGTCTCCATGGATTTACCGCGCAGTGTCCTTTCCACATTACGTCTTGACCCAGAGTCATTTGGCAGGGAAATGCGCCTCGCTGCGGCTGTCAAATGGTACGAAGTCGGCATGATCTCACAATCGAAGGCCGCGGAAGTGGCGGGGGTTTCAAGGGCGGAATTCATGTCGGCGCTTGGGCGGTTCGCGGTATCCCCATTTCAATACGGCGCGAATGAAATCATAGCCGAGAGTTTGGATGAATGATCGCTGGGTTCTTAATGCTTCGCCCCTGATCGCAATGGGGAAAATCGGACAAATCGCTTTATTCACATCCCTTGCACAGGAAGTCATTGTTCCTTCCGCGGTCGCGGAAGAAATCAAAGCAGGGCCGAAAAGCGACGCCGCACGTTTGGCGATTGAAAGTGGAATATTCAAGATCATTCAAGCCCCCGAACCAACCCCTGAACTGATTGCGTGGGATTTGGGAGCAGGTGAAACTTCGGTCATCGCCTATGCGCTCAACAACCTGGGCTGGACTGCCATTCTTGACGATGCCGCCGCGCGAAAATGTGCCAGCAGTTTTGGCGTTTCGGTAAAAGGTTCTCTGGCAGTAGTTGTCCTTGCTAAAAAGCGCGGCTTGGTCCCTTCCGCAAAACAGCTTATTCGCGCCATGCAGGATGCTGGCTTGCGATTGGATGAGAGGCTTGTTCGACAGGTTTTGAAGGAAACGGTTGGGGAGGAATGGTAATTCAGAAGGTGAATAATCCATGGAATCCCGTATCTTACAGTTAATTTCAGCCTTGCGCGCGAGCGGGGTGCGCGTGTCTTTGGCGGAGTCTGCCGAGGCGTTTTCGGCGGTGGATTTGATGGGGATTCAAGACCGCGAGCATTTTCGTCTTTCTCTGCGGGCTACGCTCATTAAAGATTTGAAAGACATTCCCACTTTCGATAAATTATTCCCGCTTTTCTTCGGGTCTGGACAGCCGCCGATGATGGGCGGGAATCCATCGGATGAGATGACGCCCGAGGAGGCGCAGATGCTGGCGGAGGCACTGCGCCAGTTTGCCGAGTCACTTCGTCAGCGGATGGAAAGGCTGATGAGTGGCGAGCAACTGTCCCGTGCGGAGCTTGAGGCGTTGAGTCAGCTCGTTGGGCTGAATCAGGCGGATAATCTTAATTATCAAAATTGGATGGCGCAACGCATGATGCGCGCGCTGGCGTTCCCTGAAGTGCAGAAGGCGATGAAGGAATTGATGGAACAGCTCGCGCAGATGGGCATGAGCCGCGAACGTGTTGAGCAGATCCGCGAGATGATTCGGCAGAATATGCAGGGGATGCAGGAGCAAATTCAACAATTTGCGGGACAGCGGCTGGCCGAAAATATGAGCGAACGTCCGCGCGGCGAGAATATTGACAACCTGATGAACCGTCCGTTCCATGCGTTGTCTGATGAAGATAAAAAACTTTTACAGCGTGAAGTGAAGAAACTTGCCGCCATGCTGAGGACGCGCATTGCATTGCGGCAAAAACGGATGAAGAGCGGGCAACTCGACCCGAAGGCAACCATCCGCGCGAGTTTGAAATATCATGGCGTGCCGATGGAGATCAAACACAAAGACCGCGTGAAAAAACCGAAGATCGTGGTGGTTTGCGACGTGAGCACGTCGATGCGTTTTTGCTCGGAGTTGATGTTGAGTTTTCTGTTCGCATTGCATGGGCAGGTGCGCAAGACGCACGCCTTTGCATTCATCGACCATCTCGAATCGATCTCGGAGGATTTTAGCGGCTCGAATGCGGACGAGGCGATCGCGTCTGTGTTGTGGCGTATGCCCAGCGGACATTACAACACCGATCTCGGCTGGGCGTTGAATGATTTCCAAAATGAATACATGGATACGCTCAACAGCGGGACGACTCTTCTCATCGTCGGGGATGGGCGCAACAACTACAATGATCCACGCCTCGACATTTTCTCGACGATGACACGCCGCGCCACGCGCACCATTTGGCTGAATCCTGAACCCGAACATTTGTGGCACGGTGACAGCGACATGCAGAAATATGCTCCGCTGTGCAATCATGTCTTGAAGGTGAGTAATTTGCGGGAGTTGGCAGAGGCGGTGGACGAGTTGCTGGCGGGGTAAGGTTTTGATGTAAAATTGATTTATGAATACTTTGCTGGCTGTTCAGCCCCCTTACTTGAACGAAGTAATAGACAGGATCACACGCAAGTTCAACCCTGTACGAATCATCCTCTTTGGTTCATGGGCGCGCGGAGAAGCGTCAAAAGACAGCGATCTTGACTTGCTTGTGGTTTTATCGAAAGTGGAGCATAAGAGAAAAGCCGCTATTGCAATAGGTAATTCGTTGAGTAATTTGCCAATCAGTAAAGATATTCTTGTTACCACTCCCGAGGAAATTGAAAAATATGGAAAAACGGTGGGCGATATCCTACGGCCAGCGCTGGAGGAGGGAAAAATAATCTATGAAAGCAAAAAATGAAGCCAAGCGATGGATGGTTTACGCAAAATCTGATCTGGATGCTGCTCATACCCTGCTGGAAAGCGGGGAGTTTTTCCCGCGTCAAATCTGTTTCATGGCACAGCAAGCGGGAGAAAAAGCCCTAAAAGCGATTTTGGTCTATCTCGAAATTTCCTTTCCTCACACCCATGATCTTGACCGAATCCGCGAATTAATTCCAGAAGGCTGGGAAGTCAAAGCAAAATTTCCCGAATTATATGATCTATCCGTCTGGGCAGTTGAATCCCGCTATCCCGGGCACGCGCCTGATGTGGTCGAATACGAAGCGCGCGAAACCCTTCAATTGGCGGAGGCTGTATTCGTTGCCGTCAAGGAAGAGTTGGAAAAACGGTTTTAACTTGCGGCACGGCGACAGCGACATGCCGCTGTGCAGCAATGTATTGAAGGTCAGCAATTTGCGGGAACTGGCGCAGGCGGTGGACGAACTGTTGGCGGGCTGATCCCAGACCTGACAGGTTTTCAGCGAATCCCGATTGACCAAGTACAACGCCATTCAGAGAAGTCCGTTCGACTCGCGCCACACTAAAACCTGTCAGGTGTTAGTGGCTAAATTACTGGCGAGTGAATAAGATTGAATGAAAACAAAAATGACGGTCGCTTCAAACAACCGTCATTTTTTCTTTTGGATATGTCTATCTGTTGAATTTAGGGCTGGATGTCTGGGTCAATCCATGGCAGGGGATCTGGGTCAATCCAAGTAGTGCCTTTGCCTGTTCGGGTGGAGGTGTTGAACGCGGGGGCTGAGACGGTCTTGCCGCCACCGCTCACCGCGCCGCGCTGGTCGCCATCAGGCAGGACGATCCAGCCTGCCACCAGGTCCACGCCGTCAACTGTATCTTCACCGCGATACAAGCCCGCGGGTTGATCCGCCGCGTTCACACTGAAGGTCAACGGGGAACTGCCATTCGCTCCGCTCGGAGTGAATGTCCCGTTGAAGGAACCAGCCGCGAGGTCGGCAGTGAGGCGCGCGCCGCTGGCGTTGGTCAGGTCGAGGGAGGAATCATCCGCATTGCCCTTGAACCATTCCGAGATGGCTACGCTGTCGCAGACGTAGGCGGTCACCGAGCCGTCTGTGTGCAGGACTACTGAAATGAACGCATCTGAGCCGTCCACTTTGCCCACGAACGAACCGCTGACGGGCTTCGCCGCACCTCCACAGGCGGTGAGGAGCAGGCTTGCAAGAAGTACCAGTAAAACGAATTGCAACTTTCCTTTCATGTCGTGCCTCCTATTAATAAAGATGATTTTATTGTATGTAGTAAGGCACGTCGGTTAAATAGCCCATCGGTAGGATTATTTGTGCCAATCTCACATTGACGTATCGGTTGTATTCGGCGAAATTCAGGCGGTCTTTTCGAGTACTCCCGGGATGGAATCTCAACTCGATCATGCGCACGATCTGGCTGGATTCCGAACCCAAGCATTTGTAGCGTGGTGATAGTAACGTGTTGAAGGTCGGCAATTTGAGGGAGTTGGCGCAAGCAGTGGACGAACTGCTGGCGGGGTGATCTCAAATCTGGCTGGCGCAACACGCTATCCGCGAATCGGCACGGTATAATAATGGTCAACCACAAATACATTACCCAAAGAAGAAGCATATGACAAAAATCATGATCGTAGACGATGACATGGAAGCTACAGCCATATTGGAAAGCCTGCTCAAGCTGGAAGGATATGAGCCAACTTCGGTAAATGACAGCACGATTGCCGTGCAAAGAGCAGGTTTGATACATCCAGATTTATTCCTGCTCGATCTAATGATGCCCGAGATAGACGGCTTCAAGCTATGCAGACTGCTTCGGGAAGATAAAGAGTTTGCCTACACACCCATCATCATTGTCACCGCCCTGGCAGACCTCGATAGCCGAATTGTCGCCTATGGCGCTGGAGCAAACGGCTATATTACAAAACCCTACCTTCCTCGTGAGCTTGTAATAAAAATAAAAGACCTTATTACACCAACCGAATAGACGTACAGGTTGTTGAACCAGACTCTAAAATTTTTTTGCATAGCCGCTGGATTTTTCCCTGCGTGTGTGCAATAATATCTGCAAAGGAGTCTTCATGAGCATCCTGCACACCACTCAACTTAATAAAGAATATCAGATGGGAGAAGTCACCGTCCATGCCCTGCGGGGTGTGGATTTTGTCGTTAATAAAGGAGAGTTCATCGCAATTATGGGCGCATCGGGGTCGGGCAAATCCACCCTCCTGCACCTGCTCGGCGGGCTGGATTCACCATCCGATGGCGAGGTGACGCTGGCGGGAAAGCATCTCGCTCAACTCAACGATAACGACCTGACCATTATCCGCCGCCGCGAGATCGGATTCATCTTCCAGTTTTTCAACCTGCTCCCCACATTGAGCGCCGCGGAAAATATCGCCCTGCCGCTGTTGATCGACGGTAAACGCATCGAGGATTACTCCGCCAAAGTGGATGAATTGCTGACGCTGGTGGGCCTGGCTGACCGCAAGAATCACCGTCCGCACCAGCTCTCCGGCGGACAGCAACAGCGCGTCGCCATCGCCCGCGCGCTGGTCACCGACCCGACAATCATCCTCGCTGATGAACCTACAGGGAATCTCGACTCTGCTTCGGGCGGGGAGATTCTCAAAATTCTGCGCCGCGCCTGCAATGAAAAGGAACAGACCATCGTCATGGTCACACACGACAACCAGGCCGCCCAATATGCGGATAGGGTTATACGATTAAAAGATGGAAGGGTTGACTACAACCCATGAAATCATTAAACGAACTTGTCCTGCGCAACTTCGATCAATCACGCGCGCGTACTCTCCTAACAGCGCTTTCCGTTTCCATTGGCGTGGCAATCATCACCGCAACGGGAGTCTTCGAATCGGGAATCAAAGCGACATGGGGCGGCGGCGAAGGTCCCGCTGATTTCATTGTCAACCTCACCTCGATCCTGTTCACTGGCGTGGGCGGAATGATCCTGCTTGCAGCGGGATTTCTCATTTTCAACGCTTTCGCCATGACCGTGACCCAGCGCCAGAAACAGATCGGCATGATGCGCGCGCTGGGCATGACCCGCAACCAGGTGATGAGATTGATTCTGCTGGAGGCTCTCGCCACCGGCGGAATTGGAACAATCATTGGATTATTGCTTGGCCAGCCATTCGGACAGGCAATTTTGTCATCCATGGGCCAATTCGGGTTTGAAGCAGGGCGCGGTTCGCTTCGTTTGCAGGATGTTCTGCTGGCAATCTTTTTGGGAATGGGAATCACGCTATTCGCATCGCTTGTCCCCGCGCGCCGCGCAGCGTCCGTCTCGCCGATGACAGCCTTGAAAGAAACCGACGATGCAAAGCATATAACAAAAGTGGAATTTCGCTCGCCAAAGACAATGGCAGGGTTTATCGTTGGCATCCTTATCTGGGCATGGCTGTTGATTGCGCCGCCCGGCGAGTGGAGCGGCTATCACCCGCCCCTGGATCTGATTCTCTTGCAGGCGGTGGGAATCATCTGGCTGTTCGCCGTTATTTTGCTTGCCCCATACTTATTTCAAAAAGCCGCGGATTGGGTCAAGCCGCTTTTGTGGAAATTCGGCGGAATCTCCGGGCGGCTTGCCGCAGACAACCTTCAACGCAACCCCGCGCGGTTAACGTTGACCGCGCTTTCATTTGCGATTGGCATCAGCGTTTTGGTTGGCGCCGCGGGGCTGGTAAGTTTTCAAAATGATGTCTTGCTTGGCGAAACTTCAAAAAATGCATTGCGGGAGGCGGGCTGGTATATCTATGCCTTTGACCGTTCATCGGGTGTCGCGCAATTGAGTTCATTTGGCAACAACGCGGTCTCCCTCGACCCTGCCGTGATCGACGCTATTTATGAAATCGTCGGGGATCGCGCCGAAGTGGGAGCTTTCTACCTTGTCTCCGTTCCAGAAATCAGCGCGCCAACCATGGGCTTCCCCTCGTTTTTGATGAACGCCACAGAAGCGGAGCGTTTTCACCGCCCCGAGGTTTTCAACCTGATCGAAGGCAATCGCGATGAAATGGTGCGCCTGCTCTCACAACCCGGCTGTGCCATCACCACCTCCACATCCATAGCCGCAAAATTTAATATCAGCGCCGGTGAGACGATCAGCGTAACGGGCATCAACGGCAAAAAAGTGGATTGCATTGTCGCAGGTCTTGGCGTGTACGGCGTCACGCCCGTTTCGTGGATCAGCCCCGGCGCGCTGGAGTTATTCGTCCCCGAAGGCCGCACGCCCAGCACCATCACCATCCACCCCCGCGCAGATACCGATCGCGCCGCCCTTGAAGCAGAAATTTTCAAACTCGAACAACGCTTCCCCGGAAAGGCCTTCCCTGCCAATGCCGAACAGGAAGTGCGCGCCGTTACCGATACCAGCGACCAATTGATGGTCATCTTCAACGGCATGTTGTTTCTGGCAATTGTGGGCGCGGCATTCGGCATGTTGAACACAGTCATGGTCAGCATCCTCGAACGACAAAAAGAGATCGGCCTTCTGCGCGCAGTCGGTTCGACACGCGGCCAGATCATGAACATGCTGATTCTCGAATCCGTGTTGACGGGTATCTTCGGCGTGCTGGTTGGCGCGTTAATGGGATTCGGCTGGGCGGCAATCTCGGCGCTCACCATGGGCGGCATCGCGTGGACTCTTCCCAACCTTGATTTGCGCGCGGCGGCCTGGGTGGTATTGACCCCGGCATTTCTAAACGGCTGGTGGGCCTTCATCGCCTCGCCGCTGATGGCGGGGCTGATCGCCTATCCCGTCGCACATTCCGCTGTGCGCGGCTCGGCAGTGGATGCCCTCCAGCCCGAGCGCCGCGACTCGATCAGCGCAATATCGAAGCGCGCGATGAATCCACGCCTCACACGCCCATCTGGCTGAATCCCAAACCCCGGCATTCGCACCACGCTGACAATGAGCGAAATGGCGAAAAAGACTTTTGCAAGAGGTCTAATATCAATTACCAGCCGCTATCCGAAGCGTATTTTTCGATCATCCGTTTAAATATCTCCGTATCATCATACGAAAGAAGAGTCACCTCAAAACCGATGTTATGGGAATTCGGCTCGAACCTGTCTGGCTGGCACCATTTAGTGCGGCCATTAAAAACCATGTAGGTTTTGTTCGCAATGTCCGCGGTTAGGTCCAGGCGCAGTTTATAATTCACATTCAACGGAAGGGGTTTCTCGCTATCCACCTGAATCCCCACTGCACTGATCTCCGTCAGATACCCGATAAACTGAAACGTGTTTGCATCCACCACCCGCATGTAATACGTAAACTTCCTGCGTTTATTCTTGCGTCGCTCTGGTTCCAAGGGAATGCTCCTTTCCAAACAACAATAAATCCAGCGTCCACGGTCTGTTCCATGAATTAAACAAGGTCATTTATAGTATATTCCCCATCGAAAAAATTTCAATGGGACTTAAGGCACACCCGCCTGAATATTAAAACGAAAAAAAGCGGCGTTCGATACGGCCACAATAAAACGCCTCCTTCCCCAACCGACACAGGCTCCCCCACAACGAGGTCCGCGCGGAAACTCAAATTCATATTAATCTACATTGCACTTCAAAATCAACTGGCACAAAGGGTATAATATATTTACATGAAGCCGATGATAATTTGCAGAATAATTTTTAAAATAAAAAATGCAAACTCAATCCGATATCCTTGTAGGAACATTTTATGGCAAAAATCCTGATTGTTGATGATGACGAAAAAGTGACCACCCTGCTGGAGAGATTCCTCTCCTCCAGAAAATACCAGGTCACCGCCATCAACGAGAGTTCGAAAGCAATTCACACCGCCCGATCCCTGCATCCCGACCTTTTTATTTTGGACATCATGATGCCCCCCCCGGACGGCTTCACACTCACCCAAATGCTGCGCGCCGACCGTGATTTTGCGCGCACTCCAATCCTCATCATCACCGCGCTGGATAACAGCAACAGCAAGGCCGCCACCTTCGGCGCCGACGATTACCTCACAAAACCCTTCGACCTCGACGAACTAATATCAAGAATCGAAGCCCTGCTTCCCAATTTATGAGGATGCGATCTCTCTTATAATTATGCTCTTCACATCTTGTTTTACAGATTTGAATCCTACTCAAAGTGGATTAAAATTTAGCTCACTTTATCTGGAGAAAGCTTATGGCGAAAATACTAATTGTGGATGATGATATTCAGACCACCACCTTACTGGAAAGCCTGATCACCATGAACGGGCATCAACCCACCTCTGTAAACCTCAGCAGGAATGCCATCAAAGAGGCCAGCACCATCAACCCAGACCTCATTCTGCTGGACATCATGATGGAAGGCGTCAACGGCATTGAACTTTGCAAACTGATCAAGGCAGATTCCAGCTTGAAGAACGTGCCCGTCATCATGGTCTCGGCATTGGACGATCTCGGCAGTAAGAGAGATTCCTTCAACGCAGGCGCAGTGGATTTCATTACAAAGCCCGTCCGTCCCCACGATTTTGCCCACAGAATACAAGGCGCGCTCAACAAGTAACCCTGAACTTAACAACCAAGCATCAGATGTCTGCTCGAACAGCGGAAGACCTTATCTTTACCGCAAGGCAGTCAGTCGCCAGACTCACTCCGAAAATAATCTTTCGCGGGTGAGTTTATTTTTAAAGAGCGCCGCTCGTTACTACCTTCGGCTCATCTTATGCGATATTCCGTAGGGGCGACCCGACAAAGCTTAACTGTGTACTCGTCTTACAAGAAAGGGTCGCCCCTACTGCGTAAGATGAATAATTAACGGCACATCCACCTGGAGCGCATTCTCCTCGAAGAAACGAGTAAAAAAAAAGTGACAGCCACCTTATTCCCAATCATGCCTGATGAGAGGCCAGTATGAAATCCTATCGCAAAGAACTTTGGTTCAACATCCCTGCCCGGCGCGGGTTCGTGAATATCACTTCACAGGTGGAGGAATGCCTGCGCGAAAGCGGCATCAAAGATGGAATCCTGCTGGCGAATGCCATGCACATCACCGCTTCCGTCTTCATCAACGACGACGAAAGCGGCCTGCATCACGACTATGAAAAATGGCTGGAGAGACTCGCCCCGCATGAACCCGTCAGTCAATACCGCCACAACGACACAGGCGAAGACAACGCCGACGCGCACATGAAACGCCAGGTGATGGGTCGCGAAGTGGTCGTGGCGATCACAAACGGCGAATTGGATTTCGGCACGTGGGAACAGATCTTTTATGGGGAATTCGATGGAAGAAGAAAGAAAAGAGTGTTGGTAAAAATTATTGGTGAATAAAGCAAAGTGACAGTCACCTTCAAGATGACTGTCACTTATCAAAAGGAGCAGACCATGCGATTACAAAATAAAATCATCGCCACCCTCATAGCTGAAGGCGTGGAAGACCTCGAATATTACGTCCCGCTCATGCGCTTGCAAGAGGAGGGCGCAAAAGTCATCAGCGCAGGTCTCGACCTAAAACCCATGCGTGGAAAGAACGGCCTGGTCATCACACCCGATGCAATCATCGAATCACTCAAAGCCAGCGAACTCTTCGCGCTCATCCTGCCCGGCGGATGGGCGCCCGATAAATTGCGCAGGTATGCCGTTGTTAAAAATCTCGTGAAAGAAATGAACGATGCCAATAAAATCATCGGCATCATCTGCCACGGCGGCTCGATTGCCATCTCGGCGGGCATTATCAAAAAAGGCCAGCGCGCCACTGGCTCACTTGGCATCAAGGATGATCTCGTCAACGCGGGCGCGGCCTGGGCGGATGAACCTGCCTTTCGTGAAGGCAACCAGCTTTGGGGGCGGGTTGTGGCGGATATTCCCGATTTCAACCGCGAACTGCTGAAGGCTTTAATCGAAGGCTAAAGGTTTCTGCTTCATCGTCGCAGGGATTTGGATATCCAACAGCTTGAGGATGGTAGGCGCGATTTGCAGATGTGACATGGATTCATCCACCTCGCCTCTTCCCCTACCCGACGGTTGAATCACAAAAAACGGCACGGTGCGCTGCTGATGGGTTGTCCCGCCGTGCGCGCCATCGGCGTTGATGCCATGATCGCCAGTGACAAAAATTGTGCAACCCCGCTCGCGCCATTCCATGAGGAGCGGCGCGAGTTTTGAATCCTGGTAAATGGCGTGGTTGCGATATTCCTTCGAGTCGGAGCCGAAGGTCTCGCCGTGATAGTCCATGCCCATGGGGTGAAGCAAAAGATAGTCGGGAGAAAACTTGCGAACCAGATGCGCCGCGCTGGCAAAGAGTTCAACATCGGGGTAATCGTCCTCGGTGTAGAAACGCCCATGCTGGATGTTCAATGAGTCCTCGTCAGTCTCTTTATCGTCAATGCGGTCGTACGGCGCGCGGTTATAAAGCTCGGAGTACCAATAATATGCCGCCGCCGCAGTGACCTTGCCCGCATCCTTTACAGAGCGAAAAATATTCGGCTGGTTTGAAAGCCGCACAATCGAGTTCGCCACGATCCCATGTTCGCTGGATGGCAGTCCCGTGTGAATCGTCTCATACATCGGGCGGGACATACTCGGCAGTTCGCCGATTATTTTATAAAGGCTGGCTTGTTTTGTTTCCACCAAATGACCGAGAAACCCCATGTTGTCTTTTGCAACGTCATAACGCAATGCATCTGAGAGGATGAGAATTACTTTGTTCATGGCAACCTCAAAGAAAAACGGTTCGATGTAAAACATCGAACCGTTTTCAAATTTAACTATCGGCTAGTCGTCCAAAACCAGCACGGCTTCCTTTGAACAGGTCACCTGTTCTTTCGCGCCGATTTTGGGAAGTTCAAGGAAGGGATTATTGAACGTGTCCATGTTGAATTTGGTATTGCCGATCTTCACCTGAATGCGGACAACCGCCCCAAGGAAGGTGATGTTCTCGATGATACAGTCCACCACATTGGCCTTCTTCTGCTCAGAGGCAAAGCTCAGCCGTTCCGGACGAATGGCGATCTTCACCTTGTCGCCCTTCTTCCTTCCATCGGTCCCTTCCGCGGCTTCAAGTTGCACCCCGTCCATGCTCACCAGCCCTTTTGCAGGGTCAACCACTTCTGCGTCGGCTGTGTTCAATGAACCCACAAAATTGGCGACAAAACGGGTCTTGGGGAAGTTGTATATCTCAAAGGGAGTACCCACCTGTTCCATCTCCCCCACATTCATCACCACGATACGATCGGAGATGGACAAGGCTTCTTCCTGGTCGTGCGTAACAAATATCGCCGTAATTCCAAGTGATTTTTGAATCGCGCGGATTTCAGCCCGCAAAGACACGCGGATCTTGGCGTCCAATGCTGAAAGAGGCTCATCAAGCAAAAGCACCTGCGGACGATTGGCAAGCGCGCGCGCCAATGAGACGCGCTGTTGTTGCCCGCCTGAAAGCTGATAGGGATATTTGTTGGCGTGTTTCTCAAGGTTGATCAGGCCAACCATTTCGTCCACGCGCTGTTTGATCATCGCTTCCGGCTCTTTGCGAACGCGAAGCCCAAAGCCAATGTTTTGCGCAACGGTCATATTGGGAAACAAGGCATACGATTGAAAGATCATACCTACATTGCGCTGGTTTGGGGCCTTGTCGGTTATATCCGCGCCATCCAGCAAGATTCTCCCGGAGGTGGGAATTTCAAAGCCCGCCACCATGCGCAGTGTTGTGGTCTTCCCACAGCCTGACGGCCCGAGAAAAGAAACGAATTCGCCCTTCTCGATATCGAGGTTGAAATTGTCAACCACCACCGCATCGCCAAACTGCTTTGTAACATTTGAAATGGATAAATATGACATGGTGAATTCTCCTCTGTATTAATGCGCCCCAGCGGCTTGCCCTTGCCCGCCTGTAAACAATTGAATCAGTCCCATTGCAACCCATGTAAGCAGGAAGCTTGCGAAGGAAAGCGCCGCAGGTTCATACGCACGATGCTGGCCCAACAGGAAAAGATAGGGGCCGAAAGCGGGCACACCAAGGAAGGAAGCAAGGGTGACTTCGCCAACCACAATGGCAAAGGTAAGCAGGGCGCCGCTTAATAATGCGGCGCGGATATTGGGGAGGATTACGCGAACTATGATGGTAAACCAACTTGCGCCCAGGCTTTGCGCGGCTTCGGTAAGAGTGCGAACATCCACCGTACGCATGCCGGTATCTACAGAACGGTACATATAAGGCAGGCCCAACACCATATACCCGGCAACGATTAAAATATCCGTGCCTACCTCGAATGTGGTAAGCGGCTGGAATAATGTCGTATCGGTAAAGGGAATTTTGATGGGCGAACTATAAATGCGGATCAAACCGAAAACCAGGATGATGGCCGGCACCACAAAAGGCAACAGTGTGATGAACTCCACGATCCTCCGCGCTTCCGGCAATCGCAACCGAATCCAATAGGCGGTTGGGACGATCAGAATAATGCTGGCAACGATGGTCAATAAGGCAAGAACGTTCGAATACAGGAAGGTTTTAAGAAATTCAGGATCTTCAAACGCCCTGATATACGCCTTGAACCCAATTACATCACGTTCCATACGAAGTGAAAAATTGGCCGTTGCATACAGTGGCAGAAGGAAATACAACGCGCCTAAAATAAACCAGAACCAACTCCAAAACCGCGTTCCGAGGCGCGAAAGTGACCAGGATTTGCGATTCCCCTGCTTGCCGACGCGTACGCCAAAGGAAATGCCGCTCATCTCAACCACCTTTCTGATCTTTTCTGAAGCCATGAATAGCCAATCAAAGATATTGTCATCACGACCACCATTCCCATCGCCATGGCATAGCCAAGGCCTGGGTTGTGGTGTACATCGCCGCGAATTTGCGCCCCGATCTGAATGGTAATAATGCCCAATCGGCCGCCTGTCAGTGCGTACGCCGTGGCATAGGCCCCAAAGGCATTCCCAAACAGAAGGATCATGGTTCCCAGTATAGAAGGAAGCAGTACAGGGAAGGCAACCCGCATCCAATATTGAAAATTACTTGCCCCAAGGTTTTCAGCGGCTTCACGCCATTCACGCTTCAATCCGTCCAATGCCGGGGCCATGATCAACACCATGAGCGGAAATTGGAAATACATATAAGTCAGGCTGAGGCCGGCAAAACTGTACAGGTCAAAATCTGTTTGCTGATACAAATTCACGCCAAACAGGTTTTTTATCAGGGTGGTGATAAACCCCGTGCGCCCCAATGTTGCAATAAAGGCAAAGGCAAGGGGAACCCCTGCAAAATTGGAAGCTACGCCGGAGAAAGTTATCAATGCCGAACGCAGGGGTTTTGGCAGTCCGCCCACGGTTACGGAGTATGCAAGTAAAAAGCCGAAGAGTCCGCCGCCGAGCGCGGTGGCTGCGCTAATGCGAATGCTCAGCCAGTATGCATCCAGGATGGCCTTTTCTTCAAATAATTGAATGATATTTACGAGTGAAAATTGGCCGTCTTCAGTTGTAAAACTGCCTATAAATAAACGCAGGGACGGCAAAATAAGGAAAAGGATTGCAAACAGGAAAAATGGCGTTACGCCCAGCCATTTTTTCCAATCAGCGGAGGGGGAAACGCCTTTTGGGTTAAGAGCAGTTTGAGCCATTAATTACCTCAACTTATCTCTTGCTGTGGCGAGACCCTGCCAGATGGCAGGGTCTCGCATTATTACATCAAATCAATTTGTTACGGAGCAGCTTGAACGTCTGCGCCGACGGCTGAATCCCAGTTCGCGGTGATGAGGGCTTTCGCCGCATCAAGTTGAGCGAGGGTGGGGAATACTGCGCCGGAGACATCAGGCAGTTTGGCGAGCAAGTCGGCGGGGATGACACCACGTTCGCGCATGTCGCCTTCGCGGATCGGGTGGCAGTAGCCCTTCATCCAGATGGTCTGGCCTTCGTCAGAATAGAGGAACTCCATCCATAACTTGGCGGCATTGGGGTGCGGGGCATACGCGCTGATCGCCTGAACATAGACACCAGCGAAGCGGCCAGTGGCAGGAATCACAACCTCAGCCTTGGGATTGCCTTCGAAGGAATCCACAGCGGCAAGAGCGTTATAGTCCCAGGTAATGCGGACAGCGGTTTCGCCAGTGGCAACCAAACCATTGTTCGCGATCAAAGGAACAAGATTGCCAGCAGCGTTCATATCGGCGAAGAAGTCGAGACCGGCCTGGGCATCATCAAGGGAACCGCCGTTAGCGAGTGTAGAGGCATAAACGGTTTGAATCGCCTGATTGGAAGTGCGGGGATCGCCAGAGAGAGCAACCTGACCGTTGTACTTGGGGTCGAGCAAATCAGCCCAATCCTGGGGAACTTCGGGTTGAACGTCGGTGTTCACGAGGAAGGACAACACGCCGTAGTAATCGCCATACCAGTAACCTTCGGCATCTTTGGCGTCATCGGGGATGCTATCCCAGGTGGAAACCTTGTAAGGCTGGATCAAACCTTCAGCCTTGGAGGAAGCGCCGAAAGCAAAACCAACGTCAATGACATCAGGGGCCTGCGGGCCGGTATTATCCTTGTTAGCTTTGATGGCTTCGACTTCGTCACCCGAGCCGGCGTCAGGATTCAATTCGTTGACTTCGAGACCATACTTGGCTTTGAAGGTTTCGATGGCTTCGCCGTAGTTGCACCAATCATGGGGCAGCGCGATGGTTGTCAGTGTGCCTTCGGCCTGAGCCGCGGCAACAAGGTCTGCCATGGGGTCAACAACAGGCGCTTCAGTTGCAACGACAGGGGCTTCGGTAGCAACGACAGGGGCTTCGGTAACGACAGGGGCTTCAGTAGCAACAGGGCCGCCGCCGCACGCGGACAACACGGTTGCCGCGATCACGAACAGGGCGAGCAAATGATAAGCAAAGTTTTTGGTACGCATTTCTCTCTATCTCCTATTTGTATTAGTTTGAATGGACAAAAGATACGATCGATACTGCCTTATTACTTCTCTTCCCAGCGCCTCCATTCTGTTAACAAACTGTTAACATTTTAGCATTATCAATATTCAAAGTCAAACCGCGCTTTGAATGAATGACCAAAAGAAGGTTGTACACTTACCTGCCTCCCGCTACATTCACGATAAACCAATAAATACCCGCCGAGATCAACCCACTGACAGGGATGGTGATCATCCAGGCAATGAGAATATCTGTAACCACAGTCCAGCGCACTTTGCCGAAGCGTTCCGAGGAGCCTACGCCAACAATGGCAGAACTGACAACCTGCGTGGTGCTGACTGGCGCGCCCCCAAAGGAAGCCGCGAGAATCACAAAAGCAGATGTCATTTGAGTGGCAAAGCTATGTACCGGGCGAATCTTGTAGAACTTGCCGCCCAAAGTGCGGATCAACCTCCAGCCACCCAGAGCAGTTCCCAGCGCCATAGTCGAAGCGCTGATGACGATCACCCAAAACGGGACGGTAAAATTATCCAATGCGCCGCCGATCAATAAACTCAGCGTAATGATGCCCATTGTTTTTTGCGCGTCATTCGTCCCGTGACTGAACGCCAGCCCAACCGCAGTAAACAACTGGGCGCGTTTGAAAAACTCGTTGATGTTCGGAGAAGCATGGCGCGCAAGGAAGTAGATCAGCCGTAATATGATGAAGCCAGCCACAAAACCAGCCAGGGGTGAGATAAACAAACCGATGAGCACTTTGTAGATGGCCTTAAGGTTGATCGCTCCGAAACCAGCGGTAAACGCAACTACGCCAATCAGGCCGCCGATCAAGGCATGAGATGAACTGCTGGGGATGCCCAGGAACCATGTGACCATGTTCCAAACTATGGCCGCCAGCAGACAGGCCACCAGGGCGTTCAGCGTGAGCAGGTGCGAATCGACAATATCGCCGCCGACGGTTTTTGCCACGGTCACGCCAAACAAAAAGGGTCCAAAGAACTCGGCAACGGCGGTCACGCCGAGCGCAGTATTTGGGCGAAAGGCGCGCGATGAAATCATGGTCGCTACGATGTTGCTCGAATCGCGCATTCCGTTGATGAACTCGAAAACCAGCGCCAGAATAATAACAAGGATCAATGGAGAAGACATTAACACCTGGTTAAGTTTTCTTTACAACAATATCTGCAATAATGTTCGCCGCTTCATCTCCGCGGTCCGCCGCATTGGAAAGGTGACGGTACACCTCACGCAGTTTCAACATTTCGACAACGTGATGCAAATCTTCAGGCCCGCTGAACAGGTCTGCTACGGCTTCACGGTAGACGGCTTCTACGCGGTTCTCCAACGCCTTTGCGCGCTGGGCGTGATCGATGGCGACGTTTGGATGTTTCGGCAGGCGTTGAACGGCGTGCATGATTTCGTAGGCCGCGTCCTTCAATAGGGAGGCGATCCTTTGCATGTAGACGGTGGGTTGAACCTTGAGAACCACCATCTCCATCACCGTTGTATCTGCGTAGTCGATCACATCGTCGATGGAGCGGGAGAGGGCGAAAATATCCTCACGATCAAACGGCGTGACGAAAGAGCGGTTCAATTCGTCAATTAAAATACGACGAACTTCATCCGCCTCCTTCTCTTTTATGGAGAGTTCCTCCGCAACATCGGGGTCGCTGGTCTCGAAATATCTGACCAAAAGACGCAGTCCCTCGTAAGCGAGGGAGGCCTGCTGTTCGATCAGGCTTTGAAATACATTTTCTCGTTTCTTGAAAAATCCAAACATAGAGTACCTTTCGATATTTTTTATGGCCACGGCGGGTTGAACTCCAGACCCGTGACCGCATTGCTGATTTAAACTTTCACAGACTCTCCCGTTTCTGGCGGGATTGAATTTCAAACAACAAACCTTTTGCCGCGAATTTACCCTACGGGTACGATGTCGCGAATTTTCGCAAATTGGTTTGAAAATGTATTGGTCAGATAACGGTTGAACAAAAAACTTTCACCACTGAGACACTGAGCCACGGAGTTTCTCCCTTATTTTTCTCAGTGGCTTCGTGCCTCCGTGGTTCAAAAAATGTTCAACCGATTGCTGGCTATTACAAAATTGGTTTGAAAATTGGCGTGAATTAGCGAAATTCGCGGCAGATTTTTTTAGTTGGCGATAGTTTTCCCGTTAAAAACGGTAGAGCCAACTTTCATTCGTTCGACGTTTTTCTGCGCGCTTCGCGGTCTGCCTCCCAATTTTATTTCCGATCACGTCTATTCAATTGGGGTCAATGCGCCGGCAACCATGCCCTCGAACCTTGCGCGAAGTGTTTCATCCAATTCGTCCGAAATCAACGGCTGGGGATTGCTGGTCATAATCTCCTTTGCCTTCATCATCGCGCGGGCGTGAATATCTGTGGAGCCTTTCTTTTCCCAAATCGTGCGCGCATTGCGGTCTGCGATCTTTGTCATCACGGCTTCGGTTTTCATGCGGCCGATGGTGTGTTTGGCGGTGATATAAGAGCCGCCCGGGCCAATTTCCTTGATGAGCGAAATCGCCAGGTCATCTTCGCCAAAATTGATTCCGCGTTTCAAGCGTTTCATCATTTGAGCGGCTTCATCATCCATCACGGCTTTGGCAAAATCGAAGGTCTTCAGCGCATCGATCAACCCGCCGATGTTGAACATATCCATACCGCCGAGCAAACCAGCAATTCCAGACATGCCTGTTTCATAACCAGCCTGCGCGTCATTCAACTTTGAATTGGTCAGGCCGATATAACCGCCGCAAGGCACATTGTAAAACCGCGCCAGTTGCGCGAACGCCATGTGCAACATGCCGCACTCGATTGCGCCAGATGTGTAAGCGCCGGAGCGCATATCTGCAACGGTGCCGAGCGTGGCATAAATGGTAGGCGTGCCTTCCTTTACCATTTGCATCAACACCAGCGCGGACAAAAATTCCGCGTTGCCCTGCGCCAGCGTCCCCGCCATGGACATTGGCGAAGTGAGGCCTGCGTTCGGCACAATGGTCGGGTACACGGGCAAACCTTCGCTGGCAAAATACATCACGTTTTCAGTGGAAAGATTGTCCATCGTCAACGGCGAAACAACGGGGCAATAATGATGCGTCAGGAAGGGGCGCTCCATGTACGCTTCCTTCCCACCCGCCACCATGTACGCCATTTCCATAACAGCCAGTGTGTCCTTGTGATCGGTCGTGGTGACACGGATCGGTTTAAGACAATACTTGATGGATGGATACAGCCTCGAGATTGTGAATTGATCCGCAGGCGCGTCATCCGCCAGGGTCGAGATGGAGAAAATGTCATAGCCTGGAAGTTCGTTGATCAGATGTGCGATGCGCGCAATATCAGAAGACTCAGCGCGTCTTTCCACGCCCGTAATTGGATCTATGATATCGGGAGCGGAACTGGCTGTGACAATGACCGGGCTATCCCGCGGGATCGTCTTGTCAAATTTCGGGTCGCGCCCGTGAAAAGTAAAACTCGGCGGAACCATCCTGCGATATTTCTCTGTAATTGCGCGTGGAAATTTAACACGTTCGTCTTCGATGATACATCCGTGCTGTTTGAAAAGTTGACGCGCAGGCTCGTAGCGAACCTTCAAGCCAACATCTTCCAAAATCTCCAACGAAGCGTCGTGGATTCGTTCAACCTGTTCCTGGGTTAATAGCGCCGCAAATGACATGGTTTCACATCCTTATCAATAAAATTATTTCACTGCCGCACACGCAAACCCTAAAGGTCTGCCTGGCCTTCGCGTAAGCCCAATTAACAAAAAGACCTTTAGGGTTTCTTACGAAGGATAAGTACGGTAGTGAGGCGAATCATTCAACCAGCGACCTTTTGATCTTCCTGCGTTCCATTTTCTTTTTCGGCAAAATTTTCGCCGCAAGTTTTTGCCCTTCCTTCACAAGGGGATTGTTCGATATTCGATCGTTTTGCGGAAGGCGCAATAACTTGCGGATGGTGCGAAACTGATCGCCCCGATAGACCATGCGCTCGATGCGAACCGTGCGCGCCAGTCCCATGATCTGTTGGACGGGGAACATTGCCAACCCCGAGCGCGTGACCTTGAGCGAAGCCGCCGCAATCGCAAAGCGAACTATCTCCTCAAGCTCCCATCCATTGAGATAGCCATAGGCAAACCCCGATGAAAAGGTTGCGCCTGCGCCGGAGGCATCCACTGCCTTCACTTTGGGAGCATAGGCGCGGATGATCTCATCGCCCTGCACCACCATGCAACCCTGGCTGGCCATGGTAATGATGGCTGTCTTTATACCAGCATTTATCAATTTGCGCGCAACGCCTAACATGGCCTGTTTCTTTCCGATCTGCGCGGCATCTGTCACCGCCTGGCAAATGGTGACGAGACCGGAGTATTTTTTGAGCAGTTCAGGGTGCTGGTGTCCGTGCTCAAAGTTGAGAAAGACGGGCACATGATGGCGATGTGCCTCTTCCATGGCGCGGTGGATGTGGGTGTCGCCGTCGTACCAATCCACATACAGCAGTTTGGATTTCTTTATCAAGGAAAGGTCGGCGGTATCCAGCGTGCCGAGGATTTCCTCGGAGCGCTGCCAGAAATAGGTGCGCGCGCCTTTTTTATCGGAGACATTCACCTCGAGCGGCGTTTTGTATTTTTTGGTAAAACGCACCTTGCCCTGCACGCCCATTTCAGCTAATGTATCTGCAACGTAATGTCCGAGCAGGTCATCGCCAACTGATGTGCCGATCATGCCAGTCGGTACACCCCACTGACGCAGGTTGCAGGCAATAATGGCCGCGTCATCATACACATACTCGCTGACCTGGTGAACGATGGCGCCAGTATTATGTTTCGGGAGCTTGTCCAACGCCATGATGTAGACGGGAGTCAACATGCCGAAGCCGATGTAGGCGGGGGGAGATGGTTTGGTAGTAGGCATAAAAAAAATATTAATTCTTGTTTCCAGTTTCGCTAAACTCTACGAATGCGAATTGTCTTTTCGGTAAGCACACTAAAAGAGCCAAGCAGTTCATCCCCATGCTCGGCAATCGCTACAGAAATAATTTCGGCTTTCTCCAACTTGGACATTTCTGCAAGGCGATATAAAAGAATACCCCGCTTAACCAACCCTTGGCGGAATATCAATTCGCCAAAATCCTTATCGGCTGTCAAGAGTAAAGTGTCTTCCTTGTCTGCAAGAATTAACACATCTTCGTCCAAAATACCTGGGGACACCTCCGCCACATAACTGACTTTATGCCCATCATTTCTTAATCGCAGGACAATTTCATCATCCACACATTCATCCGCAACTATTTTCATTGAATAGACTCGGCCATTGGATAAATGACATCAGCGCGCAAGGCTTCCCGCGCGAAATTCAAAGCGGCTTGTATACCTTCTCTTCTCAAACGCGGATGCGATTTCAACAAATCCTCAAAAGATTCGCCAGCCGAAAGTTTTTCAAGGATTAATTCGACTGTAATACGCGTCCCTGAAACAACGGGCTTTCCCATCATCACTTTCGGATTTGAAACAATTATTTGTTGAGTCATAGCGCACCTCGCATAATTATTATACAACCTGGAAACTGTACCGCAAGATTTATACCACCCGCCATTGGCAAAGGGATATAACGTCACGGCGCACAACTACACGCGCGCCCTTTCGCCTTTCGGGTCGAATAACACAGAGGCGGTTACTTCCGCTTCACGGCGGCCCTCTATCAGATCCACGACAAAGCGGTTGCCTTGCTTCGCCAAATCCGCTGGCAAATAGGCGTAGAGGATATTCTTCTTCACTGAAAATCCATAGCCGCCGCTTCTTACGCGGGTCAACACTTTTCCTTCATGATAGGCCGCTTCACCGCCGTAGATTTGAGTGAAATCATCGCCATCCGTGAGAACGAGGGTGCAAAGTTTACGGCTGACACCTTCCGCTTTTTGTTTGAGCAAAGCCTCGCGCCCGATGAAGTCACCTTTATCGAGATGGACACAGAAGCCAAGACCAGCTTCGTATGGAGTTTCGGAAGGCGTGATGTCGGCGGTGAAATAACGGTAGCCCTTTTCGAGGCGCAGTGAGTCTAGAACTTTGTAGCCGCCGAGTTCGAGGCCAAATTCCCTGCCTGCTTCGATGAGCATGTCCCAAACAGGCGTGGCACGGTTGTTGGGAATGTAAAGCTCCCAGCCCAACTCGCCCGCGTAGCTAACTCTCTGAGCGTACACCTTTGCCCCATTGATCAGAATCAGCTTTGTCGTTAAGTAAGGATGCGCAGAGTTCGAGACATCGCTCGTGGTGATCTTCTCCAACACGTCACGCGCTTTTGGCCCCCACAAAGCGAGACAGGCATATTCCTGCGTAATGTCGCGGATGGACATATCGCCATCTTTTTCATCCGCGTGCATTTGAATTCTTGCAAGGTCATTGGCGATAAAACCCGAACCCGTGATGACCCAAAAATAATCCTCGCCCAAACGAGTAACCGTGAGATCGGATTCGATTCCGCCGCGTGTATTTAAAAATTGAGTGTAGACCGCACTGCCGACTGGCTTATCGATATTGCTGGAAGTCAATCGCTGTAACAAAGGCAAAGCGCCTTCGCCCTTCACTTCGATCTTCCCAAAAGATGTGAGATCGAACAGCGTCACGCGCTCGCGAGTGGCGGCATGTTCCACGCCCACCCGCTCAAAGAACGGTGGCTTGTTCCATCCAAACTGACGCTGGTCCTCACCCATGCGGCGGGACTCTTTACCAGGTTGGAAATAGTTCACACGCTCCCAGCCAAATTTTTCACCGAAGACCGCGCCATTTTCCATCAATCGAAAATGCAAAGGACTCACGCGATGAGGCCGCGCATTTTCATGTTCATCATGCGGGAACTTCATGCGGTAATAATATTTCACACTTTCCTGCGTGCGCTCTGCGGCATACACGGGGTCGGCATAATAATTTCCAAAACGTGTGGCGCGATAGCCATACACATCCATCGGCGCTTCGCCTTCGATGATCCACTCGGCCAGCAGTTTGCCCATGCCGCCCGCACCGCCGTATCCATTCAACGACATGCCCGCCAGCATCCACATGCCGCGCGCGCCGGGCATCGGCCCAAGCAAGGGTTGACAGTCAGGCGTGTACGCGCCAGGGTGACGCACCAAAGTGATAATGCCCGCCTGATCCAAAAATGGCAGGCGGCGAATCGCGCCTTCGAGCAACATTTCAAATTGATCAAAATCACCGGGGAAACTCTTGCTCCCATGCTCCCACGGCGTTCCGTCAATCCAACGCGGCAACGGCTTCGGCTCATACCCGCCGATCACCAGCCCGCCCTGCTCCTGGCGCATGTACACCAAATTATCAGGGTCGCGCAAACATGGCGTGGACGATGAAAACTCATGCCCGGGCACAGCCCGCAATGCAATGTGTTGATGGTCCACTGGCGTGGTTGGGATGTGAAGCCCTGCCATCGCGGCGATGCGCGGCGCCCACAGCCCTGCGGCATTGACGATGATCCCGCATCTTATCTCGCCTTTATCTGTCACTACACCTTCAACCTCTCCCCTCGCTGACAGTTTGATTCCCGTCACACGCGTGCCCGTGTAGACCTCCACGCCCAATTCCTTCGCAAACTTCACCATCGAAGTTGTGGCAGTGTACGGGTCAAGTTGCCCGTCACGCGGGAGATAAATGCCGCCGTACAAATCTTTTTTGGAAATCTGCGGCATCACTTTCAACGCATCATCGGGAGAGATGACCTCCACTTCCAGCCCCAAAGCCTTGGCGCGGCTGACGCTTCTCTCCAACTCTTTGAGCTGTTCCCTGCTCGAAGCGACTCTCAAACTGCCAACATGATCGAACAACCCCAACTCGCTGTACAACTCGATACTGTACATGCGAAACTTGAGCATCGCCTGAGACGTGGCAAACTGCGTCACCAACCCCGCCGCATGAGACGACTCGCCGCTGGCGATCTCGCCTTTCTCGACGATCACCACATCCTTGCGCCCATACTTCGCAAGATGATAGGCAACCTGCGCCCCATAAATTCCGCCGCCGATGATGACTATTTCTGCCTGAGTTTTCATGGTTATCCTTTGGGATATAAAAGTAAACATGTACACATCTACACATGTACACAGGTGATCTCGCTCACATGTCTACCTGTTTACGTGTTTACGTGTTTACCTGCTTACGATCCTACACACCTGCATTTTTCGCGATCAAAGCTTCCACTGAATGTTCCGCAAGGTCTTCAATGGCGGGTTTCGCAAATCCTTCATCAGTTACGAACTTATCCACTTCTCCAATGCTGGCAACTGGAAAATTCGATACCGCTCCCCACTTGCTATGGTCTGCCACAACAATCACCTGACCTTTCGTGCGTTCGATCATTTTGCGCACTACTTCCGCTTCGGCGTTCGTCGGCACGGTGCATCCGTGTTTTAGTGAGATTCCGTCCACGCCAAGAATCACTTTGTTGGCAAAGACCAGATTCAAAGTGTCCAGCGCGAAGCGGCCCGCCAAAGAGTTGGAACGTGACTGGAACTCGCCTCCAGTGAAATAGTAGTGAAAGCCTGGCTCGCCAAGCTCCAATGCCGCATTGACGTTGTTCGTAAAAACCGTGATGCGTGAATCACGGCGAATATGTTGAAGAACCTGCGTGGCTGTCGTCCCGCTGTTGATGAAAACAATATCGCCTTCTTCGATGAGTGAAGCGGCGAGTTCGCCAATGAGTCTTTTTTCCTCAGGAAAATGTTGTGCGCGCTGTTGATATTCCTGTTCAAAGATCACGCGCTGATTCAAGATCGCGCCCCCGTGCGTGCGTTCCAGGATTCCCTTTTTTTCCAGCCATTCAAGGTCGCGGCGCACCGTTGCCTCAGAGGTTTCAAGCAAATCCATCAAATCCGCGGTCCGCACAATTTGATGGACGGTAAGATATTCCTGAATTCGTTCTCGGCGTTGGGCTGGAATAAGGGGTTTACCCATCTGGAAGATTATATAAGAATTTGAAGGAATTTGCAAGTTTTTGCTTTTTTTATTATAATTCGCTCACTACCCTTCAAGCCTGACTCAACCACAGCTTGTATGGAAACCTGTCAGGTTTTGGTTTTATTTGGAATTTCAATGACAAAGCTTGTAAAAGACCTCATGCACCCCGGCGTCATCACCTGCAAACCTACCGCCACTTTAGGACAGGTTGCGATCCTCCTTAATCAGCATAAAGTTCATGCCCTTTTTGTTACAGACCGTGACAGCCGCATCATGGGGTTGATCACGGACTTCGACTTGATGGCTGGCGAATGGCTTTCATCGGATTCAGAAAGCCTGACGGTTATGAAAAAAATGACTGCTTCGGATCTTATGTCGCATCCAGTTGATTCCATCGACGCAAACATTCGCCTCTCTGTGGCAGTAGATCAGTTCATCGAAAAAAAAGTAAGCCGTTTGCTGGTCACTGAAAACGAAAAGCCAGTCGGCATCATCTCGCTTTCCGATTTTGTCGCCAGCATTGCGGATGAAATCAAATCCAAACGCGAAACCGTCGGCGATGTCATGTCCGACGCCATTCTGGTTTGTCGCGGAAAAACCTCCGTCGCTTCTGCGGCCCGCGCAATGACATCCTCCGGCTGGCGTTCTGTGCTGGTAGTGGATGCGAAAGGCAAAATCCTCGGCGTGGTCAGCGGGCACGACCTTCTGCGATTTGTAAAAGAAGGCGTAGCAGAAAAGATGATCGTCCGCGATGTGATGCACCCCGCCCTGACGATTGACATTCACGCCAGCCTGCGCGAGGCGGCAGATATGATGATCCAAAACTATCATCACAGGCTGGTTGTCGTAGACAAGGCCGATCCCGATTCCTTCCCGCTCGGCGCAATTTCCACATTTGACATTGTGGCAGAAATGGCAAGACCCGATTCGGTTTGGCAGAAGTAAGTTCTTTTTAACCACAAAGGGTCACTAAGGTACACAAAGGTTTGAAGGTTTTCCTTCGTGCTCCTTCGTTCCTTTGTGGCAGTAGATTTTCAAGGAGATAACATCAATGTCAGAATTTCCAACACAGGCGCAGGCAGTTGTCATCGGCGGCGGCGTGGGCGGAGCCAGCATCGCGTATCACCTCACGAAATTAGGATGGAAGGATGTCGTCATCCTCGAACGACACGAATTAACCTCAGGCTCCACCTGGCATTCGGCGGGGCTGGTGGGACAAATGCGTTCAGACGCGAACCTGACCCGCATGATGCATTACAGCACAGACTTGTACCGCAGTCTCAAAGCTGAAACGGGACAGGATACATCATGGCGCGAAGTCGGCGGGATTCGCCTCGCCTCCTCTGCTGAACGAATGGAGGAAACAAAACGTCTCGTCGGCATGGCAAATTCCTTCGGCGTGCCGATGGAATTGATCAGCGCCAAAGAAGCGCAGGACATGTTCCCGCTGATGGACATCAAAGGCGTAGTCGGCGCGGCGTACACCCCCAACGATGGCAGTATCGACCCGACGGGTCTCACGAATGCGCTCGCCATTGGCGCAAAAAACCGTGGCGCGAAAATCTTCACCGATACAAATGTTGAAAAGATCAATTTGAAAAATGGCCGCGTCAGCGAAGTGGTCACCAACAGAGGCACGATCAAGACCGAAGTTGTTGTGAACGCTTCTGGTATGTGGGGACGCGAGATCGGGAAAATGGTCGGGCTGAGTCTGCCTGTCATCCCGATGGCGCATCTTTACATTATGACCAAACCCATCGAAGGCGTGACAAGTAAATTCCCCAACCTGCGCGACCCAGACTTGCTCGTCTATTGGCGCGAAGAAGTCGGCGGTTTGGTGACGGGCGGCTACGAACGCCAGCCTGCTACCTTCGGCATGAACGGCATTCCGCGTGATTTTAAATTTCAACTGCTTCCCCCAGATTGGGAACGCTTCACCCCGTTGATGGAAAATTCCATCCGCCGCGTGCCTGCGATTGAAAATGCCGAAGTAAAAATGTTATTGAACGGCCCCGAAGGCTTTACGCCCGACGGCGAGTTTTTACTTGGGCCAACCACCGTCAAAGGCTTTTGGGTGGCTTGCGCATTCTGCGCACATGGACTCGCGGGCGCAGGCGGCATCGGCAAGGTCATGGCCGAGTGGATCGTGGACGGCAACCCCGAATGGGATATGTGGCGTCTGGATGTCCGCCGTTTTGGGCCGAACTACAACAGCCTCGAATATGCCGTTGCGCGTACCTTTGAAACCTACACCCAATATTATGATATTCACTTCCCCGGCGAAGAGCGATTATCGAAACGCAACGTGCGCACCTCCCCCACTTATTATCGCTTGCGCGATTTCGGCTGTCACTTTGGCGAGAAGATGGGCTGGGAACGCCCGAACTGGTTCAAGAAATATGAAGAGCTTGCCACGCACGGCCACGAACCGCGCGGATGGGCGCGCCACAATTGGTCACGCGCCATCGGCCACGAACATTTGATGACCCGCGAAAATGCCGGCCTCTTCGATGAGACCTCCTTCAACAAGTTTGAAGTACGCGGCCCCGGCGCGTTGAAATTCCTCAACTACGTCTGCTCCAACGAAATGGATCAGCCGCTCGGCGCGATCACGTATACCCAGTGCCTCAACAAGCGCGGCGGCATCGAATGCGATTTCACCGTCACCCGCCTTGCGGAAGACCGCTTCTTCATTGTGACAGGCACGGCGTTTGGCCAGCATGATATGTCCTGGCTTTCGCTCAACATGCCCGAAGACGGCACAGTCACCATCGAAGATGTCAGCTCCAATTATGTCTGTCTCGGCTTATGGGGGCCGAAGGCGCGCACGATCCTTGAAAAAGTGACAATGGATGATGTTTCAAATGCAGGCTTCCCTTATATGACTTCCAAACGAATGAACGTGGGTGATGTCCCGGTCATCGCTTCGCGCGTAACGTATGTAGGAGAGCTGGGCTGGGAGTTTTACTGCCCCTCGGAATACGGTCTGCGACTCTGGGATACGTTGTGGACAGCGGGAGAACCCCTTGGCATGGTGGCTGGCGGTTACAAAGCCATTGACACCCTGCGCCTCGAGAAGGGTTATCGCTATTGGAGCGGTGAGATTTCCCCGGACTACACTCCGTATGAAGCGGGTCTCGGCTTTGCTGTGAAATTGGACAAGCCTGATTTCATCGGCAAGGATGCGCTGGTGAAACAAAAAGCGGAAGGCATTAAGAGAAAACTCTGCACCATCACACTGGCGGATGACCGCACGATTGCGCTGGGCAAGGAACCCATCCGAGTGGATGGGAAGCTGGTCAGTTGGGTGGCTTCGGGCGGGTTTGGGTATTCAGTTAATAAGTCCATTGCGTATGCATATCTCCCGATGGAATATGCAAAAGCTGGAACAAAATTAGAGGTAGAGTGTTTTGGCGAGCAGGTTGGCGCGGAGGTGATGCAGGCTGTGTTGTGGGATGCCAAAGGTGAGAGAATTCGTCAGTAAATTATTCTTCCTGAGCGGAGGGCTAAGCGCACTTGTTCTTTGCGAAGCCCGTAGTCGAAGGACAGGTTGAGGTGAACAATAATGTGTCTGGCATCCCTGTCCTTCGACTACGCCGCACAAAAACCAAGAGCGTGCGACTCCGCTCAGGACGAAGTATTCAAAGCTGAGCGAATTCATCAGGAAACAGAATCAGTTTCGAGGTTAAGAAGGAAGCGATTTCCATCGCCAAAGGAGGCTGTCGTCTCGAATAATCATCAAAAAGAAAATTCACTCGCAAGAAAAAATCCTAATCCCTTTTGGAGAGAATGCCATGTCTACACTTGCAATTGATAAAGCAATTGATAAAGTTCCTTTTCTGGCCGGGTCGAAGAACATCAAGAAGACTCCTTTGAGCGGCGGCATTACCAATTTGAATTTCAAGATCGATGCGGATGGCAGGTCGTATGTGATTCGACTCGCGGGCGCGGGGACGGACCAGCTTGGCATTAAGCGCGATGTGGAATATGCGGCGAATTTCGCGGCGGGCGAGATGGGGATTGCGCCTGAGGTGGTGTATTTTATCGAGCCTGAGAATTACATTGTGACGCGCTTTGTAGCGGGGAAGGTCATTCCGCCCGATGTGATCAAGACGCCTGATTATCTTGCGCGTATTGCAAAAAAGATTCGCCTGTTTCACATGCGCGGGCCAAAGTTGAAAGGCGAGTTCAATGTTTTCCGCCGCGTGGAGATGCTGACGAAAATTTCAAAAAACAACAACGCGAAATTCCCGCACGATTGGGACTGGATCATGCAGAAGACAAAGGAAGTGGAAAAGGCGCTGGCGAAAGACCCGTATGTGCCGACCCCGTGCCATAACGACCTGCTTAATTTGAACTGGCTGGAAGAGGATGTGCCTGGCGAAATTGGCGAGATCCGCCTGCTGGATTGGGAATATGCGGGCATGGGCGATATTTTCTTCGACCTGGCGAATTTCTCGCATCACCACCGCTTGAATGAAGATCAGGTGGATACCTTCCTGTATGAGTATTTCGGCGAAGTGACGGACAAGCAATACGCGCGTTTGCGCCTGATGTGGCCGATGTCTGAGTTGCATGAATCCATGTGGGGCACAACGCAGACGGGTATCTCGAAACTGGAAGAGGATTTCCAGGGCTATGCGGATTTGTGGTTTGGGCGCGTCCGCCAGCATATGACGGATTATCGCTGGGGTCAGTGGTTGAAGGATGTTTCTAAGAAAAAAGGATGAAGGTGGGAGGATGAAGGATGAAATAAGTGCAAGGTCAAAGGTTGAAGGTTGCAAGTTGTAAGGTAATAAGTATATAAAGAAAGATGGAAAATGAAAAAAATGGATGGTGATTTTTTTGCTCTCTTCATCCTTCATCCTTCATAATTCATCCTTTCATTAAACATAAGGAGAAAGACATGTCTATCGTAAATGCAAAAGAAATCATGATCCCTGCGGCAAAAGAAGGGTGGGCTGTGGGCGCGTTCAACGTCACTGACTTGCTGCAATTCGAGGCGGTGATCGACGCGGCGATTGAAAAGAGAACCCCCGTCATCGTTCAGACCTCCGTCAAGCCTTCCCAATTTCTTGGGACTCAGATGATGGTGAATATCTTCCGCACATTGGCTGAATCTGCGCCTGTGCCGGTGTGCCTGCACCTCGACCACTCTACCAGCGTTGATTACTGCAAGAAGTGCGCGGATGCGGGTTATACCAATATCATGATCGACGCTTCCAAGCAGTCCTACGAAGAGAACATCCGCCAGACCAAGGAAGTGGTGGATTATTGCCACGCCATTGGCGGCATTTCGGTCGAAGGCGAGTTGGGAACGGTGGGCGGCGTGGAAGACCAGGTTGTAGTGGCAGACGATGAAGCGCAATTGGCAAATCCACAGCAGTCTGTGGAATTCGTGGAGCGCACGGGTGTGGATATTTTCGCTCCTGCAATTGGGACGGCGCATGGCGTGTACAAGACCAAGAATCCGAAGATCGACTTCGAGCGCATGGCTGTCATCCATAAGATGTTGAACGGGAATGGCATCAAGACCCCGCTGGTCGTCCACGGCGGGACGGGTCTGCCTGACGATTACGTTGCCAAATTGCTGGCGGCGGGCGGCGCGAAGTTCAACGTCTCCACTGAGTTGAAGCACACCTTGATCGATGCGAAGTTTGAATACCTGTCTGCCCACCGCGATGAGTATGACCCGGGCAAGCTGGATGTCTTTGTCCGCGACGCGACCCGCAAGGCGGTGATGCACTGGATGGATAAGCTGGGTTGTGAGGGGAAGGCGTAAGAGCAAGAGATTGAGAATTAGAGATTGGTAAGTGGTAAATAGTAATTCGTAGTGAAATATGCGATCCGTTGGTTGAGTAGTCCCGATGCTCTTTCGGGGCATATCGAAACCAACAGCATAAGCAAATACAGAATTGGTGGTCTCGATACGGGCGAGAAGAACACTCGCCCTACTCGACCACCAGCGTATATATAAAAATTTAAGGAGCGCTAAAGCATGAAAAAAGTTGAAGAATATTACGCCCCGTGGGTGAAGGGTATTCCGATGTACATTTCGGATCATATCGAGAAGGCGTGGAGGGACCCTTCCCTGCACCGCATGATGTCCAATGAAAATCCACTGCCGCCATCCGACAAGGTTTTGGATGCGATGGTGAAATATGCCAAAATTGCAAATCGTTATCCTGACCAGGGATTGGTCGTCCGCGGCAAGATCGCGGAGATGAACAATGTGGATGGTCCCGGCAATGTGATGATCGGCAACGGCTCCAGCGAAGTGTACGACAACATCTTCCGTATGTTCATCACCCCTGGCGATGAAGTCATTCAGCATACTCCCTGCTTCGGCATTTACGGCCTGCGCGGAACTTTGCTCGGCGCGAAGATGGTCTCTGTGCCGATGATCTATAAAGATCACAAGATGGAGTACGATCCCGAAGCCATTATCAAAGCGGTGACGGATAAAACAAAGATCATCGTGGTTGCGAACCCGAACAACCCGACCGGCAACTTCATGGACGCGAAGCACTTCATCACCATTGCCGAATTGGGCATTCCTTTCGTGGTTGACGAAGCCTATGTGGAATACGCGGGTCTGGGCATGTCTCAGGTGCAGTTGACCAAGAAATACAAGAATGTGTTGATCACCCGCACGCTCTCCAAAGCCTATGGCCTCGCGGGAATGCGTTTTGGATATACCATTGCGGACAAGGAAGTGATCGACCAGATCGCCGGTTCGCTTCTTCCGTGGAACGTGGGTACGATTCCCATGTGGGCGGCGCTGGCGGCTTTTGAAGATACCGAAGGCCTCGAAGAACGGGTAAAATTCAACAACAGCGAAGTGGATTTCATCTGCGAATCGTTCAGTGACATCCCCGGCTTCTACATCATGAACTCCAAAGCCAATTACATCCTCTTCGATTGCGGTGAGACGGGCAAGACAGGCAAGGAAGTTCTGGCATACGCAGAAACCAAAGGCATCATCCTGCGCGGCGAGAGCAAGAAATACGGCAGTGACGGCTGGTTCCGCGTGACGATTGGCTCGAAGGAAGAGAATCGTTTGTTCGTGGATACTGTCCGTGAGTTTTTTGGGATGAAGAAATAGTTATTCGCGTTGAGCGGAACGAGCGACAGCGAGTGTAGTCGAAACACCCTTCGACTACGGGGCTTCAAAAGGCATTCAGCCCCTCCGCTCAGGGCGAAGTCTGGAGGCAACCATGTCAAAAATTAAAGCAGTGTTCTTTGACCAGGACGGTGTGATCATCGACACCGAGCGGGACGGTCATCGTGTCTCGTTCAACATGACCTTCAAGGAATTCGGGTTCACCGACGAATGGGACGTGGAGTATTATCACGAACTATTGCAAGTTGGCGGCGGCAAGGAACGCATGAAACATCACTGGAAGACCAAGGGTTTTTCCAGGCCGTTGACCGAGGCAGAGATCGACAGCCTCGTGAAGGATATGCACAAGCGCAAGACGGCTCTGTTCGTGGAACTGATCGAGACTGGCAAACTGCCCCTTCGCCCGGGCATTCATCGGTTTATGAAAGAGGCGATGGATGCGGGCCTTAAACTCGCGATCTGCACCACATCCAATGAACAGGCGGCGAAGGCGATTACCGAAGGTCCGCTTGGAGATATCAAGTTTGAAGTTGTTCTGGCTGGCGACGTGGTCGAAAAGAAAAAGCCAGACCCCGCCATTTACAACCTGGCGCTTTCCAAACTTGGGTTGACGCCTGATGAAGTGATCGTGGTGGAAGATTCCAAGAATGGGCTTGCCGCCGCAAAAGCCGCGGGCGCGAATGTCATCGTCACCACCAATCACTACACCGAAAAGGAAGATGTGAGCGCGGGGGATGTGATTGTCTCCTGCCTGGGCGATGCCGATGGCGAAAAAGCGGAAATGCGCAAGGGCGGCGTTCAAGGTTTCGACGGCCTTGTGCATGTTCAACAGTTGATGGATCTGTTTGGGTAATAAAACATGGGCGCATGAGTTTGCATCATGCGCCCATGTTTTTTATGTGGACGGCCCTGGCTCATGCTTGATTTAGAGGTTTTTAGCCGTACCCTTTTTTGACAGCCAGTGTTTTCAATACAGATAATCCAGAGGAGAATCTCCCAGTATTGGGAGGAGGAGGTGCAGTATCGATGATTAACATGTGCTCTTCGTAAGTTCAGGTTCTTGATGTAAAAAAATATTTTCAAAATCAAGGAGAATTACGAAAATGACTGAAAAAAGTCAAGCGCACGACAAGCAAGTCCTGCATAAATTGGGGTATGCCCAGGAACTCTCACGCCGCATGAGCGGTTTCTCGAACTTCGCAATTTCATTCTCGATCATTTGTATTCTGGCTGGTGGTATTTCCGCCTTCCCTGCCGCCTTTAACGCCCTCGGATCTGGCGGCGCCTTCATGATCTGGCTGGTCGGCGGCGTGCTCGCGATGAGTGTAGCTTTCGGCATGGGACAGATCGCTTCTTCGTTCCCGACGGCTGGCGGCTTGTACCATTGGAGTTCCCACCTCGGCGGGAAAGCCTGGGGCTGGGCGACTGCCTGGTTCAACCTCGTCGGTTTGATCGCCGTTGTGTCTTCTGTGGATGTGTTGTTGTACACGGTGTTCTTTAAAGATCTTTTACTCGGCGCCGAACTTGGCGTGGATGTTTCCACCTTCGGGTATTGGCATCAGTTTTTCTTTGTAGCCGTTGTGTTGATCTCTCAAGCCGCGCTGAATCATTATGGCATTGGCATCACCACAAAGTTGACCGATTTGAGCGGTTACCTCATCCTTGCTCTAACTGTCATCCTGATCGTGGCTTTGTTCGCCTTCAGCCCGGTTGCCCTGGACATCACGCGCCTTTGGACCTTTAAAAATTTCACTGGTGATGTGGGCGGCGCAGTGGTTCCGTTCCGCACAGAGAATATTGTCTTTGCCTTCCTGCTCGGTCTTTCTTATGTCTGCTATACCATTACAGGGTTTGATGCCTCGGCCCACACCTCGGAAGAGACTCAGGATGCCCAGGTAAATGTGCCCAAGGGCATGTGGACTGCCGTGTTCTGGTCATGGACATTTGGTCTCGTTGCTGTGGCGGCCTATGTACTAACCATGCCTAATATCGATGAAGCAGGCGCGGCGGGTTGGGGTTCGTTCAACTATATGTGGGCCGCTTCCAGAATGCCTGGCTGGCTTAGCCTGTTCCTTGCCGCAGGCATGGTGGTTGTGAACTACATCTGTGCTCTCGCAGGCCTTACCTCCACCTCCCGCATGATGTATGCCTTCGCTCGTGATGGCGGCCTGCCCGGCTCCGCGACTCTTGCGCATGTCAGTACAGCACACCGCACGCCAACTTATGCGGTTTGGGTATCGGCCGCATTGGCGTTGTTGAGCACGGTGTATGCCCCATATTATCTCGTGCTCGCTGTGGCTTGCGCGGTCTTCCTTTATATTTCCATGGTCATGCCAATCGCCGCGGGACTTCTCGCTGAAGGCACCGACAAATGGAAGGAAAAAGGCCCATTCAACCTCGGCGGCCTGTCAAAACCCAACGCCGTGCTTGCCATCATTTTCGGTATCGTGCTGGCGATCAGCGGTTTCTTCCCGCCCAATGAGAAGGTGTTCTACTTCACCATTGGCATGATCGTTGTCATGCCCATCGTCTGGTATGGCTTTGAACGCAATCGCTTCGAGGGCGTCCCCGAAGGCGACAAGATCAAAGAACGCCAGAAGATGATCGCCGATATCGAAAAGAAATACGGCGAGCAGTAAACAAATTCGTAACTAGAAACAAGAAAATGGAGATTGGAGACTCAGCAGGTTGGCGCGCCAATCTCTAGTCTCCAATCTCTATAATTTTAACCAGCGGAGAGACGCCCATGAAATACCTGCTCGGCATTGACCAGGGCACAACCCAAACCACCGCCGTCATCGTGGACGAGCGCGGCGAAATGATCGAAAAAAATTCCGCGCAACTACCCGCGCGTTTTCCGCAGGCAGGCTGGGTGGAACAGGAACCCGCCGACATCGTCCGCACCGTCCGCGAAGCCTGCGCTCCCCTGCTGGATAAATACGAAATCGCCGCGGTTGGTTTTGACAACCAGGGTGAAACCTTCGTCGTCTGGGATGCGGAAACGGGCGAAGCCGTCACCCCCGCCATCGTCTGGCAGGATACGCGTGGACAATCCATCTGCGACTCGCTCGCCGCATCCGCTTCGTCTCCGCTCAGCGCGAACCCGGACCTGCTCCGCCAAAAAACAGGCCTCCTCCTCGACAGCTATTTCTCCGCGCCCAAACTCAAGTGGGTATTCGAAAACCATCCAGACATTCGCAGAAAAGCACACGCAGGCAAATTGAAATTCGGCACCACCGAAACCTGGGTCATCTGGTCGCTGACCCAGGGCAAACTGCACGTCACCGATCCGTCCACTGCCTCGCGCACCCTGTTATTCGACATGAACAAATTCGAGTGGGATGAAGACCTGCTGAAATTATTTGATGTCCCCCGCAGTATGCTCCCCCAAGTGAAACCATCCGCTGGCTATATTGGTGATGTGGACTTTGTAGGGCAAGGCTCCGCCTTGCCCCTACACGCCCTTTTGGTCGACCAGCAAGCCGCATTATTTGGCCAGGCCTGCTTCAACGCAGGCGAAATGAAATGCTCCTTTGGCACAGGCAGTTTTCTTTTGATGAACATCGGCGGCAAACCACAACTCTCGAATAACGGACTGCTCACCACCGTCGGCTGGAATTTCAACAACCACACAGCCTACGCCTTCGATGGCGGCATCTTCGTTACAGGCTCCGCTGTGCAATGGCTGAGAGACAATTTGAAATTCATCCCCGACTCCGCCGCAAGCCATAACGCGGCGAATCGTTCAACAGATTCAGGCGTGGTAGTTGTGCCCGCTTTGCAGGGCCTCGCCGCCCCCCACTGGCGCACGGATGTGCAGGGCGCGATGTTCGGCCTCAACCGCAGTACCACGTCGGATGATATTGTCCGCGCCACACTGGATGGAATTGCCTGCCGCGTCTACGAAGTGGTCACCGCCATGTCGCAGGATGCAGGCGCGCCTCCCCCCTACCTGAAAGTTGATGGCGGTCCATCGAGCAATCCCTACCTGATGCAGATGATCGCCGACCTGCTGGAACTTGAAGTCCAAGTCTCCGCCGCGTTGGAAGCCACCGCCATTGGCATTGCCAACCTCGCGGGCGTTTCAGCGTTGGGGACAACCTTCGATGCACTGGCGGCAAATTGGAAAGCTGAAAAAATTTACACACCAAAGATGAAGAAAGAAGAAAGAGGAAAGAAGTTGGAACAGTGGAACAAAGCGCTGGATGCGGTGAAAAAATTTCACGAGGAAGAAGAAAAGAAGTAAACACGTAGACAAGTAAACAGGTATACATGTCTACGTGTTTACCTGTTTACAGCTTTTAGACGGAACTCAAACTATGACAACAACCTACGACATTGCCATCATCGGCGCGGGGGCGGTGGGATGCGCCATTGCGCGGGAACTCTCACGTTACAACCTGAAGGTTGCATTACTCGAAGCCAACCCCGATGTGGGCATGGGCACATCCAAAGCCAGCACGGCCATCTGGCATACGGGGTTCGATGCGAAACCAGGCTCTCTCGAAGCCACCCTCATGCGGCGCAGTTATATGCTGATGGACAAATACCTCGTCGAAGCGAATATCGCGCACGAACACCTCGGCGCGATATTGATCGCATGGAATCAAGAACAACTCGACGCGCTCCCTTCCCTGTTGAAGAAGGCGTACGAAAACGGGGTGATGGATGTGCAGATCATCTCCACCGAAGAAATCTACAAACGCGAGCCGCACATCAACAAAGGCGCCTTGGGCGGAATGCTCGTTCCGGGCGAAGGTATTCTTTGCACATTTTCCGTCCCGCTGGCATTTGCATACCAGGCCGTAGAAAACAGCGTGGAGTTATTTTTGAATTTTCAAGTGAAGGAGATCAGACCATCGACGATGGACGATGGACAATGGTCTATTGCCGATGGTCAATCGTCTGTCATCCAGACCCGTTACATCGTCAACGCGGCGGGGTTGTTTTCAGACGAGGTCAATGCCCATTTTGGAAAGACCAGCTTCGGGGTCGTTCCGAGGCGCGGGCAATTAATCATCTATGACAAGCTGGCGCGTCCGCTGGCCCAGCATGTTTTACTGCCCGTGCCAACTTCCATCACAAAAGGTGTGCTCATCAGCCCGACGGTGTACGGAAATATTTTGCTTGGGCCAACTGCCGAAGATTTGGACGATAAATCTGCAACCGAAACCACAGCCGACGGTTTGAATTTTTTGCTCGAAAAAGGAAAACAGATTTTGCCACAGTTGTTGGATGAAGAAGTGACGGCCACCTATTCGGGCTTGCGCGCGGCGACGGAACACAGCGACTATCAAATTTCAATGGATGCGGCGCTTCGCTATTTGTGTTTGGGTGGAATCCGATCAACGGGCATTTCTGCCGCGATGGGCATTGCAGAATACGGCGTGGAGTTACTGCGCGGCGCGGGGCTGGAATTAAAATTGAAAGATGAATTCAAGCAGGTGAAATTGCCATCCATCGGGCAGGCAGATATTCGCCCTCATCAGGATGCGGAGATGATTGCGAAAAATCCCGCGTATGCCGAGATGGTCTGCCACTGCGAGCGGGTCTCGCGCGGCGAGTTGATGGATGCGATACGCGCGCCAATTTCAGCGACGACGCTGGATGGATTAAGAAGGAGAACCCGCGCCTCGCAGGGACGCTGTCAGGGATTCAATTGCCATGCGGCGCTGGTGAAGATGACAGAAAATATTCGTCCTGAGCGGAGCGAAGCGCAGTCGAAGGACAACGGCGAAGCGCAGTCGAAGGACAACGGCGAAGCGCAGTCGAAGGACAACGGCGAAGCGCAGTCGAAGGATGGCAGTGATGCGCTTCGACTTCAAGGCAAAGAACGCCTTTCCGCTCAGCGCGAAGTGTTGATCATCGGCGGCGGCCCCGCTGGGCTTTCGGCGGCGATTGAATTGAAGAAGCAGGGAATCAAAAATATCCTCGTTGTTGACCGCGAACCCGAAGCGGGCGGGATGCCGCGCTTTTGCCATCACACTGGCTTTGGCCGCGAGGACTTGTGGCGTATGTGGTCGGGGCCGAAATATGCAAAGTATTACCGTAACCTGGCAGACAAGATGGATGTGGAAGTGCAAACATCCACGACGATTTTGGGGTGGGGAAACCTTGCCACAGAGAGTGCAGAGAAAAGAGAGAAAAAATTAGACTTCACTTCACCGAATGGGCCTGGCACAGTGGAAGCGCAGGTTATATTGCTGGCAACAGGCGTACGTGAAAGGCCGCGCGCGGCAAGGCTCATTCCGGGCACACGTCCGCAGGGGGTTTTCACAACGGGTTCGTTGCAGAGGTTTATTTATCAGGAAAAAATTTCCGTTGGCAAAAGAGCCGTCATCGTCGGCGCAGAGTTGGTGAGTCTTTCGGCGTTGATGACGTTGATGGGCGCAAAGGTCGAATGCGCGGTGATGGTCACGGAAGAGGCGCGTCATCAAATTGAATTTCCATATATCGTGATGAAATGGGCGCTGGCGGATATTCTTTCACGCACACCCATTCTTACGAATACGAGAGTATCGAATATCTTTGGTAAAAAGCAGGTGGAAGGTATCGAACTCACTCAAAAAGATGGAAGCAAAAAACTGGTGGAATGTGATTCGGTCATCTTCACAGGCAGTTGGATTCCCGAACATGAACTGGCGCGGCTGGGCGGGCTGGAAATCAACCCCGTTACGAAGGGACCTGTGATCGATGCGAATTTTCATTCATCGGCACAGGGAGTCTTTGTGGCGGGCAACCTTTTACGCGGCGTGGAGACCGCAGGCCATTGCGCAATGGAAGGCAAACGGGCGGCGAAGGCAATGGCTAAATTCCTCAAGCGGCAAGCCGCTTAACTCCAGAAAGGAACAACATGGCAGACGAATTGCTGGATATCATTAACGATGAAGATATGGTAATCGGGCAGGAAATGCGATCCACCGTTCACCAACGCGGGTTACAGCACCGCGGCGTGCATGTTTTTCTATTCACATCGGATGGAAAAATGCTCGTCCAAAAACGGAGCGCAGACCGCGCCTCTTCCCCGTCCCTGCTGGATTGCTCGATCTCGGAGCACGTCCAGGCTGGAGAAAGCTACTTCGATGCGGCGATGCGTGGGATGAAAGAAGAGATGGGCGTGATGGGAATCGAAGCCCAACCGCTTGGGAAGATCAAAATGGAATATGGACCGAACGACAATGAGATCAGCAGAATATATGAAGGCAGGGTAAAACCTGAACAGGTTCGGTTTGACCCCGTTGAGATTTCGGAAGTCAGGTACATGAGTTTGGAAGAGATCAGGGAGGGGATTGCGAATGAAAAGAATCTGTTCTGCGGCTGGTTCGTCGAGATTATGAATTGGTATTTTGGTTTGCCTGCGAATTTGATTGTGATGGATTTGGAAAACAGTCCGCTTTAGCGGGGTTTGTAGGAATAGCACAGGGGTTTATCCCTGTGCGGGGTAACGGCGGAGAAAATGTGCAATGGATGGGAACAGGCGTCAGTTAAGAATGAGGCGGGATATCCGAAACTTCCAGAGATTGGGGGCGTATATCCTGATTGAGTATTTTTCAAAGGAGAGTCTCATGAAACCCATCAACAAATTTCTTTCTGTTTTTTCCCTGCTTGCCCTGCTTAGCATGACCATCACATCCTCTGCGCTGGCCTTCGATGGCCGTGGAGGTGAAACAGTTGTGATCGAAGCGGATGAAGTTATCGAAGACGATGTTTATGTTGGCGCAACGAATTTCACTCTTGAAGGCGCCATCAAAGGTGACTTGATCGTATCCGCTGAAACCATCGTCATCAACGGGACCGTCGAAGGCGACCTGCTTGCGATGGGTCAAAGCGTTGTGATCAATGGCACGGTCACTGATGATGTGCGCATCGCTGGCGCGGCTTTACAGCTTGGCGAAAAGGCCAGCATCGGCGGGGACCTGCTTGGCGGGGGCGCAAGCCTCGAAGCCAAAAAAGGGAGCGTTGTGAACGGCGACCTTGTATTCGGCAGTGCGCAAGCGCTGATCGCAGGCGAAGTGGGCGGCGATGCGATGTTCGGCGCGGGCGCTGTGGAATTGCGCGGACAGGTTGGCGGGAATGTAACCGCTGAAGTGGGCAGCGCTGAAGACGCAGGCCCTCCCCCATCCACATACATGTGGCAAACGGGAATTGCGGTGCCGAACGTCCAGCCTGGCTTTACGATTGATAAAAATGCGAAGATCAAAGGGAATTTGGATTATACCCAGTCCGCTGATATTCAAATCCCTGACGGTGCAGTCCTTGGAAAAATCACGCGCAAGGAACCTGTGGCGGATGTTAATGTTCTATACACGCCGCCTACTGCGGGAGAAAAAGCCGCTTCATGGTTCCTTGACCTGCTTCGCAGTATTGTCACTCTCTTCCTGTTTGGGTGGCTTCTTGGCTGGCTTGCCCCAAAGTTCATGCAATCTGTTATGGACAAATTACAGGCGACCCCCGCGGCAAGCCTGGGCTGGGGTGTGATTGCGTATGCGGCATTCTTCTTCTCGCTTCTGGTCATTATCACGGCAATGATCATCGGCGGGGTCGTGTTTGGAATGTTGACTCTCGGCGGCGTGAGCGGCGCCATCGTATGGATTGGCATCCTGTCCATCTTCGCGCTCATCGTTGGATTCGTGCTTGTCACGGCTTTTCTCACCAAGATCGTGGTGGCGTGGCTGGGCGGGAAGTGGATCATTGGCCGCTTCAACCCTGCGCTGGCAGATCATAAATTTTGGCCTCTGCTCATTGGCGTAACCGTCATTGCCCTGCTGACAGCCCTGCCATTCGCAGGCTGGATTTTGGGACTGGCTGTCATGTTCCTCGGCCTCGGCGCGTTGTGGATCTGGGGACGAGAACTCTGGCAGGCGCGAAATACAGCGTAAAAAATAAAAACAAAAAAGGACAGGTCGTGAAGCCTGTCCTTTTTTGTTTTTATAAAACTACGGGCAATCTTTTAAATAAGTGACCAATCTCTCGATCTTCTGGGTTCGGTCCACCACGCCGCCGCCTTTGTTGATGCCGATGAATTGGAAATCGATCCAGGCTTTATCAAGGCGCAGGTTGGGGTTCACATCCAGACCGGTAAAGACGAGCGAGAAGTTGCCGTTCTTGTCGCTTACCATCTCGCCGACATTCTGCCATTCGGATGGATACAGGCCAGCGGGGTTGTCGATCACACGATAATACATGACCGCATCCACGATCTCTGGCAGGTTGGCCGTGATGTTAATGGTGATCTCGCGCGGAAAACATCGCATGGAAAACAAGTCGCTCGAGAAGGTAATGTTGGTGAACACACCCTTGCCCAAATTATTATCCACTGCAACGGGCACAATATCCGAACCTGCTGTGGCGGTATTGGTATCGAGGGTCGGCAAAACCTCAGTCGGCGGAGGAGCCAGGGTCGGAACCAGCGTTTCCGTTGGGGCCAAAGTTGGAATTTCGGTCGGGGCCTGGGTGGGCAATGGGATTGCAGTCGGCGGAACAACATCAGTCGGCGCGATAACCGTCACAAGCACAGTTGCAATAATCGGGGTGGGCAGTTCCTGTTGAACAGGCTGTACCACTCCACATGCTGCCAGCAATAACGCCAGCGAAATAAATAAAATTTTTCTCATTTCTTCTCCTTTTTTGTTTTAGAATTTTAAGCCATACGCACTTGCAACTCGTTGACCCGTTTGGGCTATTTATCCAGAATCCTCTTTTCATTTCTGCAAAGATTATTTATCACTGCCTCGAAAAAACTCTAATCATTTTCGACAATTCTTATCAGGTATAATTTGCGCCATGTTAACCCCTGAACAGGTCGAATTAAAACTCGACCGCATTCTTTTAAAGGTACAAAAACCGGGCCGCTACGTGGGCGGGGAACTCAACTCCATTCGCAAAGAGTGGGACAAGGCGCAGACCAAAGTGGCTTTCGTTTTTCCTGATATTTACGATATCGGCGTTTCGAATGTCGGCTTGAAAATTCTGTACGACCAGGTCAACCAGCGGGAGGATGCGCTTGCCGAACGCGCCTACGCGCCCTGGCTGGATATGGAAGAGTTGATGCGCGAACATGAGATTCCGCTCTACGCGCTCGAATCAAAACGCCCCCTGGCCTGCTTCGACCTCATCGGCTTTACCCTCCCCTACGAGACTCTCTACACAAACACCCTCAACATTCTCGACCTCGCAGGCATTCCCCTCCATTCAGCAGAGCGGGACGAATCGCACCCCATCATCATCGCCGGCGGACATTCCGCCACCAACCCCGAACCCATGCACGCCTTCATCGATGCGTTTGTGATCGGCGAGGGCGAAGAAGTCATTCACGATATTATCAATACTATACAAGCCTTCAAAGGAAAGAGGAAAGACGAAAGAAACGTCCTCTTTCGTCTTTCCTCTTTCGACGCGCGCAAGGAACTTCTTCGCGAGTTGACTAGAATCTCCGGCGTCTACGTTCCCAGCTTTTACGCAACCACCTACATGGACGATGGCACAGTAGCCGTTACCGAACCCATCCTCCCTGACGCGCCCAAGACGGTGAACAAGCGCATCGTGGCAAAACTGCCCCCGCCGCCGACAAAGTTCATCGTGCCGAATATCGAAGTGATCCACAACCGTGTGTCGGTGGAGATTATGCGAGGGTGTACCCGCGGGTGTAGATTCTGTCAGGCGGGTATGATCACCCGTCCCGTACGGGAAAGAAGCGTGCAAGAGGTGGTGGATGCCGCCGATGAGGCGATCCGCGCTTCGGGGTTTGAAGAGCTGGCATTGATGTCGCTCTCCTCCTCCGATTACACCTACATCAACGACCTGGTGGATGCGATCAGCAAACGCTTTGAAGGCCGCAAGTTGACCGTCAACCTGCCATCCCTGCGCATCGAATCGGTTTCTGTGAATTTGATGGAAAAGCTCAAACAACATCGTTCCGGCGGATTCACCCTCGCGCCCGAAGCCGCCAGCGAACGGATGCGCCGCATCATCAACAAGTTCATCCCCGACGAAGACATCATCAACACCACGCGTGAAATCTACAGCCGCGGCTGGACGACGATCAAGTTGTATTTCATGATCGGGCATCCCAGCGAAACGCTGGAGGATGTGCAAGCCATCGTGGACTTGTGCAGGCGTGTGATCGAAGAGGGGCGAAAAGTGGCGGGGTGGAAAGTGAAGTTGCACGCGGGCGTCAGCACTTTTGTGCCGAAGCCGCAGACTCCCTTTCAATGGGTCGCGTGCGACACAAGAGATAATATTCTTGAAAAGCAAGCCTTGTTGAAACGCCAGTTATTAAAAGATAAAAGCATCAAGTTAAGTTGGACAAAACCCGAAGACTCTTTATTGGAGGCCTGGCTTTCACGCGGCGACCGCAGAATGGCCGATGTCATTTACAGCGCGTGGAAGAATGGCGCAAAATTCGATGCGTGGGATGAAGGCAAAAAACAGGAGGCCTGGCTGTCTGCTTTTGAAGAGCACGGACTCGACCCCGCTTTTTACACCCACCGCCAGCGCCGCACGGATGAGGTCTTCCCGTGGGAGCACATCACTGCCGCGGTGCGCAAGAACTTCCTTTTCCAGGATTTCCGCATGTCGCTGGAAGGGCAGATCCGCGTGGATTGCCGTTTGAATTGCTTTGCCTGCGGCATCCTGCCGACCTTTGCCAACCTGCGCCGCGAAAACCCCGGCGAGGGCTGGAAATGCCCGGACGTGAAAACGCCCGCGCGAAAAATTGACATCGAACTGCCGGTGGTGGGAGATTAGTCTCCTTTAGCAAAATGGAAAAAACTGTCTTTTTTGAACGCCTGCAACGCGAGCGGGACAAATTTGAAATCCTTCTCAACAGGCTGGGTTTTGCGCGCAAGTTGACGATGAAAGGCGTCGCGGGCAGTTTATCCATCAAGGATTTATTGGCTGACATTCTCTCACGCGAGCAATTTATCGCAGACCGCCTTGCCGAAATCCTGCATGGAGAAGTGTACGCGCCAAGCACATCCTACACTGCCCTGGAAAATTTTCAAAAAAAATACGGCTACCCGGACTACGAATCCGCTTTGATCGAAAAAGAAAAAACAAACCACCTTGTGACCCATAAACACAAAAACATCGGGCTGGACGATATCGTCGAGCAGGAACTTGCGGCGTACGAGAATATCATTAGCGCGTTCGAAAATCTGAGCCACAATCAATGCCTCGACCATGATCTCTTCCACCGCATTGCCGAACACACCTACAAGCCCTATCGCCGCGCCAGTTTGGACATCAACCGCTGGCTCAAACAGATCGCCTCGGAATCGAAACCATGAGAGTACGGATCACTTTTTCAAAACAAGGCGCATTAAGATACACGGGGCATCTTGATTTGCACCGTTTGTGGGAACGCGCCATGCGCCGCGCCAGCCTACCCATCACCTATTCACAGGGGTTTCATCCCCAGCCGAAGATGAGTCTCGCCGCCGCCCTGCCGCTGGGGTTCGCCTCCCGCGCTGAAATGCTGGATGTGCGCCTGAACGATGACATTCCCGTGGAGGATATTTCCACTCGATTGAAAAACAGCCTGCCAGTTGATATCCAGATCATCAATATCGAAAGCGTGGATGAACGCGCGCCCGCCTTGCAGACGCAGGTACTTTCAGCGGCGTACGAAGTCCATTTGACGGAACCAGTTGTCGGCGCGGAATTGACGCGCAAGGTCGAAGCGTTGATGATGTCCGAATCCATCCTCCGCGAACGGCGCGGCAAATCCTACGACCTGCGTCCGCTGATTGAAATGCTCAGCGTGGTAACCGAAGCAAGCGGAAAAGTATGGCTGAGGATGACCCTCGCCGCGCGCGACGGCGCTACTGGCCGCCCCGAAGAAGTGTTGAACGCGCTGGAGATTGCGCCAGAATATACACGGGTTGAAAGAACCCGCCTGATTTTTCAAAAATAAAACTCTGGAGTCGGGCAGCTTGCTGCCCAAGATTTCCATCAGCAAGCTGATGGAGTCCAAAACTTGAACCAACTTATATTATCTGGAGGAAAAAATGGCGCTGATCGTTTCCATCTTTTTTGGTTTTGTTCCAATGTTCCTGTATGCCGCCTTCGTCTATTGGCTGGACCGCTACGAGAAGGAACCCAAAGCTCTGCTGGGCGCAACATTTTTTTGGGGCGTGGTAATCGCCGCGGGCGGAGCCTTCATCATCAACACAGCCTTCGGCCTGGGCATTTATATTTTCACCAACTCAGAAGCCGCCGCCGATTTCGGCACAACCTCCATCGTCGCGCCGATCGTGGAGGAAATTCTAAAAGGCCTGGCGGTTGGGATCGTCTTCCTGATGTTCCGCAAGGAATTTGATTCCATTCTGGATGGCATCATCTACGGCGGCATCGCGGGGCTGGGGTTTGCCGCCACAGAAAACACGCTTTACATTTATCGCAACGGCTATCTCGAAGGCGGCTGGGGCGGGCTGTTCCTGCTGGTCTTCATCCGCGTGTTCGTGGTCGGCTGGATGCACGCCTTCTTCACGGCGTTCACCGGCATTGGTTTCGCCATCTCGCGGTTGAACAGGAATACGCTGATCAAAATCGTCGCGCCGTTTATCGGCCTCGGCATTGCAATTTCCATCCACGCATTTCACAACACCTTCGGCGGCCTCATTGGCGGCGCGGCAGGCCTTGCCATCGGCTCCCTGCTCGACTGGCTCGGCTGGGCATTGATGTTCGGCTTCATCGTCTGGATGATCGCCTACGAACGCAACATTCTCAAAAAGCAACTGCTCGAGGAAGTGTCGGGGGGCGTGATCTCACAGGCGCAATATCAAAAAGCATTATCTCCCTGGACGTTAACCACGGCAGGCCTGAGCGGCAGGGCCACATCCCGCTTCTATCATGCCTGCGGCGAACTGGCTCATAAAAAAGAACAGTTGAAAAAACTTGGCGACGAAAGCGGAAACGCGGCGATTGTCGAATCACTGCGCAATGAACTGGCTTCCCTCGCGCCGCAGGTAAGATAATCTTTTCGCCTCTTTCCCGACTTCCGGGCTGGTGACTCTTTCAGCGGCTTTTTTCTACGCTTTCACTGTCAGTAGGACAAGTCTACAGACTTGTCCTACGCCTATGGTAAAATTTTGTCTGGCCCGCCCCCATAGCTCAGTGGACAGAGCGTCAGCCTCCGGAGCTGAAGAGCGCAGTTCGAGTCTGCGTGGGGGTACTTGAAAAACCGTCCTTTGCGGCGGTTTTTTGTTGTATTCGCAGCGCTTTCTTAAAGTCCAAAAATCTCAACGCGAAAACCGCGAATTCAACGAATTTGCGCGAAAGCAAAAGATTTCGCGTTCATTCGCCCTTTTTGCAACATTCGCGTTTACGAACTGCCGACTTTAATAAAGCTGTAGCTGCATTCACCTGCTTCATTTCAGGCAACACAATTCCTGGATACAATAGACCTGTGCGTAATTCAATCCTCCTCCTTCTCGTTTCATCGGCAATCGTATTGGCAGGCTGTGACGTGACCGCCGCCAGCGAAAATGCAGCGCCCACACCTGATTTTGTGACCGCAACCTTGCCGCCTTCACCAATTCCACTGCCAACGCAAACGCCGCCGCCGCCAACGCCTGCGCCGACCATCCAGCCCATCGAAGGGACGGCCATCACACAGGTCAATGTGCGGGCGGAGCCATCCACGGCGGGTGAAAACCTGGGCACGATCTCACAATTTTCAAAGGTGCAGATCATTGGGCGGGACGCGAGCACAAGCTGGTATCAGGTCATTTATGCGGATTCGTCAACAGGCACGGGCTGGGTGCGCGCCGAGTATGTGCAGGTCAATGCCACAGCGGAGATTCCTGTCAGTGCGGCGGGAGCAGGCGGCGGGTCCGGGGTGAGCGGGCTGGTCATCCAAAAAATAAATGTGCGCAACGGGCCGGGCACATCCTTTGAGACGCTCGGCGAGTTGAATCCAAACGACGTTGTTTTCATCTCTGGCAAAGACGAAAGCGGCGCGTGGATGCAGATCGAGTTTGCAAATTCAGCGGATGGAAAAGGCTGGGCGGCGTTGGAGTTTTTGCAAGTGGAAAACGTGGATGCATTGCCAGTCATTGGGGGTGTAAGCCCTGCACCGCAGGCCGCCGCAAGCGAAAGCGCGGCTAATGTGCCATTACCCGCCATGCAGGATGGCGATTCGATGGAAACTCCATTGGCCAAGATGACGATTGCGCCGATGAACGCGCGCGCCTTCCAGGTGAACGGCGAGGTTTCTGCGCCCGAAGGAGACGCTGAAGACTGGGTTGAATTCAATTCATTTAGCGGGGCAGTTGTAATTCAAGTGTTGTGCTCAAGTACTGGATTACAGGTGGAGGTATGGAATAACGGAGCAGGCATCGAGGGCTTTTTGCTGGCCTGTGGAGAAGAGCGCATTTTGAACATCTCCCCCAACAGCGTTTATCTTTTGCGCTTGTTCAACCCTGCTTCAAATGAATTCCGCCATACAAAATATACGTTGAGCGTGAAAACTGTCCGTTGAAAACTAATTCGCTATGCACATTTTCCTCGCAAAGAAACTCTAAAAGTCTTTTCGGCGAATCGGGAATCTGCGTGGGGAAAATCTCTGATTTGCCTCGCAAGTCGGAGGCTTGCGCCACATTTCCGAAACTTTAGTTCACACCCCAACACTTGTGTGGAATTGTACAAAATCAAAATTTTATGATACATTTACGGACAAATTTCACAATGGTGAGGGCACATGAACGCAGAAAAAATACCAGATATTATCATCGGGCGGCTTCCTGTTTATCTGCGCGCACTCCAGCGGATGGCGGACAATGGCATCAAAACCACTTCATCGCAGGAACTTGGCGAGCATGTGGGCATTTCAGCCGCGCAAATCCGCAAGGATATTTCCCAATTTGGTGAATTTGGCAAGCAGGGCACAGGCTATTCGATTGCCTACCTGCTCGATAAACTGCGCGAGATTTTGAAGGTGGACCGCATTTGGGATGTGGCGCTGATCGGCGCCGGGGACATCGGCCACGCGCTCGCAAATTATCAGGGTTTTCAAAACCGCGGTTTTCGCATTGCGGCGATCTTCGATAACAACAAGGAAAAGATCGGCGAAAAGATTGGGGATTTCGTTGTGCAGGATACCGATAAAATAGTTGAAACTATCAAAGCCGCCAACATCAAAATTGCCATGCTCACCGTGCCCGCCGCCGCCGCCCAAAGCGTTGCGGATAAACTGGTGCAGGCTGGCGTGAAAGCCATCCTCAACTACGCCCCCATCAGCTTGAATGTGCCGAACAACGTAAAAGTGCAATACATCGACCCATCCACACATTTACAGAGGATGACGTATTATTTGTGAAATCAGTAAACAGATAAACACGACTCGCCCGATTTTTTCGCGGCGAGTTTTTTTATTTGGATGAAAAACCGCCTCAGACTCACCCCAACCTGCTTCTATCCAATCGACAGGGTCATACCCTGAATCAGCGTTCAACCAACCCCTTAAACCAAACAGGTGACTCAACAACGAGTCACCTGTTTACCTGTTTACTTGTTTACGTGTGTTCTACACTTGCGGCAAATTCCTGCGGATCACATTCAACATACCAAAAGCCCTGGTAGCGCCTTGCACCACGCAGGTCAACGGGTTATCCACCAAATAGGCGGGAATGCCAAGTGATTTGGTCAGCAGTTTATCCACGCCGCGCAGGAGAGCGCCGCCGCCGCATAAAGCCACGCCGCGGTCAATGATGTCAGAGACGAGTTCGGGCGGGGTTTTTTCCAGCACTTTGCGGCCTGTTTCCACGATTTGCTTCAACGGCTCCTGCAAGGCTTCCACGATTTCACCCGTGGTCAATGTGACGGGTCGGGGCAAGCCAGTCACCTGGTCCTGTCCCTGCACTTCCATGCTGTTTTCAATATCCTGCGGCACAGCCGCGCCAATGCGGATCTTCAACTGCTCGGCAGTCACCTGCCCAATGATCACGCCATACTTTCGGCGCACGTAATTAACAATGGCTTCGTCCAGGTCCATGCCGCCTGCGCGCAATGTCTCTGCGGCGACGATGCCGTACATAGCCATCACAGCCGCTTCGGTGCATCCGCCGCCCAGACAGATAATCATATTTCCCGAAGGGGAATTAATCGGAAGGTCAATGCCGATGGCGGCGGCCAGTGGTTGTTGGATGAGAAACGCCTCGCGGCTTCCCGCCTCCATCACTGCTTCGTAGACGGCTCTTCGCTCCACGCTGGTCACTCCATACGGGACGGAGATCATCACCCGCGGGCGAAAGATACGCATGGAACCGCTTACACGCTGTAATAAATAGGCAAGCAGGGTCTCGGTGATTTCGTAGTCTGCGATCACGCCATTTCGGAGCGGGCGCGCCACTTCGATATTTTCTGGAACCTTGCCGTACATGTCCCGCGCCTCGGAGCCTGCCGCAACCATCTTCTGGTCGTCCACTTCAATGGCGACAATGGTTGGCTCTTCCACCAGCACTTGCGCGCTGTCGGCGAGACGGGTAAACATGGTGCCCAGGTCTATGCCCAGGTCTTTTGAAAAAAGAGCCACGAGGGTCTAATTCTCCGAGGTGGGCATACGCATACCACCTTTGCGGTATCGGCGGACAGCATCCAAACGAAGGTTTGATTTTCGTAATGCCGCCTCCATTGCCAGATACACATCTGTATCGGCAGGAACGCCTTTGGCAAGCGTTTCTTCAGCGCGTTTGCGGGCGGCTTCGGCGCGGCGTTCGTCGATCTCGTCCACGTTTTCCGCGGCATCGGCAAGGATGGTAATGATGTCAGGTTGTACTTCTGCAACGCCGCCAGCCACCGTGAATAATTCTTCCTTGCCGCCTTTGCGGACTTTGATAATCCCATATTTCAAGGTGGTGAGAACAGGGGCATGTTTGGGAAGAATGCCCATTTCACCGGCCGCGCCAGGCAGAACGACAATATCCACATCCCCTGTGAATACGGTGCGGTCCTGGGAAACAATTTCACATCGAATGGTCATGGTTATTTCCTTACGAATTACCGGGTTGGTAATCTGTAATTCGTAATCTAGGCGTTTGCCAGTTTCTCCGCGCGTTCGCGGACATCTTCGATCGTACCTGCCATCATGAAGGCCTGTTCGGGAAGGTCATCGCATTTGCCATCGAGGATTTCACGGAAGCCGCGAACAGTGTCTTTGAGCGGCACATAGCGGCCCGGAATACCAGTGAAGCGTTCTGCCACGTAGAAGGGCTGGGAGAAGAAGCGTTCGATTTTGCGGGCGCGGGCAACGATGAGTTTGTCATCTTCGGAGAGTTCGTCGATACCGAGAATGGCGATAATATCCTGCAAGTCCTTGTAACGCTGGAGAACACGCTGAACTTCACGAGCTGTTCGGTAGTGCTCCTCTCCAACGATGTTAGGATCAAGAATTCGGGAGGTCGAACCGAGCGGGTCTACGGCGGGGTAGATACCTTTTTCCACGATGGAGCGTTCGAGGGCGATGGTCGCATCCAAATGGGTGAACGTCGCCACAGGAGCGGGATCAGAGTAGTCATCCGCAGGAACGTACACAGCCTGCATGGATGTGATCGAACCCGTGCGGGTGGAGGTAATGCGTTCCTGCAACTCGCCCATTTCAGTGGCGAGGGTTGGCTGATAACCCACCGCAGAAGGCATACGCCCAAGCAGGGCCGATACCTCGGAGCCAGACATGGAGAAGCGGAAGATGTTGTCGATGAAGAGCAGAACGTCCTTGCCCTGATCGCGGAAATATTCGGCCATCGAAAGAGCGGTCAATGCAACGCGCAAGCGCACGCCGGAAGGTTCGTTCATTTGACCGTACACCATGACAGTGTCTTTCATAACGCCGGATTCGAGCATTTCGCGGTACAAGCCAGTCCCTTCACGGGTGCGCTCACCCACGCCAGCAAATACGGAATTGCCTTCGTGTTCGGTAGCCACAGAGCGGATTAGTTCCATGATGATAACGGTCTTGCCAGTTCCCGCGCCGCCGAAGATACCCGTCTTACCGCCTTTGGTGAAGGGGGCGATCAAGTCGACGACTTTTACGCCCGTTTCAAAAATTTCAACACGGGTGGATTGTTCGGAAAAGTCCGGGGCTGAGCGGTGAATGGGATAACGAGTAGCGGCGTTGACCTCACCTTTTTCGTCGATTGCGTTGCCAAGCACATTGAAGATGCGCCCAAGCGTGGCGGCTCCCACTGGAACCATGATCGGGGCGCCGGTAGCCAGGGCGGGAACGCCGCGTTGAAGACCATCGGTCGAGTCCATGGATACGGTGCGAACCCAGCCTCCGCCCAAATGTTTTTGGACTTCGAGAATTAGCGCATCTTTTCCTGAACGTTCCACCTGAATCGCTTCGAATAATTCAGGGATGTCACCCCCGGGGAATTCCACATCCACCACACCACCTAAGATTTGTACGACACGGCCAGTTGCGTTTGCCATGATTTTCCTCCAGTTATTTCGCGGACAGCGCTTCCGCGCCGCCGACAATGTCTAAGATATCGTTCGTAATGCCTTGCTGACGAACTTTGTTATATGCCAGTTGCAACGCGCCGACCAGTTCCTTGGCGTTGTCTGTCGCATTGCGCATCGCGATCATACGCGCGGCATGTTCGCTGGCTTGCGATTCAAGAATAGCCTGATACACCTGCAATGCCGTGAAGCGCGGGATGATCTCATCCAGAATTTCCTTCTGGTCTGGTTCGTATTCATACGCCGCAGCCGGGCCATTCGCGGATTTTTGTTCAAACTCTTCCACACGGCCTTCCCCGCCCAGCTCCAGCGGAAGGAGTTTCTTAACCGTGGCAATCTGGCGTCCCATGTTGATGAAGTCTGTGTAAACCAGGTAGACCTCATCCACCTCGCCGTTTTTGAACGAGTCCACGGCCAGGCGGCCAATGGCGGAGACATCCATAAATGTGGGCGCGGCAGGGATGTTGCTAAATTCCGCGATCACATCCTTGCGGCGGCGGATGAGCAGGTCACGGCCTTTTCTGCCGACGGCAATATATTTAACGGGAGCAGGGTTGGAGCCTGTCGAAGGGTCGAAGCGCTGAGCCGTAAAACGAATCACATTGGAGTTGTAGGCGCCGGCAAGTCCACGGTCACCGGTAATCACCACCGCCAATGTATTCTTCACGGACTCGCGTTTTGCAAGCAGGGGATGCAGGCTGTCACGGCCGGGTTGTTCGGCCACGTGTTTCAGAACCTGCCACGCTTTTGTGGCATACGAGCGCGTGGCTGTGACCGCGTTAATTGCCTTGCGGACCTTGCTGGCGCTCACTGTTTCCAAAGCACGCGTGACCTGCGAGATATTTTTTACGCTCTTTATTCGGAGCCGCATTTCACGAGCGGAAGCCATAGTGTTAGTCCTCTAGTCTCTTAGTCTCTAGTTGGATAGACTAGGCTGTCCAGCCCGCGCGGAAGCCATCCAGGGCTTTTGTCAAAGCGACGCGATTATCATCGGTAATGGCTCTCTTCGTCACAATATCCTTGCCGATTTCAGGATGCGAAGCGGCCATGTAGCGGATAAGGTCTGCCTGCCACTGCGCCATCTTATCGAGCGGTACATTGTCGGCAAAACCGTTCGTACCGGCAAAAATAACCATCACCTGATCCTCAAGTTCCATGGGCTGATATTGAGGCTGTTTGAGAATTTCCTGCATCCGCTGGCCGCGGTTCAACTGCTGTTGCGTGGATTTATCGAGATCAGAAGCCATCAACGCGAAGGCGGCCAACTCACGGTACGCAGCCATGTCGAGGCGCAAGCGGCCTGCCACCTGCTTCATTGCCTTGGTCTGGGCATCGCCACCCACACGGGACACGGAGATACCCACGTTCACCGCAGGGCGAATACCCGCATTGAAGAGGTTGGATTCAAGATAGATCTGGCCGTCTGTAATTGAAATAACGTTCGTGGGAATATAAGCCGACACGTCGCTAAGCAAAGTTTCAATGATCGGCAAAGCCGTGAGCGAACCGCCTGTCCCCATTACCTTGATGATCTTGTGATTATCCACATCCTTCATGTGTTTGCGGGCTTCTTCGGCTTCATCTTTGGAGATCGGGCCTGTGTACACCTTGCCATCCACGCCGTCTTTTTCAGAAGCCAGCGCATCCTTGAAATCCTTCTTCACAACAACATATTTATTTGCGAGGCGAGCCGCGCGTTCGAGCAAACGGGAGTGGAGATAGAACACATCACCGGGATAGGCTTCACGTCCGGGCGGGCGGCGCAGAAGCAGGGAAACCTGACGATACGCCCACGCATGTTTGGAAAGATCATCATAGATCACCAGGGCATCACGGCCTGTTTCCATGAACTCTTCGCCAATGGCGCAGGCAGAATACGGGGCAATATATTGAAGAGCGGCTGATTCATCCGCGGCAGAGACGACAACGATTGTATTGTCCATGACCCCCGCGCGTTCGAGAATGCCCACGGTACGGGCAACCGCGGCCTTCTTCTGACCAATCGCCACATAAATACAAACCAAATCCTTGCCCTTTTGATTGATGATCGCATCGATCGCAATGGCAGTTTTACCAGTCTGACGGTCGCCAATGATCAACTGACGTTGCCCACGGCCTACGGGGATCATCGAGTCGATAGACTTGATACCCGTCTGCACAGGGGTGTCTACATCCTGGCGCTGAACCACACCGGGCGCAATGCGTTCGATGGGGCGGAAACCCGTGGTGGCAATCGGGCCTTTGCCATCGATTGGCTCACCCAAAGCGTTGACCACGCGTCCGATCATGGCATCACCCACAGGTATAGAAGCGATGCGTCCCGTCCCACGCACGGTCATGCCTTCGATGATGCCGTCGTATGCCCCCATCACGATCACGCCCACACTGTCCTTTTCAAGGTTAAACGCCGTACCCATCACGCCGTTCGAGAACTGCACAAGTTCCTGCGCTCTTACGTTCGCAAGCCCATGCACGCGGGCAATTCCATCGCCCGCTTCCACCACAACACCGATATCGCTGATGTTGAGTTCAGGCATAAAGCCTTCAATTTGTTTCTGCAGATCACCTGTGATCTGCTTGATCAGGTCTGACATTAGGTAGCCTCCGCCAAAATACGTGTTACGTACAATAACCCGGATAAGGGGCTTATCCGGGTATAAATTTATTTTTGTCTGTCTTCCTTAGTGAGGATGAGTACAAACGAGCCAATAATACCTGAAAGGGGATGCCTTGTCTAGTTACAATCATCCGCCACCTTAAGAAATCACTCACACCCTTGTCATCCGTACATCTTATACTATACTACAAGCGGTTAATCACTATAGCAGGAGAAAAAAACCCAGAGATGAGCAGTCCCCAGGAAGAAACCCCTCCCCACCGCAAGAAACCTCAGTGGAAGATCGCCGTTCTTGCAAACATCAAAGATGACTCACAGCCCAAACCAGAGGGAGTTCCCCCAGACGCTTTCGCTGAATTCGACCACATCGAGACGATAGACTCGCTTCGCGCCGCGCTCGAAACTGATGGCCATACAACGGCATTTATCCAGGCTGACAGAGACCTGCCCTATGCCCTGCGGGACGAAAAACCCGATATCTGCTTCAACATTGCCGAAGGCCTGGGCGGCGACGCCCGTGAAGCGCAAGTACCCGCCCTGCTCGAAATGCTTGGCATTCCCTACACAGGCTCCCGCGTTCTCACAAACGGCATCTCCCTCGACAAAACCCTCACCAAACGCATCTGGCGCGACCGCCGCCTGCCCGTCGCCCCATTTCAGGAATTCAACCTCGGCGATGAACCCCTGCGCCCCGAATTGAATTTTCCGCTCTTCGTCAAACCAGCGCGCGAAGGCACCGGCATGGGCGTGGACATGAACGCCATCGTCAACAATGAAAAAGAATTGCGCGAGCGCACCCAATACATCATCAACGCCTATCAACAGCCTGCCCTGGTTGAAACCTTCCTGCCGGGCCGTGAATTTACAATCGGCATCCTTGGCCGCGCAGACTCAAAACTTTACTCCCGTCACCCGGAATGGTACGAGAAGGACGGCTTCCACCGCTTCCCCGTTCTAGAACTGGATACCACCCGCTCCACTTCCCCATGGATTTATACAAATGAAGCCAAATCAAAGGAAGTCGGCGCGGATGGTGTGCCCGGCTTCTTCTGCCCCGCCGAGATTGAGCCCGAACTCGAAAAGAAATTGAAATACCTCGCCCTTCGCGCTCATCAACTGCTGAACACACTCGATGTTTCCCGCACAGACATCCGCCTGGATGAAGAGGGCACGCCGCGTTTAATTGAGATCAACACCCTGCCCGGCCTCACCCCCGATTACAGCGACCTCTGCCTGCAAGCCGCCGCTGAAGACATCCGCTACGAAGATTTGGTGCTGGAAATTCTCTACCTCGGCGCCAGCCGCTGGGGAATGTTGGAGCCGCGCGAATACATCCCTGACGCGCCAAAGAAGAAATAATAAAAAAGTCCCGTAAATTTACGGGACTTTTTATTTAACTAACTCACCTTACGCAGTTTTCTTCGGGAAACTTTTTTTGTTCGGATTGGGGCTGTCTAAAAAGGGGATGAAAAAGCAGGGAAAAGAGACAGGAGAGAGCAAGAGATAAAAAAACTGGCGGTCAAAGGATCGCCAGTTTTCGTAAATTGTGAGCCATGCAAACCAACCCCCATTCCACATCCACTTT
>JACRLB010000005.1 GCA_016235445.1 Chloroflexota bacterium | reverse complement strand
TTTGGCGACCTGTCGTCAACAAGCCATACCAATTTTGGAGTACTTGATCAAACTCCAAAAATTCGGCGAGACGCCACCTTCCTTGACCAATTCCCTTGCGCCTGCCGCTTGCCTAAGCGGGTTAGACGCTATACATGTACCATTTATTTTTATCGAACTGATTGCCCCACGGGTATTCAAACCCATCTGTGCCACGCGCGGCTTTTTCCCATTCGGCTTCGGTGGGCAGGTGCAAGATCAAACCAGAGGGCAACTCGGCTTTGAGCAGGTCGTTCAACCACTGGCAATACGCCATCGCGTCCGTCCATTTGACCTTAGCAACGGGATGATCTTTTTTCTTTTCCCAGCCAGAAACGGGGTGTTTGATTCCTTTGGAATCGGCATAAGCACTGTAAAGTTCATTGGTGACTGGAAAGCGTGCCATCCAAAAATCGTGGGGAATCTCAACAGTGTGTTGTGGTTGTTCACCATCATCAGCAAACTTGTTTTCTTTTGTGCTGCCCATCAGGAATTTCCCCGCAGGAACGCGCATAAAATCCATGCCGTTGGAGAGAGTGATTTTATTTTGAGTTACATTAGATTTCGCCTGTAAATTTATAAAGGTGTTTGTTAGCGTCTCAATTTTGTCATTCGAACGACTTGAAGGCTTTGATATTTTGGATGGCTCAATATTCTCAATACCTAAGTTAAGTGAATCGGCGCGTCTTTTCAAGCTAACCAACAATCTTTGCAATCCACGCTCTCGTTGCCCTTCAAAATAATCGGCATATTGCCACGGGCGCAAGCGTCGCGGCGGCTCGCACTCTTCCAATCGTACGGGCATGAGATACAACGTACCTTCGGGTTTGTAGTCGGCAAAATCCAACACAATTCTTAATTCTCGTTGAACATAGCCTTCTTTGTTGATTGAGTTCTTGGTCAGGCAAACAATGATCGCATCGGCGGCTTCGACAGCTTTTTCGATCTCCATGTTCCAATCCTGACCTGGGTAGAGTTCTTCTTCATCCAGCCAGGGTTGAATCCACGGCTCAGCGCGGAGTTTTTGATACAACTCACGCACAGCGGGTTTGTCATTGCTGGAATGGCAGAGGAAAACGCGGAGAGGTCTATTCATAAGGATGAAGGAGAAAGGATGAAGGATGAATGTGGGTTAGAAAATTATTTTTTCCAACTCGCTGACCAGGTATGGTAAGTCTTGTTGAATGATGTCCCAGATAATATCGAGTTCGATTGAGTCGTATTCATGAATAACCCTGTTGCGAGTTCCCTTCATGGCTTGCCACGGGAGATGGGGATATTTCTTTTGCGTTTCCTTTGACACCCTGCCTGATGCTTCGCAGATAATTTCCAAGCGGCGAACAACGGCATCCTGCACAAGTGGGTCTTTGGAAAACTCATCCCAGGTTTTGCCGTGTGTATACTCGAGCGCGGCGCGGGAGGATTCCAGAATGTCGTACAAATATGCGTCATCACGCAACATAATACACCTGTGCCGATTCCAGAATTGCCTTGCGGCGGATTGGATTTCTACTGGAATTTATCCCTTGATAAGTGAGCAAATCCACATCATGACCAAAAATCTCTTCCAATTCCTCTGGCATGGCATAGAAGGCAAGTCCAGGAGTGTAGCCTTTTTCAAACTCCACAATCACATCCACATCGCTTGTGGATTTGAAGTCCTCGCGCAGAACCGACCCGAAAAACGCCAGTTTTTGGATGCGGTATTTGCGGCAAAATGCCGTCAATTTTCTACGAGGGATTTTTAACTTTATCATGCTGGAATTATACAATACCCAAAGGAATCATTTTATTTCAACCGTACTTTTACTTCGTATCGACTCCACCGCCGCGAATGTGGATTTGGTTACGCCAATGATCTGCTCATACGGAATCGGCGCTCCGACTCCGCTCTTAATTGATTCTGCGAAAGCGGCCATTTCTCCCCTCCAGCCTTTATCTTGTGCCATTCTTTCTTCCTTCCTCTTTCCATCTTTGACAGTCACCAACGAGACATAATCATCCAATACCGCAACCATGCCTTCGCAAAATACTTCGAGCCGTTCCTTGGGCATGGACTTGTCGCCGTTGGCGAGATAGTCTACAACTCCAATTGAGCCGTCAGGGAAGGTGAAGGTCATCGAGACATTGTCCTCGCGGTATTTGCCGTGATCGGGCAATGCGTGCGCGGTCACGCTGACAGGAGCCGCGCCGACAAGGAAGGTGATCAAATCAACGAAGTGACAGGCTTCGCCGATAATTCGTCCGCCGCCAAGGGCTTCATCTTGAGTCCAGTGGTTGAGTGGGATGTAGCCTGCGTTGACGCGGTAGTGGAAATACTTTGGTTCCTGGAGATTAGAGAGTAGAGAATTGAGAGAATTGGCGAGGGGGGAGAATCTTCTATTGAAACCGACGGTGAGTAATCCGTAATTAGTAATTCGTAATTGTTTTTCGATTTTATTGAGTTGCTCTGGCATGATGGCAAGGGGTTTTTCAACAAACACATGTTTGCCAGCTTTGAGAGCTTTTATAACTAGGTCGCTATGCGAATCGTGTCTTGTGAGAATGGCGACTGTATTTATATTTTTGTCGTTGATAATTTCATCTTCGCTGGAAGTGGCATATTGAAAGCCAAATTTTTTGCCAGAATGCTGGGCGTGGAGTCCGCCAGACGAGGCGATGCCGACGAGTTCAAAGTCTTTGTTGTTTTTGATGACGGGCAGAAGAGTGGAATTGGCGAAGAGACCTGCGCCGAGAACTCCCAGAGTAATGAGGGACGAGGAATGAGAGACGAGTGGGAACACCACCTTGTTACTCATTTCTCGTTTCTCTTTACTTCCGTAAGTCAACAACACCCCAAGGAACGGCTCTTTCTTCTTCCCTGTGATCACTTCATACGCCTGCACTCCATCTTCAATGGGGAAGCGATGGCTGATTAAACTTGTAACTTGTAACTTGTAACTTGCCAACAAATCAACTACTGCTTGAAAATTTCTCCCCTCCGTCCAGCGGATATAGCCGATTGGATAATCAACTCCGTTTTCTTCGTAGTTTGCATCGTAGCGGCCTGGGCCGTAGGAACGGGAATTGATGAAGGCGATTTCTTTTTCGTAATAGATTTTTCTTGGGAAGTTCAAGCCAACTGCGCCAGTGGCGACGACTTTGGCTCGGTCACGGGCGATGACGCCTGCGAGTTCAACGGGGTCATTGGAGGGGGTGTCTGCGCAGATGATGATGCTGTCAAAACCGCGGTTGGTAGCGCCGCCCTGAGCGTGTCGAAGGGTAAATGCCGCAGAGGCTGACTCTGCCTGGGGACGTGTAACAGCCTGAACGTTAAGAGAAGAAGCGAGGGCAACCCGCTTCGGGTCGAGGTCAATGCCGAGGACGTTGCATCCTGCCGCAGACGCCAGTTGAATCGTCAATAATCCCAAAAGACCCAGGCCGATGACAGCCACGTTTTCGCCAAGCTGAGGTTCTGCCAAACGGAAGCCGTGCAGGGCAATTGCGCCGAGGGTGGTGAAGGCGGCGGATTCAAAATCCACATTTTTTGGGAGCGGGGTAAGCAGGTTGCGCGGCACGACATTGTATTCGGCGTGGGTGGCATAGCCCCCACCCGCACAGGCCACACGCTGACCGACCTTGAAGCCCTGCATGTTTTTTCCAAGCGCGACAATCGTGCCAGCGGAGGAATACCCGAGCGCCATCGGTTGATCGAGCCGATTGAGCGCGGCTTGCATGGTTGGCACAACGCCTTCGCGTTTGGCTTTGTCGAGAACCTGTTTTACAAGGTCAGGGCGGGAACGCGCCTTGCCGAGATAACTCTTTTCCGCAAATTCAACCACCATGCGTTCGGTGCCCGCTGAAACGAGGCTTGCTGAAATTTTGACGAGCGCCTGCCCTTCACGCGGGGTGGGGATGGGCACGTCTTCGATAATTGTTTTTCCGTTTTTGATGTGTTGGAGGAGTTGTTTCATTTTGATTTACGATTTTGGATTTACGATTTTGGATTTACGATACTTCGACACGGTGAGCGAAAGACGAACCGTCAGTACAAGTTTTGGATTTGAGAAAGTATAACGCATTAGGACTTACGCAGAACGCTTTTTTGTCCGCTAATCTACGCCAATCCACGCGAATTTTTAAAAGGATTAGCGTACATTCGTGGAGATGAGTGGACTCTATCAAGGTTTTGCGTAAGTCCTGACGCATATCAAATGCAGGCAGGTTTGCGCGGACAGGCGAAAATGGAAATGTCACCTTTACGATTAAGGAAAACCTTAATTATTGACTTCATTTTTTGCGAATGCTATCCTGTTCATAACAAAACAGCATGGGCTGTTTATTTTTGTTTGCAAAAAGGAGAAACATCATGGAACTTGGCGGTTATGCAAATCGGATCGGCTGGGTGGATCTCAGCGCAGGTAATGTTGAATTCAAACCTGTGCCTGAAGATGATGCCCGCAAATATATCGGTGGACGCGGCCTCGGTGTGAAGTTCGTTTTCGATAACGGCCCCAAGGTGGATGCGCTCTCCCCCGATAATATCCTCTGCTTTATGAACGGCCCCCTCACTGGGTCTGAAGCCAACATGAGCGGACGCATGGCGATTGTGACAAAATCGCCTCTTACTGGAACCGTAACTGATTCTCACCATGGGGGCTGGTCTGCCGCCCGATTGCGCTGGGCTGGCTTCGACGGTCTCGTCTTCAAAGGCAAAGCCGAAAAACCAACCTACGCCTACATCCATGATGACCAGGTCGAATTGCTGGATGCCTCCGAAGTATGGGGCAAAGGCGTTCACGACACCATCAAGCACTTCAAGGAAAAATACGGCGAGAAGGATTTAACCGTCATCGCCATCGGACAGGCCGGCGAAAACCTCGTCAAGTTTGCCTGCTGGGTCAACGAAAATGACCGCGCCTCTGGCCGCGGCGGCACAGGCTGTGTGGGCGGCTCCAAGAATCTCAAAGCCATCGTCATCAAGGCCGAGAAGAAAATCGTCAAAGCCGCAGACCGCGAAAAATGGAAGGCCGCGCACACCAAAGCCCTCGCTGAAATCATGGACGAACGCGTTGTCACCTCCCCCCGCAAAGGCGGACTCTCCGTCTACGGCACGAACGTGCTCATGAACATGACCAACGTCATCGGCGGTTTGCCCGCGAAGAACAGCCAGTTCACCGCATTTGAACATGCCGAAAAAATCAGCGGCGAATACGTCAACGACAACATCCTCGTAGACAACCCCACCTGCCACGCCTGCCCCGTGGCCTGCAAGAAGGAAGTTGAAATCAAAGACGGCCCGTACGCCGGCCTGCGCATGGAATCAGTCGAATACGAACCCGCCTGGTCCACTGGCGCGAACTGCGGCAACGACGACATCCGCGTGGTCGCAAAGATGATCGACTCCTGCAACGACTTCGGCATGGACGCCATCGAAATCGGCCACCCCATCTCCATTTACATGGAAGCCTCCGAAAAAGGCTACACCAACGGCGACGGCAAACTCGCCTGGGGCGACGGCGCCGCCATGGTTGAACTCGCTGGCAAGATCTCAAAACGCGAAGGCATTGGCGATGTAATGGCAAACGGCGCAAACGCCACCGCCGCCCACTTCGGCCACCCCGAACTTGCCATGACCTGCAAAGGCCAGGGCGTGCCCGCCTACGACCCGCGCGGCATCAAAGGCATGGGTCTCGGCTACGCCACATCCAACCGCGGCGCCTGCCACCTGCGCGGCTACACCCCCGCCGCCGAAGTCGTCGGCAACGTGCTTGGCCCCTCCACCGTAGCCGACCCGCTCGCGTGGAAAGGCAAAGGCGAATTGAACTTCATCTTCCAAAACGTTCACGCCGTCACCGACTGCCTCGATGTTTGCAAATTCGCCACCTTCGCCGAGTCACTTGATTCGTTTGCGATGCAATACGAAGCGATGACCGGCGTCCCCTGCGACGCAGGCCACCTGCTCAAAGTCGGCGAGCGCGTCTACAACCTCGAACGCCACATCAACAACCTCAACGGCTTTGGCGAAGGCAGTGATGAACTTCCCAAGCGCTTCACCACCGAAGCCTCCACCATGGGCGGCAGTAAGGGGCACGTCTGCGAATTGGATGACATGCTCGTCGAATACTACGACAAGCGCGGATGGGTCAACGGCGTAGTGCCCGAATCCAAATTGAAGGAATTGGAGATCATCTAACGGCTCTTTCTTAACCGACCCTTCGGTTCACACTCAGGGCAGGCCTGATTCTGCTTCCTGAAACAGAATCCTCCCCGATAACACAGCAGGGCGACGCATGTCGCCCTGCTCTTTTATTCCGTACCGCAAGATTTATCTTGCGTGTTTCTATCCCCCGCCCACGGCAGGAAAGACATTGACCGTGTCCTCCTGCATGATCCTGGTCTGGAAGGCATCATCCATAAATTGCACATCGCGCCCATTGATAAAAAAGTGGACGTGCCCGTACATTTCTCCATTTTCATTGAGCAATTCTTTTTTCATAAGCGGGAATCTGACAATGATGGCATCCAAAAGTTCCTGGGCGGTGATGCCGTGATCGAGATCGAACTCCACATTTTTTCCGCCAGCAATATCACGCAGGGTTGCAAAAAAACTGACTTTCATATAAATCTCCTCGTCAGACCCTAAAGGTTTCCAAAACCTTTAGGGTCTCTTCAATACTTCCACGTTCATCTTTCCGCTGGAGATGGGGGAGAAAAAGCTGACAGTAGAATCAGGCTGGAGAGGCGTGTCAACTCCCAGCGGAGTCAGACGCGGGTTTCGTCCATCCACATAGACGGGCACATCGGGGCGCAGGTTGCCGTTCAAATCCAGTAAATGAGAGGCCGTCTCGGGGTATTGCTCAACCAGCAGGGCCAGCAGTTTACGAAAAGAATGAACATCGTCGCCGTTGATTTCCAGCGACGCCCTGCCAACGGTTGTTCGCATGTTTGCGTAAAAGCGAATCTGCATGGCATCTCCTATGGTAAAACTTCAGCCCTGATTTTTTCGGTGCTGTGAAATTCCTTACAGAGGAGGCAGGCCTTACGCCTGCCTCCTCTGTGAAAAATTAATCTGGAAGTTTGAAATCCTTGAATTGAACGCGCAGGACTTTCTTGTCAAACTTGCCCACGCTGGTCTTGGGTACCGCTTCGATAAAGACCACATCGTCGGGCATGTACATTTTGGCAAAGCGCGAAGCAAGATGCTCGAGAATCTCAGCCTTCGTCAGCGAGTCTTTGAAATCGGGTTTCGGCACCACGCAGGCCAGCGGACGTTCCTGCCATTTTGGATGCGGCAGGGCGATGACAGCGGCTTCCAAAACTTTGGGATGCGACATGATCGCATTTTCCAAATCCTGGCTTGATATCCATTCGCCGCCGCTCTTGATCACATCCTTGGCGCGGTCTACAATTTGCACAAATCCTTCGGGGTCAATCGTCACCACATCCCCCGTGCGGAACCAGCCATCGTGGAATGAATCGGCGGAGCGCTCATCGTTATAGTAACTGCTGATGATCCACGGGCCGCGCACTTGCAATTCGCCGAAGGCTTTTCCATCCCACGGAATTTCCCTGCCGCTTTCTTCAATCGCGCGGATTTCAACGCCCGGCACAGAAGTCCCTTGCTTGGCACGGATGGCGAATTTTTCCGCTTCAGGCAAATCGCTTTGATAACTCTTAAGGCGGCTGGTCGTTCCCAGCGGACTCATCTCGGTCATACCCCAGGCATGCATGACGGTGATGCCGTGTTTCTTCTCGAACGCCTCGATCATGGATTGTGGAGCGGCCGCGCCGCCGACGATCATTCCCCGCAGACTGCTCATATCGTAACGCTCATTCTCCAACAGGTTCAGGATGCCCATCCACAAAGTGGGCACGCCTGCGGTGAGCGTGACCTTCTCGGCCTGAATCAATTCTGCGAGATCGCGCGGTTGCATGTGCGGGCCAGGGAAAACCAGGTTCGTGCCAAGCATAACGGTGGCAAACGGCGTACCCCAAGCCAGCACGTGGAACATCGGCACGACCGGCATGAAGATATCGCGTTCTGAAAGCCCAAATGAATCGGTCATGCTCAGCCCAAGGCTGTGCAGATAAATAGCGCGATGCGAATACACCACGCCTTTCGGATTGCCAGTGGTGCCCGACGTGTAGCACATGGCCGCCGCATCATTCTCACTGAGGCTTGGCCAGGCATGATCGGCATTCACTCCCTTTAGCAAATCCTCATAGGCGTGAACGGGGCTGAGCGTTGTACCTTCGGGCACTGTATCGCCCATCACTACATAATGTTCCACCTTCTTCAAGTGAGGGGCAAGTTTTTCAATGGCGGGTAAAAGAGTCGGGTCAACGAAGATCACCTTGTCTTCGGCATGGTTGGCAATATAGGCAATCTGATCCCCCGGCAGTCGCAGGTTGATGGGATGCAAGACGGCCCCCATGCATGGCACGGCAAAATAAATTTCAAGGTGGCGGGAGTTGTTCCACGCAAAGGTTGCCACACGGTCGCCGCGTTTGACCCCGAGTTTTTCGAGGGCATTTGCCAGCCGCTCCACGCGCTCCACCATTTGTGCGTACGTATAGCGTTCCAGCGAGGGACCCGCCTTGGTGACAATTTCCTTCTTCGGAAAGAGCCGCCGGGCGCGTTCCAACAATGGCGTGATCGTCAGTTGATAATCCATCATTTGTCCTTGCATGTCTGCCTCCATTGGGAAATAAAATGTTTATTTGTAATGATTTGATTATAGTGATAACTGACCTCTTCTACAATAAGCAATTTTGAAAAGGGTGTGGAATATTTTTTCGGCACTCCGCGTAGGGCAAATCTCTGATTTGCCTCGCAAGTCGGAGACTTGCGCCACATTTCCGAAACTGTGTACATGCAAAGGTTATCAGCATTCCCCTTTTCCCTCACCCCAAGTATGAAGACTTTTCGCCGTGTCGACTCCCCCCTCTCCCTGAGGGACGTGTGCCCGTAAGGGTAGAGGGCAGGGTGAGGGGTTTTCACAGCCCAGCAAACTATCTACCTCCCCTGACAACCTTTGCTTGCATATCCGAAACTTTAGACCACACCCTTTCAGTAAATGACATATCTCCCAGAGTGCAGACTTTAGTCTGCAATTTTGGGTAGTGGCATTGCGTAAATGCCGTAGCGCGAGATAATATCTCGCGCTACGGTTGCCAAGCCAAAGCGGACTGAAGTCCGCGCTCCGATAAAAAAATTCCGAGGCGTTTGCCTCGGAATCATGTTGTGGATGGGTTATGGGCACTGCACAATGCCCTGCGCCCAGAGACAGCCGCCGCAGACGGGGGCGATGTCATTGCCGAGGCAATCCTCCTCGTTGGTTTCAGACAGGTCACAGCCGCCGCAGAAGGTGCAGGGAGCAAAGACAAAATTATGCAGGCGCTCCCGGTAGGCCAGGTATTCGGGGTTCAGCCAAATCTCTTCCAACAAATTTTGGCGCACATTGCCAATGACATGTTTCTTTGAAACACGCGGCTTGCCGTGCAAATAACTGGTATGGGTGTGCATCAGCGGCCAGCAGGGGCTGACATCCCCCGTCCACGCAATGGACATGGTACCGCTTTCGACGAAGTTGCACACGTCATTCGCGCCGCCCCAGTTGTTGCCTGCAAAGCTGACGTTGCATCCGCTGTTGAAGGCTTCTGTCAATGCGGCTTGCGTCTCTTCGTTAAAATCCATTTTGGGGAGGCTGAGTTTCGGCAAAACAGGCGAAGGCAGATAGGCAATGTTGCGGATGGTGCGCTGGTATAAACGGTCTTCCTGCATCTCGGCTGTGGCAGGCTGGACGTTGCTCACGGAAAAATATCGCGCGCCAAAGGTGTGTCCCAGTTTGATGATCTTCGGCAGGTCATTGATGTTGCGCTTCATGGCGACAAATGCCACACCGATCTCAGGCTTGGGGAAATGCCCGCCGCCGCGCATTTTGAAGAGGCGGCGCAGGTTTTCAAGGATGAGCGGAAGTTCCGCTCCGAGGCGCACATCGGCAAAGCCTTCGGGGGTGGCGCCATCCAAAGAGACCCAGAGGGTATCCAACCCTGCGTCGATTAATTCGCGGGATTTTTTCTCGGTGAGAATCGTGCCGTTGGTGATGAGTTCCACCTTGACGCCCAGTTCCTGTTTGATGCGGCGAATCCATTCAACGGTTTTTTGATGAAAGAGCGGCTCGCCAATGCCGCCAAAATATACGCTGGGAATCGGGTCCATTTGCTTGAGTCCATTGAGAATACTCTCGAAGGTTTCCTCGGTCATGCGGCCTATTGGCTGGTCCCAGGCATTGCGGAAGCAGGTGATGCAATCCAGGTTGCAGGCAACGGTTGGCTCGATGTAGACTTTGGTAAGGTGCGTCACGGGGCGGTGCAGACGGACAAAGTTGTGGCCTTCGTCGAGGCGAACCTTTGAGCCAGGATTCAGCCCGTATTGGCTGGCAACTTCGGGCGGAAGAATGAGGCGTCCGTGTTCGTCCACTTCTGCCCAGGCCGATGTCTGTTTGGTCGATAAAACGTTCATGGTTACTCCTTGCAAATAGAACAATTATCACCAATCATATCCATTTTTGGCGAAAATTCACGTGACAAAAGTTACATCTTTCGAGTGACCTGGCAATGGGATTCAAATTTTTTGAAATAATGGAAGTGATATAATTTTGCCATTCCATTTCAGGAGAATTCCATTGGCTGACCCCCGTGTTTCTAAATTTGCGAATGTGTTGGTACAGCATTCGGCGCGCGTTGTCTCTGGCGACCGCATTTTGCTCGAAGGCACCACCGCGGCTGAACCGCTTTTACGCGAGCTGTATATTCAGATCCTGGAAAAAGGCGGCAACCCGCATTTGATGGTGGCCCTGCCCGGTACGATGCCATTCAGCCAGGATGAAATGTACCTGACCTATGCCAAAGACACCCAGCTTGATTTTGTGCCGACTTTTTATAAACTGGCGTACGAGCAGTTCGAGGGACGCATCCGCATTCACTCGGCGACGAATACAAAAGGCACAACGAATATAGACCCCGCGAAAATTCAACAGCGCGCCAAAGCGACTTCATCCATTACCGAAGCGCAAATGCGGCGCGGCGCGGAAGGGTCCTTCAAATGGGTCACCACCCTCTACCCCACCGAAGCGTACGCGCAGGATGCAAGCATGAGCCTGAAAGAATATGAAGACTTCGTCTTCGGCGCCGTCCATGCCAATGAGGAAAACCCAATTGCGTTTTGGAAGAGCGTGGAACAAAAACAGAAATCTGCGGTGGATTTTATGAAGGGCAAAAATCAGGTCATCCTGCGCGGGCCAAATGTAGACTTGACCCTCTCTGTCAAGGGGCGCACCTTCATGAATTCGTTCGGCACCTACAACATGCCAGACGGCGAAATTTACACTGGCCCCGTGGAAGATTCGGTCAACGGCTGGGTGAAGTTCACCTATCCCGCAAATTACGGCGGCACAAGCGTGGAAGGCGCGGAGTTGACCTTCACCAACGGGCAGGTAAAAACTGCCAAAGCTGAAAAGAATCAGGACTTCCTGCTCAAGACTCTCGAAAGCGATGCAGGTTCACGCTATCTCGGTGAGTTTGCCATCGGAACGAATTTTGACATTCAACAATTTACGGGCAACATCCTGTTCGATGAGAAGATCGGCGGCTCGTTCCACATGGCGCTCGGCGCAGGCTACCCCGAAACTGGTTCAAAGAATAAGAGTTCCATACACTGGGACATGATCTGCGACCTGCGCACAGACTCGGAAATCCTCGTGGACGGTGAGTTGTTCTACAAGAATGGGCAGTTTGTGTTTGAGGGTGGGAAGTAAAAGTAACGAGTTACGAGTTACAGGTCACGCCAAAACGTGACCTGTTTTTTTTTATTCATCCCCAAAGGATATTCCAATGTTGCGCGCAGTGATGACTGCATCGCCATCCAGCCTCACACGTTTGGGGACAGCGGTAGCTTCTTCAAGCGGGAGATCGGTAATCTCTCCGCACTGCAAAGCCACCATGCGGTCGAATCCGCCACGCGCCGCCAAACGGACAGCCGCCGCGCCATAGCGGGTTGCCAGCATACGATCAAAAGCTGTGGGAGTTCCACCTCGTTGCAGATGCCCCAACACGGTCACGCGTGATTCGAAACCCTGGCTATCGATGTATTCAGCAACCCTCTGCCCGATCCCACCGAGGCGCGGCACATAGACTTCGTCCCCTTTGCGGGAGAATATCTGCCCACCGCCCTGCGGCTTCGCTCCCTCTGAAACTGCAAGGATGCTGAACATGCTTCCTTTGTCTGCACGCGCGCGAATCTTTTTCATCACGCTCTCGAACTTGAACGGGATTTCGGGAATCAGAATCACATCCGCCCCGCCAGAGACTCCCGCCTGCAATGCAATGAAACCCGCATCGCGTCCCATCAGTTCGAGCACCATGGCGCGGTGATGGGATTCAGCCGTGGTGTGCAAACGGTCCAATGCGTCGGTGGCAATGTTGAGCGCGGTATCGAAACCAAAGGTGACTTCCGTGCCGCCGATGTCATTGTCAATTGTTTTTGGCAGGCCAATAACAGGCGCGCCTTTTTGGTAAAGTTCATGCGCAATGTGCAGTGTGCCGTCTCCGCCCAATACCAGCAAAGCGTCCATTTTCAGTTTTTCGATCCCTTTTACGATCTCGTCAGAAATATCAATGGCCACTTCCCTGCCGTCGCGGATGACCTTCCGCGCATACGGGTTGCCGCGATTTGCCGTGCCCAGAATCGTCCCACCGCGCGGCAATATCCCGCTGACTTCATTCATGCCAAGCGGAGTAATTCCATTCTCGTCAAGGAAGCCATCATAGCCATTCCGAATCCCGAAGACCTCGCATCCATATTCATTGATCGCAGTCTTCACCGCCGCGCGGATGACCGCATTCAAGCCTGGCGCATCCCCGCCGCCTGTTAGAATTCCAATTCGTTTCATCGCAGGACTCCTTTGCTTCAATCATCGTAGATAACGGATTGCAGACTTTTGCAGTTTTCCAATTAAACCGAGCCATAAAAATCTTAACGCGAATTACACGAAAATGCGAAAACGCGAAAGGTTTTTGAATAGTTCGCGCAAATTCGCCCAATTCGCGGTTTTCGCGTTAAAAAATAGAATTGGGCTTGCTAGATTATTTTGTTAATATGCAAAAGTCTGCCAGAGCAAGCGGACTCAAGTCCGTACTCCGATGATAACACCGCCAGCGCATAATCAACTCATTTCTTGCAATTCACCCTCATCCCCCATATATAATACCCACGGTCACAAATTGCGCTTTCCCCCTTTTGAAAAAGCGCAATTTGTGACCGCGCTGGGTATAATGTGAGCGATGAACACAAATCAGCCATCACCATTTCAAACCATACTCAAATGGTTCGTGCCCATCGCGGCGATCATTGCCTTCGGCGCATGGATGTATATTTCCCCCGAAGGCGCGCTCGGCAAACTGGACGCCATTGGGTATGCCGTCTGTCACCGTATCGACGCGCGCTCCTTTCAAATCGGCGGCCGCCAGCTTCCGCTCTGCGCACGCTGTACAGGCGAATTCTATGCCGCGGGTATGGCTCTCCTCTTTCAGCTTGGCATGAGCGGGAAGCGCAGTAAACTTCCCTCACGCGGAATCATCGCCGTTCTCATCCTATTCTTCCTCGCCTTCGGCATAGACGGAAGCAACTCCTATCTTTATTTGCTCAAGCAAACCTCAGGCGGCGCGCTCGACCAAATTCCAAACCTGTACATTCCCAACAACACCCTGCGGCTTTTTACAGGCTCAGGCATGGGCATTGCGCTGGCCGCCGTGTTATATCCCATCATCAACCAATCCCTCTGGCGCGAAACAGATGACCGCCACGCGCTCGAATGGAAAAACTTTGGCATTCTCATTGCGCTGGTCATCGCGGTCAACCTGCTCATCCTCACAGACAGCCCCATCGTCCTCTACCCCATCGCCTACCTCAGCGCGCTCGGCACATTATCCCTGCTCGTCCTCGTCTTCACCATTTTGTGGATCATCATCATGAAGCAAGACAACACCTTCGACAACATCCGCCAACTCTGGCTGCCATTCGCCTCTGGCCTGACCTTAGCCCTGCTCATGATCCTCAGCATTGACCTGCTCCGACTGCAATTCACCGGCACGTGGAGCGGATTCCCCGGGCTGTCGGGGTGATAAGTTATCGTCATTGCGAGGAGCGCTCTTGCTCTTTGCGACGAAGCAATCCCCCTCACCATATCGGAGATTGCTCACCGCACTGGCGCGCGGCGCAAATATCGGACGAAAGAACACCGCCCTCGCAATGACGGAACGATAATTAATTAGGAGAAAACATGGAACTCTTACTCGGCGTATTTTCTGCATTCGGCCTTTCCGCCAGCGCGGGATTGAACGCCTACATTCCCCTGCTCGTGATCGGCGTCATCGCGCATTACTTCCCCAACACCCTCAACCTCAGCCAACCCTTCAACCTGATCGCCAACCCGTGGATTCTCATCCTGCTCGGCGTTCTCGTCATCATCGAAATGGTGGCCGATAAAGTCCCCGCCGTCAACCACATCAATGACATCATCCAAACGATTGTCCGCCCCGTGGCTGGAGCCATTGCCTTCGCCGCCAGCGCAAACGTCGTCACAGACATCAGCCCCGTACTCGCGCTCGCTTGCGGCTTGCTTGTGGCGGGCAGTGTGCATACGGTCAAAGCCGCGGCCATTCGCCCAGCGGTAACAGCGGCAACGGCTGGCGCGGGAAACGTCCCCGTCTCGATTGCCGAAGATATCTTCGCCTTCATCACCTCCGTGCTCGCGATCATGATCCCCCTCATCATGGGCACGATCATCCTCGTCACGCTGATTTTGGTCATTTGGTGGTGGATGAACAGAAAAGAAAAAGCGCAAACCGCCTGACAATGTTTTTAACATCCTCCGCCTGAATTTCTCGTTTATAATCCACGCACGTCATCGTTGTACGACATCATTCATCAAAAGGAGAAGAAATCATGTCTGAAATGCCTGTTACCCCCGAAGAACAACCCAAGAAAAGCAACACAGGTCTTATCATCGGTATCGTTGTTGTAGTCCTGCTTTGCTGTTGCTGTGCAGTCGTTGCTGGCGGCTGGTTCTACGGCGACGCGCTTGTACAATCTTTGGGCTTGTAATCTCCAAAACAAAAAAATCCTCCGTCAGCTCGGAGGATTTTTTATTTTAAAGAGCGCCTGCAATTCATTCAAACCAGTATCTATTTTTTTCTTCAACCCCTCATCCAGTCCCAACTCTTCCAATTCATCCTCATCCAACACCGTTTGCCTGCCATCGGCAGAGACCCACAAATCCAACGCCAAATCCACATACGAGACAGAACCATCTTCGATCATGGCGGGTTTGGTGATGTTGCAATACCAGCCTTTCAACTTGCCGTCATCGCGGTCGTAGATTTCGAAGATGTTGTACCACTTGTCGGTGAAAAAGGTTTCCACAAAGCGGTCGCCGCGTTTCAAAACAATCTCTTGAAATGGCATATCATCGCGGTTGAAAAAAGCTTCAATCGTGATGGAATTACTTTCCCGACTCAAGACAACGCCGTCATATTGCCACGTCACTTCATCTGCAAGATTCTTTTTCAAAATTTTCATGCCAGGCATTTTACCTGAACCTTCACGCGGATGACTTGACCAACTCGCGGCGCGTCTTTCATGTGGACGACAAGCCCGCCTCTTCCTTTGACCTGAAACTGATCCTGCTTAAAAAGCACATCCTCCACTGTAAGTTGAATCTCGCCCTCACCCCTAGCCCCTCTCCCAGAGGGAGAGGGGGGCTGTTGCACCAGCAATGAAACTCTTTCACCTGCTTGATATAAACGGGAACACTCAACGGCAAACACCCCGAACTCAGTTTTCACATTCTGCATTCCGCCTTCTGCATTCTGCATTTCCACCACTTCCCCTTCGATGACATTGCCAATGCCCAGCAGTTTCGCCACAACCGCAGACTGCGGCTCACGCCAAATCTCATGCGGCACAGCGTCGCGGATGATAATGCCGTCATGCAGAACCAAAATGCGGTCGGCGATGGCGAAGGCTTCTTCCTGGTCGTGGGTGACGTAGATGGCGGGGATTTTTGTCTGGTGGAGGATGGCGCGCAGTTCGTTCAGTAAATCTTCTTTCAGTGACCTGTCCAATGCGCCGAGGGGTTCGTCGAACATGAGCAGGCGCGGTTGGGGCGCGAGCGCGCGGGCGAGGGCAACGCGCTGTTGTTCGCCGCCAGAGAGGTCGGTCACTTTGCGAGAGTCAAAGCCTACCAAATTGACCTGCGCTAAAAGTTCATACACACGACGATCAATCTCCCCTTTGTGTACTTCGTGTCCTTTGTGTTTAATGCTCTTCATTCTCAAGCCGAAGGCGATGTTGTCGAAAACGTTCAGGTGAGGGAAAAGCCCATAGTCTTGGAAGACCAAGCCAAAGTCGCGGAGGTGAGGCGGTGTCTGGGCGAGGTCAATGTTGTTTAGCAGAATCGCTCCACGGTCGGGGAAATCCAATCCAGCGATCATCCTCAAAATGGTGCTCTTGCCACTGCCCGATGCGCCGAGCAGACAAATGGTTTCGCCTTGCGAGACAGTGAAAGAGATGCCGCGCAAAAGCGGCGTGCCTTCGTAGGATTTGACGAGGTTGCGAAGTTCGAGCATTAGAATTCTCCGGCGTTGTTGAAGCGCAGTTTTTCGATGAGCAAAATGCTGAGCGTGGTGAGAAGCATGAGGATGGTTGCCATCGCCATGGCTTGACCGTAGTTGAGACCGCCAGGCTGTGAGAGGAAGCGCGAGATGGCGATGGGGATGGTGGGGTATTCGGGGCGGGTGATGAGCAGGGTTGCGCCGAATTCGCCGAGCGAGACGGTGAAGGCGAAGGTGGCGGCGCTGAGCGTGGCGCGCGCGAGGATGGGAAGGTCCACAGTTTGCCAGACGCGAAAAGGTGACGCGCCAAGCGTGGATGCGGCTTGGCGAAGTCTTTCAGGGATGGAGGCAAGCGCGGGTTGCAAAGTGCGAATGACGAATGGCAATGCGATGAGCGTGTGCGCGATGGGAATGAAGAAGGGTGAAGCGATGAGCCGCCCGAAGGAGAGGATGAAGCCAAGTCCCATCATCACGGCGGAGGCGCCGAGCGGAAGCATGAGGAAGGGGTCGAGGAATCTTTCGAGGCGAGTCGGTTTGGCAAGGGCATACGCGGCGGGGTAGCCAAGCGCCAGCGAGAGAATGACGGTGATGCCAGCAAATCCCAGTGAATTGACGGCGGCTTGCACGGGTGGAACGTAGAACAACGAGCCGCGTCGGTTGATGAAGAGTTCTTCGTAATAGTCTGCCGTGAAGCCGTAGTGGACTTCGCCGCGTTGTCCGCGGTCTGCTTCGAGGCGGGTGAGGGAGCGGATGGGGAGGGAAGCGAGGGGAAGAAAGAAGAAAGAGGAAAGAAGGAGGGCGAGGGTGGCGACGAAGATTTTTTCATTGAAGGTTTTGGGAGGGCGGGCTTGAGAGAAGCGCGGGGCGGTTTGGGTTTGGACTTGGTTGATGGCGCGGGTGTAGAGGATGGAGAAGATGAGGGTGAAGATCAATTGGATAACGGAGAGAAGCGCGGCAAGGTTGAGGTTGGGTAGTTGCAAGGCGCGGATGTAGATTTCCACTTCGAGAGTGGCAAATTGCGAGCCGCCCAACAGGAGGATGACGCCGAAGCTGGTGAAGTCGAACATGAAGACGAGCAGGGCGGCGGCGAGGAGGGAGGGACGTAGCAGGGGCAGGATGACATCTTTCCACACATGGAAGGTATCCGCGCCGAGGACGCGGGCAGAGGCTTCGAGTTTTGGGTCAAGTTGGGATAGCGCGTTGCCAACGATGCGGATGACGATGGTGGTGTTGTAGAAGACGTGGGCGGCGAGGATAAGGATGAAGGGTGAAGGGGAAAGGAGGAAGGGGAAAGGAGAAAGGATGAAGGATGAAGGATGAAGGATGAAAGAGAACAAACCATTTGAACCTAATAGTGAGTTGAAGGCGGCGGCGACTACGACGGTGGGAAGCATGAAGGGAACGGCGGTGAGGGCGCGTAGCAGGGATTTGCCGCGGAAGTTAAATTTGGAGAAGAGGATGGCGGCGGGGAGTCCGAGGGCGAAGGTGAGGATTGTTGAAAGAGTTGCCTGGTAGAAGGTGAAGAGTGTTGCGTGTTGCGTGATGCGTAGGTTGTTGAGGTTGGTGAGGGTGGCGGGGTCGAAGGTGAGGGTGAGGATTTTGGTGAGAGGGTGGAAGAAAGAGGAAAGAAGAAAGAGGAGGGTGGGGAGCCAGAGGAGGAGGCGGGTTAACCACGGAGGCACGGAGGCACGGAGGAAATTAAATATTCGTGTCTTTGTGCCTCCGTGGTTTAGAAAATTTTTTTGCATGTTCTCTCTACAAGACATCTTACTGACTCACCTTATAGTCATAATTTGACTCTTCCAGGAACTACGCCAATGAAGCGTAATATCTGCAAATGAATCCAGCAAAATAAGGTGCGTTTTCTGCCATGCCCGCACGGACGTAAACGTCCGTGCTATCATTACGAAGTCCCGCAAGGCGGGACTAGTCCGCTTGAGCGGACTTGGTAGGAATAGCACGGGGGTTTTTATCCCCGTGCGGAGCATGACGGGGCGCGGGAAACGCGGCGGTGTGCGTGTCATTTATTATTGGGCGGTAAAGCAGGAGCGTGTTTTGATGCTCCTGATCTACCCGAAAAATGTAAAAGACGACTTGACGCAGGAACAACTAAAAATCCTGCGGAATATCGTGAAAGAGGAGTTTCCATGAAAGACGAATTGTTCAATGACCTGCTGGATAGCGTCCGCGAAGGCGGGGCGATTCTGCGCGGCGAGAAGAAACCCGCGCGTGCCTTCAAGATCACTGCGCCAAACATCAAACGCATCCGTGCGGGATACAAACTTTCCCAGCAGGATTTTGCCTCTCTGCTCGGCATCAGCGCCGCCACTCTGCAAAATTGGGAACAAGGCAGGCGAATGCCACAAGGTCCCGCCCGCGTGTTGCTGCAAGTTGCGGCTCGCTACCCGGATATTGTTTGGGATGTTGTGAAGCCGACAAAGTAAACGCTGTTTCCGTAGGGGCAACCCGTCCGTACTTTATATGGCGCTCATCATAAAGGGAGGGTTGCCCTTTTGATGAAGGCAATTCCTGGAACAGGGCGACCCTCCCCTTGCGCAACAAGGTTATAAAGGATTTTGACGGGTCGCCCCTACTTCATCATCTCTGCCCATGCCTCGATCCACGCGTCACGGTTGGCGGCGATTTCATCGTAGGAAAGATTGGCAGGTTGTTCAGCGACCTGCGCGTGTTGCACAAATACCTCAGGCAGTTGCGCGGTCTGGTTGACGGGATAGACGAACATATTGAGCGGCATGTCTTCCTGGAACTGCTTGCTCAACATAAAGTCTATAAATTTTTCGGCGAGGTCGCGGTTCCCTCCGTTCTTTACGCGAAGCGTGCCGACGAATTCGATCTGGCGGAAGCACATACCTGAAGCGACGATGGAGGCGGTCGGGGATTCGGTCAGCGGTTCGGAGGCGAAGAAGACTTCGGCGGCGGGGCTGGAGGCGTAGGAGACGACCATCGGTTGCGGCCCCTGCCCCGATGAGGCGGAGAAGTCCGTATAGTAGGCGGTCTCCCAGCCGTCCGCAACGGCGACCCCATTGTCTTTGAGGCTCTGCCAGTAATCGAGAAAGCCTTCACCAAAATAGGCGCGGGTGGCAAGCATGAACGCCAAACCAGGCGAAGAGGTGGCGGGGTTTTCCACGACGAGCAAACCTTTGTATTCAGGCTTCGCCAAATCTTCAAACGAACCCGGCACAGCTACATTATTTTCAGCGAAATATTTTTTATCGTAGTTGATGCAGACATCGCCATAGTCCACGGGCAGGGCATGGAAGGTGGAGTCAAGCACAAACTCGGCGGGCACTTCACTCAGCGCGGGTGATTGATACGCGTCGAAGATATCCGCTTCGAGAGCGCGGGAGAGGAAGGTGTTATCCACGCCGAACATCACATCCGCGAGCGGGGCGTCTTTGGCGAGGATGGCTTTGTTGAGCATCGCGCCCGCATCGCCGCTTTGCAGGAAGACAACATCCACGTTATTGGCGGTTTCAAAGGCGGTCACAACATCTTCGCTGATGGCGAAGGAGTCGTGGGTCATGATGGTGAGGGTGGCGGGTCCTTTGGGGGCGCAAGATACTAAAAGAAAGAGGAAAGAAGAAAGAAGATAGAAAGTGGAAAGTGGAAAATGGAAAGCGTTTTTCATGGGTATTCCTTTCGAGTTCAATTACCAATTACTAATCACCAAGCGTATGAACGATCAACAACAAACCGCTAATGATCGAAACGGTCGCAACATCGGCGGTCATCTCGTTGCTGATGCCGCGGGTTTTATCGGGGTAAAGCGTTTCGTGGTGAAGATGCCAGCGCAGGTTCTCGGTGAAGACACCGTGGACTTCCCTCCCCCAGGGGATGAGCGAGACGATATCGCCGCTTCTTCCTTCGACCTGAACCTGGTCTCTGCAAAAGAAGAGTTCTTCCACGCTGTCGGTGATTCTCAAGTTACGAGTTACGAGTGACGAGTGACTGAGGAGGGCGATGTTGGCGAGAGTTTGGTCCATGCGACCGCCGAGGGCGGCGAGGATGAGGATTTGATCGGACTCGAGAGTGAGTGCATGTTGAATGGCGAGTTCGAGGTCGGTTTCGTTTTTGTCGGCGGGGAAGCAGACAAACCCAACACCAGCCTCATCCATCTTTCTTCTTTCTTCTTCGGTTATCGAATCCAAATCACCAATCACCAAATTTGGGATGAGTCCCAGCGCGAGGGCGTGGCGTGTACCGCCGTCCGCGCAGAGGATGAAATCATCGGGGCGGAGGAGGGTGCGGGCTTTTTGGGGGTTGGGCAGGTCGCCGTTGGCGAAGATGATGATGCGATTCATTTTTTCACCACAAAGGACACGAAGTACACAAAGGTTTAAACAAAAAAACATCCCCAACAGCGGAGGATGTTTGCATTAAGTATGTAAAATCCCTCCGCTGGTATTAACCAGATCAGGTGTTGCGGGTCGAGCGCGTTCACGCTCCTCTCAGCCTTTCGAAAAGGCTCCCCGTTCGGTTGTGGTTGGAGTATATGTCTGTGAGGGTGGGATGTCAAGAAAAAAAATACGCCTGTTAGCCCAAAGTAGAAATGTCACTTTTCGCCAAAGTTAAAATGTCCCCTTCGGAGGACGCGAAATGGAGACGTTGAATATGAGCACAAAAGAAATCAGTCGGTTGGAAGTGATGCAAAAATTAGCCGAGAAACGC
>JACRLB010000023.1:39042-39802 GCA_016235445.1 Chloroflexota bacterium | reverse complement strand
GTGACTCCAATCGAAATCAGTTGCGCCCACTGCACTTGCGCCGAGGATGGAGACACCGGGAGGTGAGGAGAGCGAATCTGCACCAGTGAGGATGCCTTCGTAGGTGGTGAGGTCCATTTCATGGTACGAGTTTTCGGTATTGCCGAAGTGACAGCCTGTGCAGGCTTGCGAGCCTTCATACCAGGCACCGTTTTGGGTAAATAATGGAAGAACATCCGCTTCAAAGGTGCCTTCGCAGGATGAGCCGTCTTCGGCGGCAAATGGGAATGCGTCTGTTTCGGGTGCGCCAGCATTTACCCATTCGCCAATCAGGTTGACGGCTTTAACCTCGCATTCGCCTGTACCAAATGCTATCTCTGCCGATGCGTCGGCTTCAATCGGCGCTCCATGAAGCACCAGGGGTCCGTCGCGGTTTTCCTCGGTGATGTCGAACTCGATGCCGGGGGGCATACGGTTGTTTCTCATGCGCTCGCGGAGCTTGGAAGAGCCCCAGTTGAAATCGGTTGCGCCTACCGCACTCGCGCCGAGGATGGAAACGCCGGGAGGAGCAGAAAGCGAATCCGCGCCAGTGAGGATGCCTTCATAGTTGGACAAGTCCATCTCGTGGTAGGAGTTCTCGGTATTGCCGAAGTGACAACCGGTGCAGGCTTGTGAACCGTCGAACCACATGCCGGGTTGGGTAAAGAAGGGGAGCACATCGCGATCAAAGGTGAGTTGTGCGCTTCCATATTCGAAAGCGTCCGTTTCAGGAGCGCCCGCT
>JACRLB010000023.1:0-38981 GCA_016235445.1 Chloroflexota bacterium | reverse complement strand
GTGACTCCAATCGAAATCAGTTGCGCCCACTGCACTTGCGCCGAGGATGGAGACACCGGGAGGTGAGGAGAGCGAATCTGCACCAGTGAGGATGCCTTCGTAGGTGGTGAGGTCCATTTCATGGTACGAGTTTTCGGTATTACCAAAGTGACAGCCTGTGCAGGCTTGCGAGCCTTCGTACCAGACGCCATTTTGGGTGAACAGCGGAAGAACGTCTGTTTGAAAGTCACCTGTGTAGGTTTTTCCATCCACGCCAGTGTATTCAAATGCATCTGTTTCGGGTGCGCCAGCATTTACCCAGGCGCCGATCAAGTCAACAGCCTTGGCTGCTGCGCCTGAAGTTGCATCCAGGGTTTGCGTTTCGAGGGCTGGCGGTTCTGTCGGCGTGGGCAAGGGGGGCGGCTCAGTTGGCGGGGCTGTGGGCAAGGCTCCGCTGGCGCAAGCGCCAATGAGCGCGCTTCCTATAAGGGTGGTTAGAAGCAGGATAACTCCTCTCTTCATCCCATGCGCCCTCTTGTGAAATAACGAGTGTAGCATTTCTATTCTCCTTCTCTAGTTGGGTAAAATAACAGAAAACAACCTCATACTTTATTTTTTACAGCGCACCTCCTGGGAATAATGTTAGCCAACCAAAAAGGCAGACATTATCTATAATAAACACAAAAAATAAGATATCGTTACCGGTAATTGGAGTTGTAAATTTGCTGATAGGATTTACGAATAAAGAGTGGGTTGCCGCTTAAAAAATTCCCGCACCAGATTAAATTAAATAGCGCCGCATTTTTTTGTTGTTAACAATGCTGTCTATAATGAGTGGCGCGCATTGTAGCATTATCAAGTAGTGAAGTCAAATCTTATATTTCACAATCAACGCCGCGCATTTGCGCCTAAAAACCCAGGGCTTATGTATAGACTCAATGTGAAAAGCAAAACGCGGATTTTGCAAATTCAACGAATGACGCGAATGTTTTCGACATTCGTTGAATTCGCGCCGTTCGCGTTAAGAATTTTGATACACTGCCAATCGCTGCGTACTCTTTGCGCAGAGGTATTGCGGTACGAGAAGATTTGAGTAAGATGAATTGTTGATTTGCGTGCCAATTAAAAAAACAGTCTCGTTGACATCAAGTCCGAGACCGTTTTGGGTTGAGTGACCCTCTATTTCGCGCTCTTGTTTTTCGCCTCATACTCAGACCAGAGATTTGCAATTTCCTCCCTGGCTTTCTGGCGGGTATACCCATATTTAACCTGAAGCATGGTGACAAATTTATCGAACTTCACATCCGCCTTGTCCACTTTGACCAGGTCGTACTCGACCATCAGGCTCCATTTGGCATTGATCTGCCCGCGGATTTGACTCCACTTTTCCTCGAATATAGCTTTGTTCATCATGCGATTCTCCTTGGGACAGCGCTTTTTCTATTGGGAGTTTTCGTGATTTCGTTTTCAAGCGACCGTTCATTTCCCCCGGGAACAGGCAAAACAAAATTTTCAAACTCAAAATCGAATTTCATTGTACTACGTACCAGAGATAATAGCGCGATTTTGCAAGGGCAGTTTTGTTTTCTGCCTTTGAATTGAAAAACGGTCTCGGAGGGTAATCTCAGCGAGACCGTTTTTGTTTGTGGATCAACTTACTTTACTGCGGGGCGTTTGCCTTTTTTGACCACCGTGCCAGGGACGCTGTTCTTGCGGGCTTCCTGTTTTACCAGGCGGGTATGCTTGGCCATCCCTTTGGAAGGGCGTTTGGCTTTGGTCTTGGCGGGTGTTGGGGTTGCGTTCATTTAACTTACTCCTTTGAATGTCGCTTCTATTTTGATTCGGACTTAAATAGCCAACGCGCCTCTTGCAAGGCGGCGGCTGTTCGATGTTCCGATGTGGTGAGGCTTTCGTTGGACTGCTTACAAGCGATACTTCAAATCCCCCGCGTATATGCAATTTGCCATCTGCTAACCTGATTTCATTGTACTACGGAGTTGGGAGAATGCTGGGATTTGCCCTGTGAAAACAAAACATTCCCTGCCTGAATTTTACGCAAGGATCAACTTCTTCTTCGCGGATGTAACCTCCACGCACAAAGGTGTGGTCGAGGTTAGGAAATACTCTGATTACGGCACAAAATAGCCGATGATTAATTTGGGAAGGTTTCCATTCACCGAGTTGCCCGAGAAGAATTTTATATAATCGGCGCCCATATCATCGTTATCGTCTTTTGCGAAGAGCAGGCGAAACTGCGTTATTCCGTACTTGTTGATGAATCTCAGGTTGGCGGAGCTGAACTGGGTGGTGTACCAGCTCGAAGTTAAGGGAGCGAAGCGTTCCTGGCTGGTGCCCGGGGAGCCTGCTGAGTTAAAGTCGCTTGTTTGCAAATTAAGATTGTTGCTAAATGTTCCAGCGCGAATATCCATTAAAAGATCGCCATGTGTCGTGAAGGGGTTGACGCCGACAAAACTTTGTCTCTTGATATCCAAATGGGCTGACATGATGACGGCGTTGTCTGGAAGGGATGCGGTGTTGAAGGATAGGATGCTTCGATATTGCCGATCGCGCGCATCATCCCCGACGTTGAAGGTGGTTGCCAATCTATCGAGCGATCCTCCGCTGTTGCTGTTCTCGCCCGCTTCGAGTACCCAGCCGTCATGGACACCTCTGGATTTGAATGTGGTGGAAACCGTTTGATGAGTGGAGACTTCCAAAATATAACGCGCCAGGAACGCCCGCCCGTTGCTGGAGCCGGCCACAACAATCATTCCATCTGGCTGAATGGTAATTCCATTTCCAAAATCAGGCGCGCTTCCAAGGTCTTTTATTATTTTTCCGTTCTCGCCGAATGAATTGTCCAGAGTGCCATCGCTGTTATAGCGAACAAGCAGAATATCGGAAAAATTGGATGCATATATTGTTCCGACCAGGATTATCTTTCCATCTGGCTGGATGAGAAGATCGGATCCTTTTTCGTGACTGCCGAAATCTGTTGTGACTATCCCAGTCCCTCCAAATGTGGTGTCCAGCGCGCCGTTGCTGTTGAAACGCGCCAGGGCTGGATTTTCGATGGTGTTAGCGTCGTTGGCTACGGTTCCCGCCACAACGATCTTGCCGTTTTGCTGGAGGGCAAGAGCGCCACTGCCGTGAATAAAATCAGGAAGTGCGGCGGTAACGGTTCCCTTTCCGTTTGTACCAAAGCTGGATGTGTCGAACGAACCATCCTGATTGAGCCGCGCAAGCGAGATTTGTTCATGGGCATCATCGTCCAGCATACTTCCTGACATGACAATTTTTCCGTCTGTTTGAATGGCAACCGCCGCGCAACTGTTAAAGCGGTTGTTCGGAAAATCCACCTTGTCAATTATTCTGAAGAAGTCCTGCGTGCCGTCCGTGTTGAATCGAGCGATGGCGAAGTTGGTGAAATTCCCTTGATTGCTATGAGTGCCAACCACGATGATCCTTTGATCGGCCTGGATGACAAGGTCGCTAATTCGGTAGCGGGAATCTCCAGAATCGGAAGGAATTTTCGCGACTCCATTTACGCCAAAACTGCCATCAAGACTTATGCCATTGCTGTCGTACCGGGCAACGGCAAAACTATCATTGCTCGACCCCGCCACGATCAGTTTCCCGTCTGACTGGATTGCAACTCGAGAGCCTGAGAATGCGCCGATTGTGGGGGTGAAACTGCCATTTATCCCGAAGGATGTGTCTACTGTGCCGTTGCTGTTATAACGGGCAACGAAAGGAGTTGAGTTCTGATAATACCCCGACATGATAATTTTGCCGTCCGTTTGCAGGATGACGCGGCTGGTGAAGTTATTAATGCCCTCGAAACTGGACATCACGATTCCGTTTGTTCCAAAATTTGGATCCAACATCTCGTCCGCGGCCAGTGCGCTTGTGAACACAAGCAAGGCAGTGACAATCGCCAGCGTAAGGGATATGCGGCGACTCTTTTTGAAGATTGAAATTTTGTTTCTCATATTTATCTTCCTTTCGATTGACTCAACTACATTCTAAGAATTCGAGAGATGGAATTCAAGTGACAATACAATTGCAATTACTGGATTTCCAATATTCAAGATGGTCTTCGTGGGATTTCAAATAAACAGAAAACAGCCTCGTGGACAATAGATGTTATCGGAAATAACACATTCGATTCCGAACTTTATCCTGGTGTGCATGCAAAGGTTGTCAGCGCTCCCCTTTTCCCTCACCCCAAGTATGAAGACTTTTCGCCGTGTCGACTCCCCCCTCTCCCTGAGGGACGTGTGCCCGTAAGGGTAGAGGGCAGGGTGAGGGGTTTTCACAGCCCAGCGAACAATCTGCCTCCCCTGAAATCCTTTTCTTGCACACATATCCCGCGTCCCGCTCAAGCTGAACGTGAAACAGGCTACAATGGAACTTCACGGAGGCTTCATGAAATCTACAAACTTACGAATGCGTTATTGGCGCATTGTTTTATTTTTTGCGCGCGTGGTGATGGGTATTGTATTTTGGGATATTTTGTTGCGCCGCATCGGGTTGGGTTTTCTCGCAAAAAATACCCGCCCCCAGCGTTTGCGCAACATCGCGGTTCGTTTTCGCGCGCTCGCCATTCGCATGGGCGGCGTGATGATCAAGGTTGGGCAGTTCTTGTCTGCGCGTTTGGATGTGCTTCCGCCTGAGATTACGGATGAGTTGGCAGGATTGCAGGATGAAGTGCCGCCTGTGGATTTTGAATCCATCCGCCTCCAAACCGAACTGGAGCTTGGTTCCTCGTTAAGTGACATTTTCCTCACCTTTGAAGAATCTCCTCTCGCCGCCGCGTCGTTGGGACAAGTCCATCGCGCAGAGTTGAACGCGCAGGAAGCCGAGATGCTTGGCTATAAAAACGTGGTGGTCAAGGCGCTGCGTCCGCACATCGAGCAGATTGTGGCAGTGGATATGTCTGCCATTCGCGTGGTGGGGGGCTGGCTGAAGCGTTATCGTCCCGTAAGTGACAGGGCCAACGTCCCTGCCATTGTGGAGGAGTTTTCGTCCACCCTGCGCGAAGAGATGGATTATTTGTCAGAGGGAAAAAATGCTGAAGTTTTTGCCGCCAGCTTCAAGGATGATGGAAGCGTCTATGTCCCGCGTGTGGTTTGGAATCATACCAGTCGCCGTGTGTTGACTTTGGAAGACGTATCCGCGATCAAGATCACAGATTATGAGGCCATTACAGCGGCGGGAATTAATCGCGCGGATGTGGCGCAGGTTTTGTTCAAAGTCTATTTGAAGCAAATCTTTGAAGATGGTTTTTTTCACGCCGACCCGCACCCTGGCAATATTTTTGTTTCGCCTTTGCCTGAAAAAAAGAAGGACGGTTCCACGGCCTGGCGGCTGACCTTTGTGGATTTTGGCATGGTGGGGAGAATGCCCGAGCGTTTGATGGAGGGACTGCGCGAGGCGGTGATTTCGGTTGGCTTGCAGGATTCTCAGCGGCTGGTGAAGGCGTATCAGACGTTGGGGGTACTGCTTCCGAATACGAACTTGAAATTGTTGGAAGAGGCAGGCGCGCAATTGTTCGACCGTTTTTGGGGCATGAACATGAGCGAATTGCGGAGCATCGAGCACAGCGAGATGATGAAGTTTGGCCTGCAATTCCGCGAGTTGATGTTGAACATGCCTTTTCAATTGCCCGAAAACCTTTTACTGCTTGGCAGAACAATCGGAATTCTATCGGGGATGTGTACTGGGTTGCACGCAGAATTCAACTTGTGGGAAGGCCTGGCTCCTTATGCAAAAAAACTTGCAGAGGGCGATGGCGGCTCTCAATGGGATGTCTTTTTTGATGAGGCGGGGAGTCTCTTTAAAACACTGCTGGCAATTCCAGGCAGGACAGAACGTGTGCTCGGCAGGATCGAACGCGGTGAGTTGAACGTGCAAATGCCGATGATGAATATTCAAATCAGCTATTTGGAACGCTCCATGAACCGCCTGACGGGCGGGATCATTTTTCTTGCGCTGTTGGTTTCAGGGGCTGTTCTTTATGATGCCCACCCCGCGATTGGACAGGCCTTGCTTGGCGGTTCGGGGCTTGCCCTTTTCTATATCCTGTTCCTTGCCCGCGGCCATCGTCCCTGGAGGTAAAGTTAACAGGACTTACGCAAAATTCAAGGAGAATCCGCTAATCTACGCCAATCCACGCGAATTTTAAAAAGATTAGCGAAAATTCGTGTTTCAGTGTTTCGAAATTAAAAACACTCGCCCCGATTTTTGGAGCGAGTGTTTGCTTTTATGAAGCTTTGCTTTTTTCTTCCGTCTTTTCGATTGCGGCGTCTATCAAACTGCGGAAGGCCATCAGCATTTCCTTGCGGGCGGTGCGGCGATGCTCCAGAAAGCCCGGGGGCAGGATGGCTTCCATGCTCTTGCGCATTTCCTCGCGCGCGGCTTTCATGTGTTCCAGCGCTTCAGGCGGAAGTTTATCTCTCATGGCTTTGCGTTTTTCTTCGTTCATGGGGTACTCCTTTTCTGATTCGATTATAGCACCAGTAGCCCGCTTGTAGAACAAGTCTATAGACTTGTTCTACCAACCATGCCATTGTGATTGCAAGACTTAACACCCGCCTCAAAAAATTTGTATAATGAATTACACAGGCATTTCTGAAAAAAGTGAGACCTTATGAAACTTGTTACTGTTGGTCAAATGCACGCAATCGAAAAAGAGGCGGATGCAAAAGGCGTCTCGTATGCTGAGATGATGCAGAATGCAGGCCGCGGGCTTGCGGAGCTTGTCCATGCGCTGGGGCAGGAGAATGGCTGGGACGAGGTCGTTGGGTTGGTGGGGTCGGGCAACAATGGCGGAGATACGCTCGTCGCGCTGGCGTGGCTGGCCGAGGCAGGCTGGCGCACGCACGCTTATCTTGTCAACCGCAAAAAGAATGATGAACTCATCGCGCATTATTTGTCTGTGGGCGGCGAGGTCTCTGAATCCACGAACGATGAAAATGACGAATCTCTCACGGCCTTTCTTAACCAGTCCCATGTCTTCGTGGATGGAATGCTTGGGACGGGGATCAAGCTCCCGTTAAAGAAAGAGGCGGCCCAGCTTCTTGGAAAAATAAATTTCATCACATCCGAAATGGAGTTGCCTCCTTTCATCGTTGCGGTGGATTGTCCCTCAGGTGTGGATTGCGACACGGGCGAGGCCGCCGATGAAACCATCCCTGCTGATCTCACAATTACGATGGCGGCCGTCAAACATGGATTGCTGAAACTGCCTGCGTTTGAGTTTGTCGGCGAATTGCAGGTGGTGGATATTGGCCTGCCTGAAAAATTGAATTCATGGAATTCGATTTTTGCTGATGTTGCGGATTGGAACATGGTCTCTGCGCTGATGCCTGAGCGAACACCCGCCTCACACAAAGGGACGTTTGGTACGGTTTTCGTTGTGGCTGGTTCTGCCTCTTACACGGGGGCGGCCCTGCTGGCTGGCAAGGCCGCGTATCGCATCGGCGCGGGACTCGTTACTCTGGCCGTTCCCGAGCCGTTGCACGCCGCGCTCGCGGGGCACATCCCCGAAGCGACATGGGTCTTGCTCCCGCACGAAAATGGATTCATTTCCGATCACGCTTCAGACAATGTTTTGCAAAACCTGCAAGTACTTCCGTCGCCCTCCTCCGCGGCATGGACAGTTCTGCAAAACCTGGAACGGGCTACCGCGTTTTTGATCGGCCCTGGCCTCGGCGATAAACTTTCCACAGGGGCTTTTGTCGAAGATTTAATTCCATCGGTGCAAATCCCAATGGTTGTGGATGCGGACGGGTTAAGGCATTTATCTCAGATCACGGACTGGTATAAAAAATTATTTGCACCCGCTGTGCTCACTCCGCACCCCGGTGAAATGTCTGTGTTGACGGGTTTGCCAAAGGCAGAGATTCAATCCAATCGCGAAGCGATTGCAGGCAGGTACTCAAAGGAATGGGAGCACGTGGTTGTTTTGAAAGGCGCGTTCACGGTCGTCGCTTCTCCTGATGGACGAAGTACCATCATCCCTGTTGCCACGCCCGCCCTCGCCCGCGCAGGCACAGGGGATGTGCTGGCTGGCCTCATCGTCGGCCTCCGCGCCCAAGGGTTGGATGCGTACGATGCCGCCGTGGCAGGCGCATTCATCCACGCCCAGGCGGGGCTGTTCGCCGCCGAGACTCTTGGCACAACTGCTTCCGTCCTTGCGAGTGATGTGCTCGACGCGGTTTCAAATGTGATTTCGGAATTGGAATGACCACAATGCCTATGCTATAATTTTAAACAGGTAAACATGCGCGCAAAAAAGAAATTCATCATTCCTAGAAAAAAAATCGCCGCGTTCTGTGAACGCTGGGGTGTCACCGAATTTTCGCTGTTCGGCTCTGTCCTGCGCGACGACTTCCGTCCCAAAAGCGATGTGGACGTGCTGTTGGTTATTAAGCCCGATGCGCCTATTGGGTTGTCTGAACTGGTTGAAATGCAGTTTGAACTTGAAAAATTATTTAAACGCCCAGTTGATCTTGTGGAAAAAGATGGGCTTCGTAATCCTTATCGCAGGAAGGAAATATTAAGTACGGCGAAGGTTATTTATGCCGCACAATAAACAAGCGCAATCCTATTTATGGGACATGCGTGAAGCCGCGCGCGATATTACGGGGCTTATGCGTGGCGTTAAGTTCCATGAATTCGAGAAAAATAAAACACTGCGCCTGGCGGTGGAAAGACTGCTTACCATTATTGGAGAAGCGGCTTCCCATATTTCTCCTCAATACCGAAATCAAAACCCTGAAGTTGAGTGGAAAAACCTTATTGGATTTCGCAATGTTCTCGCCCATGAATATGGGGAAACCCTGCTAAACCGCGTCTGGCTTGCCGCTACCGTAGCCGTCCCCGAATTACTCGCCGCGCTTCTCAAATTGCTCCCTGATGATGAGTAAAAGTAATTCGTACAATGTAAAAGAGACTCTCATCTCGGAAAGTCTCTTTTACTAATCTCCAGTCTCCATTCCCCCAGTCTCTCTCTAACTATTCATAAACTCTTCCAGATTATCCTTGCTGATGCGGAACGCCTTGCCGACCTTCTTGGCTTTCAAGCTTTTATCCTTGATCGCTTCGAGAATGTCATCCTCGGTCACTTTCATAAACTGCGCCGCTTCGGCGGGAGTCATAATATCGGGCATCTTCGCGCCACCGCCACCCGCGCTTCCAGCTTGCATTCCGCCTTGCAGGGCTTGACCCATCAAATTGCCAATGCCCATCCCTGCGCCAATGCCAGCCGTGAGGCCTGCGCCGCCGCCTTCGTTCTGGGCCGCATCGCGCATCGCATCCGCGGCTTGCAATTGGGTGTAGGTTTGCATATCGAGCATCCCCATGTCACGTAGTTCCTGGGCAGATTTGTCAGAAGGCTTGAGGTTGCCGATGTAGAAGGTCTTTAGCGTCAGGCCAATCGCCTCGAAATCTTCCTTCGCCTTCGCGCGAACCGCCGAGCCAATCTCCTCGGTCAGGCCGATCATTTCAGGCACGGAATTCTTCGCGCCTGTTTCGCCAAGCACATCTTGAAGTTTGGAAAGCAACATCGTTCGTAATCGTTCTTCAATTTCCGAAGTGCGATACGAACCAGTTGCCCCGACAATTTGAGTCACGAATTGTTGCGGGTCTTTTACCTGAAACGAATACGTTCCAAATCCCTGCAACAGAGCCACACCCAGACCCATGTTCGGGTTGCGGACAATGATCGGCTGCGGCGTGCCCCACTTCTTATTCGCAAACTCCTTCTTCGATACGAAATATACTTCCGCAGGAAAAGGAGTGCGATCATTGAACGCCTTGCCAATAAAATCGATCAACTTCGGGATGTTTGCAGTTGCAATGGTGTGCCGCCCCGGCTTGAACACATCCAGCGCCTGCCCATCGCGGAAGAACACCGCGCTCTGGCTTTCACGCACGATCACCTGCGAGCCAAGTCGGTAATCGCCAATGCCTTCTTCGGGAAAGCGGTGGACGATCTCATCGCTCATTTCATTTGCATATTCAATGACATCGAAAATTCTAGCCATGTTTCTCTCCTTTTTTATAATAACGTCCAGATTATAGCCGAATGAACTTGCTGATACAAGAACCGTTTTTCTTATTTTTCTACGAATTCCACCGCTGATTCGTTTCACACCCCGATGGACATTTACCCGCCGCCTTCACCTCTCCGCCGCCTGAAACACGCCTCTCTCTTAATCTCGAACCTGATTCTGTTTTCTGAATCATTTTCCACGCTCGATGTTAAGAACCATGCCACCCCTTCGGGGTTGGAACAATCTGCCACCCACAGTCTATAATCATTTCACCCCTTCGGGGTTTCAGCTCAGCTTAACCAATTACCAATTACCAATTACCAATTACCAATTACCAATTACCAATTACCAATTACCAATTACCAATTACCAATTACCAATTACTGTTCACCGATCACTGCTCACTGATTACTGTTCACTGCCCTACCCCTTCATCGGCATTCCCGTCGCTTTGGCTTTCACCATCATCACCTCCGCCAGTATGCTGACGGCGATCTCCTCGGGAGTTTCAGCTTGCAACTCAATCCCCATCGGCGAGCGGACTCGCGCGATCTTTTCCTCGGAAATACCCTTTTCCATCAACGCTTTGACGGTAGTCGCCCAGCGGCGGCGGGAGCCGATTACCCCGATGTAGCCCGCAGTGGAGTCCAGAAGCGGGGCTATTCCCGCAGAGTCCACATTCGCGCCGCGAGTTGTCAAGATCAAAATGGTGCGCTTGTCAATTTTGATGTGCTCGGGGAGTTTGTCCATTGTCACAGGGTAATAAGCATCCGCACCGGGGGTGACTTCGGGCGTACAAAATTCCGCGCGGTCATCACAGACCGCCACGCGGAATCCCAGCCACTTTGCCAAATGGACAACAGCCTTGCCCACATGCCCCGCGCCAATGACGACCAGCAGTGGGGGAGGAAGAATTGGTTCCACAAATACCTCCACCTGGCCGCCGCACACGCCGGGGTCGCCGCGTGAGGGGTCAGCCATGTTGTAATGTAAAAGGCGCGCCTCGCCGTCCGAGATCGTCATCCACGCTTCGTCGAGCACGCGATGTTCGAGGTCACCACCGCCCACCGTGCCGATGAATTTTCCATCGGGATACACCAGCATCTTACTGCCCACATGCCGCGGCGTGGAGCCTTCGCTCTTCGTCACCGTGCAAAGAGCCGCTGAGCCATTATTTTTTTCGAGTTCGGAAAGAGCCTGATAGATTGAAATCAATTTGTTTATCCATTTATTTGCTTTTCGATCTCATCCATGGTCTTTGAAAATGATTTCTCCAAATCTATCTTATGGGCATTGGCGAGAACGATGATGGACCAGAGACAATCGGAAAGCTCATGTTCAAGTTTTTCCCTGCTGTTGGGAATATTACGTTTGCCGTTTTCTGCAATGATAAGTTTTGCTAGATCACCCACGTCGCCGATGAAGCCAAGAGTTATTTCTTCATTTGTCCACGATGCGCCATAAAGATATTCCTCTTTCTTCTCGTATTGTTTTCGTATGTTTAATGCTCTTTCTATGATTGCTTGAAATTCCATTGGTATTTCAGTACTCCTGTTTTCGGTAGATTACGAAAGGGCTTCGTAGTGGCGACTTTAGTCGCCTTTTACCCGAACGACTGACGCAAAGCGGTTACTACGTTTTGGTGTAGGCTTGGCAGAAAAATCTTCCTCGGCATTTTCGATCCAGGATTTAAGCTCGCTTATTTCTGTCATAAAGCACTTTGCTTTTTTTGAGAATTTCACGAATGAAGAAGCTGTTATCTTTGCCGCCCTTTTGAGCTTCCTCGACGTCTTTGGGGGTTTTCAGAATAATATCCACTGGAAATTTTCTTGGATAAAGAAGCATGGAAATAGCGTGGTATTTTTCCTTGTAATCTCCGTGTAGCTCCATAATTACCAGTAAATCTACGTCGCTGTCATGGTTTGGGTTGCCTTGTGCATACGAACCAAACAGGATGATTTTCTCGGGCTTGAGAACAGATACAATGCTTTCAATTGCCTGTGGTAATGTCTCTGCCACAGGCGGGAAACCAGTTGGGTTCATTTTTGTCTCAAGTTGAAACATTGCATTTATTCCTTTCATATTATTTTACTCTACCCTCACGTGTAGGGACACAGCGCCGCTGTGTCCCTACGTTATTATCTTTCCAACAACCCCAATACGGCGGGCAATAATTGTTTCTTTCTTGAAACAACGCCCTGGGCGTCGCGTGTGCCGTCGGCGAGGGGCGGGTAGGGGAGGTCGCTTAGGATGGCGGGGGCGTTGGATGAGATGAGCAGGCGGCTTGTGCCGCGCACAACATCGGTGACCAAAAGCATGGCGAAGTTGAGTCCGCGTTTGTCGCGCAGGTCGTTGAGGGCGTTTTGCAGGGGAGCGAGATGTTCGGTGAGTTGCAGGATGTCGGTCACTTCGGCCTGGGCTACGGCGAATTTGAATCCGCCGCCTTCAAAGGGTTTGATGTCTGTGCTGACGATTTCTTGAGGCTTGCGGTTCGAGAGTCCCGCGCCTGCGCTGAGCACGGCTTTGCCGTAGCTCTTGACCGTCTCCCCTTTGAGCGGACTTCCCCCCACGAAGGCCCAGCGGGACAAGCGTTCGGCGGCGTCTTTGTCACGCTGTGTGGTGGTGGGAGATGTCAGGATGAGAGTATCAGATACCAGCCCGGCAAGAAGCGTGCCTGCCAGCGGGGGCGGCATGGAGAGCCCTGCCTCGGCGGTTAGTTCCGTCACCAGCGTGGAAGTTGATCCAACCGTATCCACCGTGAAGCGGATGGGCTGGTGGGTGTACGGATTTCCGAGACGATGATGATCGAGAATTTCAAGCAGTTCGGCTTCTTCGAGCGCGGCGATGGCTTGACGCGGTTCGTTGTGATCCACGAGAATGATTTTTAATCGCGGGGGATTCAAAACTTCACGCTGGTTCGCGATGCCTACGTACACGCCATGTTCGTCCACAACCCAGTAATCGTTGTATTCGTCGCGCAAGATTTTGTTGAGCGAATCGCGGATGTGCGCGTTGGCCTGATATTTCGGGACGGTCATATCTGCCGCGTCACCGCATTTTGCAGACATCATCTCGCGCACGGTCGCATCGCCGGGGCGCGGGCCGAGGGTGTCGGTGAAATATTTGAAAAGGCTCATGCCGTTGATGAGGCCGTAGGGGATTCCATCCTCGCTGACGATGGGGGCAATGCCGCCCGTTTTGCTGGCGAGGGTCCACGCCAGGCCGAGCTGGGAATCTGGGCGGATGGTATCGAGCCGCCTCATGACCGAACCGAAGCGTGGGGAGGCGTCGGTGAGCAGGATCGGCGCTTCGAGTTGATTCGTTTTTAAGACCCATGCAGTTTGCGCGTTGAGCGCGCCAGCGCGGGCCGCAATTGCGTGGACTCCGTCACGTTCGCGCAGGAGCCAGGCGTAGCCCATGGCGGCGGCTATCGAGTCTGTGTCGGGGTTGATGTGGCCGATTACGTAAATTTGGTCGGGCATTGATTTTTATTTTCTCCAGCAGATTTGAAATTGCAAATAACCATGTGATTATATCCCGCCTTTATCGATCAACCCTAAAAATATATTTATGATGAAAGGGTCAAAGTGCCTGCCTGATTGCTCGATGAAGTAGGCGATTATTTTTTCGCGCGGCCATGCCTGATTGTAAGGGCGGTTTGAGCTAAGCGCGTCCCAGACATCCGCTATGGCGAAGATGCGCGCGGCGAGGGGGATGTCTTTCTCTTTTAATCCCTGCGGGTAGCCTGTGCCATCCCATTTTTCATGGTGCGAATATGGAATCACCAATGCTTTTTTCAGAAAAGGAATTGGGGAGAGCAATTTATACGCCGTTTCGGGATGCTTTTTGATAATGTTACGTTCTTCGTCTGTTAATTTGCCGGGCTTATGTAAAATTTTATCCGGGATGCTCATTTTTCCAATATCGTGCAGGAGCGCGCCGCGGCGGATGTGAACCAATTCGTCCTGGGGGATTTCAAGCGCGCGGGCGATTTTCAGGGTCATTTCGGTGACGCGGCGGCTGTGGCCTTCCGTTTCTTCATCGCGGAATTCGAGGGCTTTGGCCCAGCCTTCGAGGGTGTAATCGTATGCGGCATACAGTTCCTCGGTTCGGGCAAGGACGCGGTCTTCCAGTTCGAGGTTTAGTTTCCGCAGGTTGTGTTCCAATGCCTTTTGTGAGGTAATGTCATGCAGGATGTAAATGCGTCCGACCAGTTTTTTATCGTGGCTGTATAACGGCGAGACGGTCAACTCGTAATGGACTGTGTTTCCGCTAAGCTCAAAGGCGCTGTCGGCGCGGGCGTGGGTAACATGCAGGTACAGGCGTATCGGGATGGAGTAATCTGCGAATATTTCTTTGGCGGGCTGGCCGATCACCTCGTTTACATTCCTGCCCAGTAGGTCGAGCATGGAGCGGTTGATATCAACCACCAGATTATCGTTGCCGAGGATGACGACGGGGTCGAGCATGTCTTCAAAGACCTTGTCCCGCCCAACGGGTTTGATATCGAATATCCGAAATCGGTACAGCCCCCACGACATGACCAGACTGCCAAGCGCAATTGCCATCGGATGGATATCCACGCCCGATGGGAAGTGGATGCCTGCCAGATTAAGAAAGTTGCCGATAATGGGGATCAGAAACCCGATCAGGATGACCGTGATTTGGGTGCGAAACAGGATGTGTGAACGGCGAAAATGCTGTATTAAAAAAGCGATGCCAATGAAGGCAACCAAATAGCGGTAGACTGAAATTGCATATAAAATCGGCGTTCTGCCGTATTCGAGTTCGACAAAGACACCTTCCACCCGCGCATGTGGATTTGCATAAATCAGGTGATGCAAGCCGTCGGTAGCCAGAAGGAACGCAAACAGGATTGGGACAATTAACGATAATCGAAAGAACAAACGCGCATTGCGTAGTGGATATTCGGAATATTGCGCCGCGAAAACGGGGAAGGCCACGATGGAGATTAATTCCCCCAGCCACTGAATCCCGTGCCAGAAGATTTTCCCTTGCAAGCTCCAGGGCATCACTTCCAGGATGAATGCAAAAATCCACAGGCTTTGTCCGCCTGCGTACCAGATGAATGTCCGTGTTCCTTGTGTATTGCGCCTGCTCCAGGCGTAAAGCAGGGCCACCAGGGATATGCCCAGAGACGCCAGATAGGGAAGCAGGTGAAGGGTTTCGACTGTGTTCATTGCGAATGAATGCTCTGCGGGCTTTTCACTTATTCTTTATTGCTTTCCAAACTCTTTCTGGTGTGACGGGGTTCTCGTCCACGTTTACGCCGATGGCATCCAGAATGGCATTGCCGACGGCAGGCGCGACACCGTCCATTGGAATCTCCGCCACGGCCTTCACGCCAAATGGGTGAGACGGTTCAAACGTCTCGACGAAGATGGTTTCCAACTCGGGCATTTCATCGGCACGGAAGAGGTGGTAGCGGTCAAAGTCCCGTTCGATGGCGTTGCCTTTTTCATCGTAGCGCATTTCTTCGGTGATGGCATAGCCGAGGGCCTGGGTCATGCCGCCTTCGATCTGCCCCGAAGCCGTGAGTGGATTCACGATCACGCCTGAGTCTACGGCCATGACGAGCCTATCCACGGTGACTTGACCTGTCTCGGTATCCACGGTCACTTCTGCGAACTGCGCCGCAAATGGCGGCGGCGACACAGGCGAGACGTAACTTGCGACGCCCATGATCTGCTCTTGATTATTCTTGTGTAGTGAATCAAGCGCGATTTCTGCCATTGAAACCGATCTTCCGTCGGGCGCAATGGCCATGCGATTGGCGAGTCTAAAATCTTCCGACTTGTATGCCTGTTTATCTGTTTCCTTGTCTACTTTGTCTACTGCCTTGTTCAACATCATCGCCGCCCGCACTTTGATTCTCTCTGCCACGATTTTCGCCGCGTTGACAGCCGCCGTTCCAGAAATATACGTGGTTGACGAAGCATACGCGCCTTTATCGAATGGCGTGAAATCTGTGTCGGATGAATAGCAGATCATATCTTCCACAGGCACGCCCAAGACTTCGGCGGCCATTTGTGCAAGCACGGTATCGGAGCCAGTGCCGAGGTCGGTGGCGCCAACTAACAGGTTGAAAGAACCGTCGTCATTCATCTTGATGGATGCGCCACCCATGTCAAGGTAGGGGATTGCGGTCCCTTGCATGACCATGGCGACGCCAATGCCTTTTCGTTTGTAGGATAAGCCGTTGGCTTGTCCGCGCAAGTCGGAGACTTGCGCTACATGCCATTCCTCATTTCCAAACTTGTCATCCCAATTAATGGCGGCTCGGCCTTGGGCAACGCATTGTTCCAACCCAACCGTGTGGATGATCTCAGGGCGCGGCTCACGGCCTTCGTTCCATGCCGTTGAGAAGGGATGGTATTCGCCCGGCTGAATGGCGTTCTTCAAGCGAAAGTCAATTGGGTCGAAGCCCATGGCGCGGGCGATCTTTTCCATGTGACGGTCCAGCGGCCAGTAGCCTTGCGGTACGCCGTATCCGCGGAATGCGCCAGCGGGCGGGGTGTTGGAGTAGACCACGTCTGCATAAAAGCGGATGTTGGGAGCTTTGCGATATTCCCCGTCACCGACGTACAAGGCCATGGCTTTGTGACCTGTGTTGCCCGTCACGGTCAACGCGTGACAGCCATACGCGCCAGTGTCCGAAAGTGCATACATCGAGTTGGCGGTGATGGTTCCATCTTTCTTGACGCCTGTCTTCATCCGCACGCGCATGGGATGACGCGAGCGCGCGGCGATGAATTCCTCTTCGCGGGTGTATTCGTAAATGACGGGGCGTTTGGTGGCAATCGTGAGATGTGCCGCCACGTCTTCCATCAACACTTCCTGTTTGCCGCCGAAACCGCCGCCGATGCGCGGCTTGATGACGCGGATTCTTTTCACAGGCAATCCCAACACAGGCGCAAGCATTCTCCTCACATGGAACGGCACTTGCGTGGATGTGCGAATCACCAGACGATCATCCTCATCCCAGTAGGTGACGGCGATGTGCGGTTCGATGTGCGCCTGTTGAACTTTCGGCACTTCGTATTCAGCTTCAAAGATTTCGTCAGCTTCCTGAAAACCTTTTTCTACGTCGCCAATGTCAATGCGGATTTCAGCGGCAAGATTCTTTTCAGGATTCGAATCTGCAAAGTTGACATATTCAGGCTCTTCATGAATCCGAACGGATTCTGGCTTCATCGATTCGCGTGAGTCTAAAATGAAAGGCAGAACTTCGTATTCAACCTCAATGAGACTTAATGCCTTCTCTGCAATTTCAGCGGTCTCAGCGGCGACGAATGCGACACGGTCGCCAACGAAACGGACTTTGTTGTCCAATGAAAAAGTATCCAACGGCCCAGGGATCGGGTCGGACTGTCCCGCGGTGGAGTACACAACTCGTGGGATGTCTTGCCATGTCAACACAGCCGCAACGCCTTCAAGAGCTTTTGCTTTGGTTGCGTCTATCTTTTTGATTCTTGCGTGTGCGTGTGGCGAATGTAAAACTTTGGCGTGCAGAAGGCCGCGCTTTTCAAAGTCACCTGTGAAGGCGGGCTTGCCTTGCACGAGCTTGATTGCGTCTACTTTAATTTCGGGTTTGCCGACGGTTTGCCAGGTCTGGCTTTCGGGCGTGAGAATGATTTTAGTTTTTGTGAGCAGGCTCGTCGTTAAGTCGGGATGCGGGAATTGCGAGTCGCTTGGCGCTGGTATTCCGAATCCCGAATCCCCAATCTCAAATCTCAAATCTCCTCTTAATTCTGCCGCCGCTTTCAACACCGCCTGGACGGGTTTGAGATAACCCGTACAACGACAAAGGACGCTAGAAATCGCCTCGCGGACTTCCGCCTCAGTTGGGTTGCTGTTTTTCTCAAGCAGACTCTTCGCTGCGAGAATTTGCGCGGGCGTGCAGTAGCCGCATTGAATGGCGCCCGACTCAACGAAAGCCTTTTGCAGTGGATGCAGGCCGTCGGTTTTCTTCCAGCCTTGTTCGGGATGTTCGCCGAGCGCTTCAATGGTGGCGATGTTATGGCCTTCGGCTTGCGCCGCAAGCAGTGACCCCGCGTTGACAGGTTTGCCGTTCAGCAACACCGTGTCCGCGCCAGAAAGCCCGCCCTCATCTCCGAACTTGACTCCGTGATACCCAAGCCCGCGCAACGCGGAAAGCAGGGTGGTGGAGGCGGGCGCGTCAATGATGTGTTCAATTGCGTTGATCTTGAGGGTGAGGTTCATGATGGCTCCTTGTAAAACAAGTCTATAGACTTGTTTTACATTACAACAAATTGGGATTGACGTACGTATTCGACCAGTCCTGCCAGTCTTCGACCAACCCTGCCTTGACTGGATTGTTGACGATGTAATCCAGGATTCGCATAAACTCTTTTTCATCCCGTACAACATGGTCATAACTTTCATGCTGCCAGAACGCGCCTTTGCGGCCCAACAGCGCGGCGCAGGCGTAACCAGTCCGCCCTTTGAGAAGGCGCATGGCGTGGCTTACTGCGGTGTAGTGTTTTCCATCCACGAGCGATGGCGGATGGGGAATGTCCTGCTGGTCTATCAATAGGTGACAATGATTGCTCATCAGGCAATAGGCGTGCAAGCGGTAATGAGTGGGATGCAAGGCGTGAAGTTCGCGCGTGATGATTTCTGCAAATCGCGGCTCTGCGAGCCAACGCGGACTGTCTTTGGGATGGTCGAGCAATGCGTCGAAGCGGGCGAAGTGACGTTTTTGCGTTTTGTATCGTTCTTCTTGCAGTTCGTGCCCTTTGAATTTGCTGGACAGCAGGCGTTTTTCCAGCTCATATTCTTCCTTCAGTCTTTTCCATGCTTCCACAGGCAAACTGCCCGCCAGCCGAAATGTGATGAAGTAGGCGGCGTTGGGCAAATGGTAATGGGGGAGGTTGCGCTGAAAGAATTCGTCCATGGATCGGTCTTTGTAAAGCAAGTCTATAGACTTGCTTTACGTCATTTTAGATGAATTGCCCAGCCAGGATACTGATCTGGCGTCCCATCAGGAATCGCACATCCCGCGCCCAGAGTTCGGATACCAATTGGTCTTCAAGCGAAGTCATAACGAATCCTGATTCATTGTTCTCTAATCAACTAATCTCTGCTTTTCTACAAAACCTTCGTCACCTTCAACCCAGCCTTCGCGCCTTCAAGCGCCGCCTGTGAACCGACCACAACCACCGCATTTGATTGCGCCACTTTTTCAAGCACTTCACCAAATGCGATGAAATCCTCACCATTCGTGGACAAGACTTCATCGCGGATCTTCTGGCGCGTTGCATCGGTGCGGCCTGTGACGTAGCGCATCATCGAAGTATATCCTTTGGCATCGGGAAGTTGATAAGAATCCAGTTCGCCGATGGCGGCGATGATGGATTTTTTTAATTCGTTGTCAGAGAGGCGCGAAGCATCCAGCCTTTTCAGGAAGGCGGCGGCATCATCATAATTTTTGATTGTCGCCGTGATGTTAGGGTCGCGGTACGAAAGGAAGGTCAGCACGCCAGTGCTGTCATCAAATTGCACGAACGCGCCATACGCGCCGCCCAGCACGCGGATCTTTTCCCACAAGTGCGTCATCCGCAAAAAGCCCGTAATCACCTCAACCGAACCATCGTATTCGTAACCAAGCTGGTACAAGTCTGCTCCTTTGCCCACGTAGTTGACCTGCGCGGGAATCGCGAGACCTTCCTTCTCGATTGCGGGTTGAATGTTGTAGGTTGAAAGTTGCACGTCCTTCACGGGCATCGCAAAAATGAAATTCTCCAAATGCGGACGCACGGTTTTCCAATTTGCAGAATCAAGAGTCACATTGCACAGCAGGGTCTTGCTGTTGATCAGCGCATCGCGCATGTCTTCGAGTTTCTTCAAAACCTTCGGCCATTTTTTATCAATGTCATTTGCCAGTTCGCGCAGTGCGAAGAGATAGCCAATGCCCCTGGTCTGGTCGTTGATCCAGCCTGTGCCGCCAAATTGTTTACGCAGGCGCATGTTCGCAAAGCGGTGTCCGCCAGGCGCGAGCCCCGACTCCATGCCCGCTTTTTCTTCGAGCACCATTTGCTTGAGTCGTTCTTTGTTGTCAAATTTCGTGGTGAGAAGAACGTCCCTGAGGATATTAAACATCTCTGTGGATTTTTCCACCGTAGACTTGCCTCTGATCATCAGCATTGCCCGCGTCTCTCTCGACTTTTGAGTTGTCACGCTGACCGACGAGCCGTTGATTCCGCCCGTGCTTTTTCCGATCCGCTGAGAGAGTTTGACGAAATCTTCAGCCTCAGTTCCCAACTCGAACAAGGCGCGCGCGAAGATTTCTGTCAGCGGCAGGAGTTCCTGCGGCATGGCACGCAAGTCAAAGCCGAGGTCGAGATAGATGATGCCATTCGTGAAGATATCGTGATACAGAACTTTCGCATCCTGAACCTGAATCTCTTCGATGGGAATGGTGCGCACTTGTTTGTCTAAATCCTTCAAATCCAACACGGGGAGTGTTTCCAAAGCCTCGGCAGTGTCAGGTGTCTCCTGCTTGAGTTTGAGTTGCTTCGCGTTTTCAACCAACTCGTGAAGTTTATCTTTGCTCATTGCCTCGCGCGCGGACTTTAATCGGGCTTGCTCCTCTTCCTCGAAACGGCGACCAAGCTCAGGGTCGGGTTTGAAGCGGATGATCGTCTTGTGGATATTATCCAGCAAGTAGGTCTGGATCATTTTCTCGAAGTAGCGGCTGTCGTTCGCAAGTCTGGCCTTGATCTCGTTGAGCGGCGCTTCAAAGGTCAACATGCTGAACGGGTCGCCTTCGTGGAGCCAGGTGGTGAGCGCACTCAACATGACGGCAATGCCGCGCGGAAATGCGCCTGTGTTGTATTCGCGCAATTGAAATTCAAGGGTGTTGATCGAAGCGGCGATCATCTCCGTGTCGATCCCATCGCGAACGAGATTTTGCAGAGTTTCGATGATGAGGTTTTCGATCTTCTTTGCATGGCGCGCGCGCGTGCCTTTGAGACCCGTGGAGAAGATCATCTCGCGCAGTTCGGTTTCAAGCCCGAGGCCAGCGAGGTCTTCGCCGAGGCCCGAGTCAACCAAAGCCTTGCGGAGCGGCGAAGCAGGCGTGCCGATGAGAGCATGACCCAAAATCTGAAAACTGAAATTCAACATCGGGTCGGACGTATCTGGCAGTTTCCAGTTGACCGTGAGGTAATGCTTCTTTTCGATGTCTGCATCCGCGCCAGCGTCGTACGAATATTCGATCTTCTTGGCGCGGTTGAACGGCTTGGCCAAAGGCACCGCAGATTTGACCTTCTTCCGCTTGTACGATTTGAGATACCCTTCCATCAACTTCAAACGCTTGTCGGGGTCATCGTTGCCATAGAAGAAAATAAAGGCGTTTGATGGGTGATAATACGTTTCCCAAAAAGCTTTAAAGTTTTCATAGGTGAGATCGGGAATATTAGCAGGGTCACCGCCAGAGTCCACGCCGTAGATGTGCTTGGGGAAAAGCGATTGCTGAATAACTTTCGCCAGCAAATTTTCAGGCGAGGAATACGCGCCCTTCATTTCATTGAAGACCACGCCTTTGTAGGCGAGCGGCTCTTTTACATCGCCGATCTCGAAATGCCAGCCTTCCTGCATCAACGTCTGTTCGGTGATGCGCGGATGTAAAACCGCGTCCATGTACACATCGATCAAATTGTAAAAATCTTTTTCGTTCTGGCTGGCAATAGGATAACAAGTCTTGTCGGGATAAGTAAACGCATTGACGAAGGTCGCCAGCGAGCCTTTAAGCAATTCCACGAACGGCTCTTTGACGGGGTACTTCTCCGAGCCGCCCAAAACGGAATGCTCCAAAATATGCGCCACACCTGTAGAATCCTTCGGCGTGGTGCGGAAATTGATCGAGAATACTTTATTCTCGTCTTCGTTGATGATGGAAAGCAAACGCGCCCCTGTACGCTTGTGCTCGTACAGCTTTGCGTCGCAATTCAATTCGGGGATGTTCTGTTCTTTGATAAGGGTAAATGATTTAGACATGGTTCTCCGTTCGTATTTGTCCCTTCTCCCCTCAGGGGAGAAGGCTAGGATGAGGGGTGTTTCCGTTCGTTAATTCTGCTTTCAACTTCTTCCAGGATCGCCGTCACTACGGCATGGATGTTGTGTCTCACATCATCATTTGTAAATCGAATTACTTTATATTCAAGCGCTTCCAGATATTCGGTTCTTGCTTGGTCGTATTCCTGTTGCTCTTTTTCCAAATGTGAAGCGCCGTCTATTTCGATTAGTAATTTTGCTTCGGCGCAATAAAAATCAATGATGAAGAAATCAATCGGATGTTGCCGCCTGAATTTATACTGCAAATTCCTGTTTCGTAAATGCTGCCACAGTGTTGCTTCTGCAGGGGTTTGCGGTTGGCGCAACTCCCTCGCAAATTGGCGAATGGTCGGGTGAATGCGGAGGCGTTTTTCCATGCGCGGCTTTGACCCTCACCCTACCCTCTCCCTGAAAGGGAGAGGGTCTTTCTGATTTTTTTTCTCAATTCATCAATCGCTTTCAACTTGCCATTCTCTTTATAAAACCACATATCCCAGCCATTGGCGGGAGTGTTCGTCAATTCCTTTGCGACTGCATGGATCGAGCCTGTGACTTTGCCACATTTGAGATGTCCATTTGCAAGGATGATGGCTTCGCGTTTGCCTTTCGCGAAATATAGGATTTGCCCCGCGCTGAGGAGGCCGCTCTCGATCAGCGCCCCGAACGGGACCCGAACCTGATTGCGCTTCTCAGGCAGTTTCAACGCCTCAGCAGGGGACTGGGTCACTGCGTCAATGCGCTTCTGCGCGACCTTGATATATTTCTTGTCGCGTTCGATGCCGATAAAGTTACGTCCCAATTTCTTTGCCACTGCGCCTGTTGTGCCTGAACCAAAGAAGGGATCGAGCGCCACATCTCCTGCGTTCGTGCTGGAGAGTAAAACCCGATAGAGTAGTCCCTCTGGTTTTTGAGTTGGATGAGCCTTCGTCCCGTTGGATTTGATGCGTTCCTTTCCCGTGGCCAATGGGATGACCCAGTCACTGCGCATTTGCAAATCATCATTCAGGGCTTTCATCGCCTTGTGATTAAAAGTGTACTTCGCGCCTTTTGTCTTTTGCGCCCAGAGCATGGTCTCGTGTGCATTCGTAAATCGCACGCCGCGGAAGTTCGGCATGGGATTGGTCTTCAGCCAGATCACATCGTTGAGGATCCAAAATCCCAGATCCTGCATGATCGCACCGACGCGATAGATGTTGTGATACGAACCGATGACCCAAAGTGTGCCCGTCTCTTTCAGCACGCGCCGCCCTGCGGATAGCCACAAGCGGGTAAATTCGTCATACGCGGCGAAGCTGGAGAACTTATCCCATTGATTATTGACCGCATCCACTTTGGACATGTTCGGGCGGTAGAGATCATTTTGCAGTTGCAGGTTGTAGGGAGGGTCGGCGAATATCAAATCCACCGAGTTCTCAGGGAGTACGTTGAGAATCTCGATGCAATTGCCGTTGAGGATTTGGTTGAGGGGGAGAGGCATTATTCGGAAATATCCAATACAAGCCGCCAGAACGTTCTATGTGGTTCGGGTAATATTTCTTTCCCCCAACGTTTTACCCAACTTGAAATTTTCTCTTGTGAGTAGACCAAGAACAACCAGCGGATTTCCGAGCGGTTACCGAATTGCAACACGCGTTCGATGATGGTAAAGGAATCCTTTTGCGGATTTAATTTTGAAAAGTCATATTCCTGAAAAAATGGGCTAAGAGACAAGGGGATTGGCTGCATGATTGTTCAAATTATACCCTCCCCAGACTCAGGACAACATCCCCATTAATCGGCTACAATTCGGCCTCGATGAAACCTCTACAGCAAAGGAATTTCTTTACATGGCGTTGATCAGTTTACAGGATGTGAGCCTCGGTTTTGGCGGGCCGCGTCTTTTGGATGATGTGAATTTACAAATCGAGCGTGGAGATCGAATTGGCTTGCTGGGGCGCAACGGCATGGGGAAATCCACTTTATTGAAATTGCTCAATGGTGACATCCTTCCGCACAGCGGAAATGTTGCCCGCCAGCAAAACACGCGCGCGGCTTATCTTCCGCAGGAAGTGCCGCAAGGCCTGAACGGGCGCATCGCAGACATCCTCGCAACGGGTCTCGAAGAAGTGGATTCTTCCAAGCTGGATGATGAGCAGAAATGGCAGAGGCAACATCAAGTAGACAAAGTAATTTCGCTCATGGATTTGGACGCGGATGCCCGCTTTGAGGTTTTATCAGCAGGCTTGAAGCGCCGCGTCTTTCTCGCCCGCGGCTTGGTTCGCAACCCAGACCTTTTACTGCTCGACGAGCCTACCAACCATTTGGATATCAAAGCCATCGACTGGCTCGAAGATTTTCTCAAACGCTGGGGCGGCACCCTGGTCTTCGTTACGCATGACCGTGTCTTTTTGCAGAAGCTCACCACCCGCATCGTGGAATTGGATCGCGGACAACTCTACGATTGGGATTGCAATTACTCTACCTTCCTGCAACGCAAAGAAGCCATCCTTTCGGCGGAACAGGCGCAGAACGCCACCTTTGACAAGAAGCTCGCACAGGAAGAGGCATGGATTCGTCAGGGCATTGAGGCGCGCCGAACACGCAATGAGGGGCGAGTCCGCGCCTTGAAGAAATTACGTCAGGCACGCAGTGAGCGGCGTGATTTGCTCGGCAAAGTGAAAATGCAAATCGGAACGGAGAACCGTTCGGGCAGGCTCGTCCTCGAAGCGGAGAACATCAGTTATTCCTATGATGACAAAATCATCGTGCGTGATTTTTCAACCACCATTCAACGCGGCGATAAGATCGGCATCATTGGCCCGAATGGTTCGGGTAAGACCACGCTACTTCGTGTTCTCCTCGGCGAGATTCAGCCACAACAGGGCGAAGTCCGTCACGGCACGAATCTCGATATTGTGTATTTCGATCAACTGCGTTCCCAGCTTGATGAAAGCAAATCCGTTTTGGATAATGTCGGGGAGGGGCGCGATACGATCACGATCAATGGCCGCTCTCGCAACCTGATGGGCTATCTCGAAGATTTTCTGTTCACACGAGACCGCGTCCGTGCGCCGATCAGCGCGCTTTCTGGCGGCGAGCGCAATCGTCTTTTGCTTGCGCGTCTTTTTGCCCGCCCCGCCAACCTGCTCATCCTCGATGAGCCGACCAATGATCTCGACATCGAAACTCTCGAAGTGCTCGAAGACCTTCTGCTCGATTACGAAGGCACGCTCCTGCTCGTCAGCCACGACCGCGCTTTTCTCAACAACCTTGTCACCAGCACCTTGATAATGGATGGAAGCGGGGACGTAAAAGAATATGTCGGTGGATATGACGACTGGCAAAAACAGGTGGATGCAACTCCCGCCTCACTTGTACCTGCTTTGCAGGTAAAACCCCCGAAAGTTGCTCAGTCACCCCAAACAGAATCCAAAGCTGATTCAAAACCCGCCGCCCGAAAATTAAGCTACAACGAAAAACGCGAGCTCGAAGAACTGCCAAAGCGGATTCAAATGCTGGAAGAAGAACAGCATCAACTAACCGTTAAGATGGAAGCGCCTTCCTTTTATCAACAGGAAGGCGCCATCATCACTCAGGCGGTTAATCGTTTGCAGGAAATCCACGAAGAATTATCCCGCGCCTACCACCGCTGGTCAGAGTTGGAAGGGTAAATTAAGTACCGCAAGATTTATCTTGCGAGTGACGGGTTTCCTTCAAAAATATAGCTGTCCAGAAAAGTTTTTTCCAATACGCCAAAAGATATGTCACTGCGAGGAACGAAGCAGTCTCCTATTACGAGAGGATTGCTTCGGGAAGAGCATCCTCGCAATGACATTCACAAAGGAAGGTGGAAAGAATTTATCTGGAGGACTATACACGCAACATGAATGTTGCGGTACGACGAGCCTCACACATAAACATCCTCTTCATCCACCACAGCAGGCGGCGGAGAATTCAGATCATACGTCCACGCGCCGCTTTCATTCATCGCGGACGCCACATCATACGGCGTGGGGACAAATTCATAACCCTGCTTTTCCACAAATTCAACGATCAATTGATGAGACGGCTTTTCGTTTTTGAAGCTTTTCTGTACATGGTTTAGAAAATATTTTGCGCTTTCTTTTGAGACCTGAAATTGCGCGGCGATTTTTTCAAAAGGCTTAGTCTTATCCATTTCGGGTTACTTCAAACTTTCCAGGCATCTCTTCGCCAAAGTCGCCGCCACATCCATGCGGTATTCGGCGGATGCCCATTCGTCGGTGGCTTCGTGGTAGGCGTTCTGGGCGGCAGCTTGCGCTGAGTTTATCGAAGCGTCCAATCCATCGGCTTCGGTGCCATCCATCGCGAGCATGGGACTTTTCCCATAGCCGCCGAGAGTCAACCGCGTGCGCCCCGAATTCCACTGCGCGAGCGCGGCGCAGATGATGGGCTTATCCGCTGGGGTGCGAGAGACGAATTCAAAGGCAATTTTGGTATTGAGCGGAATGGCAATTTCAGTGATCAACTTATGCGGGCGAGTCAATAAGAATTCACCTGCACTGATCACTGACTTCTGATCACTGACCACTGTAACCTTCGCGTCCATCGCCAGCAACATCGTCGCAAATGTCGAACGTCCATCGCTCGCAACGAGAGTCCCCGCCACCGTCGCCATGTTGCGGATGTTGATGGGAGCTTCGAGTTTAATGGCCGTCTTCAAAACATCAGGGCAATGTTCGAATTCAAACAATGCTTGCAATGTGCAGGTTGCGCCGATTTCCAGAGCCTGCCCTGAGCGTGCCGAAGGGTCATTGCCTTTGACGCGAAGCGAATCCAGGCCGAGGGCTTGCAAATCCACAACGGAAACAGACCTGCCCTGAGCCGAGTCGAAGGGCGTCGGTTGGGAAAGAAGCGTGCCGCCGCCGAGGGGCAGGGTATTTGGTTGAGTCAGAAGCGCGAGGGCTTCATCCAATGTTTGGGGTCTGTGATAGGCAGTTATCATTTTGAATCTCCGTATGGATTATGGCGAAGTTGTTGTGTCAGGATAAATCTTCCAACCCAGTTCTTCGAGGCGCGATATATCGAATTGATCCTTCGGCGTATCGATGTGCATGGTCGTGCCTTCCGCCAGCAATTCGTCGGTCTCGGCATCGTAAATACCCGCCCACGCTTCGGCAATTTTCCCTTTGCTCCTGCCAGCCTTGCCGATGACCTTCAACATTTTTCCGAGCGGCACATTTTTGCGGTACTTCACTTCGAGCTTGCCCGTGAACATAAAACGCGGGTTGTTCATATCGTTGCCCATGTGCGCGCGCCCGCTCACTTCGTCGATGATGGCCGCCACGATGCCGCCATGCAAAACGCCGGGGTAGCCCTGAAAATAATCGGGCGCAATGTACTGCGTCTCGACAACGCCAGGCTCGGTTTCATAAATATGCAAATGCAAACCAACAGGATTTTCCATTCCGCAAATGAAACAGTGAAGCGAGTTCGGTTGTTTTATTTTTGTCATGATGCGGATTATACTCTGGACATGACTCATCCCAAAATTTTCATCGCCCGCCTCATTCCTAACCGAGGGTTGATTCTCGTCGAAGAGCATTTTCCCTCCTTCGGCTTCGCTCAGGGCGCGCCCGATATTTGGCCCCACGAAATGCCGCCTGCCCGCGAGCAACTTCTGGAAAAAGTTAAAGGTGTGGATGGCTTGCTCTGCACCCTCACCGAAAGAGTGGACGCCGAACTCATGGACGCGGCTGGCCCGCAATTGAAAGTTATCAGCAGTATGTCCGTCGGCGTGGATCATGTGGATGTGCCCGCCGCCACCGCGCGTGGAATTCCCGTTGGCAACACACCTGGCGTTCTCACCGATGCCACCGCAGACATGGCCTTTGCTTTGTTGCTTTCCGCCGCCCGCCGCGTGGTGGAAGGGGAAAAATACATCCGCGCAGGCAAGTGGAAGACATGGCATCCACAACTTTTACTCGGCGCAGACTTGGCTGGGTCAACTTTGGGAATTATCGGCTTTGGCCGAATTGGCGAAGCAGTGGCGAAGCGCGCGCAAGGCTTTGATATGCGCGTGATTTTCCACGACCCCACCGCAACGCCCGCCTTCGGCGCACAGCCCGTGGACTTGGATACACTTTTGCATGAATCAGATTTTGTGTCTCTGCACATCCCGCTGACGCCGAACACGAAGCATTTGGTGAATGCTGATTTTCTAGCGAAGATGAAGCCGAACGCAATCCTCATCAACACCGCGCGCGGCGGAGTTGTAGATCAGGCCGCTTTGTATGACGCGCTGAAATCCAATCAAATCTTCGCCGCCGCTCTCGATGTCACCGACCCTGAGCCATTGCCGATGGACAGTCCATTGCTTGAGTTGGAGAACTGTCTCATCGTCCCACACCTAGGGAGCGCCAGCCAGCGCACGCGGGATTTGATGTCCCAACTTGCGGCGGAGAATTTGCTCGCAGGCTTGAAGGGCGAGCGCTTGCCGAATTGCGTGAATCCTGAAGTGTTTTTATCTCCGCCCTGAGCGGAGTGACGAGTGCTCTTCGAGGAACGCAGTCGAAGTGTATTTATCTCCGCCCTGAGCGGAGTGACGAGTGCTCTTCGAGGAACGCAGTCGAAGGGCGACTTGATGTTGGGATATTAACTTTCCTATGCGCCTGTCCTTTGACTGCGCCGCACAAGAGCAAGAGCGTGCGGCTCTGCTCAGGACGGACTACTTCTCGCCCCAATGAATTGCAATCGTCCCAAACATCAATCTCTTGAAATCCACATTCTTGAATCCCGCCGCAGTCATGCGTGAGGCCAGTTGTTCGGCGGTGAGGAATCCCTCGGTGGTGTCGGGTAAATAGTTGTAGGCATCGCGTTCACCCGAAAGCAACCCGCCAACGGTGGGGATGATGACGTGCATGTGAATCCAGATAAACGGGGAGAGGATATTTTTCTTCGGGCGCGTGGTGTCGAGAATGACAATCCGTCCGCCAGGTTTGAGGGCGCGGTATTGCTCCTTCAATGCCTGTTGAATATCCGTCACGTTGCGCATCAAAAAGCCAGACACAACCGAATCGAAAGTATGGTCTTTGAACGGCAGGTTGAGCGCATCTGCGGCCGACCATTCCAAATTTCCATTTTTATTTCCAACGCGCATCATCTCGATTGTAAAATCTGCGGCGGTCACTTTGGCCTGCGGTTCCTGCGTCAGCGCCTCGCGTGCCAGATCGCCAGTGCCAGTTCCCAGGTCCAGCAAAGAAGCGTTCGGCGTTAATCGCGCGCGGCGAATCACATCCTTTCGCCAGCGGATGTCCTGTCCGCCTGTCATCAGTCGGTTCATCAAATCGTAGCGATGCGCGATCTTCGTAAACATCGATTGCACATATTGTGCGCGTTCCTGTCCTGTCAGTTGGGTCATGGGTCTCCTGAATTTTTTTGCAATTATACCTAGTCTGGGCGCGCTTAAACGCATGTTATACTGCGGCTTCTATGGATACTAAACCGTCTCTTTTTCAAATCTGGTGGCTGGCCATTCGTCCCCGCACATTGCCCGCCGCTGCATCAGGCGTGGTGATGGGCAGCGCGTTGGCGTGGCATGATGGCTCGTTTCAACTCGGCCCTGCGATTGCGGCGTTGTTGGTTGCGCTCCTTTTGCAGATCGGCAGCAACGTGGCGAATGACGTTTTTGATTTCGAGCGCGGCGCGGATACATCTGAGAGACAAGGCCCATTGCGCGTGACGCAGGCGGGGTTGCTCTCGCCTGCTCAAGTCAAACGCGGGATGTATATCATCTTCGGGTTGGCGGCAATCTGCGGTTTATACCTCGCCTCGCTTCGCGGCTGGGTCGTGATCCTGATCGGCGTCGCGGCAATTATCTCCGCTGTGGCATATACGGGCGGGCCATTTCCGCTTGGCTATTATGGCCTCGGTGATGTCTTCGTCTTTATCTTCTTCGGTCTCGCCGCCGTGGCTGGGACATATTTCGTGCAAGTCGGCTCTGTCAGCCCTGCGGCGTGGTGGATGTCTGTTCCTGTCGGCTTGATAATCACGGCGATTTTAGTGGTTAACAATTTGCGTGATTTGGAAAACGACCGCAAAGCGGGAAAGCATACGCTGGCTGTTATGCTGGGCGCGCGCGGCGCGCGCATTGAATATTTGTTGTGCATCATAAGCGCTTATCTCATTGTGCCTGTTTTGATCCTGCTACATATCGTTCCTGGGTTTTCATGGTTGACTTGGCTGTCTATTCCGCTGGCGTGGAAAGCTTTGCGCGTGGTCTTCACGCAGGAGGGGCGTCCGCTTAATGGCGCGCTTGCCGCGACGGGCCAGACTGCGTTTGTCTATAGTGTGTTGTTTTTGGCGGGTATCGCGCTATGAATTAAAGCTGTAAATTTCTCGGTTTGTTCCGCATGAACATTGTGCCCTGCCTCTGGCACAATAACGGATCGGGAGTTTTGAATCCGCTTTGCCATTTTATGAATAATCTGAACGTACTTTTCATCTCTCGCTCCTGCGATCACCAAAACGGGAAATGAAAGATTGGACAAAGAATCCCAAAGCGGGGTCTGCGTACCGGGGCTGAGTTCACGGATGACCTTCGCCATCCAGCGCGGGTCATTTTGTTTGGCCGATTCTTTGATTGCGGATAATTTTTCAGGCTGGGAATTTAGGCTGGCGAAGAGCGGCATTCGATACCATTGCTCAACAAACGCGGACATGCCACCCTGCAAAATGGATTCGGCGCGGGCGGAGTCTTCAGCCAGCCTGCGCGTGCGTTCGGTTTCATCCACAATGCCGGGGCTGGCGGATTCAAGTGTCAGCGTGAGAATCCTTTCAGGATAACGGCAGGCAAATGTCAGGGCGGCGCGACCGCCGAGTGAATATCCAACCAGATGAATTTTGGAAACGGGGATTTGATCCAGCAGATGTAAAAGCCATTCAGTCAAAACATCAAAGTTGAGTGGGGAATTTATATCAAGGTTTGTATTCTCGCCATGACCAATTAAGTCGGGGATGATGCAAAAATAATTTTCGCTGAATGACTCAGCAATGCCACGCCAACTTTTTCCACTGCCGAGAAAGCCGTGCAAAAAAACGAGTGGGAGATTTTTTGGATTGCCGAGGGTAAACATTACGTCAACCCTCGCCCCATCGCAACGGCGATGCGGCGCATATCGTTTACGAAGGCGGGCAGGGATTCGAGCGGCAATGATTGGGCGCCATCCGAAAGCGCGGCGGCGGGGTTTGGGTGAACTTCCACGAGCAAACCATCTGCGCCAGCCGCGATGGCGGCGCGTGATGCGGCGGGGACCAAATCTGCACGACCCGTGGCGTGACTGGGGTCGGCGATGATCGGAAAGTTTGTTGTTGTTTTTATTTGCGCGATGGCGCTCACATCCAGCACGTTGCGCGTGGATGAATCAAAACTGCGGATGCCGCGCTCGCATAAAATGATTTTTTGATTTCCGCGTGACGCGATATGTTCCGCCGCCGCAAGCCACTCCGAAATCGTGGACATGAATCCGCGTTTGAGCAGAATCGGTTTTGGTTGTTCGCCTGCCGCCCACAAAAGCGGAAAGTGCTGCATGTTGCGGCTTCCAATTTGGATGATGTCGCTGTATTCAACGACCATTGGCAATTGTTCCACGCCCAGCGCTTCGGAGATGACAAGCATTCCAAATTCATCGGCGATGGCGCGAAGAATTTTCAACCCTTCGAGTCCGAGTCCCTGAAATGCTGTTGGCGACGTGCGCGGTTTGAATGCGCCGCCGCGTAATATCTTTAATCCGAGTGCGCTCATGGATTTTGCGACGGCATACGTTTGCTCGTAACTTTCAACCGAGCACGGTCCAGCCATGAGCAAGATGTCATCGCCGCCGATGGTGAGATTGTTGGGGAGTGAAATAAGTGTGGTGTTTGTCATGGTTTTGTGTTTTCAGACCTGACAGATTTCATTTAGATGTTTGTTAATCGGGATGCTTGTGATTCAGAGTCTGTTTGGTTAATTAAGGCTATGCGGAAACCTGTCAGGTCTTTAACTTCAGCGCGTTTCAATTTACCTGACGCGGTATGCGGGAGCGACTCAACAAAAATAATTTGCTTCGGGATTTTAAATCCAGCGATTAGTCCGCGCAAAAACTGGATGAGATTTTCTTCGCTGACAGTTTCGCTTGCGACAACAGCCGCCGCAACGGACTGCCCCCAGGCTTGGTCTGGCAGCCCGACAACACATGCTTCGCTGACAGCGGGATGACTCGTCAAGGCGCGTTCCACTTCTTCGGGGTAAATATTCTCGCCGCCACAGACGATCAAATCGGTACGGCGGGTGAGCACCCACAAGTCGCCGTCTGAATCGAGATAGCCGATGTCGCCTGTGTTTATAGACCTGACGGGTTTTCCCCTTCGGGGACTTCGCGAAAACCTGTCAGGTCTATCATGTAAATAACCCTGCATCACTGTCTTCCCACTGACAACAATTTCTCCAACTTCGCCATTTGGAAGCGACTTGCCCGTTTCGTCAACAATATTTACAGTTGTGCCGCTCAACGGCTTGCCGACACTGCCAGGCTTTGCGCGAGTCTGCTCAGGCGTGGACGTTGCAACTTGCGATGCGGCTTCGGTCAAGCCATACGTGAGGGCGATCGGTAAATTCAAGGCCAATGCTTTCTTGACCAAACTCTCAGGCGCGCCTGCTCCGCCCAATAAAATCACTCGAAGAGATGGCGATGGTTTGAAGTTCGGGTATTTTTCCAGCAATCGATGGAGCATGGTTGGGACGAGCGAAATGTGCGTGATGTTTTCATCCGTCAGCGCGTGATGTACTTTATCTACGTCGAAGCCTGAATGCAGGACGATTTCAATCCCATAGATCGCAGCGCGGAAAACAATGGACATGCCGCCGATGTGATAAAGCGGCATGGTCAACAGCCAGCGGTCATTTTTTTGGGCAGGCAATCTGTCCGCTGAGGCGAGCGCGCTCGCATGATGATTGCCCAGGGTCAGCATTGCGCCTTTGGGAAAGCCAGTCGTGCCAGAGGTGAAGAATATTCCTTGAACAGAATCGGGATTCAAATGCTGAATGCTGAATGCTGAATGCAGAATGAATGGTTGGGGCGTTGAATGATTCGCATGAATGGTGAAATTGCATTGGCTTTGTTCAATCTGCCATTTGATTTCGGATTCGGTAAGGCGCGTGTTCAATGGAACGGCAACTGCGCCGATGCGGGCGAGCGCGTGGATGAGCGCAACATATGCAGGCTGAATGCTGAGATGAATGGCAACACGCGCGCCGCGTTGGACTTTCGATTCAAGATGCGCGGCAATTGACTCCGCCCAACTGTTGAGAGATTCGTAATTCCATCTTTCCTCCGTAAATTCAAGCGCAGGAGCATCAGGTGTTTGCGCGGCGCGTGCGGCGAGAAAAGGCATGGCTAACTCCAGAAGGACAGGCGGGCGAATAATTTTTGTTCGGTTAGTGCCGCCAAAAAAACGCCCAAGGCATACGCAAGAAAATCCAGCGGGTCGAAGGCTGTGCCAAGCCCAAGATGGTCTGCCGACATGACGTCCAATCCGATGCCGCGTCTCCACAATGGTTGAAGCAACTCCAGCGTGAAAGGGATTAAGAAGGCAATAATTGCTTTGCGCTTCCATGAATGTAGCGCGGGAATGAAAACTTCCAGCGCGCACAGCCCAAAATAAAACGCGAACGGAAGAAGTACATCATTGCCATAGCTGGCGTACATGCGATAAGCCATTCCATCCAGGTATGCGCCATATGGAAAATTGGCGGCGAACCAAACAAGCGTCAGGGCAATTGCTGATGCGAGCAAGACTTTGGCTGACGATTTTTTCATTTTATGGAAGCCACGGATATTTTTTGAAATTCGGCTTGCGCTTTTCGTTGTAGGCGTTGCGGCCTTCCTGTCCTTCTTCGGACATGTAAAAAAGCATGGTGGCGTTGCCCGCGAGTTCCTGCAAGCCGGCCTGTCCGTCAAGCTCGGCGTTGAATGCAGATTTGAGATTGCGAATCGCAAGCGGACTCATTGCAAGAATTTCCTGCGCCCATTGAATGCCCTCCGCTTCGAGCTGTTCAACGGGCACAACCTTGTTGACCAGCCCCATGTCGAGCGCTTCCTGCGCGTTGTATTGGCGGCAGAGATACCAGATCTCGCGCGCTTTTTTCTGACCAACGACTCGCGCCAGATAGGATGAACCAAACCCCGCGTCGAACGAACCGACCTTCGGGCCTGTTTGCCCGAAAATGGCATTATCTGCGGCGATGGTTAAGTCTGCGATTACGTGCAGAACATGTCCGCCGCCGATGGCATATCCCGCCACGAGCGCGATGACGGGCTTCGGCATACTACGGATGATGCGTTGAAGTTTAAGCACGTTCAAACGCGGCACGCCATCCTTGCCAACGTAGCCCGCGTTTCCGCGCACTTTCTGGTCGCCGCCTGAGCAGAAGGAATATTTTCCATCTTTGGCGGGGCCATTGCCCGTGAGCAGAACCGCGCCGATGCGCGTGTCTTCCCATGCGTTCTCGAACGCTTCGATCATTTCCTTGATCGTGTCGGGGCGGAAGGCGTTGCGAACTTCGGGACGGTTGAACGCAATGCGCGCAATGCCGTCCGCTTTTTCGTAGGTGATGTCGGCGTACTCTTTAACTGTGATCCATTGGGTCATGTGTTCCTCGTGTAAAAAATGATGAATGATGAATTGGTGTTGCGTGTTTACCTGTCTACCTGTCTACCTGTTTACGTGTTTACCTGCTACTCTCCGATTCAATTCTTTTCGCATTAACTCAAATTTCTTTGCGTCGCTGGGAATTTCGATGATGGTGGATTTTTCTGATGCAAGTGATTCTTTCAATGCCGGGGCGAGTGATAATCTTTCGACGAGGACATAATCAATGCCGTAAAGTTTTGCGGCGTGTTCAAAGGTCAGTCCATGCGGGGCGGTGAATAGTTTGGTGAAGGGCGGTTCAAATTTTGAGATGGGCAGGCGCTCGAAGATTCCGCCGCCGTCGTTGTTGATGACGATGATCGTGGCGCGGATGCCACAGCGTTGAATTGCAAGCAGTCCGTTCATGTCGTGATAGAAAGACAGGTCGCCAGTGACGAAGACCAAGCCCGGCAGATGCGCGGCCGCGCCAAGTGCGCTGGAGAGCGTGCCATCAATTCCGCTGGCGCCGCGGTTGGCAAAGACTTGCACAGGCTTTTGACTCGGCTGTGCGAATTGGTCAAAGTGGCGGATGGGCAAACTGTTGGCGATGAAGAGTCCGTTATTGGCTGGGAGTTGACTCAGCACATCGATCAGGATTCCGCCCTCAAAGGCTGGTTCTGTCCGAAGGGCATGGACTTCATCCCAGACAGCGCGTTCAAGTTCCGTCCATGCGGGCAGCCAATTTAGGTCTTGCAGGTTGGATTGCCAACCTAATTTAATAAGCAATTCTTCGCACAGCAAAAGCGGATCACACCACATCGAATGTGTCACGCGGAAACGGTCATCGCGCCAGCGTTTGGTTTCGGAGATGTGGATTTGGGGAATGTCTTCGAGGCTGTCGAGATAATCAGATAGTTCATTGCTGGTGGGCAGGTCGCCGAAGCGGAGGACAATTTGTGGGCGAAGGGATTGGTTTGCGAATGGAAGAAATGTATCGTAGCCGCCGATGATGTTTTCGTTGACGTGTTCGCCGAAGCGCAGACCCGAAAGCGAATCCGCGAGAATGGGATAGCCAAGTTTTGTTGCAAGTTGAGTTAATTGCGCGGGGAAATCTCCGTTGGGACAGCGCGGGCCGCAGACGATGAGTCCGCGTGGGGAGGAGGAGATTGCGCGGGTGAGGAGGGTGGTTTGGTCTGCGGAAGGAGAAAGCTGGGGATGAGAAAATGTCACTTGCGCGGGATCAGCTTCGAGCGTGGAAAGAAGCGAGTCATTCATCCACAAAGGAAGATCATCAGGCACGTCAATCGGTTCGAGCGGTTTCCGAAATTGGAAATTCAAATGAACTACACCAGGCAGGGGTGATTGCGAAGTTTCGTAGGCGCGCGCGGCGAGCGTTTGCAAATATCGAAAAAAGTGTTTGGAAAAATTCGCCTCAGGCGCGGGGACATCCGCAAACCAGCGGACGTGGTCGCCGAAGAGTTTAAGTTGGTCAATGGTTTGGTTCGCGCCGCTCTCACGCATTTCGGCGGGGCGGTCGGCGGTGAGGACGATCAGCGGAACTTCGCTGTAATTGGCTTCGATGATGGCGGGGAAAAAATTTGCGGCGGCGGTGCCGGATGTGCAAAGGAGCGCGGCAGGTTTTTGACTCGCGCGCGCAAGTCCGAGTGCAAAATATGCGGCGGAACGTTCGTCGCTGTGAACGTAAACTTTGATGCCGCTTTCAGCGAACGCGATGGCAAGCGGCGTGGAGCGCGAACCTGGCGCGATGCAGACTGAATTAAGCCCCGATTTTTTTAACTCGGAAACGAAAATTCCTGCCCGGAGGGTGTTGCGATTGGCGGCGTTCATACCAGCTCTGTCTGGCTTCGCGTGGCGTTTAGTAAAAAGCGGATTTTCAAGCCTGTCTCTTCCCACTCTTCGTCTGGATCAGAGTCGGCGACGATGCCTGCGCCGCCGAACAGGGTTGCCGTGTTGCCGCGGAATAATCCAGAGCGGATGGCTACGACAAAATCGCCGTTTCCGTCTGCGTCCACCCAGCCGACGGGGCCTGCATACCAGCCTCGCTCGAATCCTTCGAGTTGATGGATGAGTTGCAGAGCTGTTTCGGTTGGCACGCCGCCGACGGCAGGTGTGGGGTGCAGGGCGGCGACCAAATCCAAAACGCTTTGGTTTGGATGCAGTCTGCCTTCGATGTGAGTCCACAGGTGTTGGATGTTTGGCAGGCGCAACAGACGCGGCGCCAGATCAATGTGCAGGCTGGCGACAAGGTTTTCAAGGCGGGCGCGAATTTCATTTTTTACAAAGGAATGCTCGCTTTGGTCTTTTTGGCTTTCGATGAGCCGCCGAGCTAACGCGTCATCTTCGGCGGGAAAATCACCGCGGCGGATGGAACCTGCAATCGCGGCGGTCGTGAATTTTGCGCCAGATACAGACACCAATCTTTCGGGTGTTGCGCCTGCGAAGGTTGTTGTGGGCGAGAATTCAAACAGGAAGCGGAAACAGGATGGGCACGATTCGCCGAGACTCTCCAATAATGAGGGGACATCTATCGAGCGATTCCCGTTGACTTGAACAGGCCGCGCCATGACTACTTTTTTTAGTTGGCCTTGATGGATCATTTCAACTGATTGGCGAAGGGTGTTTTGCCAAATCACGCGGGATGTTTCATTTGTGGTGATTTCATCAGGAATGGATGGCGTTGGGAGAATGGCGGATTCAAACCGGGCAAGGATGGCCTCGGCTTCATTGCAAGCGCGCTGAGATGCGCTGGCGATGGTTTCGGTTTCAGTCAGCGCCAGGTTTACTGAAAAGTAATATCTGCCGTTGGCGCGGATCAGTGCATAACGCGGAAGCACAAGCGCGGCTTGCGGAAAAGAATCCCATTCGCCGGGCTTCATTTCCGCAAAAAACGATCCACCTCCGAGAAGTATGGGGAGCGGGGTATCGTCGGAGTCGTTCAACAGGGTAACGCGCTGGAAAAATTCCCGAAGATCTTGTGAGAGGCTTGCGAAACGGTTGGAGTCAGTCCGTAAAATTTGAGCAGTAATTCCCAACCCGGCAATCGCCAGTGGAGATTGATCACTCTCAAAGTAAAAACGCTCCCAGTCGGCGCCAAAGCGTAAAAACTCTGTCAATGGGTGAGGCTGGCAGGGAATCGTGTAATTGACAATGTGGTTCAAATCCCATCTCCATTTGTGGTGGGTTTTGTTTTGAGGGATACGCCAACGCTTTGCAGTAATAATTTTTGTAAGGCAGGCAGTGTGCGGACAGGGTCTGGCTGTCCCGTGTACACCCAGCGCAGAACGATTTCGTTCAGCGCACCCATCCATGCGCAGGCGGCGATTTCAGTATCGAGCGGGGGAATACTTCCGTCCGCGACGGCTTCATCGAGGTTGCTTTTGATGATCGCGATGAACCTGTCATTGACCGCACGGCGTTTTTCCTCGAAGGCGAGCCCCAGCCCGGTGGCTTGAACAAGTGCGATCTTTGCCAGCCCGCGATATTGGCCGAAGGTCTCCAAACAGACGCGAAGAGCCAGATCGACGCGCGCCATGCCCGAGGTCTCGGAGGAGAGGCGGTTGTTCAATTGCTTTTCGAGCAGGTCGGCAAAGGAATCCACGAGAGCGAGAAAAATATCCTGTTTGCTGGGGAAGTAGAAGTAGAAAGAGCCTTTGGATGTGTTCGACTCGCTGACAATGTCATCCACTTTGGTATCGTGATAGCCCTTGCTGGCAAAGACAGACACGGCGGCTTCGAGAATCCGCTCGCGGGTTTCGTGGGTAGGGTCGGGGGAGTTTGGCTTCATGGGCGATAAACCGACTGGTCAGTCTATGATGGTGAAGGATAGTTGAATCAAAAAGCCATGTCAAGGTGACATGGCTCATATATAACCTGGTGATAGTCACTTCTTGATAGTGACCGTCACCTTTGGGTACTCTATTCTTGCTCAAGCCACCGAGAGCGAAGCTAGGGATTTGCTTTGGTTCGCTCTGCGCGAACGTATCAATTCTACATAGCAGGCGGATGTTCGCCTGCTTCAAATAAAATTCTCCGCAGGTTTACAAGTCCAGCGCGGTTTATACCTTACACGGTCACAAATTGCGCTTTTTGAAAGAGTTGAAAGCGCAAGGTGAGCAATGAATCAAGATCGGATTTGTGAGTTGTCATGGTTTCGTCCAAGCATTTTGAAATTGCCGCTTTGAAAGCAGGAAACTTTTC
>JACRLB010000022.1 GCA_016235445.1 Chloroflexota bacterium | reverse complement strand
TACAAAAAATGGAAACCCGTAACTCCTGCGATGGCGGCTGGCTTGACCGATCATGTTTGGACAATGGATGAATTGCTTAGTTTCCGCGTACCACCAAAATCACTATGGAAATGACCTTTCACTCGTTACAGGGACACTACCCCATATTCTTGGGAATGGAAAATCCAATTATGGACGCTAAAAGATTGCATGGCGCTTTGCAAGAACGAAATAAGTCAGACTAGAAAATCTTACGACATCAAATATCTTGAGCCATTTATGTTACAAAGGCTTCGCCCTGCTTTGAATAAAACCTACAACCTAAATCCAGGCGAAGATTCCACGCCAATGAGCGAGAGGGCAAAAAGGCGCGAATCAAAATTAGATAGAATTTATCGCGAAGTATTCGAGAATCGAAAATCGAAATCGGATAGATCATAACCTCCCCATGAGGTGACGACCTCTCACGGCCAACCCTGTCCACATTTACATCATAAACATCACGAATTTCTTTGTGCTTTTCTTTAATTCCCCTTCTTCCGCGGCATCTTCATCTTTCATATCCGAATACGCCTCGCTCGCCTCCAGGGATGGGCCTGCAAAAAGCGGGCATTCGGGCGCGCATTCATCGCACGCATCCACTTGCCGAGGCTTTCCCTTTAAACATACCGTGCCAGAAACGCCAGCCATAAAGTCTCCTCTAAAGAAAGTCCTAATTATGTAGTCGTTTTTAGCGAAAAAAAGTTACGCATTTGAAAATGTGAGTGCGGCTGAATATTCAGCCGCACTCACATTAACTACTTGTAGAAATCTCTGTTGAAGGCAATTGCCTGGCGCAAGTCAATCACTTCGCCGGCGGCAAGCGCTCGCGTGGTATTCAGGTTGATACCCTCTCCGCGATGGCTTGTCGCTGTGTAACTCCCGCTCAACCCAGCCTGGTTGACCAATTCACCGCCTGCCGCTTTGTACACGTTGGGGACTTCGTCTTCCGGGTATATCGCGTGGAACGGACATTCAGGCACGCAGGCGCCGCAGTCTATACAGGTGGAAGCGTCGATGTAATACGTCGGCCACTGCTCCACTGGCGAACCCGCATTGATCGATTCCACAGGGCACACATCTGAACAGCCGTTATCGCGCAGACACAAGCTTGTAATTATATGGGTCATTGGGCACACTCCTTTTTGGTATTAACAAAGAAGTCGCCCTTATTCCTGAAAAGTTATTCCTGAAGATGAGACTTCAATAAGTGTTTTAGCGGACGATTTTCTCGCCTCTTTCCTCGACGCAGGCTTGATACGCTTTCGAGAGGGTTTTTGTCCACGCCCCCACCTTCCCCTCCCCCACTGATGAGTCATCGATTGAAATGATTGGCACCACACCCCGCGAACTGGATGTGAGAAACGCTTCATCGAATTTCTCGCCCACACGCGGCGAGCGATATTCGATGGACATCCCCTGCCCTCTTGCGAGCCTCAGCACGGCGCGGCGCGTGACTCCCAGCAGAATCCCTTTTTGGGCGGTGAGGAGGGTTGCTATGTCATTGCGAGATTGCTTCATCGGGAAAACCGCCCTCCTCGCAATGACGGGATAGTTAACGGCATAAAAATTGGATGTCATCCCTTCGAGGATTTTACCGTTATGCGTCAGCAGAATTTCAAAGACAGCGCCTGTGACCAGCTTCCTTTGCCCCGCGCTTTTGGTGATGAAGTCAGTCCCTTTGATTCGCGGATCATTGCGTTCCATGGTGGAAGTGATGACATGCACGCCGTTTTCATAAATCTCTTTCGCCAGCGGTGTGAACGGCTGGATCGCGGCAAAAATCTCGCCGCGATCCTTTGTCAAAATCAGGCGGACTCTGGACTCGTGCGGGAGATTCTCCTTCACCAGCTCGGCAATTCGCTCGCGCAAGATATTCTCGTCTACGGCGGAGTTCAGCTTTAGTTCTTGCGCAGGGAGATACAGTCTATCCAGGTGCGCTTGCAACCCGAGGACTCTTGTCCCTTGGGCGAGGGTGCTGAAGGTGGTGTAAAAGCCAATTGGAAGCGAACCAGTTACCCCGTCGAGGGAAGAGGCGATATTTGGGAGGGGGACATTTCCATCAAGGTGGATCTGAACGGCATGAAGTGTCATATCCACATTATACTTACGAGCGGCCACCTTACAAAAATGCCAAATCTGCACAAGGAGCGATGCCATATAATCGGCTCGTCAATCATGGAAAATAAAAAGCCCAGCTACGAGAAGGCGTCACAACTCACTGCCAGCGACCTGCTGACGGCGGCGAAGACCATTTCTGTGCAACAACTATCGCGCCTGTCTCTGCCTGAGGTGGAGGCCGTGGTGGAGTTGATCTCGAAGGTGGTGCCGGCGGGCAATGTTCCGGGCATGATCTTGAGCGGGCTGTCCCGTTTGCCGGGCCGGCGCATTCCCGCCCAAAAAATGCAGCAGGATGTGAACGCGCTTTTTAGCGGCGTGGAGCAGATTCTCGACCAGGCGGTGTATGGCGCGTTCTTTGCAGGCCCGGCCGCGATCATTTGGGGATATCAAAACCTGCTTAAGCTGGCTGGCAAAGACCCAGACTCGGCTTTCCCGGAAGGGGCGTGGCAGTTTTACGCGGGCTATGCGTTGCGGGAAGACACAGCCCGCCACACCAATGAGACGCACGGGTTCGATACGCTCCTGCGGCAAAACAACATTCAACTAAATTCAGTGGATCGGCTGACAGCCTGGTTCATGGCGGCGGCAACTTGTTTGCATCAATATCACGCCTTGCTCGAAAACGAATGGCAGGAGCGTGTTTCGATTGCCCTGCTGGAAGAGGCGCTTCGTTCCGACCCCGGGCAGACTCAACGAACCCGGCGACTCTACCGCGAATGGGAGTTGATGCGTCCCTATCGCCGCGAAGAGGATGCGGCAAACTATGACTACCCCGCGTATCGGCGATTAAAGCTGGAGCGATTTTTACTCGACGTTTTGAAATCTACGCCAACGCCTGTGCGTGAAGCATGGGAATCCAAACTCAAAGCCACCTCACAGCAGGAGCTTGGAGATTATCAGCGGCAAATGTCCATTCTGGCGTATTTGGAGCCTGGCCCGTACGGAGAGACCAGAGTCCCGTTCAAGCTGTCCGATGCCCAGATCGGCATCATTTACCATGACAGTTATTATCTGTTGCCCGCCTGTGAACAAGGCTCAAACAAACCATTGGATGTGATCAGCGCGCGGGCGCAGATTACTGCCTTACTGGCGTCTCCATTTTCCTCGCCTTCACAGCTTTCTTCGCTTGCGCGGGTCAAGCGCGCATCCCTGCCGGGCTTGCGGACGAAGTTGAACCCGATGCTCGTAAATGACATTGACAACCTGCGTTTCGCGCCCATCCTTATTTCGGCAGATCAACACTCGCGCTCCCTGCCGCTTTCAGAACTGCGCCAAACCGAGCGCGGAATTGGCTCCCACGCGTTGACGATTTTCGACACAGGCGATTCGTTCGTCTTCGATCAATCGCACATCTTTTTTGACGGCGCATGGGGAACTGCGCTTTCCGAGATCATGACAAACGAAGCCTTATCCTGGGCGCGCTACCTGAGCCTGCTCCCCTCCCCCACCCCCGCAGGGACTCGCATCTACACCTCGCTAACTTTGCAATTACAGCCAGCAGACATTGACCTCGTCCAACAGGCTCCGCACATTCCATCAGAATCTGGCGCAGAATCAGACAGGGTGGATATCAAAGCCTGCCTCGCCCTGCGCAAGCAATTCAAGCAAAGAAATGACCTGTTAAAGTTGACCATCAACGACCTGCTGGTTTTGTATCGCGCCATTCATGCCGCCACGTACAAACCTTCGGCGAAACTGCTGGCAGAGATCAACAAACTTTCTGAAACAAAACCCGAAGTGGCCGCGTCCCTGCATCAACTGGTGGAGGAAGGCAGTCGCACCAATCCATCCATCCTGATTCCCGTGGATGCCAGCCTCAAGGTCCCGCGTGAGCGGATTTATCCGCTCAACGTGGAAGTGCCGTTGATGGAATTGAATCTGCTGAGCCTGCACAGCCAGACCATGCGGATGCTGGATGCCTACGAAGATGCGACACAGGATAAGACGGTGGTGTACGCCGGCTTCGACCAGTACCAAAGGTTGTACCTTGCATCCCTTGCGGGTTTCGGAACCTATCTTTCCCGCGCCAAGGAAATCGCCACATTGGGCCAGAGCGCCAGCGTGGGGGCAATCAAACTGCTCGCTCATTTGCCCCTGCCACTCCAAAAGCTTCTGGACAAGATCCCGGAGAAATTCGACCTGCTGAATAACCTGCTTAAAGGGCGCGAGGTTTTTTCCAATGTGGGCGCGGTTGCCCCGAACAGCACGCTTACCCGCTTCATCACCGCCAAGGATGACAACACCCAGAAACAACTTGCCTGGGGTGTGATGACCGACGCAAAAAACATCATGCGAATAACCCTGCGCGATTTCCGCCCCCATGTTGCCACACTGCTTTCCATCGGACGGAAAGACCTTGCCAGTTTGATCACCCAGGATTATCTCGATGCCTATGCCGAAGGCTTGAATTCATTCATTCGAGACCTTTCTCGAATCTCCGCCGCCAACAGGCAAACCATCCCAACCTCCAAAACCAGAAAGCTGAGCCGTATAAAAAAATGAAAGACCCACTGATCGGACAACAGTTTTCAAACTACCGCATCGAACGCCTGCTCGGGCAGGGCGGCATGGCCATGGTCTATTATGGACACGACATAAAACTCAACCGCCCTGTAGCCATCAAATTTATTGACAGGCGCTACAAGAACAATCCTGTGTATGCCAGCCGTTTCGTCAACGAAGCGCGGATGATGGGGAAATGGCGGCACGAAAACATCATCCAAATCTATTATGCCGACGATACACAGGGGCATTCCTACTACGCCATGGAATACGTGGACGGGCAGGACCTCTCCAAAGTGATGGAGTTGTACCTGGAAGAAGGCGAACTCATGCCGATTGACGATGTCCTGCGAATTGGCAAGGCCACCGCCAGCGCGCTCGATTACGCCCACCTCCAGGGAATTATTCACCGCGATATAAAACCGTCCAACGTGTTGATCGCAAAAGACGGGCGCGTGCTGTTGGGTGATTTCGGCATGGCTCTCGATGTGCGCGACGGCTCGATGGGCAATATCTTCGGCACGCCCCACTACATTTCGCCCGAACAGGCCCGTCGGTCGGCGGATGCGGTTCCACAATCCGACTTGTATTCGATGGGCGTCATCCTGTTTGAAATTCTCACGGGCACCGTCCCGTTCAACGACCCCTCCCCGGCCAGCATTGCCTTACAACATATTTCTGAGCCGCCGCCTTCCCCGCGCAGTATCAACCCGGAGTTGACCCCGGAAGTTGAAAACGTTATTTTAAAAGCCCTCGAGAAAGACCCGCAAAACCGCTATCAAACGGGAGCCAAGCTGATGGCCGCCCTCGAGAGCGCGCTCAAACCAAATAACGCCGCAAGAATATCACTGCCCCCCTTACCCGTTGGCGTGCCCACCGTGCGAAGGAGCAACCTATCCATCCAACAAATTGCAAATCGTGAAGCGCCGAAACAAAAAGACAACGGCGAGCAAAGCCCCATTGCCGGCTGGCCCGCCACCGTAAAAGTCAGCAGTCGATTTGGCAAAACGAACAAATGGATTTACGGCCTTCTTCTTTTGCTTTTGATTGGGATCGGAGGCTGGTACTTCACGAAGGGACGATCCCAACCATCATCAGCGCCGCCCGCCCCAACATTCGCCTCCCCGCCTCTCCCTTCGACCGACCTGCCTGCCCTGCCAACTGAAACAGTTTCCCCGCTGTTGGCGACTCCCACAACACTCCCGCTTCTTTCCTCCGCCACACCCGCGTTGGAGTCATCACCAACCCCGACGGTTTTCGTCACCCCAACCGTCAAATATCCGGACGGCAATCTCTACTCCCTGTTTTGGAATGACACAAGCTTTTACATGCTCAACCGCTCCGATGCAAAGCGCAGTCTGTCTGCCTTTGCCTTCGAGCGCATCGACATTGACACGCTTTCACAGGAAAAACGTGACCGCTTCGAAGGCTATCAATGGGAATCCCAACGGTTCACCCATCTTCCAGACAGCTTCTGCACCAGCATCACCATCTACGGCGACCAAACCCCGCCCTACATGAATCCAGTGGATTGTTCCTTTGGCATCATCAGCGTCATCCAACCCCGTTTCGACGATGACGGCGGCCTCGTTTTCTGGCGTCCAGAGTCAGGCGCCACCCACTTCCGCGTTCTCTGGCTTGGCGAAGAAGCGGCCCGCTGTGAACTCGCCGCCGGCTTCTGCGATTTTTTTGTGCCATAAATTCAAACCGTCCCGAAGGTATTCTCGACGACGAGTCTTAATTTCTGTGGCGTGCTTGGAACGCGAATTTCTCGAATGAACGAATTTTGCGAATTTAAAAAGGTTTTTTCGTGTAATTCGCCTTTTCGCGTAATTCGCGTTAAGATTTTCCTGACCTTGGAAAAGCCATGCTTCGGGACGTTCATATCCTTGACACATCCCAAAGACGGGGTGTAAACTACAACCTATAGTTCGAAAAATCCTAAAGAAAGGAACGCACTCTTGATGTACACATTGATCTTCCAAATCCCCGATGCAGTTGGCAAAATGCCTTCTTGGAGTGCGCCTGTAGACCGAAACTAGGTCTCTTTTCTGTCCCTTGTTTTTTTGGGCTGTGGCGCAATCGCCACAGCCTTTTTGTTTAATTTTTTATTAACTCTGGAGTCGGGCAGCTTGCTGCCTGACAATGTCCATCAGCGAGCTGATGGACTCCAGAACGGAGTACACATGACCACCCTACAACCCACTCACGAGCCTGCGCTCACCTTTGACTTCCGCCCCACCTTGCAGGAAAACCGCCTCAAGGGTCTCTGGCAGATGATGTCCGATTACCGCATGTCCTACATTGCGGCGACAATTGCGCTTGCCATCTCTGCGCTTTCCAAAACCTTCACCTACCTGCTCCTGCAATTCTTCGCGGACGATGTTCTTGCAAAGGGCAATTACATTGGCGGCACGTTGACCTCATCCATGCTCTGGATCGCGGCTGGATTTATCGGGCTGGCGGCCTTTGAAGGCGGCTTTGCGTTTCTTTCGGGACGTTTGGCCGCGTACACCGCCGAGGGCATTACCCGCCGCCTGAGAGACTTTCTCTTCGACCACATTCAGCGTTTGAATTTCTCGTATCACGCCACCACCCCCACAGGAGACTTGATCGAACGCGTCACCTCGGATGTGGACGCTCTGCGCCGCTTCTTCAGCGAGCAAGCCATCGGCGTGGGACGCATCATCCTGCTCTTCGTGATCAACTTCATCGCGATCATGAATCTCAACGTGGAGCTTGCGCTCATTTCCGTTGTGACCATCCCTGTAATTTTGCTGGTCTCGCTTTGGTTCTTCAAGAAAGTGACCAAGGCCTACGAAGAATATCAGGCGCAGGAAGCGATCCTCTCTACAACCTTGCAGGAGAATTTGACGGGCGTGCGCGTGGTGAAAGCCTTTGCCCGCCAGGATTACGAAAAGACAAAGTTCGAGAAGGATAACTGGGGCAAATATTTGAAAGGCAAGATATTGCTTTTCATGCACTCCATGTTCTGGCCGCTCTCGGATATTGTGCTGGGATTCCAGATGCTGTTCGGCTTCGTCTATGGCGCGATGATGGCAATTGACGGGGAGATCACTGTCGGCACATACATTGCCTACATTGGTCTCGTCGTCTGGCTTATCTTCCCCATCCGCAACCTGGGGCGCATCATTGTGCAGACGTCCACAGGTATGGTTTCGTACGCGCGCCTGATGGAAGTGGTGAGGCAACAGCGTGAGCCGCTCTTCGATGGACGGTATCAGCCCGAAGGGGCGGCAAGAGGCGATCTCATCTTCGAGGAGGTCTCGTTCATGTACTCGGATGGCAAATCGGATGTGCTGAAAAGCGTCTCCTTCCATGCCGAGCCTGGGCAGGCGATTGCGTTGCTTGGCTCAACTGGGTCGGGTAAGACATCCCTCGTGAATTTACTGCCGCGCTTTCACGAATATACGGGCGGACGAATCCTGCTGGATGGCGTGGAGTTGAAAGATTACTCGCGTTCATACCTGCGCAAGCAGATTGGCATCGTGGAGCAGGAACCGTTCCTGTTCAGCCGCACGATCCGCGAGAATATTTCCTACGGCGTGGGGCGCGATGTTTCGCAGGAAGAAATTGAAAAAGCCGCAAAAGCCGCCGCCGTGCATGAGGTCATCGTCGGTTTCCCTGATGGCTACGATACCCTCGTCGGTGAAAAAGGCGTGACCCTCTCCGGAGGACAAAAACAGCGCGTGGCGATTGCGCGCACCCTGCTCAAAAACCCGTCCATTTTGATCTTCGATGATTCCACCTCTGCGGTGGACACGGAAACCGAAGCCGAGATCCGCGGCGCGTTGAATGAGTTGATGCAGAACCGCACCACTTTTATCATCGCGCACCGCATCCAGTCTGTGATGGTCGCCGACCTGATCCTTGTTTTGGATAAAGGTGAGGTTGTGCAGATGGGAACGCATGATGATCTGTTGAAAGATACGAATGGCATGTATCGCAGAATTTACGATATCCAGACGAAGATCGATACGGAATTGGAAAGAGAAATAAGGATGAATGATGAAGGCTGAAGGCTGAAGGATGAATGAAGATCAGGAGCGAAATCAAGAGCGAAAAGGAAAAGGTGAAAAATGGAAAACGAAACCCCAGTAGATTTACGAACGCGAACTGCTGACTTTGCGCTGCGAATTGTGAAACTTTATGTGAGTCTGCCAAAGACAACCGAGGCGCAGGTGCTTGGGAAGCAGGTTTTGCGCTCGGGCACTTCCATTGGCGCTCATTACCGTGAAGGGCATCGCGCAAAATCTGATGCCGATATCGTCAATAAATTTGAAACCGCTTTGCAAGAGTTGGACGAAACCGATTACTGGCTGGAATTGCTCGTCAAGGCAGGCATCATTCCTACGCAAAAAGCAGACCCGCTCCGAAAGGAAACAAACGAACTGCTTGCCATCTTTACAACCATTGTTACTAAAATCAAGAAAAGAATGGGAAGAATATAAGAGCAAGGATGAAGGCAAAAGGACACTTGCGCCGCACGCCAGTGCAGGTGTGAAGGATGAATGTTCACGTGAGAAGAAGTTGAACTTTTTGGTTTTCTTCATCCTTCATCCTTCATAATTCATCCTTTTCCCACCTGGAGAATAACCTATGTCTGAAGAACTCCTCGAACTCGAAGAAGAAGAATTTACATCCCAACTCACCGCCCCCGTGCTGAAACGCATTGGCGGGTTGCTGCTCCCCCACTGGCAATGGGTTGTGGGATTTTTGCTCACGATTGCCATTGTCTCTGGGCTGGACGCCTACTTTACCTACGTCAACAAGCAATTCATTGATGAGGGCATTGCGCTCGGTGACAAAGACCGCCTGATGTTTTTGGCAACCATTTATGGCGGCCTCATCCTCGTGCAGGCGGCGGCGGTGTTCATATTTATTTATCTCGCGGGTGTGCTGGGCGAGCGCATTCAATATGACTTGCGCAAGGCGCTCTTCAATCATCTGCAAGACTTGTCGCTTTCGTACTATGCCCAAAACGCGGTGGGACGTCTCATCGCGCGCGTCACCTCAGACACAGGCCGCGTCTCTGACCTGCTGACCTGGGGCATCGTGGATACGACCTGGGCGGTGATGAATATCATCTCGTCCACGATCTTCATGGCCATCATCAACTGGCGGCTGGCGTTGATCGTCTTCACCATCATCCCGATCATGGCCTATGTGGCGATTGAATTCCGCAAGAAAATTTTGGCAGAGTTCCGCGTTTCGCGCCGCGCCAACAGCAAGATCACGGGCGCATTCAACGAGAGCTTTCAAGGCGTGCGCGTGACCAAGGCTCTCGGACGCGAAGACGCCAACACACAGGAGTTTCAAGGTCTCACGACCAAGATGTACACCGCATCCTATCGCGCGGCCTGGCTCTCGGCGCTCTTTCTGCCCACCGTGCAGATCATTGCCGCGCTGGCGCTGGGCGTCATCGTGGGGTATGGCGGCAATCAAGTCACCGTTGGGCTGATGACCATCGGCGGCATTCAGGCTTTCGTTTCGTATCTCACCTTCATGATGTGGCCCATTCAAGACCTTGCGCGCGTCTATGCCGAAATGCAGCACAGCATTGCGTCAGCGGAGCGAATTTTCAAGCTGGTAGACACCCCGCCCGAAGTCCATAATAGAAGCGAGGCTGTCGAGGCGAAGACTCTGCTCGGCGAAATCGAATTCGATCACGTGGATTTTTTCTACGAGGATCGCAAATCCGTTTTGACAGATTTCACGCTGACGGTGAATCCTGGCGAGATGATCGCTCTTGTCGGGCCGACAGGGGGTGGCAAAAGCACGATAGTGAATCTACTCTGCCGCTTTTACGAGCCGAGCAAAGGCGTGATCCGCATCAACGGCATGGACTACATGGACTACAAGCTCGAGACCATCCACAACAAGATCGGCATCGTGTTGCAGACTCCGCATCTGTTCTCAGGCACAGTGCGGGACAACATCCGCTACGGGCGGTTGGAAGCGAGCGACGCCGAAGTGGAGGAAGCCGCAAGAATCGCGGGCGCGCATGATTTCATCGTGACGCTGGACGCCCAAGGGCGGGGCTACGAGCAGAACGTGGGCGAAAGCGGAAATCTTTTATCGGTTGGGCAAAAGCAGTTGATCAGCCTCGCGCGCGCGGTGCTGGCCAAGCCTGAGCTGTTCATCATGGACGAAGCCACTTCGTCGGTGGACACGTTGACCGAGTCGCTCATCCAGCGCGGTATGGACGCCCTAATGAAGGGACGCACCTCCTTCGTGATCGCGCATCGCCTCTCCACCATCCGCCGCGCGAATAGAATTTTAGTAATCGAAAACGGAAAGATCGCCGAGGGCGGCACACACGCCGAGTTGTTGAAATTGCGCGGACACTACTACCGCCTGTACACCCAGCAGTTCCGTCATCAGTTGGAGGTGGCGTATGGAGTGGCGGAAGAGGAAAGTGAGAAGGAAGAAGCGCTGAGTGAGGCGGCGGATTGATGGGAGTGAGAAGTAAAAAGTGAGAAATAAAAAGCGAGAAGTAATCAGTGAAAAGTAAAAGACCTCCGAGTTCTAAAAAAACTCGGAGGTTGTTAGGGAAAGCAACGACTCTGCCTTTCAAAATTGAAAACGCAATAGGCTTGACCTAACCAGCGCTCGTCCATACAATTTCCAGAAGCAAGGGGAAACCCCATACCACTTGCAAGCAAGTAGTTCTTCGTCCCAGAGGGAATTCACGAGACTGTGCTTTGCAGCCATGGAGCATGACACGGAATCGTTTTCCAAATCAACCTCACAAGGAGACATATTCTCATGCCTGTAAAGTTCACTGTTACCCCCAAGAAAGACCCGCGTGATATCAATGCGGCGCCCAAGTATTATGCAACGACGAAAAGTGACGGGCGCGCCGACACCAACGCCATTGCAAAAAGCATCAATAGCATATCCACCATCAGCAGTGCGGATACAGCCGCTGTGATCGAGGCGTTCCTGACCGTGGTTCCTGAAAAGTTAGCCGATGGCAAAATCGTGGAACTGGGAGATTTTGGCACCTTTCGCGTCAGCATTTCGAGTGAAGGCGCAGAAAGAGCCGACGATGTGACTGCCCGCAACATCACCGATACCCGCGTGATCTTCACCCCTGGCAAGCGCTTTAAGCAAATGCTGGCAATCATTGAGTTCCAGAAGGAGACTGCAAGTTAATTTAATCCAAGGCTGAAAAGCTGTGTTGTAAAAAGACGAGAAGCCGCAATGCACTTTGGTTTCTCGTCTTTCTTTTTTGGGGCACGGATAACACTGAAGTTCGCGAAAAAAACCGCCCTTTTCCGTGTTTTCCGTGATATCGTGCCCGTAGGGTAAATCCGTGTATAAAAAAAGAGGTAAAGACTGATACCCTTACACTTCGGTTCGGGACGCTGAAAAACGCAGACGAGCGCAGATTTTTAAGAGCATTTGTCTGAAAAACAAGGAAGAATTGTAATAGCCAGCAATCGGTTGAACATTTTTTGAACCACGGAGGCACGAAGCCACTGAGAAAAATAAGGGAGAAACTCCGTGGCTCAGTGTCTCAGTGGTGAAAGTTTTTTGTTCAACCGTTATCTGACCAATACAAAAACAAGGAAGAATCAGCGTTTTCAGCGTTCATCTGCGTCCAATTTTTAAGAGTGTAAGGGTATCAAAGGTAAAGACTTAAAAAACGCTCTCTATACGAAAAGAGTGTTGTTCGGGTGCTCGTTGCTTCGCTCATATCATCCCGATTTCCTTCGGGAGGACGGTGTCTCTCCTCGTAGTCGACTTCGTACCCGAATGGGTTAGGGTCAGTTAAATCATGCAGACGAATCATTGAAACCGTGAGGATGATTTAAAAAATCATGCAGGCGATTTGAGTAGGTTGTGCAGATGAAAAATCGCGTGACAAAATGGACACGCGGAGTAAATCTATCGTAAAATAAAGGAGTATCCAGAAAAGCAGGCGGGGGTTTTTGTTCTGCATTCTGGGAATCAATCATAGTGAAGTGACGAGTTCGTTTCCTGCTCTCGAAGGAAACAGGTATGTTGGAGGAAAATCAAATCATTCAATTTCAAAATCTGGAAGAATAATTTCCAAGCCATCTTTATCCTGAAAGTAACAAAAAACCTTTCAGGAGATAAACGATGGCAAAGTTACAAAAAGGTGAACGGGAAGAAAAGGAAAACAAGTTATACCGCCTGCTCAAACGACTTCGATTTGGCGTTCGGGAGTCGGAAATCTCGCAGGAATTGGGCTGGCAAAGGCGCACTGTAAATAACTATCTACGAAAACTAAAGAAGGCAGACAAGGCAGACCGTGAGGGACGATCCTGGTTCTCGAAATGACATTCAAATTCAGTCTTTGTAATTTTCCAACTGGACTCTAGAATATGGATAGGAGAAGTATATGGCACGGATTGACGATGCAACAAAAAAAGACAGACTGGATCGAATTTACTTAATCCTCTCGCGGAACCAGCGTGGGTTGACCGAAGCAGAGATTGCTGACGAGGTAAATCTCGAAAGACGCACTGCCAATAATTATCTTCGGGAACTCGAAGAGCAGGGAAAAGCGTTCAAAGATGGAATTTATTGGTTTCCGTTGATCCTTCGAGAGTCGCGCCTGCGCTCTTTTGATTTGTCGCCTGAGGAGGCAGTGACTTTATATCTCGGCGCGCGCCTGCTCGTCAAACAACAGGACAAGCGCAATGAACCAGCCGAGACCGCCCTATTGAAACTGGCGAGTGTCCTCAAAGCGGACGCAGGCGTGGGTGATGAAATCGAACAGGCCGCGCGGGAATTGGCACTGCGCCCTGTGCAGGAGAATTATCAGCCGATCTTTCGGGAAATTGTGCGGGGATATATCTATCGCAAAAAAGTGGAAATCACTTATCACCCTCTCAGTTTTACGAAGCCCTTTCAAACTGTATTCTCAACTTATCTACTGGAACCTTCGCCCATCGGGTTTTCAACCTACCTGATCGGACATAGCTCCATCGTCAATGCCCAGCGCGCATACAAATTGGAGCGAATCGAATCCGCGCACATGGTCAAAGATGATTACTCCATCCCGCCAGATTTTGCAGGGCTTGAGATTCTGCGCAATGCGTGGAGCATCATTGCAGGGGATGAAACAACGCGGGTCCTCTTGCGCTTCAATAGCAAAGTGAAGCCTCGTGTGCTGGAAACACGCTGGCATCCCTCTCAACAAACCCGCGAAGACCCTGAAAAGCCAGGCTCGCTGTTATGGGAAGTGCAGGTGACCGACACGCTTGATCTACTCCCCTGGGTACGCGGCTGGGGTGCGGACGTGGAAGTCATCGAGCCGAAAGCATTGCGTGATTCTCTTATCCGCGAGGCGCAAGGGCTGGCGGAGTTGTATAAGGTGATGGAAGTGAAAAAACAATTATTTGCGCACTTTCGAGAAAAAGACAAAGACCACAAAGAGCCGCAATATCTGTGGGCACATCTTACAGAAGCGTCAGAACTTGCGAAAAACTTTGCCAACAAAATCGGACTGTCTAAAAGCGGTGAAATTCTTGGCTTGCTGCACGATTTAGGAAAAGCAAGTGAAGCATTCCAAAACTACCTCCTTTCTGGCGAAGGAATATTGAATCCCGATTCAGATCACAATTATGTTGACCATGTTGCCATGAAGGGAAAAATTGACCACAGCACAGCGGGAGCGCAAATTATCTACAACCGCTTATGGAGCAAAGGCAGTGAAGGGCGAATAGTGGCACAGGTTTTATCTCTTGCCATTGCTTCCCATCATTCAGGCTTGATTGATTGCCTTTCGCCAAGCGGTGAAGATAATTTCACAAGACGCATGGAAAAAGCGGAGGCAAGTTCTCACGTCAATGAGGCATTTTCCAACCTTGCTGAATATGAAAGAACGGCGATAGAGGAATTGCTTGCGGATGATTTGCTAATCCGCGAAGTGTTGGAAAAGTTAAAGTCTGTCAAAGAGGAAAACGAATCACAACAAACTCTTTGGTTCAAATATGGTCTTTTGATTCGTTATCTGTTTAGTTGCTTGTTGGACGCTGATCGACTAAACACTGCCGACTTTGAATTTCCTGGCAATGCGCGGTTGAGAAATAACAACATCTACTCAACATGGGAAAGCCTCATCGAGCGTTTGAACGTCAAAATGGATGAATTTGAAAAGAAGCCCAACAGAAACGAAGTGGATGAAATACGCAGTCGGGTTTCTCAATCGTGTCTGGAGTTTTCGTTAAAACCAAAAGGGATTTATCAATTAACTGTCCCAACTGGCGGAGGAAAAACATTTGCAAGCCTGCGCTTTGCGTTAAATCATGCCAAAGAGCATTCAATGGATAGAGTCTTTTATGTTATTCCCTACACATCCATTATTGACCAAAATGCGGATGAAGCGCGGAAGGTGTTGGAAGATAAAGACAAAAATGGGAATTACTTGAACAAAGTAGTTTTGGAACATCATTCTAACCTCACGCCTGACGAGGAAACTCGCCGTCAAAATCTTCTGGCGGAAAATTGGGATGCACCCATTGTATTTACGACCCAAGTTCAATTTTTGGAGGCGTTGTTTGGTTCGGGAACACGCGGCGCAAGGCGAATGCACCAACTGGCGAATTCCGTCATTATCTTCGATGATATACAAACAATCCCGATTCGCACAGTTCACATGTTTAATCTTGCAATTCGCTTTCTTGTTCAATCTTGCGGGGCAACGGTTGTTCTTTGCACTGCTACACAGCCATTGCTTGATAAGGTTGAGCCGATTCAACGAGCATTGAATATTAAGCCAGAGCAAAAAATCATCCCTTACGAAAAGGAACTCTTCCAACAACTTAAGCGGGTTGAAGTCTTTGACCGCAGAAAAGTTGGCGGATGGAGCGACAAAGAAACAGCGGAATTGGCGGTTCAAGAATTGCGAGAAAAAGGAAGCGTTTTAATTGTTGCCAACACAAAGAAATCCGCCTATTCTCTGTATCAAGCCATTGCCGAAATGGGAATTCCATGTATTCATCTGTATCACCTCAGCACGAATATGTGTCCCGCTCATCGTCTGAATTTGTTGAACAAAATCAAAGGGAAACTGAAATCTAAAATGGCAAAACCTGTGATTTGTGTCAGCACGCAATTGATTGAAGCGGGCGTGGATATTGATTTTGGCGCGGTCATTCGTCACCTCGCGGGTATGGATTCCATTGCCCAAGCCGCTGGGCGTTGTAATCGAAACGGCATTAGAAAAGGCGGCGGTAATGTTTGGGTTGTGAATCCAGCCGAAGAAAATCTTGATAGGTTGAAAGACATCAAAGTCGGCAGAGAAAAGGCGCAGACCATTTTGGATGACTTCAACGACAACCCCGATTCTTTTGGAAATGACAGAATTGGTTTGAACGCAATGGAATCGTATTACAAGCATTATTTCTACGAAAGACAAGGTGAAATGAATTATCCAGTGAACGCGGATTCCCCTATAGGCAGAGCGGATGATTTATTCACTTTACTTTCGACAAATGAAAGTTCAATGGAAGAACGCCAGAGAGTTACAAAAGACGCTACTGTGCTTACCTTCAGGCAGTCATTTCAAACCGCCGCAAAAGCGTTCCGAGTGATAGACTCTTTGACGCAGGGCGTTATTGTCCCATACGGAAAAGAAGGCAATGAAATCATTACCGAACTTTGCGGTGTGGATGAAGTTGAAAAGCGATATAAATTAATCAAAAAAGCGCAGAGATTTTCAGTGAATTTATTCCCGCATGAATTCAGAAAACTAGCGGATAGCAACGCCATTCGGGAAGTGCAGAAAGGAGCGGGTATTTTCTACCTTGATAAACAGTATTACAGTGAAAAGTTTGGCTGGAGCGATAACCCAGTCAACGGCATGGAAGACCTAATCGTGTAAAGGAGGCATGATGGAAAATATCGTGGAGTTCAAGGTAACGGGCAAATATGCCCTGTTCACCGACCCGCTGACGAAAATTGGCGGGGAAAAGTTCTCATACCAGATTCCAACTTACGAAGCCCTGAAAGGGATTCTGAGTTCGGTGTACTGGAAGCCGACCATTGTTTGGGTGATTGACAAGGCGCGGGTGATGAAACAAATCAAAACCCAAACCCGAAGCGCAAAACCCATCAAATACAGCGGTGGGAACGACCTGTCAATTTACACCTATCTTTCCGATGTGGAGTATCAGGTTCAGGCGCATTTTGAATGGAATCCCCATCGCACAGATTTGGAAAAAGACAGGAACGAAAACAAGCATTACTTTGTCGCCAAACGCATGATCGAGCGTGGCGGCAGGCGGGATGTTTTTCTTGGCACGCGGGAATGTCAGGGATATGTCGAGCCTTGCAAGTTCAACTCTGGCGAAGGGTTTTATGACTCCTACGCTGAAATCCCCTTCGGTTTGATGTTTCATGGCTTTGATTATCCCGATGAATTTGGAAAGAACGAATTCCACGCCCGCTTTTGGCAGCCCAACATGGTTAAAGGCGTGATTGAATTTGTTCAACCTGAAAAATGTACCAAGAGAAAACTCGTCAGGCAAATGCCAGCCACCCAATTGCAGACAAGCGGCACGGAAGAAGCAGGCTTGCTTGAAGGCTATTCGGAAGGGAGTGTGTAGGATGAGTTGGATTCAAAAATTGTACGAGACCTACAATAATTCTCAATCCATGATTGGCGCGGGAACTGATGATAATGAAGTTCCACTTCTGCCTATTTGTCACACAACCCAAAAAGCGCAAATAGAAATTACCCTTGATGGGCATGGGCAAATTAGACGCGCTAGAGTTGTACCCAAAGAAGAGGCTCGAACTATCATTCCATGCACAGAAAGTTCAGGCGGTAGAACAAGCGGAGAAGCGGCGCATCCGCTTTGCGACAAACTGCAATATGTCGCAAAAGATTACAAACATTACGGAGGCGACAAGGACTCTTATTACGAGTCCTACTTCGTACAATTGTCGAATTGGGCAGAAAGCGAAAAAAACAAAAAGGTTCAACTAATTTGCAAATACATAGAGCGCGGAAGTGTTATTTCAGATTTGATTGAAAACGGTATTTTGGTAGACGACAAGAATAAAAAACTCTTAAAACAAAGAAGTGGCGAAAAAGATAAGAAAGCAGGGTTAGATATTTTTGACCTACTTCCTGGAAAGATTGACCCAAAGACCAAAAAAGTTACTAACTGGCAGGCAGACGCATTTGTGCGCTGGAAGGTTGAAATTCCGAATGACCCTCAATCTGCGGTTTGGAGTGACCAAGAAATCCTTAAAAGTTGGGTTAAACACTATTCGTCAACCAAAGAATCAAAAGCCTTCTGCTATGCCACAGGTGAGGAAGTTTTTTCTGCCGACCAACATCCAGCCAAATTGCGGAACGATGGCGATAAGGCTAAACTGATTTCATCAAATGACATGTCAGGCTTCACTTTTCGCGGACGCTTCACTGACTCAGAACAAGTAGCGAGTGTAGGTTTTGAGACTACACAAAAGGCTCATTTTGCGCTTCGCTGGCTTATCAGCCGTCAAGGATACAGGAAAGATGACTTGGCGATTGTCGCATGGGCAACTTCGGGCGCAAGTATCCCAAGTCCTACGGATGATACTTTTTCGATACTCGGCGCAGATGATTTGGTAAGCGATCAAGCGCCAAGAGCATTCACCGCGCAAGATGTCGCCATAAAACTCAAAAAGAAAATCGCGGGATATGGAAAGGAAATTAGCAATACAACAGATATTGTCGTGATGGGTCTTGACTCCGCTTCTCCAGGGCGTTTGTCCATCACCTATTACCGCGAACTGACAGGCTCTGATTTTCTACAACGAATTGATGATTGGCACACTTCCTGCGCGTGGCTTCACTCTTACAGGTCAATCACGGTTCAAGACGAAAGAACTGGAAAGTCAAAACCCAAATTTATTCCGTTTGTTGGAGCGCCATCCCCAAGCGATATTACCGAAGCCGCATATGGAACGAATAGGGACGGCAAATTTGAAGTTGACGGCAAACTTCGCAAAACAACCGTGCAAAGAATCCTTCCCTGTATTGTTGACGGGCAGCCCATTCCAAGAGACTTGGTTGAGTCAGCCGTAAGGCGCGCCTCCAATAGGGTTGGCTTGGAAGGTTGGCAATGGAATAAAGTTTTAACAATTGCTTGTGCCTTATTCAAAAAACATAACCGAAAGGAGAATTACGAAATGACACTTGACCCGAACAGAAAGACCAGAGATTACCTCTATGGAAGGTTGCTTGCCCTTGCGGAAAGCCTTGAAGAATGGGCATTAAACAAGGCAGGCGAAGACCGCCCGACCAACGCCGCTCGATTAATGCAAAGGTTCTCTGAACATCCATACAGCACCTGGCGGACAATTGAACTGGCTCTTACGCCGTACAAGGCAAGGCTCGGAGGGAAATCCAAAAAACGCCAACGTCTGATTGATGATGTCGTTGCCGCCTTCGAGAATGGCGACTTTACCAGCGACAAAAGACTCAGCGGCGAATTCTTGTTGGGCTATCATTGCCAGCGGGAATTTCTCCGTAATAGCCGTACAGAAGATTTAGACGATTCAAGTGAATCTACCGAAACCTCAAACAACAACTAAAACAAGGAGAATAAACCATGTCCACTCTCAAAAACAAAATTGATTTTGCAGTAATCGTTTCCGTCAACAACGCCAATCCCAACGGCGACCCGCTGAATGGCAACCGTCCGCGCGTGAATTTCGATGGTCTTGGCGAACTTTCCGATGTTTCCATCAAGCGCAAGATTCGGAATCGTCTCATGCAGGAAGGGCAATCCATTTTCGTTCAATCTGACGATAATCGCGTTGACGATTACCGCAGTCTCCGCAACCGCGCAGAAGGCACAATCAAGAAATCTGACTTGAAAGACGAATCAAAATATCGGGAATCAGCCTGCAAGGAATGGATTGATGTCCGCTCATTTGGACAGGTGTTTGCATTCAAAGGCGGTGAGGAATCGGGCGTCTCAATCGGTATTCGCGGACCCGTTTCCATTCACCCCGCCTTTTCGGTTGCCCCCGTGCTTGACCGAATTTCAAGCACGCAAATCACCAAAAGCGTGAGTGGCGAAGGTGATGGCTCAAAGCGTGGTTCCGACACAATGGGCATGAAACATCGTGTAGATCATGGCGTTTATGTTTTCTATGGAAGTATGAATCCGCAACTTGCAGAAAAGACAGGCTTTTCCGATAAAGACGCCGAAGCCATCAAGGAAGCAATCAAGACTCTATTCCGCAATGACGCTTCATCTGCCCGCCCCGAAGGAAGCATGGAAGTTTACAAGGTTTACTGGTGGGAACATAACAGCAAGAATGGACAATATTCTTCCGCCAAAGTTCATCGCCTGCTGAAAGTGGAAGCGACCACTGAACAACCCAAGAGCATTGATGATTACAAAATCACTTTGGGCGGATTGGATGGCCTGAATTGTGAGGAAATTGACGGCGAGTAGAAAATTAACAAGGTGACAGTCACTTTTAAAGTGACTGTCACCTGGGTTGCCAAATATCATGACCTCCGAATACACCCAGGACGACCTGCTTCCCCTCTCAGGCATACAGCATTTTCTATTTTGCCGCAGGCAGTGGGCGCTGATCCATATTGAAAGACAATGGCAGGAAAACGCGCTCACTGCCGAGGGCAGGATCATGCACAAGCGCGCCGATGATCCCTTCTTCACCGAAACGAGGAATGGGGTCATCACTGCGCGTTCTGTGCCTGTCGCTTCGTATCGGCTGGGATTGGTGGGCGTGTGTGACGTGGTGGAGTTTTTACCCTCTCCCGCTGGGAGAGGGCAGGGTGAGGGTGATGGAGTCAAACTGCCAAATAAAGATGGCCTATATCTCGCCGCACCGATTGAATACAAGCGCGGCAAGGAAAAGCGCGATCATAGCGACGAAACGCAGTTATGCGCCCAGGCAATATGCCTCGAAGAAATGCTTTCGATGAATATTCCGCGCGGATATTTGTTTTACGGCGAAACCCGTCACCGCGTGGAAATTGAATTCACCGCCGACCTGCGAACTCTCGTCAAAGACATGGCAGATGAAATGCACAACTATTTCAGCCGAGGCTACACCCCAAAGGTCAAAACCTCCAAAGCCTGCCGCTCTTGTTCGCTGGCGGATATATGTCTGCCAGTCTTGCAGGAAAAAGTCATCGCCGCTTCGAAATACATCAACCAAAATATAGAGCAAACCTGACAGGTTTCATGTGAGATTTTATGAAACATCTTGGAAACGTCCTCTACATCACCACTCCCGAAGCCTTCCTCTCCCTTGATGGCGAAAATATCGTTGTCAAAAAAGACGAGAATTCATCAACACGCCTGCCTTTGCACAACCTTGAAAACATCGTCTGCTTCACATGGCAGGGAGCGAGTCCCGCGTTGATGGGTGCTTGTGCCGAACGAAATATTGGGCTGTGCTTTCTCACTCCCAACGGGCGCTTTCAAGCGCGGGTCACTGGCAAGGTGAAGGGAAATGTCCTTTTGCGGAAGAAGCAGTTTGAGGTGTCGGAAAAAGAGGCGCAGAGCATTCCCATCGCTCAATCTTTTTTGTTGGGAAAAATCTTCAACGGCAGAAAAGTTCTGGAGCGTGCCATCCGCGATCACTCCATGCTGGTGAACGTCGAATCTATTACAGGCGCATCTTCCTTTATGAAGGAAACGCTCAAGACGATTCCACTTTGCAAATCCACGGGCGACTTGATGGGGTTTGAAGGCAGCGCGGCGAAGATTTATTTTGGCGTGTTCGATCAATTGATCCTGCAACAACGAGATGATTTCTTTTTCAAGGAACGTTCACGCCGTCCGCCTTTGGATAACATGAATGCATTGCTCTCGTTCCTTTACACGCTCCTGACGAATGAAACCGCCTCAGCCCTGGAGACAGTTGGTCTTGACCCCTTTGTAGGATTCCTGCACCGAGACAGACCCGGGCGTCCTTCGCTTGCCCTCGATCTCATGGAAGAATTGCGTCCTGTGCTTGTGGATCGGCTGGCATTGTCGCTGGTGAATCGCAAACAAATTGCAGGCAAAGGTTTCACGCAAAAAGAAAGTGGTGGCGTGCTCATGGACGATGACACACGCAAAGTTGTGCTGGTTGCGTGGCAGGAGAGAAAGAAAGAGGAACTCATCCACCCGTATCTCAAAGAGAAGATTCCGTTTGGACTGCTTCCCCATGTCCAAGCCATGCTCCTCGCTCGTCACCTGCGCGGCGATCTCGACGCGTATCCGCCCTTCTTTTGGAATTGATAGCAAGACTCTAAAGGTTTTGAAAACCTTTAGGGTCTATACAGGAAAATTGTTATGATGGTCTTAATCACCTATGACGTCAGCACCGAAACAGAAAACGGTAAATCGCGCCTGCGCAGAGTCTCCAAAAAATGCCAGGACTACGGTCAACGCGTGCAGAACTCCGTCTTTGAGTGTCTCATTGATCCCGCGCAACTCAAGGAACTGCAAAACAAACTGCTCAAGATCATCGACCCCGAAGTAGATTCGCTTAGATATTATTACCTCGGCGATAACTGGAAAAGCCGCATCGAACACATCGGCGCCAAGCCCAGCATTGATTTGGAGGGAACAATTATTACTTAATCTCTTTCGCGCTGAGCGAAGGTTGAATGCAAGTTGAGACCGTAGTCGAAGAGCCATTGCGAACCCAAAGCGCGCATAAACTCACGGTCAGGTTCGCAAGGAAATTTGCACCTTAACAACCGAATATCGCCGAAAGCATTTGTGTTTTGGATGATTAACAAATAGAATATGGAATGTAAGACCAATATCTGGCGGTAATGATATTTTTTTACCCAGATGTTGCGGTCGCTCTCCCCCCGGAGAGCGTGGATTGAAACAAATACAGCGATTCGTCTGACAACTCATTTCCTAGGTCGCTCTCCCCCCGGAGAGCGTGGATTGAAACAGCGGTTGGGTTAGTGTGTTTTCACGGCTGGCAGGTCGCTCTCCCCCCGGAGAGCGTGGATTGAAACAGGCGTTGAATGACGGCGACGCCACGACCAACTTGTCGCTCTCCCCCCGGAGAGCGTGGATTGAAACAATTGGTATCGCGCCTTTGTTCTCCGCGTTGATAGTCGCTCTCCCCCCGGAGAGCGTGGATTGAAACTCGTATACGGTATTATTGCGGACAGTGACATTATGTCGCTCTCCCCCCGGAGAGCGTGGATTGAAACGGTCTCTGTACTCCGAACCTTCCGCGCCATTGAACGTCGCTCTCCCCCCGGAGAGCGTGGATTGAAACAAGAAGTTGGTGTCTGTACCACGATAATATTTTGGTCGCTCTCCCCCCGGAGAGCGTGGATTGAAACGGCAAACGACTGGCGGGCATATTCCAACGCTATGGTCGCTCTCCCCCCGGAGAGCGTGGATTGAAACATCAACGCCAATACACATTAGCGGCCACGATATTAAGTCGCTCTCCCCCCGGAGAGCGTG
>JACRLB010000012.1 GCA_016235445.1 Chloroflexota bacterium | reverse complement strand
GTTGCCAGCAACCTGTCTTCGATGATCGCTTATTTTATCGGACGATTTTTTGGCGGCAGTTTTTTACAAAATATCAATGATGATAATCTGGTTGGGAAATATGCCAACCGCCTGCGTAAAGATGGTTTTCAAACCACCCTGATTCTGCGTTTTCTCTTTTTACCGTATGACCTGGTCAGTTATTTTTCAGGCTTTCTGCACATTGACCTGGGCTGGTTTATGCTGGCGACGGTTTTGGGCAGTATCCCTGGCACGATTTCATTTGGCATGTTGGGCGCGTCCATCAAGGGCGATTTTGCATCTCAAAGCGTAACGCTCGACCCGCTTGCGCTAGTTATATCGGCGGCGATGTTCGCGGTCAGCATTGCCTTATATCGAGTTGTGCGCTACCGCGAGAAAAAAATCAGCCCGTAGGAAAGGCTTTTCTAAATTCTTCAACTGCCTTGGGACCGTTGCGCTCCAGCGCTCTATAAAACTGCTCGCGTTCCTGGTTGCGGTAATCCAGCCGTTCCACATGAAAGGGCGCGAGCCGCTCACCCGCTTTTCGCCGTTGTGGAATTTGGGCGAAGTATTGAATTGCATTTTCGTGACAAGCCCCATCGAGCGCATCCACCAGAATCGGGCGAGTTACGCCAAGCACATCCCGCAGGTCATACGCGTGGCGGAACTTCTGCTCCATCGAAGTCAGGTGTGGATAATTTTCGCCAGGGTGCGCTTCGTGGGTATAGAGAAAGATTGAACCGATATTATGCGCCGCATATCGGTCCGCAATCGCATTCATGGATGGCGACGCCATCCCGCAGTATGGTCAGGTGAAACTTCCAAACTCCACGATGGTGTAATCATACTGTGACCAGATTCCACTCAGGCGCGTTTCGGTCTCATCGAGATTCCACAATGCAAAATCATGAGCCATCGTGCCTGTCTTTGGGCTGGATTCGAAATTCATCCAGGGCTCGAATTTCTCGGGCATGAAGCTATCGTAGTTGTAGCGAGTCAGAAGATCGTCCATGTGATTATCCATTCATTCGGCAGTTGTAATTATTTGGCGCGCGAGAATAGAGTTTGGATCACTTCTTTGTGCATCACAAGCAGGTCGGGTTCGGCTTCAAAACCAGCCTGCTCCTCCAAAACCAATTCTGCCTTCTTCAATAATGGCAGTGACGGATTTTCAAGATCAACATGTTGCTCCTTGAAAACAGTCGCGATCAACTGCTCTAAAATCGCATCCACTTCTTTGGCAGGGACATCGCCCATGCGGCGTTTCACAAAATTGCGATTAACGTCGAAGAAGCAGGCAACAACACCATCTTTTACTTCCCTGGGAGTGAGTATTTCTTTTTGCATAAGCATTTGAAGCGCAAGGGCGTGTTCGTTCATAATCTTATCCTTCCTTGAATTATTTTGCTTTTTTGACGCATCGTTATTCGTCGAACTTACAATCCCATTCGCGAGAATGGGGAGCGGCTTATAGCGGGACTGGTCATTCTGTGATCGAAACAGGGTAAGAAAAACACACAGGTTGCTCTCTTTATTTTTGATATAAAAGGAGAAAAATATGCAAACTCTCAAAACATTCCGCGCTGAAAAAGATGATTTTTATGCGCGCCATCATCAAAGCCCGTTGACTTCAACCCAAAAGCGTGACTTCAAAGGACTCGACTATTTCCCCGAGAACACTGCGTTCCGCCTGGAAGTTGATGTTGAAATTTCGCAAACATCCGAACAAATCATGATTGATACAACTGGCGGACAACCTCAAACCTATCAACGTTTTGGAAGATTCAAGTTTCTGGTTGATGGGCAGTCCGCTGAACTCACCATTTACAAAAACCAGAACGGATATTTCCTGCCATTTGTAGATAACCTGGCAGGCAAAGAGACCTACCCCGCAGGACGTTATCTCGAGCCTGAGAAACTACCCAACGGAAAATTCCTTGTGGATTTCAACCTGGCATACAACCCTTACTGCGCCTACAACGAAAAATGGTCATGTCCGATCACTCCAGCCGAAAACCGTTTGAAAGTTTCCATCCGCGCTGGCGAAAAAATATTCAATCACTAGAATAGGAGCATAAAAATGAACAAACCCATACATATCAACGACAATGATTTCGAAAATACAGTATTGAAATCAACTACACCCGTGATTGTGGATTTTTGGGCGCCCTGGTGCCAGCCATGCAGGATGATCGCGCCTGTGCTTGAAAATCTCGCGGCAGAATACGCAGACAAGGTGACCGTAGCCAAAGTCAATACAGATGAAAACCACGAGTGGGCGATGAAATATGGCGTACAAGGCATCCCCACTTTGCTCTTCATTAAAGACGGGCAGGTAAAAGATACCATTGTCGGCGTTGTAGCCGCTTCAGTCATCAAATCCAAAATGGACGGATTACTAAAGACCCCAGTGGTAGCTTAACATTATGCCAAACGAACAAAAGAAATACGATGTCGCCATTATCGGCTCTGGTATCGGCGGTTCCACTCTGGCGAGCGTTCTGGCTCGCCAGGGTTTATCTGTCATTGTCTTTGAAGGCGGACAACACCCGCGCTTCACCATCGGCGAATCAATGATCCTCGAAACTTCCGAAGCCATGCGCGCGCTGGCAGAATTTTACGATGTGCCCGAACTTGCCTATTATAGTTCGGAGAATTTTTATAATTACATCGGTACACAGCACGGGGTGAAACGGCATTTTAGTTTTGTGCATCACACACCAGGCAAACATATTGACGTTCGCAAGACCCTGCAAGCCGTCATTCCCAAAATGCCTTACGGACACGAAATTCACATCACACGTCAGGACTCGGATTATTTCCTGACTTCCGTGGCAATCTCCTATGGCGCGACAATCTTGCAAAATACATTTATCAAAGATATCAACGTCCAGCCTGATGGCGTGGAGATCATTACCAACAAAGACAAGACCTATCGCGCCGAATACATCATTGACGCGGGCGGTATGAAATCCATCCTTGCTCAGAAATTCAACTGGCGTCACCGTGACCTAATGTCGCACTCGCGTACCATTTTTACGCACATGATCGACGTGCCTGGTTTCAATGAAGTGACCATGCCGCATCAGGAATACGGACACCCCTATCCGCTTTCGCAAGGCACGCTTCATCATATCTTCAAGGGCGGCTGGCTGTGGATCATTCCTTTCAATAATCACCCTGCCTCCACAAATCCATTGTGCAGTGTAGGATTGCAACTTGACCCGCGCCTGTATCCCCAGCGCGATGATTTAACTCCAGAAGAAGAATTCCGCGAGTTCATTCACCAATTTCCAGACATGGAAGCGCAACTCAAAAACGCAAAACCCGTCCGCGATTGGATGAGGATTGACCGCCTGCAATATTCCGCGCATCACATCGTCGGTGACCGCTTTGCATTGCTCGCGCACGCGGCGGGTTTCATTGATCCGCTTTACTCAAAGGGACTCTATGTCACCCACGCGCAAATTTTCCTGATTGCCGATTTGCTGATCAAAGCCAAACAAACTGGTGATTATTCAGCCAAAGCATTTGCCTCGCTTGAACCGATCACCCTTGATTACATTAACATGCACGACCGCATTGTGGCAAGTTCATTCAAGTCCTGGCACAACTTCAAACTTTGGAATGTCTACGAAGTGCTCTGGCTTCTCGGCGCGTACCTTGAATATTTAAGTCTCGTCACCAATCGTTTCCGCGCCAGCAATCGCGATGAATACATCCAACTCATGCAAGGGCATAAACTCGCGGGCGGCGGTTTTTCGCTCTTCTTTCAGATTCAGGAAAAAGTTGACGCATTGATGGATCAGGTCAACCCTGAGGATGAAGCGGACGTGGATCGCACTGTTGCCGAAATCAAAAATCTGTTCGCTCAATTCCCGTGGATGTCATCCGCATTCAAGGATTTACTCAATGGTAAGAATCATTTACCCGATAACAAAATCAGATTGAACCTGCTCAATCGCCGCGTGGGTTTTATGGGCAGCGGCGAATATCGCAAACATTTCTTTGGCGAAAAATCCGCGTTTGCTTTATTGAAGAAAGCCATCGAAGACCAATTCAAATATTCCATCCGTGCGTTGAATCGCAAACGCAAAACACGCGCCCGCCTTGCGTGGCAGACTCCCTTCTCCCCTCGGGAGAAGGGTAGGGGATGAGGGCATGTTTGACTCATCTCTTCGCCGTTTCAAAGATCGCGTTGGTGCTCCGCTCGCAAAACGCATGAGCCGCGTCTCACCGATTCACATTTCCATTCTCGCGCTTGTCGTTGGTTTGCTTGCAACCTGCGCGGCGCTCAAGCAACAATATACTTGGGCATTCGCATTGTGGATTCTCAACCGCACATTGGATGGACTCGACGGCTTGATCGCGCGACTGCATGATGGGCAATCGGACTTCGGTGGATACGTGGACATTCTGACCGACTACATCGTCTACGCCTCGCTTCCCATCGCGCTGACAGTTGGTTCGCCTTCGAGTGAGCGTTACCTCGCCTTAGCCTTAATGCTCGCGTCCTTCTACGTCAACACCGCCTCATGGATGTATCTCGCCGCAATCCTTGAAAAACGCTCCGCGCATAACCCCGACACCCAAACCACCATCGTCATGCCCGCAGGCATCATCGGCGGGTTTGAAACCATCATCGCCTATGGAATATTTTTATTATTCCCCACACACATCACAACATTATTTTCCATCTTCGCCATCCTTGTCTTCATCACCATCATCCAACGCCTCATCTGGGCGCGTAAAAACGTAGACAGGTAAACACGTAAACACGGAACACGTCATTTGACCACCCACTGATAACTGGTCACTGATTACTTTTTCATCCCTCATCCTTCCTCATTCATCCCTTCCCATGAAACCAAACTCCCCCGCCCCCAACTTCACCCTGACCTCCGCTAACGGTGAACAGATCACCCTCAGCGAAGTCCTCAAAAGCGGAAACGTCCTGCTCGTCTTCCTCCGTCATCTTGGCTGAATACCCTGCCGCGAACATGCCGCACAGTTGTGCGCGCGCCAGGACGAATTTGCCAAACTCAATACCCGAGTCTTCATCATCTCTTTCGGGACACTTCCCGCGCTCCAGCAATGGATGGATGAAGTCTGCGGCACATTTACCGTTTTACTTGACCGTGACCGTACCGTGTACAAAGCCTACGGTCTCGAACGCTCGAAACTACGCTCAAAAAGCCCACGCACGATCTGGCTGTACTTTACCCGCTGGCTACAAGGACAAAAATTCCACGACTCGCACGGCGACGACACATCCCAACTTGGCGGCGATTTCATCGTGGACAAGAACGGCGTCTTGCGCCTCGTCCATCCCAGCCATGATCCGTCAGACCGCCCATCAGTGGATGAGTTGGTGAAAGTTATCAAAGGCATAAAGTGACTGTCACCTCGTTGCGCGAGAAAAAATATGAACACTCTCCCCACCCACCTTGTCATCAACGCCGCCCTCGAGAAAAAATATGGCGAGAAAGCCAGCATCGCCAAATCTGCTTTTCTGTGGGGTTCGGTCATGCCAGATATTCCACTTGCATTTCTTTCGCTGGGATTCATTTTATACAATCGCTATATAGCCGCCCAGCCTATATCAGGATTGATGAATAACGAGTTCCACAACCTATATTTCAACAATCCCTGGTGGATCGCCAGTCACAATTTTTTACATTCTCCAACTGCCCTTATCCTCTACGCCGTTTTTCTCTGGCGTTACCTCAATCAACCAAAGACGCGCGGACATTGGTGGTTGTCCTTCGTCTTCGGTTGTATGGTTCACTCTGTGATTGACATCCTCACCCACTTCAACGACGGACCTGTGCTATTCTTCCCCTTCGACTGGCACACGCGTTTTCACAGCCCAATCAGTTACTGGGACACGGCGCACTATGCCAGCCAATTCGTTTACTTTGAAGTTGGCTTGAATCTCGTTTTGATTGGATACCTGTTCGCTCCCAGATTGATTCGATGGTTCAAAAAACGATAATCTTTTTACTCCGCCACAGCAGAATGTTTTTCCAATTGCTTTATCACACCACGCACATTACCCAAACAGCATGAGCCTTGCGGATTTCGCAAATCACAGGCGCATTGTCCCGCCTGAATACCCGCGTTGATATCAGCCACCATTGCCTTCCGTTCGTCTGCCGATGAATTTTGAATATCCCCCAGCGTGTGGCGGAAGCAATAACAGACGTTCACTTCTTTGGCGTTTGGTTCTTTTTGATACACTCTTTCTCTGATTTGTTTAGTTGAAAAAGTCTGCAACCCGTCCGCGGAAAAATACACAACGGGACAGGTTCCCGTTTTGCAGAAAAGATATTCAGCATCTTTTAATTCCCGCAGGCTGACAGAAACCATCGCCTTGACAGTTTGCCCCTCGATGGGTTTTCCTTTTTCTCCACATTCGGGGCAAACATTTATTACGCGGGGTTTGCGCTCGAAATTCTGCGCGGGTAACTCGCAGACGCTGTTACCCGCTTCGGTTGAACAACCGCATGAGTCAGACATTTTTTCTCCTTTTTATAAAACTACTTTGGCGCAGGGTTGGATTGCTTTTGGCGATAATAACCATAAGCGGTTAATCCTAAAAATATAAACAGCACAGGGAAAAGCACATAATCAAGATAACCCGTCAGCCAGCCCAGTCCCAACGCGCCCAGCAAAAATACCAGGATGGGGGTGAAACAGCATAACGCGGCGACGAGCGAGCCGATGATTCCCGTTTTGAGGGGATTATTAAATCCCTTGAATATATTAAACATGCGTTGCTCCTTTTGTACTGCAACATTCATGTTGCAAATTGGCAGGGGTGAGATAAATGTTGCGTTACAGATGTTCGCTCACAAGGTGGCAGACGCAATTCTTGCCATCCACATCGTCCACGGGAAATGTCAAGCCGAGAGTACGCAAGCCGCGCAACTCGCTTTCCATTTGTTGCAGCGCTCGAATGCGCTCGGCGATTTCATCCGCCTTCTGCTCCAGACGTTCCAACAAAACACGACAGGGCGCTTCGCGGTGGTCGCGCAGGGCAAGGATTTCCTGAATGTCATCCAACGAGAGATCGAGTCGGCGCGCTCCCGCGACAAGACGCAGACGATCCACATCCTGCTCGCCATACTGGCGATAATTATTTTCCGTGCGGGTAGGCGGGGGCAATAAACTGATTTCTTCGTAGTAACGAATCGTCTTGGCGGATACGCCCGTCAATTGCGATAAATCTTGAATTTTCATCACGACTCCTTGTAACGTGACTGGAGTCTACACCTTCCAGCAACTGGAATGTCAAGACCTGAGATTAACCTTTTCCCCCAATCAGAGGTTTTGAAGTAGTCTGCGCTTTCGTATGAAATATTGAGCATAAATACCCCGCAGGTTATCCTGCCAATGAATTACCAGGAAACCTGCGGGATGTCAGTTATACCCAGTGCGATCACAAATTGCGCCTTCCCGCTTTTGAAAAGGCGCAATTTGTGACCGTGGGCATTATATTGTTGCCAGTAATATGCTATCTGAATCCCATTCCTATCCGCCACGGTCAATTAGCGCCTTGAATACCAACGCCATGATGACTGTGTACACGATGTGACCCATCAGGCTCAGCCATTGCATTTGACCTATAACGAAGATCATCTGTGTCATGCCAAGCATGGCAGGCATCAGGATCAGCGCGCCCAGAACCCACCAGATTACGCCATAGACCACGCCCGCAATCGTGGCGGACTTCCAGGTCTGTGAGAAAGCGGGGGCGAAGTGACCGTACAGCGCGCCGACCACTGCGCTGATAACCAGGTGGACGAACCAGCCCACCGTGGCGTTTTCCACTCGAATCAACATGCCGATCATCGGCATCATACCCATCATTGCCATCATGATGCCGAATGGCACACCTCCCGCCAGTCCGCCTAGTGCGCCCAGCGACAGATTGCGGGTGTTGACTTTCGTCAGGGAATAGCTTGCAGTTGTCATGGTTTTCTCTCCTATAAAGTGAAATGCGAACGCTCCGCGGCGCTCTTCCCAATAGAGATTAACCCTGCCAAAAATCTTACCTGTTTTTACTTCCATGAAACAACTTTATCAAGAGAAAACGAATAAACGGTTCTGGAAACCCCGCCAATTTCCAGAACCGTTTTTAATTTCTCACCAACACTTGAGACCGCTACCCACGGGTGAGTTGTTTTAGTATTTTTCCGTCACATTTTAATTCTCTTTGGGAAGTTCAGAGGCATGCAAGTATCCCAATTGCCACTTGTTGTCAATTCTCTGCCACAAAATTGTAACGGCAGTAATCCCTGATGTTGCCGAACTACCGTCTCTCATTGTTGTTGTTTCGGTGGCAGTCAATGTTTCCAATACAATGTCAGCATTGATAAAACTAAAATTACGACTCTGAACTTTATAGTCAATGCTCTTTAGCCCTTTTTCAATCCCCATTTTAATTCGCGCTTCAAGCATCTCATACGTTTTTATTTCACCGTTCCAAATATTCCGATAGTCAGGCGAGTTAAGGTGCATTGAAACGCCCTTCAATAACTCGCCTTCTCGCAAAGCAGTTAGAAGGTTGGCTTCTGCCTGCATCACTTCTGATTCGATGATTTTATTATCCATGTCATCTCTCCTTTGTAAGAATCTGATTGTGGCTTTTATAGAAGATTCCCCAACAGCCTGCTCCTACTATACAACCAATCTTTTTTCCTGACAATGCTATAAAAGGATGAATACTGCAATCATCCCCCGCCCGCCAGAATCGAATCAATCATGGACTTCAAAGTTTCAAAACTTGGCGGACCCACCAACTTCTTTCCATTCACCAAAAACGAAGGCGTGCCAGGGAATGCGTATTCGCGCTGGGCTTCGTTCAGGCTTTGCTCCACCTTTGCGCGGTTCTGACCCGAGTCCAGATACTGATTAAACCTCTCAACATCCAGCCCAAGTTGTGCAGGGTAACTCTTCAAATCGTCTTCTATGATGGAGGTGGAGAATTCCGCAAAATCAGCAACATATCAAATCCCCAGAACAAATACTCGCCGTCCCTAAATAGGAACAGCGAGTATTTGTTTGTTGAAACGATATTAGTATGCAAATCGTGCAATGAGAACGATGATACTGACCATCGCGGTAGTCATCAAGCCCATCGTCAAAAGCATCGCAGGGAGACCGCGTTTGTTTCGGGGTAGGAAGAAGAAGAAATCTGTCAGCAACATCATCATACCAAGAGGTGGAACAACCTTCCAGGTATCAAGAAGTGCGCCCTTACCAGCAACATCATGCACGGATTTTGCATAGCCAAGCGCCTGGGCAATGGAGTGCATTGTCCGACTTATGAATGGCTCTGTCGGATTCTTTCCAACAACAATTACCTTGAGTGCTTCGCCGATTGCTTGAGTTTCATTTGCCCACTGCGCGTGAAAAAGGATCGTTCCTGAAGGGTCAATTACATAAGCGCTGTTGGGACGCGAGTCGAGCGAGCGGTGGAAGGTTCCGTCAATGTCATCTATTGCCACTTCGAAAGGCAAATCGTGGTGACTCTTGAGAGCAATTGCCTGGTTTCGTTTTTCTTCAAATGTTTGCGCCTGTCCGACTGTTCCTCCTGGATGAGCTTCGCGCACCTTAATCATCACGAAGCGCACTTGCTTACCGTACAATGCATGGAGTTGTTTTAAACCCTCAGCTCCGCCTTCAGTGATAGGACAGGTAAGGGAACCAAACACCAGAAGCACGGGTTGTCCTTTAGCTTTCAGATCGGCGCTTCTTATGTGACCGCCGTCTGTCGTTGGCAAATCGAACGCCTCAACCTTGTCCCCAGGTCCCGCTCCATTCTTAGAAATTATCATATCGTTGAGAACATAAGGGTAGAGCCTCGGATGTTCATATCGATAAGCATAGCTGGTAGTTTTTGCTTGATGGGTGGCAGTGGTATTCATGAATTACTCCTTTTGAATTGTTTATTGATGATGTTATTTATGGACTAATCAGTCCATAATGTAGCCAAAAAAATATGTTAGTTGAGCGCTTTTAGAATCAGGGTCACCATTCCTTTTGCAGAGCGTTTGTCCGCGCCTGCCTTGATCATCATCCTCAGTCCATTCATTGTGCCGACCAGGTAGTTTCCCAAAGCAAGCGGATCGGCGTCCGCTGAAATGCTGCCTTCTGCCTGCGCCTTGACGACCGCATCCGTAAATACTCTGGCAAAGCGGTTCAGACCATCGGTGACTGGGGCTGTGAGTGCGGGTTCCCTTTGACCAAACTCATTGGCTGAATTTCCAACCAAACAACCTTTAGCGCCTTCAGGTTGTTGCGCGGTATTGGCAATAGACACAAAGGTATCTTCGATAAAACTTCGTCCTGAGCTGGCATTTTCCAATTCTTGGGTCATCTCTGCCGACAGATTATCCACATAGCGGCTCAAACAGCGCTTGAACAATTGCCGCTTGCTCCCGAAGGTTTGATAAAGACTGCTTTTCGATAAGTTCATCGCCTCCAACAAGTCAGTCATCGAAGTGGCTTCATATCCTTTGCACCAGAATACTTCGATTGCCGCGTCAATTGCTTTATCAGGATCGAATTCGAGGGGTCTACCCAATGTGTTCACGATTGCCATTATAGGACTGAACGTTCCAGAAGTCAAGTTCTTACCTCATTGAATCTAAGAGCCTACCCGCTCGCCAAAATTGCATCAATCGTTGATTTCAATGTTTCATAACTCGGCGGACCCACCAACTTCTTGCCATTCACCAGAAACGAAGGCGTGCCAGGGAATGCGTATTCGCGCTGGGCTTCATTCAGGCTTTGCTCCACCTTTGCGCGGTTCTGACCCGAGTCCAAACATTGATTGAATGTCTCTGCATCCAACCCAATCTGCGCGGCGTAACTTTTCAAATCACTCACGCCGAGCGCGGGCGCGTTTGCGAAGAGCGCATCGTGATACTCCCAAAACCTTCCCTGATCGAAAGCGCACTGACCAGCCTCCGCCGCCTTCGGTGATTGCGCGGTGATGACGGGAAAATCCTTCCACACGAATTGAACATCATCGCCATACGCCGCTCGCACCTGCTCCATGATTCCAGAGTTGTGCCAGGCGCGGCAAGCGGGACAGCCAAAGTCCGCGTATTCGGTGATGACCACTTTCGCAGAATCAGAACCAATGGTCGGGTTGGAAGCGAGGCGCGTTTCATCCAATGGCTGGGCTTTCGGGCGCGATGAATTCCAAAAAATGGCGGCGATCAAAATCAACGTCAGCACGCCGTATCCAATCCATTGACGTTTGTTTTTCTGTGCGAGAATTTTTTCCTGCCGAATTTGTTTCTGGCTCTTGCGGTTTTCTTTTGTCATAGTTCTCCTTTGATAAAACGTCCCGAAGGTTTCCTTGAAAAACCTTGTTGAACTGTTCAACCTTCGGGACGGTGTTATATCACTTCAAATAAATGTTCTCTCGGAAATTTCACAAACACCCGCTCGCCGTGCGGGAACATCGGCGCGGGCATGGGCATTCGCGCGCGCACGGTCATCTCGTTCACTGCGATTTGATATTCCACATACTCGCCGCGAAAAACGCAATCGCTCACCACGCCCTGCATGGAATTTTCACAGCCATCTTTTTGCACGCGGATATGTTCAGGGCGAATCGCAAATAATTTGGTATACCGTCCCGAAGGTTCGGATAAAAGACGCGCCTGATCGCTGGAAACCTTCGGGACGCTTAACGCTTCATTCTTAACTGTGAGTTGGTTGCCATTTAAAAAAGTGGACACGCCCATAAATTTTGCCGCCGCCACACTGCGCGGACGGTGGAACAGATTCTCAGGCTTATCCAATGCGACAATCTCGCCGTTCAGCAACAACGCCATGCGGTCAGACATTGCCATCGCTTCGCCCAGATCGTGGCTCACGAAGATGGTCGTCACTCCCAACTCGCGTTGAATGTTGCGGATGGCTTCCTGCAAATTCATCCGTACTTCCGTGTCGAGACTGCTCAACGGTTCATCCAGCAAAAGTAATTTCGGATTGGTTACGAGCGCGCGTGCCAACGCTACGCGTTGACCCTCTCCACCAGAAAGTTGACCAGATTTCCGTTTCTCGATTCCTGGCAAGCCAATCAAATTCAACATGCGTTTGACTTCTGCGCGAATCGTTTGAGATGAAACACCCTGCACTTTGAGTCCAAAGCCAATATTGTCTTCCACATTTAAAAAAGGAAACAAGTACGACTTCTGGAACATCAACACCGCGCCGCGCTTGTTTGGGTCAATGTTCAAAATGGACGAACCATCAAATTGAATATCGCCGCTGTCGGGGCGTTCAATGCCTGTGATGAGTTTCAGCAGTGTGGATTTTCCCGAACCAGACGGACCCAACAACGCGATCATTTCGCCATCATTGATGGACAGCGAAAAATCCTTCAGCACAGGAGCGGTTGAGTTGGGGTAGGTTTTGTTGAGTGACATTAAATTTACAGTTGTCATTGGTTTACCTTGAACGCTCCCTCACCCTAACCCTCTCCCAAAGGGAGAGGGGACTCCCTTCCCCTTTCGGGGGAAGGGTTGGGGATGAGGGTTAATATTGTTCTCGTATCTCCTCCCCGTGCTGATTTAACTGCCGTGCGGTGAAAGCAACCACCAACACAGGCGGCGCGACAAATAACAGCGACAACATTGCGATGATGGATGGATTACCGCCCGAGGCAGCGGAAAAAAGCAGGATGGGCAGGGTGATAATTTGTCCGCCGCCGATGAGCAGGGTGAGAAGATATTGACTCCACGAGATCAGGAATGCGAACAGGGTGGCCACCACCAGGCTGGGAGTCATCATCCGCAAGGTCACTTTGAAAAAGATGTGCCAGGGACTGGCTCCCAATGCCAGCGCCTGAAATTCGTAGTTTTCGTCAAAGCGGGCGAAGGCGCTGGATAAGGTGAAGATGGTGTAAGGCAGGGTTGGGATGATGTGCGCCAGAATTACACCTGCGATTGTGCCTGCCAGACCGATTTGCAGAAATAAAATATTGAGTCCCATGCCAATTGCCAGCGGCGGAATAATGGTGGGCAGGAAGAGCAATAACCATGCCAATTGACGCCCGCGAAATTTTCGCAGTCCCAACACGCGCGCGGCGGGCAGGGCGAGAATCAGCGAAAGGACGCTGACGAGAAGCGCAATCCACAGTCCCTGCGCCATGCTGGATAATGTCCGCGAGTCGTGGATGGCGCGCTGAAATGTGGTCGTTGTCCATTCGGCGGGAAAAGGTTGGGGGAAGAACCAGCGCGTCGAAAAGGCATACGCCGCGAAAAGCAGGAGCGGCGCGATAAGCACGAGATATAAAGTGAAACGGAATAACGGTGTGATAATGCGCTTCATCCTTTATCCTTTATCCTTCATCTTTCATCTTTCATCCCTCATCCTTCATTTTCAAACTTACCACCGCCACGATCATCACGATCAGGGTAATGATCAGGCTGATGACCATGCCTTCGGAGCGGGCACGCAGGTCAGGGTCAAGGAAGAAGCGCAGAGCGAGAACGGGTAATGCTCTCGGGTAGCCAACTCCCAATAAGGCAGGGACTTCATAACTGCTGAAAATAAATCCAAAAATAAGGAGTGAGCCAGCAAGCAAGGCGGGCATAACCTGCGGGATGGTCACATAGCGTAATCTCTGCCAGCGACTCGCGCCGAGATTTTCCGCAACGACATCATAGCCAACGGACTGTGAGCGCAGAACGGAAAGAATGGTGATGGTGAGAAAGGGAATTTCCTTGCCAATGTAACTGAGAATAATGCCGATGCCGAAACGGTCGCGCACAAGGACGGGAAACTCTGCGGGGGTTGAAATCAGACCGAGCGAAGCCGCCCAGCGTGAGAACAATCCGCTTTGCGAGAGGAACAACAATAGCGCCACCGACCAGACCAGATGCGGGAAAGCCAAATTCCAGTTAAGCGCGAGCGTGTCAGTGTTGCCGCGTCGTTCGGAAAGCCAGACCGCCAACAGTAATGCAATGGCGGACGAAATCAATGTCGAAACAATACTGATCCATAATGAGAATTCCAGGGATGCCCAAAACTCCGAATTGAGATCAAGCGTGTTGCGATAGGCGTCGAGGCTGAATTTGCTTTGACCAATGACGCTGATATATCCCACGCTTTCAGCCACAGCATACAAAAGGCTCGCGCCCAACAAGACGAGAACGATGGTCAATGCTGGGGCGAGGGAAAGCCAGGGGGAGAAGATGGGGTGGGAGCGCATGGGGGAGAGCGGTAATTGGTAAATGGTAATTGGAGGGACGAATTACCATTTACCAATTACTATTTACTATTTCTGCAACACATTCTCCGCCCAACCCTGTTCGATCAGGTTTTGGTATTCGGCGGCGGAGTCACCGACGAGGGAGTTGGCGAGGTCGGAGGCTGGGGTGGCAGAGTCGCCCAATTTGGTGGAAGCAGATTGGAGCGCGGAAAGAGCCGCAGAGTCTGTCACACGAGTCACGTCAATGGCGTAGCCGAGTCCGAATCCGTTTTCGGGCAGAATCTGCGCGGCTTGGAATTCAGGGTCGAGCAAAAGATTTGCCAGCACGAGCGCGGCGGCTTTGTTGGGCGCGTTGAGCGGGATGGCGACGTAGTTGAAATCGCCGATCATGTTTGTGTCAAAGACAAAAGCGCGCGAGGTGGCGGGGAGCAAACCAGCGGCGATGCCCGTGCCTGCGCCCGTGATGTCGTTGGTGATGCTGAAATCCACTTCGTTGTTGGCGAAAAGATTTTTTAATTCGGCTTCATCTTTTGCGTAGGTCTCGCCCTTGCGCCAGAGACAGGGTTCGAGTTCGTTGAGATATTTCCACAACGCGGGAGACCACTGATCCCAAGTTGCCTGATCGAAATTCTGCCATTGCTCCGCGCCGCCGCTGATTTCATACAACGCGCCCTTGACGAAACGTGTGCCGAGAAAGCCGCCAGGTCCGGGAGCGATGTAAGTGAAGCGACCAGGATTGGCGCACGCCCAGGTTTTGAGATCAGCGTAGGAATGCGGAAGTTCATCAGCTTTGATACGGGCAGAATCATAGACGAATTGAAATTGCGCCGATGACCACGGACTTTCGAGGTTATCCACGGCATGACCGAAATCAAGATTGATGGCGGGGTTATCCCAATTGACCAAGGCGCTGTTCGGAATTTTCTGCGCCCAATCGGGATAAAGCAAACTGGCTTGCTTCAACGTGAAGAAGTTTTCACCGTTGATCCAGATCATGTCCACTGCGCCAGGGTCTTTGCCCGCCTGCTTCTCGCTCAACACCTGATTGACCGCGTCAGCGGTATCCGCAATCGGAACGCGGTTGAGGGTGATGCCGTAGCGTTCTTTCAACGTCTTGCCGTAGAAATTATCCACGAAGGCGTTGATGCTATCCGAGCCGCCCCAGATATACCAGTTGACGGTTTGACCTTTTGCGGCGGCGAGGACGCTGTCCCAGTTGTTGATATCGAATGCGCCAGCGACGACAGTCGGCGCGTCAGTCGCGACGAGTGGGTTGGTTGCAGCGGGTTGAGAAGTTGCTACGCTGGGAGCGCAAGCCGCCAGCAGAAGGGTAAATACAACAAGCAAAAATACAATACGTTTCATTTCATTGTTCCTTTGGTTAAATTTTTTGATTCTCATGAAGTTTGTGGTTTTACTGTTCTTGCCTAAACCGTCCACGAATTTTTCACGAATAAACGAATACGGAGCCCTAATTCGAGTATTCGTGGTTTTATTCGTGGATGGTATGTTACGCCTTCGCAAAACGATACTTCACATACGCCGCAATCTCTTTTCCAAGATTCGGCAGGGTTTCACGCATGAAGAAATCCGCCACTTTCAAGATGCCGCTTGAAAATGTCGGGTACGGATACACCAGCCGATAAATTTTATACAGCGAAATCTTCTGGCTGATGGCAAGCGTAAAAAACGAAATCATTTCCGAAGCGCGCGCACCGACAATCGTGGCTTGCAAGATATGTCCTGTCAGTCGAACCGCGTCCACAATGATGAATCCGTTTTCGATGCCATCGGTATAGCCGCGATCCGTGTGTGTTTTGAAATCCACGCGGATGCGCTTGATAATTCCAGGGTGACAATATTCGGCGAGTTGCTTCTCGGTCAATCCAACCGCCGCCACTTCGGGGTCGCTGAAAGTTGCGTTCGGAAAAATCGGCTCCTTCTTTGCGATTGGCAAAAATGGAAATGCGATTCGCTGAACGACCCTTCGTCCCTGAGCATTTGCCGAATGTGTAAATGCGGACGTAGGAGTGACATCGCCGATGGCGTACACGCCCTTGATATTGGTCTCCCCATACGAGTTGACCAAAATCCCCAGCCGCGCATCCACCTTAACCTGTACCTGATCCAGTCCGAGTGACTCTAGATTCCGCACGCGACCAATCGCAACTAAAACCTTGTCCACATGATGAAGCGTGATCAGTTGCTCGCCCTTTTTTATCGTCAGCGTGCGCGTGGACTCATCGAAATTTTGCGCGGACGCGTTGTAGTGCGTGGAGATTCTCTTGCGTTCGAGTTCAGCCTGAATGGCTTCAGACGCTTCGGGAATGGCAGTCATCAGCGGACGCGAGTCGAGCGCAAACATCGTCACCTGCGTTCCAAGTTTTTGAAACGCAAACGCCATCTCCAACGCGATCACGCCCGCGCCGACGATGATCAGATGTTTGGGCGAGTTCGTTAAATCGAACAGGCTTTCGTTGGTCAGTACGCGCTCTTTGGGCAAGCCAGGGATGTCAATCATGCGCGGACGCGCGCCTGTGGCGATGACGATATTGTCGGCAGTGATCTCGCGAGACACTCCATCATGAGTCACACTCAACGTTCTTGGCGCGGTAAATTTTGCCATGCCGCGAATGAAAGTTAAGTTATCAAGATGTTCAACTTCTTCCGTTTCTTTATCACGCAACGCATCGCGCTTGCGAATCACTTCCTGCAAGACTTCATCAGGGTTCATGCCCTGTTTGAAATTCTTCGCCAGATGGATGAGTGTTTTGGACGGCACGCACCCGACATTCGTGCAATCGCCGCCGACGTGATTCCCTTCGATCAGCGCAACTTTGCGTCCCAGCCCAGCCATGCCGATGGCAACGGTCATGCCGCCTGAACCCGCCCCAATTACGATTGTGGAAAAATGCTCTGTCATGACAAAGTCCTTATAAGACTTCCGAAGTCTCTGAGACTTCGGAAGTCTGGATTTCACGTTTCTTGAACACGCGCGAAAACGCGATACTCAAGATGAAAATCGCGAACGAAAACCCCAGCGTCACTGGATTGAGTTTTGGCAGCGCCCCGTCAAAGGTCTCGATGGAAGCGCCGAATCCGATAAAAGCCATTGTGCCTGGGATGGAACCGAGAGCCGTCGCCAGAATGAACGGTAAATATTTGATCCGCAAAAATCCCGCCAGATAACTCACCGCGTCATAGGGCAAAAATATGAAGCGCATGATCATCACAGTCTCGAAACTGTTCTCGCGCATCCGCCGCGCATAACGCTGGACGAGGTTGTCCGAACCGTCATCTTTCAACATGCCTTCGCCGAAAAAATGTCCGACGAAATAGGCGATGGTCGAAGAGATATTGCTGGCGATGATCGTGTACAGCACGCCGAGAAACGGTCCAAACACAAATCCAGCCGCTACGCTTAAAAAGGTTGCGGGAAATAAAATCAATGGGCGAACCGCATAGAGAATGACATAAATCAACACGCCCCAGAATCCATTGGTCATAAAGTCCAGCAGGCGCTGAACAACCTGCAATGGCGAGAGATGATTGACATTGGCGTACCATTGATAACCTGCAATCAGCAGTATCCAAAACAAAAGCGCAATCAATTTTTGCGCGTGTTCTTGAAACCAGTTTTTTTGCGGCTCTACTTTTTCTTCCTCTATCATGGGTCAGGTTGCTCCTCCCACTTTGGAGAGCAATCGTCCCATTTTTCTTACCCGTTTACGAAAATGGGTAAGACGCAGAAAGGGATATGCCTCTAACCTAAAAAGGAGCAACCATGTTTAGAAAATGGATTTTATGGATTCTCGCCGCAGGATGGATTCTTGCCGCCTGTGCGCCTTCGCAAGCGATTGTTCCCGCATCACGCTCCGCGTCCCCCGAGCCTGATTCTGTTTCGACGACTCTCCCCAACCTCCCAGCCGAATCTCCCCCACGCGGAGCCGAGTCTGAATTCAAAACTGACTTCAGCAAACACACTGTTTCATACAGCGAAATCCTTTCGGGAGGTCCACCCAAAGATGGGATTCCGCCCATTGACGCGCCCCAATTCATCCCTGTGAAAGAAGCGGATGGATGGCTGAAAGACCGCGAACCCGTCGTCTTCGTCCAAGTCGGTGAAGACGCGCGCGCATACCCAATCCAAATTTTGATCTGGCATGAAATCGTAAACGATACAGTTGGCGGCGAACCGCTTGTTGTTTCGTTTTGTCCATTATGCAACACCGCCATTGCTTTCAAACGCACATTCGGCGGAGAAGTTTTCGACTTCGGCACAACGGGCAGACTGCGCTACAGCAACCTGATCATGTACGACCGCCAGACTGAAACCTGGTGGCAGCAAGCCACAGGCGACGCGATTGCGGGCGAACACACAGGCACGCAATTGGAGTTTTATCCCGCGTCCATGATTTCCTGGGCGGACTTCAAGGACCTGTATCCCAATGGCAAAGTGCTTTCGCGTGATACAGGGCATCCGCGCGACTATGGAAAAAATCCCTATTACGGTTATGACGATATCAATCAAACGCCGTTTCTATTCAACGGCTCGACCCCCGACCAACTCCCGCCAATGGCGCGCGTGTTGACAGTTGATTTGAACGGCGAAGCGGTTGCTTATCCGTATGATGTGTTGAGTGAAATGAATGTGATCAATGACACGGTCGGCGGCAAAAATATTGTCGTGGTGTGGACGGAGGGAACCGCCTCCGCATTGGACACAAATATTATCCCCGAAGGACGCGATGTCGGCGCGGCGGTTGCCTACTCGCGCATGTTGGATGATCGAACGCTCACCTTCAAATTCGCCGATGGAAAAATCATTGATGAGCAAACAGGAAGTGAATGGAATATTTTGGGAACGGCGATTGCGGGCGAACTAAAAGGAAATCAACTCGCGCCTGTGGTATCCATCAATCACTTCTGGTTTTCGTGGGCGGCATTCAGGCCTGAGACGAAGGTCTATCAGCCGTAAATCCTACACACAATCAGGCAGGGAAAACCTGCCTGATTGTGTGTAGCCCTGTTCGTGCGGCTACTACAGCCACACGGTCAAACCCAGCGCCCCCCTGGCGCTGCCAGGGCAGGTGCGCGCGCACCCTTTGTGACCGCTACCCTTTGCTTACGGTATCCAGTTGGATAATACATTCACAGTCAAGTCAGGGTTGTTGGGGTCGTTGGTAATCAGATGCACCCCGAAGTTGTGCGGACCGTCCATGCCTTCGTGCATCATGAAGACACTGGATTCAACAATTGTGCTTTCGCCAGGTTTGAGCGCCATCGAACCGATGGTTAGTTTGGGAGGTCAGCATCCCTCCAGTACTTCGATGTATGGGTCTTCCGTGAAGCGCAAAATGCCGTCGCCTGTGTTGGTGATTTTGATGGCGAAGGTTTTTTCCACGTTGAATTTCACGTCGCCGTAATCAATCGTCTGTTGATCCACCGCGATGGAGGGAGTCCCGCCGCCGTCGCCGCCTTGATTGGCGAAGAGAAATACGGCGGCGATCAACAGAATTCCTCCCAATACGATAAGCGGAAGAAGTTTATTGTTTTGCTTTTGTTTCCTGTATTTTTTACTCATTGGTTACTCTCCTTCTTAAGTTGCGAAATAAATTTCGCGTTACTGGGAATATTCAAATTGAAACGAATACAAATACGCGATCAACGCCCATGTCTGTTCGTCGGTAAAGATCGTGCCCCACATGGGCATGCCTGTGCCCATGCCGCCGCGCAGAATCAATCCCTGCAATTTTGCGGGTTGGGCTTCGAGCAGGTGTTCGGCGTCGGTGAAATCGGTTGGCGCTTGAATGCCGTGCTCGTCATTATTTTTTTCCGCGATGGCTTTCATCTCGTCCGCGAATTGACCATCGCCCGCGCCGCTCTTGCCGTGGCAGGCCGCGCAATTGGTTTGGTAAAGACGTTGTCCATCCACCAGCGCGGCAGACGACGTGTTTTGTTCCCAGACGTAGGCGACCACATCCCAAATTTCTTCATCGTTGAGCGATTGCAACGCGGGTGCGCGGCGCAGTTCGTCGAAGATTTCCATCGGTGAATGTGAGACGTAATAATTGGATGTGAGCATCGCGGCTGGGATTTGATTGGCAAACGCCGCTCCACGCTCCGCCGACGGTTGGTTCGCCCATTCGACATGCTCTTCCTCTGATTCATGTTCCCCGTCTAAATCCAAGCCGAGGCGGACGTAAAGAGGCGGCTCGGAGATTTGAGTCTCTCCCTCTCCGCTGACTTCGATCACGCCGCGCATCCGCCAGAAATTCAAACTGGAGGGCGTGGTCGTGTAAAAGGTGTATGTGCCAGGTTTGTCGAAGATGAGTTCGATCTCGGCGGGTTCGCCAGGTTTGAAGGTCACAGGTTGCAGGTCGCTTTGACCAAGCGCAAAGGAATGTTCCACATCATCTGAAATCAAACGCAGGCGCAGAGGTTCGCCCACGCGGGCTTTGATACTGGCTGGCATGAAACCGCCATCCTCCGCGATGCGCGCGTGGATGCTGAGGGGTTGGCGGGAAAAACTCACAGCGGCGAGAATGCCAATTAGGGCGAGGCAAGCCAAAGTCCAGAAAATGAGGCGGCGGGTTTTCGTCATCATGGAATGTTGGATGTCCCGTATTTGGAATAGGTCGCATCTATATATGTTCTGGCATCCTGCGGACTTTTCCCGTCCCGTAACATGCGCATGACATCCTGCGTGATGTCCACGCAGATGGAACAGCCGAGGGCGTGATTGTCGAAAGCGATTTTGCCTTTGTCGTCTACATTTGAAACATAGCAATCAAAATTAGACGTGTGACCGATGTCGCCACAGCCGCAGTAGCAGGGAATATCTTTCATGATGTCGGGGTTGACGGACGCGAATTGATACGCCTCCTGCACAGACACGGGCGCGGATTGCACATCCATTGGCATTTGATCCAACGGCAGCATGTAGAGATGGACTGCATCTGTCTGGGAGGTCGAGCAGGCGGAGAGTGCGGTGGCGGTCAATGCCGCGATGACGATAAGAAATAAGATGTTGCGAGTCTTTGAAAACATATTGAGCCTCCGTGATCGGATGACCCAATGGTAGCCTGACAATTCGATTGATTCCAGCGCAGGTTGGCGTAAGGACTCATGCGCCAAATGGCTTATGAGGAATGTCATCAAAAAACTTCGGAAGTCTCGCAGACTTCCGAAGTTTTTGCGGCGGTGTCACTTTACTCGACGATCAACTTGCCGCGCAACATTCCCATCTGACATTGGAAGCCGTACTCGCCAGATTTTTCGGGCGTGAATTCCAATGTCACCTGCTCGCCTTCAGGAAGAAGCGCGTTCTGGTTGAAATCGGGGAACAACACTTTTTCGGAGCAGGCCGAACTTTCCTGGCGCGTGAATGTCAGCCGCACGGGACGTCCCTTTTGCACAACGATCACATCGGGGGTGTAACCGCCTTTGACGGTGATGGCTACTTCTTGCGCGCCTGATTCGGCGACGGCGACGCGCGTCTGCGTTTTGGGCGCGAACCAGAAATACCAGGCAATCAATACGGTGAATACGATGCCTGAAAGAATCACGAAGATTTGGATTTGGGACATGTCATGCTCCTTTGACTGCTTGATAAAACGAAACGGGACCAAAAAATGTGATGACGTGCTCCGCCTCTTTGACTCTGCCGAAGCCTGCCTCTGTTAGCATCGGCAGAATCCTCCCCGCGAAATTGTCCACGGTAATCTCGAAATTTTTCATCACAGATGCCTGGACGCGCGTGAGAAGGTTGAAGGGTGGACCAAAGTCGAGGATGTAGAATCCGCCGTCGGGGCGGAGGATGCGGTGGACTTCCTTGAACGCGCGCACCTTGTCCGCGCCCGTCAAATGATGGGTGACGAAACTGCTCACGACCACGTCAAACGATTGATCGGGGTAGGGCAGGTCGGTGGCGAGTCCTTCATCCCATTGAATATCGGTACCGCGAGATTTATCTCGCGCAATCTTCAACACTTCATCATCGCCGTCCAATCCTGTTACATGCGCTTCGGGCGCAGACTGTTTTACCAAGCGCGTCAACAACCCCGTGCCACAGCCGAGATCGAGCGCTCGCTGACCAGATTGAATGTTCGCCTGTTGAATCAAGCGGCTCCTGAGGGCATTGAAGAGTCTGGCGAAGGGGTCGTAGAACGGCGTCAGTCCATGCAGTCCAAAGGCGGGAACGTAGTGAGAATCGTTTTGTTTCATTTTGTCACCTCATTCAATTGTCATTGCGAGTTGCCGCTGGCCTCGATACGCTTCACTACTCGACCAGCGGACAGTTTTACTGCGTGGGCTTGAATCCGCGCAGACGATTGGCGTTGCCAACCACCGTCACGGACGAGAACGCCATCGCCGCGCCCGCGATCAGCGGACTGAGCAACAAGCCTAAGAAGGGGAAGAGCAAACCCATCGCAACGGGGATACCCAACACGTTGTAGAAAAATGCACCGACAAGATTTTGATAAATGTTGGTCATCGTAGCGCGGCTGACTTCGATGGCTGTGACCACGCCTTTGAGACTGCCTTTGATGAGCGTAATATCTGATGCTTCGATGGCAACGTCTGTGCCTGTGCCGATGGCGAGACCGACGTCCGCTTGCGCGAGCGCGGGCGCGTCGTTGATGCCGTCGCCGACCATGGCGACGATTTTGGTAATTGGTAATTGGTAATTTTGGAGTTTTTTGATTTCATTCGCCTTATCTTCAGGCAGAACTTCTGCGAGCACGCGGGTGATGCCGACTTTGCGCGCAATTGCTTCGGCGGTGCGGCGGTTATCGCCCGTGATCATCACGACTTCGATGCCCATTCCTTGCAAGGCTTGAATCGCTTCGGCGGAATCTTCCTTGACCGTATCCGCCACGGCGATGATGCCTGCGGCTTTGCCGTCGAGTGCGATGAACATGGGAGTCTTGCCATCGTCGGCAAGGGACTTTGATTTTTCTTCCAACTCACCGAGCGCGATGTTCTCGCGGTTCATCAACTTGAGATTGCCAATCAAAATATTTTTTCCGTCAACTTTTGCCGAAACGCCGTGACCTGGAATAGCGTCGAAATCTTTTACTTCCGCAAATTCCAATTTGCGTGCCTGCGCTCCCTCAACAATTGCCTGTGCTAACGGATGTTCACTCACCTTCTCCACCGACGCCGCCAGCCTCAACAACTGATCACTGTTCACTGACCCTTCGACTTCGCTCAGGGCGAGTGACTGATCACTGATGACTACGTCCGTCAACTCAGGCTTGCCCTTCGTGATTGTTCCCGTCTTATCCAGAACCACGATTTGAATGGCACGCGCAGTTTGCAGGGCTTCGCCTGAACGAATCAGGATACCGTGCTCCGCGCCTTTGCCGATGCCGACCATGAGACTCATCGGTGTGGCGAGTCCCAGCGCGCAGGGGCAGGCGATGATCAGCACGGTCACGCTGGTGACCAGCGCGTAAACGAGTTGCGGTTGAGGTCCCACCACAAACCAGATGACAAACGTCCACACAGCCAAAATCATCACGATGGGAACGAAGTAACCAGAGATGGTATCCGCGAGTCTGGCAATCGGCGCTTTGGAATTTTGCGCGTCCTGCACCATTTTCACGATTTGCGCCAGCGCGGTGTCCTTGCCAACTTTCGTGGCGCGGAATTTGAACGCGCCTGTTTTATTGATCGTCGCGCCGATGACTTCATCGCCCATCTTTTTGGAAGCGGGCAGAGACTCGCCCGTCAGCATGGACTCGTCCACGGCGGAAGCGCCTTCGACGATGACTCCGTCCACGGGGATTTTCTCGCCAGGGCGTACCTGGATCACATCGCCGACCAGCACTTCCTCGACGGGCAAGTCCATTTCCTTGCCATCACGAATCACGCGCGCGGTCTTGGCTTGCAAACCCAATAACTTTTTAATTGCTGAACTCGATTGTCCTTTGGCGCGTAATTCCAACGCCTGTCCCAAAACGACCAACGCAATCACCACTGACACAACATCATAAAATGGTTCGGATGTCCCTTCGGGAAAAACGGACGGAAACAGAATCGCAAACGTCGAATACAACCATGCCGCGCCCGTGCCGAGCGCAATCAACGTGTTCATGTTTGCAGAACGATGTTTGAACGACGCCCACGCGCCCGTGAAAAAGTCACTGCCTGACCAGAACATGACGGGCAGAGTCAACAACGCGGTGATGCCCCATAACAAGCGCAGTGTGTCCATATTCAGATCACGCAGAAAAGGTATGAATTGATAATAAGCGGTTGCCATCACAGGCACAGAGATCGCGGTTGCGAACCAAAACTTGTTCATCAACTTGTGATATTCATTGGCGTGCGCCTCTTCCTGTTTGTCCACGGGCGCGGCGCTCGTGGCGGGATGCGGCTTGTAACCCCAGGTTTCAATCGCGGCGTTCAACTGCGAGAGCGTCGTCTTTTGCGGCAGGTAATCCACCGTCGCTTCCTGCGTGGCGAGGTTGACGGTCGCATTCAAAACGCCGGGTGTGGATCTCAACTCGTCCTCGATAAACTTCACGCACGAGGCGCAACGCAAATTTTCGATTCCGATTTTGACGTTCGCGCCGCCGACTTGGAATCCGATGGACTTGACCGCGCCGACGAGCCGCGCCACGTCCATTTTTTGCGCGTCATACTGGACCTCGAGCCTGCCTGCCGTTGCATTGACCTTTACTTCGCTGACGCCGTCGAGCGCGCGCAGAGTTAACTCAAGGTGAGTCGAATGCTCTTTGATTGGCAATCCGCTCACGGGTAGTTCGATGCGGGTAAGCGTCAGTTGGGGATTGAATCCCGTCGTTGCGGAGGTCACATTATCATGAGATGTCATAGTCGCCTTCTTTGTAATCAGTGTACATCGCATGGACGAGGCGTGCGAGCGATTTTCAGCCCGCTCCCATATAAGCAAAATGGCCTATCTTTTGGACAGGCCATTTTGAGGAGGGCAGAGTAAGTGGTTGCATACTCTGCCTTTTCTGGAAATTGTTCGTTATACTTCACCCATGCCCGCCCTCACCCCTAAACTCCTCAACAACTTTCCCTACTCCCAATATGCTGACGCTCAATCCATCCAACGCGGACACGCCTACTACAAAGACGGCCGTGTCTGGAGTGTAGAGTTGGTGAATAACTATGAAGCCATTTGCCTGATCGAAGGGGATTCGAACAATTACACCGTTGAAATCGAAGTGGATAAAAAATCAGGCAACTTGACTTTCGAATGCGACTGCCCCTTTGCCGACGAAGGCAATTTCTGCAAACACATGATTGCCGCTGCGCTTGAACTAAAGGATCAACTCAGCGAAGGAGTGATTGACTTTGACGACGAAGAAGAAGAAGAAGATATTGCCCTTTCGCCTACTCCCAGCGGCAACTGGCAAAACAAACTCAAGGAAACGCTTGCACTCGCCCCGCGCCGCGCTTCGACCCCTGCGGGTAAATACAATCGTTATGTCGGGCTTGCGATCCTAACGCGCTCCCAGTTATATAATCATTATGGATATGGGAGCGCCAATCGAATTTCCTATTCTTATTCGCTTGAACCCTTCGTTGTTACAGCCAATCAATGGGATTTGCTTCAAGGCGATCAACCACCCACCCCGCAAGAGATTAATCAGCTTTTAGATTCAAACTCAAAATGGTTCAAGCTGGGCGATAGGTTATACCAACAAATGAATCCTGCGGGCTGTCTTAACCTCAGCGCAGATGGCATTGCTTTTCTCAATATCCTGCAAAATTTTAGCCGTATCTATGGCGGCGTAATTAGCAACATCTCCATGTATCTTTCCATGCTTGCCAGGTTGGATATCCCCATCTTTCTTGGAAAAACAGCCTATCCTCAAAAACTGGAGCGCCGCCTGCGCATCCTGCCCAGCCCAGTGGATGTAAAAATTGACATGCAAAGCGATGAAAGCAAACTAACCTTGCAGGCTGGGTTTGAAAATGAAGGCGCATTCACGCTCATTAAAAATAAAATTGAAACCATTTCTAACAATCCAACATGGGTTTTGATGGATGAGACCCTCGCCCAAATTGAAAATGTACAGGCTCTTTCCATCCTCCCATCCTTCCCCATCCAAATCCCCGCACAGCAAGTGGATATTTTTCGCGAGCAATACTTTGCGCAGATCGTGCAACTGCTTCCCATTAAAAGCGACATCATTCACTGGCAGGATATCAACGCCGAACCCATTGCGCGCTTGTATCTTCATGATGACAAGCACAGCAGTCCTGTGGATAAAGACAAAACCTTACGCGCCGATCTGCGTTTTGGTTATGGCGAACACGAACTACCGCTTGCAAAAGAAGAATTGTATGCCGTTGAAACCGTCCCCGATTCATGGGATTTGATTCGCATTCATCGCAAGCCCCAAATCGAACAGCATTTTTATCAACTGCTTACCGACCCAAATTATCGTCTCAAACGCGCGGGGTCGCCGCATCCGTATGGCACGCTTGAACTGCGCGCCCGCGCACATCCCTTCGATTTTCTTTTGCATTCCATTCCACAACTCACGCAGGCGGGTTTTGAAATTTACGGCGAAGACAATCTCAAACTTGGCCGCATCAACCGCAACACCGCCACGTTGCGCGTCAGCATCACCTCGGGCATTGACTGGTTCGACCTCAAAACGTTTGTCGAATTTGGCGATCAGCAAATTTCATTTCACGATGTTCGCAAAGCCCTCAAGCGCAAGGAAAATTACATCAAACTCGCCGATGGCTCCATCGGTCAAATCCCTGAAGAATGGCTGGAGAAATACAAACATCTTTGGAACATGGCGGAGGAAACCGAAGATGGATTCCGCGTCAGCGACTTTCACCTACCCTTGTTGGATAAACTGCTGGAGGATGACGAAACGCTTCATGCTTCGCAACCCTCAGAACTGATTCAGCGCCGAGAACGTTTTCGCCACTTCGAGCGGATTGCGCCACAACCGCTCCCCAAACATTTCACTGGCGAACTGCGTCCCTACCAAAAACACGGCTACGACTGGCTGCACTTTTTGAATGAATATAAATTTGGCGGCATCCTCGCCGATGACATGGGCTTGGGAAAAACTGTTCAGGTGTTGGCGTATCTCCAATCGCAACAGGAGCAGGCTCGGGCTAAGAAAGAAGCGGCGACTCTGCTTGTTGTCCCAAAAAGTTTAATTACCAACTGGCAGCGAGAATCCGAAAAGTTTACATCCACATTAAAGTTCCTTGAATACATGGGCAACTTCCGCAACAAGGATACAGCTATTTTCAATGCCTACGATGTGGTGCTGACCACCTACGGCACAATGTTACGCGATATCGAAATCCTGCGCGGATATAAATTCAGTCATGTCATTCTCGACGAATCGCAAGCCATTAAAAATCCGCTGGCGAAGAGCGCCAAGGCGGCGCGTCTGCTCCACGCTGAACATCGCATCGTGATGACAGGCACGCCCGTTGAAAATAATACCTTTGAGTTGTGGTCGCAGTTTGCGTTTTTGAACCCTGGCTTGCTCGGCGGCATGGATTATTTCAAACATGCCTTTGCCAACCCCATCGAAAGCGGCGGTGACGAAAAGGCAATGGCAATGCTGAAAAGTTTGGTGTACCCGTTCATCATGCGCCGCACCAAGGAACAGGTCGCACCCGAACTGCCGCCGCGCACCGAACGCATCGTCTACACCGACATGGACACCGCGCAGAAAAAGTTGTACACGCAGACCCGCGAAAAATACCGCGCCGAACTCCTGGGCTTAATTGAAAGCGACGGCATGAACGACGCGCGTTTCAAAATTTTGGAGGGCTTACTGCGCCTGCGGCAGATCGCCATTCACCCCGCACTCGTGGATAAAACATACAAAGGCGAAGCGCCCAAATTTGAAATTTTGCTCGAGACATTGGAAACCCTGCAAGCCGAGAATCACAAAGCGTTGATCTTCTCGCAATTTGTCGAAACGCTCAAACTCGTGAAGAAGGAATTGGATGCGCGCAAGATCAAATACATGTATCTCGATGGGCAGACGCAAAACCGCCAGTCCAAAGTGGATGAATTCCAAAGCAACGATGCTGTTTCCTTTTTTCTCATCAGCCTGAAAGCGGGTGGAGTTGGCTTAAATCTAACCGCCGCCGATTATGTTATCCATCTCGACCCGTGGTGGAATCCCGCTGTCGAAATGCAAGCCTCTGACCGCGCCCATCGCATCGGGCAGGATAAACCCGTCTTCGTGTACAAGATCATCGCACGTGATACCGTGGAGGAAAAGATTTTGCAATTGCAGGAAAAGAAACGCGCTCTCGTAAAAAGTATCATTTCCAGTGAAGCCAGTTTCTTCAAGTCGCTTACGAAAGATGACGTGAAGGCGTTGTTTAGTTAATATGTCCACCTACCCCGAGTACGTTTACCAAATATTAGCCCGCGCACGTGATGTCGGTCAATGGTATTGCGGACAATCCGATGCCGCGGCGTTGTGCTTCGATGTTCTCGCGCTCTTCCCTGATTGCGAAGAAGCAAAGGAACTGGTCTACGAATTCTTTTGCGATGAATGGACAATTTACGATAACCGAGTCGCTGTGCAACAAAACATTGACGAATGGGATGACCGTCCGTGGCAACAGCGGAGGCGGCTGGCATTATCGTATCGCTTCATGAGTCGGTGGGATGGAAAGTATGAGACGTCACACGACCGCGGCGGCCCCAAAGATGTGCGGAAGATTCTCGATAACGGCAAAATGGAATTGCTCGGCGCGTATTGTCTGGGTGATGAGGAATGCACAGATTATGCCTGGGCTATTTTTGCAGATGCCATCCACAAAGCCAAAGACCCGCAAAAGACAATGTTCTGGATCGGGTGGCAATATGCCGACCTTGGATTTTTCGCCGATGCGGCAGAGGCGTTAGGCGAGTTATGCTCACGCTTTGACGATGCGGCGGCGAGAAGATTACTTGCCGAGGTTGTCTGGTGGAGGGATAACAGCCATCGCATCCCGTGGATTCCGCCCACAGGAGACGGTTCGCTTTATGACCGCATGATGGATTTCATTGACCCCACTGCCCCGAAGACAAAGGATTACATCCGCGAAGCGCGAAATGAAAATCAAAAGGAACGCATCGCGCCATATCGTCCGAGCATTGATAAAAAACTGGCGAGCCTTTTTTCATCAGTCATTCTTCATGAGGATGAAAAACCTGCCGCATCCATCGTGGATTGGAGTTTTCTCGATAAGGACAACGGTCAACCTGGCGAGCCTGCTGATTGGGTGAAGAAACAAATACGCATGTTTGAAAAGTGGAAGGATGAACTTCATGCAGAAATGCTCGAAGACTTGATGCACAGTCATCGATTGACGCGCAACATCCCGCCGCCATCCACGCCGCAGAAGCATGATCCGAATGAACCGCCATTCGATCCCAGTGAAATTCTCGGCGGCGCTGAATGGGATGATGATATATAAGAAATAGAAAGGAACAAACCGCGCCTCGTCTCTTTTATTTATCCCACTATTTTCCTGACAGCCGCCTGTTCATCTCCGAAAGGGGATGCCGCGCCTCCATCACCGGCGCGCCTCCCCCGAATTCACATCCACCATCAAAGCAGAAGTATCCACCGCCTCGAAATCATTGCCTGTCAACACATCCAGCAAATGCAGCAGGTCGTTATCCCAGCGTTCATCAGGCGCGCCGCTGACGAACCAGTTCGAGCCGTTGTCTGCCAAAACGATTCCATAAGTTTTCATGGCTTGTAAAATGATTTGCATTTCCGGCGGAAAACTTGAAACATCAAACTCGGCTTTCAAACGGAAGCGCGCGCCCAGCGGAGGGATTCCATCTGTCGCGTCCGATGTCAAATGACGCGCAGGCCAGATGTATCCAGCGGTCTCTTCGGCGGTGAAGCGCAAAGCATGATTGATCTCGCCTGCAACAATTTCATCGTAGCGGACAAGCCCCGGCAAAATGGGCAGGCCTGCCGCATCGGCGGATGTCCATGTTTCGGGGCGCAGGGCATTGGAATTCAAATCCCAAATCGCGCCAGAGCCGCCGTTCCATTGCCCGTTCTCGAAATTTGCATCGTAGATTTCATACAAGATGCAGGTGTCCGTGTCCACTACCAGGATGTGATGATCACTGCCCCATTCGCGTTGTGGATTGTCGGGGATGGGATACGGCCCCGCATCGGATTCATCGGGATAATAAAATTCGCTTCCATATTTCGGGACAGTTGATCCTGTTACGAAATTAAATGGAATCCCGATTGGCCCCCCGTCCCATTCGCCTGAGCCGAAGTCCATGTGAAAACTTTCAGCGGAGCCGATGCTCTGGGTCCACGCATCAGACAGCGGGTGAGTCGGAAGCGAGCCGATTGGCATGTTCCAATAATTATTCGCGGGGAACATCGGGCAATTCGCAAGGCTTGTCCCAGTCAGCGCTTGTTCCTGCGCGGGTTGTTCGGTGACCTGGATTGCTTCTTCGGTGGAAATGGGTACCGGAGTGAATGCCGCCGTTGGGCTGGGAAAAAATTGGCAGGCAAGTGCGGCAAGAAATAGGATGGCGAAGGATACTGCTGATTTTATTTTCATGATTACCTCAATGATTATCTTGTTGCAACACTTTCTGAAATGCCCGCAGTAACACGCCGCGTCCTTCAAACCCAGACTCTCCAAGATCAGACATTGCCAGAATGATCCGCTCTCTGCACCTGCTGAGCAAACCGCCAACCAGCCTCGCGAGCGAGTCTGTTTCATTTGTGACTTCGTCTGAGTCCATCCATAACTTTCCCTGTTCCCATTCGCGCGAAAGCACATATGGATGCGTGAGCGGTTGCGAGAGACGTTCCACCCAGCCGCTTGAGCCAGGGTCGATCCAGATTTGGACGGTGGCGGGGCGGTTCATCATCAGGAAGGTGTAGGCGGGCGCGACCAGCACGGCATCTTTATTTTCACTGCGCCATGATTCCAAATATTGCGCGGCGATCACACCGTCTGCAAGCATGGTGAGATATTCTCTTCCCAGATCAAAACCTGACAGGTCTTGGTTTTCCATCGCATTGCGGAATTTTTTGATGGATTCGATCAAGCTCGCGGCAATGCGCACGGCGTCCATGTTTTCGTGAAAGCCATAGCCAGATTGGGAGATGACTTCGCCAAATAATTTGCGCATGTAAAAATCCAGCGGCAGTGGGGCATCTTCGCGGTAGTTCATCAGCCACATACGCAAGTTGGCGTATCGTTCGCCGAGCGCGTACGTGATGCGCTCCTGCATCTCGGGATTGATCTCTTCAAAAGTGGAAAGCTTGATGTCTTTTTGGCGGTAGATAATATCGGTCAGCAGTTGCGCGCGTACGAGGTCGGTGTTCAAGGCAAACATCAACGCGTGAGCAACGTCATATTTGTTGGGGTGTACATTCCAGTGCGGGTGTGCCAGCGCCGAAAGAGTCAACAGGGTTTGGCTGGCGGTTTCATCCCGCAGTGAGCGCGACGGACGATTTGTGCGCCAGGGAATTTTCTTTTCTTCCAAACGATTCGTGATCGAGAAACGCAGTGCATCCGAAAGATAAGGCGCGAGCACAACGATCTCGGATGGCGGCATTCCGCTATTGAGCAGTTGCATGATTTTGCCCACAACTTGGTCCAGCATTTCGGGGTAGAAGCGGGATGTCAAAATCTCGAAGGCTCGTTCTCCACGGGGTTCTGGGATTTGTCTTTCGGTGGAGAGAATTGCGCTGACGAGTCCATCGGATAGTTCGATGATTGATTCGGATGAAACGAAACTTTCGTCAAACGAGATGACGTGATCACAATCCGCGCTCAGGGCTGCGCCTGTAACTGCATCTCCTCCGAGGAAGTTTCGATACCCCGCATCATCGTCGTAGATCAATAATGCCGATTGGAAATCATTCATCCACTCGTGGACAATGTCATGCGCGCGCGGGGTGTCCTCTTCCACATTGTCGTAGATCAAATGCTGGTACTGGCTCGAAAGATATTCCCGTACCTGTGGGTGAGGCCAGAGGATGTCTGTGAACAATTCCAATTGAAGCGAGAAATCCAAGAGGTTATTTTCGAGACAATGCTCTCGAAAGGCCGAAGCGCATTTCTGCACGTCGGCATAGATGCGGCGTTGGGCGGGGTCGCCAAACCAGGCCGAGTCCAGCCGTGTTGCGATCTCTATATATGGAAAGCCCACCAGGGCGGCTTTATTCAAACCATCGATGATCTGGGAATACAGGCGGTTGCGGTTGATGGTGAGGGATTGAAAATATCCCTGCTCTTCGATCAACGGGCGCGCCAGATGCGCCATGTAATATTGTGCGGTTTCAAGCGTGAGGAACGCCGGGGGCAGTTGCGGATTTTTGAATCCAGCGGATTCTGCCGCGATAGGCCAGAACAGGTCACACATGCGCCTGGCGAGGCCGCCAATTGTCGCGGAGGTGACTTCGCCGCCCGCGCTCCGTTCGGGGCTGTACAGCAGTTCGAGGTATGGCTCTTGCAAAGTCCGCTGGGGGGTGAGCATGAGGATGGAGTCTGCGGGGACGCTTTGGGCGAGCAGGTGACGCATCCGCTCCACGCCTGCGGTGGTTTTCCCCGTCCCTGCTTTGCCGCGGACGAAGAGCTTAATGTCGAGGGGAGATTCAACTATCTGTTGTTGAAGCAGGCTGAGGGGAGGAGTGAACGAGTCCATCAGGCTAGGGTACAGGAGTGCGGAGGATTTGTCAACCAGCAGGATGTATCTTGTTAGCCCAAAGTAGAAATGTCACTTTTCGCCAAAGTTAAAATGTCCCCTTCGGAGGACGCGAAATGGAGACGTTGAATATGAGCACAAAAGAAATCAGTCGGTTGGAAGTGATGCAAAAATTAGCCGAGAAACGCCT
>JACRLB010000055.1 GCA_016235445.1 Chloroflexota bacterium | reverse complement strand
TATGCAACAGGTGAAAAAATCTCTGATGAAATGATGGCAACTTTGAACATTACATATCACACTGTCTGCCCGCAATGGAATTACACCATTTATCCTCGGTGCCTTTTCCAATGACGGAATTTATTCTTTTACGGACCCTAATGCCCGCAGTCAAAGATGATAGGAGGTTACGATGAAACAAGAATTGATTGCTGAGTTGTTCCAAAGGTTTGAAGAGGCATGTTACCTTTATGAGGAAGACGAATGTTGGAGCGCTCGCGATTTGCAGGAGATATTGGGTTACACAGAATGGCGCAACTTCTTGAAAGTTGTTGAGAAGGCAAAATCGGCTTGTGAAAATTCTGGTGTTCCTTCCATAGACCATTTTGTTGACGTCAACAAAATGGTCGAATTGGGAAGCGGCTCGATGCGGGAAATTGATGACATTGCCCTGACCCGCTATGCCTGTTATCTGATTGCCCAAAATGGCGACTCGTCCAAGAATGAAATTGCCTTTGCCCAAACATATTTTGCCGTACAAACCCGCAGACAGGAAATCATCGAACAACGATTACTGGATATAGGCAGGGTTTCAGCGCGGGATAAACTCTCGAAATCGGAAAAGAAATTATCGGGCATTATTTACGAACGAGGGGTAGACGACCGCGGTTTTGCCATCATCCGCTCGCGGGGTGATTCCGCGCTCTTTGGCGGATATTCCACGCAAGAGATGAAAAAGAAACTAGCCGTGCCTGACAGCAGACCGTTAGCAGACTTTTTGCCCACATTGACCATCAAAGCAAAAGATTTTGCCACTGAGTTGACCAGCCATAACGTGATCGAAAAAGACTTGAACGGTGAAAACTCCATCTCAAACGAGCACGTCGAAAACAATCAGGCGGTGCGCCACATGTTGATTGAACGCGGAGTCAAACCCGAATCACTGCCGCCAGCAGAAGATGTGCGAAAGGTGGAGCGCAAGTTGAATGCAGATGAGAAGAGATTGCTCAAGGATGTGAAGAAGAAAAAATAGCCCACATGGGGATAAAGGGACGATGTGGGAAGGGGAGTCTGTATCCTTTGCGTTCGGAGGTTACAGGTGAATGACGGCTCGCTTGAATGATTTATTCTTTTGCAGATGCTCGGTCAACGTGTGGCGGTGGCAAAAGAACCCCCTCTGTCCAGAGTTTACCCTGAGCTTGTCGAAGGGGACATCTCCCCCAAATACGACAAGGAAAAGTTGGGATGCGAATTTATCTGTATTGGTCAGATAACGGTTGAACAAAAAACTTTCACCACTGAGACACTGAGCCACGGAGTTTCTCCCTTATTTTTCTCAGTGGCTTCGTGCCTCCGTGGTTCAAAAAATGTTCAACCGATTGCTGACTATTACAGGATGCGAATTTATCGTTTAGATCGTCGGATTTGGGGGAGAACTGACGATGGGCATTTTCGTTGAGACCTGAGATTTTCGCCCCTTTGAGTTTACAAGTGAACGACAGCTCGCTTGAATGATTTATTCTTTTGCAGATGCTCGGTCAACGTGTGGCGGTGGCAAAGAACCCCCTCTGTCCAGAGTTTACCCTGAGCCTGTCGAAGGGGACATCTCCCCCAAATGCGACAAGGGAAATTAGGGTTGCGAATTTATTGTTTGGCTCGTCGAATTTGGGGGAGACTCGGCAACAGGGTGGAATGATGAGGTCGTGAGGGACGTGTCCGCGATGGTGGGAGGAATTAGAAAAGCGATTTCAGAGTGATATAATTTCCAAAAGGAACAGAAATGACTACTGTAACCGTCCAGAACAAGTTCACCGAAATCCTTGCATCGTTTGGGGATGTGCAGGAATCTGTCAACGCGGCTGTGCAACGGTACACCATTGAACAGATTACTACCAAAATTACTGAACTTCGCCGCAAAGACGAGGAACTTCAAAAGAAGTACGGGCTGGAATTTTCCGCTTTTGTAAAGCGCACAAGCGAAGACGAAGAGTTTGTCAAAACCGTGGAAGCCAGCGCCAGCAAGATGTGGGAAACGGATTTGGCTGACTGGGAATTCTGCCATAAAGGGGTTGAAGATTGGACGAAAAAACTTCAAGACATTTTGCTGAAATAATCGAACTTGCCCAGTCCGTTTTCGAGAATGTCGCGTACGAAATTGATGCGACACCAGATCGGTCGATTTTGCGAATCAATGCAGAATACGGCAAATACCAGATTCTGGTTACAGAATTGTTCAGTGACGGGGTTCGGAAATACCGCTATTACGTTATGCGCGGCGATTGGGTCGAAGCAGGGTTTGATAATGCGCCTGATCCACGCGCCATTCGACTCAAGTATGGGAAGATCAAGGAAGAACATGCAGGGGAAAATGTCCCTCATTTGCATCGGGAAGATAAAACAAATTTGTATTTGACTGAAGAAATGACCTTTCAAAACTTCGTTGATTGGTTGAAAGGGAATCTGTAAAAAGTAAATTATAAGATGCGCCATTGGCAATGGGGTTATAGGCGAACAACGGCTCTCTTGAATGATTTATTCTTTTGCAGATGCTTGGTCAACGTGTGACGGTGGCAAAAGTTGTGGTCGGCTTCGAGGGACCTATACTCAGCGCCGTCATGAACTGCGCTTTTGTTCAACAGGGATTCGGCAGGCGGCTGATCAACAGGGGGCTCTGCTCAGCCCCCTGTGGGCGGTACGTTGAAGTCGGCTGAAGCCGACTGGTCTGAGTCCGCTTTGCGAAGCACCCTGTGGGTTAGCGGACTTCCATGAAGCATAAGGTTTCAAACTTTCGAAAATTTCTCGGTAACATTTCTTGTTAATGCTTTACATGGATACGAATCCCAAACTGGCCGGGCGAAAAAGGTAATACCTGCGGATTACGGTACGTCACAAATATATGACACAACAATCTACATTTGGAGACTACCTATGGATATGATCATTGACTTTCCCGGCGGTTTAAAAGTGGACGCTCATTATCGCGGCCACGATTTTCAAACCGACCAGCCGCCCGCCGATTCCGCGCCCATGCCTTTTGAGCTGTTTCTCGCTTCCATTGGCACTTGCGCTGGAATTTATGTGCTCGGCTTTTGCCGCCAACGCAACCTGCCCACCGAGGGCATTCGCATCGTTCAGCGCAACTACCCGAACACGTCTGGCATGATCGAAAAGATCGACCTCGATATTCAAGTGCCGCCCACTTTCCCCGCGCAATATTATGAGGCGCTGGTGCGTTCCGCCGAATTATGCAAAGTGAAAAAGACATTGGAACACCCCCCCGCCTTCGAGGTGAAGACGGTGGTTGTGGAAACTGCGTAACAGAAATTAGTGACAGTTCATCTGTCACTAATTTTTTTAAAGTAGAATCTTTTCATGCCCTACCTGATAGACGGACATAACCTCATCCCTAAATTTGGCCTGCGGTTGGATTCTGTGGATGATGAAATGGAACTGGTTGCCATTTTGCAGGAATTTGCGCGACTTAAAAGACAGCGAGTGGAAGTCTACTTTGATGGAGCGCCGGTCGGTTCAGCCGGGACCCGCAGCCTGGGCGCCGTCCGAGCGCATTTCATCCGCCTCGGCCACTCCGCCGACAATGCCATCCGCGCCCGTTTGAACAGTATGGGCAAATCAGCCAGGAACTGGGTTGTGGTTTCTTCCGATCGTGAAGTGCAGAGCGCGGCAAGAGTCAACCTGGCCCCATTCGTTTCCTCCGAAGAATTCGTAAAACTGACAAAGGATGCCATCCAATCTGCTCCCCAGGTTAACGCGCCAGAAAAAAAACTTTCGGCGCGGGAGGTGGAGGAGTGGCTGAATCTCTTTCGTGACAAAGGGGACTAATTCAGACCTACCCTGTCCAATTCCTTATTTATTTTTAATGTTTATAAGACTAAACAGGTGTATATTATCTTTATTGACACCTGCCCTCCCTTTTACTGGTATTTAGGTGTCTACCGCCGCCAGGCTTGCATGTCCCCCCCATGCTGGCTGGCGGCGGAACCTTTTTAAAGTAAACAATAAAAGCTCCACATTTCAACCTGGGAATCAAAAAGAGACGGCGAAAATCGCCGTCTCTTTTATGTTGTTAGTTATATCGGTCAACTTTGCGGATGACCATGACCACTTTGCCTTTGATTTCCAATGCTTCGGTCTTTTTGAGCATGATCGGCTTCATGGTTGGGTTGGCAGGCTGTAAACGGTAGCCTTCCTTTTCCTTGTAATAATATTTGAGGGTGGTCTCGTTACGGTCCGAAAGCCAGACTGCCACCATCTCGCCGTTGCGGGCATCCTGTGCTGGCTTGAGGATGACAATGTCGCCATCGTTGATCATGGCGTCAATCATGGAGTCTCCCTGTACTTTCAGGGCGAACAGATCTTTGCCTTTTTCCTTGGCTGGCATGAGAGACATGGCTACTTCGATGGAGTCTTCAGCGGAGAATGTGTTGAAATCAGAAGAGGGGATCGGAATGGGCTCACCAGCCTGGATGACACCAGACATCGGAATGCGGAGCATGTCACCGAGGGGGGTGTTGCCAGTAAGCCGCATCCCGCGCGAGATTTTGCGATCCCGTTCGATGTGACCTGATTTCTCAAGCTGGTCAAGGTAATAATTGACCACGGAAGTGGATGAAATATCACAATGCTCGCCTATTTCGCGGATTGAAGGTGGGTGTTTGTGCTCGCGTTGATAGGATGCAATAAAATCCAGAATTCTCTGGTGGCGTTCGCCTAAACCTTTGCTTTTTCTAACCATCATCATCATTTTTGGCCTCCTGCCAGATTTCTGGCGCAGGTGAGCATTATTCGCTCATTTGTGCTAGGAATAATACTCGAACGCCTGTTCTGTGTCAAGGATTTGATGATGGCAGAATTTGGCGGCTACACCCAGGTGCGGCGGCGCATCCAGAAGAACATAATGATTGGGGATAACAGCATCAGGCTCAAGGTCCCGTAAAAGATCGTGGGGAGCATCCAGCTTTCGTAGGGTGGATTGGCGGCGAAGAAGTTCATCCCAAAGAAGCCCGTTACAAAAGTCAACGGCATAAAAAGGGTGGTGATGATGGTGAGGGTTTTCATCACTTCGTTCATGCGGTTGTTGATGACGGAGAGATAGGTGTCGAGCGCGCCGCTGACGAGATCGCGCAGACTTTCGTTCACGTCATGCAGGCGGACGAGGTGGTCGTAGATATCGCGGAAGAAGATGCGGTCTTTGCGGTCGATGACCTGGTAATCGTCGCGTGCCATTTTGTTGAGCACCTCCCGCTGGGGGAGTAGTATCCTGCGCATCGCGAGCAGAACACGTTTGAGCGTGAAAAGACGCGAGAGCGTTGTCGAACTGGGACGGTCAAAGACCTGGTCTTCGATCCAGTCTATTTCTTCATCTATTTTTTCGATGATCGGCATGTAATTCGTCACAATTGAATCAATGATCTTGTATAGCAGATGGTCGGCGCCATCTTGTGAATAGCGAGGGTCGCGCTGGCTTGCGTTCCATGTTTCATCTATGGATGTTACGGGGTTGTCATGATGCGTGATGACATAATTGCGTCCGAGGAAGATATCGAGTTCATCGATTTCCGTGTCCCACGGTTCGGTGGCTTTGACAAGGTGCATGTAATTGAGAACGATATAAAGGTAGTCGCCCCAATCATCTATTTTTGGCGCATGGGTTTGCTGGAGCGCATCTTCAATGGCAAGGGAATGAAACCCGAAACCTTCCAAAATGGGCTGGGCAGTTTCAGACGGCTCTGATGTGAAATCCACCCAGAGCAGGCCTCTTCGGTCACGGAGGAGGCGGGGGAATTCGGATGGCGGAATCTCGGTGCGGACAGGCTTGCCGGGGGTGAAAAAGAGCGAGCGGATCAAAGTGGCCTCCAAAAAGGTGGATTTTTGACTATTTTCAAGGATAAAATCAATTATCTTGATGTAAGTATTGAAAATATTAAATTTACTATTGACAAAATTGAAAAAGTGCCTATAATTTTATTAGAAACACAGAGAAAATATTGAGTTTTCGGTTTTAGCGGTTGTTTTCCTTTAATCTCACCTTACGCGATATTTCGTAGGAGCGACCCGACAAGGCTTAACCGTACTCAGTCTTATGAGAAAGGGTCGCCCTGTGCCACAAGTTTCCTAAAAATGTGGATGGATCGCCACTACTGCGTAAGGTGAATTAATAAAATGGAGAAGTACCATGAATAATTTTCAAACTGACAATCTGCTGGATTTAGCCAAAGAGAAAAATCAGGAAGAGGTGGATTCTCAATTATTCCTGAAGGCTACGCAAAGACCCACCAATGGGAAATACTGGCTGGCGGCTTTCGGTACTTGGATGGTCGCGAAAGGTGAAAAACTTCAGGCTCGTTATACTACATCTTTGCGGGCAAATCAGTTGGAGTTTCCACTAAACAAAGCCAAAAAAGCCAGAGCCCATTAATTTCACAAAATTAGGATTTACGCAGTTCAAAATCTTTTAGCCGCGAACTACACTAATTTTCGCGAAATTCGCGGCAAGTTCTTGCGGTCTTGCGTAAGCCCTAAAAATATAACTTATAAAGCTGACACATCCAAGGAGAATCGAAACCATGCGACCCGCGCCCACCATCTGCCCGATCTGCCAATCTGAATTGGAAGTTGCCCGACTGCACTGCTTGTCTTGTGATACTTCGATTGAAGGTCATTTTGCAATGGGGCAATTCTCGAATTTGACCCCCGACCAATTGGAGTTCGTGTTCACCTTCGTGCGCTGTGAAGGCAAGATCAACCGCGTGGAACAGGAGCTGGGGGTCTCGTATCCAACCATTCGCAACCGCTTGCACGAAGTCATCCGCGCATTGGGGTATGAGCCAGGCAAGGATGAACCCGTTGAGATTACCCAGGATAAACGCAACAACATTCTCGAAGACCTCAGCGCGGGCAAGATCAACGCCGAGGAAGCCACGCGCTTATTGCGCGGCGAAGAGGAGAAATAGCCATGTCTAAAACAATTTCTGCAGGAAGAACGCCCAAAATTGTTATCGAATCCATCGGCGGCGATCTCAGCCTTGTCGGATGGGAGGGGGATGAGATTCTCTTGAAAGCGGATGATGATGAAATGCGCGTCAATCAAGACGGCGAGCAGGTCAAGGTTTCTTGCAGTGACGATCTCTCCCTGCGCGTACCAAAGGCCGCTTCGATATTTATCGGCAACATCGGCGGCGATGCCTCCATCCGCAGTTTGATGGGTGACATTGAATTGAAGGAAATCAGCGGCGACCTTTCCCTGCGTGACGTGAATTCCGTGGCGATTGAAACGGTTCACGCCGACTTTAGCCTGAGAGGCGCGCGAGGACATTTGTTTATCAAAAGCGCCAACAGCGACGTATCCATCCGCGACGTGGATGGGAATGTAACCCTCGAAACCGTGGCTGATGATTTAGCCCTGCGCGATGTGCGCGGCAACGTCAGCGTGAAGGTGGCGGAGGATGTGGTCATGTATTTGAATCCGCTGGCTGGCAATGTGTATTCGGTGACGGCTGGCGATGACATTTTATTGGTGATGCCCCCAAAGGCGAATGCAACATTAAATCTTAATGCGGATGAGATCGATATTGAATGGAAGGGTATTGAAAATGATGATGAAGCCACCAGCCGTGTAGTTACCCTTGGCGATGGTTCTGCTTCCATTACATTGAATGCAGGCGGAGATATTCGCGTGAGCAATCAATCGGATGCGGGCGATTCGGCTGAGGATTTCGGCAACTTCGCGGGCATTGGCATGGACTGGTCTGGCTTTGGCGAGCGCATTTCACAGCGCGTGAATCAGGCAACGCAACGCGCCCAGCGCAAAGTGGAGGAAGCCGCGCGCCGCATCGAACAAAAGACTCGCGAAGCAGAACGCCGCGCCAGCCGCGGCAAAGGCTTTTTGGAAGTTGGCCGCTGGAATTGGGATTTTGCCCCGAAGGGTGTGCCCATGCCTTCCAAACCTCAACAAGCCTCGGATGAAGAACGGCTTGCGATCTTGAAGATGTTACAGGATAAAAAGATCACAGCCGAAGAAGCTGAAAAATTATTGGCATCCCTGGAAGGAGGTTCTTAATGTCATCGGAAGAGCGCAAGAAGATTTTGCAAATGGTCGCTGATGGAAAGGTCAGCGCGGACGAAGCCGCCACGTTGATGCGCGCATTGGATGAATCTGCCGAGGAGGAAGTGGAAGTTCTCGAAACGGCATCAGGCATGGGCGGGGAAAGAAGCGATGCTCCGGAGTTCGATCAAGTCCGCAGGCGGGCGAATCGCTTTTCTGGCGCATTCCTCTGGATCGGCATCATCTTCACCGTGTTGAGCGCGTGGGCGATGTTTGGCATTCAACAAAATGCGGGAACCAATTTTTGGTTTTATTGCATGGGTACGCCGCTGTTTCTGGGAATTTTATTTACGGTGATGGGTGCAGGCAGTCGCACTGCGCGCTGGATGTATGTGAATGTGGATCGTTCGCATCAGGAGGAATGGCCGAGGAATATCACGGTTGCGCTTCCGCTCCCGCTGGGGCTTGCTGGCTGGTTCCTGAAAAATTTTGGCCGCCATATCAGTGGACTGAAGAATACCAGTGTGGATGAAATTGTGCAGGCGATTGCGATGGCGAAAAATATCACCGAGCCGTTGATCGTGCATGTGGATGATGACGATGGCGACAAGGTGCAGGTTTTTATAGGATGACAATGTCACATTTCAAAACCTTTTACCACAAAGTTCACAAAGGGTCGCAACACTTGCGCCGCACTGCGTTTGTTGCAGTGCAGGTGAGGAAAGCCAAATGCTAAAAACAAAGGTTTCCTTCGTGTTACTTAGTGACCTTTGTGGTTAAGAACTTTGATCTCAGCTTTAATGTGACCGTGTCGAAATAGGATGAAAAATGGAAACGATCAAGAAGAAACCTTTATTAAGTGGATTGCTGATTCTGTTTTTGACGGCGATGATTTTCGCCAACATTGGCGGCGGGATGTATGATTCTTTGATGCCGCTTTACCTGAAAGATTTAAACGCTTCGATCACGCAGATTGGTTTGTTTTTTACGCTGGCGCAGATCGTGCCCCTGCTGTTGCAAATTTTGGGCGGTTGGGTTTCCGATACGCTGGGACGATTGCGCGCGATTGCGATTGGAAGTGTCTTTGGGGTGATCGGTTTTATTCCGCTCATCTTTGCCGATACATGGCAGTGGCTTTTGCTGGCGGTGGCGTTTGGGGCGGTGGCTCGTTCGCTGGTGGGGCCAAGCTTCGATGCCTTCATCGCGGAGCACTCCAGCGAGGAGAATCGCGGCAGGGTCTTCGGCATTTCGCAGGCAATTTTTATGATCGTTGCTGTTGTAGGTCCGCCATTGGGCGGTTGGCTGGCAGGGACTTACGGGTTTAAGTTGATGCTCTCGGCGGCTGGCATTTTTTACTTTATTGCGATGCTGATGCGTTTAGGCATGGCGCGTGAAGCGGCAAAAGGCGCAACGGCAAAGACGGAGAAACTTTCATTCGGCGGATTGAAAACCAACCTGGTTTCGATGTTCGGCCTGGTTTTTTCTGGCGGGCTTGTCACATGGATGTTGATTACCGACGGCCTTCGCGATACTTCGTTTCAGCTATCTGGAAATTTATTCCCTGTGTACATGCAGGAAGTTGGCGGGCTTTCGCTCCAGCAGATCGGCTGGGTGATGTCGTTCTTTGGCCTGGCGATGATGCTGACGACCATCCCCGGCGGCTGGCTTTCGGATAAGGCTGGCGAACGGTTTTGCATTGCGCTTGGAATGGTTCTATTGTCTGGCGCGTTGTTCGTGCTGATTAATATCCCTGCCGGCAATCAGTGGATGTATTACCTGGGCTGGGGCCTGGCTGGCATGGGCGCGGGCGTTTCTGGCCCTGCGTACCAGTCGTTGATCAGCAAGGCGGTGCCGCAGAAAAACCGAGGCATGGCGTTCGGTTTGTTCAGCACCAGTTTGGGGATCATCTCTCTGCCTGCCCCGTGGATCGGCGCGCAGATGTGGGACCGCGTCGGCCCGACATTTCCATTTACAGTGACGGCGGTCGTTTTATTGCTTTCGGTGATTCCGATTTGGTTGAAGTTCAAACTTCCCAAAACAGAAGAAACAGTGACCGCTGAACAAGTGGATGAGAATTTGCCCGCTGTGGCAGATTGAATTTAAATAGACTTATGCAAGACTCTCCCTCATCCCCTAACCCTTCCCCCGAAGGGGAAGGGAGTCCCCTCTCCCTTCGGGAGAGGGCTAGGGTGAGGGAGAGTTACCTTGCATGAGTCATAGTACAGTAAACTTGCTCATTCGAAAGTTGGATTCTGAGCGAAGTAAAAATGGACAGGAGACGAACATGGCAAACAGCGAAGAAAGAATGAAAATCCTGAAGCTGATCGAGGAAGGCAAGATCAGCGCGGACGAAGGTTCAAAACTGCTTTCGGCCTTGAGCGATACCCGCCGCGGCATTCCCACACCTCCACGCCCTCCACGCCCGCCTGGGATGGGTGGCGGCGCGCGCTGGCTTCGCATCCGTGTGACGGATCAACGCACAGGCCGCGCGAAGGCTTCCGTTCAAATTCCGCTTGCGCTTGTGGATGCAGGCATGAAAATCGGCGCGCATTTTGCTCCCGAAGTCGAAGGCGTGGATATGTCCAATGTGATGGAAGCCCTGCGCATGGGCGTGACAGGCAAGATCATTGATGTCGTTGACGAAGAAGACGGCGAACACGTTGAGATCTTCGTGGAATGATCTCAAATAGCTTTTGCTCTTGAACTTCCTTAGTGACCTTCGTGTCCTTCGTGGTAAAAGGGTCTTCGCAAACAAGATAGGAAAATAACCCATGCAAGAAACTCACACAAAACGCCCCACTGGCATGTTCGGTTTTACCATCGTCTGGCTCGGACAAATCATCTCTGTGCTTGCCAGCGCAATGAGTCAGTTTGGCCTCACCATTTTCATGTTTCAAAAAACCGAAAGCGCCACCGCCCTCGGTTTGATGCAGGTCTTCTTTATCACTCCCTTCCTGCTCATCTCGCCGATTGCAGGCGTCATGGTGGACCGCCATAACCGCAAGTTAATGATGATGGTCAGCGACCTGGGCGCAGGCCTCGCCACCGTATTGATCCTCATCTTTCAGTGGCTTGGCATCCTCGAATTCTGGCATTTGTATTTTGCGTCCATTATCTACGGCCTCGGCATGGCCTTTCAATGGCCTGCCTATTCTGCCGCCATCACCACCCTTGTGCCAAAAGAACAATATGGGCGCGCCAACGGCATGATGTCTCTCATCGAAGCAGGCCCGGGCGTCATTGCCCCCCTGCTCGCTGGCGCATTGCTTCCCATCATCGGCCTCACGGGCATCCTGTTTTTTGACGTGGTCACATTCCTGCTTGCCATCGGCGCATTGATGATCGTCCACATCCCCCAGCCTCCGCGTACCGAAGAAGGCGAGCAGGGAAAAGGCAGTATCTGGAAAGAAGCCGCCTACGGCTTCAAATACATCTTCGCCCGCCCCAGTTTACTCGGCTTGCAGATGATCTTCTTTGTTGGCAATCTCTTCTTTGGCATGGCCTTCACTTTGCTTGCCCCCATGGTACTCTCCCGCACAGGCAACGACACCCTCATACTTGGCTCCGTTCAAACGGCTGGCGCAATCGGCGGCGTGATCGGCGGCATTGTCATGAGCGCGTGGGGAGGTTTCAAACGGCGCGTACATGGCGTCCTCGGCGGATGGGCCATCTCCGGCATCGGATTGACAATCATCGGCCTTAACGGCGGGTTACCAATTTGGATCGTTGGCATAATCATTGCCGCGCTTGTATCGCCATTGGTCAATGCTTCCAATCAAGCCATCTGGCAATCCAAAGTTGCGCCCGATGTTCAAGGGCGTGTCTTCTCCGCCCGCCGACTCATCGCCTGGTTCACCAACCCCATCTCGCCAATCATCGCAGGCACCCTCGCAGACTTTGTCCTCGAACCCCAAATGCGCGTGACCAGTTCACTTTCCGAAACATTTGGCTGGCTGGTAGGCACAGACCCTGGTGCAGGCATGAGCTTGTTGATATTCTTCTGCGGCTTTGGCGGCATTCTCGCTGGCCTCGCAGGGTACTTCATCCCCGCCATTCACAACGCAGAGACCATCCTTCCCGACCACGATCAACTTCCCAAAGCGGATTGAGTTCCCGCTTGACAAAAAATCGGGCGATGATATTTTCGCCCGATTTTTTGATTCCACGCCTCTTTCCTACGCCGATGCCTGAGTGGCAAACCTGAGCATTTCCATCCCGAAATAGGATTCGCTCCGCGTAAACGACAGCCCGCTTTTCTCCAGCACCCGCTGAGAAGCAATATTCTGCGGGTGCGTCAACCCGATGATCTCTTGCAACCCCATCTTTTTGATTCCGAATCTAACAGCCGCGTTTGCCGATTCCGTTGCAATTCCCCTTCCCCAAAAATCCCTGCTCAAAAGATAACCCACTTCAACCTCGTTTGTGTCGGGTAAAAACTCCAGCCCATTCCAGCCAATGATCTGCCCCGTCTCGCGCATCACCACCGCCCAATGCCCATAGTTGAATTTCTGCCAATGTGCAATTTGATAATGAATATACCGCTCCACCTTTTCCATTGACCACGCATCCCGCGATGGAAAATAGCGAAAGATATCAGGCTCCTGCACGATCTCGAGCAAAGCATTGCGGTCGCTCATCGTGAACGGACGCAGAACAAGCCGTGAAGTTGTGATCATCGGAATTTTAGGTGAGGTTTCCATAGTAAACTCACTGGAGTCCATCTCTGGAGTCCATCTCTGGAGTCCATCAGCTCGCTGATGAACAGTTCTCAGGCAGCAAGCTGCCTGACTCCAGAGTTTTATATGATACTTATTTTATATCAATAGTTTTGGAATTGGAGACCCTCATGAAAATAGCAATCTTCGGCTCAGGCGGTGTTGGCGGATACTTCGGCGGCAGGCTGGCGCAGGCCGGGCGGGATGTGACTTTCATTGCCCGGGGGGCGCACCTTGCCGCAGTAACAGAATCAGGCCTCCGCGTAGATTCGATCGGCGGCGATTTTGTGGTTCATCCCGCACGCGCAACTGATTCGCCGCAGTCCATTGGCCGTGTGGAGTTGATCATCCTTGCCGCCAAAGCCTGGCAATTGGATTCCGCCATCGAGCAGATGAAACCGCTGGTCGGCGAGAGAACGATGATCCTGCCGCTGTTAAATGGCATGGAACACATGGACACCTTGCTGGCCGCTTTTGGGCGCGAGCATGTGCTGGGCGGGTTGTGCCGCATCAGCGTCTTTGTCGCTGGGTCGGGGCATATCCGCCATGTGGGCGTGCCGCCGTTCGTTGCATTCGGCGAATTGGACAATTCCCAAAGCGCACGCGTTGACTCACTGCGCGAAATGTTCTCCGCGCTAAACGGTATCACCGTGGATGTGCCAGCCGATATCAATGTGGCGATGTGGGAAAAATTTGTATTCATCTCAGGCACGAGCGGCGTCGGCGCGTTTACCCGCCAGACGATTGGTGAATTTCGCGCCAACCCTGAAGCGCGCGCCATGCTTTTCGATGCCATGAATGAAACTGCGGCAGTTGCCCGCGCGCGGGGCATTCAGCTTTCTGAAAGATTTGTTTCCGATACGATGATACGCATCGACACCATTCAACCGCATATCATTGCTTCCATGCAAAAGGATATGATGGAGGGCCGCCCCTCCGAGTTGAATGAACAGACTGGCGCGGTCATCCGCATGGGAGGTGCGGCGGGCGTGCCAACCCCCACCCATGAAATCATCTATGCCAAATTGCTCCCGCTCGAAAACAAAGCGCGGGGGTTATAAATAAAAATAAGAGAACTGCAAATCATTCCATAAAAGAAAGCGCCTCTGATTTCTCAGAAGCGCTTTTTTACTTGTTATTTTTCTACCCACCTGACACTTTTTTTGGACGCAGATGAACGCTGAAAACGCTGATACAAACCGTTTTGCTCTTGTTTTCAATCTGCGTTGATCTGCGTCCCATTTTTAAAACTGTCAGGTGGGTAGTTATTTTTTACTCGTTACGAACTACAACCCAGCCGCCTTCTTCAAAGCCGCGGCTTTGTCGGTGCGTTCCCAGGGGAATTCGATATCGTCGCGGCCAAAGTGGCCGTACGCGGCGGTCTTGCGATAGATCGGGCGGCGCAGGTCGAGGTCATGGATGATCGCGCCGGGGCGCAGGTCAAAGTATTCGTTGACGAGGGCGGCGATTTTTTCATCCGCAATCTTGGCGGTGCCAAACGTTTCAACGTTTACAGAGAGCGGGTGCGCCACGCCGATGGCGTAAGCAACCTGAACTTCCACGCGGTCAGCCAGCCCAGCGGCAACGATGTTCTTTGCCACGTAGCGAGCGGCGTACGCGGCGGAACGATCCACCTTTGTGGGGTCTTTCCCGGAGAAAGCGCCGCCGCCATGACGTCCCATGCCGCCGTAGGTATCCACGATGATTTTGCGGCCAGTTACGCCTGCATCTCCCATGGGTCCGCCGATGACGAAACGGCCGGTGGGGTTCACGAATATCTTCAGATTTTTGTCAACCAAACCATCGGGCAAGGTTGGGTAGATAATGTGTTCGCTGATCTGCTCGACGATCTCGGCGTGAGAAATATCAGGCGCATGTTGGGTGGAAATGAGAACCGTGTCGATGCGTTTGGGCTTTCCTTGTGAATATTCAACGGTCACCTGACTCTTGCCATCGGGGCGCAGCCAGGGGAGTGTGCCGTCTTTGCGGAGTTCGCTCAGGCGGCGGGATAATTTGTGCGCCATGTAAATCGGCATCGGCATCAGCGTGGAGGTTTCATTGCAGGCAAAGCCGAACATCATACCCTGATCGCCCGCGCCGACATGTTCGATGTTGGTGTCTTTCATTTCGCCACTTTTGTCTTCGAGCGCGTGGTCGACGCCCAGGGCAATATCCGCGCTTTGGCTGGCGACTGCTGAAAGCACGGCGCAGGTATTGCCGTCGAAGCCCTTGTCACTGCTGTCGTAGCCAATCTCATTTACAACTTTGCGAACAAGCTCATCGAAGTTGACATAGGCATTGGTGGTGATTTCACCCAGCAAGGCTACGAAACCAGTCTTAACTGCGGTTTCACATGCCACGCGGGACATATTGTCCTGCTCGAGGCAGGCATCCAAAACTGCATCCGAGATTTGGTCGCACATTTTGTCGGGGTGGCCTTCCGTCACCGATTCTGATGTGAACATCAGGCTGGGTGAAGACATAAAAGTATTGCTCATTGTTTTGTTTCTCCTTAAGAAAATAAAATTACCCTTTCGGCGTGAAAGGGCAATTTTGCATAATGCTTGTCTACCCTCTCATCTCCCAGAAAATAGTTCTGTCGGATTTGGCACCATATTCAACTTTCGTTGACTGGTTGTCGAGACATCGCAGGGCCGTTCCCTCCGTCTCTCTGGATAAGAGTGCCGTATTGGGGCTATGGATTTGTTTCGGGAGTTTACCATAGCTGAAGGGGTGCGTCAAACAAAAAGAGCCGTCAGAGAAGAATCTCTCTGACGGCTTGAGAATCAATTGTCAGTTTTAGTCTGAGGCGCAGCGGAATCCGATCTTGGGTGAAACTTCACCGAGATAATCATCGGAGTAAATATCTGAAGCGCCAAGGTTGGAACCTCGCACCGAAGCGCGGTTGGCCACGCGAACATCCACGAAGGCATCCTGGTAGGTGCCGCCGCGCACCACGCGGTTGAAGTATTGACTGCGCGCACCGGGGCCGCTGGGGTTCACGGTAACGCCCTGGGCGTAGTAGTCGCTGTCGTAGTAATCGCCGACCCATTCTGCAATATTGCCAGCCAGGTCCAATACGCCAAATGGACTTGCGCCTGCCGGGAAGTTACCCACACGGGTGGTATCCCCAACAAAATAGTTGAAGTTGCCGCGTGAAGAATCCGGGCGGTCATCGCCCCAGGGATAAGTGCGGAAATCATCGCCGCGGGCGGCGCGTTCCCATTCTGCTTCGGTCGGCAGGCGGCGTCCTGTCCACTTGCAGTAGGTGTCAGCCTGTGCCCAGGTTACATACACAACAGGGTAATCGTTGAATTCGGGGTTGTTGAAATATGAATCACGGGTATCCGATTTGAAATACTGGGGCGGTTCACAGCCGCCGGCTTTAACGCACAGCGAGTACATGGCGTTTGTAACTTCCAGCTTATCCATCCAAAAACCTTTAATGGTGACGCTGTGCGCGGGCTTTTCATCTTTTTGCGCATCGGTATCGAGGCCGCCCATGCGGAAGGTTCCATCAGCAATGAAAACCTCGGGCATACCATCCACAGACGATGCGCGTTCGGAGCCGGCGCTGCCGCCCGCTTCAACAGGCGCATTCACAGAGGGGGTGTTGGTGGGGAAAGCGGTGGGAAGAGAAATCGGCGTTGGCTCTGCCTGGCCGCCTCCCAGTTGACAAGCCGAGACGAACAAAGCCAGGGCCATCAGGATCGGAAATAGTTTTTTCATCGTGCCTCCTTTTGTAATATACTGCCAGTATACAAAAATGGGACTTTTTTCCTAATCCCCCAAAGGTAACATTTTGGTGAGAAAATATGACTTTTTGTGACTTCATGGTGTAAAATTGACTTACATTATTGAAAAGAGACGTTTTTTCATCCTCTTCTGAACCATTATTAAAAATATTGGAAAGATTTTATGACCATCAACTTACCCCACATTCAGCCAAACACCCCGCGTGTCTTCATCGTCTGCGACCAGGATGCCACCGCCCCCATTTGGGGCTACATCATCCGAGACAAAGGACTGGTGCCGATTCTCGAAACCTCTGTCCAACGGGCTATGGAACGCTCCGTGGAGGAGATTCCCGACTTGATCGTCATTGACCTCAACGCCCCGCACCCACAGCGCATTGAGCTTTGCCGAAAATTCCGTTCCATGAGCGCCAGCCCCATCCTGCTTTTTTTGCCATACAACAATGAAACGGAAATTCTGGAAGCCTACCAAACCGGCGTGGATGAGTGCGTTATCAAGCCCATCAGCCCGGCCATTTTTCTTGCCAAGATCATTGCCTGGTCGCGCCGCAGTTGGGCCGAACCCATGACCCCGCGCCAAACCGGGCGTTTGCGCCTCGACCCCTCGCATCGTTCCGCGATGGGTTCGAACAAGCAGGAGGTCAAACTTACCAACCTGGAGTTTCGCCTCCTGCATCTCTTAATGAGCCGCCCAGGGTATGTCTTTCCCGCTGAAGAGATCATTCAAACCGTGTGGGGAACCGAAGGCGATGTGGCCCTGCTCAAGAACGTCGTCTATCGCCTCAGAAAAAAATTGGAAGAGGATGCCGGAGACACGCACCTCATCAAAACCTGGCCCGGCGGATACAGCTTTGTGGAAGACTAATCCTTCGACCACGGTGAGCGAGAGACGAACCCTCAGGATGCGCCTCCTTCTTAATCTCAAAGTTGATTCTGTTTCGATGAATATTCTCCCACCCAATCCCCGCCCGACGTTGAACCGTCGGGCTATTCCTACCAACCCCGCTAAAGCGGACTGCCCGCCACGATTAATCATCCGCCGCGCACCTGAAACCGATCTTTGCTGAACTCTCCCCGTAGAACGCCTCATCTGTTTCTTGTTTGGTGGGGTCTGGTCCATTCAGGAAGCCGCGATTCGCAAGCCGCAGGATGGTCCAATCATCTTGAAACGAACCCCCGCGCATCACACGCAAATTACTGAAGACTTCATTGTCAGCAGGCCCCGTTGGATTCTCTGACGTGGATTTTGCATAATAATCCGGGCGATAGCGGTCTGCCACCCATTCCCAAACATTGCCAGCCATATCCAATGCGCCAAACGGACTCGCACCTTCGGCGTATGAACCCACTCGCGAAGTATCGCCAATGAGATTAATGGAATTGGAATTGTATTGATTGGGCGGTTCATCTCCCCAGGGGAAATTTCTTTTATCGTCGCCGCGCGCCGCACGTTCCCATTCCGCTTCGGTGGGCAGGCGGCGCCCCGCCCATTGACAGTAGGCATTTGCGTCTGTCCATGTGACATGCACAACGGGGTAATCCTGAAATTCCGGGTTCCCGAAATATTCCGGACGGTTATCAGAGTTGTTGAGCCTGGGCGGCCTGCATGAATCCGCCTGCACGCACAAGTTGTACATGCCGTTGGCCACTTCCACCTGATCGATCCAGAATGCGCGGATGCTGATTTCGTGTACGGGCAGTTCATCGCTTTCGCGGTAGACGTCCATGCCGCCCATTACCAAAACCCCGGCAGGGACGAAGAGCTGGGTCATCCCATCCATTGCTGAGATTTTTATATTTTTCGGCGCAGGGGTTGCCAATGCTGTGGGCGAAGATGGAATTTCAGTTGGGGAGGTTGTTGCAGTTTCCTGCGGAATTACAGTTGCAGGTATTTCAGGCGTGACAGTGGGAGTGGTCTGACAGGCTGTAATCAAAAGCAGGAGGAATGAGAGCGCGATATTTTTTTTCATGGTTGCACGAGTTGAATGGCATTTTGCGCCTGGTCTTCAAAGAAGTTTGGGTTGATGCTGTCAGCCTTTTGCCAGGCTTTGAGGGCGCCGCTGTAATCGCCTTTGCGGTACAGGCCATAGCCGTACCACAGCCAGGCTTCTTCGGACATTTCTGTGATGCCGCGGGCGTAGTCGGTTAATACGAGCAGGTCATTGTTGCGGCCTGAGTGGAAGTATGAAAGGAAGGGGCCGAATTGATAGCGGAACATGCGCAGGGGCAGGCCGATTTCGCGGGCTTTGTCGTAGGCAAGGGCGGCTTCTTCGTAGCGCTCAAAGTAGGCGAGGTTACTGCCGAGGTTGAACCATGCAAATGCGTCGGTGGGGTTTTTGGCTGAGTCTGTTTGGGATGAGGTCAATGTATTTTGCCGATTCAGTTCCGGGTCCCAGTCGGAGGCGAGCAGGGTCTTCATCTCTTCTTCAAATTGCGGGAAGTACATCACGATGAAGAGGTTGTTGAACGGTCTCCAATCCGCTTCGAGTTGGGCGTAGGAGATTTTCAAGTCGGGGCCGCGATAGGCATCCTGAACGGTGAATTCCTGTGCGGCGTCATCGTAGCCTGTGATGAGAAGATAATGCGCGGCCCAAAGATCGTCGGTGGGGCCGAGCGCATCGCCGGGGTTGAGCGAGGTGACGCTTTCTACGATGACGGGATAATTTGCCGCGAGCAGGCGTTTGAGCAGTGTAATGTTTCCGCCGACGCGATATTCAAGGTTGAGCCAGCCCGCCTGGGTGCGGACATAATAACGAAGCTCTTCGGGGTTGACGTTGCGATCTTGCGAGACGGGTTTAATTAAATCGGAGATATCGCTTTGTTTGCCTTCCCAGCCGTACATGTGCAACGCCATCGAAAGTGTGGCGGGGCCGCAATTGTTGGGGGTTTGTTTTTCGTACGGCGGGGATGCCATTGCGAATTGCGCGGGCAATGGCGGGAAGGTGGCTGTGGGTGTGATGGATGGGGTAAGCTGAACAGCAGGGACGCTGGTTTGCGCCATTGTTGGCGTGGCAGGGATGGGTGTGACAGGCAAAGCCGTTGGTACCGGCCCCGGCGGGTTGATGGAATTTTTTACATAAATCTGGAAGACTTCAATCCGCCATGATAGGCGCGATTTCACGAAGGGAATTTGATATATAACAATTGCGAGCACGATCAACCCCGCAACAGCAATGAGAGTGTTTCTGATTCTTTTGGACATGGCTGGGAGTTTACCATGCGATTATGAATTGAATTTAAGGTGGGGGTTGAGTATTTTGACAATGTCACATTAAGACTGAAACCGAAGTGCAAAACCACAAAGGGCACCACACTTGCATCGCACTGCGTAAGATATACTGTGCGCGGTTACAAACTGCGGTTTTCTGCCGCCCGTTTCGCGGGGATAAATCCCCTGCTCAGTACATGGAAGTCCGCTAAAGCGGACTCAGACTAGTCGGCTTCAGCCGACTTCAATGTACTGAGGCAGGGCTTCAGCCCGCCGAATCCCTGTTGAATAAAAGCGCAGTTCCTGACCGCGCCCAGTATATATCTTGGCGGACGGCTGATTCAGGTCATTGAATGGGTGTGGAATATTTTTTCGACACTCTGCGTGGGACAAGTCTCTGATTTGCCTCGCAAGTCAGAGACTTGCGCCACATTTCCGAAACTTTAGTCCACACTCCATTGAATTTTTCGCTTGACTTGGCTCTTCCTCACAATTATGATGAGATTACGATGGAGAAACCAACTTTTATGACTCTTGACTCTGAAAACCTGCGATCTGCCATGCGCGCCTGGCCGGCAGGGGTGGCGGTGGTGACCGCAACCCACGCAGGCCAAAAACATGGTATGACGGTGAACTCGTTCACGTCCATTTCGCTGGAACCGGCTTTGATCACCATTTCGTTGAAGCAATCCACGCGCACGCATGAAATGGTGATGGCTTCGCGCGCCTTCGGGTTGACAATCCTTTCTGCGGGGCAATCCAAACTTTCCGATATTTTTGCGGGGCGTTTCGCGGAGATTGTGGATCGCTTTGCCGGGCTGGAAACAGAAACGCTGGTGACTGGCTCTCCGTTGATCGTGGGCGGCCTGGCGTGGCTGGATTGCCGCGTGGTTGAAACTTTCGATGCCGGCATGAACACCCTCTTCATTGCCGAGGTAGTGGCGGTGCGCGGTTCTGACGAAGGTGAGCCGCTGATTTATCACAATCGCAAGTACTGGCAATTGTCTCAGCTATCGTAATGGCAAGACCTGACAGTTTAACAAAACTATGATTAACTGAGTAGATTGTTTCTTAACTCTTTTTTGGGACACGGACAGCACGGAGTAGACTGAAGTTCACGGAAAAAACTTAAAGAAAGCCGCTCTTTTCCGTGCGCAAAGCGTCCGTTAAATCCGTGTACAAAAAAGAAAGCCGCAAGGACTTAAGAAACGCTCTCTGAGTAGATTGGGATGCATTAAAACCTGTCAGGTCTAGCAGGAGAGAACCATGACAGATCAATTAACCGATGGGGAGAAGCAAACCCTGTTGCGCCTTGCGCGTGCGGCCATGGAATACGCTGTCAAAGGGAAGGCGTTGCCGCCGTTGGACCTGCAATCGCTGACCCCGCTCTTGCGTGAGGATGGCGCAACCTTTGTCACATTGACCATCAACGAAAATTTACGCGGGTGCATCGGCACATTGGAAGCCTATCAGCCTTTGGCGGAAGATGTGCGCGAACATGCCATAGCCGCGGCGTTGCAGGATCCGCGCTTCCCACCCGTAGGAGATGCTGAATTAAACAGAATCAGGCTCGAGGTCTCGCGTTTGACCGCTCCTCGTCCGCTGGAATATTCCACCAGCGAAGACCTGCTCAAAAGGCTGAATCCGCATGTGGACGGAGTCATCTTGAAGGATAATTTTCGCCGCGCAACTTTCCTTCCGCAAGTCTGGGAAAAAATTCCCGACCCCGCCGAATTTTTGAGTCACCTTTGCCAGAAGATGGGAGCGCGGTCAAATCTATGGCAGGAGGCACGATTGGAAGTGCATGTATATCAGGTGGAAGAATTTCATGAAGCGAATTAAAACGATTTGCAGTCAAAAAATTATGCAACAAGCGGTAAAATCAAACAATGGCTGAAGAATTCAAGGAAGAGCAACCCAACGATACTATTTTTCAAGACGCAGTGGACGCTCTGCGCCGGGGGGACAAGCCGCGTGCCAAAGAACTGCTTACCCTCTTACTTAAAACGAATCAGAACAACCCCACCTATTGGATTTGGCTCAGCGCCGCGGTGGATAACTCGAAGGAGCGCGTCTACTGCCTGCAAGCCGCGCTCAAACTGGACCCTGAAAATGGTACCGCCAAACGGGGTTTGATTCTGCTGGGAGCTTTAGCCCCCGACGAAACCATTCAGCCATTCCCCATGAACCGTCCGCGGGCGTGGGAGGATAAATTATTACTCGCAAACGAAAAGCCAAAGGAAAGAGGATTAAGGGCGATTGCGAAAAGCCCAGTGGTGCGCTTGCTCGGCGTGATGGTGATCGGCGCCGCCTTGATCTCGGTATTGGTGTTCGGATTTGTCCTGCCCAACCAGACGAGAGTCATCCCCACGCAAACCAATACCCCCGGCCCTTCCCCAACCTTCACAACCACACCCACCATATTTGGCGCAACCGCTGAACCCACAAGAGTCTTCATCGGCCCCACCCCGTTGTGGATGTTGCTCGCTGAAACCTATACCCCGACTCCCATCTATGTGAATACTCCGCGCGCGGCTCAATCCAGAGACCAATACCGGCTGGCCGAACAGGCCTATAAAATTGGGGATTGGGATTCGTACATCTTAAACATGGAGTTGATTCTCGACCTGGAGCCCAACTCGGCGGATATTTATTATTTGATCGGCGAAGCCTATCGCTTCAAGGGCGAGACATCCAACGCGCTGGCAGAATATAAGGAAGCCCAAAATATTGCCCCAAATTTTAGCGCGCCATATCTTGGAGAGGCGCGTGTGCGCCTGATGACCGACCCTGGCTATAATGCCCAAAAATTACTCGACGAAGCCATAGACCTTGACCCGAACTATGGCGAGGCCTACCTGGATCGGGCGCGCTTCCTGATTTCTCGTAAGAAAGCCGAAGCCGCCATTGTAGACCTCAACCGTGCCGCGGCCCTCATGCCCGCCTCTTCCGATGTCTACCTTGCTTATGCCAGCGCGTACCTTGCATTGGACGAAAACGAAAGCGCCCTCGAAGCCGCAGAAAAGGCCTATTCACTGGACATCACTGCCTTGCCCGTCTACGAAATGCTGGGGCGGCTTTACCTTGAAAACGGACAATACCAGCGCGCCGTTGAATCGCTGGAAGTTTATGCGGTCTACGATCAGGAGAATGCCCTTGTCCTTGCGCGGCTTGGACAGGGCTACTACGAAATCGGCGAGTATGAGTCTGCGGTGAGCGCGCTCGACAGGGCCACCACCATCAACCGCACGGGACTGCGCCGCTTCCTGCTCTACCGCGGGCTGGCTCATCTGGAGCTGGGAAATATCGACCAGGCTGTTGAAGATCTCGAAGACGGCAGGAACGCGGACGATGAATCCTTTGGCGCCAACCTTGCCCTTCTGCGCGGATATTTCGCTGCAGAAAAATATGGCAGCGCCTACCTGCAAGTGGAAGCGCTCGATTCCCTCGCAGAGACCGACGAAGAAACCGCCCTCACACTTTATTGGCGCGGACTCGTTCAGGAAAAGCGCGATGAATTGGAAGACGCCATAGACAGTTGGGCCGCCCTGCTGGAAATGGACGAAGATGTGATGACCGCTGAAATGCGCGAAGAGGCCGAAGCGCATTACGTGAAACTGGTCCCCCCAACCGCCACATCCACGCTATGGACTTTAACTCCCTCGCCACGCACGAGCGCAACACCGACCCGCACCCCGACGCCTGCCAGGACGCCAACAAGAACGCCGACGCCGTAGAAAGTAGACAGGCATACAAGTAAACACGTAGACAAGTCGATAAGTTTAAATTACAACTTCTCTCTTTACAAACGCGGGTAATATCCGTCATTGCGAGGGCGCTCTTGTTTTGCCCGAAGCAATCTCAGACTGCGGGGGATTGCTTCACCGCCCAAAAGCAAGAGCGGCGGCTCGCAATGACGGATGTACGGTAGAGAAATTGCAACAAAAATGGGGCTGTCTAAAAAGGGGATGAAAAAGCAGGGAAAAGAGACAGGAGAGAGCAAGAGATAAAAAAACTGGCGGTCAAAGGATCGCCAGTTTTCGTAAATTGTGAGCCATGCAAACCAACCCCCATTCCACATCCACTTTT
>JACRLB010000003.1 GCA_016235445.1 Chloroflexota bacterium | reverse complement strand
GGTGGATCTCACCGACAGTGTTGCCGAAGCGCTCTATCAGCCGTTTGCAGCCATCTCTATGGAAATGGTCTATCGTAGTCTTTATTTCTTTACGCAGGCACGTAATCGCGGGCAGGCTAAGGATGTCGTCACTTACCTAGCCGCCAACACCAAATTGCTTGGTATCGTCAAGCGGAAACGCAAAGCCGCACATCCTTCGCCCGTGGAACTTATTCCTATCTTGACAACCTCAGGAAACCCTTAACTTGTGACTGATGACCTTAGAGGATGGTTCGACTTCGCTCACCATGCAGTTTGGCTTTGTCGAGCAATGTGTCCACGCCGTCTTGGGTCAGGCGGGCGTAGAGTCCGCGCACGGGGTTCACAGTCCGCGTGGGCGTGGCAGAGGAATACTTTTAGGGGGCGTTTATCGGTGGTAGGCATATATATCCCAAATATCAGATGTATCGAAGCTGGTTTTTCATCTCTTCAGCGGTGACTGTGTCCAGCAGTTCCAATAATTTAGCGACCACTTCTGAATCCCTGCGGCGTTTGGCAACAATGACCCCGAAGTGTTGCATCCCATTTTCGAGCAATTTGACGTGTTGTTTTTCAAAGTCAACGCGGTTGTGAGTAACCATCGCGCGCTTTTGCAAGACGGCATAGAGCATTTGTTCATCATCTGACCTGCCTCGCGCACCCGCATCACGCACAGACAAAACATCAAATCCGCGTGTCCGCAGGTTTTCAACAATACCTACAGAAACATCTTCGTCAAAATATAGATGAATGTAAAGAGTCGAAAATTTCCCTTCTTTTTCTTCAGTCATGCGCTGGAACTCGATTCAGTTCAATGTATTTTTCGATCTCTTCACGGTGATCGTCGTAGTAGCCAAGCGCATCGAAGACCTGTGCCAATCGCAAATGCGGCAAACTGCGTGCAATTTCATCAATGTTTTCCCCAAATTTCCAACGTTCCACAATCGCACGGACGGGAGTTCGAGTACTCTTAATAACAGGTTCGCCGCCCAGCACATCCGCGACGCTTTCCACATAAGGATGGTCAAGGGAAACGGAAGTATTTTCTACAGACATTAAAGACTGGCGCAGCCGTTTGAACTCCGCCTCCAACGCGTCGAGGCGGCTGATAACAGTTTGCAGGTCAAGGGGAAATTGAGTCATGATTCTAACTACCATTCAAAAAGCAAGGCTTCTTCAATCGCTTCGGCTGTTAATTGCGGATACGATTTAATCACCTCATCTTTTGTCGCACCGCTGGCGAAGAGTTCAAGAATAAATTCAATACTAAGACGCGTACCAAGTATATGCGGCTTGCTACTTAAAATTTCATTGTTATAAGCAATATGAGTAAACATGGTTTTTCTCCTGAACTATATTGCTATTATAACGCTTTCATGTGACTGTCTCGCGCACCGCTTTGCGGATTTCCAATTCCCAATCTGGCAATCTCGAAGCGCCCGGGGGGGTTTTCCGCACCACACCGTCAACCAACCATTCGCGCTATAATTCAAACAGGAGAACGCCATGCTCGTCATCATCAGTGACCTTCATCTTGGAGACGGAACAACAGCCGATTCGATCTCACCCAGCGCCTTTCGACTCTTCGCCCGCCGCCTGACCGAAACCGCCCGCTTCGCCTCCCTCCGCAGAGACGGTGGCTACCGTCCGATCGACAGCCTCGACGTTTTGCTGATGGGCGACATCCTCGACCCGCTTCACTCCGCGCGCTGGCTGGATTCATCTTCGAGTGACTCACACTACATCCGCCCATGGAGCGATACAAACAGCCCCGCCTACGCGGCCAAACTTCTCGAAGTGACCAACGCAATATTGGATCATAACCACGAAGCCATGCAGATTCTGCGCCGCCTCGCCAGCGGAGAAGAAATCCGCCTTGCACCTGCCAACAGCAAAGGCGAGCCTGATTTCCAAAGCGCAGAACAGATACCACTCAAGGTACGCTTTCATTACATGGTGGGCAATCACGATTGGTACTACCACCTGCCAGGCGCCGCCTTTGACAGAATCCGCTCCGAGATGATTCAAAAGATGGGGTTGTGCAACCCAGCTTCCCCCTTCCCGTATGATGCGGATGAATCTCCCATCTTGAAGGATTTATTCGAGCGTCATAAAGTTCTCGCCCGCCACGGGGATGTGTACGATAAATTCAACTTCAACCGCGAAAGAGGCCGTGACTTCGGCACTGTCGGCGATGCCTTCACCATGGACGTGTGCAACCGCTTCCCCGTGGAAGTGCAAAAAAGATATGGCGATTTATTGCCGCCCGGCATCATAGACAGTTTGCGCAAGATCGCCAACATCCGCCCTGTGCTGGCCGCCCCGCTTTGGATCAGCGGACAGATTCGGCATTACGCGGGCGAGCATCCATTGGAAGACGAATTGAAAAGCGTGTGGGATGAGATCGCAGACGAATTTCTGCAAATGAATTTTGTACGCGAAGCAGACCAGGCCTTCCGCTTCGACACGGTGGACGCCATGCAGTTGATCGTCAAACTTTCGGGGCGCGCCTCGTTCGCCACCATCAACGACGTGGTGATCTGGGTTCGCAAAAAAATGTGGAGCGGAAAACATTCCTTCGCCAGCCATGCGCTGAAAGAGCCTGCGTTCTTAAATGGAAAAGCCCAGCACATTATTTATGGGCACACCCATCACTATGAAGTTGTGCCGCTGGGGATGAACATGGCGCTCGCCCAACCCGAAAGTCAGATCTATTTCAACGCGGGCACCTGGCATTCGTATTACGATCTTGCGATCCAGAACCCGAAGGAACAAAAATTCGTGCCGTATCAGGCGCTCACTTACCTCACCTTTTACACCGCCGAGGAACATGATGGCCGCCGCTTCGAGACCTGGTCCGGCGCGTACGCTTGATTCTACGATCCTTAACACGAAGGACAAAGTACACAAATGTTTTCGGCTCTACCGTTTTTAACGGGAAAACTATCGCCAACTAAAAAAATCTGCCGCGAATTTACCCTACGGGCACAATGTCGCTAATTCACGCCAATTTTTAAACCAATTCGCGGAATTCGCGGCAAAAGGTTTGTTGTTTGAAATTCAATCCCGCCAGAAACGGGAGAGCCAGGTTTTCCTTAGAGCTCTTTGTGTCCTTCGTGTTTAATTCATTTTCATATAGATGGCTTCTTGAATGTTTCCCGCAGTACACCCAGCGGATCGATGCCACGCTTCATGCTTAGCCCATGCAGGGTCAGCCCAAACTGAGAGAATGCAAACCAGAGCAGACCAACCGTCAGGGAGAGAGAGGCGTTGTCTATCCAGCGTGGCGCAGACTCGATCAATGTCGCAATCTGTTTGCGCCAGTCTGTGGCTTTCTGGTCATATTCAGTCAGGACGAGCACAAGGTCTTCGAGTTGCTGTTTCGTCTCGTTGAAATCTCCGCCCAATAAATACGATGTGTCGCTGATAAATGTGGAGGCGCGCTGTGCCAGGTCTTGCACATTGGCAATGCCGCTGTCGAGATCATCCACCTGACCAATGATGCTGACAAGCAATTCATCACCAGGAATGTTCAAATTAATAAATGGAAGAGAGTTGATCTGCTCCAGCGCGCCGCGCAAATCTTCGAGGGTACTGCGCACTTCGGTGATGCTCGTGCGGGTCGTCTCCAACCCGGGGATGAGCTGATCGTCCAGCGTAGCGTTAACATCCTCCAGCAAGGTCTTCGCGTCGGTGGTCTGCTGGGTGAGCGAGGCCAACGCATCCTCGGCAGATTGAATGATGCGCAGGGCGCGTTCCACCTCGGCTTTGGCATCTCGCAAATCGGTTTGGATTTGCGCCAGTTGCGAGTCTGCCTCCTGCAAGCGCAAAATGGATAGCTTCGTGAGCGGTTCGTTGTAGACCCACGCCAGAGCGATTCCGAAGATGCTCAGAATCAGCAAAGTGGAACTGAGAACGATCAAAGTACTGCTGAAAATTTTGCGCGCCATGTTGTTCCTTTTGATTGAAAATGCCAGGAATGCAGAATGAAATCCGCAATCCATTTCCAGAATTTGAAAATTATACAGCCAAAGCAGACCGCCTCGGCGCAAGGTGTAGGTCAAATTGGCAATTTGACCTACATGTACCGAAGCGTCACGGCTATTTGTGGCACAATAGGATGATGGACACCAAATACGATATCCTCATTCTCGGCGGCGGCCCCAGCGGACTCTCCACCGCATTGCACCTGACGAAGATCGCCCCGCATCTTTCCACCCGAATCCTGATTCTGGAAAAAGAGCATTATCCACGCCTCAAGCTGTGCGCGGGCGGACTCGTCATCGACGCCGAAATCATCCTCGAACGGCTTGGCCTGGATGTGCGCGAAGTGCCGCACGTGGACGCTCCCAACATCCGCTTCGATTTCGCAGGCAAAGGACTCACCGTCCGCATGGCGAAGCGACATGCCATCCGCGTCATCCGCCGCGATGAGTTCGATCACTGGCTGGCACGGAAAGCAGAAAGCAGAGGAATAGAGATTAGAGAAGGAGTAACGGTAAAGAAAGTTATTCCCGATGAAAACGGCGTCACCGTCCAGACCGACCAGGGAGAATTCCGCGCAGAAATCGTCGTCGGCGCAGACGGCTCGAACGGAGTCACGCGCCGCAGTATTTTCCCAAACGAACCCGTCTACACGGCGCGGGTGCTGGAAGTGATAACCCCAAATTATTCCGTTAAAGAGATTGCTTCGGGCCGCGAAAAGCACGCGGAACAAGAACGCCCTCGCAATGACGCGGCTTATTTCGATTTCTTCCCCGTCCCAGACAATATCGCAGGCTACACGTGGGACTTCCCCACTCAAGTCAATGGTAAGCCGATGCGCTGTTGGGGCGTCTATGACACCAACCTGCTGGCAGAACAAAAACGTCCCGCATTGAAAGAGCCGCTCGCGGAAGAGATGAAACGCCACGGCTTTGACTTGAACGATTACGAGATCAAAGGTCATCCCATCCGCTGGTACAGCCCGTGGAATAAAATGTCAGCGCCGCGAGTCTTGTTGGTGGGCGATGCCGTGGGCGCAGACCCGATCTTCGGCGAGGGCATCAGCATGGCGCTGGGGTACGGGGTCATCGCGGCGCAGGAGATCGCAGAGTCCTATCAGCGTGGCGAATTTTCATTCAGCAGATTCAAGCGTCGGTTCGTACGAAGCGGGTTGGGTCAAACATTGCTGGTGCGCTGGCTCATCACACAAGTCATCTATACGTTAAAATGGAAGTGGTTTCAAATCCTGCTCTGGCGCATGTTGAAACCCATCGTTCTGATCTTTGCATGGGTATTCGTTTTGAATTGGAGTAAAAGAATTCCCCTGCGCAATTAATCGTCGAGGCATACATGGGCACCGCAGACCTTCACATTCACTCGATCTATTCGTATGACGCAACCACCACGGTGCGCGCCATTCTCAAACAGGCCGCAGATGTAGGCCTGGATGTGATTGCAATTACAGACCACGATGAAATGCGCGGCTCGCTGGAGGCGCAGGAGCTTGCGCCAAAGTATGGGGTCGAGGTGATTCCCGGCGCGGAGGTCAGCACGAAGGATGGGCATCTGGTGGCGCTCTTCATCAAAACCTTGCCGCCCGCGGGTTTGTCATTGATCGACACCCTGCTTTATATCGGCAAACAGGGCGGCATTGCCATTGCCCCGCACCCTTTCAACAATTTACCAAACAGCCTTTCGATGGAAGCCGTGCTGGGCGCGCTCACCAACCCCCGCGCCAAGGGAACGTTGAAGGGCATCGAAACGCACAACATGGGCACGCAAAATTTCGACAAGGTGGCGCAAAAACTTTCGATCTATCTTCCGCTGGCAAAGATCGCATCCAGCGACGCGCATATTTATTGGGCCGTTGGCGCGGGGCGCACGGAATTCCCCGGTAAAACCGTGCAGGAACTGCGTATTGCGCTGGAGAAAAACACCACCGTGCCCATTCCATACGAAGAGGAATTTTCCGCCAGGGCGGTTCTCAGTTGGGTGCGGCGCATGGCCATGCGCAGGTTCGGGTATGCGTCCGATGCGCGCTCGGCATCCACGCCGATTGTCACCCAGCCGATGACCAGCTCGATGATACAAAGAATAAAAAGAAAAAAAGACGGCCAGTGAGCCGTCTTTTTTTCTCGTAGCGCAAGATAAATCTTGCGGTACGGTTTATGATCTGATTTTTTTGATGAAGCCCGGCGTGTTCAATTCACGTTCGAGCAGATAGGTGAAATATCCCTGCATGAGGGCTTCCGCCTCTTTCTTAACCTGCGGGCTGGGATGTGCGCGAGAGGCATCCCTGTAGCTGGATCGTTGGAAGTGGCGCAGATACTTGAGCGTTTCCACGGAGATCTTCGCAAGGTTGGGCAGACCCTGCCCACAGCGGGGACAAATGACTCCGCCAGCGGTGAACGAGAAGTATTGATCTTCGGCCAGTATCTCACGTCCGCAATTCGCACACTCGAACATCTGCGGGCGAAAGCCCACGGCATCCAGAAATCTCATTTCATAATATCGAATCGCCAGCCATGCTTCGGATTCCTTTTCGATCCGATCCAGGGTCTCAATCAACAACCGAAAGATGGCGGGATTTCCAACTTCCTCTTCGTAGGAAAAGCGCAGTAACAACTCCACCACGTACGAGGCGTAGCTTAATTTTACAAGGTCATCATGCAGAGGCAGAAAGGCGTTCACCGTTTCCACCTGCGTGACGATGAGCAAATCCCTGCCTTTTGCAAGCTGGATGGTGACATGCGTAAAAGGTTGTAAATGTCCCGCTTTGCGCGATGTCATTTTCCGCGCACCTTTTGCCACGGCGCGCACCATGCCCTGCTCGCGGGTGTAAAGCGTGAGCATTTGGTCGGCCTCGCCCCAATCACTATGGCGAAGGACTACGGCAGAAGCGCGGAAAGAGCGGAAGTCGGGCATAGGAGGAAAGGATGAGGGATAAAGGATGAATGTTGCGTGATGCGTGATGCGTGTTTACATCTATTTTTCCGTGACTAAATGTTTGGGGGTGAAGGCTTCGGGCAGTAATTCGTGGACGGTGGTTTCCTTTGTCAGGTTTCCTTTTCCATCCGCGAGCAGGATGATGGTGTCCAGGCCGAATTCAGCCATCACCTGCCTGCATCCGCCGCAGGGAGAGCCGCCGTTATTTGTAACCACGGCAATAACCTCGAATTCTGTCTCACCTTCTGATACGGCTTTGAATATGGCGACGCGTTCGGCACACATGGTCTGCGGGTAGGCGGCGTTCTCCACATTTACCCCAGTGTACAACCGCCCAGACTTCGTCCGCAAGGCCGCGCCGACGGGGTAATTCGAGTAAGGCGCGTACGCGCGGCGGCGGGCTTCGTTGGCAAGGTCTATCAGGGGTTGGCTTTCATCGTTTGTGAGTTTTCGGGGCATGAGTTCTCCAAGCGGAAGATGTTGCGTTGTCTACGTGTTTACCTGTTTACCTGTCACTTTTTTACTTTTCGTTCCAGTTTTTTGATGGCGCGAGCGGGCATCCCTACCACCAAAGTATCCGCGGCCACGTTTTTCGTTACGATTGCGCCTGCGCCGGTGCGCGCGCCGTCACCGATCTTCAACGGCGCAACCAGCATGGTATCTGAACCGATGAACACATCCTCGCCGATTTCGGTGGCGTGTTTTTTCTCGCCGTCATAATTGCAGGTAATCGTCCCTGCGCCGATGTTGGTGTTCGCGCCGATCTGCGCGTTGCCGATGTAGGAGAAATGCCCCATCTTCACGCCGTCGGCCAGATGCGAATCCTTCACCTCGCCAAAGTTGCCCATATGCACGTGGTTTCCAAGGTGTGCGCCTTTTCGCAAGCGCGCGAACGGGCCCATGTCCACATCATCTTCAAGCGCTGCACTTTCCAGAACAGACGCAAGCACTTTGCATCCGTTCCCGATCTTCGTATCGCGGATGATGGAATTCGGCCCAAGCACGTTGCCTTCACCGATCTCGGTCTTTCCTTGTAAATATGTATTCGGCATGAGGATTGTGTCCCTGCCGATGGTTACGCCCGCTTCAATATATATGGAAGCAGGGTCCATCATCGTCACGCCGTTGAGCATATGCTCCCGATTAATGCGGCGGCGCATGGCAGTTTCACATTCCGAAAGATGCACGCGGGTATTAATGCCGATGGTCTCTTCGAGATCGTCCATCACGGTGGCCTGCACAGATAAACCAGCCTGAGTTGCAAGTTCAACGGTGTCTGTTAAATAATATTCACCCTTTTTGGGATTCTTTGGGATGCGATGCAGGGCGTCCCACAGCCAGTTGGCATCGAAACAATACCCGCCCACGTTCAATTCTTTGACCTGTAACTGGTCGGGCGTCGCGACATATTCCTCCACGATAGATTCCACCGAACCATCCTCCTTGCGGATGATGCGTCCAAACCCACGCGGGTCTTCTGAAATCACGGTGAGCATGGAGATGGGGCCTTTATTATTCTTTTGGGTTTCGACAAGCTTTTGCAAGGTCTCGCCGCGCAATAAAGGCATGTCGCTGTAGCAAACGACAACGAGATCGGTCTTCCCCTTCAATAGCGCCTCGGCCTGCATCACGGCATGGCCTGTGCCCAGTTGCGGTTCCTGCAACACGGTCTGCGCGGAGGCGCCGAGGTATTTCGTCACTTCGTCCGCGCCGTGGCCGACAACCACAATCGGCGTCTCGGTTGTGGATTTTTGGATGGCTTGCATGGCGTGCCAGATCATGGGTTTGCCTGCAATCGGGTGCAGTACTTTTGGCAGGGATGATTTCATGCGTGTGCCCTGCCCGGCGGCAAGGAGGATGGCGGTTATCTTCATAGTTGTCACCTCAACCCCGCACCTTTCCTTTCGCTTTGGCGCCTATCTGAATAACGGGTTGCAGGTTTCAATCTGCATGGGCGCTCTAAATGCTTGGGATGTGTGGGCTAACAAAAACAGGATTTATGCGGCGGTTGCCCGCTCTGCGCAAATCCTGTTTCAGAAAAAATGTCCGCGAGTGCGGATGTGTCAGGCTGGGGCACCTGGATTCGAACCAAGATCCACAGCTCCAAAGGCTGGTGTGCTGCCATTGCACCATGCCCCAGTGCGGGCAAAATTGTATCACAATTTTTTTATTTTCCGTCCGGGATGATGCCAAGTTTGCGGGCTTCTTCGAGCGAGATCACTTCTGAGTTGGCGGGTTTGTTGCCGTGTTTTTCAGCGGCCTGATTCCAGAAGTCGTCGGCATTGGCTGGCTTTGCTTTTTTGGCAGATGCGTCATTTAGAAGCGCTTCCATTTCGGGGGCGGGAGTGGCGGCGGCGAGTTTATCCGTCTGCTTTTTTGAAACAACTGTCGGGGCGGCGGCGGAGGCGGGGCGGTCTTTATCAGAGAGCGCCTTCAGTTCCCCGGTCACGCCCATGGATTTGAGGGATTTTTCGACTTCTGTCCGCAGGGCAAGCAGGCCGCTGATCGTTTCAAGGATGCGGTCTTCGAGGGCGAGGCCGTTGCCGGCGACGAGCAGGGCGTAGAGCGGGGTGACGGGGATGAAGAGCAGGTCGTGGTCGCCGCCGCTAAAGACGTGGTAGGAGTCGATTGTTTCCTGGTGGTTGTGGCGGGCGACTTTGAGGCTGGCGTTGTGAATTGCCATGAGTGTGGAAATGAGGGATACTTCGAGGCTTGAGTCGCGGAGTTTTCCGGTGCGTGCCTGCACGAGGCCGCGGTCATTTAGCAGGAAGACGGCTTCTGCTGTAACATCCTGGCGGAAGTTGGCGAGTAAATCGGAGAGCCTGGAATGGCGCTCTTCTCCCTGTTCGCCTTTTTTTTCGGGGGGGAAGATGGTTTGCACGAGGCCGAGGCCGCGTTCCACTACATCCAAAAAATCTGCGAGGGGGACGGGTTTGTCGAAGATGGCGAGGGCGCCGGCGTTGAGCATTTCGTCGCGCTTTTTTTTGTCGGTTATGCCGGTAATGAAGATGATTTTTACTTCCGGATGGCGGGCGCGGATCTTGTGCATCAATTCCACGCCGCTCATGCCGGGCAGCATGTAATCTGTGATGAGCAGGTCTACTTTATTGCGGCCGGATTCAAGAAGGGCTTCCTCCCCGGAGGGGGCTTCGAATATCTTGATCTCCCTGTTTTTGAGCGTATCAAGCGTGGAGTGCAACAACCTCAGAATATCGCGGTGATCGTCAACGAGCAAGACGTTACTACTCATACAAAGCCTGCCCCGTTACGCCTGTATGTGCTGGTTGGTTCGATGATTTTTGACATTCTTCAGTATAAAAAAATAATACATGATCGGTTCTTCTCACAGCCGACTCCTGATAAATGGATAGATGAATTATAGCAAGTTTGGGAAGGGGGGACAACATTCCTTTCGTAGCTGTAAACTCCTCGATATCTTGCGGAAAGAATCAATTTTTACATTCATCGCCCCGGGCAATGGATTCGATGTTCCAAAGCGGGTTGGCGGTTGGGTCGAAATCAAAGCCGCAAATGTCGGGGCCTGTGGCGGCGATCCGCAGGCGGTAATATAGGGGGATGGCGGGGAGGTCGGTTGAGAACATGTTTTGGGTACGGCGTTGAAAGGTGATGTAATCCGCATCTTCGGGGAGCATCTGTTGAGACGAGAAGCAGGCGGTATCGTAGGCGCCGTTGCTGTAGCCGCTTAGATTCGTTCCGCTCCACAGGTTGGCGGCGGTGGGGATTTCGGCGGTTGTGAACCAGCCGCAGGGCGGCTCGATGCCGCCAACACCCAGCGCATATTCGGCAAGGTCGAAGTTTCGGCCAAACAGGAATCCATTGGGGCCGGAGGCGTACAGGTCGTTCTGGGTAAAGTACTGCACGTTAAGCTCAATGCCGCATTCGGCAAGCGAGGTTTGGAGGATTTCCACCACCTGCCTGCGTTGGGTGGCGGTTGTGGTGTAGTAATTCAACACCAATGGAGTGTTGAAGGCGACGTTTTTAACGCTGATGGCGCGAAGCGGTGTGGAGGGGTCTTTATCCGTGTCGCTCCAACCTGCCAGTTGGAGAAGTGAGAGTCCTACTTGCGGGTCGTAGGGAATGGGCTCGATATTGGTGTCGTATAAGGGGTGATCCACCGGGATATAGGTTGTGGGCACGGTGGTCAGCCCGGAGAGTACGGTGTCGACCACTGATTGGCGGTCGAGGCAGGATGCGATTCCCTGGCGGGTGTGCTGGTCGGCAAAAATATCCTGGCGGTCGAGTTCGATTTGATAGCCGTTATCGTAGGAGGCGGGCACAAGCCCCAGCCCAAGCCATTCCATGCTCATGCCTGTGGTGAAGAATGCGTTTGCTTCCCCGGCAGTTTGCATTTCCTTCAAGAGGCCGGCCTGGTTATCGAGGTTGATGGTTGGGTCGAGAATGTCACAGCGGCCTGCAACCAATTCGCTGAGAGCCGTTTCCGGGTCGGGGATGAAGCGGAAGGTTAGTCGATCCATTTTTGGGTAGCCATCCACTGCGCGGAAGTAGTATGGATTTTTCGTCAAGGTAATGTGATCGCCTGCAACCCACTCTTCGAGCATGAAGGCTCCCCAGCCAAGCGGCGCACGGGATGCGATGTCTACGGTTGGCAGTTGGGCGGCGGGGAACTGGCTCCACAAATGTTTTGGAACGGGGGCCCAAAAATTGGTGAAAAAGGCGGGGTCGATAAAGCCTGGTATGCCCCACCACTGTAATGTTTTTTCATCCGCGGCTTCGTAGGTTTGAGTGCGTTCGATCAAAAATGAATTCGCAATGGTGGCGGGGTCAGAGGCAAGTTCGAAGGCGTATATGGAATCGTCCGCGGTGAGGGGGGTTCCATCTGCCCAGGTGATATCCGGGCGCATACGAAAAGTGACAACCATTTGATCCATCTCGATGGGGCTTGTGCCGCTATAGGTGATGGCGCAATCGTCATTACGGCATCCAGCGGGGCGGACTTGCAGACCCTCTTTCAATGAGACCAGATTCCCGTCCGCATCTATCATTTGACCTCCGGACTGCACCTGTGTTTTGACGATTTGTGCCTCGCCGTTTTCAATAGACGGAATGCGAGTGAGGATGACGGGCTGGTATTCGTACCCAATTGTGTCTATCGGTCCATCGTAGATGGCCGCCAGGACACTGCGCGCGGCGTCGTTGGGTCCGCCAAATGGGTAGAGTGTATTGGGTTCCTGGCCCAGGCAGACGGTGAGGGAATCCGGCGTTTCAGGAATCGGTGTGCTGGTGGGGAGTGGGGTCGCCGGCGGGGTGGGAGTCCCTGCCTGCAAGGGTGGGGTTAAACAAGCAGTCATAAGGATGAGGATGCATAGCACAAGCGGAAGTTTGTTTTTCATGGTTGCCTGCCAATATTAATGATGTGAGTATTTTGACAATTTCAAGTTAAGTCTGAAACAAAGCTCTTAACCACTAGGGCCACAAAGTAACACGAAGGAAATTTTTGTTTTTAGCATTTTGTTCTCCGCTGTGGTAAAAGATTTTGGCTCATGTGTAAGGAGTGTGCAAGCGATTGACATCGTATCAAAATTCTTAATGCGAATGCCGCGAATTCAACGAATTGCGCGAAAAATTCGCGTGATTTGCGTATTTCGCGTTTTGCCTTTCGCACAGAGTCTACACATGAGCCAAGATTTTGAAATGCGGCATTGTCAAAGTGTGTAAAGCAATACACGCGCTCGATTATTAAACATTGAAGCAATTATACCCAGCGCGGTCACAAATACCCAAGTTTGGCACGATGTTGCGTACGGCTTTCTCAAAGTCTGAAAATCTTTAACGCGAATGGCTCGAATGAAACGAATGGCGCGAATTTTTCTGTGTTTTCGCGAAATTCACCCAGTTTGCGTAATTCGCGTTAAGCCTTTGCCATAAACTTGTAAAATGGTCAAGCTACTTTGAGAAAGCCGTAATGTTGCGCTTTTTCAAAGGCGGGAAAGCGCAATCGAAGACATCGCGAGGATGGGAGGAGCGTGTTTGCCCTGAGCGAAGAGTCTCTTAGCCATTGTAGAGACCCTTCGCTCCGCTCAGGGTGACGTGGTGCGTTTTGGTCAAGCGACTTTGCAAAGACCATGGTTACACAAAAAAGACCGCCGTTTTGGCGGTCTTTTTTATTTCTTTTATTCCGCAAGCCAGCAAGCCACCCAATGGGAGGGCCTGGCTTCCTTGAACTCGGGTTCTTCCTGCGAACATTTTGCAACAGCAATGGGACAGCGGGTATGGAAGCGGCATCCCTTGGGGGGGTTGAGCGGGCTGGGCACATCCCCTTTAAGGATGGTGCGCTCGCGCTTCACATTCGGGTGCGGGACCGGAATGGCCGAAAGGAGCGCTTTTGTGTAGGGATGCAAAGGTTCACGATAAAGAGCATCGCGCTCGGTCAGCTCCACCATCTTGCCGAGATACATGACTGCCACACGATCGGAGATGTGTTCGACCACGCTCAAGTTGTGCGCAATGAAGAGATAAGTAAGCCCGAATTCCTTTTGCAGATCCTTGAGAATATTCAAAACCTGCGACTGGATGGAAACATCCAATGCCGAGACTGGCTCGTCGCAAACGATGAATTTTGGCTGTAACGCGAGGGCGCGGGCAATGCCAATACGCTGGCGCTGACCGCCGGAGAATTCGTGCGGGTAACGGCGGGCGTGATATTCCTCCAAACCCACTTTCTTAAGCATGTTAATGGCAATCTCCCAGCGTTCCTTGGGGTGGCCAATTTTGTGGATCTGCAACCCTTCCATAACCGCTTCACCAATCGGCATACGGGGGTTCAGGGATGCATAGGGATCCTGGAAAATGATCTGCATATCGCGCCGTAAAGTCTTAAGCGATTTGGGACGCATGGTGATGATGTTTTCCCCGTTGAAGGAGACTTCACCGGAAGTCGGCTCGACCAGGCGGAGAATGGATCGGCCCACGGTTGTTTTTCCACAGCCTGATTCACCCACCATGCCCAGCGTCTCGCCGCTTTTTACGGCAAAACTGACCTTATCCACAGCCTGTACCCAGGCCGTGACCCGTTGAAAAACGCCGGAACGAACAGGGAAGTATTTTGTAAGGTTATTTACGACCAACAAGTCTGGCTTTTCTTGAGTTTGCATTTTTATATTCATAGCCACATCATCTCTATTAGGATTTGCTTCCATGTTTAAGCGGGGCAACATGCTCGTAAGAGTCCTGGTAAAGCCAGCAACGTACTTTATGTCCCTCGGAAATATCAGTTAATTCAGGGCGCTTTTCAGTGCAAACTGATAAATTATGTTCAATCCGCGCCATACAGCGGGGGGCGAAACGACAACCAGAAGGCAGGTTAACCAGGTTCGGCACCGATCCGGGGATGACATCCAATCGCTCGCGGACTTCACCCAGAACTGGGATCGAACCGATCAGGCCTTTGGTGTAGGGATGAAGCGGACGGTCAAAAAGCGACGCAACCGGGGATTGCTCGACAATTTCACCAGCGTACATAACCGCCACACGATGAGCCATTTCGGCAATTACGCCAAGATCATGTGTAATCAGGATCATGGCGGAGCCCAATTGATTCCGCATATCTCTCATCAAGTCCAAAATCTGGGCTTGAATTGTCACATCCAGGGCGGTAGTGGGTTCATCAGCGATCAGGAGATCGGGCACACATGCAAGCGCCATGGCAATCATGACGCGCTGGGCCATACCGCCTGAAAGTTCATGCGGGAAGGATTCTGCGCGGCTTTCAGGTTCCGGAATGCCCACCAGTTTCAACAACTCGATAGCGCGGTTCTTCCCTGCTTCCTTGCCAAAATCCTGGTGAATGTTCAGCACTTCGGAAATCTGGTCACCGGCCCGAAATACAGGGTTAAGCGCAGACTGGGGTTGTTGGAAAATCATGGAAATGCGATTGCCGCGCACCTGCATCATTTCCTCTTCCGTGGCTTTCACCAGGTCTTTACCATCGAAGAGGATCTCGCCCTCTTCGATCTTGCCCGGCACACTGATCAAGCGCATAATGGAAAGGGAGGTAACGCTTTTCCCACAGCCTGATTCGCCTACAATGCCAAGCACTTCGCCTTGATTTACTTCGAAATTCACCCCGTCCACAGCGCGGACGACACCGTCTTCGGTATAGAAATAAGTCTTTAGATTACGCACTTCGAGCAAAGGTTTTTGATTGTTTGTTGCCACAGGTATCTCCGCAGTTGAGATTTTTCTTGCCGATTATAACTTCAAACGGGGGTCAAGCGCGTCGCGCAGGCCATCGCCAATATAATTGAAGGCGAGGGAACAGATAAAAATAGGTAATCCTGGAACAAGAGGCAACCAGGGTTTGTCAAACATGTAGGTTTGGGTCGCTGAGAGCATGTTCCCCCAGGTGGGGATTGGGTCCTGAATGCCAAATCCGAGGAAGGCAAGCGCGGCTTCGGCAACCACATACCCACCCAAACCTAGCGAGGCATCTACAATAATGGGGGCCATGGCGTTCGGGATCATGTGCTTGAAGATAATCCAAATATCCGTAGCGCCGAGGGAGCGGGATGCTTCCACAAAGGTCTGCTCTCGCAGGGAGAGAACTGTGCCTCGCATCAACTGCGCCGCAGAAAGCCAGCCAAACCCAGCCAGAACAATCACGATCAAAACTGCACTGCGGGCATCTTTAGGGCCAAGTAGCATGATACTCCCTACAGTCTTCAGCACTGATTCTGGGATGGGTATTAGATCCTCGTTTCGTAAAAGCATGGAGGAAATAATCAACAATAATGGCAGGGTTGGGATGGTCAACATGAATTCGACAAACCGCATCAAGACTGAATCGACCCAGCCGCCATAGAAGCCAGACACGGCTCCTACTACAATTCCAACGGATTCGGATATCAGCACAGATAGCAATGCCACAGTCAGGGAAATACGCCCGGCGTAAATTAAGCGTGAAAAATAGTCACGTCCAATATTATCCGTCCCCAGATAATGCACGCGTCCGGTTGCCTCGTCCACCGTCCCAAAAGGAACAAAGTATTTGTCGACGTTCAATTCATCAACCTGAAACGATGTAATATAGGGCGCCAAAATCGTGATGATAAAAATCACGATCATGACAGCCATGGACACCATTGCCAGGCGATGTTTTATAAAACGCATCATCACGACCTGGAACGGACTGCGCTCCTCGATGGTAATGGCTTCGGCTTTAATGCTATCTATTTGAGCAGAAACGGTCATTGAACTATCCTCAAGGCTAGGTTAAGCGGATGCGGGGATCCACAATTGTATATAGCACATCGCGCAATAAGGTTGCAATCACAGTCAATACAGACAGGATAAAGAAAAGCGCCATCGCCACCGGGTAGTCATAATCGCCCAGGGCAAGGATATACAGGCGTCCCATGCCCGGCCACGAAAATATACTTTCGGTAATAATCGCGCCGCTGAAAAGCCCCGGCAGGGTAAAGACTACGATCGTTACGAATGGAATCAGGGCATTGCGCAGGGCATGTTTCATAATCACCACGTTCTGGCTCAACCCTTTTGCGCGCGCCGTGCGAACGTAATCCTGTCGTAACACATCCAACATGCTGGCACGAATAAAGCGGCTCCACCCGGCAATATTGAGGATCGTCAATACAGCGACAGGCAATACCATGTGCAGGAATCTATCCTTTACCGAGCCTGCCACCACTTCACCGATCAGGGGAATGGTGTAATCGCGGATCGATTCTGATAACGCGGCAGGAACGTAAGGCAGACCGGCATTCTTCGGTATGATCGAAAACACCAGGATAAATAACAAACCAAAAAAGAAACTGGGCATGGCCGACCCCATGAATGCCAGGGTCGTAAAAATATAATCAAACTTGGAATACTGTTTGACGGCGGAATAAATACCCAACGGAATGCCAATCAGCAATGACAATATCGTTTCAAGGCCGATCAATTGCAGGGTCTTGGGGATGCGGCTCGCAATCAGGTCGCTTACAGGGCGGTCACGCAAAAGGCGCCAGGAGAGGCCAAAATCTCCAAAAAGAATTCCCCGGCTGGTACGACGGCCAACAATATCCTTTAATAATACATCTTCCTTGCACCCCACTATTTTTATTTCATAGATGCCGCGTGAATTAAGAACTTCAGCCTCGATCGGTTTGCGGCAGCCAACCACCACATCGCCAAAATATTCTTTTCCGCCAATCACGAGCGGACCTGTCGGAGCGCCGACCAGCCAACGGCTAAAACGAATCGGAAGGTTTAAGTCCAGTTCAAAAGAAGCCCGGATTCTGGCGATATCCTCTTCTGTGATCTTAAAACGGGAATTTTGTTGAACCTGGCGCAAGCCTGCCAGTGGTCCCCCGGGCGCCAAACTGAGCAAAACATAAGAGGCCACAGCTGAAATAAAAACTACCAGGATGGATTGCAGAACTCGGCGGATTAAATATGCAGTCATGGCATCTCCATAAATGAAGTTTCTCTACCTTACACGAAACCCTAATGGTCTGCTTGCCTTTCATAAATACCCGGTTATAAAAAGACCTTTAGGGTTTTTAAGAGAGGAATGTACGGTATCAAGAATAAAGTTTAAAAAAATCTTATTGTTATGCTGTGGGGCAGGCGATTTCTCGCCTGCCCCACATATTATTACAGGGAGTGTGATTTAGCGGATGAAGAGTTGAATGTCAATGTGTTCCCAGGTGGCGCTGGCCTGAACAAGGGTATTAATCTTGCCTTCGGTCGCGGCGGCCTGAAGAGTCTCATTGAGACCCACCAAGGTGGTGGAATCGAGCATGTCAACTTCGCCGCCCAGGAGAGCGGCTTCTGCGCCTTCGGCGGAGAGAATCTGAATGACGAGATTCGGGGTCTTGGGAGCGCCAAACACCCAGTTCGGGTTGGCTTCAAAGACCATCTTCTCGCCCTTGACCCATTCGGTCAACATGTACGGGCCATAGGATAGCGGATCTTCAGCAACCTCGGGGATGGTCGTCCACTCGGAAGCGGGGACATCCTTCAAATTGCGTCCATCAGCAAGAATTTGGTGAGAAGGTTCAATGCCCCAAACGGGCAGGAAGTAAAGCGGAGACTGAACGCCAGGCAACCAGGTCTGGTTGTAGCCGACTTCGAAGAATTCAACGCCAGCGGTCTGATCGCAGGTGATGAAGGAAGTAGCGCCAGATGCAGGATCGCAGGTGATCTTGTAGCTGAGTTCGATATCCGCGGCCTTGACAGGCTCGCCGTCTTCCCACTTGATGCCGTCAATGAATTCGAACTTGGAGACAAGTTGTTTCATGGTGAGGGCTGTGGTACCGTCGAATTCAACTTCGTCGCCAGCGGCGGTCTTGACTTTCACGCCAGCCGCAAGTTCAACGACATCGCCGTTCGCGTCAACAACTTTATCGCCGGCTTTAACTTCCACATCGTTATTGGTGGTGCCGCCATTTTCGAGTGTGGGCAATTGCTTGATGTAGACAGGAGCAAAATCGTAATTCAAGCTGGTGGTCTGTCCGGGGCGGAGGAAGTAATCAGCCGCAACGGCAACGAAGGCATTTTCAACCAGGGTATACAAGGAAGCGGGTTCCTGTGTAAAGCCAAGGATGAGTGTATCCTGGCCAGCCCGTTCCCAATCGCCAACATTGTACATGTAGTACGGTTGACCAGGAGCAGGAGCAAAACCAGTCAGGTCCGCGGCGGTGGCAAAGGTTTCTGTGCGGTTGAACAAAGGAATGGAAGGAATATCCTTCGTGAATTCAGCCTGTGTGATGGTGTAAGCGGCAATGCGCTCGTCTTTGATGAGGGTGTTATTCGCCAACTTGATGTTTGTGCTGGCGAGCTCATTACACCAACCCATCGCGTTCTGACCAGCCCAACCGTTTTCAGGAAGCGGGATCTCGTCACAAGCATACAGAGACTGACCACCGGGATCAGCATCACCAACCCAGGCGAACGCACCGAGTTCATAGTCGCGGCGGGCGAGACCCGTGGTATCGCCGAACCACCAGGAAGCAGGAGCATGCAAGCGGACAACACGAACGCCGCACTCAGCCATCTGAGCTTCCCAGATCGCAGCCCAGGTCTGGCGGAAGGCAGCAGAGGTGGTGGTGAATTTCAAAGCCAGTTCATCGCCATTGGCATTGGTGCGGAAGTCCGCGCCTTCGGCGAGAGCCCAGCCAGCTTCGTCGAGAAGGGCCTTGCCAGCTTCGGGATCATAGGCATAAATGGTAACGTTCTCATCGCCGGCATAAGCCCAGTGGCTGGTCGGGATGAAGGTGTTCATAACCAATTTCGCCTGCTCTTCTTCAGAGAGAAGAGGATACACCGACTTGATCAAGTCAGCTTTGTTTGTGCAGTAAGACAAAGCCTGGCGCACCTTGAGATCGCCCAAAATTGGGTGAGGAGTGGTGTAGGAAGCCTGCTCAGTAACAGGAGCTTCAGTTGCAACAACAGGAGCTTCAGTTGCAGCAACAGGAGCTTCAGTTGCAACAGGGGCTGTGCCGCCGCAGGCAGAAAGGATCATACTGGCAACAACCAGCAAACCCATAACAAAAAACAAACGGTTTCGTAACATGGTTTTTTCTCCTCCAAAGAAGAAAATATAGGGGGGGTTGATTTTTGGACACAAATTAAACTTGCGTTTATCTATATCTCTTGGCGTACCACCTCCTTTATCATAAATCCACTAAAAGGCGTCTTGCAAACCAAAAAAACAAGCAAACCAGATTATACCTAATTCTTTAGGTACGTCAACACACATGCTTCAAGTATAAGATGTATAGTCACTTTTAAAGAAGTAAATATGATGAATTTCGTATAAAAACCCCACTAGAGAACTGTTTTTGACCGTACTATTGTCACAAATTTGGCTCCATAATTCGTGACAAATAAAATGACCCCGACTCGATAACCCCGCGCCTCCTCCCCACCCGAAAATTGATTCACGACGAAGGACAGCGCCTCCCTTTATCATTGTTGACAAGCCATACTTCATAACATAGAATTCAAACATCATCTACTGCCATTCAAGGAGCAACCTATGTTCAAGGAATTCAAGGAATTTATCATGCGCGGCAACGTGCTGGATATGGCCATTGGCGTCATCATCGGCGGCGCATTCGGCAAGATCGTCGGCTCTCTCGTCAACGACATTCTCATGCCGTTGGTGGGGCTTGCCCTGGGCGGCATCAACTTCAGCGAACAAGTCACCGCCGTCAACGGGGTGGAACTCCACTGGGGGTTGTTCATCCAAGCCGTGATTGATTTCCTCATCATTGCCCTGGTCATCTTTATCATCGTCAAAGCCGCAAACGCCGCAAAGAAGACCCCCGCGCCTGCCCCAGCCGCAGAGCCGACTACCAGGGAATGCCCGCATTGCTTTAGCGTCATCTCCATCAAAGCAACCCGCTGTTCCAACTGCACTTCTGAATTAAAGTAGAAAAAATTTACAGCGGAAAAAAAACTGCTTTTGTTGCGGCAGGCCGGGGGTGGGAAAGAGGCGATATCATCCAACAAAAAGTGCGATACGCATTTTCAGCGTATCGCACTTTTTGTTAAGTTAAACTATCTATTTTTATTTGGCAATGGTGATTGCCGTGCCGTTGCTGTCGCCATCTGGGTCGCTGTTGGCGGCGGCATTATAGGTGTAGCCGCTCTTGGCAAGGTTGGTCAGCGTGAACGTCACGCTGGCGCCGGTCATACTGCTGGCGGTTACTGAGCAGGAGCCGCTGGCGCTGGTGGTACAGGTGGCTGTGCCGGTTTTGGCGCCGCTCCAACTGCCGCTGACGGTTGCGCCGGAAACCGCCGCACCGTTCGCATCGACAACTTTGATGGTAATTGTGGCGCTCCACTTGTTGCCTTTGATGGATTTCGTTGCATCCAAATCGGCTGAATGGAGAACGCCGCCGGAACTGCCAGCCAGATAGGTAATGGCGCTCTTGGCTTGAATGAGGCCATAACCGTAGGATGTGTCACGGCCGGCGGTTCCGAGGTCCTGCGCGGTGGCAGTCAGCGCGTTGCGGATTTCGACATTTGTGGCGGTGGTTTTGGAGCTCCACACCAAAGCGGCAACCGCCGAGGCATGTGGCGTTGCCATGGAGGTGCCGTCGTAGTATTCGTAGCCATTGGCCGGAGCGGCATAGTTGCTGTAGGCAACGCCATTCAAGCCAAGTTTATTGGCAACCAGGAATTGCCCGTCTTCCTGGCTGATGCTGACTGCGACAATTGTGGAAGAGTTGCCAGCGCCAAGCGTGCCAATGAAATTGCCGGGGGCATTGTTATAAAGTACGGCCGCGGTTCCGCCGCCGGATTGCACGTTCTGAACCTTGGTGTTGAAATCGACTGTGCCGCGCTGGCATAATACAACCTTGCCGGCCCACGCGCCAACGCTATCACACAAGCCGCCGTTGACAAGCGCACCAGTGATGGAGCCGCGCCCGGAAAATTCAACATGGTTCGCGGAGTAGGTGACGCCATCCACGGTTAATGAGTTTGTCTCGACATATGGAACTGTGCTGAGGACTCCAACGCCTGGGGCGGAAATTTCCACCTGATCGTTCTTCTGGGAGAAATCCGCTACAACCTTGCCCGAGTCAATGGCCGCTACAGAAACAACCGAGGAGTATGAGGCTGGATATGAGTAGCCTGTTGTGCCGTCATTGCCGGCCGCGGCAATGGAGAGGACGCCGTTGGCATACAAGGTGTCGAAGCCGCGGCGCTCGGTGGCGCTTGCCCGTCCACCGCCCAGGCTCATGCTGATGATGTTTGCGCCGGCGGCATAACAGCGATTGGCCGCGTCGATCAGGCTCGAAGAATAAGCCCAGGCGCCGTCATCGCCAAATACGCGGACGATGTAAAGATTAACGGTACCCGGAGTTACGCCAACAACGCCCAGGGCATTGTTCATGGCGCTAATCGTACCCGCCACGTGTGTGCCGTGACCGGAGCCGTCGGAAAGATAGCCGCCTGCAATATTGGTATAACCGCCCACCACGTTGACGCCCTGTAAATCTTCATGGGCATTGTACATGCCAGAGTCGATGATACAAATTGTGCGGTTGGAGGCAGTTGGCGCGCCAGCGTCGATTGCGCCGTCACGATTGGCATCCCACACATCGCGAGCCTGCACCATGTCTATGCCGTAAGGCACAGACTGACTGCCCGCCGCGAACGGAGCGTTTTCTTGAGAAGCCTCAACGCCAATTAGATAGCGCGGGGCATCTTCTTCTATGAGAAGAACATTGGGGTTGCGGCTAATGCCATCCAACGCGGCGGTTGGAAGGGTGACTGCGAAGGCATCCAATTCATCAAAGGCGTAGTGGAATTCCCCGCCGGCGCGTGTCAGCGCGTTTTCCACGGAACCCTTTGCGCCAGGCGCAAATTGTACAAATACCCTTGTCTTCCCCTCGGGGTTTGGGGCGGCCAGTGTGGAGGATGCGCCAAACAGGCTTAACCCAAGAACCGCGATCAGTGCCAAAGACAAAACAATCGAAAATCGTTTCATACTTTCTTACTCCTCTGATGGATTGATTTATTCAAAAGACCGCCTCATGTTAAGGCGGACATTTTAAACTAAGGCATTATGCGGATTTTCAAGTCAAAAGTCAATAGCCATTTTCTGGCGATTCCCCACATCTTTTTGCGAGGCCAGTTTCATGGAGAAAAGCAAACGCCAGCCTGTTCGTCAGCAAGCTGATGAACTCCAGATTCACGGTCTACTGATTATAGTTATCAAACTCGTTGACAATCCCCTTCACCTCACATAAAATCAAAAAACAATATTTTAAGGAGAAACTTTGCTCAAGGAATTCGATCCCTTCGTTTTATGCGGCTTTATTCCCGGGTGGGTCGCAGGCCTGCTGTTATTTTAATTATGGATTTCTTAAACAAACTCAACCCACAACAAAAGAGCGCTGTCACAGCGGCGGATGGCGCCGTTTTGGTCATAGCAGGCCCGGGGTCCGGAAAGACGCGGGTGCTCACTCAACGAATCGCATATCTGATTGCGTCCGAGGGAGTCCGCCCGTGGCAGATTCTCGCCGTCACATTCACCAACAAAGCCGCAAAAGAAATGGACGCGCGCGTCAAAGCCATGCTCAACGAGCAGGCTACGGAAGGACTCGCCCTGAGCGCAGTCGAAGGGTTGATGCTTGGCACGTTTCACTCCATTTGCGCGCGGATTTTGCGGCGCGAGGCTGAGCACCTTCCACTTGAATCCAACTTTGTCATTTTCGATTCCGACGATCAGGAACGCATCGTCAAAACGATTATCAAAGAATTTAATTTGAACGATAAGCTGTATCGCGCATCGAGTATTCACGCTTCGATCTCGCGCGCCAAAAATGAACTCATCGGCGCGGACGATTATCCAATCAATACCTACCGCGACGAAGTCGTGAAGCGCGTGTACGCCGAATATCAAAAGCGGCTCGTCTCCATGAACGCCGTGGACTTCGACGACATTCTGGTTTACACCGCGCGCCTGCTGGAAGACAACCCTGCCGTGCGAGACAAGTACGCCCGGCGTTTTCGCCACGTGCTCGTGGATGAGTTCCAAGATACCAACCTTGCGCAATACGCCCTGGTGAGGCAACTTGCTTCCTATCATAAAAATATCTTTTGCGTAGGCGACCCCGATCAATGCTTCCCTGCTGGCACAAAGATTCAAACACCGCGCGGACAGAAGAAAATTGAAGAAATAAAGAAGGGTGACGAAGTCATTGCCGCAAGTGGACGCGGCTCCACCATGACCTCACGCGTTTTACATGCAGGCAAACGAACCTTCAAAGGAAATCTGGTAAAGGCAACGACCCGCAGTGGACACGTCATTAAAGCCACGCCGAATCATATCGTCTTTGCAAGGTTGGGAATGAAACCCGGCTGGCATTATGTGTATCTGATGTACCGCAAGGACAAAGGCTATCGCATTGGCATGGCATCCCACGCCCGCAGTGACGGCAACGAACTGAAAGTTGGTCTGCAAGTCCGAAGCAATCAGGAAAACGCAACCAAAATGTGGGTTCTGAAAGTTTGCACAGACCGAAACGAAGCTCATTATTGGGAGGCGTATTACTCAACCTCCTATGGCATCCCAACATCTGTCTTTCATGTGCGCGGGCGCAGAATGCGCATGTCTCAGGAATACATTGACAGGTTATTCAAGGAAATAGACACAGACACAAACGCCAACCAGTTATTGACCGACCTCGGCATGGACTTGAAATATCCGCATTACACACCGCAGGGCACATCCCGAAACATCGTCAACCTGCGTTACTTTGGGGATGGCCGCATCACAGAAGAATCCCCCTGGCACGCGCACCGCGTAGATATGTGGAGTAGCGACCCAAAGTTGGCAAAACTATTGAAGTCACTTGGTTACAACCCGCGCATTCGCAGCAGGGATAATTGGCGCATCGGCGTCAACCGCCTGCAATACGATGATATTCAGGAAGCGGCGCAAAAACTAAGCGAATCTGCAAATGACGCGGAAATTGTCGTGGGCGCATTTCTCGTGGATAGAGGCAATTCGCCGCTCGCGCAAAAATTCAACCTTATGCCCGCCAGCCATCTTCATCCTTCCATGATCGTTGCCATCGAAAAAGACGGGCAAATCATTGAAGATGAAATCGTTGAAATTTCAAGCGAACCATATCAGGGAACCGTCTACGATCTTGAAGTGGAAAATCTGCATAACTACATTGCCAACGGCATGGTTGTTCACAACTCCGTGTACGGCTGGCGCGGGGCAGACTATCGCAACATCCAACGCTTCGAGCAAGACTTTCCCGACTCGCGCGCCATCCTCCTCGAACAAAATTACCGCTCACACCAAAACATCCTCGACGCCGCCACAGGCGTGATAGACCGCGCCCACAACCGCAAAAAGAAACGACTCTTCAGCGACCGCGGCGCGGGTGAAAAAATTTTTTTTCACGAAACCTATAATGACTACGATGAAGCCTCCTTTGTCGTAGAGACCATTACCCAACTTGTCGCATCGCGCGAATTCGAGCTGGGCGAATGTGCGGTGATGTACCGCACCAACGCCATGTCCCGTTTAATGGAAGAAGCATTTTTGAAGGCGCGGCTTCCCTATCGCCTGGTCGGCGCACAGCGCTTTTACGGACGCCGCGAAGTCAAAGATGCCGTCGCCTTCATGCGCCTCGTCCACAACCCCGCCGACGAAGCCAGCCTCGACCGCATCATCAACGTCCCGCCGCGCGGCATTGGCGAAAAGACTCTCACCACCCTGCACATGATCGCGCGTCAAAATGAAACCTCGCCCGCAAATATTTTGCTCGACCTCGCGCGCGGCGCAGACTCACAATACTACAAATCCTTCACAGGCCGCGCCGCCGTTCCGCTCGCTGATTTCGGCGGCATGTTGTCAAACTGGCGCGCGCTCGCCGCAACCAGCGCCATCCCCGAACTCTTCGATCACATCTTGAAAGACATCAACTACAAGGAATACATCGTTGAAGATGAAAGCGAAGAAAGCTCAGACCGCTGGGAAAACGTGCAAGAGTTGAAACGCCTCGCCATGGAATATTCCACCCGCACCATGGACGAGTTCCTCGAACACATCGCGCTCATCGCCGACCAGGACACCATCACCGACAACAACGCCCCCACCCTGCTCACCCTCCACGCCGCCAAGGGGCTCGAATTCGGCGCGGTCTTCATCGTCGGTCTCGACGACGGCATCATTCCACACAGCCGCTCCTTCGATGACCCCGAACAAATGGAAGAAGAACGCCGCCTCTTTTATGTCGGCATCACCCGCGCCAAAGACAAACTTTATTTGCTCCGCGCAATTCACCGCGGCAGACGCGACACCATCGAAGAAACCTACCCCTCGCGCTTTATGGATGACATTCCCCAAGGCCTGCTTGTTGGAAAAACCCGCACGGGACGCGCCCTAACCTTCCGCACAAACAACTGGTCGCTTCCGACTCCGCTCAAATCTGCTCCTGTTGCTGTCAGCAAATACCACGCTGGGGCACGCATCCACCACGCCACCTGGGGCGAAGGCATCGTACTCTCCAGCCGCCTGCAAGACGGCGACGAGATCGTGGATGTAGTCTTTGAATCCGTTGGCATCAAAAGGCTCGCCGCCAGCCTCGCAAATTTGACGATCCTGTAATGACAATGGACGATGGACCACAATCCATCGTCCACCACCCAAAAACACATGCATCTCAAACTCCTCTACCTCGGCTACAAAATATACTGCTTCATCTTTCGTCCCATCCGCATGGGGGTGCGGGTGATGATGCTGGAAGGTGACAAAGTATGGCTGATCCATCACACCTACCTTTCGGGCTGGTTCCTGCCCGGCGGCGGACTCAAGCGCAATGAAACCCTTGAACAAGCCGCCCGCCGCGAAGCCTGCGAAGAGACAGGCGCGGAACTAAATGAACTGACCCTGCTCGGCGCCTTCTCCAGCTTCATTCAATGGAAGACCGACCACACGGTTGTGTTTTTATGCAGGGAATTCAAAATTACTGGAACGCCCGATGGCGAGATCGCAGAAATGCGCCTCTTTCCATTGGATGAACTGCCCGCGAACACCTTCCCCTCGCACCGCAAACTTTTGGAAGCCTTCAAAAGGGAAAAATCCACGGCCAGTTTTGGCGAGTGGTAGCCAAACTGTCCAGACATATAATTTGTAGGTCTTTTGAAAATCTCGCGGGGGATTTGCAGACGGTATAATACAGAGAAAAAATTCGTAACTACTAACCCCGTCATTGCGAGGGCAGTGCTCGTCCGCCCGAAGCAATCCCCCTCTCAACGATACGGAGATTGCTTTGCCGCCAAAGTACAAGAGCGGCGGCTCGCAATGACGGCTGAGTAGTTACAAAAAATCAACCACAAATGGATATCAAAGCATGGCAAATGAATCCCTGAAGATCGTCATCCCCATGGCAGGCTGGGGCACGCGCATGAGACCGCACACCTGGAGCAAGCCCAAGCCGCTCATCAGTGTAGCTGGCAAAACCTCCCTCGAACATCTGCTGGATATGTTCAAATCCCTGCCAGACCTCGATAACTCTGAATTTATTTTTATCGTGGGGCCATTTTTGGGCGAACTGCAAATCCCTGCCTTCGTAAAGGAAAATTACCCCAACCTCAAGGCGCATTATGTGGTACAGCACGAAATGAAGGGACAATCCCACGCGCTGGCTTTGGCGCGTGAATATTTACGCGGGCCGATGATCATCTGCTTCTCAGACACATTAATGGAAACAGACTTCTCCTTCCTCTCAAAAGAGGAAGCGGACGGGGTGGCCTGGGTGATGCCCGTCGAAGACCCGCGTCGTTTTGGCGTGGCGGAGGAAGGCGCAGACGGCTGGGTGAAGCGTTTCATCGAAAAGCCGCAAAGCGTGGATAATAACCTTGTGGTAGTTGGGTGTTACTATTTTAAGAGCGCCGAAAAACTACTTGCCGCAATCGACGACCAGATACAGCGCGGCGTGACTCTCAAAAATGAATACTTCCTCACCGACGCCGTCTCGATCATGATCGAAAGCGGAGCGAAGATACGCACGAACCGAATCAGCACCTGGCTGGATACGGGCACCATCGAAGCGACACTGGATACGAACAGGATTTTGTTGGAGAAACAAGATAAACAGGCAAACAAGTACACAGGTACACAGGTGAAAGTGATCGAGCCGTCTTTTATTCATCCATCCGCTGAGATAAGGAATTCCACCATTGGGCCGTATGCTTCGATTGGCGCGAACTGCAAGATCGAAAACTGTCAGATCGTGGAAAGTATTCTCGAAGCGGATTGCGAGATCAATGATTCAGCGTTGAGCCGCTCGTTGATTGGCAATCAGGCAAAGGTTAAGGGAAGAGGCGATGGTCACGTCATGCAATTGAATGTCGGCGATACGAGTTCCATCATCCTGTAAATCATGGAAGCCGTCGAGTGCCGCTCCGATACGGAATATGCGGAACGCCCCCTTTCATTGATATGGCAGGGATGCCGCTACGAGATCGCGGAGATTATTTCGCGCTGGCATGGCCCCGGCGAAAAAGGCTTTCGTGTGAAAACGGTGAATGGCCTGGCCTTTGAATTGACGTATCACGAAATTTCAGACGACTGGAATGTACAACCAATTTAAACAGGAGGCTTGATGCAGGAAATTAGTGAAGTACAAAGACTCTCGAAACGTGTGGCCGGGTTGAAGCCCAGCGGCATTCGCAAGTTCTTCGATATCGTCGCGACGATGAAGGATGTGATTTCGCTTGGAATCGGTGAACCAGATTTCACGACGCCCAAACCGATTCTCGATGCGGGCATTCGCTCCCTGCAAAACGGCGAGACGCATTACACATCCAACCACGGCAAGATCGAATTGCGCCAGGGCATTTCGGATAATTTGAAACGGCTGTACAGCGTCGGGTATGACCCTGCCCATGAAATTGTGGCAACTGTCGGCGTGTCTGAGGCGTTGTATTTAACGTTCACGGCAATTCTCGAAGCGGGTGACGAAGTCATCATCCCCACGCCATGTTTCGTTTCCTATCAGGCCGAGGTGATTCTTGCAGGCGGCGTGCCAGTTGAAATTCCTGCGCGGCTCGAAAATAATTTCACCATCGACCCCGACGATATTCGCAAAGCCATTACCCCGCGCACCAAGGTTATCTTTATCGGTTATCCATCCAACCCGACGGGCGCGGTGGCCCCGCGTGAAGTGATGCTGGAGATCGGCAAAATTGCAGAACAATATAACCTGATCGTTGTATCGGATGAAATTTATGACCGCCTCGTGTATGACTTTGAACACGTCTGCTTCCCTGCCCTCGATGAAAGCCTGAGACGGCGCACTGTTCTGCTGGGCGGCTTTTCAAAAGATTACGCCATGACGGGCTGGCGCATCGGCTACGCCTGCGGACCCGAAGACATCATCCAAGGCATGGTGCGCATCCATCAATACACGATCATGTCCGCGCCCACCACCGCGCAGGATGCCGCCATCGAAGCCTTGAAAACAGGCGAACCCTACGTGCAGGAAATGGTGACCGAATATGACCGCCGCCGCAGATTACTTGTGACGGGATTGAACCGCCTCGGTCTTTCGACCTTTGAGCCGCGTGGCGCTTTTTATACATTCCCCAACATCCGCGCCTCCGGCATGGACGATGAAACCTTCGCAGAGACACTCCTGCGGGAAGAAGGTGTGGCCGTTGTCCCGGGCAATGCCTTCGGCCCCGGCGGAGACGGTTTTGTGCGGGCCTGTTACGCCACCGCCTACGAAAAAATAGAAGAAGCGCTCGTGCGCATGGAACGGTTCATGAGCAGGCACGGATAGGATATAAAAAATGGGCGCGCACCCAACGTTCAAAAGAAGGGTGCGCGCCCTTCCTGCATGTTACAGCATTCGATAAAAGGCGCGGCCAAATGATCAAGATCGTTTTAGATTTCGAAAAAGCGGGTAAAAACTTCTGGATAACCGCCGGGGGAATCGCGTTGTGCGGCGTAACCATTCTTGATTATGTCACCGGCGCAGAGCTTTCCTTTTCCATTTTCTACCTGATCCCAATCGCCCTCCTGGCCTGGAGAGTAGACGGAAACACCGGCATTACAGCCGCAATGATCAGCGCCGCGGCATGGCTTTTCGTCGAGGTCACTTCCGGCCCCAAATATTCAAGTTCATTCGTTTATTTCTGGAACGCCGTCATCCGCCTCGGTTTTTTTCTTCTGCCCGTCCTGCTTTTCAAAAACCTCGAACAGGAAAGAAGGCTGGCGCGCACCGATTTTCTGACCGGCGCCATGAACAGCCGCTCGTTCCGCGAACTGGCACAAAGGGAAATTGACCGCTCCGTCCGATATCAACATGCTTTTACAGTGGCATTCATCGATATTGACAACTTCAAGATCATCAACGACACCTTTGGCCACACCTTCGGAGACGCCGTCCTGCGGGCTATCGCAAAAAACATGAAGGAAAATTTGCGAAAAACAGATGCAGTCGCCCGCATGGGAGGCGACGAATTCGCCCTCCTCCTGCCCGAAGTCGACTCAAACAACGCCCCGATTGCCATCTCCAAAATGCAGCAAAAATTACAGGAAGAAATGCTAAACAATAAATGGCCGGTCACCTTCAGCATCGGCGTCATCACCTTGAACGCGCCTGAACTCACCGTGGATGATATCCTCGGCAGGGTCGACAAAATGATGTACTCCGTAAAAAATTACGGCAAGAACGACATCAAATACACCGCCCGCTGACAGCCCCGGAAAAACGCATGAACAACAGACTCATCGCCCCGATCCTGCTCCTGCTTATCCTGTTGACCTCATGCCAGGCCGCGCCTCCCCCGCCGCCGACAACTGCCCCTCCCGGCGACGAATTTATCCTACGCCCGCGCCAATCCGCCGCCATCCTCGGCACAACTCTCACCCTGAAACTCATCGCCGTCTCAGGCGATGAGCGCTGTCCAAGCGAAATCGAATGCGCCATGAGCGGCCCCGTAACCATCTCCATCTCCATTCAAAAGGGAGAGAATGAACCCGTTGAATTCATCCTGCAAGCCGTCACCGGCAACGACGGCCGCGCGCCGCAAGGTCCCTTTGAAGGGATTCAAGACCGCATGGAATATGAAGGCTATCTCATTCAGGTAAAAGCTGTTTTACCATATCCCCTCAATCGTTCAGACAAGATCGAATCATCCAAGTATCAAGTCACCCTGCTCGTCAGCGGGAAATAACCCAACAAGTTTTCTGCGAAAAGAATCAAAAACTCCCCGAGGCTTTCGTCTCAGGGAGTTTTGCGTATTCAACGTAAATTAGCTGACCACAACTACGTTGGTAGCCTGCGGACCCTTGGGGCCTTTCTCAACGGTGAATTCGACTTTCTGGCCTTCTTCAAGGTTTTTGAAACCGTCGCTCTGGATCGCGGAGAAATGCACGAAAACATCCGCGCCGCCTTCACGGGCAAGAAAGCCGTAGCCCTTGCTCCCGTTGAACCATTTGACTGTTCCGGTAATACGTTCTGACATGTTTGCCTCCTATGGCAAATAAAAAATGGAGGACCCGGTTCTTTCGCCAGAACATACAAAAAAACGGCTCATGGACTTTTACCCATGAGCCGATGGTTATACTTCCAAAGCGAACTTACTGGTATCCGTGTAGGCCACTACTTTATCACGGGGCTTGGGCGGCGTCAATGAAATTTCAAGCCGAAATTACGCCTTCACCACGCTGAACTTTTCCTTGCCGATCTTATAGTTGCCGCTGTGTTTGATCACCTGCTCCACCGCATCAGCGGGCACATCCACAAAAGTATGCTTCTCTTCGATGCGAATCTTGCCAATGGTATGCCCGGGGATATTTGCATGGAAGGCAATCTGCCCAACGATGTCATTCGGGCGGATGTTATTCGCCTTGCCTTTATTGATCTTCAAACGCACCATGCCCTCTTCATGCGACGAAGCGCCTCGTCCGCGCTCGAACCTGCCAGCCCGCCCAGACTCTCCCTTACGCCCAAACGACTCCCGCTTCGCGCGGCCGAAGTCGCGTTCCGGTTTGCGGGAGAAATCAGCCTTCACATCAGACACTTCCGAAATGGGCCTTTGCTTCTCATCGGCGCGGGCAATCTTGATCGCGGCGGCGGCAATGTTGAGAGGGTCGTGCCCGGCTTCGATCAACTCCTGCACCATTTCGAGTTCGCGTTTGAAACGTCCGCGGCCAAGCCAGACCTTTAAATTCTCAACCGTCTGCGATTCGCGGTGGCGGATGATTTCTGCGGTGGTGGGCAACTCCATTTTGGCGACGAGTTGCTTTGTCAACGCTTCCACTTCGCGCATTCGTCTTTTTTCACGCGGAGAGATCAAGCTGATCGCAATGCCCGTCTTGCCTGCGCGGCCTGTGCGCCCAATACGGTGGACGTATACTTCGGCATCATCGGGCAAATGGAAATTGAAAACGTGGGAAATATCGTCGATGTCCAAACCGCGCGCGGCCACATCGGTGGCGACCAGCACTTTGAGCTGGTTGGCGCGGAAGCGTCCCAGCACGCGCTCGCGGGCGTTCTGGTCCAGGTCGCCGTGAATGGCTTCGGCGGGGATGCCGCGGATGACCAGTTCATTGGCGAGTTGGCCTGTCTCTGCGCGGGTGCGGGCAAAGATCAACGCGCTGTGAATCGGCTCGATCTCGAAGAGGCGGGTGAGAGCGTTGATCTTGTCATTGTCGTGGACAAGGTAATAGCGTTGTTCGATGTGCGGGGTGGTGAGAGCGCTTCTTTTAACAGTAACAGCTTGAGGGTCGCGCATGAAGCGATTTGCCAGGGTGCGAATCCGCACGGGCATGGTGGCGCTGAAAAGGCAAGTCTGCCGTTCGGGAGGAGTCATCGCCAGAATTTTTTCGACTTCTTCAATGAATCCCATGTTGAGCATTTCATCCGCTTCATCGAGGACGACAGTCTTGATCTCGTTCAGGACGAGGACGCCGCGCTCGAGCAGGTCGTTCAAACGGCCCGGCGTACCAACGACAATATCCACGCCGCGTTTGAGGCTGTTGATTTGCGGGCTGTACGGCTGGCCGCCATACACGGCGAGCACACGCACGTTGAGATGCTTGCCATATTCGATCATCGAATCGGCAACTTGAAGCGCGAGTTCACGCGTGGGCGCGAGCACCAACGCCTGCGGATTTTTTTGTCTTTGAAAGTTGTGAAGAATGGGGAGGGCGAAGGCGGCTGTTTTGCCTGTGCCTGTTTGGGCCTGGCCGATAACGTCCACACCGGTGAGCATGAGGGGAATCATGCCCGCCTGGATGGGGGTCGGCTCGGAATAGCCAAGTTCGTTGATGGCCTGCGTGATCTCGTCACGCAGGTTTAAAGAAGAAAAATCGGTTGTCATCTTGATCCTTTTTTTCGTCATTGCGAGGAGGGCTTTAGCCCGACGAAGCAATGACGGTGAATACGGGATGTTTCGATGACTCCGTTTTAACTTCCTTCTTGCCAACAAAGTTTACTTTTGCAAGCAAACCCGCCCAACAAAAAAGCCCGAGTAGTTTTCATCGGGCTTGCAGTTTAGAGTGATCAAAACAATTTCCCAGAAAATTTGCTTTCCAATGAAAGCGAACGCGAGTGTACCACAGATTTTTTGAGATTCCAGTTTTTATGGCTCTCTGGAATTGCCGTGACGCCTCCGTCCATGCAGGTCAAATTGGCAATTTGACTACACCTTGCGCCAAATGAACCGCTTTTCTACAAAGTCATCAACACGATGGCGATCAACGCCGAGCCGATGCCGAGCCACTGACTGCGGGAGAGTCGTTCTTTGAGGAAGACCCACGCGAGCAGGACGGTTGCGCCGGGGAAGAGCGAGCTTAAGACGGCGGCTACATCCAGGCGGCCCAACTGACCGGCCAGGATGAAAAAGACATTTCCTGAAATATCGAGAATGCCATTCAAGGTGATGATCGGCCAGGCGCTGGGGTCTTCCACCTTCCACGAAGTGTGGCTGAGGAGCATGTAGGCGGTGATCAGGATCAGGCCGCCGGAACGGGAGGCGACCATCGGCCAGATGGTTGCGCCGGCGCGGGTGGCTTCGTGCATGAGGACAAAGTAACAGCCAAATCCAATGCCTGCGAGCAGGGGCAGTTTCAAGTCCGAAAGATGCGAGAGCGTGTCTTTGATACCGTCTTCGCCCTGGGAGACCATCCACACTGCGATCAGGGCAAAACCAAATCCGATGAATGTCAACGGTTTTGGCAGGCCTTCTTTAAACATGCCAACGACAACGGGCAGAGCCGCCGCAAGCAGTGCAGAGACGGGCGCGGCGATGCTCATCAGGCCGAGGGTCATGGAGTGATAAAGCAGAATCAAGCCGAGCGTGCCGAGCGCACCTGCAAGCATGGCAAACATCCATACCCTGGGGCTGGGGATGGGTTCGCCAAAAACTGCGATGGTAACAAATAAAACAAAGATGCCGATAACCTCGCCATAAAAGACCGCGCGGTACGCGCCTGTTTTTCGCGCGGCGAGGCCGCCGGTAAAGTCGCCTGCGCCCCAGCCCAGCGCGGCGCAGAAGCCGAAGAAAGTTGAAAGCAAGTTGATTTTTTCCTTGTTGGTTTATGTTTGAGTTTTTTGCCGTCTGAGTAGTTTGACAATGTCACATTTCAAAACCTTTACCACAAAGTCCACACGCGTGCCTGCTGCACGGTGCAGGCAAAGGGGCACAAAGGAGAACAAAAGGCTGAAAACCAAGGTTTCCTTCGTGTGACTCACCTGCACTGGTACGGCTTAAGCCGCACGGCGCAAGTGTCGTGCCTTTGTGGTTTTGTACTTTGGTTTCAGTCTTAATGTGACATTGTCAAAGTAGATACCAGAGCGCGGACTCGGATTGCAGATTTCAGTCTGCGCTCCTATCGTCCTGCCGCCTTTGCGCGTGCCAGCACTTTCTGCGCGTTCTTCAAGAGCGGCATGTCAATCATTTTGCCATCCAGCGCGTATGCGCCTTTGCCTTCTTTTTGACTTGTCTCGAAGGTCGAGATGATTCGTTTTGCATACGCAATCGCTTCATCTGACGGAGTGAACGCTGTCTGCACCACCGGCGCCTGATTCGGATGCACGACCTGCTTCCCGCTGAAGCCGAGACCCGCCCCAAACTCGGCCTCGATCCGCAGGGCTTTCTGATCTTTGTAATCGATGGTGACAATATCGATGGCCTGTAAATCATTCGCCGCGCAAGCGACGAGAATCGCCTGCCGCGCATACAACAGTTCAATGGCGCTTTTCGTGCGCGTCGCGCCAATGGATGCGGCAAAGTCTTCGCCGCCGCAGATGATCGCATCCAAACGCGGATGCACCGCAATTTCCTTCAGGTTCAAAATTCCCCTGGCAGTTTCCACCCCAATCAAAATGCGGATGGAATTGATCGGCCAGCCATTTTTCAACTCTGCGGCTTCGATGATCCTGCCTGCCCATTCCACCTGCTCGAAAGACTCCACTTTGGGAATCACAATGCCATCCAGGTGATATGGCAGGATGGCTTCAATATCATCCTTCTCCCAACCCGAACCGACAGAGTTGATCCGCGCAAGTTTTTCGCTTGCGCCGAAATCCAGTTCCCGCAAAGCCTTCGCTATCGTAACCCGCGCCTCGGCTTTTTTGTTGATGGCTGTGCCGTCTTCCATGTCCATGCAAATGGTATCCACCCCCAGCGTGACAGATTTCGTGATCATTTTCCAGTTGTCACCGGGCATGTAAAGCAGTGCGCGTCGTGAGTGCATTGTTTCTCCGTTATAAGTTTGACAATGTCACATTAAGACTGAAACCAGCCAGGGCAGGTGTGTTGCAGTGCAGGTGAGTGTCACGAAGGAAACCTTCGTTTTTAGCCTTTTGCTCTCCTTTGTGCCCCTTTGCCTGCACCGTGCAGCAGGCACGCGTGTGGACTTTGTGGTAAAGGTTTTGAAATGTGCCATTGTCAAATAAGTTACAGGTTGCAGGTTACAGGTTCAACCTTCAACTCTTTTCAAAAACATCGCCGTCCGCTCGAACTCCACCACAACCGTCCCGTCTGGTTTTTTGCCCCAGCATTTGATTCGCACAATGCCCGCATCCTTGCGCGATTTCGACTCACGCTTTTCGATGATCTCGCTTTCAGCATAGATCGTATCCCCGTGAAAAACAGGGTTGGGATGATTCACTTTATCGTACCCCAAATTCGCAACAATCGTACCTTCGGTCAATTCGGCAACCGTCAACCCAACCACCAGGCCAAAAGTAAAAATCCCATTCACCAGCCGCTGACCAAACTCAGTCTTCGATGCAAAATCCTCGTTCACATGCAGGGGCTGGGTATTCATCGTCAGCGCCGAAAACAGCACATTGTCCATTTCCGTCACCGTGCGCCCGCCATGCTTGAACTTCATACCAGCTTCCAATTCGTCAAAATATTTTCCAGCCATCACTCCTCCATCTCGATCAAAATCTGCTCGCGTTCCACCGTCTGCCCCTGCGCCACATGCAACGCCGCCACCCTGCCATCTTTCAAAGCCTGAATGCGGATTTCCATCTTCATGGCCTCCATCGTCAAAAGGGTTTGACCTTTCTTAACAGCATCCCCCACGCTGACAGAAACGCTTCGCACCTGACCCGGCATGGGGGCGATCAATCCCCCGGCATAATCGTGCCTGACGCCCCGCTTCGCCCCCGATGTTTTCGTCAACACACTGGTGTACCCATCAATCGTCACCCAGCGCTTCGCCATATCCGAAGAGACATAAGCCGTAACCCGTTTGCCGTCAATCAGCAAATCCATGCGCCCATCTTCGGCGCCGATGACTTGAATCGAAACAGTTTTCCCATCCACTGTGGCGGAATAATTATCGCCCAATGGGTTGATTTCAAGAGTTTGTGTATCGAAGGTTATCTTCATAAAGTCTCATGGTTCATCATTGCGAGGAGCGTTTTTGTTCTTTCCGACGAAAGAGCCATTGCCCTCGCAATGGCAAACTCAATTCCTGTAACTGCCCGCCTGCTTCCACGGGCTGAAGGGGTCAGGTTCATTTCGGTTTTCATTTTTCGATTTTCGATTTTCGAACACCACATCCGCAAGCGCGGCGGCGATTAAACTTTGGAATGCGGGAGCTCGTGTGCCCTGTGGGTGCTCCTGCATTCCAAACAGCAAGCTGTTTGACTCCAGAGTTTTTTCCACCCAACGGGTGGACACTTTGCCCTGCGCGAAATCTTCATGCTTCAAGACTGCCTGCATGAAATCAATATTCGTCACCACGCCGTGGACAATGAACTCACGCAGGGCGGTTTGCATCCGTTGGATGGCGGCCTCGCGATTCTCGGCATGGACGATCAGCTTCGCCAGCAGAGGGTCGTAGAAATGAGTCACATCACTGCCCATTTTGAAACCCGAATCTACGCGGATGCCGGGGCCGCGGGGTTCGAGGAATTGCAGGAGTTTGCCCGTGCTGGGCAAAAATCCATTGGCGGGGTCCTCGGCGTAGACGCGGCATTCGATGGCATGACCGTGCTGGTGGAAGTCGCTTTGGGTGAACGGGAATTTCTCGCCCGCGGCGATTCGAATCTGCCACTGGACGAGGTCAATGCCTGCGGTGAGTTCGGTGATGGGGTGTTCGACTTGCAGGCGGGTGTTCATTTCAAGAAAGAAGAAAGAGGAAAGAATGGGGTCGAAGATGAATTCGATGGTTCCTGCATTGTGATAATTAACAGCTTTGGCGGCGGCTACTGCGGCTTGTCCCATTTGTTCTCTTAATTCTGGCGTGAGCAATGGCGAAGGGGTTTCCTCGATAATTTTCTGATGTCTGCGTTGCACGGAACATTCACGCTCGAAAAGATGAACCAGATTTCCGTGCTTATCACCGAAGACTTGAAACTCGATGTGATGCGCGTCCGCGAGATATTTTTCGATGAGCAGGCGTTCATCGCCGAAGGAGTTCAACGCCTCACGCCGCGCTGATTCAATCGCTTCGCCCAGTTCATTTTCTCCGCTGACCACGCGCATCCCTTTGCCGCCGCCGCCTGCCGAAGCCTTGATCAAAACTGGATAGCCAATCTCCTTTGCGGCTTTTTTGAAATCAGCGTCTGATTCCAAACCTTCAAAGCCAGGGACGGTTGGCACGCCGGACTGCTTCATCAATATCTTCGACTCAGCTTTATCGCCCATCGCGCGGATGGAATCTGCTGAGGGGCCGATAAATGTCAAATTCGCTGATTCAACTGTCAGGGCGAAGGAGGCGTTCTCTGAGAGGAATCCATAGCCCGGATGAATGGCATCTGCTTTTGAGTCCAGAGCGGCACGGATGAGTTTGTCCACATTCAAATAGGATTCTTTCGGGGCGGCATCGCCAAGCAAAATGGCTTCATCCGCAAATCGAACATGCTGGGCGTGTTCGTCGGCGGAGGAATACACGGCAACGGTTTTGATGCCGAGTTCCTTGCAGGCTCGCATGATGCGAATGGCGATCTCGCCGCGATTGGCGATGAGAATTTTATTGAACATTGTTTTTGAGGGTTTCCAATAATTCATTTTCGCGCTCAGGTTTCAAGCCTGCCTTCCATTCATGGTCTGCCGGGCGCGAGTTGGCCCACTCAAGCGTATCGTGGACGGTTTCTTCGAGCGAGTGAAATTTCAGGCCGGCATTAAGCGCCTTCGATGTATCCACGCGCGCGAAGCCTGCATCTTCGCCGTTGTCAGGAAGCCAGGCGGGCATGTCGCTCCATGCGGCGATATTATTTTCGTTTAAAAATGCGGGCGGCGCCCATTTGAATTTTGCATCGCTGTTGCCGATCAACTTGCAGGTATCGAGCAATCTTCCAAAGCTCAGTTGATAATCGGGGCCGGTTGCGTTGAAAACGCCCGAGACATTTTGTTCGATCAATTCGATGATGAATTTGGAAAGGTCGCGCACATCGATGATCTGCGTCAGTACATCGGGCCTGTCTGGCGCGAGGACATGGCCGCCGCGCGCCACGCGCACAGGCCAATAGGTGAAGCGGTCGGTTGGGTCATGCGGGCCGACGATGAGGCCCGGGCGGATGAGGAGCGAGTCGATTCCAAAAACATCCTGCACCGCTTTTTCGCACAAGGCTTTGCGCGGGCCGTAGGTTTCGGTGGTATTTTCTTCGTTCGTTTCATCTTCCATTTTTCCTAGCGGGTCGCTTTCGTTGATTCCAATTTTGCTGAAATCGGCATACACCGAAATGCTGGAGATGAAAACATACTGTTCGACTTTATCCTTCAACGCTTCGGCAGACATGCGGACGATGCGTGGGAAATAGCCGCAGGTATCGATGACCACGTCCCAGTATTCGCCTGTGAGCATATCCAGGTCCTTTTCGCGGTCGCCTTCGATCTTATCAACTTGCAGGAAAATGTTGGGGTTGGTTTTTCCGCGGTTGAAGAGAGTCACTGCATGTCCGCGCACACGCGCCGCGTTGACGAGGTGCCGCCCCAGAAAGCGAGTGCCGCCGATGATGAGGATTTTCATTTTGTCTCCTTTGTTTGGGATACGCGATCATGGTGGAAAGAGAAAAGAAGAAAGAAGAAAGAAGAAAGAGGAAAGAAGAAAGAAGTTTTAGGGCATTGGTATTTCTGAATCAATGGAGAAGGTTGTGGGTTGGGTCAAGTAAGGGGCTTGTTCTTCGCGGATGGCGTTTTTTCTTTGGTGTGGAATCATTGGGGTTAACATGCCAATGATATGAGTGGTGAGTCCTATGCGATGGCTGAGAACTTCGGCGCGCAGAACGTGGCGGGATTTGTAATACCAGTCGCGGCTTTCGCGGGCAGAGCCGAGGGATATTTCGATGAAGCGGGCGCGGTCCAATCCTTTGCTTCGGGAATATCCTTCCGTCAGGTTTGCGCTAATCGAGCCAAGCGAACGATGAAGTTGATCTGCCACGCTCCACATCAAAGGCTGTTTGGATATGGCAAGAACATCGTTCCAGCCAATATCATCGGCAAACAGACCCAGACGATAAACCTCAAGTTTCCAGATCGGGTCTTTCCTGATTTCAACAAAAACTGTATCCTGCCACTCCGCATACTTCATTGCACAAATCCTTCTTTCATCTTTCATCTTTCATCTTTCTTCTTTCATCTTACATGCGGAACACCCCAAACCCACCTTCTTCTTTTGGCGAATTCAAAACGATGGACAACGCCAACCCTAAGACTTGTCTCGTTTCATCGGGGGCGATGACACCGTCATCCCATAATCTTGCGGATGAATGGTAGGGACTGCCTTCGGTTTCGTATTTTTCCAAGAGTGGACGTTTGAACTCGTCCGCTTCTTCCTTGCTGAGAGCTGGTCTGCCCTCTCTGACGAGTTGATCTTGTTTGATGGTTAAGAGCACGTTCGCGGCTTGCTCCCCGCCCATGACAGAGATGCGTGCATTGGGCCACATCCATAAAAATCTTGAGCCGTAGGCGCGGCCTGCCATGGCGTAGTTGCCTGCGCCGAAGGAGCCGCCGATGACGAGTGTCAATTTTGGGACGCGGGTCGTGGCAACCGCATGTACCATCTTCGCGCCGTCTTTGGCGATGCCGCCTGTTTCGTATTCCTTGCCGACCATGAAGCCTGTGATATTTTGCAGGAACAGCAATGGGATTCCACGCTGGTCGCAGAGTTCGATGAAGTGAGTCCCTTTGAGAGCAGACTCGCTGAACAGCACGCCGTTGTTGGCGATGATGCCGACGGGGTATCCGTGAATGCGGGCAAAGCCGCAGACGAGAGTGGTGCCGTAACGCGCTTTGAACTCGCGGAACTTGGAACCATCCACGATGCGGGCGATGATCTCGCGGACATCGTAGGACTCTTTGAAGGTGCGTGGCAGGACGCCGTACAATTCGTCAGGGTTGTATAAAGGTTCTTCGGGGGGAGCAACTTCCAGCGCGGAGAGATGCGAATGCACATGTCCACGGGGCAGAGTCTCTACAATCGAGCGAAGAATCTCGATGGCATGATCATCGTCCTCGGCGAAGTGATCCGCAACGCCGCTCTTGCGCGTGTGGACATCTGCGCCGCCCAATTCTTCGGCAGTGACATCCTCGCCCGTCGCGGCTTTGACGAGCGGCGGGCCGCCAAGAAAAATAGTGCCCGCGCCTTTGACAATGATGGCCTCATCGCTCATCGCAGGGACGTACGCGCCGCCCGCCGTGCAACTGCCCATGACGGCGGCGATCTGCGGAATGCGCTTGGCAGACATACGCGCCTGATTGTAAAAAATGCGCCCGAAGTGATGCGCGTCGGGGAAGACCTCATCCTGCAAAGGCAAAAATGCCCCGCCCGAATCGACAAGATACAGGCAGGGCAGATGATTTTCCTCGGCGATCTGTTGCGCGCGCAAATGCTTTTTGACGGTCATCGAAAAATACGAACCGCCTTTGACTGTGGCGTCGTTGGCAACGATCATCACTTCGCGGTTGGAGATTCGTCCGATGCCCGTGACGATGCCAGCGCAGGGCGCTTCATTGTTGTAGAGGCCGTACGCGGCAAGAGGGGAGAATTCGAGAAAAGGAGAATTGGGGTCGAGCAGGCGTTCGATGCGTTCGCGCACGAAGAGTTTGCCCTGCTCTTCATGGCGTTGACGATATTTCTCGCCACCGCCTTCACGGACGAGGGCAAGCCGCTTCTTTAATTCACCCGCGAGGGCGCGGTTGTGTTCTGCGTTGGCTTTGAATTCAGGGGATTGCGGGTCGAGCGCGGAGGAGAGAGTTTCCATTTTTAGTTTGGTAGTCCCGTGGTTGGATGGTTGGATGGGTAGTAATCAGTTTTCAGTAATCAGTTTTCAGTAATCAGTAATCAGTGTTGGGGTGAGTCTAGCATAAAAAGGGGGGATGAGGAATGAGGGGAAAGTAATAAGTAATGAGTAAGAAAGGAGAAGTAAAAAGGACTGTGTACGCTAAAAGTTTGTAGATGAGTTGCTCCCTTCGCAATCTTCGGCGAAGGGTTTACTCGCACACCTGCCCTCCCACTCGCTCCGCTTCGGGGACAATGTAGCGGGCGGTGCCAGGGAAACGCCGCCGAGGATGTATGCCCAGATATAGGTACGGCGGCTTGAGCCTGATGACTAACAAACTTTGAGCGCTCCCATTCTGAAAGAAATTGCCTGACATTCAAAAAATCGTTGGGTGTGGAATATTTTCTCGGCGCACCCTGTAGGGCAAATCTCTGATTTGCCTCGCAAGCCGGAGACTTGCGCCATATTTCCAAAACTTTTGTCCACACTCAAAAATTCGTTTTCCCTATTGAAATTTCACCTGGCATGGCTATACTGAAATGGGAAGAAAAATTTCAATGCCCCCCTTCACCAGCGAATCATTTCTGGATCAATTGATCTACAATCAACGCAGGTCAATTCAATATTATTTATTCTTCACCATCGGCCTGATCCTATTGGGGGGCGTGGTTATTGTTTTCGCATTTCTTTCACCCGCCTTGTTTGCCAGCGCAAATATCGCCCCGGACGTGTTCAAAATTGCGGGTGCGTTCGTCTCTTCATTGGGCGGGTTTCAAGTGAGGGAAATTCTAGATCGAAAAGAAAAAATCCAGACTTTTGAAACTTTCAAAGGGCATCTGGCAGGCTTGAAAAAAAGCCCAAAGTCGGAAAGAACCAAAACGGAAAAGCAATTCGAAGAACTGATGTGGAAATACATCGAAAAAGCGACTTTGAGCTAAAGGAAGCAGTATATGGATTCCCCACAGCAACAACTCGAGTCATTGTCCCAAAAGATCGAAGAGCGTGAGAGACTGTCGCGCCGCAGGGCATGGTTGATCACACTCATCCCCATCATTTTCGCAGGCCTGTTCCTGACATATACCATCTGGCAGATCGCCCAGGCAGAATTGAAACTTGCCCAAAAAACCTCCGAACTCGCCAGCGTGGATAATGAAATAATCTTCTTGCGCACCCAATTGCCCGAGGCGCAAACCACGCTCGGCGCTGTGCAACAACTGACGGATGAGCTTCAATCCGATCTATCCCTGGCTCAGGCAGGCCTTGCAACTGCATCTGCCGAACTGACAGAGAAACAAAAGGAGTTGATTGGGGCGGGAGATTTAATCCGCAGCGCCTGTTCCATTAACGCCGAAGCCCTCAAGGAATACTCAAGTAACTACACCCCCCAGGCACAAGTGCTTCTCTATTTGCTCGAAACACAGTTTTACAAAGACATTCCCTGGAACCCCGGCGGTTTTTCAGAAACAGACGGTTTCAACTCGCCCGATTTTTCAATCTTCGTTCTTCAAAACGCAGTTTCAGGGTATCCCCTCATATCACTCGATTACCCGCCCGGAACCCTTCCATGGAATATTCTAAAAGTGACAACCGCGCCGCAAAACGGCGACATTGCCTATTATCAAAGCGGCTATTCCATGTTCTATTTTGAACTGCCGGTAAGCTATGGCTCTTCTGAAACGACGCCCTGTGTGATCGGCATGACGCCTCTTGGAGTGATCGCCCAAAAACTGGGCTTTGCCCAGGAGCTCGGTTTCCTGAAAGTACCCTATCCATAATCCATAGAAAATTTTCATCATTAACAGGACTTACGCAGAACGCTTTTTTGTCCGCTACTCTACGCCAATCCACGCGAATTTTTAAAAGGATTAGTAAAGGATCTAGCCACCTGACACTTTGTTTTTTTGGACGCAGATGAACGCTGAAAACGCTGATTCAAACCGTTTTGCTCTTGTTTTTCAAAAAATCTGCGTTCATCTGCGTCCCATTTTTAAAACTGTCAGGTGGGTAGTAAAGGATTAGCGTAAATTCGTGGAGATTAATGGACTCTATCAAGGTTTTTCGTAAGTCCTAATTAAAAAGACGGCCAGCCAGCCAGCCGCCTTTTTAATTTAACTGATGTTACGCAGAACAGGAATATTCCGCGCCCTGTCCTTCGACTTCGCTCACATCGTCCCGATGTCCTTCGGGAGGACGAAGTTCGCGCTGAGCGCAGTCGAAGCGTGAGCGCGTACCATGAGTAATTTAAAAAGCAAGACCGCACTTGTGATACCATTTCCTGCATGAACTTCTCCCCCATCACCGCTGACCTCTTCATCGGCACAACTCCTTCATCAGAGGATTACAACACCCTGCGTGGACTCGGCGTACGGCTGATCATCAACATGCGCGTGGAATTTCGTCCGCGCAAAGACCCGCATCCGACTCCCTTACAACTGCTCTGGCTCCCAACCTTTGACTCGCCGCTGGTGCCGATTCCGATCAAGACCTTGCGCCGTGGAGCAAAAACCGCGTTGGCGACGATTCAAAACGGCGGCAAGGTCTTTGCCCATTGCGCAGGCGGAGTCCACCGCGGGGTGACGATGGGCGCGTGCATCCTCATCGCCCAGGGACATGACCCGCACGCGGCGATGAATTTGATCAAAGAGAAACGTCCGCTGGCAGACCCGTTCGCGTTCTACATCCGCCCACGGATTTTGAAGTTTGCAAGTCAATGGAAAGGTAATTAATCTGAAATTAAATTGGGACGCTGACCGCGAAGCGCGCAGACGGACGCAGATTTTTTTGAAGAATCCCGAGAAAAACAGTCCAATCAGCGTTTTCAGCGTTCATCAGCGTCCAAATTGGCTCATGTGTAAAGAGTGTGCAGGCTGAATGCTCGGACTTTCAAAAAGCAAAAAACTTAACGCGAATTTTCCGAATGAGGCGAATAACGCGAATCTTTTTTGCGTTATTCGCCTCATTTGCGTAATTCGCGTTAAAAGGTTTTGATCTATTGCACAGAGTCTACACATGAGCCTCCAAATTTTGAGAATGTAAGGTAATCAGACCTACGCTTATGAATCGCAAATATCTTTTTACTTTATTGGTTTGCATATCCCTCACCGCCTGTCAGAGCGAAACTCCTTCCATCCCCACACCCACACCAACCATCACACCCGCGCGGCTCATCCCAACGCCGAGGTACGATGCTCCAGCGGCGGGGCAAATCGTCGCAACAGCCACCAGCCCCACGGTCAGGCCTGAGGCGACTGCCACACGGAATGGGACATCCACACCCGCGTCACCATCCATCACAAAAACACAAACCAAGACCGAGACTCCAATCCCTGATGAATGGATGGAACTGCCCGTGCCGCCCGAACCAGATGAAAGCATCCGCGAGATTTACGAGAGGGGCATTTCTCTTGGCAATGACCCGAACGCGTTTTCGATCTTCGGCGATTGCCAGACGCGGCCTGCTGAATTCTTCGGCGTTTTTGAAACCGACCCGCTCGTGTTGGAAAACCTCACGCTTGAATTGCGCGAGACGGTGGAGCGCTTCAACGGCTCGTTCAACCGCGAGAGTTCCACCGTGCAGGATGGCACGACACCGGGCGCGCTGTTGTGGGACCAGTGGCATCGCGGCGAGTATGGCTGTGTTTTCGGGGAGACTCCCGTGGAATGTGAACTGCGCACCCACCGTCCTTCGTTTGTCATCATTCAAATTGGAACACATTTTGAATCGCGCAACACGGACTATCTGCGCATGATCATCACCCAATTGATCGACGCAGGCGTTGTGCCCATCCTCGCCACCAAAGCGGATAACCGCGAACTGGACAACCGCATCAACCGCGACATGGCTCTGCTTGCCGAAGAATTCAATTTGCCACTCTGGAATTTTTGGGCGGCGCTCTCCGATCTCCCCGACCGTGGGCTTTATGTAATGAAGGGACGTGAAAAACAAGGCGCGATCTATCTCAATGAAGAAGCCGCCGAACGCCATCGCATGACGGGTCTCGAAGCATTGAACATCGTCTGGCGCATGGCAACGGGGGGCGGGGAATGAGCGGGGAGGAATGAGGGGCAGAGAAATGAGAGGCAAGGGATGAGAAATGAGTAACGAGAAAAAAGAAGAAAGAGGAAAGAGGAAAGAGGAAAGAAAAAAAAGGGGGACTCTTGAGGTCATCCCTTCTTTCATCCTTCATCCTTCATCCTTATCCCTCGTTCCTTCATCCTTTCAACGGCGGCGCGTCCTTGTCGTACACAAAGACCTGCACATCCATTCCATCGCTGTTCAACATATCAATCGAAGGTTGAAAGGTCGTGTCTTTTATTTTTTGCATATCACCCGCAGGCGCATAGACCGAGAGCCGCGCTTCTTCGTCCGACATCTTGGCGGCTTTGATCTCCGCGCTGGCACATGCGGCTTTGATGAGGTCTGTCATTTTTTTGATGGCATCGTCAATGGACATACACGGCTCCCTGTTTGCTAATTAGCGCCGTCCCGAAGGTTTAGATGAAAACAGGTTCAATGCAGGAAACCTTCGGGACGTTTTCGTAAAATGAGTTAATTAAATTATACAGCATCACCCAACGTTCATCTTCGCCACGGTCACACCTTCGCCGCCTTCCTTGTCGCCGCCCTCTTCAAAGGTCTTCACGTACGCATGTCCGCGCAAGGCAACGCGCACAGCCGATCTCAACTTGCCCGTCCCTTTGCCGTGGATGATTCGCACAAACGGTAACCCCGAAAGATAGGCCTGTTCCAAATACCGCTCCATCTTATCCAGCGCATCGTCAGACATCAACCCGCGCAAGTCCACTTCCATGCCGGGGGAAGTGGGCAGTGGACGGTGTACGATGGATGATTCACGACTCGCCGCAACTTTCTGCTTACTGCTCACTGATGACTGTTCACCGGTTCCTCTCACCAAATCAGACAACCTCGCCCGCACACGGATCGTCCCAATTTGGACTTCCGCATCCGACTCACCCAAAGCTGTCACTACCCCTTCGGCATTCAACGTGCTGACGGTGACTTTCTCCCCCAGCCTCAGCAACTGATTACTGCCAACTGATGACTGATCACTTCTTCTCTCGACAGGCTGTGCGGTTCTCTCTTCGATCTCTTCCAATTTTTCTTCAAGCGACCTGATTGCATCCAGCGGCTGTTTTGCTTTTTTCATTTGTGATTTCAAGGAATCAATATTCCTCTTCAGCACGGCCACTTCCAACTCGCCTTCGGCGCGGGCTTTGGCAATCGTCTCGCGGCGTTCGTCTTCTATTTTGTCCAGCCGCTTTTCAAGATCGAGCGATTGCTTGTCCAGTTTGGTGCGGGCTTTCTCCAATTTTTCACGCTCGCGGGAGGTGCGGTTGCGCTCCTTGCGGATATCATCCAAAAGTTTATCGGCCCGCAAATCCAGCGGATTGATCTCCGTTTTCGCCGAGTCAATGATGGATTGTGGAAGCCCCAGCTTTTGCGCGATCAACAAGGCGTTGGATCTGCCTGGGAGTCCCAGAGTCAACTTGAAGGTGGGGCGAAGCGTTTTGATGTCAAATTCAAGAGAAGCGTTGACCACTCCATCCGTGGAATGGGCGAAGGTTTTCAGTTCAGGATAATGCGTGGCGACGAGAGTCATCGCGCCCGTATCCAGCAGATGCGTGAGAATGGCGCGCGCGATGGCCGCTCCCTCCTGCGGATCGGTGCCAGAGCCAAGCTCATCGAAGATGACCAGCGAGCGGTGATCAATGTGCTTGAGGATGCGAATGATGTTGGTGATGTGACCGCTGAACGTAGAAAGCGATTGCTCAATGGATTGCTCATCGCCGATATCGGCATAGACCGAATGGAAGCAGGGCAGTTCCGAACCGCTTTGCACAGGAATATGCAAGCCCGATTGAGCCATGAGCACAAGCAAGCCAACGGTCTTCAACGAAACAGTTTTGCCGCCTGTGTTCGGGCCAGTGATGACAATGGCGCGGGTGCCAGGCGCAGGGTCAACGTCAATGGGGACAACGGTATCGGGGTTGATGAGCGGGTGGCGGGCGTGGATTAATTCAATTGACGATTTATGATTTACGATTGACGGCATCGTGCCCGCAGGGTGTTTTACACTGCCCACTGATAACTGATCACTGAGTACTGGTTCATTCGCCCGCAGATCGTCCGCGTACTTGGCCTTCGCGAGAATCAAATCGAGCATGGCGAGGTTTTCAACGCCGTATTTCAATTCGCTGGAATGCTCACCCACCAACGCGGAGACTTCAGCAAGGATGCGGCGTTCTTCGTCGCGTTCCTTTAATTCCAGTTCGCGCATTTCGTTATTGAGTTCCACAACGGGCAACGGTTCCACGAACAAAGTCGCGCCGCTGGCAGATTGATCGTGAATGACGGCTTTAATGCTACCCTTGAATTCGGCGCGCAACGGAATCACATAACGCCCATCACGCTGGGTAATGATCGGTTCCTGCAACTTCTTCGCGGACTCGGTCAGGTAGCGCTGTAAGCGAGACATCAACCGTCCGTGGGCGATCTTGATCTCGCGGCGCAAGGCTCCCAATTTCACGGAAGCAGAATCCAAGACCTCGCCGCGGTCGGAGAGGATGCGGGTGATCGCATCCACGATGCCGTGGGAATCGGGCAATGCCTCGGCAAGTTTTGCAAGGCGCGGGAATTCGTCCGTTTTGCGGTCGAGAGATTTTTTTATTTCGCGGCACGAGATGAGTGTGGATTTAATATCGAGCAGTTGTTGCGGGTCGAGCACGCCACTGCGCGCGGCAAGGTCTGCGGCGGGGCGAATGTCATGCGCGCCGCCAATGCCAATGTCATTCACGGCCAATATTTTGCGGGCTTCGGCAGTTTCTGCAAGGCGGGCCTTGGCGAGGTCAAAAGAGTCCGTGGGTTCGAGGCTGTGCGCCAAACTCATCGACGCGGAAAAATCGCAGTAACTTGCGAGCCGTTCGAGTATCTTCGGGTATTCGAGTACGTTGAGTGTCTTGCTGTCCATGGTGGGGATTATACTTTGTCGCAGCGCAAGTCTATAGACTTGCGCTACAAGGAGCAAACCATGAGACTCAAAAACAAAGTAGCGATTATTACAGGCGCCACCAGCGGGATTGGAAAAGCCACCGCGCTTCTTTTCGCGGACGAGGGAGCTGATCTGGTCTTAACAGGCAGACGCCTCAGCCTGGGCAAAACCGTCGAAGCGGAATGCAGGCAAAGGGGAGTCCGATGCGTGTTCGTGGAGACGGATCACACAAAGCTGGAAGAATGCCAAAGGGTCGTGGATGTCGCTTTGCAAGAATTTAATCGCATTGATATTTTATTTAACAACGCTGGCATCGTCACCAAAGGAACGGCAGACACTACACCCGAGGAGGTTTGGCAGGACACGCTGAACATCAACGTGACGGCGGTGTGGCGCATGTGCAAGCTGGTGATTCCGCAGATGAAAAAACAGGGACGCGGCGTGATCGTCAACAATGGCTCGGACTGGTCTGTGGTGGCAGGGAAGAATGCGTTTCCATACATCATGAGCAAGGGCGCGGTGGGCATGATGACGAAGGCGATGGCGCTGGATTATGCAAGGGAAAATATCCGCGTGAATGCCGTGTGCCCGGGGGATACGTTTGTGGACAGATGGATTGAGAAGGGCTATTTTGAAAGCTCCAACCCTGTGACGGTGGAAGAAGCGATGAAAGAAGCCAGCGACTATATTCCGATGGGGCGGTTTGGAAAACCTGAAGAAATTGCGAATGCGGTTTTGTTTCTGGCTTCGGATGAGTCATCTTTTGTGACGGGTCATTTATTGCTGGTGGATGGGGGCAACACGGCGCAGTAGCAAACAGGTTGATTGCTGGAAGATGCAAAGCATCCCCAGTGCCTTCTTAAAGTCCAAAAATCTCAACGCGAAAACCGCGAATTCGGCGCATTTACACGAAAGTAAAAAGATTTCGCGTTCATTCGCTCTTTTTGCAACATTTGCGTTTAGGAACTGCCGACTTTAAGAAAGCCGTGGCGGTGTACGATGATGCAAAGTTGAAACAGATTGCACTGTCTAAACCGAATTCAACGCCTCCACAAACACATCGGCCATGGTTTGGATATTGATCTCTTCTGCAACGATGCGAAAGGACTCTTTCCCCATCTCTCTCAAACGCGCCATATCCGATAGCGCGTTATTCATTGCGGCAAGCAGAGCGGCATAATCTTCGGGCGGAATTTGCCAGCCATTGCCCTTGCGGACGAGATCATCCTGCGTGCCATCGCCTTTTGCAACGATGACGGGCAGGCCGTGACTCATTGCTTCCTGCACAGCGAGTCCGCCAGTGCCAGGCAGAACGAAAAGATCAGCCTGCGCGAAATATGGTTTCAACTCTGTGCCATGCTTCGCGCCGATAAACTCAGCGGATGGATAAATTTCCTTTGCAAGTGTTTCCATTGCCAGGCGTTCGGGGCCATCGCCCACAATAATCAATCGCGGATTCGTCCGCAACTCAGCGCAGGCACGCAGTAAAGAATCAATTCGCTTGCGAGCCTGCAACCTGCCCACGAACAAGAGCGTCGCACGGTCTACGGTCTGCGGTCTATCGTCAGGTCTTTCTGGCGCTGGTGAAACCGAATTGTGCGCCACGAAAATTTTCTCGCGTGGAAAACCCAGCGCGGCGTATTCCTCCGCGCCGCGTTGACTGTACGCAAGCATGGCATCGAATTGATTGATAAAATGCGACCTCACCCCAACCCCTCTCCCTGAGGGAGAGGGGCTTCCCAATCCCCAGCCGATGACTTTTCGTCCGCGGGCGTGCATCCATTTGACGGCGGCAGGTGTCGCCAAATAGCGCGGGTTGGCTTCCACGATCAGGGCATTGGGGTTTGTTTCTTCGAGCCAGTTGACGAATCCCTGCTGATAGCAAAGATAGAACGCGCCGCCAAATAAATGGATGTTGTTTGCCTGTGTTAGTTTTGCAACTTTGGTTTTCCCGCCCGCGATCATCTCGACGGGGCGGGGTAAACCTGCGAAGAGATTCATTCCGCCTTCACAGTGATTTGCGAGCAGGTCAAAGAAGGGGACGCGATAGCTGGGGAGGACGCGCTGTTGCAACGCCAGTTTTCCTTTGAAGTTCATTTCGCCTCACAGCGCGAGAAGATGACGGCAACTTCGTCACGATATTCTTCGCACCAAATTTCAGGTGATGATGTTACTGCCTCCACTAATTTTGGCTGTGCCGCGTTGGAAAGCATCAACAGGTTGATATCTTCACGGTCGAACATGGCTTGCCAGTTTTCAGCGCGGCTGATTTGGAGGTACTCCGTCCATTGCCCGGGGGGGTAGGCATTGAAGCGGCTGTCCATCCACGGGTGGCAGGAGGGCATGGCAAAGGAGAGATACCCGCCGAAGGAGTAATCAGCCCAAAGGTTGGAACATGCCTGGGGATGACCGACCAGCCACTCGGTGGCAGTGAGAGGCGTGGTGGTCATTTCGTACACGGGCGCGGAGTTGCCCATCCAACGTTCACGGAAGTTGGGGAGAAACATCAAAGGGATAATGAGCAGAAAAATGCCGAGGCTGAAATTGAGCGCGGGGAATATTTGTTTGGGTTCAGCGGAGTTTCTTAGCCAACCCGAAAGAAGCGCGGCGGTGAAAATTGCGGCGATGAAAAGAAACCAGATGACGTAACGCAGACCCGTGAGGGCGAGCCAGCCGAAGCCGAGATACAAGACCCATTCAAAGGCGGAAAGTTTGCGCGGCGAAAACGCGGCCAGCGGAGCGAAGGCGAGCATCCACGCGAAGAAGATGTTCATTTGCCAGCCTTCGTTGCGCGGCGGCGCCCACTCGAAGGCGAAGAGATGGTCGGAGGGCGAGTTGAGCATGAAGATGAAATAATTCCAAACGCCGATGCCGCGCGGGTTGATGAGTGTGGCGGGGATCATCCATGCGAGCGCGATGGCTAACGGTTTTCTTTCCCCTTTCCCAAAGACGAGCGCCGCGCCTGCCAGCACGAACGGCAGAATAAATGAGCCATGCAGGTTCGCCCACAGCAAGGCAGAGACGGGCAGAATCCATACCTGTTTTTTGTCGCCATTTTGCCAGCGCAGTAGACTCCACAGGCACAAGATAAAAAGCGGATACGCAAACAATTGCGAACGCACCGACCAATTGTTTGCGGTTGCAACACCGAGAACAAATACCAGCGCGGATGCAAGCCGCGGAGTGGAAACTTCGCGAGCCATGAACCAGATCACTGCGTATGTCATTGCGATCAAAATACCGCGCAACAACAACGTGAACATCACGCCGCCAGATTTATAAACGAGGTAAAGAATCACTCCCGATAGCCACTGCTGATAAACAATCGGTTGCCCCGCCTGACTCCAACTGATCGTGTCGGTTGCAGGAATCGCGCGGCTTTGAATGGTCTCCTGTCCCACGCGCATCAGCCACCAAAAATCCTGCGGCTGAATGGCAAGCAAAAACGAGATGCCGATCAACGGCATGAGCGCGATGCTGAGCCAGAGAAAATCGTAGGAGCGGGGGGAATTTTTTTGATTTATGACTCAATCCTCCAGCAGGACTTTCAAATAGGACTCGACCATCTGATCGAGACCGAAAGTGGATTCTGCGCGGCTCCTTGCCGCCGCCCGCATCGTCCCCGCAGAGGAGAATTGATTCTGTTTCTCCAACACTTCCCCCGCTGATTCAGCCAGCGCGGAAATGTCTGGCGTTTCCAACTTCCACGGGTTCGCGCCGTACGGGACGATGCGGCCTGCATCGTCTGAGACCAGTTCTTTCAGCGCGCCGCTGTCAAAGCCAATGACGGGCAGGCCACATGCCAGCGCTTCGATGACAGAATTCGGGCAGGGTGGGTTGACCTCGGCGCAATACATCAAATGAGATGAACGCGCCAGTTTGGGAATCTCTGCGCGTGGGACGGTTCCAAGAAATTTAACAGTCACTTTGCTTTGCAACTTCCGCTGAGTGGCATTGTCCACGGTCCCAGCCACAACAACTTCCATTGGATATTTTGCAGACAACTTCTCCGCCACGGAGACTGCGTGAAATAAGCCTGAGTTCAGTCCACGTGCGAGACTGCCTTCGAGCAATAACATGCGATAACGATCCGTTGGGCGTTCGCTTTCGCCTTCGGGAGAATAGACGTTCAAATCCACGCCGTTGATGATGACCGTGGCTGGCGCTTTCGCCGCGCCGTACCAATCCTCCCACCATTTGCGGATGAATTGGCTTTGATAGATGACCCTGTCTGCGAAGCGATTGCGAATGAGCGAGAGCATAAAATTCCCATACTCGGCGCGGACGGTGTACTTCATCCCCGACCATTTCACGCGCTGAACCCAGTTGACGCCGTCCAATCTTTGGACGACGCGAATGCCCCGTCGGCGCGCCCTGTTCAGGTCAGGCAGGAAGCGAGTGCCTGCGATGACGAGAATGGCGTCTGCGTTTGCAGAAAGATCATAAGTCACATCAATGCCGCGGGAGGTTAATCCCTGCTCGAATTTCAAACGGAAGGATGCCATGCCGCCAGTCCCCTGTACCTGCGGAACAATACAAATTTTTGACATTTATCAATTATACAATCTTTCATCCTTCATCCTTCATCCTTAACTTATGGTATCCTTGCCTCACACCATTCAGGGAGCATTTTTTCATGTACATAGCCATCGAAGGGGTGATCGGCGTGGGCAAGACCACGCTGGCCCGCCTGTTGCAACCGTCATTCGAAGCGGAAGTACTGCTGGAAATTTTTGAAGAGAATCCGTTCCTCTCCGATTTTTACGCAGACCGCGCAAGATACGCATTTCAAACCCAAATCTTCTTTTTACTCAGCCGTTATCACCAGCAGAATAACAACGTCCCGAAAATTCTTGTGGAGAATAAAAACCTGATCGCCGATTACACCTTTGCAAAAGACGCGCTCTTTGCGGGCATCAACCTCAAAGGCGACGAGCTGGATATGTATCACAAAGTGCATGAGGCTCTCGGTGAGAAAATCCCCAAACCGAATCTGCTGGTTTATTTGCAAGCCACCACCGACACACTCATGAACCGCATCGCCTTTCGCGACAGGCCGTATGAAAGGCAAATGGAACGCGGCTACATCGACGAACTCAACCATGCGTATGAAGATTTCTTCTCCAAACCTTTCGACCATACGCCCATCTTGAAGATCAACTCGAATGAAATGGACATCATCCACAACACGGAGCATCTCAAGCTGATTGAGAACCGCATCCGCGAAGCCTTGAACCTGACACCGTTTCAACCAAGTTTGCCGTTAGAATAGGGAGAAACCCCATGCGCGTCACAAGAGAGTCACTCCTCCGCATTGCAAAAGAAACCGTTCAGGAACGGGTGTATAACGACCCCGAGATCATCGCCGCCTATTTGACAGGCTCCCTGCTTTCGGCAGAACCCATGCTCGGCGGCACCGCAGATATTGACCTGGTCTTTGTCTATAAAAACACACCCGCCAAAGCGCGCGAGTTCGTAAAACTAACCCCCGATTTTCATCTTGATATCAGCCGCCGCGCAAAGGATGAATTCAAATCACCCCGCGAATTACGCGGCGATCCCTGGCTTGGCTATGAAATGTACGCGCCCATGCTGTTGTACGAACGCGAAAAATTCTTCGACTTCGTGCAAGCCAGCCTGCGCGCAGGCTTTGAATTCGAACAGCCCCCGCTCATGCTTCAACGCTGTCGCACCATGCTCTCCCACGGCCGTGGCATCTGGATGGACTTGACCGAACTTGACAAACCCGCAGGGCCGAAAGAAATTCAAAAATATATGAAGTCGCTTTTTCATGCCATCAACACAGTGGCCGAGTTAAGCGGCTCGCCCATTCAGGAGCGCAGGTTGTTGCTTGAATTCCCCGCCCGCGCCGAAGCCGCGCAAAAGCCCGGCATGGTCGCCGCGGCGTACGGCTTGCTTGGCGCGAATCACGTGGATGCGGAAAAAGTAAAAGGCTGGCTGGCAGATTGGAAAGCCGCATTCAAACTAGCCAGCGAAACAGCGGATGTAGATGCCCGCATCCACGCCGCGCGCCTGAATTATTACGAGAAAGCCATCAAAGCCCTGCTGGATGGAGAAACGCCTCTCTCCGCGCTCTGGCCTGTTCTGCATACCTGGACATTGTCCGCCGCTGTGTTAAACGGCGACCACCTCAAGTTCTGGGAAAATGCCTGCGCCGAGTTGGGCCTGCTCGGAGACGGCTTCACCGAACACGTGGAGGGACTCGATCACTTCATCGACGAGATCGAAGCCACGCTCGATGAGATCGCCACCGAAAACGGCTTGGACGCATTTGCAGGAGTATAAAAAACTTCCGAAGTCTTCGAGGCTTCGGAAGTTTTTTATAAGTAGTGTAAAATTACAGGAAGGTATGAGATGAGAAAAAATTTTATTGAACGACGCGGAAAGATTGAGCAAATGGACAGATCATTTGACTTGAAATTCTGGCAGGCGCAACCTGCAAAAGCCCGCTTCGATGCCTCATGGGAATTGATTGTCCATTACATGAGAGTCAAGGGAAAAGATGTTCGTCAACTCAGACTTCAGCGATCTGTTACAAATTTTCAACGCCCACAACGTTAGGTATTTGGTGATTGGAGGTTATGCGGTTGTGCAATATGCCGAGCCGCGCTTCACCAAAGACCTTGACGTTTTGATTAGCACAGACGTTGCGAACGCAGAAGCAGTTTATAACGCTCTGCGTGAGTTCGGCGCTCCTCTTGCAGGATTAACCCCAAAGGATTTCTCGGAAGAAGGCTTTTTCTTTCAAATGGGTGTGCCGCCCATTCGTGTGGACGTGTTAATGGGAATCCCTGGAGTTGATTTTGATGACTGCTGGAACAGGCGCATTGAAGTGGATTTTGACGGGTTGAAGGTGATTTTTATTTCAAAGAAAGATTTGATCGCTTCCAAACTCGCGGCGGGACGTCCGCAGGATTTGATTGATGCAGATTTGCTTTCAGAAGAGTAATTTCCAAACTTCCGAAGTCTGAAGACTTCGGAAGTTTTTATAAAGTAAATCAACGTCATTGCAAGGGTAGTGTTCTTCTGCCCTCGCAATGACGTAAACAAACCAAAGGAGACTACCTTATGCCCTCAAGTTCCTCATCCCCCTACCTGCCGTTCGGCGAAGATAAAAACGCCCCCTGGTACGGCAAGGACATTATTTCCGTCAAGCAGTTCAGCCGCAGTGACCTCGAGTACGTCTTCGGCGTGGCGCATGAGATGCGCGGCATGGTCGAACGCGTGGGGACCTTCGATCTGCTAAAGGGAAAAATTCTGGCGAATCTTTTTTATGAGCCATCCACGCGCACGTCGTCATCGTTCACGGCTTCGATGGAACGGCTTGGCGGGTCGGTCATCCCGATTAATGAGGTGAAGTATTCGTCTGTGTCGAAAGGCGAGAGTTTGCCAGACACCATCCGCACGCTGGAATGCTACGCGGACGTGATCGTTCTGCGCCACCCCGAAACAGGTTCCGCGGCAATTGCGGCGAAGGCGGCGCGCAAGCCTGTCATCAACGCGGGGGATGGCACGGGCGAACATCCTACGCAGGCCTTGCTGGATACATTCACGATCATGGAAGAATTGGGGCGGCTCGACAATTTGAACGTGACCATGCTCGGCGACCTGAAATACGGGCGCACCGTGCATTCCCTTTCACGTTTGCTTTCCACTTTTACGAATATCAAACTCAATTACGTCTCGCCTGATATTTTGAAGATGCCGAAGGAAGTGATGGATGAAGTTGGGGAGAAGGGAATTCCTCAGGCGGAATTCAGCAAGCTCGAAGATGTCCTGCCTGAAACCGATGTGCTGTACGTGACGCGCGTGCAAAAGGAAAGATTCGAAGACCCCGCTGATTATGAAAAGGTGAAAAATTCCTTCGTGGTGGACACAGAAATCATGAAAGCCGCAAAGAAGGAAATGATCGTCATGCACCCCCTGCCCCGCGTGACCGAGATCAGCATGGACTTCGACGATGACCCCCGCGCGGCCTACTTCCGCCAGATGGAATATGGGTTGTACGTGAGAATGGCTCTGCTGGCGATGGTGCTGGGGAAGGCGTAAGAGCGTAAAACGCAAACAAGTAAATGCGTAAACTCGTAGACACGAAAACAGGTACACAGGCTTATAACCTGTATACCTGTTTTCTTTTTTACCTGTATACCTTGCCCCTAATCCTCCGCCGCCCTTGCCATTTCCTCAGGCTCAAAGACCACCTCTTCCTTGCCTGTCAATTTCGCTTCGATCTTGGAGACGATCAGGCGCAGGTGACCGTTGTGGGCCACGTAATCCAGGTCATCGGCGGGGACGGCCAGCACAGGGCAAAGCGTGAAATTCTCGATCCATGATTCGTACAGGTCGTTGAGGTTTTGCAGATACTCCGCTGTGATCTTACTCTCGTAGTCGCGTCCGCGGGAGGTGATGCGGTCCATCAGCGTATCCACCGAGGCGCGCAGGTAGATGACCAGGTCCGGCGGGGGGAGGAATTGCACGGCCGTCTCGTACAACTCGCGATACATTTGATAATCGCGGTCATTGATATTCCCCTGCTGGTATAAATTATGGGCGAAGATTTCCGCGTCTTCATAGACACTGCGGTCCTGCACCACGGAATTGGGATGCTGTGCCAGGTTGAAATGCGAGCGCAGGCGATGCGTCAGAAAGAAGACCTGGGAATGAAACCCCCAGGCAGACATGTTCTGGTAAAAATCGGCGAGGTAGGGGTTTTCCGTGACGGGTTCATAGAACGGGTCCCAACTCATCTGGTCGCACAGCATTTTCACAAGCGTGGATTTTCCAACGCCGATATTGCCCGCAATGGCTACAAATTTTTTCATGGAACTACTCTCACAGGGGGATTTTTTTATTTTCTCTATCTTACCACCGAGTAAATTATATGCGCGGAGTTTTAAGATTAACGTTTAAAAAATTCGCTGCCATACATTTTCCTCGCAAAGAAACCCTAAGAGACAGTTTCTTAAGTACACGGATTGGACGGATTACACTGACAAACACGGATTTATTAACTCACCTTACGCAGTTCAATCCCGAAGGGATGGCAGGATTATAGAAAATTACGTGAAAGAATTCCAAATCCCGAAGGGATGATATTGATTTGGGTGTGTTTCAAATGAGTTGAAGGATGGAACGTCCCGAAGGTTTTCTCGAAGACTTTTGCCGTTTTTTAAACCTTCGGGACGGTTGTTTCAACTGAAATGAAACACACCCTATTGATTTTACGAGCCATGACACCCCTGCGGGGTTGAATTTGGCACATCTCAAACACTCTCTAAAGGTCTTTTCGGTGAATCAGGAATCTGCGAGGGAAAAGGAGACCTTTAGGGTTTGCGTGTACGGTAGAGAATTAAAAAAACAAAAGGGCGGGTAATGAAACCCGCCCAAGCCGAACATAAAGTCCATCAGCTTGCTGATGGACTCCAGAGTTCTATGGAATTTCGCCAGCCAGTTCCTTGTCTATCAACTGCTGGAAGCTGGAGAGAGGCTGTGCGCCGACAAGCGCCAGGCCATTGACGAAGAACGTGGGCGTAGACTGCACGCCGAGGTTGATGGCAAAGTCCATGTCTGTTTGAATGAAATCATCGTGTTTTCCGCTGACAAGGCAGGCGGTGAATTCTTCAACATCCAAACTGAGATCGGCGGCATATTGAATAAAGGTCGCTTCATCCAATGCTTCACTGCTAAAGAGCTTTTCATGATACTCCCAATAGGCGTTCTGGTCGTTGGCGCAGAGCGAGGCGATTGCAGAGGGCATGGCGGCGGGGTGAATGGATGTGAGCGGCAGGTTGCGATAAACAAAACGAATCTGGTTGGGGTACGCATCCAGCAAAGCCTGATAGGTCTCATCATGAAAGCGGCGGCAGTATGGACATTGGAAGTCGCTGAACTCTACGATGACGATCTTCGCATCGTCCGGGCCGAGGCTTGGATATCCTTCGGTGGGGATGTCGTAGCGGGTAAATTGCGGCTGTGCGGCTGGCGCCTCAGCCACCTGACCTGAGGGCTGTTGCGCCGCCTGGGCAGGGACTGCCGCTGTGGCAGTTGTGCCGCGCCCCCAGAGGACATAGCCAACGAGAATGCCAACGCCAAAGGCAAGCACAACAAGCACAGAGTAAAAGTGACTGCGCTTGAAGATGATGAACTCTTCTGCGTCTGGGGCGGTTTCCTCTATTTCTTCTTCTTCAAAAATTATTGGGGTGGATTTTTTAGATTTTATAGGCATGGGGCAAAATTATAGCCTTTCTGTGAGATTTAGGGAGAGGCATTTTATTTCGGAAGTGGCTAATGTAGTGGGCTTGCCAAAAGATTTAACCACGGAGCACACGGAGGTCACGGAGAAAAACTCTTAGAAATCTCTCCCGAAAGAACATCGGGACGATGTGTGCGCTCTGTGATCTCCGTGGTGAGAGGTTTTTTTAGCCCATTCTTTTAGCCACTCCCTTTATTTCAATCCGCTTGCCTGTATTTCAATCCGCTTGCCTGGGCAGACTGAAGTCTGCGCTCCGTTATTCGCGGAGCGCGGGCTGAGACTCCTGCTTGGGAGACTGAATCAGCCGTCGGGGCGAAAAAGAGGCGAGGGCTTTTCGAATCGCGGGGATGCGGAAGGTCAGGAAAATCGCGAGGACCAGTCCATAGATCAATGGGCGGACGATGTCGCCGGAGAGGGTGAAGAGATCGCCTTTTTTGCTCCAGGCAAAATGCAGGACGGCAAGCGGGGCGATGATGTAAATAAGTTTGTGCAGGCGTTTCCAGTTTTTGCCGAGGCGTTTTTTCCAGATGTCGAAGGAGGTGAACGCAAGGGGAATCAACAGAAGAAAGGTGGTCATGCCGACCACGATATATGGCTTTTGCAAAACGGTTTCGCCGATGAGACTCCACGCGAGGCCGTAATCCAGGTCTACAAATATGATGACGTGGATGGCGGCGTAGAGGAAGGCATACAAGCCCAGCGCGCGGCGGCGTTTGAGCGGCTCTGTCCATTTGAAAATGGTGTTAACGGGGGTGCAGATCAGCGAAAGCACAAGCAGGGTGATGGCGTGGCGGCCCGTGCGCTGTTCCAACTCCTGAATGGGGTTGATGGAGAATGTGCCAGTTGCCAGCTCAAAGATGATCCATGCGAGGGCTGACCATGCGTACAGGTGGATGGCGATTTGAAGGGGGGTGTAGCGGGAAAATTTTTTCATTGCCTTTGGAGACTTCGGAAGCGCTGGTTATTAACTCATTTTACGCAATATCGCAAAACACGCAACATGAATGTTGCGGTACGGAATAGCGGTTATTAAAATTGCAGGCTGAGGTCCATGCCTTCGTAGAGGCTGGCAACCTGTTCGCCGTAGCCGTTGAACAGGAGAGTGGGTCTGCGGCTGAGTTCGCCAATGCGGCGCTCGGAGGCCTGCGACCAGCGCGGATGATCCACATTTGGATTGACATTGGAATAAAAACCATATTCACTGGTTGAGACGCTGTTCCATAAAGTGTTCGGTCTTTCGGCAACCAATTCGATCTTGACGATGGATTTGATGGACTTGAATCCATATTTCCACGGCACCACCAGGCGGATGGGCGCGCCGTTTTGCGCCAGCATGGTTTCGCCATACATGCCAGTTGCAAGGATTGCGAGGTCGTTCATGGCTTCGTCAATGCGCAGGCCTTCCTGATACGGCCAGGGATAGAAGGGACTGCCCTGCCCTTTCATTTCTTCGGGGCGGTAGACGGTTTCAAAGCGCACGTATTTTGCATTGGAGGTTGGCTCGACCATTTTGAGCAGGCTTGCCAGCGGAAAACCACTCCACGGGATGACCATGCTCCAGGCTTCGACACAGCGCAGGCGGTAGATGCGTTCCTCTTGCGGGAACAGGCTCAGCAGGTCTTCCACGCCAAAGGTTTTCGGCTTGTGGACGAGGCCGCCAACTTCCACTGTCCACGGGGCGGTGGTGAAATCTTTTGCAAGCGGAGCCACGGCTTCCTTGTTGGTGCTGAATTCGTAATAGTTGTTATAGCTGGTGATCTCTTCAAAGGTGTTGACGATGTTTCCAAGTTCATCGGTCGCGCTGGACGTTGGGGCTGATTCGGTTCCTTCGGAAGCATTCGCCACTGACGGCCCGCAGGCGGTTAACAATGCCGCGCCTGCGGTGAGACCTGCGGCTTTCATAAAATCGCGCCGCGAGAGATAGGCATCCTTTGGGGTGATCTCGGAAGAACGAATGGGAATGGATTTAAATGGGTGGCTCATAATTTCTCTATCCTCTTTCTGGAATTAAGGTTGGGGTTCTGCCAGCAAAGCTTGTATGGCGGCTTCGGTTTCGTTGTAATTTCCTTCGCCAATGTGAACGTAGCGGATGTGTCCATTTTTGTCGATCAGATAAAGCGTGGGCCAGTATCGGTTATTGTAGGCCTGCCAGGTTTTGCCTTCGTTATCCTGTGTTACGGGGTATTCAATTCCATATTCCGCAACAGCGGCTTGCAGGTTGGTGAGGTCTGCTTCAAAGGAAAACTCGGGGTAGTGGTTGCCGATGATGACGAGTCCCTGTTCGCGGTATTTTTCGTCCCATTCCTTCAACGAAGGAATCACATGCTGGCAATTAATTCAGCCAAAGGTCCACATGTCAATTGCGACGACTTTGCCGCGCAGATCTGCGAGGCGCAGGGGCGAGTCCACATTCAGCCAGGAATCATTCGTCAGTTCGGGAGCAGGCCCGAGGTCAGGGTAGGAAGCGTGGATGGTCGGCATGACGGGTTCGGAAGATTTGGATGCGGCAGTACAAGCGGTCAGCAAAAACAGTAATCCAAGTAAGTATCGTTTCATTTATCACCTTTATGATGGGGTGATTTTAAGAAAACTTCCTTACAAAAAGATTACGCGAGAGTGAGAGTTTTGTTAGGGTAAATTAAACGTGAAGCGACTTCCCCTCTGTGGCGGCGGTGCGCTTTCGACGTTTAGCTCGCCGCCGTGCGCCTGCACAATTCCGCGTGAAATGGCAAGCCCAAGGCCCGCCCCGCCTGTGTTGCGACTGCGGGATTTTTCACCGCGATAAAAACTTTCAAAGATATGCGGAAGGTCTTCTCTGCGGATTCCCTCGCCCGTATCAGACACGCTCACTTCCACGCCCGCGCCTGTCCGCCGCGCGTGGACTTTTACTTCACCCTGACTGGGTGTGTGCCGAAGCGCGTTGCCAATCAGGTTGTTGAGCACGCGCCCGATGCGCTGGGTATCCATGCGGACGGGGTCCACATCCGCGGCCACACTGCCTTCAAGTTTCACCTGCTGACGGGCGGCCAACTCTGAAAACGATTCAAGGGTATCGGAGATCAGGTCTGCGAGGGACGATTTTGCGCGGTCGAGGGGAATGCCGCCAGCGTTCAACTGTGCCATTTGAAAGAGATCATCTATCAGCGCGGAAAGAGCGCGCACATCGCGCTGGGCGGTATTCAAATAGCGTTTGATCGTTTGCGGGTCTTCTACGACATCATCTTCAATAGCTTCCAGAATCGCGCGGATGGATGCCAGCGGCGTTTGAAGATCATGCCCAACCCAGGCGATCAAATCTGCGCGCAACTGCTCAAGCTCGCGTTGTTTGCTGTCCACGGCTTCGAGTTGTTCGGCCATCTGGTTGAAGGTATGCGCCAGCATGGCAATTTCATCCCGCCCATACACAGGGACTCGCGTTTTCAAATCGCCTTCGGCAAGTTTTTCCGCCGCGTCTTTCAATACATGGACGCGGTCTGTAATGGCGCTCGAGAGAAAATATCCCAGCGCCATGGCCATGCCGCTGGCGAAGACAAGCAGAACAATCGCAAGCAGAAGGTCATGCTGGCTTGCAAACATCAACTGCGCTGAAAACCAAATGTTGAAAAAAGTAAGCAGGCTGGATAGCGCGTACCCGCCCAGCAAAGACCAGCGCAAGGTCGGCGAAAGCGACAGCCATCCAAAACGATACGCGATGTAACCAGCCAGCGCCGAAACAAATGCAGTGATGCCCAGAAACAACGCCATCAATCCCAGTTCATATAAAGGCGGCGCCATCATCATATTGAAGACGGCAAGCGAGATCAGAAAGATCAGCAGAATACCTGCGATGAAACGAAAGACAGGGGATGTTTTCATGGCTCGAATTTATATCCAACGCCCCACACCGTCAGCAAATGTTTCGGCGAAGACGGGTCGCTTTCGATTTTCTCGCGCAGGCGGCGCACATGCACCGTGACGGTTCCAGGGTCAATATACTCCGCGCCGCCCCACACCCGCTCGAGCAATTGAGCGCGCGTAAACACCTGTTTGGGGTGACGCGCCAAAAGATACAACATATCGAACTCCTTTGCAGTCAATTCGATCTGCGACTCTCGCACCATCACAATGCGGGTGAGTGAGTTGATGGTGATGGAATCAAAAGACAACTCCCGCTCCGACTCCGCCCCGGGCTGTTCCCGTCCAATGCGCCTTAACACCGCCCGAACACGGCTCACCAACTCCTGCGGGCTGAACGGTTTCACCACGTAATCATCCGCGCCCATTTCGAGTCCCGCAATGCGGTCAATCTCCTCGCGCCGCGCAGTCACCATGATGATCGGCACATCCGAACGGTCTCTCAGCCAGCGGGTCAGCGCAAGCCCGTCCACTTCAGGGAGCATCAAATCCAGAATCACAAAGTCCGGTATCTGCTTTTCCAGGATATTCATGGCCTGTTTTCCATCCGCGGCAACCTGCACCTGAAAGCCCGCGCGCTTTAAATAAAGACTCACCACCTCGGCCAGGCTTGGCTCGTCCTCCACCACCAGAATGCGTTTTTCACTCATGGAAGATTCACACGCCTTCCAGCCGCTTCTTCAAGTTCGCAAGCACAGCGGTTTGCGCCTTCGTTGCTTCATTGGTTACAAACTTCGCCAGCCAGGCATACATCTGGATATGCATCGTCTCTTTCACAAGCGTGCCCCCATCCTGCTGTGAGAAGTTGTATTCCACATTCAAGGTGATATTCGGGAAGCTATGCACCACCGTGTCAAACTGCTGAGGCGGATTCGTGAAAACCGTCTGCACATGGATGCGGTTGCGATAGAGAACGATGCCCATCCCACGGAAGGCCTCCACCGTGTCATAGGAGACCATCCTTTTTCCATCCCGCTGATCGAAATGGACCGCCTCCACGTGCGTGAGCAAAGGCTGTAGACCCACAAAACTATGCGGGTCGCGCAAATGATCGTAAATCATTTGCGGAGAAACTTTTATTTGTGTTTGAAACTCAAGAGTATAGATTGGCATATTTGATCTGGGTTGCCTCTGTGCCCAATGAGACAGTCTTGTCGAAACCCCTATCGTTGGCGGTTTGTTATGGGGCAAATCTATAGATTTGCCCTACGAAAATTCAATTCATTCCCCAAACGATTCCACCGCCTCACGCAGGGTTTCGTAATTTGGAATATTATGTAAAAAGCCGGTGATGCCCAACACATCATAGACCTGCTGGGGCGCGTTGCACATCTTCACGCGCAGCGCCTTCAATCTCTCCTCCTGCGGGGTGAACAACTTGTATACTTTGTGCATGGCGCGCATCCCGGCGCTGGTGAGCGTGTCCACTTCGGCGAGGTCGAGCAGTAAAAAACGCGCGCCTTCATCGTAGGCAATGCGGGCTTCCGCCAGCAAAGACTCCTCGCTTTGGGCATTCAACCAGCCGCGCAAATGCAGGACCGTGATGGGAATATCTCCCTGGATTTGTTCTTTCGAGATGTGCAGGGTGGTGTCCATGACTCCTCCGAGTTTGACGAATTATATGTCCGATTTACGGGAATGAGAACCTTTCGCCTCTTCCATAACGGACGGTTGATCCTGCCCGATAGAACGTCACCTCCCCCGCACCGTGGATTTGCCACTCATTGCCCCCGTCATTGACCATGCCAGTGGATTCATCTATCCCGATCAAAACCGAACCTGGCAACAATTGTCCAAGCTGGCTTGCCCACGCCTTTCCAAAATTATTGTGATGCGGCAGGACACAGGCGTTGGGGATCAAATTCAACCCGCGCAGTAATTTCTTTTCGTACGGGTCGTAATAATGTTCGCACAAGACCATCGCCCCGGCGCTGCTCCCCGCGATGACCGCGCCTTGTTGATGCGCATCCAGCGCGGCCTGCCAGCAGATACTGTTTGCAAGAGTCTCTCCTAAAAAGTGGGGAAAACCTCCCAGTAAATAGATCAGGCGCGAGGTCCGAAGGGAGGCGGCGAGGGTTTCATCGTTTGCCGATTTTGAATCGATCACATCCGCAGTGAAAACATTTTTTGCGCCGAGGCTTTGAAACCAGCGTGTACCATTGTCCCCCGCGCGTTTGTGGTTGTTGTCCGGCGCGGCGGCAGTGGGGAGGATGCAGATCGGCGCATCGAAACCGCCCGCCAGTTCAATGGCGCGCAAATCGGGCGCGGACATTTGCCCACCAAACTCCGCGCCGCCTGCCAGCAGTAGAAAACCCATCGTCAGGAGTTGAAGGAATCCAGCCCTTCCTGCAAGGTTGGGTAGATGGGAATATTTTGCAGGAAGCCGGCAATGCTCAAGACATAATGAACCCGCGACGAAGGACTCGCCAATTTAAAATAAGGCGACTTGTACGTTTCATCCGAATGGTCAACATGCCAGGCTTGCGCCTCTTCGTTGGGCGTGAACATTTTGTAAATGGTGTGCAGGGCGCGCAGGCCCGCGCTGGTGACCATCTCCACGCCATGCAGGTCGATTAACAAAAAACGCGCGCCAGCATCCAATACTGCGCGCGCATGGTCAACGGCCTGGGTTTCCGTTTGTCCATCCAGTTGGCCTTCAAAATATAAAATCGTTACAGGGCCTTCGGTCTTCGTGATCTTAAGCAGGCTGGTCATGTACATACCTCCAGGGGAAGAACATCTCTGGAGTCGATCAGCTTGCTGATCGGCATTTCAGGCAGGCCCCACAGGGCAAGTGATCTACCTGACTCCAGAGTCTTTCGTGAAAAACTGATTTTACGAAAACAAATTAATCATTCGCCGCGTTCCACCGTCACGCGCATTTCAACGCCGTCCGTGCTCAGATCGATCCAGCCACTGCGGTCTGTGCGCAGGAGCGAATAGCCGTCCAGCGAATCCAGCACATCCTGCGAGGGCAGGCCGTTCGGGTCGCCGGCGGCCACGCTCAACACAACCAATTGCGGATTCAAATTCTCGAAAATGTCGGGCGGGTTGGAAGGCGCGTAGCCCGCATCGGCAAGCAGGAGCGCATCCACCTTGCCAATGGCGTTCCCAAACTCAAGCGACTCAAGCGTCCCTTCGCTGAGGCCGATGGGAAGCAGGGCGCGGAAATTTCCATATTGGATGAGAAGCACGCTTCCTCTCGGACCTGTGGCAAGCGCCTCGATAAATGCGCCGCCACCCAGCTCGAGCCTTTGTCCTGCTTCTGCGCGGCTGACGGGGATTCCCTCCGCCGCGAAATATTCGTCCAGCAATTGCGCGGAGAACGAGGCCTGCACATTTCCGCTCCACAAAACGTTATCGGGCGGGTATCTTTCGATGACACGCGGCAGGGCGGAAAGTTGTTCTTCGTCTGTGGATGCGATGATGAGCCAGTCTAATTTGGGGGAGAAGAACGGGAGTCTTCGGCCAAGTTCATCCGAGAGTTCGGATGTGCTCGCGCCGCCGTTGACAAGAATATTCCTGCCTTCGGGCGTTTGGATGAGCACCGCATCTGCCGAGCCGACTTCGAGGAAGGTGATGTGGAATTGCCCATCCCCTGCGGTGGATGCGGAGCGCCATAACACAACCATGCAAACGAACATGGCCGCGAGGGTCAATGTCAATGCAACGGCTCGAAGCGAACCTGCCAGGGATTGGAGCCTGCTTTTAATGGCCGACCAGTTGAAGGTTACAGCAAGAAGCGCGATGTAAAAGGAAGTCACCAGCCAGATGGACGAGTCGCCGAGGAAGATCGTCCCATTTGGAATACTGTCAAAAAATTCCACAACGCGGATGGTGTACGCGGCGAAGGGCCAGGCGATCCACGCGATGAATTGGCCGAGCGGTTGAATGATGAGGCTGGTGAAAACTGCCAGCCCGCCGACGATCATCACTGCGGGTTGGACGGGCAGGATGAAGGGGTTGGCGATGAGCGAGATGAGGGAGATGCGTTTGAAGTGGTAAGCCATGATCGGAATGGTTGTCAGTTGAGCCGCCAGGGTGAGGATGACGTTTTCATTGACGATACGGGTGAACACACTTGTATCATGTTTTGAAATTTTGGCAATGAGATTGGCGGTGAAATTCGAGAAGGGTTCGGCGTACAAAATGAGGCCCAGTGTGGCGAAGAACGAAAGTTGAAAGCCCACATCCCAAATCACCAGCGGGTTGATGAGCGCCATGACGAGCGCAACTACCATGAGCGCGTTCATGCCCATGTTGCGCCTGCCAAGCTGACGCGCCAGCAATGAAATACTGCCCATCAACGCGGCGCGCATCACTGCCGCATCGCCGCCGACGAGGAAGGCGTACATAAAAATGCCAACGATCGCGATGCCTGCACCGAGGCGTTCGTTGGTGAGCCGTTTGAAAATGGAAAAGAAAAGCCCCGCGATGATGGCAATATTAAAACCTGAGATGGCAATGATGTGCGCCGTGCCGGTGTTTTTGAAGGCATTTTGTAATTCACGTGTGAGTCCCGTATCCACGCCGAATAAAATGCCCGCGAACAATGAGGCTTCGGGGTCGTGGTACAGGCGGTATGTTTTTTCGAGCAATGTTGTTTTTAGTTTGTACACCTGCCTGTAGAAAATATTGCCGTCGTTGCCCGGCAGTTCCGTCACCTCGGCAGTGGACATGTACGAATGAATGCCTTCGCGCGCGAGAAAATCGCGGTAGGAAAAGTCCTCGTTTTCGGGCGGGGTTTTTAATTGTCCGCGCAGACGCACGCGCTGGCCGTATTCATAAATTTTGTTTTTTGCCACGCGCACGAGGATGAATCCGGAGACGGGCAGGTTGCCATCGCCTGTGTCCACGGCTTCGGTTTGGAGTTTGAGGTTGGTGTAGTTGTCGCGATAGTCGGGAGGTTCTACCAGAGAGCCTGTAATTAGTAAATCGTAATTGCGGTCGTTGTAAAAGGCGATGTGGAAGGCATCTATGTTTGGCTGGCGGAATTGGTAGTAGGCGGAGCCGAGGAAGAGGGAGGTTAAAAGGATGAAGGAGAAAGGAGGAAGGAGGAAGGAGACGACCTGCAATGTGCGGTTACGAAGAAAAAGGAAGAGGAGAAAGAAGATGGCAGAAACTAGAATCCATGCCCAGGTGGGGAGGGAGAGGAGGCTGGCGAGTACGATCCCTGCGAGGAAGGATACAAAGGTTGTCAGCCTTCCCCTTTTCCCTCACCCCAAGTATGAAGACTTTTCGCCGTGTCGACTCCCCCCTCTCCCTGAGGGACGTGTGCCCGTAAGGGTAGAGGGCAGGGTGAGGGGTTTTCACAGCCCAGCGAACAATCTACCTCCCCTGACTACCTTTGCTTGCACACGGAGAATTGGAGATTGGAGATTGGGGAATTGACCAGATGGCTAAACGGGCAACAGGGTGAGCGCTGTGGCTTTCTCAGAGATATTGTTGTCAAAGCTGTGGCTTTCTCAAAGTAGCTTGACCATTTTACAAGTTTATGGCAAAAGCTTAACGCGAATTACGCAAACTGGGTGAATTACGCGAAAATACGTATCTTCTCAATAATCAGGGGAAACGTCCCGGAGGTTTCTACAAATTTGAGTAGCCTTTCGCAAAACCTTCGGGACGGTGCATAAACACCCCGTTTTATTGAGATGATACGAAAATAAAGAAAAATTCGCGCCATTCGTTTCGTTCGCGCCATTCGCGTTAAAGATTTTCAGACTTTGAGAAAGCCGTATTGTCAAAGCCAGCCGCACTTGACAACCGCTTGATTCCGCAGATAATTACGGCAACAAAATAAAAGGCAGTGACAGAGGAAAGTAGACTGGCAGAAGCCGCCAGAGATGTGCAAGGCAGTTGTTGAGATTGCACTCGACCGAAACCCGTTGAAGTTCCCTCTCGAGCCTCTCGTGTGAACGTAACGCAAGATGACATCTTGCGCCACCAGTAGTGCGGGACGCAATCCCAGCGTTATTCGGGAAGCCGATGATTGTCGGCACAAAGAGCATCGGTAACGATGAACTTGGGTGGTACCGCGAGAATTCCCTCTCGTCCCATTTGTGGACGGGAGGTTTTTGTTAATTTCGTACCGCAACATTCATGTTGCGAGCCGCGCAAGATACCCTTCGATAAACTCAGGGCAAGAATCTTGCGGTACGGAAAAATACTGGAGGCGTGTATGTTGGATAAATTGAAAGAGATCGAAAAATCTGCGCTGGAGTCTTTGGCGGCGATTACGGATCAGGCCGCTCTGGACAGTTGGCGCGTGGCACACGTTGGGCGCAGTTCGCCGCTGATGCAGGTCTTTGCCGGGTTTGGGAAACTCTCAAAGGAAGAGAAGCCAGTTGTCGGCGCGGAGGCGAACCGTGTGAAGGGGGCGTTGGAATCTGCTTTGGAAGAAAAAGCCGCAGCGGTGAAAAATGCCGCGTTGGCGAAATCGCTCGAAGAAGAAAAACTGGATGTGACCCTGCCCGGGCGTTCGGTACACATCGGCAGACTGCATCCATCCACACAGCAGTTGCGGCGTGTGCTGGCAATTTTGGCAGAGATGGGCTTTCAGGTCTACACCTCGCGCGAAGTTGAGACCGATGACATGAATTTCCAAATGCTCAACTTCCCGCCCGATCATCCCGCACGCGATATGCAGGATACGTTTTTCATCGAAGCGGATGGCCGCAGTGATAACCCCATTTTGATGCGGACGCATACCTCGCCCGGACAGATCCGCGCGATGAGAGAACACGCCGCGACGAATCCGCAGAACCCACCCCCGATCCGCATCGCTCTACCCGGCATGTGTTTCCGTTACGAGCAAATTACCGCCCGCTCGGAGATTCAGTTCAATCAAGTGGAGGGGTTGGCCGTTGGCAAGAACATCACCTTCGCGGATTTGAAGGGGACGATTGCAGACTTTGTGCGCCGCATGTTCGGCGAAGGCGCGAGACTGCGCTTCCGCGCTTCGTACTTCCCGTTCACGGAACCCTCCGCCGAAGTGGACGTGGAATGTTTCGTCTGCGGCGGCAAGGGATGCCAGGTCTGCAAGAATTCTGGCTGGCTTGAAATTCTCGGTTGCGGCATGGTACACCCCGTTGTTTTGCAAAACGGCGGATATGACCCCAAAGTGTATTCAGGTTTCGCCTGGGGCATGGGACCCGAACGCCAGTTGATGCTGAGAAACAAGATCAACGACATCCGTTACTTCTGGGGTAACGATGTGCGGTTTTTGGAGCAGTTCTAGAAAGGATGAAGGATGAATTATGAAGGATGAAGAAGAAAGAAGAAAGAATCTTTACATCCTTCGTGTACTTTGTGTCCTTCGTGTTTAAAAAAGGTTGAAATATGAAAATACCTCTCTCTTGGCTAAAAGATTTTATTGACCTGAACGGACTCACCCCCGAAGATATTGCCCGAAAGTTAACTCTCGCTGGTCTCGAAGTGGACGAGATTCTCTACGTCGGCCTGCCCATGCCGGTCTACAAGGAAGGCGAGAAGCACGAGTTCAAGACCAACGGCATCGCATGGGACAAGGAAAAGATCGTCGTGGCGGAAATCCGCGAGGTGAAGGCTCACCCCAATGCAGACAAGTTGACTCTGCTTGACCTGTTCGACGGTCAACAGGAACAGGTCGTGCTGACAGGCGCGCCGAACATTTTCCACTTGAAGGGTGCCGGCAAACTCGAAAAGCCGATCAAAGTGGCGTATGCAAAAGAAGGCTCAACGCTGTATGACGGTCACGCCGACGAACAAGTGCTAATGACCCTCAAACGCGCCAAAATCCGCGGCGTGGATTCGTACTCGATGGTCTGCTCCGAAAAGGAACTCGGCATCACCGACGAAAGCGACGGCATCATCATCCTCGATGACGATGCGCCCGTGGGAATGCCGCTTGCCGATTATATCGGCGACGCGGTGTTGGATATTTCCATTCTGCCGAACATGGCACGCAACGCGAATGTGATTGGGATTGCAAGAGAGTTGGCGGCGTTGACGGGGCGGCAAGTGCGTAAACAGGTAGACACGTACACAGGTAAACAGGCAGGCAACGGAACACGCAACACGCAACACACAACCCCTAATTTACAACCAGTCACCGACCTCGTCGAAATCGAAATCACGAACCCCGAACTCAATCCGCGCTTCGTGGCGGGGTTGATTCGCAATGTGGAGATCAAGCCAAGTCCCTACCAAATTCAGCGCAGACTCAAACTGGCAGGCATTCGCGCCATCAACAACATCGTGGATGCGACCAACTATGCCATGCTCGAACTCGGCGAGCCGCTCCATGCTTTTGATTATGATGTGCTGGCGGGTCGCGTGGGGCAAGTTGGCAACTTGCCCCACAAAAAAATAAAAATCAGCACCCGCGCCGCAAAAGACGGCGAGAAGCTCACCACGCTCGATGGCGTGGAACGTAAGCTCACTTCCACGAACGTGCTGGTGTGTGACGAAAAAGGCTCCCTCTCCCTCGCGGGCGTGATGGGCGGCTCTGAATCCGAAGTGAGCGACAGCACAAAGAACATCCTGCTCGAAGGCGCGGCGTGGAACTTCATCAACATCCGCCGCACGGCCAAACAGCACAACCTGCCCTCCGAAGCATCCTTCCGCTTTTCACGCGGCGTGCATCCATCCCTCGCGGAGCTGGGCGTGAAGCGCGGACTTCAATATATGGCTGAATGGGCTGGCGGCACAATCGCCCCCGACCTCGTGGATGCGTATCCGCTCAAGCCAAAAGATTCAGTTGTGGATGTCACCTCGCAGGATGTCAAACGCCTGCTTGGCATCGATCTCACGCTTGAACAAATCGCCGAGCTATTAACCCGTCTTGAATTCAAATGTCAAATTACCAATAACCAGTTACAAGTCACCGCCCCTCCTCACCGCATGGACATCGCCGAAGGCGTCATCGGTCTTGCGGATGTGCTTGAAGAAGTGGCGCGCAGTTACGGCTACGACAACATCCCCACCACCACGATGGCCGATGCGCTTCCGCCGCAGGTGGGCAACCCCGTCCACGAGTGGGAGGAACATCTGCGTGATCTGCTCGTGGCCGTTGGCTTGCAGGAAATCGTCACCTATCGTATGACCTCTCCCGAACGCGAAGCGCGTTTGCGTGCCAGCGAAAGTTATGTCCGCATCGCGAATCCCATCGCGCCAGAGCGCAGTGTTTTGCGCCGCAGTCTGCTTACCTCCGTGCTCGAGATCGCGGAGAAAAATGCCCGCGCAGAATCCATTGCGCTGTTTGAAGTCGGTTCCGTCTTTGAACCCAACGGTAGTGATTTACCTTTCGAGCCGCGCAAACTCGCCATCGTGATGACAGGCTCCCGCACCGCCTCTGCGTGGGACACGCACAGCGCGAAAGACTCGCCCCATTTTGACTTCTTCGACATGAAAGGACGCCTCGAACTCCTTTTGAGCGGGTTGCGCCTCCCAGACATTTCCTACACTGCGGCAGGCGCTTCGACTGCGCTCACATCGTCCCGAAGCTCTTTCGGGAGCGCGAATCATTTGCACCCTGGCAAATCTGCCGAAGTCAAAGTGAGCGGACAGGCCGTGGGCGTCTTCGGTGAACTGCATCCGCTGGCAAAGGAGAAATTCGAGTTCGGAGACTCTCCTGTCATCATCGCTGAATTCGACCTCGACCTCATGCGGAAACTAAACCCCACCTACGGAATCAAAGCCGTCCCTGAGACCCCGCCCATCTATGAAGACATCGCCATCATCGTGGATGATTCAGTGGAAGCAAATACCGTCGAAGCATTGATCAGGCAAACGGGCGGAAAGACCGTCACGGATGTCCGCCTGTTCGATGTCTATCGAGGCGATCAGATCGGGGCTGGCAAAAAGTCACTGGCGTACAGTCTCACGTATCAATCAGACAAAACGATGACCGATGCCGATGCCGCCGCGATCCGCAACAAGATCGTCAAACGATTGGAACAGACCATCGGCGCGAAGTTGAGAAGTTAGTACCAATGGGATGCAGGCTGAAACTTGCATCCCATTTTTTATTTTTGTATACTGAAAAACATAAAAGGAGATATCAAATGAACAAGAATACCAGCGTGATAATTACCGTTGTTCTTGCACTCTTATGTTCGTGTTGCAGTTTGTTCACCTGTATTATTGGCTTTGGCGGCGTCACCGGAAACGGGACCTACTCGCTGGGTGGAACGGATCAACCCATGCCTCCCACAGCCGGCTATGCCCTTCTTTGTGTTTCCGTCATTTTGATCCTCGTCCCGGTCATTACAGGCTTCTTCCTCCTTCGCAAAAAGCCGGAAGCCCTGTCCGCCAATAACGAGCCGCTTCCGCCAGCTTCATAAATGAAAAAAATCCTCCGAGCAAAACTCGGGGGATTTTTTATCAGTTCACAATCATCGTCAGGCCCACGGGACAGAACCTGGTTTTATACCCGCGCTAATTCTCCATGTGGAGGGATGGTTCTGTCCCCTGCCGGGTTTGTACGACTGCGACAAATTCAATTCTGCCCGGCGAAACTTCTCCAAATAACTTTGCAAATGACGGTAATCTCTTATAATGTACCATCCCAAAGGATGAAGGTAGTTTGCGAAAAACCAAATAGAGAGATGAGGAGATTCGTATGAGCAACAATCATTTAAAAATTAAAAGATGGACAAAGACAGGCTTTTTCCTTGTGCTGGTCATGGCCTTGATGCAGGCCTGCGGTACGTCGAAAATTCCTGAGGGGGCAAGGATCATTGAAGATACTCCCACAAGAAACATCCCAACCAAAACCCCGTACGTGACGGCAACCATCCCCAGCGATTCTATATTGACAGCAACCGCCGCCGCCCTGCAAACCCACGAAGGGGCTGTGCGTTTTATGAGCTATAACATTCAGGATGGCGGGCAGGAAAGGCTGGCGCAGGTCCTATCTGTTATGCAGGCATACAACGCCGATGTGCTTGCCGTTCAGGAGGCCAATGGCTGGGGCGCGGATGATTTTGCGATCACAAAGCAGGCGGCCAGCGACCTGGGCATGGAATACATTTACTGCCAGGCCGATGACGCCTCGGTGGATAAAAATGGCAATACATACGACCTGGTATTATTTTCCAAACTGCAAATCAAAAGTTCCGAAATTTATTCGAATGTGGCGAATTGTCTTGTGCGGGCCGAGGTGATTACGGCAGGCGGACAGTCGGTGCAGGTTTTTGCCACGCACATCCGCCCCAATTTCGATGAGGTGGGTTGTAAGAATGTCGAAAATATTGCAAAGGCCGTGGAGTCTTTTGTGGGCGGCCCGGCGATCCTGATGGGCGATATGACCATGCCTCCCCCGGAGGTGCTGATCGGTTCTCCGGCAAGCCAGATTGCATGTCCGCCTATTTTTACGGCGGTGGGGTTGTCGTTCTTTTCAGATGTCAGCCAGGTGGATCATGTTTGGGTGACGCAAGCCATGCTGGATGTTCCATCCTATAAATTGCCCAGGCCCAGCAATGAGCCGCTTGTGGCGAAAAACATCCTCCGCAATGCGTCGGATCATCAGCCGCTGGCGGTTGATTTCTATTTTCCGTAACAGGGTGAGTTAATAATTATCCCCTGTGTGCCACGCAGGGGATGTTGTTTATTTCAGGCAGGGTTGTGATTGCTTTTCAACGGGCAGGCCAAACGCTTCGTAGATGGGCACGCCGTCCCATTCGGAGGGAATCGGCAGTTGCAGGGCATAGGCTATTGTGGCGGCGGTATCCACAGTTTGGACCTGGGTTGTCAACTGCGCGGGTTGAATGCCCGCGCCTGCCGCGACCCAGGGGATGGTCATGTCTTCGGGCAGGCTGGAGCCGTGGGTGGTGTTGTGTCCGCCGTGATCTGAAGTGACGATGATGAGGGTTTCTTCGCGCAGGCCTCTTGCGTCCAGTTCGGCGAGCAGGTTGCCGAGAGCCTGGTCGGCGCGAAACAGCACGCTCAACTGCTCTCCCGAAAGCCAGCCATATACGTGCCCCATCCCATCTGTCAGGGGGAAATGAACGAACATCAACCTGAAATCCTGGGGGAACTCTGCCAGCAGTCTTTCGGTGATCACAAGGTCGCGGTCGTTGACGTAGGCGAAGATGTCCACGCTGGATGGTTCTGTGATCTGCCGCAGTTTTTCCTTGCCCACGTACATGACAGTTTGCAAGCCTGCCGCGTGGGCAATGTCGAAGATGTCGGTGACCTGGGCATATCCTTTTTCAGGGAGGTAGTCGTTCCAATCTACGCCATGTTTTTTCGGGCACAACCCGCTCAACATGGAGGTGTGGGCTGGGAGCGTGGCGCTGGGATAGATCGTCTGCGCAGAGAGGGTGTACGCTCCGCTGTTCATCAACGCCATCAGGTTCGGCATGGGCGCAAGTGGAATGGCGTCGGGGCGTAAACCGTCGATGGTTAGAATCAGCACGCGGCGGGCAAGAGGCGCAGGCGTCGGCGTGATGGTGGGTGTGGGAGTTAAAGTCAACGTGGGGGTGAACGTCAAGGTTGGTGTGAACGTTGCAGTGGATGTGGGGGGAGGCGTGGGGGTGGTCACCAACAGGTTCAGGCTGGCAGGCATTTGACATGCAAGCAGGAGGATGAATGCAAGGATGGCAGGGAGGCGGGTGCGGGGTTTCATAAGATGGTCTTATAATAAGCAATCGAACTCTGACGACAATGACCCATTGGTTTCGCAAACCCGCCCACAGCTTTTACAAAATTGGATGATATGAATACGAACCCCGCTTCACTCGACACCATCATTAATGAAGTTTTGCACCACACCCAAACCGACCCGCACAAACGCGCCTCGGGGCTTTCGGATTTTATTTTGGGCGCGCAGGATGGGCTGGTCAACGTGCTGGGCGTGGTGCTGGGCATTGCCGCCGCCACCCACGATGTGCGCGTGGTTTTGGTGGCGGGGCTTGCAACCACCTTCGCTGAATCCATTTCGATGGGCGCGGTGGCATTCACCACCACCCTCGCCGATGCAGACTTGTACCAAAGCGAACGCGAGCGCGAGTACCGTCACATTCACGAAGCGCCGAATATCGAAACAAAGGAGATCCGCGATATTTATGAAAGCAAGGGCTTCAGGGGAGAATTGCTCGAGCATATCGTGGAGACCATTACCGCAAACAAAGATGTATGGGTGGCGGTGATGATGGCCGAGGAACACCAGCTCGCGCCCGTGGATCGAAAGACCGCCTTCCGCGCCGCGTGGATCGTGGGGCTTTCTGCAATCGTCGGCTCGCTTGTGCCGATTGCGCCGTTTCTATTTTTATCCGTTGCCACCAGCATGTGGCTGTCTGTGCTCGTCACGGCGCTGGTGTTATTTGGCATCGGCGCATACAAGGCGCGCGTGACGATTGGCAGGCCTCTGCGCAGCGGTTTCGAGATGATGTTGATCGGAACCATCAGCGCGATGGCGGGGTATCTGGTTGGGGTGCTGTTAAAAGTCCCGCCCCTGCCGTGACGATTTCCCAGGTGGATTGAAGTTCGCGCTCCGATTTAGTTTCATGGGATTTAGATTACCCTCGCCTCACTCCGCGCGGACAGTTGGTTCGTGCCCCCGATCATTCGCGCCGCTGAAAGTTTTGGGGGCAGGCTGATTGTCGTACCGCAAGATTTATCTTGCGAGTGGCGGTTTTATCTCAAACACGCGCAACATGAATGTTGCGGTACCGAAGTTCCTTATGCTACTTCAACTGTTCCAATATCTTTTCATAAATCCCTGGCGCTGTCGCAAGGATGGATATCGGAGTGGATAAATAATCGGCTCCGCCATTTATGGTAGTGACGCGGGCGCCGGCTTCTTCGGCAATGAGGCCGGCGGCGGCAATGTCCCAGGGGCGCAGGGCGAATTCCCAGAAACCGTCGAAGCGGCCTGCGGCAACGTAGCAACCGTCCAGGGCGGCGGAGCCGAGGCGGCGCACCCCCTGGGTCTTTTTGGCGAGGCGTTCAAAATGTTTGAAGTTATCCAGTTTCGTGTCCCAGGTGTCGTAGGGGAAGCCGGTTACGAGCAGGCTTTTTTGTAATTCAGTTGTGTCTGATACTTGAATTTTTTTGCCGTTGAGAAATGCGCCCTTGCCGCGTTCGGCGGTGAACAGTTCATCACGCAGGGGGTCGTACACTGCGCCGAGGATGACGTTTCCTTTGATGGCGTACGCAATCGAAACGCAAAAGACGGGGATGTGGTGGGCGTAGTTGACTGTTCCATCCAGCGGGTCGATGAACCATGTGCCTTCGTTTTCCCCGGCGGTTTCGCCGCTCTCTTCGGCGAGGATGTGGCTGTCTGGGAATTGGGATTGAATCTCGCGGATCAAAAATGATTCAGAGGCGTGGTCTGTTTCGGTAACAAGATCAATTGTCCCTTTGTAATGAACCGTGTGTTCGGTGTTGTATCCATCCCGCAGAATGGTTCCTGCGCCGCGGGCGAGTCGTTCCAAGTCAGTCAGCGTTGGTTTCATGAATGTCCGTTCCAGATGCGGCGCCCCAAAGCGGAGAGGGCGAATTCCACGGCGAGGGACGCGGTTTGATTTTGAATGTCGAGGATCGGGTTGACTTCGACCAGGTCCATGCCAATCAGTTTGCCGGTTTCGGCGATCAACTCGCAGGCGAGGTGGGCTTCGCGCTGGGTCAGGCCGGCGGGGACGGGGGTTCCGACACCGGGGGCATGGCGCGGGTCGAGTGCGTCGAGGTCGAGGGAGAGGAAGATGCCGTCGACATCGCGGCTGACGTGTTCGATGGCTTTCTCCACCACAGAGACCATGCCGTAGCGGTCTATTTGCTCCATGCCCATGACCATCGCGCCTGCGTTTTGCAGATTGACCTTCTCGCCCGTGTCGAGGTCACGCGCGCCGATGATGGCGATCTTGTGCGGGTCTATGACTGGAAGTGATTCGTCCCACAGTTGAACGAGGCTTTTATCGCCAAGCCCGGCGAGAATGGCAAGCGACATGCCGTGAATATTTCCGGATGGCGTTGTTTCGGCGGTGTTGAAGTCGGCGTGGGCGTCGACCCAAATGACGCCGATTTTTTTATTGCGCGCCGCGCCGCGGACGGAGCCAATGGAAAGGCTGTGGTCGCCGCCCAGCACCAGCGGGAAGCGCCCGGCCTGCACAGAGGTTGCCACCGCTCCTGCCACGCGCCGCGCCATGGGGATGATGCAGTCGATATATTTTAATTTCGAGTTGGTGATGGAGCACATTTCGGCGATGGGTACTTCCACATTGCCTTCGTCCTGCACGGTGTAGCCGAGGTCTTCGAGTTTTTTTTGCAAGTGTGCGTAACGGATCGCGCTGGGGCCCATGTCTACACCGCGGCGGTCTGCGCCGAGGTCTATGGGTACGCCGATAATATCAATCTGCATAGCTGTCTCCTGAAGTTTGGTAGTAATTTTCGGGGGAATAGACAGTCGCACGGTCACGCCCTTCGGCCTTGGATCGATAAAGCGCCTGATCTGCAAGGATTAACAGGGTTTCACCGGAAGCGGCATGTTCCGGGCAGGATGCGATGCCAGCCGAAAAAGTACACTTAAGCCGCCTGCCTTCGTATTCGATGGTTGTTTCTTCGAATTGTTTTCTAAAAAGTTCCGCGCGTTTAAACGCAGATTCAGACGCGGCATCGGTCATCAGGAGGACGAACTCTTCGCCGCCATAGCGGCAGACAATATCGCCCTGGCGCGTATTTTCGTCGAGGAAATTTGCCAGGGCTTGCAGAACAATGTCACCGCACTTGTGACCGTAGGTGTCGTTGAATTGTTTGAAGTGATCCACGTCGAGGATGATGATGGAGAAGGAGGAGTTTTCACGGATTGCCCTTGCGGATTCCCTGTCCAATGCTTCGGAAAAAAAGCGGCGGTTGAAGGCGCCGGTCAACGGGTCGCGGATGGCTTGTTCCTGAAGTTTGGCGCGTAACGATTCGTTCTCGTTCAATTGATTCTGTAACGAGACATTGACTTCCTTTAATTTATTTTCGAGCGCCTTTCGTTCGGTGATATCCCGCGCCACGATCACACGTCCCTCGAGGGTATTGAAGCGGTTGTAAATGGGAGTGACCACAACTTCAAGCGTGTGCGGCGGGACGCCCGGAATTTCAATCTCTTCGCGGGAGTATTCCGTAAAAAAGAAACGATTAAGCAATTGGGGCCAGCTTCGGAAAACCTCCACAGGGTCCTGCCCGGACATTTCCTCGATGGATTTGCCCAGCCATTTTTGTGCCATCGAATTTGCGTCCATCACGCGGTCATGCACATCCACCACAAAGACCATCTCCGGGATATGCTCCAAAACCGTATCGCGGGCAATCGGCACGAGGTCAAACAGGCGCAGGCCGAAGATGCTCGCCACAAGCAGAATGGCTGTCACGTTGAAAAAAAGGGGGGTCAAATCCACGGGAACGGAAAAGAAGGGCAGGAGGCCCGGCATTAATTGGTAGATGATATTAATGGCGAACGGGACGACAACCGCCCCGATCAGATAGAGCATTTGCTTGCGGTACACCAGCCGTGATTTAACAAAACGCCAGACCAGCACGCTCACGCCAATCAGATTCAGCAGGTAGGCATGGGTAAGCGCAACCCAATACATGGGTCCGCGGCTGATGATCAACGGTCCCCCGGACTCCATGGCAACATGCGTGGATGTGTAATATAGATGAAACCAGCGGTCTGAAAAGAGAAATATCAACGAGACGGCTGGAATGATTCCGAATAACAGCATCACTGGTTTGCCGGTCAGCCATTTATCCAGCCGCGTGTATTTCAGGGTAAAGAAAAACCACAATACAGGCACGGATAGGATGCCGATATTTTCCAGCTTCAGCCAGAGGTGTTTTACCTCAAGCGTTGGAGAAAGCGCGATCATTGCATAACTGAATGACCAGATGCCCAGCCCCAAAAGCATTAGCGTCATCGAGTGGATGCCGGATTTGGGCGGCCTGCGCGAAAGCATCCATGCGATGGTGAATGCCGTGACCGCATTGGCAATCAATAGCGTTGCAAAAATGATCCACTTGATATCCATTGACATTTATCCTGGCAGGTTAAGCCGTTCTATAATACCCCACATCCACCGAATAGACCTGTCCGCGTTTGATAACCTGTTTCACCAGATTCGTTCCATAGCGATATCCAACCTGGCGATAATCCGAGACAGACAGGATGAGCATATCCGCCTGTTTGCCGACTTCCAAAGAACCGATCATTTCGGACCTGCGAATTGCGTGCGCTGAATTGATGGTAGACGCCGCTATGGCCTGGGCCGGGGTCAACCCCATGGTGCGGCAGGCCAGCGCAATCACAAACTGCATCGACTCGTTCCAGGTGGTGCCGGGGTTACAGTCTGTGGCGAGGGCCAGCATGGCGTTTGCTTCGAGCAATTTCCGGGCGGGCGTGTAATGATGTTCGGCCAGCCCGAACGGCGTGCAGGGCAGGGACACGGCAACCGTATCCGATTTTCCGAGGGCGGCAATATCTGCATCCGAAGTGACCACCAGATGATCTGCTGAGGCGGCTCCCAATTCTGCCGCGAGAGCCGCGCCGCCGAGGTTGTCAAATTCATCAGCGTGGATTTTGAGTGGGAATCCCAGCGACCCAGCCCGGGTTAAGATTTGACGCGACTGTTCGAGGGTGAAGGCTTTGGTTTCGCAGAACACATCCACAAAAGGCAGGGACAGCCGCGGAGCGTGAGTCTCCCACCATTCTTTCAACATGGGCAGCATGGTGTTGGTCACTTCGTCGGTGTAGCCTTGCGGGTTATCCGTGAATTCGGGCGCAATGGCGTGTGCGCCGAGAAACGTGATGACAAGGTCGAGCGGACTTTCATCATCCAATGCAAGCAAGGCTTTGAGCAGGCGCAACTCTGTGGAAGTTTGCAAACCGTAGCCTGTCTTTGCCTCTGCGGTGGTTGTGCCATGCGCGAACATCCGCAGAAGGCGCGGACGGGTCTGCGCGATGAGCGTTTCCATGCTGGCCGTGCGCGTGGCTTTGACGGTGGAAATAATCCCGCCGCCCGCCGCGAGGATATCGAGGTATGCCATGCCGCCCATCTTCATCTCGAATTCATTGGCGCGGTCGCCCGCCCAAATGAGGTGAGTGTGCGGATCCACGAAACCCGGCATCATCACACAATGGCTTGCATCCAGGGTTGGCTCATCGGGATAGGCGTTTTTTAATTCAGCCGTCGTTCCCACTGCAAGGATCTTTTCATCCCGAATTACAACAGCGCCATTTTCAATTATGCCAAGCATGCCAAGCGCTTTTCCGCGCTGGGGTCCGCCTGCAAGGGTAAGGAGTTGGGAAGCAGAATGTATGAGCATATTTCACCAATTTTTCATAATCGTCCAGCAGGGTTATTTAACCACAGAAATAGCCCATGAGGGTATTTTTATTTGGTAATGGGTCGGAATAAATGCTGGCTACCGTAGCGCGAGATAATATCTCGCGCTACGGTTGGGTGAAAACGCCAACTTTTGCGTTTTCACCCCCATATAATTGCCGCCGTGCTCCAAAAATTAGGAAAAACTAACATTATTGCAAAACAAGAGTACTCGATTCTTTTGTCATTTCCTTCATTTAATGTACAATATAGGTAATCATAGGAGGCCTTCCTGTGAAATCCAAAAGAAAGGAGAAATTTCCCATGTTATTTTCACCCAAGGAAAAAGGCCAGGGTCTTGTTGAATACGCGCTGATTCTTGTTTTGGTTGCTATCGTTGTTATTGCGGCTTTGATGGTTCTCGGCCCAATCATCGGCAACGTCTTCAGCGAAATCAACTCCAGCCTTTCCAGCTTCTAAGCTGGTCTAAAAAAAAATATCGCGAACATTTTTATGTTCGCGATATTTTTTAACACTTTCGTTCCTGTAAGGCTAACATAACTGTTAGGGAAAACGCCATTTACGGACTTGCGCTTTTTCACAGTCGTTGTAAAATAAGGTCAATCACTGGAGGCCTTCCAGTGAAATTCAAAGAGAAAGGAGAAATTTCCCATGTTATTTTCACCCAAGGAAAAAGGCCAGGGTCTTGTTGAATACGCGCTGATTCTTGTTTTGGTTGCCATCGTTGTTATTGCGGCTTTGATGGTTCTCGGCCCAATCATCGGCAACGTCTTCAGCGAAATCAACTCCAGCCTCTCCGGCGTCTAATTTTCGCCAATCACTACTAAAATAAAAAGCCCTGTCGCTTGACAGGGCTTTTTATTTTTTATACAGATAGATCAACTGCTCCCGGTCAAAAAAAACTGCATCCCACCCTGGCAGATCAAAAGAAACTGTCAGCACCCGCGCGCCGGGTTTCAACTCCCTGCTTAATTTTTCCTGAAGACGATTTGCATGATCGGATGTGAGATACGCGAAGACGATATCCGCATCTATTAAATTCGACTTGTAAAAATCCCCCGCCTCAATGCGGACCTGTGACCTGACCCCGTTACGAAAAGCATTCACCCAACTGACAGCGCACTGCACCGGCCCGGCTTCGATTCCCACGGCATTTAATCCAAACTCTTTCGCCGCCATCACCAGAACCCGTCCGTGGCCGGAGCCGAGATCGTAGAGCCTTTCCCCAACCTGCGGATTTGCCAGCTCCAGCGCGCGGCGAATGCGTTCGTTGCGCGAGGAAATGGGCGGCAGGCCATAAAATGCGGGAACCAAAATCCAAAACAAGGCAATCACAATGATAAATATTGCAAGGATGCCGAAAAGAATTTGCATCACTTTTCCTTTTGCATTCTTCGCAAAGCCAGAAGCCCGGCGGCATTGAATAACACCGCCGTCAGCGCTACGAACAAGAATCCGAATTGCTGGTAAATGAATGCCGCAAGGAATGCGCCGAGCGCGCGTCCTAAAGCGTGGCCTGTCACATTGAGGGATAACACCGTCGCCCGTGCCGAGGGGACGAGTTCGGTCATCAACGGGATGTGACTGACCATCACGTATTCAAAGGTGATGTAAAACAGGAACAGGCCAACCAGCGCGCCTGTTTGCGTTTGACCAATGATCGGGAGTAGGATCGAAGCCAGGGCATTGCCGACCAGCCCAATGGTAAGAGCGAGCGGCTTGCCGAGTCTGTCAGTGGTGAGCGCCACCAATCCTTCCCCGCTTAATTCGGAGATGCCGATCACTGCCGATGCGCCTGCGAGCGCAATGATCTTCAATCCGAATGAATCCTCCAGCCAGACGCCAAAAATAATATTGATCATTTCATTTGCCGCGCTGGCCCACAATGCGATTGAAATTCCCGCCAGGGCTGGGATGGAGGTGAACACGGCGCGGTAGCCATCACGTGAATTGGATGTGGGTTCGTGGTGCGGGTCTTCGCGCGGGATGATGCGCCAGATGATGAAGAAGATGAGCAGACCAAGCGCGGCGAAGATCGGAAACGGCGCAGACCAGCCAAAGCCGTTGATCAAGAAACCAACAGCAGGGACGCCCGCAATGAACGCCATGGACCATGCCATTTCAGTGACGGCCAACGCTGTGCCGCGTTGGTGATAAGGGATGCGGTCTCCGAAGTAGGCTTGCATGGCGGGGTCGAACATGTATTTACCGACCATGCCAAGTAAAAGGGCGGCGGCCAGTGTCCAGATGGATGGGTAAACTGCAACCAGGCCAACGCCGAGTGTGAAAACAGAAATGCCGACCAGCATTCCGAATCTTCGTCCGCGGCGGTCGGCGATGGGCGCGAAGAGTGGGCTGGTTGTGCCAAGCAGGGAGCGTGCCGTCATCAGCAGGGACATGGTGGAAATATCCACGCCGAGGCCGCGGGCGAAGACGGATAAAAATGGATACACCATCCTGTGGGCGGTATTCAGGATGGTGCGAAGGAACATGAAGATAATGAGTTGGAATCTAATTCGCAAGGTGACTTTCAGTGGTTTGATGATGATCGCAGGGGCGACCCGCCCGGCGGATGCAGTGTAATTTGATGATCGTGAAGGGTCGCCCTTACCCTGTTTGACGGGCCATGAAAAAGCGCGCAAGAAAATAGGCCGCCAGCAACGCCAGCAGATTCAAGCCGACGAAGAATCCGATGATGACGTAATTCCCTGAGTTGAAGATCGGCGATGGAGGTGGGTGCATGATATTTTGGGCGGTTGAAAAGATGACACGCAGAACAACGATGTAGATAATATTCCCCAGTGAAGTGAGCCACGAGATGTTGAATATCCACAAGCCGATTTGGAGCAGGACGCCTGTGACGGCAAACATCATGGCGAGGCGGAAGCGCGGCTCGGCGAGGAAGAGTCCGTTCCAGTTGGTTTGCATGGCAAATAACGAAAGCGGCAGGTAGGTTATCCAGAAGACGATGCCCGTGCGGCCCAGCGCGGCAGACCAGGTGTGGAAAATGTCCCTTTGCAGAATCAGGCCCAAAAGTCCAGCAAGAGCCGCGAAGATGAGTGCGATTTCCGCAGTCAGCACCCAGGCTCCGTGCAGGTAGACGATCCGCACGTTGGCGCCCAGCGATCTTTCCTCGGGGCTGATGAGAGTCAACAATATGATTGCGATGACCGTGATTAAGAAATTTGTGATCGGTGATTTGAGTTTGGACATGGCGTGAATTGTAATCGCATCCAAACAATTTTGTCTGGCGATTGCTTGAAAATTACCCCTGGGTTTAACAGATTTCAATTCATTTCTTTTATAATCCAAATCATGAACAATGAGACCTTCAAAAAAATCATGTACGCGGCGGCATTTTTGATCTGGAGCGCGATCGTTCTCTCTGCATTTTACATCACACAGCGCCCGTTATTTTTTCAAGTAACCCATGGAATTCTGGCAACGTTATGGACGATTGCATTGACCGCCATCCTACTCGTCAACTCTGCCGGGGCAGGTATTTTTTTATTCAAGCAGATGCGGCTGTCGCTCCATGCGTATGAACAATTGATCCTCGGGACGGGTCTTGGCCTGGGCGTATTTGGTTTGCTTGGTTATGGGCTGGGAGCCGTGGGGCTGGCAGAGCCGTTGATTCTGCTTGCCATTCTTTTTACAATTTTGATTTGGGTTTTTATTTCAAAACTTCACACAGAATTATGGAACAGCCTGCGCTCGTTTGTAATTTCATTTCAAGAAGGGAAAAGCGAAATTCCCGCGTGGCTCCCGCCTGCCATGGCAACAACTCTTGCAGTTGGATTCTTCTTTGCCCTCCTGCCGCCTGCCGAAGGATTTGACGGATTGTTCTATCATCTTACCCTGCCTGAAAGACTGCTGGCCGATAAACAAATCCTTCCATATAACATCCCACAATTCTGGTTTCCAGGCCTGATGGAAGGCAATTTTATCTGGGCGCTCGGCCTCGGCAGTGAACGCACAGCGCAATTGATTCACTGGTCGTTTTCACTGCTTGTAATCGGGCTGGTTTGGGAATGGGCGCACACAGTAGCAGGGAGCAAAACTGCATGGTGGTCGCTGGCCGTTTTGATCTCCATGCCCTCCCTGCCCTGGATTTCCTCCTGGGCATACACAGACCTTGCGCTTGTCTTTTTTAGCCTTGCCTCCCTTTACGCAATCTGGAAATTGAATGACGCAAATCAATGGATGATTGTCAGCGGCCTGTTTGCAGGCATGGCAATGGGAATCAAATACACGAGTTTTATTCTGCCAGTTTTCTGCGTTACCCTTATCGTATTATGGAAGAAAAATTTTTACACGCGCATCGCATCCATAACATCCTTTTCGTTGACTGCCATTCTGACGGCCTCCCCCTGGTACATCCGCAACTGGGTCATCATGGGCAATCCCTTTTATCCATTTGCATTCGGCGGGCGCCACTGGGACTCGTTTCAAGCAGAGTGGTACGCAGGCAACGGTACAGGCATCGGCTGGAATCCCATCGAACTTATCCTTCTGCCTCTCAACATCATACTCGGCCACCGCGACCAAAATTATTTTGACGGGCGCATCGGCGCGTTCTTTCTCCTGTTCCTCCCTCTCACCATTTTGGCGCTCTGGAAAATCCGCTCCGCGCCCAGCCTCACGCGCAAAGCCTTTTTCATATTCGGCACATTCGCCCTGCTAAATTATTTGACCTGGACTTTCGGAGTCATTCAGACGATAAATCTTTGGCAATCCCGCCTGCTCTGGCCTGGACTCATCCCCCTCGCCATTCCCATTGGATTTGGCATCGCGCTTCTTTCCGACTTCGACCTGCCACGCTTTCGAATGAGCTTTATCTACACTGCGATCGTTGGCATCGTCATCGCGATAACCCTGCTCGACAATACCCTGAGCCTGATCGTCCGCAGACCCCTGCAATACGCCCTCGGAATGGAATCGCGCCAATCCTATTTCCAGCGGATCCAGCCACGGTACTCATCTGCCCTTGCGCTGGTTGACTCTACGCCGCCTGATTCATTTATATATTTTATGTTCGAGCCGCGCAGTTACAACATGCCCCGCAAAGTTCAACCAGACTCGATCAACAACAATCTTGCGCATGACTATTATCTATTTGGAAATGCAGGCGCAATCCTGAATGACTGGAAATCAAAAGGATATACCCACATTCTCCTCTACACATCCCCGCCCGATGAACACTTCTCAGAACAGTTCAACTCGATTTCACCCTTTCTGGAACTGGAAGCCGAAAACGAATATTTCAAGTTATATTCCATTGAGTAGAGATCAAACTTAAGTACATTCGCTTGACAATCCTTTTGCATATGGATAAACTCAGGGCGTTTGGGGAGTAGCCACCTGCGATGCAAAGCAGGGCACGTTGTCGTCATCTCATTGGTCGAAAGGCCATCGGCAGCGCGGACGTTACAGACGTTAGGCGAGACCATCACGGAGGCGTGGTGGTCTCGTTTTAATTTACAGACCAGCCCCCCGAAATCCATTTAGGAGATTTGCATGGCACACGAAGAAACAAAACAACATGAATGGCACTCCCTTACGGCAGATGAAGCGCTAACCCATTTGGAAGTACACAATGAAGGGCTGACCACTACGGAAGCGGAAAAGCGCCTTGCATATTATGGCCCCAACCAATTAAAGGAAGCGCCGCGCCCGGGCTTTCTTGTCATCCTGTGGGCGCAATTGAATAATTTTGTGGTGATCCTTTTGATCATCGCATCGGTCATCTCTGCATTACTTGGCGATTACGTGGAAGCCGCCGCCATCATGGCAATCGTGGTATTGAACGCCGTGCTTGGCATCGTGCAAGAACAACGCGCCGAACAGGCGCTGGCCGCTCTGAAAAAACTTGCCGCGCCAGATGCGCAAGTGATCCGCGATGGAGTGCGCCGCTCTGTGCCATCCTACAACCTTGTGCCTGGCGATATCGTCTTTTTGGAATCGGGGAATTTTATTCCCGCAGACCTGCGCCTGCTCGAAGCTGTAAACCTGCGCGTCGAAGAAGCCTCGCTCACGGGCGAATCACTGCCTGTGCAAAAGAACGCAGTCACCGTGCTCGAGAAAAACGTGCCGCTTGGCGACAGAAAAAACACCGTCTTTATGGGCACCGTCGTCAACTACGGACGCGGGCGCGGCGTAGTCACCAGCACGGGAATGCACACCCAACTGGGTCTCATCGCCACCATGCTTCAAAATGTCGAAACAGAAGAAACTCCATTGCAAAGAAGGCTCGACCAACTTGGCAAGTCATTGAGCATCGGCTCACTGATCCTCGTTGCGGTGGTGTTCATTGTTGCGCTCATCAACTACACCGAAATCGGCGGCCTGTTCTCCACACCTTTGGATTACTTCAAAGAGTTTGCCGCAGAAATCACCGAAGTCTTCATCATTGCCATCAGCCTGGCGATTGCCGCCGTACCCGAAGGCCTCCCCGCAGTGGTCACCATCTCCCTCGCGCTCGGAATGCGGGAAATGGTACAGCGCCACGCGCTCATCCGCAAACTGTCTTCGGTGGAGACGCTTGGCTCGGCCACCACAATTTGCTCCGACAAAACCGGCACATTAACCCAGAACGAAATGACCGTCACCCGCGTATGGGCCGACAATCAATTCATTCACGTGACAGGCACAGGATATGCGCCCAACGGTGAGTTTCAGGTGGAGGGCAAAAAAATAAATGTGGATGAATATCCCGCCATCCTTTCGACCCTCTGGCTCGGTTTATTGAACAATGATTCGATGATTGAATCCACTGGCGAGAATGATTCATCCAAGACCTATCGCATCATTGGCGACCCGACAGAGGGCTCTCTGCTAGTGGCCGCCGCCAAAGCTGGAGCGATTCACGTCGCCATCAATGAAGCCTATCCGCGCGAGAACGAAGTGCCCTTCGACTCGGAACGCAAACGCATGATCACCATCCACGATGTGCGCGACCCAAAGCCGCACGACCTATCTCCTTTCCATGATGAAAAACACAAAAACTGGAACGTGATCGCCGTCAAAGGCGCGCCCGATATTGTGCTGGAACTTTGCACCCAATATCAGGGCATGGACGACCAGCCGCGTGAAATGACAAAGGAAGCGAAGGAACGCATCCTCGCCGCCAACGATGCCATGACCAAAGACGCCCTGCGCGTGCTTGGCTTTGCCTATCGCGTGGAAAAAGATGTCCCTGACAACCCGGAGCGCCTCAAAGCCGATGAGCTTGAAAAGGATTTGGTCTTTGTCGGTTTGTTGGGCATGATCGACCCGCCGCGCGCCGAAGTAAAACCCGCGCTCGAAAAGGCTCGTCACGCGGGCATTCGCACGGTGATGATCACAGGCGATTTCCCCAACACCGCCAGAGCCATCGCAGAGTCGATTGGTCTCCTACGGCCCGGCAAACGAGTGATGACAGGCGCCGAGTTGGACAAGATCGACGACACCCAACTCAAGAACATCATCGAAGATACCGATGTGTTTGCCCGCGTTTCCCCCGAACACAAAATGCGCATCGTAGACGCATTGCAAGCAAACGATGAGATCGTGGCAATGACAGGCGATGGCGTGAACGACGCGCCCGCCATCAAACGCGCAGACATCGGCGTATCGATGGGCATCACAGGCACAGACGTAGCCAAGGAAACCGCCGACATGGTTCTCACAGACGATAACTACGCCAGCATCGTCTCGGCGGTGGAACAGGGGCGCGTTATCTACAGCAACATCCGCAAATTCGTGTTCTTCCTGCTCTCGTCCAATGTGGCGGAAATCATGATCATCTTCCTCGCCACGCTGGCAGGTTTGCCCGCGCCGCTGACCGCCATTCAATTGCTGTGGCTCAACCTCATCACAGACGGCGCGCCCGCTCTCGCCCTCGCCATGGAAAAAGGCGACCCCGATATCATGGATCAGAAACCGCGTGCCAAGAGCGAACCCATTGTCAACCGCTCGATGGGCATCGGCATCATTGTGCAGACCTTTGCTCAAACGGGCGCGGTGCTCGGTGCATTTGTGGCAGGGTTGGCATGGCACCTCGAAGCCCCGTTGACGGGACAAGCAGGATCAGCCATCCCGTCTGGCGCGAACGTTTTGTCATTCGTGTTGAATCATGACTGGCGCGGGGTGGATGTCCAAACCGCGGAGACGATGGCCTTCGTCACGTTGTCGCTTGCCGAATTGTTCCGCGCCTACACCGTTCGTTCGGAACGCGCCTCGATATTTACGATTGGCATCTTCTCGAATAAATACATGCAATACGCGGTGGGAGTTTCCATTGCATTGCTGTTGCTGGTGTGCGCCGTGCCGTTCCTGCAACCCATTTTCAATACGCATTTCCTCAGCGGGCGCGAATGGGGATTGGTGCTCGGCCTGGCGTTGATGCCCGCGGTTGCAGAGGAGATCACCAAGTTCTTCCTGCGCAGAAAAGAAGAAAAGGTTCGGTAATAACAGCTTCGCCAATTATGAATTGACTGTTCCCGCTGAATATGGCGATGGATGGGAAGCCGAAAAGAAGGAAGAAGTGAAAGCCAAGTGACAGTCACCTGTGAGGTGACTGTCACTTTTTGAAATTGATCACAAGGCCAAACGTCCCGAAGGTTTGGTTCGCGCAACTTGAGTATTGGGCGGCAACCTTCGGGACGTTTCAATATCAAATGGAATTAATCACACGGGGGAAAAGTCATGGTATAAAATTTTCAGGAAACGTTGAAACATGACCACTGAAAACATCATCTTCATCGAAGAAATAATTGTCGTCCTGCTCCTGATCGCGTCGGCGGTGGCTGTTACTGCGCGCCGCCTGCGCGTGCCGTACACGGTGGGGCTGGTCATCATCGGATTGTTCATTACCCTGCTGAACCCGCAGAAGGTGGAATTCGCTCCGCAAATCATCATGTTATTGCTCGTGCCGCCGCTGGTGTTCGAGGCCGCGTTCCACATCCGCCTTGATGATCTGCGCCGCGATTTTTGGCTGATCCTTTTGCTGGCCGTGCCCGGTGTGATTTTGACGACCCTGTTGGTTGGCTGGCTCGTCTCGTGGGGCACGGGGCTGGCCTCGCAAGCCGCGCTGGTCTTTGGCGCGCTCATCGCCGCCACAGACCCTGTGGCAGTTGTCGCGTTATTTCGCAGGCTGGGTGCGCCGCGCCGTTTGCAGGTTTTGCTTGAATCAGAAAGTCTTTTGAATGATGGCACCGCCATTGTGATGTTCGGCCTCATGATCGCCGCCGCACTGCAAGGCAGTTTCGATTTGAGGCAAAGCATTTCGCAATTCATCACCGTCTCGGGCGGCGGCGTGATTGTGGGATTGGTGTTCGGGATGAGCATTTCCCAATTCATCAAGCGGATCGATGAACCGCTCGTCGAAACCACGCTCACCACCGCGCTGGCATTTGGTTCCTATTTACTGGCAGAGACGTTTCACGTTAGCGGCGTGCTGGCCGTGGTGACGGCGGGCATTGTCAGCGGGAATACCAGCCAGCGATACATGTCTGCCTCGACGCGCCTGGTTGTGTATAACTTTTGGGAATACGCGGCCTTTGTATCGAACTCCTTTGTCTTTTTGCTGATCGGCCTGACGATTGATCTGAATCTCCTCTTTGAAAACTGGCGCGCCATTGGCTGGGCCATCCTTGCCGTATTGGCGGCGCGGTTTGTCAGCACGTATGCTTTTTCCCTGTTTGCGCGCGAAATTCCCCCAAAGTGGAAGCATGTTCTTTTCTGGGGCGGCCTGCGCGGAGCGATCACCCTTGCGCTGGCATTAAGCCTGCCCGAAGAAGGCATCTTCATCGCCGAGCGCGGACGTTTGCAGGCGATGGCGTTTGGCGTGGCGCTTTTCACTTTACTGGTGCAGGGATTTTCGATGGATTGGTTTTTAAAGCGGTTGAAACTGATCGTCCGCTCACCGGCGCAGGTGGAATATGAAAGCCGTCACGCGCGTTTTGTCGCCAACCGCGCGGGGTATGATTATTTGCGCAGGAAAAGCCAGGAGGGGATGATCTCGGAACATGCGTGGCAAAAGCTCTCGCTATTGATGAAAGAACAAAACGATGCCTTGATGTATGAACTAAAACTGGTGATGAGTTCGGAACCGGATGTGGAAGCGGAGGAGCTCGACACGGCCTATCGCGAGGCGTTGCGCGCGCAACGCACGGCATTGACCGGCCTCCTGCGCGACGGAGTGATTGCGGAGGATACGTATTCCCAGCTTGTCGGTGAAGTGGACGAGGCCTTGATGGATAAAAAACCATTTACACGCCTGGTTGAATAAAGGTTGAAGCATCCCCTGACATCTGATAATATCAAAGTTGGGAACTGCCTGTTGGAAGAGTCAACAGGCCGCCGTTAAGCGCGATGCGGTTCTTTATCCAAAGGAGAATGAAGATGGAAAATCCAATCCATTTATTGCTTGTGGCTGTGGTGCAGGAACAGGACCTGGATGCCGCCACTCATGCCTTGCAAACCATCGGCGCGTCGCTGACGTATCTTTCGAGCGCGGGTGGTTTTCTTGGCAGGCGCAATGCCACGTTGTTGATCGGCCTGCCTGCTGAAAAGGAAGGCGAAGCGCTGACGGCTTTACAACAGGTCTGCCGCCAGCGGATCGAGTATATGACTTTGCCGCTGGAAGGCTCGCCGATGCCGATGCCTGCGCCGGTGCCAGTGACGGTGGGGGGCGCAACGGTATTTGCTTTGCCGGTGGAACGGTTTGAACAGATTTAAATTATAGCTCTTGCCGCCGTCCTCGGCGGCAAACAGCGCCGAGGACGGCGCTGGGAGCGTCAGGAGAGATTCGCCATGAAAATGATCATTGTCATTGTAAAAGATAACGACGCCGATATTCTTACACAGGCGTTTACGGCTGGGAGTTTTCGCGTGACGCGGGTGGCTTCGACGGGCGGGTTTTTACGCAGTGGGGTTGTGACCATGCTGTTGGGCGTGGAGGAGGAGCAGGTGGATGGGGTTTTGCAGACGGTCCGCAATTCCCTGCCGCCTAAAGCCGGCCAGAAACGCGCCACTATTTTTGTTGTGCCTGTTCAGCATTACGAACAGGTGTAAAAAAAATCAATTCACTGGCTCAATTTGAAACAAGGAAATTTATGAAACAGACACCTGACAATCACCAGTCTGATGAATTTCTTAATTCAGATAGCCTTCAAGAGGAACGCCGTCTAAACCAAGCACTTGCAATACGATGGAAAGGATTGTTGTGGCTAACAATAGGCTGGGCAATCAGTTGGGCAATTGGATGGGAATTAGGTTTAGAACTTGACAGGGTAATTAGAAATGCAATTGAGGCTGTTTTTGAAATTTCAATTGATCCATCACCATCTAATTTCTTTAGATTTTCTTTAATTGGTTTGACAATTGGCGGTTTAATTGGCGGGGCAATGGGAGGAGGAACCCTTGTTTGGGTATTATGGAAAGAAAATCTATTAAGACGTAAACAAATTTTTATCTGGGTTATGTTAGGCTGGGGTATCGGTGGCGCAATGGGTTTGCCCCTTGGTAGAACAATGAGTTTGGCAATTGGCGGCATGATATGCGGATTGGTTGGCGGTGGAATTATGGTGTGGGTATTGTGGAAAGAAAATATTTTTAGTTATACCCGCTCTGTTATTTTGGTGCTTCTTGGTTGGGTAATAGGTTTGGCAATTGGCTGGGGAATACCGTTTGAAATCCGCTGGCTAATTAATTTAGTAATTGGATGGTCTGCTGTTGGAGGATTCATTGCCTGGCTATTAAGGAAGGCAAAAATATTACATCACATGCACTCACCACTTTGGATTATTCTTGGCTGGCTCATTGGAGGGGCAGGTAGTTTCGTTGTCTGGTTTATTGGATTTATATTTATCAGAGCCATGGGTGACGGTGTGGGAGATAGTCCAGTTATGGCAATGTATGCGCTTATTTTTCTTGTAGCTGGTTTGATTGTTGGTGTTGCAACAGGGATAACATTCACTGCTTTTGTTTTACGAAGAGAAAAGACTATTAATTACATGCAAGTGTTTTCTCAAATTGCACCTGGTTTGGTAGTTGTTGGCTTAATCATTTGGGCGGTTGTTTGGGCTATGATTAATGTTCATGTAACCAGCTTCAATTTTGCCAGGCTATCTGATTTTGCAATCCGGAGTGCAGTAAGCGGCGCAACAGGTGGAGCAATTATGATTTGGCACTTAAAGAAAGCAACGAAGTCATAACACCCCCCGTTTCTGCTAACAATACAACTTGCTTCATCTTATACGAATTTTCAAAACCAATTCGCGAAATTCGTGGCTGCGATTTTGTTTTTTTTCATGCAATTGGTGAGCGCAAAAGATGTGGGTAATCACCACTTTAACGGGGTTGTCTTTGGGGGAGGATTGGCTAATTCAGCGCGTATTCGAGTACTTCCAATTTTGTGCCTGCGCTTGCCATTTTCTCGGCTTCGCGCAGAAGGCTGGCGGTTACGGTTTCGTCCGCGTAGGCTTCGCCGCAGTGGGGGCAGATCTGGGCGGGGACGTTGTTGAAGGTGAGAGAATGCTCTTCGCGTTCGAGCAGGATCGAGGTCAGGCCGGGAAGCGTCTCTGCTTCGTCGCAGATGATGCATTTCATAGTCGTCGAGCCTTGAAGCCGGGCTTCCAGTGGGATGGTTTCGGCTCATAAACTGTGACGACGATCAACTCATCGTCCCTGGTGTTTTCGGCCATGACGACATGCAAGGGACGAACCCCGCGCCTGCCCAGCATCAATCCGCCGGGGCGGGGCATTTCATCCGAATAGTCTTCGATCAATTCCCCAAATTGCAAAACCTGCCGCACATGCTCTTCGGAGACTCTGCGTTCGAACATGCGTTGGACGGCGTGGATGCGGAAGAGGATTGGGCGGGAATTCATGCAGGCATTATAGCATTGCGCGAATGTGGAAAATCATGGAAGGGTTAGAGGGTCTTGATCGCGCGTTTCAGCGTGACCAACGATGTCAGGATAAACATGAAAATTATCACTGCGCTCCCTTGCAGAATGCCCCACTCGAGGGACAAGTCCGCTTCGCCGTGGTAGATATCGGTCAATGCGAGGTGGGCGAATATCCCTGCCAGAATGCTCAAGACGCCCAGGGCCATGGTCATACGGATTTGGTTTTTGAAATTGAACATGTTTTCTCCTTTGTGTAGATGGGTCACAGTAATATACTCGAAATTCATAGGCATGAACAAGACGAGAGGCCAGCCCGCAATGGGACTGGCCTCTCGTTTGCAGTATTGCATTGCAGTGGAGTTATTTCTCTGGGGCTTCAACCGGCGCTACAACCGAGGTTGTTTCTTCCGTGGTTTCAATGGGAGATTCAACCTGTGATTCATTTGAAGTCACGTTGGAGTGATTCCCTTTTTTGTGCTGTTTTTCCCTTAACTTCTGCTCTTTCTTGCGTTTCTTGTCCAATTCCTTTTTGCGTTTTTCGTATTGATAGTTGACTTTGACCAATTTAACATCCTTTTTGTGGGTGGCGGCTCGATGAATGAATTTATTCAAATATTATAGCACCCATGAACACGCATTTTACATAAAACAAGCCGTATCCTCAGGGCTTTCTTAAAGTCTAAAAATCTCGACGCGAATTCGGCGAATTTGAGCGAAAGTAAAAAAGAGTTCGCGTTTACGAACTGCCGGCTTTAAGAAAACTGTGGCCGTATCCTCGCAAACGGGTGTGGAATATTTTTTCGGCACTCTGCGTGGGACAAATCTCTGATTTGCCTCGCAAGTCGGAGACTTACGCCACACCCCTCACAAACACGGCAGGCTAATCTCTAATCTCTAAATCCAACTTCCCCGTCACCATTGCCAACTTCACCTCGCCAATGGCCTTCGTAATCTTGATCTCACGCGGGCAGGCTTCGGTGCAGTTGTAAGCAGTATGACAGCGCACCGTGCCATCCGTCTCTGCGAGGATTTGCAGGCGTTCGCCGGCGGCTTCATCGCGGCTGTCGAAGATAAAGCGGTGAGCGGTGACAATGGCGGCGGGACCGTAATACTCCCCGCTCGCCCAGTACGACGGGCAGGAGGTGGTGCAAGCCGCGCACAAAATACATTTCGTGCTTTCATCGAAGCGCGCGCGCTCTTCGGGGCTTTGCAAACGTTCGCGTCCGTCTTCGGGGAGCGCGCTTTCGTTGATGAAATATGGCAGCACCTTCCTGTAATTTTCGAAGAATGGTTCCATGTCCACGATCAAATCCTTGGCAACTTTCAAACCGAGCAAAGGCTCCACCGTGATATTCGCGCCCACATCGCGGATCAACACTTTGCAGGCCAGCATATTGCGCCCGTTGATTCGCATCGCATCCGAGCCGCACACGCCATGCGCGCACGAACGGCGGAACGAAAGCGTCCCATCCGTTTTGCCTTTGATGTGCTCGAGCACATCCAGCACGCGGTCATTTTCATCGGCTTCTATTTTATACGTCACATAGTTGCCGCGCTGGTCTTTCTCGGGGTTGTATCGAAAGATTTTTACTGTAACTTCCATGTAATTCTCCTGGGTCAAAAACCTTTAAACACGAAGGACACAAAGGTCACGAAGGGAGACCTTTAAAAAACTTTGTGTACTTCGTGTCCTTTGTGTTTAATAGACTCTCGCCTTGGGTTGGTGTTTCGTAATCACAACGGGTTTGTAATTGATCTCAAGTTTTCCGTTCTTCCTGGCGATCAACGTATGCTTCAGCCAGTTTGCATCGTCGCGGTCGGGGTAATCTTCGCGCGAATGTCCGCCGCGTGATTCCTTGCGGTTGATCGCGCTCACGGCAACCACTTCTGCAATGTCGAGCAGGTTGCCGAGTTCCCAGGCGTTCAACAACTCGGTGTTGAAAATTTTGCCCGTATCGATCACGCCCACATTCTTGAAGCGTTCCTTCAACTCGCGCACCTTGTCCAAAGCGGATTGCATATCTTTTTCATTTCGATAAATACCGACATCCGCAAACATGACCTGCTTCATTTCATTGGAAATGTCGAATGCGTTTTCCGTGCCTGATCCCTTGCGCAGCGCCTCCAGCGTGGACTTTGCGCCTGATTCTGCGTCCCCGGGCAGAGTCTCAAACCCAGCAGACTTCGCGTACTCTGCCGCTTTGAGGCCTGCATGTTTGCCAAAGACAACAATATCGAGCAATGAGTTTGTCCCCAAACGGTTCGCGCCATGCACAGACACACACGCGCACTCACCCGCCGCAAACAACCCAGGGACGGTTGTGTCTTTATCGTCCACAATCACTTCACCGTATTTGTTGGTGGGAATGCCGCCCATCGTATAATGCGCCGTCGGTTGGATGGGCATCAGTTGGGTGACAGGATCAACTCCCAGATAGACCCGACAAAAATCTACAATGTCGGGAATCTTCTTTAGAACAGCATCAGCCGTCAGATTGTAGGGTGAACCGTCCGGGTTTGTGCGTCCATCCTGCGCGGCGAATCTGTTCACCGTCTCAGGGCGAATATCCAGATAGACGTAATTCTTTCCATCCACGCCGCGGCCTTCTTTGATTTCGGTATAAATTGCGCGGGAGACGACGTCACGCGAAGCCAAATCTTTTACGCCCGGCGCGTACTTCGGCATGAAGCGTTCGCCATTGCCGTTGATGAGCACGCCGCCTTCGCCGCGCACGCCTTCGGTGATGAGAATGCCGAGTTTGTAAATGCCCGTGGGGTGAAATTGGAAAAATTCCATATCTTCCAATGGGATGCCGTGCCGCAAAAGAATTGCCGCGCCATCGCCCGTGTAGGCGTAGGCATTGGAGGTGACATCGAAGATACGTCCGTGCCCGCCTGTGGCGAAGACAACAGACTTGGCATGGATGGTGTGAAGTTCGCCCGTGGCAAGTTCCACAGCCACCACACCCGCCGCCCTGCCGTTGACCATGATGAGATCAAGCGCCTGGTATTCATCAAAGAAGTTGACCTTGTTTTTCAAGCACTGCTGATAGAGCGTTTGCAAAATCATGTGCCCTGTGCGGTCTGCGGCGTGCGCGGCTCTTCTGACGGGTTTGCCAGTTTCGTTGTTGGTGTGCCCGCCAAACGGCCGCTGGGAGATGCGTCCTTCGGGCGTGCGGTCGAAGGGAAGCCCCATGTGTTCGAGTTCGAGAACGGCGTCAATCGCTTCATTCGTCATGAATTCGATGGCATCCTGGTCGCCGAGGTAATCCGAACCTTTGACGGTGTCGTACATGTGCCATTCGGGTTTGTCTTCTTCGTAGTTGCCCAGCGCGGCAGAGATGCCGCCCTGCGCCGCGCCCGTGTGCGAGCGCGTGGGATACAGTTTGCTGATGACAGCGGTCTTTGCGTTGCGCGAGGCATACAGCCCTGCCATTAACCCCGCACCCCCCGCGCCGATGACGACTACATCAAATTGATGAACATTTGCCATGAATTACTCCTGAAAAAATAAAAGATTTAAACACAAAGGACACAAAGTACACGAAGGGGGAGAAGGGAGCAAGAGGGTAATGATTTTTGCTTTGTGTCTGTCTTATGTAATTGATGAGTCTATTGCAAAAAAGTTGTTGCACCACTAAAAAACACCTTTGAACTTCCTTTGTGACCTTCGTGTCCTTTGTGTTTAAGAATTTACACAACGACGCGTTTGATGCCGTCTTTCAGATGAGGCACATTGAAGTTGATGAGAAAACCTAGACGGATTTTGCTCAAACGAAGATACGTTATCAACTGCGCTTCATACACTGGATTCATTTTCTCGACAGACTTAAGTTCTGCAATCACACATTTTTCAACCAACATATCAATCCGCAAAGCAGACTCAAGGCTCACTCCTTCAAAAAGAATAGGGAGTTTCACTTCTGTCTCGGCGAGAGTTCCACCTGTCTCTAGTACATGCTTCATAGCGATTTGATAAACCGATTCAAGCAAGCCAGGCCCCAACACGGTATGAACTTTGTAAGCCGCATCAAGAACAAGTTTTCCAATTCTCTCGGTTTCAGCAGGAACAGGCGGATAAAATTTCTTCTGTAAATTTGGCATTGAAATATTACTTTCCGATCAACTTATCCTCAAGCAAAATCCAAATCAATTCCTCAACCCTTACACGACACAAACCTTCGTGCCCTTTGTGTCCTTTGTGTTTAAGGTTTACGAAGTCCAAATGAGATACAAACCGAGGACGATCATCGAGAGGATCATCACACCGCTGAAGATGCGGACGATCTGGCGGCCCTTCGCGGTGACGATGTAATCGTCCGCGATGACGACGAGGCCATGCACGCCATGCCCAACGGCGATGATGAGGAGTCCGCTGGCGACCAGCTTCCAGAAGGGGGTAGACCAGGGGGCCGTATCGGGAATGTCTGTGCTCTCCACATGGGTGACGTTGGGCATGAAGCCCCAGCGCATGACCTCTGCAAAGTTCATGTTGTTGCGCGCGCCCATCACCAGGGCGCCGATCAGCCCAAAGATGATGAAAGCATACATGGCGAGGGCAGAGAGGCGGGTGAAGACCCACATGACCGTCTCGAAGCTCATCAATCCGCGTTGTTGGATGGACAGGTTTCTTGATTTTTCCGCGCTCATGTTAACCTCCCAAAGCCGTGCGAACGATCACGAAGAAGGAAAATCCGTACAGCGCGATGAAGGCCGCCCATTCGATGGTAATGGCCTGACGGTGGTACGGAATCAACTTTGGGAACAGATCGAGGATCGTGATGCGTAATCCATTGATGGCGTGAAATAATACGCAGAAGAAAATGAACAATTGAAAGATCGGATTCATGTAAACATCATTGATCACGTCGCCGATCTTCCAGCCCCTGCCCTCCATAAACGAAGCCAGAATATGAAGGGTAATGAAAATTGCCATCCCCAGCCCGCCAATGCGATGCAGGATAAACGTCAAATACGGTCCCTGCCCCTTGTAGCGCAGAGCCGTGGATAGGCTAACGTTCCTTTTCAAGCCCATGAAAAACTCCTACCTAAGAAATTTTTTGTCACAAGCGCCTATTTTACCCTCTCCACCTTCAAATCGCTACTGGCTGTCGTTTTTGGGAGTGGCTAATGCAGTAGGCTTGCCAAAAGATTTAACCACAGAGCACACGGAGATCACGGAGAAAACCTCTTAAAAAATCTCTGTGTACTCTGTGATCTCCGTGGTGAGAGGTCTTTCAGCCCACCTTTTTAGCCACTCCCTGTCGTTTTTGAGTGTAGCACAAAGGTTGTCGGCATTCCCCATTTATTTTTTCTTTGCAAGAAATGAGTGCATGTTCTTTAGCGTCTGTTTCCATTCCGCTTCGGCGTTGAATTTTCTTTGAATCTCTCCCGCGCGCTGACGCATGATCTCCATCACCCGCTCATCCTCGCCAGCGTCCAGCCAAAAGCCATGTCCATTCCCAGAGCAATAATCCAGCTTCAAGTCATACAGGCGGTATTGGAATTCATCCAACCCATCTCCGCAGTGCGGACAGGGATAATGCGTTTTGGACTGAAAATGCACCAGCGAGCCTTTGTGCGAATCGTTGTCAAAAGCCGTATCTTCGAGTTGATCCAACTCGAGCGAATCCAGCCACATACCGCGGCAGTTGGGGCAGGATTCCACCTCGATCATGCCTTTGTAATATTTTTTCACCAGATCAGAATTGCACTTGGGACAGTTCATGTTGTATGTCGTTGCGAGGGTACTAGCCCGAAGCAACCTCCTCCGCCATTACGTGATTTACCATTTCTTCCACAGAATTTTCATTTGGTTCCAAATCCATCCAAAGCAAAAACTCCACATTGCCCTTTGGCCCCAGCAACGATGATTTGACCAGCCCGCGCAAGCCAAAGCCTTCGTTCTTTGCATAACTTAAAACATCCAGCAAGACTTGTTTGTGAATCTCAGGGTTGCGGATGACGCCGTCCCCACGAGAGACATCCTTCTTGCCCGCCTCGAATTGAGGTTTGATGAGGGCAATGACACTTCTTTCCTCTTTCGTCTTTCCTTCGTTCACGAAAGAGGAAAGAGGAAGGAGCCACTTCTTAATGACTGGCAACAAAATCTTGAGTGAAATAAACGAAGCATCCACTGTGACAAGATCGATCTTCTCAGGCAATGATTCAACGAACCGCGCATTCGTCTCTTCCATCACGACGACACGCTTGTCGTTGCGCAGTTTCCAGTGCAGAATGCCCTTGCCCACATCAATGGCATAGACTTTCGCCGCGCCGCGCTGTAACATGCAATCTGTGAATCCTCCCGTAGAGGAGCCAACATCCGCACAGACAAAGCCTTTTACATTTATGGCGAATGTGTCCAGCGCGCCTTCCAGCTTTTCTCCGCCGCGAGAGACGAAGCGTGGGCCGGAGTCAACTTTCAGCGTGGCCTTTGGATCAGCGCCAGTGGCAGGCTTGAGCGCGACTTGATCGTTCACTCGCACTTGTCCCGCCATGATTAAGGCTTGCGCTTTGGCGCGCGAGTCAGCCAGTCCACGTTCCACCAGCAAAACATCCAAACGAATTTTGGGCATGAAAATATTGTATCAGGTAAAATAGGCGCATGTTAACTGCACTGATAAAAACCATGCGCCCGCGCCAATGGACAAAAAACATTTTTCTTTTTGCCGCGCTTGTTTTCGATAAACAACTTTTTAACACCGATTCCTTTTTGCGCACCCTGGCGGGCTTCGCGTTATTCTGCCTGATCTCCTCCAGCGTATACATCTTCAACGACCTCGCCGATGTGGCGGCAGACCGCCAGCACCCCGAAAAGAAAAACCGCCCGATTGCCTCAGGCAAACTTCCCGTCAGCGCCGCGTGGGGAGCGGGCATTGTGCTGGTGCTGGTAACTTTTATCCTTGCATATTTTCTTGCGCCCGGTTTTGAATTTGTGGTCGTGCTTTACTTCCTCATCAACATGGCTTATTCAAAATGGTTGAAACACATTCCCATTGTGGATGTGCTCATCATTGCATCTGGTTTTGTATTACGCGTACACGCAGGTGTGACGTTGATCGACGTGGAACGATTCTCCCCCTGGCTGTATGTTGTCATGACCCTGCTCTCGCTCTTCCTCGGTTTTGGAAAACGCCGCGCCGAGATCGCACTGCTCACACATGAAGCAGGCTCGCACCGCAAAGTGCTGGATGGCTACACCCTGCCCCTGCTCGACCAATACATCATGATTGTTTCAGCCACCACCATTGTGGCGTATTCGCTGTACACATTCTCCGCGCCCAACGTGCCCGAAAACCACAGCATGATGCTCACCATCCCCTTCGTGGTCTACACCATCTTTCGTTATCTCTACCTTATTCAAGTGAAGAACACAGGCGGCGCACCCGAAGAAATTTTACTCACCGACCGCCCGTTTCAAATTGCAATGATCCTTTGGGGGGCGGCCGTTCTGGCGATCTTCTACTTCTCGTGAAAGCATCCGCGCCCGGCAAGATCATCCTCTTCGGCGAACATGCGGTGGTGTACAGCCGCCCCGCGCTCGCCGTTCCCGTCACACAAGTTCATGTGGATGTTGAAGTGTTGGATTCATCCCGCCCCGGAATTTGGATTCACGCCCCCGTCATTGACCTGCACGCCGAACTCGCCTCGCTTCCCTCCGACCATCCAATTGCTTCGGTTATTCTCAAGCTGATTCAACTCTTTGGCATTTCCCAAACACCCGATCTCGAAATTAATATTTCATCCACTATCCCCGTCGCATCGGGCCTGGGTTCCGGCGCGGCGGTCTCTGTCGCTTTGATTCGTTCTCTTTCCTCTTTCCTCTTTCATCCTCTTTCAGACGATGAAATTAATCCACTGGTTTATGAGATCGAAAAACTCCACCACGGCACGCCCTCAGGGATAGACAACACCGTCATCACCTACAACATGCCCGTGTATTTCATCAAAGGCCAGCCTGTGGAAACCTTCAAAACAGGCAAACCCTTCACCATCGTCATCGGCGACACGGGCATCCCCGCGCTGACGAAGGAGTCCGTCGGCGACGTGCGCCTGTTATGGCTGAGAAACACAACCTATTTTGAAAACATCTTCAACGAGATCGCGCAAATTTCATTGATCGCGCGCCGCTCCATTGAAAGCGGCAAACCCGAACTGCTCGGCGAACTCATGGACCAAAACCACGCGCTTTTGCAGGAAATGACCGTCTCCTCGCCTGAGTTGGACAGGCTCGTCACTGCCGCAAAAAATGCCGGCGCGCTCGGCGCCAAACTCAGCGGCGGCGGACGGGGTGGCAACATGTTCGCGTTGGCCGAGCAGGCCACAGCGGAGTCTGTGGCGAATGCATTAATCTCCGCCGGCGCAACACGGACGATCATCACGGAAATTAGTTAATAGGCATTGCGAGCCGCGCTTGATAATTCAGGGAGTATCGCTGTTGATTTTGAGGAAATTTCATAAGTAAAAAAGACCGCATGGGGAAATCGTTGGAAGATCGCCTGATTATCGTCAGGTTCCGATTTCGTTTTTACAGGTATGATATGGGAAATCAGGAGGTTTTACATGAAATCAAACCAGTTTCTAAAATCCTTGTTTCTCCTATTTGCAATCGTATTTGTTTTGCTTGGAGCGCTGTACTATTTTGAACAGCCTTTGAGGAATACAACGTCTGCAAATAGCTTGATGCCGCCCCTTTCCCGCCTGGACCTGCCGCCCCAAACAATGGATGGCATTACCGCAACGGTTGAATCCTATTATGCCGACGCTTCGCGTCTGATTTTTACGGTACGGGTAGAGGGTGCAGGCGAAGAGTATTATTTGGATCAGGTTTCCATCAACAAGAACCCGAATCAAAGTATCAATGCTGGCGGGTTGATTTCCTCTGCCTCCCCGTCTGTATTCCTGATTGATTTTTCGACGGAAACTCCTTTGGAAGAGGAACAGCTCAAAGGCAGTTTATCTTTCACGGCCTTTTCTCCGGGAGACGAGAATTTATCTGCGGAGTTTCAGTTTAATTTCGATATCCCCGTTCACCCTGCGTTGACATTCGATCCAAAACAAAGCTTCTTATCCATCAATGGCATGAAAATCCTTTTGGATCGTGTGGTCATTACACCCGCGTACACACAGGCTTATTTATGTTACACCAAACCAAGTGATGCGGATTGGATGATCGGCAGCGATACAACTTTGAAGGTTGGGAATCAACAAGCCAGCCTGAATTCATACAGCCTGTTATTTGATTCCGCGCTTGGAGATATGGGCAAAGGCGGCGAGGTGGATTGGAAGCCGCCTGTAGAAACGGGACGATGCGTCAAGATCGGCTTTCCCATCGGCGCCACGAATCCGCAATCCCTTACACTGACCATTCCCTCACTCGAACAATCTATGCCCGAATCTATCCCTGCCAATCAAATTGCCGAAGCGCGTAAAGCGCTCAAAAATTGGGAAGATATTGACATGGAATGGCATATCGTGGACCATGGCGCGTACCCCGAATGGAAAAAACTTCCCACAGGCATGAGCGAACAGGAAGCTTATCGAAAATTCATCGGAGCATTGGGATATATTTACAATGGTCAGTGGCAGTTTAATTTCCAATTGAACCCGCAGGGAAATTCTGCGCCGTTATTTTCGACCTCTACTTATGGCATGGCTGTGCCTGTTTCGCTTTCTGCGGAAGAGCCGCACATTGCCGCATTCCTTCCGGGGATTGTCCGTTCATTTGACATTAGCCCGGATAAAAAGTTTATTGCAATTGCAACATCGCAAGGGACCTATTTATACGACCTGGCTGCTTATAAACGTATTGGGATATTAAGCCAGCCACAGAATGTTTCCAGTGTCGCCTGGGCACCTGACGGAACAAAACTGGCTGTTGGCGGCGTAGACTCTACTTTTGGCGAAAGTGGAAAAACGCATTTAGCCATTTGGAATACATCTACATGGAAAGTTATCTCCGAACCCGAAATAAATACGGAAGAATTCGTTTTTCAGTATGATGCGCTTGTCTGGTCGCCTGACAGCTCATTGCTTGCCACCGCTGCCTATGAGCGTGGAATTGTTGTACTGAATGTACTAACAGAAGAGGTTGTTTCCCAGCAAACGGGGTTTGTCGTTAATCCATACCGTATTGCATGGTCGCCCGATAGTTCGAGGCTGGTTGCGACCGGTGATCTGGGCTACGGTTTTCGCCGCTGGCGCGCAGACACCGATGAATTTGTCCGTTTGTACGATCAACGGGTAAATGCTGCAACTGATATCGCATGGTCGCCCAACGGTATGCGAATCGCCTCGACACATGAGAATGGCGTGGTCTGCTTTTGGACAGTGGGAACAAATATCTGTGATGGGTTCATTCAAGCGCATATCAGTTGGGCGTCAAGCCTGGCATGGTCTGCAGATGGAAATCAACTTGCCACTGCCGCAGGAGCGATTCGCATTTGGGATACACAGACAGGGATACAAGTTTCCGCTTTTGGTCAAACCGAGGCTCTCTATCTTCAATTGGAATGGTTGTCTCCCGATACGCTCATATCATTGGTGTCGGGGGATATAGATGGTGCGCCACCTGCCATTCGTATTTTTGATATAACTACAGGGAGTGTCATTGCTGAATTTCATGGAGCAGACGAAGATATTCCTGGAAAATAACGAAAAATTGGCGGAGATTTTTATCTCCGCCAATTCTCTAATCCTCAAAATCTCCAATCTCCAGTCTCCTACAACTCACTTGCCCTTCTCCCAATCCTATCCTTCGCCCGCGCAACGAACTCGCCCAGCGGAATATTATTCTGCTGGCTCCCGTCCCGCACGCGCAGAGACACCTGCTCTGCCTGCATTTCATTATCACCGACCACGATCATGTACGGCACTTTCATCAACTGTGCCTGGCGGATTTTGGCATTCATGCGCGAGGCGCTCAAATCTGCATGGGCGCGGATTCCGTTCTCGCGCAATTGCTTCGCGATTTTTTCGGCATACTCGTTCTGCGCATCCGTAATCGAGATGACGCGCACCTGTTCGGGTGAGAGCCAGACCGGGAAGTTGCCTGCGTAATGTTCGAGCAGGAATCCCACCATGCGCTCATGCGTGGACAGTGGCGCGCGGTGAATGCACAGCGGGATTTCGTCCGCGCCTTCCTTGTTCGTGAACTTCAAGTCAAAGCGTTCGGGTACGGCAAAGTCCACCTGGTTCGTGGCGAGCGAGAACTCGCGCCCAATGGCAGACCAGATTTGCACGTCGATTTTTGGGCCGTAGAAAGCCGCTTCATCCGTAACTTCCACATAAGGCACTCCGCCATTCGTCATTGCGCGGCGTACCATGTCTTCCGTTTTGAGCCACAGGCGTTCGTTGTCCACATATTTTTTGCCGAGTCCCTGCTTGCCATGCAAAGACAGGCGCATCACGTACTTGTCGATGCCGAACAACTCAAAGTATTTGTGATACAAGGCAATCACGCCCATGAACTCCTGCTCGAATTGATCTTCACCGCAGTAGATGTGAGCATCGTTCATCTGCATCGAGCGGACGCGCATCAGCCCAAAGAGTTCACCAGACTTCTCGTAACGGTAGCAGGTTCCATATTCGGCGAGGCGCACGGGCAAGTCACGATACGAGCGTCCCTTCGATCCGAAAATCTTATGGTGCATCGGGCAGTTCATTGGTTTGATGTAATACTTCACGCCTTCCAATTCCATGGGCGGGTACATGCTCTCGGCATAATACGGAAGATGACCGGAACGGATGAATAGGTCTTCCTTCGTGATGTTTGGCGTACGCACGCGGGAATAGCCTGCCTTCTCTTCCATTTCTTTGGCGAGCGATTCCAACTCTTCGATGATGATTCCGCCGTTGGGCAGCCAGAGCGGCAGGCCGGGACCAACTTCATCATCGAAGATGAAGATTTCCAATTCCTTGCCCAGCTTGCGATGGTCGCGCTTCTTCGCTTCTTCGAGCTGGTTCAGGTATTCTTTGAGTTGATCCTTGCTCTCCCAGGCCGTGCCGTAAATGCGTTGCAGCATTTTGTTGTTCTCGTCGCCGCGCCAATACGCGCCCGCAATCGACATCAACTTGAAGGCATCCTGCTTGATCTCTTTCGTCGTCTGCACGTGCGGCCCGCGGCACAAGTCTGTGAATGTATCCTGCTGATAGATCGAAATATCAGGCGGCCCATCCAGCGGATTGCCGTACTCGTCTGTGCCGCCTTTTTCGAGTCCTTCGATCAACTCCAACTTATACGGCTGGTCGGCAAAGATTTTCTTCGCCTCCTCCGCAGAGATGACCGTCTTCTTGAACTCGTGTTTGCCCTGCACGATCTGTCTCATGCGTTTCTCGATCTGTTCCAAATCTTCGGGCGTAAGGTTGCGTGGCAGGTCGAAGTCGTAATAAAAACCGTTTTCGACGGGCGGCCCAATGGTGGGCTTTCCATCGGGGAACATTTCCATCACAGCCTGCGCCATCACATGCGCCGCCGAGTGACGGATCTTGTACAAATACGTATCCTGATATTTTTCCTGTTGTAACATTTTCGCTTCCTTTCTCATTTCCCTTCCTCCCCTAAATCCGAAGGATTTGGGGAAGTGCCGTGTTAGCGGCGGAGGGGATAAACAAAAAACTCTCATCCACAACGGGACGAGAGTTTGATCTCACGCGGTTCCACCCGATTTACATCCAGACCCTAAAGGCCTTTGAGACCTTTAAGGTCTCAGACATATCTCTTAAGCCGCTAACGGAGCCACCCGTTTCACTTACTAACTGATCACGGTTCACTAAACACTGATCACTGTTCTGCTTCACGCTCGCGGGTGGTTTTCACTGGCTGTTTCTGGTCCAAGCTCTCAACTATCAGCTTGGACTCTCTGTCAGAAAACTGGTCCAGTTACTCGTCCCGGTCGAAGCGGTTTTTATATCCAGTGGACGGAATAGGGCTCGAACCTACGACCTCATCGATGTCAACGATGTGCTCTAACCAACTGAGCTACCCGTCCGAAGGTCTGCATTATACCGAGTGTCCCACAAATTGACAATCCCTTGTATAATGCCTTCGCTATGGCCCGCAAAAAAGCGCCCGAAGATTTGTCTGTGGAAGAACTCCGCCGCCTGCTGGTGGAGAAGCGCCGCGGCGCGCGCAAGGATCGGCTGGAACATTATCGCCGCACGGGACGTGTTGTCTCCGTTGCGCCTGATTTTGATTTTGACACAACGCCTCAGTCCGCGCCGATAGTGGATACCGCCGAAGCGACAGAATCCACGCCCGAGCTTCTTCCTGCCAACCCCCGCCGCAGAATCATGGACCGCGTTCTCCTCGGCGTGGAAGCGCTTGCTGTGCTTGGCCTCGTCGTTGTCCTGCTCAATGGGCTTGGCTTGCTCCGCACTCTTAACAACGAAGTAGTTGCCGCGCTTAATCCCGAAACCGTCACTCCGACTCCGCTGGTGATGGCAGTGGTGTTGCCTTCGGGCCACACCCCGCCCGATGCGCAAGGCAACACCCGCCCCAACGAAGCGGAGATTCCATCTCATCTTCTGCCGATGGTGCAATCGCTGGCGAATGTCCCCGTGCCCACCTCTGCGCCAGATCAGGCAGTACGCATCCAAATTCCCGCGCTCAACGTGGATGCGCCTGTTGTCCAGGGTGATGGCTGGGAACAGCTCAAAAAGGGAGTCGGCCAATATGTTGGCTCCCCTGAACCTGGCCGCGATGGAAACGTGGTGCTCTCGGCGCACAACGATGTCTACGGCGAAATCTTCCGCTATTTAGACAGGCTCGTGCCCGGCGACCAGATCGTCGTTTACACCCAACAGCGGCAATTTGTGTATGTGGTAGACCGCACCGTTCTGGTCGAACCCACCGCCGTGGAAGTGATGGCATCCACGGGTTCGCCCACGGTAACGCTTATCTCGTGTTATCCATATCTTGTCAACGATCAGCGCATTGTTGTCTTTGCGCGATTGCAAAATTAGTGTAACTACTCAGGCGCTTTGCTCCGCCGTAGGCGAAAGCCTACGGGCTATCTTTACAAAGTCCGCTAACCCACAGGGTGACCCACAGGGTGACCCACAGGGCGCTTCGCAAAGCGGACTCATCGTCCCTGTATGGGGAAGTCGCCTTTAGGCGGCTTTGTAAAGATAGCCTGGACGTTTACGTCCAGGCGGGCAGGGAACGCGCAGGCGCTTGCCTGAGCAGTTACAAAATTAGGAGAAAAAATGGCTAAGAAAAATAAACGACCCACTCCGTCAGTATCGGCGGCGAACATACCCCCGCAGAAGTTCGAGTTCAACCCCGATTACAGCATGGTTCGCAAAGACCTTGCGCGCATCGGCTCGCTCGCAGGCTTTTTCATCGTGGCGCTCGTGGCGCTTTCGTTCTTTTTGAAATAAGATTAGGACTTACGCAGAATGCTTTTTTGTCCGCTAATCTACGCCAATCCACGCGAATTTTTAAAAGGATTAGCGTACATTCGTGGAGAGTAGTGGACTCTATCAAGGTTTTGCGTAAGTCCTGAAGATAATCCACGCGAAAGAGGAAAGAGGAAGGACTGGTCAACGGTCTTTCCTCTTTTGTCGTTATAATACAAACATGAAACCAAATCCAATTCTCTTCCCCGCATTACAAAAGTTCATCCTCCGCTTTCAAATGTGGATGGCGGCCGTATTGTTGCGTCAAGACTACGTGAATGCAATGGAATTCAACGCGTTGGATGGTGAAGAATTTTCTGATGATTACTTTTTTGGTTTTCACGATGTATACGAACAAGTACACTGACCTGTTTCTCCTTTGTGTTACTTCGTGGTAAAACCTTTTCAACCCCTCATGACTGAATCTGAATACGAAATCACCCTCGAAAAATTCACCTACGGCGGCGAAGCCATGGGACGCCTCCCCGATGGCCGCGCCGTCTTTGTTCCCTTCGGCTTGCCCGGCGAACTTGTCCGCATTCGATTGACCCAGCAAAAACAAAATTTTGCCCGCGGCGAATTGATCGAGATATTAAACAAATCGCCAGAACGAATCCAGCCAAAATGCAAACACTTCTTTTCCCCTCTCTCTTTGGGAGAGGGGCCAGGGGTGAGGGCGTGCGGTGGATGCCACTACCAGCATCTCCCCTACGAAAAGCAACTGACAGCAAAAACAGAAATCCTGCGTGACCAGTTTCAGCGTATCGGCAAGATCGAAAACCCACCCGTCCAGCCAGCCGTAGCATCCCCGCTCGAATGGAACTACCGCAACCACATTCAATTCCACCTCACCGAAGATGGAAAGCTCGGCTATATTTTCCCTCTCCCCTCGGGAGAGGGCAGGGTGAGGGCCATCGAAGAATGCCATTTGCCTGAGTCAAACATCAACAACTTCTGGCACGAACTGCAATTTGAATCAAGAATGAATCTGGAACGGGTCTCCCTGCGCTCCGGCCAAAACGATGAATTAATGCTCGTGCTTGAATCCGAAACCGAAGAAACGCCCGAAATCGAAATCGAAGCCGATATTTCCGTGGTGCATATATACGAAGACCACTCCGTCATCATCGCAGGGCAGGATCATTTCTTCATCAACGTCCTCGGTAAAGATTTTCGCATCTCCGCCTCTTCCTTCTTCCAGGTCAACACAAAGATGGCAGAGAAAATGGTGGAGCACCTCCTTGCTCAATTACCAATTACTAATCACCCAATTACCCTCCTCGACATCTACTGCGGCGCGGGCTTGTTCAGTAAATTCCTCGCGCCAAAATACGCGAAGGTGATCGGCATCGAATCATCCCCATCCGCCTGCGAAGACTTCGCCTTCAACCTCGACGAATTCGACAACGTGGAATTATACGAAGGCACAGCCGAAGAAATATTACATGCCTTCGTAGGACAAATTGGCAATTTGTCCCACATGATCGTCGACCCGCCGCGCGCAGGCATCGAAAAACACGCCCTCGATGCCATTCTAAAAATCAAACCACAGATCATCGCCTACATCTCGTGTGACCCGTCCACACTCGCGCGCGATGCATCAAAACTCATCAACGGCGGCTATCGTTTGCAAGAAGTCACCCCCTTCGACCTCTTCCCCCAAACCTATCACATCGAATCCATTTCAATTTTCGAACTCATGTAACCATGCTCAAGCCGCTTGGCGACTCTGCTTTGCTCGTCCAACTTGGTGACGAAATCAACCCCGCGCTCAACCAGCGTGTCCATGCGCTCAACGCGCTTTTGCAAAACCCCATCCACGGCATTCTCGAAACCGTCCCCGCCTATTCAACTTTATTAATTCACTACGACCCCCTCACGCTGACGTTCGATCAAGCGGCTCACTGGGTGCGGGACAAAATGACTCAGTTGGATGATTCCTTTCATCGGACGCCGCGCAGGCTCGAGGTCCCGGTACGATACGGCAACGCCTCAGGGCCTGACCTGGAAACTGTCGCAGTCTCGAAAGGCATCTCCCCCGCTGACGTGATCCGCATCCACAGCGAACGTGAATACACCGTCTACATGATGGGCTTCACGCCGGGCTTTCCATACATGGGCACGCTCGATGAACGCCTCATCATGCCGCGCATCGCCACGCCGCGCACTCTCGTAAAAGCTGGCACAGTCGCCATCGCCGCTTCGCAGACGGGAATCTACCCGCTCGATTCCCCTGGCGGCTGGCATCTCATCGGCTGGACTCCGCTCAAGCTATTCGACCCAACCAGTGAAACTCCATTTCTATTTTCGCCAGGCGATGTGGTGAAATTTATCCCTCTGGAATCTCTGGAGTCAAACAGCTTGCTGTTTGACCAATGACCATGCTTGAAGTTCTGGATGTTTCAGGCCTCGTCACCTTCCAAGACTCCGGCAGGCGCGGATGGCAAAGTTACGGCGTACCCCTCTCCGGCCCCATGGACTGGTTCGCACATCGCGCCGCAAATTCCATGCTCAACAATTCAACCGATGCAGTTGTCATCGAAATTGGTTTGGGTGAAGCCATGTTTCGTGCCAAACGTGATTGCGTTCTCGCTGTCACTGGCACAGGCTTTGAAGTTGTCAACTACATCTGGACCTTCCCGCTCTGGACTTCGTTCTACGTCCGCGCAGGCTGGCGGGTGCAGGTGAAGAAAATCAGCGGCGGAAACTGGGCGTACCTTGGGGTTGCGGGCGGGTTTGAGGCGCAATCCATGCTGGGTTCAAAGTCAACTTATCTGCGCGGGGGGCTGGGTTCTGCCATTCGCGCAGGGGATATTTTGGAAGCGGGAAAACCAGCCAGAGAATTAGCCAAACTCACAGCGCGAAATTTCCCCGTTGAAAAATTTATGAACTACAGCCAATCTCCTGTAATCGAAGTGATCGCTGGCCCACAGCAAGATCGATTTACCGAAGAGGGCGTTCAAACGTTTTATGGAAGCGAATACACTTTGAGCAAATCCTTCGACCGCATGGGCTATCGGCTGGAACTGCTCCCTTCGCCGTCCTCGGCGAAGGGAATTGCACAAGCCACCAGCGCGGACTTGCTCTCCGAAGGCATGACACTGGGCAGTATCCAAGTCCCTGACAATGGACAGCCCATTGTGATGATGGCAGACTCACCCGCCACTGGAGGCTATCCCAAAATTGCAAATGTCATCCGTGCAGATCTGCCCCTGCTGGCGCAATGCGAAGCTGGGGTCAGTAAAATCCAATTTCGGGAAATTATGCTTGAAGAAGCGCAAGAGAATTTTCAAAAACTGAACAAAGCATTCAAAACCCCGAAGGGGTGAAACGATTATTACGACTCTGGAGTCGGGCAGCTTGCTGCCCGAAATTTCCATCAGCAAGCTGATGGAGTCCAGAGCTATCATCCCTTCGGGATTGGTGAATTATGAAAATAGACTTGAATTGTGACTTGGGCGAAGAAGCTGGCAATGACGAAGCCATCATGCCATATATCACATCCGCGAATATTGCGTGTGGATTTCATGCGGGGAATGCGAATGTGATGCGGGCTACTATCAGGCTGGCAAAAAAATACGGCGTGAATATCGGCGCGCACCCAGGCTGGAAGGATCGTGAAAACTTCGGCAGGTTGGAAATGAATGTCTCAGCGAAGGAAACGGAAGCGATTGTCTTTGAGCAAATTAATGCGCTGGCAGAGATCGCAAAAGACGAAGACGTTGCGTTGACTCACGTCAAGCCGCATGGGGCGTTGTACAACCAGGCGGCGAAAGACCGTGCGCTGGCAGATGCCATTGCGCGGGCGATGAAAAGAATCAGCGTGGGATTAACTTTGGTTGGGCTGGCAGGCTCAGGGTTGTGTGAGGCGGGAGTCGGGGCGGGGATTCAAGCGGCAGGCGAGGGATTCCCAGACAGGGCGTACAATCCCGATGGCACATTAATGTCACGCAGTAAAATGGGCGCGGTGATTAAATCGCCTGAAGAGGTAGCGTCGAATGCGCTTCGGTTAATTAAAGATGGGATTTCGTTTGGGGGGAGAAGTGTGCGGGTGGAGACGTTGTGCCTGCATGGCGATAACCCGCGCGCGGCAGAGAATGCAAAGTTGTTGCGCGAGACGTTGATGAAAAATGGAATTGAAGTTGTGGGATTAAAAAAGTGACAGTCACCTTTAAGGTGACTGTCACTTGAATTCTTAACCTTCCGAAATTACAACCAATTTATCTTCTGGCGCAAACGTAACCTTCTCGGCTTTGTTCGGGTTGGTTTTTACGCCGTAGGCTTTTTCGGCATCGCGGCTTTCGCTCATCAAGCGATAGCCAATGGCGGTTTCACCGCGGCGGCGGGCGGCCTCGGTGACGGTGTAGAAGTTGACAGGCTGACCCGTAGCGACGTAATCACCAATCGGCTTGAGATAGACTTCCGCGCCTTCGGGGTCGAAGATGTCGGTGAAGACGCCCATGAGTTCGGCGTTCTCGGAAAGTTGCGCGAGCATCAGGCTGATGAGATGTTCGCTGACGATGAAGTCATCCACCTTGGCGGCTTCGGCGAGTTCGCGGTTGCGCAGGTCGAGCATTTCGCTGATGATGGAGAACGGGGTCTCATCTTTTTCGGCGATGTCGCGCAGGTGCAGTAGCGTGACCAAAGTGATCGCATCCGCTTCCTGCACTTCGAGGTGGCTGTATGCCAGCACGATGACATGGTCATACTCTGTGACTTGCAGTTTTTCGAGCAGGGCGCGGTCGCGGATGTCGCCTTCCATCACTTTCATTTTTTGATTGACGATCTTTTTGTTATCGAGGCGGATCTGTTTTTCGAGATCGTAAATGTGCGAAACAACGGTCAGCTCCGAGCCTTTGGCAACGTAGTTATCCAACTCGCGGACGATGGTTGCGCCCGAACGATTCCAGCCGAGGATGAGTCCGCGCTCCGGCTTGGGTTTGGATGCTTTTCCATTTTGCAGAATCAGGCTTTCGTCCAGCGGGATGCGGGAGAGGTTCGAGAGCTGAATCTTGTCATCGTCTTCGGCAATCGCAAAAATCTGATCGCCGGATTGAATGCGCGTGTCCATCGGCGGATTCATCATGATCGTGCCGTCTGTCTTGCGAAGGCCCATCAACGTGGAAGTTTCAAAAGCAAGCATGGCTTCGCCGTAGGTTTTACCCGAGAGGTTGGGTTCCTGCTTGAAATAAATTTCATCGCCGCCAAAGTTCATCAACTCGGTGTAGACGATGGACAGGCCGCTCTGGCGCGAGGTCTGCGCAACCACGCGGGCGATGAGATCGGTGGTGAGGATGGCTTGCACGTTATCCTTCGCGCCGAGCATTTTCACCACGTCCATATTCTTTTGATCGTGAATCTGGGTAACGATGTGATACGGCGCTTCGCGGCGGTTGGGGTTGTTGGTGATCGCCAGCACAGATTTGATGACATGCGTATCGGGGTCTGCGCCTTCGGAGAGAATGATGATGGAACGGGCAGTGTGCGGACTGCCAAGTTCAAGATCGTTCAGGTCGATGGGATTTCCGGAGCGGCAGATGATGCGGGTGTTCTTGGTGTCTTCGATGCGGTCATTGATCGCATCTTCCATCTCGACCTTATCATGGTCGGCAAAAACGACGATGACTGCTCCGCTTTCCCTGGCACCGCCCGCCAGGGCAGGTGTGCGACTCTCGTTGGCGAGGATCAGTTCCGAGATGACGGTGAAGACTTGCGGCGTCCAGCCGAGGATGAGGGTGTGGTCGTTTTCGAGAACTGCCGAACGGCCTTTGCGGAGTTGGTCAATGCGGCTTTGGAGTCCGCTGCTCAAAATACCAATGAGTGTGGACAGGATAAAGATGCCGCTCAATGTCACCACGAACATGACAATGCGAAGGCCGACGCCGCTGTCCCCGCCGATATTGCCGGCGTCCATGGCGCGCATCAGGCTGATCCATGCCGCCTCCCCAAAGGTGGGGACGGCGTCTCCGTCGGTGGGGATTCCCGCAATGCGAATCACAGCGGCGGCTATAAAAATAACAATAGTGGAAAGAACGGCAAGGCCGCCGATCAACGCGCCCGCGCCGCGTGACATATAATTATCGAACCAGTATTGGAATTTTTGTTTAAAAGTTGGCTGTTTCATAATTTCTCCTCAAAATTTTGTTTATTATACGGGTAATCCCTTTGCCGGGCATGGGCAATTTGACCCACGTCTTTTTTGCATCTATACTTGGGGCGTTTCAAAGGAATTCGCCACGGAGATCACAGGGAGAGCCTTGATACCCAAACATTTAACGCAAAGGTGCGAAGGCGCGAAGCTTTGCGTCTTTGGGACTTGGCGTTAAAATTTTCCGCATCGAATTCGTGTGCGTAAAGCCAGTTAAGAATTTTGTAATATTGTTCCGGGTAACATCCCCTGCATAACCCATATCTATGCAGTTGAAATTATTCATTTTTTCGCTACCGTACATTTTCCTTGCAAAGAAACCCTAAAGGTCTTTTCGGTGAATCAGGAATCTGCGAGGGAAAAGGAGACCTTTAGGGTTTGCGTGTAAGGTAGAGAATTCATTTTACAAAGTGAGGTGACTTATGTTCCAATTCGAAGGTATGGACCGCCGCAAGGAAGAAGACCGCGTCCGTGCAGAGGGGCGGCTTCCACCCGGCCAATCGTTGACCCAGAAATTCCCCGTCCTGCATTATGGGCCTGTCCCCATGTTTGATGCCGCCACGTGGGACTTGCGTGTCTGGGGCGAGGTGGAAGAGGAAAAGCGCTGGAGTTGGAACGAGTTCAACCAACTGCCGCGCACATCCATAAAAATGGACTTGCACTGCGTCACCCGCTGGAGCAAGTTCGACACCACATGGGAAGGCGTCTCTGTGAAGACAATGGTAGCGAGCGGATTGATCAAGATCAAACCTGACGCCACACACATCATGCAACATGCCGAATATGGATTCACTGTCAACCTGCCGCTCTCCGTGGCATTGCAGGATAACTTCCTGCTGGCGACGCATTTCAACGGCGCGCCAATCACGCCCGATCATGGCTATCCCCTGCGCGGCATGGTGGGATTCATCCCCGGGCGCGAAGACCTGGAGACTCCCTATTTGTGGAAAGGCGCGAAATGGCTGAGGTCTTTGGAGTTCATGTCCCATGACAAGCGTGGATTCTGGGAACAAGCCGGTTATCATAACCGCGCCGATGTCTGGCGGGAGGAGAGATTCGGTTAAGGGAGGAAAAGAGAGTAACGAGTGATGAGTAACGAGATGACCTGTCTTCATGACAGGTCATCCATTTTTTATGACAAATGTTCTTGACAATGAAATCAAGTATAGCTACAAATTATCTAGACAAAATTAAGGAGTGGAAATATGTCTTACAAATCTAAAATACGACAGACATCAACTTGAAGGGAGGTAACAAATCATGAAAACATTCCAAGAAAGAAAAACCCTCATAAAAATACTTGCAGTTGCTCTGCTGGTATTAATGTGTTTCAACTGGCCGTCACTGCTATATTGGCCACTATGTTTGAAGGAAGATATTTTTCGTCCACCTAACACCGAAATACTGGTCTCTGCCTGTAAGAGTCCTATTGTTCGAGGAGTACCTGGTGGAGAGGCGCTATTTGTCTATGAGGGACTTACAGACAAGATGTATCTGTTGGATTTGCGTACCAGAGAAAAGAGACATATCCCTAGTGACCCACTTTTACTTGAAAAAGGAATATTTTTAAGCCCGGAACTAGTTTGGCTAGAAGGTAGTTTAGTAGGGCCAGATAATCTTAATTATCGACCTCATTACATTTTGGATTTGACTAATGGCCAACGTTACAAATTGGTTGATCTAAAGTGGAAACCTCCAAACAACTTATTTGAAAATGGCGAACTCAACCCAATTTTTTTGCGGTATTTTACTGACGCTGAACAGGTTTTTATTTACCATACAGAGAATCGGCTGATTGCTTTAGCGCCTAATTTCCGTCAACATCCTGAGAAAAATGTAATCCTTCCTCAAGCTTCATTAGGTTCAGTGAGTTTAAGCTCTGAGAATAGCAAATTGCTTGAGAAATTAATGAAAGATTTGGAAGTAGACTATGAGATCGTGGATTTCTCACTCTATTACGCAGATGTTCCCTCACCAACAAGAAAGTACATTGTCCGTGGCGACGGCATTTACCTTTTAGGAACCAGCACGCTAGTTGTAAATCGTGATATGGGTTTTTATTTCAGAAGTTGGTATTACGACGAAAGCGGGGTGGTCTTTGCGGAGCCAGGATATTTTTTGATTAGCGGCTCCCTAACCGGCTCACATTTTCCATTCCCTCGCCCTGTTCTCAAACTGCGCCTACCCGCGCCATAAAACATCTCATTAACAGGTATTCAGATTAGTAATCGAACTTTTGCTCTTATTACTGGCAAACGCTACGCCGTACAGAATAAAAAAGGAAACAGGAGGATTACATGAAATCGCAGTATACAAGTTTGAAATGGATCGGAATGGCTCTTCTCTTTGCCATATTTATCTCCTTTACATTTCTATTACCACCTGTGCTGGCACAAGAAGGAAACCCTAAGGCAGAAACACCCATACCTTCTACAGATCCGTCTGTCCCCGAAGCTACGCCTGAGTCATTGGAAATTCCTGAAATTAAAGAGGGATCTGGTTTTCAAAGCTTTATGAGCCTGCAAGCTGGAGCAGAATTAGGCGGGGACTGGGCAGCACAGGTAAATATTTCAGATACAGAAAGAGAATCTTGCAAGCCTCTTGCGATTTGCGATAAATTTTCTCTTGACTCAAACCCAACTCATGCCATAAAATTCACATAGACAAAACAAAGGAGTGGAATATGTCTTACAAATTGCAAGAAACAAAATTCAAGGGAGGTTAATGAATATGAAAAAACTCAAAGAAAATAAACCTCTTCGATACATACTTGGTATCGTCTTTTTTATGCTGTTATGTTGCAATTTAACATCACTGGCATTGTGTTCTGCACAAGATAATTTTCGTCCCCCCAATACCGAAGTGCTTGTTTCTGCTTGCAAGCATCCAATTGCAACAGGCGTACCGGGTGGAGAAGTATTATTTGTGCATGAGGTGCGAACTGGCAAGATGTATTTGTTGGATTTACGCACGGGAGAAAAAAGAAAAGTTCCCAATGACCCGCTTTTGTTAAAAAAAGGGGTTTTTCTTAGTTCGGATTTGGCCTGGCTGGAAGGAAATTTGATGCGTCCAGAGAAGGCAGGTTACCGCCCTCATTACATTTTAGATTTAACCGATGGAAAACGATACGAATTACTCGACCTTGATACTCTCCCTCGCTTGGAAGGTGGCAAATTTGACCCGAAAAACTATGCTTATATTCAATCTGCTCAATATATTTACATACATCATTCAAAAAACACCTTAATCGCCCTTTCATCTGATTTTCGCACAAACCCAAATGGCAGGGTTGTTTTTTCTGGGTTTGCAATTGGGGCCGATTTTGCTGATGGGCTAGTACGACTCACAAAAAATTTTAATATGGATTATGAAATAATATATCTTGGACTTTATCATACCAACATTTCTTCTCCGACAGATAAGTATGTCGTACGCAATGATGGTATTTATTTTTCGGGAACAAATTTTTCAATTGTAGACCGCGAATACACAGGAGGGCGATTCATGGGAGGGTATTTTAAAGGCTGGTATTATGATGAAAGTGCAGTCGTTGCACAGGGGGCAGGTTACTATTTGCTCAGTTTTCCGGGAGTTAGCTCAATTTATTATGTTCCCAGCCCGATATTAAAATTAAATTTGCCCTAACAACTTCACTATGAAAACAGGAGGATGACATGAACGCACAACGCAATCTATTCAAATGGATGGGAATGGCTTTTCTCTTTGCCACATTTATCTCCCTTACATTTCTATTACCGCCCGCATTTGCGCAAGGAGAAAACCCTGAATTAGAAACTCCTACTCCTTCGGAAACTCCATCTATCCCCGGAGCCACGCCGGAACCGTTGGAAATTCCAGAAATTGAAGAGGAAACTGGCCTTCAAAGTTTTATGAGCCTGCAAGCCGGCGCAGAATTAGGCGGCGCAGGTAAATATCTCAGATACAATAAGCGAATCTTTTAAACCTCAAATTGCGGCGGATGGGGACGGGAAGAGCGGTTTGGGTAAAAGCAGACCTCCGAGTTCTTGAAGAACTCGGAGGTCTTTTTTTACTTCGCGCTTTTCGCGGTAAAAAAGTTACGGCCTCTTATCCAGCGTAATGCTCACATCCACTTTCTCTTCCCCGCGCAGGACGGTCAGCACGACCGTATCGCCGGGGGATTTATGGGTGATGAGATAGGCCAGCATTTCATCGAAGGTGCGGGCTTCGTGGCCGTCGATGGCGATGATCAAGTCGCCGCCAGCGAACAGGCCGGGGAGGGATGTGGATTTTTCGCCTGCAACAATTCCCGCCTTGTCGGCCGGGCCGCCGGGCACAACACTGGTCACATACGCGCCGGTGTAGGATTTGAGGCCGAGCGCTTCAATCATTTCAAGGCTGAGCGAATCCATCGAAGAAATTCCGAGGAACGGATAATCATATTTGCCCTTCTCGATCAACACAGGCGTAACCCGTTTGACCATGTTGATGGAGATCGCAAACCCAATGCCAGAGTTGACAGGCTCGCCGCTATCGGTGAAATTCGTGGTGCGGATGGCGCGGTTGATGCCGACCACTTCCCCGTTGATGTTGAAGAGCGGGCCGCCGGAGTTGCCGGGGTTGATGGCCGCATCCGTTTGGATGATGTCTCCCGCGGTGAATGGGTTTCCATCCGGGGATGCGTGAGCCGAATCCAATGTGCGGCCCAGCGCAGAAATAATGCCGACCGTCATGGTAGTGTCAAGCCCAAAGGGGTTGCCAATGGCTATTACGGTCTGACCAACTTTCAGTGAGTCTGAATCGCCGAGCGGCAGGGGACGAAGCTCCTCCGCGGGCGCATCCACTTTTACGATGGCCACATCCGAATCGGTATCCGTCCCAATCACTGTTCCATACGCCATGAACCCGGAAGTGAAGCGGACTTCGATGATGTTCGCGCCTTCGATCACATGGAAGTTTGTGACGATGTGCCCCTGCCCATCATACACAAAACCCGAACCCGAACCGAGGTCTGTCAAAATCGCAACCGTGCCCGCGCTCACATTTTCATACAACGCCACCAGGCTTTCCTGCTGTGAGGATGGGTTCGCAACATTCGCAACGGCGGGAGCCGCAAGCGTTGGAACGGGCTGAACAGCGGGCGGCTGTGCGGCAGGGATGGGGCTCAGACAAGCCAGCGCCGCCAATGTCAAAACCATGAAAGCAAGAATGCTTCGTTTTATTTTCATGCCTACTCCTGAAAACTTTAAAATTTTATACGGGATGCTTCTTCGATCAGTTCTATCTGTTTCGACGACAGGTATTTTGGAATTTGCACTTTCAATTTCACGAACAGGTCGCCTTTCGTGCCGGGGCTTTTCAGGTGCGGCATCCCGCGCCCTGCCAGCCGAAAGACCTGGTCTGTCTGCGTGCCTGCGGGAATATTTAATTTGATCTTTCCATTTGGCGTATCCACTTCCGCTTCGCCGCCGAGGATCAAAGTAAAAATGCTTACGGTGGATGTTGTGGTTAAGTTGCTTCCTTCCCGCTCGAAGCGATTCTCATCCTCGACATGCACGACCAGATAAAGATCGGTTCCTTCCGGTCCCGCGCCTGCCACCCGCACTTTGGAACCCGTCTTCACCCCGGCAGGGATGCGCACCTGTAACTTGCGCGCGTTCGTTTGCAACTGGCGCATCGTGCCTTCATACGCCTCTTGAAAGCTGATCGTCAAATCCTGCTGATACCCGTTCTCCTGCATCTGCTGTTGCTGTCCGCGCGCCGAGGAACGAACCGCCTCCCCAAAAATGGTGCGGAAGAAATCAGAGAAGGTCGCGCCCCCGCCGCCGAAGACATCGTCCACATTGCCGCGCTGACCTGCGCCCTGCTGAAACCAATCATCCCATTGAAAATCACCCGGCCTGCCGCCTCTCGTCTGAAAGTTGGAGTAGGCGCTGCCCAACTGGTTGTAGCGCGCGCGTTTTTGCTCGTCGCTCAAAACCTGGTACGCCTCGTTGATATCCTTGAATTTATCCTCGGCCTTTTTATCCCCGGGGTTTTTATCGGGATGATATTTCACAGCCAGCTTGCGATACGCCGAGCGAATATCGTCCGCACTGGCTTTGCGGTCCACGCCGAGGATTTTGTAATAGTCTTTGTATTCCATCCTGCTATTTTCATCCCTGCGCAGGGTGTGAGTCAAGCGTCCAAAGGTTATACTTACGTAACTCTAACCTGAGTTTAAAGGAGACCAAAGTCTCCAGACTTTGGTCTCTGATCAAAAACCATTCTCAGTAGTTCACGAAAGACTCTGGAGTCAGGCAGTTCGTGTGCCCGATAGGGTATGTTGCCTGAAATACCGATTAGCAAGCTGATCGACTCCAGAATCGTGATTTATTGATTCTAAAAAGAAAGGATGAGAAAGCCATGAAATCAATATGTGTTTTTTGCGGATCATCCGACTCGGTTCACGCCGACTATAAAACTGCCGCCTGCAACATGGGCATCACCCTCGCTGAGAGAGGCATCCGCCTTGTCTACGGCGGCGGCAAGACAGGCCTGATGGGCGAAGTGGCAAACGGAGCCTTATCCGCGGGCGGCGAGGTCATCGGCGTTATCATCCCCTCCATGAATACGCCCGCGCTCGCGCACACCGCTCTCACCCGCTTGGACGTTGCCCCCGACATGCACGCACGCAAAGCGCGGATGCACGAACTCGCGGACGGCTACATTGCCCTGCCCGGCGGCTATGGCACATGGGACGAACTCTTCGAGACCATCACCTGGGCGCAGACCGGCGCACACGAAAAACCTGTGGGGTTGTTGAACGTGAAAAATTATTACGATCCCCTGCTCGCGGCAATGGATCATGCTGTCGCGGAAGGCTTCATTTTCGCAGAACATCGCAAAGCCGTATTCTGCGAAATCGAACCCACGGAATTATTGAACGAAATGGAAAAGTACGAACACCCGCACGAAGCGGTGAAGAGATGGTTGAAAGAGGATTAAACGCAGTCATGCCAACGTCAAAATGATCGGCTCGTTCTTCGTGACGATGATCGTGTGCTCGAACTGCGCGGCCATGGTTTTATCCACCGTCTGCAAGGACCAGCCATCTTTCTTTTCGACAACGCGTCCCCTGCCGGTGGTGAGGAAAGGCTCGATGGCCAGAACCAGCCCTTCGTTAAGAATGAGGCGTTCATCTGCTTTAAAGAAATTATGCACCGCAGATGGTTCCTCGTGCAGATGTCGCCCAATGCCGTGACCCGTCAACTCGTAGATGATGCCATATCCATTTCGCTTTGCTTCCTCGTGAATGGTCTTGCCGATGATGTTGAGCGGCTGTCCCGCTACGGCGGCATGGACGGCCTTGTTCAGCGCAGAGCGGGTGGCTTCGAGCATTTTCTCGTATTCGGGAATATGCTTTGCAATAACCATCGAAGCGCCGGTGTCTGAAAAATAACCGTCCATCTCAGCCGAAACATCGATGTTGATCAACTCGCCTTCGCACAGCACATGATCATTGGGAATGCCGTGCGCGATAACGGGAGCAATGCTGATGCAGGTTGCGCCGGGAAATTTATACATGGCTTGCGGCGCGGAGCTTGCGCCTTCTTTTTCAAGAAACTCTTTGCCAATGGTATCCAGTTCGGCGGTGGTCATGCCGGGCCTGGCTTGCTTCATCATTTTTTTCAAAGCCAGCGCAACTACACGGCCAATGGCTTTGAGGTATTTAATATCTTTTTCAGAGTCGGCGGTCATGTTAGTTCTCTTTGATTCCTCTTGCAATGGTTTCGCGGTGTTCCAGAAAATGATCTGCTGTGTCGCCGATCACCCACAACAACAGCGGACGCTTTTCAGGGTCGTCTGCATGACGCGGTTTGAGCAGGTCTTCAAAGCTCGTGGATTCGAGTTTCGCGATCAGACTCCCGTAGGCCTGCTTCAACCCATCCAACACTTCGCCACGCGGACGGTTTTTGTTGCGTTCGAAAAGCACAGGGTTGATGGCTTCCACGCTCCAATCCTTTGTCACTTCTTCCAAAACGCCAATCACTTCATGCACCGGGCGTTTGTCCATGTGATAGCCCATCAGGATGTTCAACCATTCGGTAAGATGCGCAAGGTTGTCTTTGGGTGACCATCCGCCCGAATCAGGCGTGGTCATTTGCTGGTCTGTCAATTTTTCCGCCGCTTCCAATAAAAGTTTCCACTCCCGCTCTATGGCGGAGATTAATTCTTTTTTATTACCGGGCATCCATTGTTCTTCGGTCATGTTGTTTCTCCTATAAAACGATCAACTTGCCTTCTTCAAGTTTTTCCTTTTCCTGATCCTTGCGCAAGATATACGCTTCGCCGCGGACAAGGGTGGTCTTCTTTCCCTCCATGCTCACATACGCTCCGTCTGTCAGCATGATAACAGGGTTGTCATGGAAGAAGTGATAATCTGAAAGCCACTCGTCTTTTACGGATTGACCGTAACTGTCCAATGGATAATGCGGCGAGAAGTTGAACGGTGTGACGTTCAAACCGTCAAAAAAGGATGTGCCCACCGTATTCATATCCTTTGAAGTAAGGATGTTTGGCCCGCACACAATTGCACCTGCGCTGAAACCAACCAGCGGCAACCCCGCTTGAATCTTCTTTTTCAAATAAAGCGCCGCCCCGCTGATATGCAACCGATGATTGAGGAGAAACGTATTCCCGCCGGGGATATAAACCAGAGACGCATCCCTTAAAACATCTTCGATCTCTCTCTGATGCATCAACTCAGTGCTGACCATTTGCAGGCGCGCCAGACCTTTGAATGCTTCCTCGCTCTGCCCAAACCAGCGTTCTGCATACAGAGATGCCAATGGCAGATACGCGACGACGGGTTCATCTTTACCTTCGAGATACGGACGGCTGACTTCGACGATGTCACTAATGTCATTTCGGCCTGGAGTGGAAAAGAGATGAAGATTAATGGGAGGCATGGAAGAGATTGTATCAAAATATGGCACAAGAAAGTCCGCCTGCCTAACCACAGACTGCGCTTGTTTTACTTTTGTTTATCCAAGAATTTGTTTTGTAGAATTTAGAAATCTTTCCGCAACCTGAACTGCCAAATAGGCTTCTCCTGATGCAACATGGACACTGACCCCGTAATCTCCAACGCCGCGAATTTCAAAAAGCCAATTTAGGTTCTTTCCTTGTTCTTTATCGAGCTTCCCCGTTTTTACAAAATGCTGATGAATCAATGTGATGACGCCGCTGTGTTTGCTTGTGTCGATATCCTGACTTAATAACAAAGCGCTTGCCGCATAAAAAGCGGCATAATAAGCTCGGGCTGCTGCAATATCAAAGTAGTCCTTGTCTATTAAGTCTTTTGCGGCTTGCAGATTTGTTTCCGCCCTTTGTAAATTGGCGGAAATTTCGCCGGAGCTATCTTTCATTAAACAGCTACTCCTTCCCGCCGCGCATTTCGATACAACGAAACAGTGCCTAACTCGAAATCTTTAAATGAAACTGGCTTTGCAGAAATCAACTGTTCAGATTCAAGTTGAATTGGGTACAACACATTCACAAGTTGACGAAGCTCCATGAAGTAATCCAAAGGCTGATCCAGCAGAACCAGCAAATCAATATCGCTTGATGTTGTATTATCTCCCCGCGCCATGGATCCGTAGAGAATCACACCCTTAAGCCTCTCGCCATATTGTCTGGCAAGGACTTCTTTGCACTTTTGGACGATCTCGCTGGCTGTGTTCATTGAAAATATTATACAGTAATAAACTTTCAACCTGCAACTTGTAACTTTCCAACAATCACCCTCTTCAACTCTTCCTGCACTGACTCCCACTTCTGGTCCGAATTAACCACCACCCATCTCTGCGCTTCCTGCTTGACCATCTCCAAATACCCCGCGCGGACACGTTCGTAGAACTTCACTTCGTGATCATCCATGCGATTCCATTCGGAATCATTTTGTTTCTTTCGTTTGAGTCCAACTTCCACATCGAGGTCGAGCAGAATCGTCAGGTCAGGAGTCAACCCGCCCGTTGCATATTTCACCAAAGCGCGGACTTGTTCCAAATCCTGCTGATGCCCATAGCCTTGATAGGCGATGGTCGAGTCAAAGTAGCGATCTGAAATGACGATCTCCCCAACTTCCAACCGCGGCTTAATCACCTGCTCCACGATCTGGGCGCGCGCCGCCTGGTAAAGCAGAGTCTCTGCACGCGGATGCATTTCAGCGTTCTTCAAATCATGCAAAATATCGCGGATCTGCTCGCTGATGGAGGTGCCGCCCGGTTCACGGGTCGGGAATACCACGTGTCCATGCTCGCGCAGGTATTCCACGAGATGCGGGATGTGCGATGTCTTGCCAGAGCCTTCGGGGCCTTCGAGAGTGATGAACATGGGGGAAGTATAAATGTAAACAGGAAAATGGGAAGCAGGTAAAAGTGACGAGTAATAAGCAACAAGTAATAAGCAACTAGCTACCCGACAGTTTTAAGAAAAGGGGAGTAGGCTCTCGTAGAACCTGGAAAAACTGGGAGTATATCAACCATGTTGAAAATCGGTTTTGCAAACAACTAAGACAAAGCTCATACGTCTATCTGGATTAACGCTGGCGACCTACATATACTCGAAAAACTTTAAAAAATCTATTTATTATGGAGAACTGGAATGTTTCAAACAGACACTACTTTTAACCACCAAATTATCCGGGACGAGTTCAATGCCGATCGAAAGCAGATGACTCTCATGGTCGCCAGAAAGATGCGCGTGCCCGAAGTGGAAGTCATCCGCTCCCTTGAAGGTGATATTGCCCACGAGTTGGATGCTTCCCGCTGGGAGGAGATCATCCGCTCTTTTGAAAAACTCGGCAGCGTGCATGTGATCGTATCCAACGGAGCCGCCACCCTCGAAGCCTTCGGCCAATTCGGAAAATTCAGCAATACCGATGGATTCTTCAATGTGCAAAGCAAATCGCTTGATATGCACATCCGCAGCTGGGAGTTGGATTCTGTATTTGCATTCCGCAAACCCAGCCACACCGATGGGCGCGAGGCGCTGAGTTTTCAATTCTATGACCGCCGCGGAGACTCTGCTTTTAAAGTTTTCCTTACCTTTGGCGGGCATGACCCCGCCCCACAGCTTATGGAAACGTACAATTCAATGATAGAAAATTTCAAAAAACCACACTGAACTGCTCATAAACCTCTAGTAAAATTCTACATAAACCTACATTGACCAATCCGCCCTAAAAAGTAAAATTTCACCATCAGAGGCGAGGGCGTGCAGAACGCCCTTGCATCATTTAACAACCCCGCCAAAGGTATCCATGCTCATCAAACGCCTCCAACTCGCCCTCATTCACACCGCCATTGCCATCACCCTCGTCCCCATCAACAGCACCCTCAACCGCGTCATGATTTTCGACCTCGGCATATCAAAGACTCTCTTCACCATCCTCGCCATCTTCCCCTATTTACTCGCACCCATCCAGGTTGCCATCGGCTCATTTTCAGACCGTCACCCAATTGCAGGCTTCCACCGCAGTCCCTACATCTTCGCAGGCTTAATTCTCTGCGTGCTGGGTGTAGCCGTCTCGCCGCAAGTCGCCATCCTCATCAGCCAAAATTACACCCTCGGTATCATCGCGGGCATCCTCGCCTTCGGCGCATGGGGCATGGGCTACAACCTTTCCGCCGTTTCCTACCTCTCCCTCGCCTCCGAACTCTCCGGCGAAAAAGAGCGCGGCAAAACCATAGCCACCATGTTCACGATCATGGTCATTGGTTTGATTGCGACGGGCATCAGCTTGAGCCGCATGGTGACGACATACGACCCCGCCGCGCTCTCCCGTGCATTCATCACCGTCGCCGCCTCCGCCCTAACCCTGGGCCTGCTCGGCCTCTTCAGGCTTGAGCCACGCCTTAGCAGAACCGCGAACCTAAGTCCACACAGCGAGACATACACCCTCAAAGAGATGACCTCCGCCATCACCGCCAACCCCGTCGCCAGGATTTTCTTCGTCTACCTCCTGCTCCTGCTCGCCGCCATCCTCGGCCAGGATGTGCTCCTCGAACCCTTCGGCGCCCAGGCCTTCGGCATGACCCTCGAACAGACTTCGCGCATCGTATCCATCAGCAGTACATTTACGCTGGCCGCTTTTATCGTTGCAGGCCTGCTCGAAGGACGCGTAAAAAAGAAGTATGTTGCCCAGTCTGGCAACCTCGGCGCATTGCTTGGATTTTTAACCATCACCCTCAGCGGACTCGTCGCCAGCAAATCCGTTTTTTACCTTGGCATTACCCTGCTCGGCTTTGGCACGGGGCTTTCCACCGTCGCCAACCTCTCGCTGATGTTCGACCTGACCGTCCCTGAAAAAGTAGGTTTGTACATCGGCGCATGGGGCTTCTCGAACGGCCTCTCACGTTTGACAGGCTTGCTGATGGCGGGCGTGGTTGCCGATTTCGCCACACACATCACAGGCAGTGCGTTGAATGGATACCTCGTCGTATTCAGCATCGAAGCGCTGATGTTGTTCATCGCCGCGATCATGCTGTACCGCATTGATGTCGGCGCATTCCAAAAGCAGGCGCATGACCCGTCTTTTGCAGAGAAGGTAGCCCTCGCGGCAGAGTAACCCATGACAGACGAATGGCTCTCCCTCAGCGACGCGGCAAAAATTTTGGGCGTGCATCCCAGCACCGTCAGGCTCTGGTCTGACAAGGGCGTACTGCCCGTCCACAAGACACAGGGTGGGCATCGCCGCTATAAGCGTAGTGAAATCTCCCTTTGGGCCGAATCAAGCCAAAAGTCCAGAGAGATCGAGCCGGAGAAAATGATGCAGGAAGTCATCCGAAATGTCCGTATGCAAATATCGGAGGGAACCCTGCGGGCTGAGTCCTGGTATCAAAAATTGGATGAGGAGGCGCGTATGCAATACCGTATGAGCGCGCGCTCGTTGTTCCACGGCCTGATGAATTATGTCTCTGCCAACGATGAGGAGGCCGCCACCGAGGCGTATGCCATTGGGTACGAGTACGCATCGCGCGCGCGGCGGTACAACCTGAGTTACGTGGATGCCGCCAAAGCCTTTTTATTTTTCCGCGACTCGCTGATCGAATCGGTCATCAAGGTGTATGGCGATGCAAAAGTACCCGCTTCGCAGGCCTCGCAAATGTATTCGAAGATACACACCTTCACCGATCAAATATTGATCAGCCTTCTGCAAACTTATGAGTCCCTTGGAAATGCCAGTCGTTGAGATTGGTATTTTATGGCTCTCCCGTAATTAACGGGAAAGAGCCTAAACACGAAGGGCACGAAGTACACAAAGGGGGGGAAGGATGGCTGATTTTACAAGCATTTTCCCTTCGTGACCTTTGTGTACTTTGTGGTGAAGAATGGTTTCCCGTTAAAAACGGTAGTACACATTTTATTTTCCATCCGTCCCGCAATGACAAAAAGGAGTTTTTCATGCAAAACATCACGCACTACATTCCCATTCTCACGACCGTTATTTCGTTCTCGTTTACGGCGGCGTTGTACAAACACTGGCAGCGCAAACCGGAAGCAAAATATTTGATGTGGTGGACGATTGGCGCTTTCTGTTTCGGCATCGGCACGCTGACCGAATCCATTAATGTGCTGATTGGCTGGAGCGTCTTCAATATGAAAGCCTGGTACATTTCAGGCGCTCTGCTTGGCGCATTCCCCCTCGCGCAAGGGACAGTGTACCTCCTGCTCAAGAAAAAAACCGCCGATATTCTGGCATGGTTCTTCATCGTTTATATTGCAGTCGCTTCGATTGCCATCCTCCTCGCGCCGGTGGATATGTCGCTGGTGGACCCAACCCGATTGACCGGCAAGGTAATGACATGGACCTGGGCGCGCATGTTTTCGATTTTGCCAAACACCTACGCCATGATATTTCTGGTGGGCGGCGCGGCCTGGTCGGCCATTCAATATGCCCGTAAATTAAATAACGGAAGCCGTGTGCTCGGAAACTGGCTGATCGCCATCGGCGGTCTGCTCCCTGGTATTGGCGGCTCCTTCACCCGTTTTGGCTATGTGGAGGTGTTGTTCGTCACCGAGCTCATTGGCATCTCTCTGATCTGGGCCGGCTACCGCGCCATGACCCAAACTCAAACCGCATCCATTCACACCGCTCAAGCCGCCGCAGATTAATAACTTGCCTTACGCGCCCTCATACCCTAACGGGCACTTTCCCCAACCCTTCCCCTTCGGGACGTGTGCCCGTTAAGGTAGAGGGCCAGGGTGAGAGAAAATACGCGCATTTTCTAAAAACTGCGTACGTTAGCCACAGAGAACTCTGCGCAACAAACAGAGCGCGGGAAACCTAACAACATCATTGCCTTTCGCCTTTCCTTGCGCCATGATATTAATGTGGTTTATACTTGCGCACATGGCAATCCCTGAAAAAATTGGACGCTACATTGTGAAATCAGAGTTGGGCCGCGGCGGCATGGCAACGGTTTATCGCGCATTCGACCCAAGCTTTGACCGCGAAGTTGCCGTCAAGGTGTTGCCGCGTGAAATGCTCCACGACCCGCAGTTCCGTTCACGCTTTGAACGCGAGATCAAAATGGTCGCCGCGCTCGAACATCCAGCCATTGTGCCGGTGTACGATGTGGGGGATGAAGATGGACAGCCGTATTTTGTCATGCGCTATATGAATGGCGGCTCCCTTTCCGATGGAATAGAAAAAGGGAAATTCTCCATTCAGGATACTGCGCGCATCATCGAAAAGATCGCGCAGGGGCTTGCCTACTCCCACAGAAAAGGCATCATCCACCGCGACCTCAAGCCCGATAACATCCTGTTCGACGATATTGGCGATCCCTTTATCTCAGATTTTGGCGTTGCCAAATTGACAGAATCAAGCGGCGGGTTGACCGGAAGCGGCGTCATCGGCACGCCTGCCTATATGAGTCCCGAACAGGCCCAGGGGAGTGAGATCGACAGCCGAAGCGACGTCTACGGCCTGGGCGTAATCGTCTACCAAATGTTGAGCGGCCAACAACCCTACAGCGCAGATACTCCCATGGGCGTGGTCGTCAAACACATCACCGAACCCGTGCCCGAGATTTTGAACATTCTCCCCACCCTGCCGCATGAAGTGGACAACATCATCAAAACCGCGCTGGCAAAAGACAAGACCCAGCGCTACGCCACCACAATAGACCTGGCGAAGGCCTTGAACCTGCTTGCCTTCGGCAGTGAGGGCAACATCACCTACGGCTCCAATACCGGCCTCGGCAAACGCGGAGCGTTCAACACCACCACCGCACCCGCCTCACGCGGCAAGACCGGGCTGGCTATCGTTGGCATCGTTCTATTGGTGGCGATCATCGGGTTCTTCCTCCTGCGAAATCAATTACTGGTTCCCGACCAGCCCACCGTTACCGCCACCGCCCCTGCCGCCACCGAACTGCCAACACTCACCGCAGTCCCAACACTGGAAACGGCTGTATCCTCCTTCGCTCCAGCCTGTTCAGCGGATATCGCCTTCCCCACAGCCGAAGTAAAAATAACCAACTTTTCCTGTATCCGCAGGGCGGCCTACGCATCCCTCACCATTCCAGAAGGCGCCACATTTGAAGCGCCAGGCCCGCAAGCCACCTGCACAGTGGAAGCCGTCAGCGGCGGAAAACAGATTCTTTCCTGCACGGGGCCGAACTTCTTCCTCATCAATTTGAAAGTCTGCACGCCTCCCGTTCTCTCCAACGAAGACCTGTCCCAATGCTCGGCAGACGGAACCTTCAACTCAGCCAACGGATGTTGTGTATCCGTACCGCCTCAAGACGCAGGTTGTACAATAACTCCGATCCAACTAAAAGGCTGTGAATAAAATTATCGGGCGCAAACAACGCCCGATTTTCTTTTAACGGGGTGATACAGGGTATCGCATAATTTGATACTCGTAATTTTCCAAAAGATTTACTTAAGCGATAAAATAACCCAATGGGCACACTCTACCTCGTCGCAACGCCAATCGGCAACCTGGAAGATATGAGTCCACGCGGCCTGCGAATCCTGCGCGAGTCCATTCTCATCGCCGCCGAAGATACCCGCCATACTGGCACCCTGCTCAAACACTTCAACATCCAAACCCCGCTCACCAGTTACTGGGAACACAACAAATTAAACAAGCTCGATTTCATCCTCGAAAAACTTTCCATCGGCGATGTAGCCCTCGTCTCCGATGCAGGGACACCCGCGATTAATGACCCCGGCTACGAACTCGTCCAAGCCGCCCTCGCCTCAGACTTTAACGTTCGGCCTGTTCCCGGTCCTTCATCACCTATCGCCGCCCTAACAGTCTCCGGCCTCCCCACAGATTCCTTCCTCTACCTCGGCTACCTCCCCCACAAATCCAGCGAACGCCGCAAAGCCGTAGAGCAAATTGCCAATTTGCCCTACACCCTCATCTTTTTAGAATCCCCTCACCGCGTCATAGACTCGCTCGAAGACATCCTCTCCGTCCTCGGCGACCGCCGCATCTGCATCGCCCGCGAAATGACCAAGATGTACGAAGAATACTGGCGCGGACAAGTCAGCGGCGCAATCGAACATTTCAAATCCAAAGCCCCGCGCGGCGAATTTACGCTGGTGATTGAAGGAAAGATGAAAGAGGAAAGAAGCGTTTGGGCGGAAGAGGAATTGCTGAATGCCATCAAGAAAGAATTGAAGGCAGGTAAATCTGCAAAAGAAATTTCCGCTGAGTTGGCAGAGTCAAGTGGGTGGAATAAAAAAGAAATCTATGCGTTGGTCAATCAAAACAAATAAGGAGTTCATCATGGCAACCGAATCCAAGAAACCCGAAGAAAAAAAAGAAAAAGACGAAAAACCCACCCCCAAAGACAACCTCGTCGAAACCAAACACTCGGTCAAGATCGGCGGCAAGACCGTCAAATACACCGTCACCACAGGGACGATGGTGCTCAAAGAAGAAGTCAACGACAAGGAAAAGGATGCGGAGATCGAAAAGCCCCGCGCCCAAATTTTCTTTACTGCCTACACCAAAGACGGTGTGAAAGATAAATCCAAACGCCCCATCACCTTCTCCTTCAACGGCGGACCTGGCTCCTCGTCTGTGTGGCTGCACATGGGCGTGCTCGGCCCGCGCCGCGTTGTCCTCACCGACGAAGGCGAACTGCCTCCTCCGCCATTCAAACTGACCGACAATCAATACTCCATCCTCGACGACACCGACCTCGTTTTCATCGACCCGATGAGCACAGGTTTCAGCCGTCCCGTGGAAGGAGAAAAATCCAAAGAGTGGCACACCTTCACAAAGGACATTGCCTCGGTTGGAGATTTCATCCGCCTGTACACCACGCGCTACAACCGCTGGCTCTCGCCCAAATTCCTCGCGGGCGAATCCTACGGAACCACACGCTCGGCAGGTCTCTCTGGCTATTTGCAGGATCGTCACGGCATGTTGCTGAACGGACTCATCCTAATCTCTGCCGTGCTCGATTTCACCACCATCGATTTCAACCTCAACAACGACCTGCCGTATATCCTCTTCCTGCCCGCCTATGCGGCGACCGCCTGGTATCACGGCAAGTTGAGCTTCAAAGCGCCATTGCAAACCGTTCTCAAAGAAGCCGAAGAATTTGCAAAGGGAGAGTATGCAACTGCCTTGCTCAAAGGCGCATCGCTCACAGCCGAAGAACGCGCCATCATCGTTGAAAAACTTTCACGCTACACCGGCATCTCGCAGGAATTCATCCAGCGCAGTGACTTGCGAATCCTCGACCGCCATTATTTCAAAGAACTCCTGCGCGAGCGTGGAAAAACCGTCGGACGACTGGACAGCCGTTACACGGGCATCGACCGTATCGGCGTCACCGAAACGTATGAATACGATCCGCTCTTCGCGCAGGTCGCAGGTCCATACACAGCGGCCTTCAACGATTACATCCGCACTGAACTAAAATTTGAAACCGACCTGCCGTACGAAATCCTCAGCGAAAAAGTTTGGATGAACTGGTCGTATGGCTATTTTCAAAATCAATATGTCAACGTCGCTGAAACCCTGCGCAGCGCCATGACCTTCAACAAATATCTCAAGGTCTTCGTCGCCAACGGTTATTTCGATCTCGGCACGCCCTACTCCGCCACCGAATACACCTTCGATCATCTCGGCCTTGATGAGTCGCTCCGCAAAAATATCAGCATGTCCTATTACGACGCAGGCCACATGATGTACGTCCACCTGCCTTCGCTTAAAGCGCTGAAGAAAGACCTGACGAAATTTATCAAGGACGCGAGTTAAGAATTTAAATACGAAGGGCGCAACGGTCACAAAGTTTTTTTACTTGGTGTCCTTCGTGTCCTTTGTGTTTAAGGATTATTGATTATGAACCTGGACGATCTCGACCTCTTCAAAAAAATAGACACCCAAAACATGCTCGCCCAAATTGACGGCCTGCCGAGTCAATTACAAACTGCATGGGAATTGGGACAGAATCAAACTCTGCCAGTTTTTGTGAACATCCAAAACATCGTCATCGCTGGGATGGGAGACTCCGCGCTCGCCGCCGAACTGACAGTTGCCTCTGTTTCCTCGAACATTCGCCTCCCCGTCACAGTCCACCGCGGCTACGGCATCCCCGCCTCTGCCAACGGACTCCAGACTCTCGTTGTCTGCATTTCACACTCTGGCAACTCCGAAGAAGTATTGGATGCGTTTGAATCCGCGCAAGAAAATAAATGCAGTCTCCTCGTCATCTCCACTGGCGGCGAGCTTGCCAAACGCGCCGCTGAAAAAAATATCCCCGCGTGGACATTCGACAGCAAAGGCGTCGTAGACACCGCCGCAATCGCCTACCCATTTGCTTTCCTGCTCGCCTTGCTTACCCGCCTCAACCTCATCCCCGACCCCGCAAAAGACGTGGCCGAAGCCATCGCCATGATGAAACGCTCGCAACAACACATCACCGCAGATGTGATCGCCGCGAAGAATCCAGCCAAACGCTACGCAGGCCAACTGGTGGGGCGGTGGGTTACGTTTGTCAGCACAGAGAATCTCGCCCCCGTTGCTCGCCGCTGGAAGACGCAGATCAACCAGCTTGCCAAAGCGGGCGCGAACTTCGAGATCATCCCCGAAGCCACGCACAACACCCTCATCGCCACCCTCAACCCGAACCCCACGCTCAACGCCCACACGATGACGTTGTTCATGCGCGCGCCCAGCGACCATCCACGCAACCGCCTGCGCTCGGATTTGATGCGCCAGGCCTTTATGCTCGAAGCCCTGAACACGGACGTAATCGACGCGCGCGGCGAATCAATCATCGCTCATTTGTGGACGTTGATCATCTTCGGCGATTACATGGCGTATTACCTTGCCATGGCCTACGGTGCAGACCCCTCTGAAGAAAACGCATTCTTGAATTTCAAGAATGCGTTGAGGTGGGAAGTAAATAAGTGATGAGTAACGAGTACCCGAACAACAACATGAAGATAGTAGATAAACAAACTTCCCCCGAGTTATTTCGGGGGAAGTTTGTTTCCAGCGCCTTTTTTGATCACTTTCACCCACAGGGAACAGGCTAGTTCGTAGCCAATGAGGTGATCGTGCATTTTCATCTTCAAGCGCAGGGGACCTTTGAACGGCGCGCAACTCAGCAAATGAAATTCAATACCTGGCACAAGGCCAAGTTCGCCGATGTAGGTTAGTTTTTCAAGATCATGGGTGCGGACGCGGCTGATGACACACTCTGAACCGGAGGGGATGTCTATCAGGGGTATGTCATCCACACGCGGCATGACGCCATCTTTGGAAGGGATCGGTTCTCCGTGTGGACAGCGGGTGGGATACTCGGCGAGTTCATCCATGCGGTCTTCGAGCCGGTCATTGATGCCGCGCTCGAAGGTATCTGCCAGTTCGTGGGCGGTTGCCCAATCGTATCTCATTACTTTGACGAGAAAGACTTCCGTCAGGCGGTGGCGGCGCAGGGAGGGCATGGCGATTTGTTCGCCAGCAGGGGTAAGCGCCACTCCGCGGTAGGGTTCATGCGCGAGGTAGCCATGCTTTTGCAGGCGTTTCACCATGCTGGCAGTTGCCTGCGCCGATGATTCAACATGCAGGCTCAGGGTCGAAAGCGGCACTTGCTCATGATCCTGTTGTAAGCGATAGATTTCCGCAGCGTATCGCTGCATGGCGGGGCTGGCATTCATTCGAGGGGAAAACTCCGAAAAATATTCAATCAGGTTGAAACTGTCCATAACCCGATATAGGTAAATTTTAATACAAATATCTAGATTATTCAGTTTCCGTGATTATACTACGCTGTATTCGTAACAGACAAAGATAGTCTCTTTTGTGTGCATGCAAGGGTTGTCCGCCTTCCCCTTTTCCCTCACCCCAAGTATGAAGACTTTTCGCCGTGTCGACTCCCCCCTCTCCCTGAGGGACGTGTGCCCGTAGGGTAGAGGGCAGGGTGAGGGGTGTTCACAGCCCAGCGAACAATCTACCTCCCCTGACTACCTTTGATTGCACACTCTCTTTTGAGGTATAACGCAAAGGTGCAAAGGAATTAAATTCTTGGTGTTAAAAACTGATGGTACGCGATATTCCGTAGGGGCAACCCGTCCAGGCATTACAAGAGGCTTATTCTCAAAGGGAGGGTTGCCCAGTGTGGGAGGTCGCCCCTACTGTGTAACATCAAGAACTAACCCACCCCCGACATTAATCTTTCGCGGGTGAGTTGGTTTTAAAAGCAAAGTAGCTGATAAACGCGGAAAACGCTCATTTTTCTTTTCATTAGCAAAAATCAGCGTTTTCCATCTGCGCCCCAAATAAAGTTTGGCGAATTATCTTTTCTTATGCCTGTGCCTGCGCTTCTTTTCGTGGCCGTTGGCCTGCCCATTGCAAGCCGATGCCGATTGTCACAAAATAAGCCACGTAGGCGATCATCTCGCTTAGGGTGGGGCTGGGGTTATAACCAAACAACGCGCTGAGCAATTGCCCCAGTATTGATTCTTTGCTAATGATCGAAGTGAAATCCCAGACGGGGTCGATGATGGCTGGAATCCAGCCCACTTCGGTAAATTCATGTACGCCGTGCGCGAATAACCCGGCCGCGAACAGAACCAGCATAACGCCGGTTACCTGGAAAAAGCGGCGCAGATCGAGACGGACAGTACTGGCGAAGATCGACCAGCCGAGCAGAATAGCCGTTCCCAGCCCGAGGAAGGCCCCCACCGTGGTTTGCAACGAGGTGGAAACGAAGACCGATGCGGTCAGGAAGAGCGCCAGTTCGATCCCTTCGCGCAGAACAGCAACGAAGGCCACGAAAAATATGGCGCGCTGTCCAAGTTTGGATGCCTGGTGGATTTCCGCCTCCAGGTTGGTTTTGAGAAAACGCGCCTGGCGGCTCATCCAGAAGATCATCCAGGTTAATAACCCGGCTGCAATCAACATGGTGAAGCCTTCAAAAATGGCTTCGCCGGGATCTTTCATTTCAAGGCCAAACGTGGTCAACAGCACGGCGGTCAGGATGCTGAGAGCGCCCGCGCTCAACGTGCCGAGCCAGACCACTGTAATAAGATCGGTACGTTTCATCTGGCGGACAGCCCCCAACAAAATGCCGACAATCAAGGCGGCTTCGATACCTTCACGCAGGGAAAGCAGGTAACTTGGCAACATTTGTATTTCACTCCTTTAGGTTTGATTGGCATTATTGTAAATCAGACAAATGGGACAATCTAGGTATATGGATTAAATTTGATTTTTGTTCTCTTGGAATCGAGTATCAACATGGTTGAAACTTTGGAGGTTCGATAATTTTATGGAGCAAACTGTTCCAAATTAACAGCCACCAGCGGAAACGCTTCGTCCACGAATTTTTCGAGGGCGGGGCGTTTTTTCAGGTGGCTGTAATGCGAGGCCAGCCCGTAGATGGCCCAGGTGGCGACGGTGGCGGGAAGATCGGTGGGGACTTTCGATTTTCTCAGCCAGTAGGAAAGCAGGTCGAAGATCTGTTTTTTGATGGTTGATTCAACCAGCGATTCAAATTGATGATGCGGCTGGGCACAGCTTGTATGCAGGCGGGAAAGAAACTCACACACGGCAAGGATCAGGCTTCGCAGGTTGTCCGCGCTGTAACTGCACACGTTCAACGTGCGCTTTTCGATTTCCTGCATGAACATTTTGTTGATGGAATGATCGAGCAGGGCGTATTTATCGGAAAAGTGGGCGTAAAAGGTGGCGCGGTTTACCTGCGCGTTATCAGTCACATCCTGCACAGAGATGCTCTCGAAGTTTTTTTCAGCGAGGAGACTCTCAAAGGATGCCAGAATCAGGCTTCGGGTACGTTTGACGCGGGGGTCGAGTTTTTCATCAGTTGGCAACATATCGTCTCCTTTGTTGCTTAGTCAACAAATCCAGTTCTTTGTTGGTTGACGACTGGAAGTTGAGTTGGTAAAGTATACAACATCTGTTGTTTATCCAACGGATGTATATTATCAAACAACTCAAGGAGAGTCAAGATGAATATCGCATTGTGGATCATACAAGGTTTGCTCGCCGCCATGTATTTGATGGCTGGGAGTATGAAGGCTTTTCAGCCCGCCAAGGTACGAGAAAACCCGCAGATGACCTGGGCAAAGAATCGCTCGGATGTTTTCATCCGCTTCGTGGGGACCTCGGAACTGCTCGGCGCACTGGGGCTGATTCTGCCGCTGATAACGGGCATCCTGCCATGGCTGACGGTTCTCGCGGCGGTTGGGCTTACGTTGATCCAACTGCTGGCAATTTTCACAGAACATTTGCCGAAGAAGGAATTCAACGTAATTCCCGTCAACATCGTATTGCTGGCGCTGGCAGTGTTTGTAACCATTGGGCGCTGGACGCTCTTTTCATAAGCTATTTCAATTCAATAGGAGATAAACAATGAACGTAACAATTATCGGAGCAGGCAACATGGGACGCGGTATCGGAACCCGCGCAGTGGCTGGCGGCCACTCGGTCACTTTTGTGGATGCGAATCCCGAAGTGGCAGAAAAGACAGCCGCTGATGTAAAGGCCTCGGCTAAAAATGGCGCAAAGATTTCCACCGCAAGCCTCGGCGACGCGGAACTCGGTGATGTGGTTGTGCTTGCCGTTTGGTACGGCACGAACATCGAGATCGCAAAGCAACTCGGTGCGAAACTGGCGGGCAAGGTTGTCGTGGATATTGCCAACCCGTTGAACTCCACCTACGATGGCCTCGCCACCGCGCCTGATTCATCCTCAGCGGAAGATTTGGCGAAGGCCGTTGCCGCTGGCGCAAAAGTTGTGAAGGCGTTCAACACCACCTTTGCAGGCACGCTTGTTGCGGGTGAAGCGGCTGGCCAGAAACTGGATGTTTTCATCGCTGGCGACGACGCCGACGCGAAGAGCAAGGTCTCGCAACTGGTGACAGACGGCGGAATGCGCGCCATTGACGCAGGCCCTCTGCACCGCGCGCGCCAGATCGAAGCCATGCAGTTACTGCATATCACTTTGCAGGGCACGCTCGGCACGAACTGGGGCAGTTCTGTAAAAATTCTTGGATGATCCCAGAATGGGATGATCAGGATTTACGCAAAACCTTGAAAGAGTCCACTAATCTCCACGAATTTACGCTAATCTTTTTAAAGGAGTAGATTAGCGGACAAAAAAGCACTTGCGTAACTCCTAATAATGTAAAATGGAGCGCAAAGTCTCCTGACTTTGCACTCCAAATAGATTTTAGAGGTACAGCATGAACGCACAAACAGACTCCCCCGCTCAACAGGAATTTTCGATTCATCCCGCCACCGCGCTTGGTCACGTCTCGTTGAGAGTTGCCAGCCTGGAAAATCAGATCGTGTTCTACCAGCAGGCGCTCGCATTCAAACTCCACTGGCGTGAGGGAAACAAGGCCGGCCTCGGCGCAGGCGGCGCGGATTTGCTCATCCTCACCGAAGAACCCAACCTGAAAAAATATCGCGGCGTAACGGGGCTGTATCACTTTGCGGCGCTGTTCCCCAACCGCCGTGAACTCGCCATTGCGATGGCGCGGTTGTACGCGTTGAAATATCGCAACCATCCCACCGACCACATCATGACCAAGACCACCTACCTTGATGACCCCGAAGGCAACGGCATCGAGCTATATTGCGAATCCCCTGAAGACGGCTCGTGGACTTTGAAAGACGGCAAATTTGAAACCCGCCGCACAGACGGCTCGTGGAGTGACGGGCGCGAACCCCTGGATGTGAAAGCCTTGTTCAAGCACATCAAGGAAGATGAACGCCTCGACCTTCCCATCCCGCCTGAAACCCGCGTGGGACACATCCACCTGCACACGCAGAATCTTCAGGAAGCCGTGGACTTTTATCACAACCTCCTCGGCTTTGACGTGATGGGCTTTGTGCCCGAATTTCAAATGGCCTTCGTCTCAGCAGGCGGCTATCATCATCACATTGGGCTGAACACCTGGCAGGGCGCAGGCGCACCCCCGCCTCCTTCGGACGCAGTCGGCCTGCGCTATTTCACCGTAGACTTCCCCGATCAAAAAAGCCTGGACGAAGTCATTGCCCGGGTGGACGCATCAGGCCTCCCGTCCAACAAGACCGAGAACGGCCTTCTCGTCCACGACCCGTCTCAAAATGGCGTTGTCTTAAGAATAAAAAGCTGACATCCGAAAATTCGTGTCACACTGCACTGGCGTGCAGTGCAAGTGTTTGCCCATTCGCGAAATTCGCGTTAATCTTTTGGGTGTGTTTCATTTCAGTTGAAACAACCGTCCCGAAGGTTTGAAAAAAGGTCAAAGTCTTCGAGAAAACCTTCGGGACGTTCTACCCTTCAACTCATTTGAAACGCACCCTAATCTTTTTTTGAATCTCCCTATGCTATAATGAAAATGCAAACGGAACATACACGATCCACGGGGATGACAGGCTTCGACGGGAGAGGCTGGTTCCGGAATGCGAGCCGAGCGCGCACCGACCTCGATAAATCAGTGCAAACTTTAAGTGCCAACCGCACTTCATACGCTGCTATGCCCCTCGCCGCCTAAGGTGAGAGCGTAACAGTCCAGTCTCTTAGGAGATTGCGTCCGCCGGCACCGTCTTCTACCGGGTGACGGACCGGGCGAAACAAAGGTAGAATGCCGCGTATGACTCTGCTAAATACGCCCAAGACAAGCAGATGGTCACAGAGTTACCTGCCCGCCGAGATCTCTGTGATGAAACCCTTCGGCAGGCTACGCTCGTAGATTTCCGAGGGTCGAATCTTTCGGACGCGGGTTCAATTCCCGCCATCTCCACCAGGTAGAAAGACCAGCAGTCCAACTGCTGGTCTTTCTCAATTAACGGCCATTTTCAGAAAAGAGGAAATAACATGAAAAACCTCCGAGCCAGGGAATTGTGTTATAAAAAGCGCCATGAAAAAAATTCTCCTAACAGGATGTCTCCTCCTCATCACCGCCTGCCAAAGCGCCACTCCAACTCTCGCGCCTGAATCTGCGCCAACAACGACGCTTCCCCCTACACCCGTACCTGTTGCTGAAACCCCAACCATTCCCCCCGCCCCAACTGATTCCCCCACCCCCGCCCCGCCGCCGCTTTTCTTCACCGACGAGTTTGATACCCCATCCACCTTCTGGCAATTCTTCCAAACCGGCGGAACAGACGCCCCCCTCACCGCCATCGAGAACGGCCAACTCCGCGTGGACATTTCATCCCCCGATACCTGGCATCTTGGAATTCACAACGCACACACCTACTCGAACATATTGATCCGCGCAAAAATATCCGCCAGCCCCAGCGGCTCCGTTGGACTCGTCTGCCGTTATAACGAAACACAGGGATGGTACGAGTTCAACGTCGCCAGCGACGGAACCTACAGCGCGTTATTCGGTCAATGGCTTGCGCCCGGCATTGCAAAATACCTCCCCCTCGCCACAGATGCAAACAGCGGGCTTAATCCCGGAAACATCAACTCAGAGATCGGCCTCTCCTGCCAGGATAACTTCATGATTTTGTACGTCAACGAAACCCTGCTCCGCAGGCTGGATGTCACCAGGTATGGGCTTGCCGAAGGGAACATCGGCATCAGCGCCGCCTCCTTCGTTGAAACTCCCCTAACAGCTTTCTTCGATTGGGTAAAAGTGAGCGAAGAATAATAAGCCCAACGGTTTATCGTCGTGCGGGGATGAGGATGGGGGTGGGGTAAAATCTCCTCGAAACAGAATCAACCCCACGTTAAGAAAGAAGCGGTCGTCTGTGACTATCCGACTACGCAACCATCAAACTAAATGACCAAACGCATCTTCATCTCCGCCGACCACGGCATGGCAATCATCTACTTCCTGCAAAGTGACATTATCTCGACGCTCATCAACGCAGGCATCGAAGTCATTCTATTGACCGATGACGACATCCAATCTCTAATCTCTAATCTCTATGGTCGCCCTGGCCTCACCATCGAAGGTCTGCGACTCAAACAAGCCAATCAATACGCCAAAACCGTCAGCCCGCGCCTTCAATGGCTTCTCGCCTACCTGCGCCGCGTCGGCGGCTCGCGCCGCATCAACACCGAAGCCATGGACAGCCACATCTGGGAAGTCTGGGCCGAGAACGGCTGGAAATTTCGTTTGGGCATTTGGATTCCCTCCGCGCTGATGATTTTGCTGTTGCGGAATTTTTCATGGGTACGCAAATTTTTAGTGCAGATGCAAAACCGCTTCACCCCTACCCCCGGCCTGTACACTGACCTCTTTGACAAATACAACCCTGACATGGTCATCGCCTCGACCCCCGGCTGGCGCATGGACCGTTACCTCCTGCGTGAATCTGCCAAGCGCGGAATCCCGAACATGACCGTCATCGTCGGCTGGGACAATTCATCGAGTTACAACGTCTCAGGCGCAGATGTGCAATGGGCAACGTGCTGGTCTGAGTTGCAAAAAGAGGAACTTGTCAAAGGTTCGGACTGGAACCCCGAACATGTGCATGTGGGCGGCATCCCATCCTATGACGGATATTTCCGCAAGCAATGGCTCATGCCGCGTGACGAATATTTCAAACTGCACGGGCTTGACCCCAAACGCAAGTTGATCTCGTACGCCAGCAGTTTTGTCCATTTCGCCCCGAACTTCCCCAACATCGAAGCCCTTGCAAAACTGGTTTCCGCTGACTCGCCTAACTCGCTCGAATCGCTGAATCAATTAGCAGAGCCTTCGCAGTTGTTGATTCGCTTGCACCCGAGTCATTTCCAAGACAAACCGAAAATCTTTGCAGACGAACGCGCACAGGTTTTCGAGTTGGAGAAGAAATATCCGCATGTGCATGTCGTCCAGCCTGTGGCCTTGGGCGGCTCACTCGGCTACTACGGCGGCGAAGACATGGACGAGAAATCGTCCATGATGGCGTACTCGGATGTGGTGGTCACTGTCTACTCGACCATGCTTGTCGAAACCGCCGTCCACGATACGCCGATGATCGCCGCAACGATTGATGTCCCTGGCGGGTGGAACAAGCCGAGCAAGTTCTCGCTGTCCTTAAAAGAAATCGGCGACTGGCCCACACACAAAAGGTTTCGAGAAGCGAAAGCGGGGCAAATTGCAGAAAACGAGGATCAACTCCGGGACGCGTTAAATCTCTATTTAACAGATTCAACTGTCGGAGCGGCCCAGAGGCGGAAATTCGTCGAAGATGAAATCACCTTTACCGATGCAACATCTGGCAAACGAACCGCCGAATTTATTTTAAAAATACTGGGGAAATGATTCTTTGTACACGGGTTTAACGAATGACTCCACTGCAAAAAAGTCTTTCGCTTTTGAACTTCCTTCGTGAACTTCGTGGTTAAAAAAGGTTTTTGCAGTGCAGTTTCCCGTGTGATCCGTGTTCGAAAAAATTTTCTTTGTGGTAAAAATGGGTTCTTGGAGAACCACATGAAAAAGAAATTCCTGTACATTGTTTCAACTTTAATCATCATCGCCGTGTCTGCCTGCGGTTCTGCCGAACCAGACATAAACTCAGATGATATCGCCAACACCGCCGTCGCCGCCGCATGGATCGCCATCACCCAAACACAGGCCGCGCTTCCCACAGCCACAGCCATTCCCCCCACCTCCACGCCCGAACCGACAGCCTTGTTCACCCCAACCCTGCCCCCACTCCCAATCATCCCAACCATTGCTCAACCCACAGCAGTTCTCCCCACCGCCGATATCTGCAACCAGGTCCCGCCGCTGGAGCCAAAGGGAAAATTAACCACCATTGAAGTTGAAAACAAATCCCAGGGACAAGTCAACCTTACGCTCGGAATGAACGTGCCAAACGACAAGGGAGAATGCGTCAACTATTCAACCCCGCTTGGCCGGGGAGGCGTGGTTTCGATCAGAGCGCTGGCAGGCTGTTACTGGGGCTACGCCTGGGTCGAAGGAGACGTGCCCTCCGTTGCCAGAACAGGAGCCGTCATTCTGTGCATGACCGACCCCAGCCTGGTCTATCACGTGGTCGTCACCAAAGAAACCATCAATTTCAAATAACGGCTCGCCGCCATCCACGCCATGAGCGAAAAACGCCCCATGTTCCTTTTTTATTTTTCCATCACACTCGCAATTTGCTCCAGCGCGCTCTATCATTTCGCCGCCAAAAGCACGCCGCCGAATGTGAATTTCCCGATCTCTCTTTTGGTGACGTATGCCGCCGCCCTCGCCGTGACGTGGATCATCGCGCTTCTTTTCCCCGCCGACAATGGATTCATCTCCGAATTAAAGAATCTCAACTGGAGCAGTTTCCTGCTCGCCCTCGCCATCGTCGGCATCGAATTCGGCTTCCTGCTCACCTACCGCGCAGGCTGGAATTTGGGAATCGCCGCTGTTCTTGTCAACGTCGCCGCCTCGTTGATTTTGCTCCCCGTGGCGATCATCTTTTTCAAAGATAAAATTTCATGGGTCAATATCGCTGGCATATTCGTCTGTCTCGCCGGGCTGGTCATGTTGAATTGGAAGAGATAAAATTCTTCGGGGTTATAATACCGATATGCACAGACCATTATCTTCACCGCAAATCCCTATTGGTTTGAAGCCCTATTTTCAGGAATATGATCTTGCGCGGCTCGATATTGCCCGTGATGCAAACCTGATCATCCAGCGCATCCTGGAATTTGGCACCTGGGACGAAATCCGTTGGGCGTTTGATATCTATCACAGCAAACGCATTCGTTTATTTCTGCGTGAATACGGTGAACGTTGGTTAAAACCTGTCACGTTTAATTATTGGCGAAAACTACTTGGCATTCGTCGGTGGAGAAAGTCACCGTTTTCCACCACCAAAGGGGAACTATGGAATCATTAATCCTTAAGAAACCGCACTGGAAAGCCCTAACGCCTGCAACACAGGATGCTTTTCACCTTATTAATAAACTTAACCTTGTCAACGATTTTTACCTGGCGGGTGGAACGGGGCTGGCTTTGCATTTCGGTCATCGTTTCTCTGTAGATTTGGATTTTTTTTCTGACAATGAGAAAACTGTGGATCCCGATCAACGATCCGTTCTGCGTTCCGTTTTGGATGACCCAACCCTTGAAATAACGTACGACAAAGACTCGACTTTTGTGGTTGTCTGGCGCGGGGTTGGAGTTAGTTTCTTTCGTTTGAATTTATACCCGTTGGTGCAGCCAACACTATTGGTGAACAACGTGCGCCTTGCCAGTGTAGAGGAGATCGGGGCAATGAAACTCGCCGCCATTATCAATCGTGGCACACGCAAAGATATGGTGGATTTGTACTTCATTTTGCAACACGTTTCGTTGGATTCATTATTTCAGGTCGCAGCAGTCAAATATGCCAAAGTGCGTTCGTTTCCTGTCAGCGCAGTACGCGCTTTATCCTATTTTGATGATGCTGAAACTTTGCCCATGCCGCAAATGCTGGATAAAATATCATGGTCAAAAATGAAAAAATTTTTGGAAACAAAAGCCATCGAAGCGGGACGCAAGCGATTAGAAAAATTGTGGAAATAACCCAATAAATGGAAATCCTCTCCCGTCTGAAATCCGCCGCCCGCATTCTCCTCAAAGGCGACCCCAAAAAGAAAAACCGCAATCCCATCCCTGCCATCACCCCTGAAGAAGTGGCAGAGATCAGGCAGTTCTTCCCGCGTGAGAAGTTCTTCATCTTCGGCCACGCCCGCTCAGGGACGACCCTGCTCTTACGGCTTGCGCGCCTGCACCCTGAAGTCCACGGAAATTATCAGGCGCATTTTTTCACGCGCCAACCTTTGCTCAAATCCCTCGTCAACACGCCCGAAGCAGAAGAGTGGCTGGCGCGCAAATCCAACCGCTGGAATCAGGGACGCGATCTTTCGCCGCTCGTTCTGCGCGCCGCCGCAGACTTCATCCTGGAACGTGACGCCGCCCGCGCAGGCAAAATGATCGTCGGGGATAAAAGCCCCTCGTCCACGATTCATGGGCAAGCCGTGCGCGACATGCACACCATCTACCCCGATGCGAAACTGGTCTACATCGTCCGTGACGGGCGGGATGTGCTCATCTCGGAACGCTTCCGCAATTTTGTGGAAGAATCCAAATTCCTCAGCGCGGAAGATAAACGCATCATCGAAGATTTACGAAAGGACCAAACTTCCTTCACCAACGGCGCTCGTTCCATTTTCACCGAAACCTTCATCCGCCGCGTGGCGCAAGGCTGGGTGAAAAATTTGCAGGAGACCGAGAATGAAGCGCAAAGACTTTACGGAAAAAATTACTTTGGAATGCGCTACGAAGATTTGCTTGAAAAACCTTTCGATGAAATGAGCAGGTTTTGGAAATTCCTCGGCGTGAAAAAAATTGCGAAATCGCTGGACAAATCCCTCCGCGCTGAAATGACCTCCAACCCCGATGAAGAATGGCAGGCACAGCGTAACGAAGGCATTGCATCCTTCCTCCCCAAAGGGCAGGCGGGCAACTGGCAAAGACTCTTCACCGAAAAGGACAAATCCATTTTCAAGGAAGCGGCGGGGGAAATGCTGGTCAAATGGAAGTATGAAAAAGATTTGAATTGGTAAGAAATTAAACACGAAGGACACGACGTACACAAAGGAAAAACTTAATAACTCACCTTACGCGCCCTCATACCCTAACGGGCACTTTCCCCAACCCTTCCCCCGAAGGGGAAGGGAGTCCCCTCTCCCTTCGGGAGAGGGGTGGGGTGAGGGAAAAACACGCGCATTTTCTAAAAACTGCGTAAGGTGAATTAAAAACCCTCGTGACCTTTGTGTCCTCACCGCACTGGCGTACGGCGCAAGTGTTGCGTTTAGAGACTGTTTCTTAAGTACACAGATTGGACGGATTACACTGACAAACACGGATTTATTAAAGGTTCTTTCCGTGAGAATCCGTGTAATCCGTGTCCAAACAAGAACTTAAGAAACACTCTCTTAGAGACTGTTTCTTAAAGGCTTTTTACCGCAGAGAGCACGGAGAAAAAACCTTAAAAAGCCTCTGTGGACTCCGTGTTCTCTGTGGTTAATGCTCTTTTCTTTCTCAATTTTCGGACTTAAGAAACGCTCTCTTAGGAAGGTGACGATGAAATATTTAATTGCAGGCCTTGGCTCCATTGGGCGAAGACATTTTCGTAATTTGGTTTCGCTTGGCGAAAAGGACATTGTTCTCTTGCGGAGTCATCGCGCAACCCTGCCGGATGATGAACTGGCAGGCTACCCTGTTGAAACAGACCTGCGGGAAGCGCTGAAGAAACACAAACCAAACGCTGTCATCGTTGCAAACCCAACTTCCTTGCATTTGCAAACAGCCGTCCCTGCGGCAGAGGCGGGGTGTGCCATCCTGCTCGAAAAGCCGATCTCCAATTCCACCGAAGGATTAAGTCAACTTGAATCAGCCGTCCAAAAAAGCGGCTCGAAAATTTTGGTTGCTTTTCAATTTCGTTTTCATCCTGGTTTGATGAAAGCAAAAGAATTAATTTCAAACGGCGAGATCGGACGGGTGATCTCCGCGCATGTGCATTTTGGGGAATATCTGCCCGCCTGGCATCCGTGGGAGGATTATCGGAAGGGCTACGCCTCGCGCTCCGACCTGGGCGGGGGCGTGGCGCTGACGCAGTGTCATTCGCTGGATTATTTGCCCTGGCTGGTGGGCAGGGTGAAATCGGTGTGGGGGTTCACCGCGCAGATCAGCGACCTTGAAGTGGATGTGGAAGACACCGCCAAAATCGGCCTGCGTTTCGAAGGCGGCGCGCTCGGCAGTTTGCATTTGGATTTTGCCCAACAGCCGCCCGAACATTACTTCACTGTGATTGGCACGAAAGGCACGGTGAAATGGAATCTCGCCGACGGCGCGGCGCGAATTTACAGGGCGTCTGCTGAATCGCTTGCCATTTCAACGGGTATGGGAATCAAAGCTGGCGGCGAGTGGCAGGAGTATCCGCTTGACGATGGCTGGGAGCGCAATGTCATGTTCCTGGAGCAGATGAAGCATTTTGTGGCAGTGGTGAGCGGCGAAGCAGAGCCAACTTGCACGCTGGAAGATGGCGTGCGGGTGCAAAAATTGGTGGAAGCGATTCATGAATCGCAAAATAAGGGGCGCTTGATAACGTTGTGAAGTTTTTCCTTGAACTGATTTCCAAAATTCATCGTCTGAATTTTGGAGTATAATTTGCGCTTGTTGAAAATCCCGTAGTACGACTTCGGTCGTTAATTACACAAAAAATTCATGGAGTAACGAAATGGCAAAAGCAAAATTGATTCCCCCCTACGGTGGAAAACTGGTAAACCTGGTTGTGGAAGGCGCCGAGCGCGATGAACTGCTCACCCGCGCCGCGAAACTTCCCTCCATCAAGATCACCATGCGCAACCTGTGCGATCTCGAACTGATCGCCACGGGCGGGTTTTCGCCGCTGGCAACCTTCATGGGCAAGGCCGATTATGACCGCGTGCTCAAGGAAATGCGCCTCGCGGATGGAACCCTCTTCCCGCTTCCTGTCACCCTGACGGCTGACCCGAAAGAACTGCCGACCGTTGGCGAAGAACTGGCATTGCGAAATACAAACTTCGACCTGATCGCCGTGATGACCCTCGACGAGATTTATCACTGGGACGCCGAAACCGAAGCCGCACTCGCATACGGCACCACTGACTCAAAACACCCCATGGTCTCCGAAATGGGACGCTGGGGCAAGGTTTGCATCTCCGGCCCGATGAAGGTGGTGAATCTTCCCAGGTATTATGATTTTGTGAACCTTCGCCACACCCCCGCCCAGGTTCGCACCATGCTCGAAGAAATGGGACACGATAACGTCGTCGCCTTCCAGACCCGCAACCCCCTGCACCGCATTCACGAAGAATTGACCAAACGCGCCGCCGCGCAGGTGAACGGCTCGCTCATCGTTCACCCCGTCGTCGGCATGACCAAGCCCGGTGACGTGGATCACTACACCCGCGTCCGCACCTATAAGGCCTTGGTGGACAATCACTACGACCAGAAAAACACCACGCTCAGCCTGCTTCCGCTTGCCATGCGCATGGCAGGTCCCAAGGAAGCCATCCTCCACGCCATCATCCGCCGCAACCACGGCGCAAATCATTTCATCGTCGGGCGCGATCATGCAGGGCCGGGAAATGATTCGACGGGCAAACCGTTCTACGGTCCGTATGATGCGCAAGAGATCATGAAGCAGTACGAAGCTGAGATCGGCGTCAAGATGGTTCCGTTCGAAATGCTCGTCTACCTTCCCGATGAAGAACGCTACGTGGAAGAGAAGGATGTGCCCAAGGGCGCGAAAGTTGCCAACATCTCCGGCACGCAGGTTCGCGATGATTATCTTGCCAAGGGCAAACTGCTCCCCGAATGGTTCACCCGCCCCGAGACCGCCGAAATTTTGCGCGAGATGTACCCGCCCCGCCACAAGCAGGGTTTTGGAATTTGGTTCACCGGCCTGAGCGGCTCCGGCAAATCTGCCACCACCCAAGTGCTCACCACCCTGCTCCTCGAGCGCGGACGTGAAACCGCCATCCTCGACGGCGACGTTGTCCGCACCCATCTTTCCAAGGGACTCGGCTTCAGCAAGGAAGACCGCGACACCAACATCATCCGCATTGGTTTTGTGGCTGGCGAAATTGTCCACGCGGGCGGCGCAGTCGTTTGCGCGGCCATCAGCCCCTACCGCGCCACGCGCCAGGAAGCCCGCAAAATGGTCGGCGAAAACTTCATTGAGATTTTCATGGATACTCCCGTCGAAGTCTGCGAACAACGCGATGTGAAAGGCTTATACGCCAAGGCGCGCCAGGCCATGCAAGACGGCAAACCCATGGGCTTCACCGGCGTGGACGATCCCTACGAACCGCCGATCAACCCTGAGATCACCCTGCAAGGCTTCAACTCCTCCCCCGAAGATAACGCCCGCGCCATCGTGAGCTATCTCGAAGACCAGGGCTATCTTTTGCCTGTCAAATAGATTTTGATTTAATGAACTCACCTTATGCACGGATGAACTCCCTACCGAAAATTTTATCGCCAAGCCGCAAAGACGCGAAGCTTTGTTTCGCTTTGCGCCTTCGCGTCTTTGCGTTAGATTTTTTGAGCGAGTATCCCATCCTACGGGCACGGATTGCGTAAGGTGAGTTAATGGAGTGACAGTCACCTTCGCGAAGGTGACTGTCACTTATGCTTCATGACCAAAGACCGCGCCGCCTCATTCTTAATCCTCGGCCTGCTTGCCATACTAGGGACATTTCTCACCCTGTATGCAACCCCGCAAGGCCTCAGCCTTTCCGACGACTCGATAGCATACATTGCCGGCGCGCGCAGTATCTTAAGTGGGGATGGCTACCGCGAAGCCTGGCTTGCATCCAACCAGCCCGTTACACATTTCCCCCCCGGCTTTTCCTCCATCCTCGCCCTCATCGGCCTCAGCGGGTTGGACCCACTGCGCGGCACACGCTTTGCCAACTCCCTGCTTTTCGGCGCGAATATATTTCTGCTCGGCCTCAGCGGCTGGCGCATGACCAAATCTCAAGTTGCCGGCATACTGCTGGCTTTGATATTTTTGTTCAACGCCTCCATTTTCCGAGTCCACACCGCGGCCATGAGCGAACCGCTCTACATCTTTTTCAGCCTGGCATCGTTTTTATCTTTTGAGCAATATTATTCCGGAGTTCAGCAGCTTACTGCTGAACCATCAAGCGGCAAGCCGCTTGACTCCAGAGGCTGGCTCATCTTCACCGCCATCCTCACCGCCCTTGCCTACCTCACCCGCTACGCAGGCCTCGCCCTGCTTGCCACATTTTTATTGGCCCTCATCCTTTTGCACGACACATGGCGCAAGCGATTAACCAGCACAGGCATCTTCCTCGCCAGCGTCATCCCCCTTGCCCTCGCCTGGAGCCTTCGCAACAAACTCGTCGCAGACAATGCCACCAACCGCACGCTGGTCTACCATCCCCTCACTGCCGAAAATATCGAAATCGGAATTTACAATTTTTCCGAATTCCTTGTTCCAGTCGAAACCTGGCGGCGCACGCTGATAAAAATCCCAAATTTGTTCGTCTTTATTTTTTTTGCCCTTGCAATTGGGTTACTGCTCTGGGCCGCGTACAAAGGCTTGAAAAAATTCATCCAGCCTTCCACAGAAAGACCAGAAATCCTGTCTTTCACGAGCGCGTTATACATCTTCGGCTACCTGGCCTCCATCTTTTCATCCATGCTGTTGTTCGATGCCAGCACAAAATTCAAACTGCGAATCAATTCGCCGATCTATGTTTCACTGCTTGTCCTGCTGGTTTGGTTTGTTTTCTGGCTTTGGCAAAAACGCGCCATCCTTTGGCGGGCGCTGGCGGCTGGGTTCGCAATATCCATTCTCGCGCTTTCCGTTTATGATATGTCGAATACCGTTACCCAACTCCGCAAAGGCGGGCAGGGATACGCATCCTTTGTGTGGTTTGATTCTGAAGCCATGCTGTTTTTGCGCCAGCTCCCCGAAGGCATAAAAATTTACAGCAATCAGGTCGGGCCTGTTTATCTTTACACCGGCCGCCCAGGCTACGTTCTCCCCGACCTCGTTGACCCTGTGACGGGCCTGCCGCGTGAAGGATACGAAAAAGGAGTCGCGGCCCTTAAGCAGGATGTCCATTCAGGGAATGCAGTCCTTGCCTTGTTCAAATTCGGCTCAGAGTCCGAAGACGTGCAAAGTATCTACCTCCAACTGGCCGAGGGCTTATATCCCGCCCATGATACTCATGGCAATAAAATCTATACGGCTTTTCCGTAATCACAGACCTGACAGGTTTCCAAAACCTGTCAGGTCTTAAGAGGAAATCACATGACCATTCTCGACAAATTCAGTTTGAAAGATAAAGTTGCAATCGTCACAGGCGGGGTGGGCCTGCTCGGCGCGGAATTTTGCAAGACCCTCGCAGAAGCGGGCGCATCTGTCGCCGTGGTGGATCTCAATGGCGAAGCGGCAGGCCAGGCCGCAGAAAGACTCGTCAAGTCTGGCTATAGGGCGATGGGAATCGGCGCCGACATCACCAATCCTGATTCAGTCAACGCGATGACCGCCACGCTTCTTTCGACCTTTGGCAGGCTCGACATTCTGGTAAATTCTGCCGCGCTCGATCCAAAGTTCGACCCCGCCGCCGCCGCAAAGGGAATCGCCCCCGGCGCGTTCGAGGATTATCCGCTCAGCGATTGGAACGCCGCCTTGAACGTCAATCTCACAGGCATATTTCTCGTCACGCAAGCCTGCGTCAAACAGATGATTGCGCAGGGTAAAAAGGGCAGTATCATCAACATCTGCTCCACGTATGGGCTGAACGGCCCAGACCAAAAAATCTACATCAAAGACGGCAGGCGTGTTGCATTCAAACCCGTCTATTACACGGTGACCAAAGCGGGAGTGATGGGCTTTACCAAATACCTGGCCGCCTACTATGCCGAGACCGAGATCCGCGTGAACGCGCTTACCCCCGGCGGTGTCTTCAATAATCACGAAGAATATTTCGTGAAGAATTATTCCGCCAAAACCATCCTTGGCCGCATGGCAAAAAAGGATGAGATGAACGGCGCGTTATTATTCCTCGCCTCTGACGCCTCTTCCTACATGACCGGCAATAACGTCATCGTAGACGGCGGGTGGACGGCGTGGTAAAGCCAGTGAGCAGTCATCAGCGACCAGTAGTCAACACTGATGACTGTTCATTAATAACTGATAACCCATGACTGAAATCCTCGCCCTCATCCCCGCGCGCGGCGGCTCCAAAGGCATTCCGCGGAAAAATATTTGTTCCTTCGCTGGCTATCCATTGATTGCCTGGAGCATTGCCGCGGCGAAGCAATCCAGTTTGGTGACTCGCGTCATCGTTTCCACCGACGATGAGGAGATTGCCGCAGTTGCCCGTGAATGGGGCGCAGAGACGCCTTTCCTTCGTCCGCCTGAATTGGCGCAGGATAAAACCACCGACCTGCCCGTCTTTGAACATGCCCTCAAATGGCTCGAAGATGTGGAAGGGTATCGCCCCGAAGTTGTTGTGCAGTTGCGCCCAACTTCCCCCATCCGCCCAAAAACCATGCTGGATGAGGCCATTCGCATCCTGCTGAATCACAAAGATGCAGATTGCGTGCGCGGCGTCGTGCCTGCGGCGCAAAATCCCTTCAAGATGTGGCGTTTCAATGGCGAAGAAAAACCCTTGAATCCATTGCTCGCAGTGGATGGCATTCCCGAACCCTACAATGCGCCGCGCCAAATTCTGCCGCCCGTCTACTGGCAGACGGGGCACATCGACGCCATCCGTGTTGCGACCATCGTGAACAAGCAGTCTCTCACGGGGGATGTCATCTATCCGCTGGTGATCGACCCGCAGTACACAGTGGATATCGACACCCTGCCGGATTGGGCGAAATATGAAGCGCTGGTTTACAGCGGGTTGGAAATGATCTCACCAGGCGCTTCACGCCGCCCCATGCCTGAACATATCAAAATGATCATTTTCGACTTCGACGGTGTGGTGACCGACAACCTTGTGCTCACCGACCAGGATGGACGAGAATCCGTCCGCGCCTCGCGCAGTGACAGTATGCACATCAAGACCCTGCGCCAGAAAGGCATCGAGATGTTGATCCTCTCTTCGGAGCCGAACCCTGTTGTGGCGGCGCGGGCGAAAAAGATCGGGATGGAGGCAATTCACGGGGTCGGGTTACAGGACAAGGGCAGGGTGATGCGCGATGTCCTCGAGCAGAAAAAGATCGAAGCGGAGAACGTCGTCTATGTGGGCAATGATCTCAACGATCTTCCATGCTTTGAAGTTGGCGGGTGGAACGTGGCAGTGGCCGATGCGTATCCCGAAGTCATCCGCGCCGCCGATTATGTGTTGACGAAAAATGGCGGGCATGGCGCGATTCGGGAATTGTGTGAGTTAATATTAAATAGACCCTAAAGGTTTTCAAAACCTTTAGGGTCTCTCAAAGGAGAAAATAAAAATGGCTCGTGAAATTAAATTTGGAAATCGAATGATGGGCGATGGACATCCCGCGTATATCATCGCAGAGGTGGGCATCAATCACAACGGTGATCTGGAGATCGCAAAGAAAATTATCGACGCGGCAAAACACGCGGGCGCGGATGCAGTGAAATTCCAAAAGCGCACGCCCGAAGTTTCCACACCGCTCGAACAGCAAAAGCAAATGCGCGAGACGCCCTGGGGCTACATCACTTATTTGGATTATCGTTATAAAGTTGAATTCAATGAAGAGCAGTACCGCGAGATCGACCGCCATTGCAAGGAAAAGAAAATTGACTGGATGGTTTCAGTGTGGGATGAACCTTCGGTTGATTTCATGGAGAAGTTCGATACGCCCGCATATAAGGTCCCTTCGGCTTCGCTGACTGATAAAAACTTGTTGAAGCATGTCCGCCAGACGGGCAAGCCTGTCATCATTTCAACGGGCATGTCCACGATGGAACAAATTCATAACGGCGTGAATGCGGTCGGCGAGGATAACCTTGTCATCATGCACTGCACCAGCGCGTATCCGTGCGAGCCTGAAGAATTGAATCTCAAAATGATCGAAACACTCCGCAGGGAATTCCCAAATAATCCCATCGGCTACTCTGGCCACGAAGTTGGGCTTGTGCCTTCGGCAGTTGCCATCGCGCTCGGCGCAACTTCCATCGAACGCCACATCACGTTGGACCGCGCCATGTGGGGCAGTGACCAGGCCGCATCCGTAGAACCTGGCGGCTTTGAGAGACTCGTAAAATACATCCGCGTGACAGAAGCCGCGCTGGGCGATGGCGTGAAGAGGGTCTACGAATCCGAAAAGGGTTCGATGAAGAAACTCCGCCGCGTTGTAAGTGAATAGGATTTACCAATTACCAATTACAAAGAGTGATTGGTAATTGGTAATTGTGTATCCATGAATTTGGTTTCACGATTACGCCGCACGGTCCGCCCCGCAGGGAAAACCGCCCAGGCCATCTTGCGATGGAAGCGGTTTTCTTTTAATGACGCGCCGCCCATCTTTGGCAACTCCAAACCCAAGAGCGGCTCGCATTTGCTTCTGCAAATCCTCAACGGCTTTACGCAGATCATGCCGTATCGCTATGTGGATGCCGATCCAATTCGGACGATCTCAAAAAACGGAACACGGAACACGGAACACGAAATATTATCGAAATTGAGTGACATCCCTCGCGGCGTGATCGGCTGGGGCTACGTGGATGCGACAAAAGAAAACGCCTCTTTCTTAACTGGGGCAGGGCGCGTCAACTATTTCATTTATCGCGACCCAAGGGATATGCTCGTCTCGCAAGTCTTCTTCGCGACCGACATGCACGAAGAACATGGGATGCACGCCTACTACAACTCCCTGTCTGATTTTGACGCGAGATTGAATGTCGCCATCACAGGCATTGACCGCGACGGCCTGAAAATGGTCAGCGTAAAGCAAAGATACGAAGGCGTGTTCCAATGGCTCGAACAAAAGAATGTGATGTGCATCCGCTTCGAGGATTTGATCAACAACCGTGATGTCACATTGAATGCCATGTTGGATGAAGTGGAAAAGACGGGCTACAAAATTCCAACCCCGCGCGGGAAGGCATTGTCAATTTTGGTGGAGGCAATCCAGCCGAAGAAGAGTCACACCTTCCGCTCAGGAAAGACGGGCGGGTGGCGTGAGCATTTCACCGGGGAACACAAGCAATTGTTCAAGGATGTGGCGGGGAACTTGCTGGTGAAGTTGGGGTATGAAAAGAACAACGAGTGGTAAATGGCTGGAATGACGGCATAATAAAATAGACCCCACGCTTGCGAGTGGGGTCTATTTTCCAGTTATATCTTTTATTTAATTGGGGTCCACAATTGCGCGTTGGTGATTTCACAACGCGTGCCATAATCCTTATTTGTACCCGAAAGTATGGACACGCCAAGAGCGCCTTCGATAAGATCACTTTGCGGCAGGGTGTATTCGGCGATCACCTCATCGTTCAAAATCACGTAGGAGTAATGATCGTAAACGATCAAGGTAAAATCGGCTTCCAACGGATCTTCAAGTTTTACCGTGGTGGTTCCGCGGGTTTTCCCAACACGAAATCCATGGCCGAACTCTGTTCGCAAGTAAAGGATTTGAGCCCGGTCAAGGAAAATCGAATAATCTTTATAATCGTCTTTCGTTGTTCCTCGAATGGCAAAGACCACGCCGCAACCGGAGGGGTTGGGGGTTTTGCTGGCGCTGGACCATTCAAAATGTCCGCTAAACACAAAATCGCCCACAGCTTCTTCCAGAGTCCAGGTTGTGTACCAGTTGAGTTGCGCCCAGGCTTCGGAAAAATCATCCAGTTTTTTGAATTTACCCTTTGTCGTGTCGATATAGCCTTCATCGAAATAATGCTGGATATCGGCATTCGATTCTTCAGAACGTTTTGTAGCAGTTAAATTGGGCGTTATGGTCGGCGGCGGCGTTTTTGTGGGTGTGGGGGTTTTGGTGCTTGTGGCAGTGGGCGTGCTGGTAGACGCGGGCGTTGCAGTAGGCGTTGGCTCTGCATTGAAGGAACAGGCATTCAAGATTAGTACTGCAATTATTAAAACGATAGGGGCTTTATTTTTCAATTTCATCTTTCCACTCCTTATTTTTGAAATTTTATTGAATTACCCATATAATACTAACGATTTGAAATAAACGCAAGGGACAACGATGAATATTTTTGGAAGGTTCATGAAAGATTTTTTCACCCAACGCATCAAACGCGGACTCGTCCGCAGGTTCAACAATCTCAAGATCGCGCGCACCGCGCAACTTGTAACTCGCAACTCGCCAGCTCCATCAGGCGCGCCTGTCGTCTTCTTCAAAGCATCCACGGGCATTGACGATCTCTCATGGAACAGCGGATTTCATTTGCTGGTTTCATGGGCTTTCCGCTTGCAGGGAATTCCCGTTATTTATTTTGCATGTGACTCTGGCATGAGCCATTGTGTGCTCGGCACGAATCGCGACAACGTGCAAAAAGAGATGCCGTGCAAATCATGTATGTATCAATCGCGTACACTTTACTCAGGAGTCTCCAACGTTTCCTGGTTCAACTATCAGCGGGATGAAAAACTCAACGAAGCGCTGACCAGTCTCCCCGTTGAAGAAATGATGCGCTTCGCCTGGGAGGGGATTCCGCTTGGGGCATTGTGTCTGCCGGGGCTGAGATGGGTTCTGAGAGTCCACCATCTTAATGAGGATGATGCGACTCGATATCTTTTCAGGGAATATATTTTATCGGCGTGGAATGTGGCGCGGAAATTTGACGCATTGCTCGATCAGACTCAACCCCGGGCTGTTCTGGTTTTCAATGGGCAGTTCTTCCCCGAAGCGACTGCGCGTTACATGGCGTTGAAGCGTGGGATTCGCGTGATTACGCATGAGGTGGGGTTACAACCTGCAACGGCATACTTCACCGAAGGCGAAGCGACGGCGTACCCGATTTCGATTCCTGAATCTTTTGAAATGAACGGTGAACAAAATGGAAAACTTGACTCGTATCTTGCGAAACGCTTTCAAGGTGACTTCACGATGGCGGGCATCAAGTTTTGGGCGGACATGAAAGGACTCGATGAATCATTTTTGCAGAAGGCGGCGGGCTTCAAACAGATCGTGCCTGTCTTTACCAATGTTATCTTCGATACCAGCCAGCCTCATGCCAACACGGTCTTTGAAGATATGTTCGATTGGCTCGATTTGGTGTTGGGGGAAATTCGCGCACACCCTGAGACCTTGTTCGTCATCCGCGCGCACCCCGATGAATTGCGTGTGAGAAAATCCAGCCGCGAAACTGTCGAGGGTTGGGTGGCAAGCCGCAGTGTGGATAAAGAGCCGAATGTTATTTTCGTCAGCCCTAAGGAAACGCTCAGTTCTTATGAGTTGATTTTGAAGTCGAAGTTCGTGATGGTCTATAACTCGACGATTGGTTTGGAGGCTTCGATCATGGGCGCGGCGGTGTTGTGCGCGGGCAAGGCAAGATTTACACAATACCCCACGGTGTTCTTTCCGCAGACAATTGAGGAAGTAAGAAGAAAGATGAAAGAATTTTTAGCGGCGGATGTGATCGATGTCCCGCTTGAATTCAAACGCAACGCACGAAGATTTTTGTATTACCAGTTGTTCAGAACATCTCTTCCGTTTGGCGAGTTTCTTGAACCGTCTGTGAGAACTACACAGACGAGGTTGAAGTCGTTTGGGTTGGGGAAGTTGTCGCCTGCGAGATCGGAGTCGGTGAAAGTGATTATGGACGGGGTGTTGGAGGGTGGGGGTTTTCTTTTGGAAGAATAGTTCGTATTGCCGTGCAACTATGGGTAAGACAATAATCGTAAACTGCGGATAAACTGATAGTCGCGTTGGTTTTTGGTGATGAAGTTGCAGTCAAGCGAAAGCGCTGTGGATGCAATTAGTGCGTCAGGAATAAGCAAGCCGTGACTCAGGCGATACTTTTCAAGTAAATCGGTTGCAAGACTGCTAATTTGCTCAGTCACGGGATATACCTGAAATCTTTGAAGAAACTGCTCCATTTTGCGGAGTTCAGTTTTATTGCGACAACCAACAATTAACTCCATTTGTGTAATGGCGCTTATCCCCAAATCAGATGTTTGCTCCATATCATCCAAACAACGAATTGCCTGCTCAACTTGCAAAGCGGAGTCAATAAGAATATCTGTGTCGACTAGCGTAATACTCATGCCTTGCGTCCCCACTCGCGGCGGCGTAAATCGCGGACATACTCAGCGCCGTTGCGAATATCCTTGCGGTTTTGCCACATGCCAATAAAAGGCTCATCTTTTAACTTTCTTTTCCTGACCTTCTTTATGACAACAGCAGGGTAGCGTGTTTTGAGATAGTCCAAATAATCGAGCAGTTGTTTTTGGGCTTCGGGGGAAAGGGATGAGAAATCCTGTAAAATTCTTGGCATTGCCATGGTTCACCTTGTTAAAAAGATTATAGCATAAGGGAGAAAATCTTAAGTCGCCCGTCCGCACTACGCAGACGAGGTTGAAGTCGTTTGGGTTGGGGAAGTTGGTAAAGGCAGATGCGATGAAGGTGATTACCGAAGGGATGATGGACAGCGGCGACTTTTTGTTGGGAGAGTAATCGTACCGATTTGCGAGATTGCTCTTTACTTTGTGTTCGACGTTGTATTTAGTTGGCTTTTTTCGGAAGCAGTTCTTGGTCTGCGCCAAAAATATAGCAAATCTTCGGTACCGGTATAGAACCACCTTCCAAACAGCAATACCGATATATCCCCGATGCTTCCAAAAATTAATGGGGTGCCGCCAAGTAAGACAAACAAAAGGCATTTAGATTGGGCTATGGTACACCAGTAGGAGATTAGTGCGGGGAAGTTGGCCGCCAATAATGATGAGCACACTGAAATAAATATTAACTCTGCTGTGGATGATGTAGTATCCTCCCTGTTAATAAAGACCATAAGCGCCATGTATAAGATTACCCACGCAAGCCAATGGCTAATATATACTGACCATTTAACCGAATTTCTGATCTTGTTCATTGTTATGCTCCCTTTATGAGATGTGACTTCAGTTTTTATACCAAATCATGGTTATGCTAAACAGCCTAACGCATTCAGGGTAGAAACTGAAGAAACGCTAAAGGGATATCAACCAGAACAATCGCTAAAATAATCCCACCCCAAAAAAGTATACAACTTTCCTGCCCCTAAATCAACCACACCCTCCGCTCGGGTGTGGACTAAAGTTTCGGAAATGTGGCGCAAGTCTCCGACTTGCGAGGCAAATCAGAGATTTGCCCTACGCGGAGTGCCGAAAAAAATATTCCACACCCCTCCGCTCTAAAATGGGACAGATCATGCTCTGCTACAACGGCTCATTTACCTTTTTTCCATCCCGCTTGATGATATAGGCAGGGACTCCCACAACCGTGCAGTTAGGCGGAACGTTTTTGACTACCACCGCATTTGCCCCAACAATCGAGTTGTCGCCAATCGTTACATCGCCGAGAATCTTGGCTCCCACGGAAATATGAACGTTATCTCCCAGGATGGGCGCTTTGTCCTCCTCGGAAAACCCAATCACTACCATTTGGTTGATCCAGCAATTTTTTCCGATGCTTTTTGCGCCGATCCCCGTACTGTACCCGTGTTGGATGAAAAATCCCTCGCCGATACTGCTTGCTTTAATGAACAGGGTGCTCCTGGGTTTGTAAATCAACTGCGCTATTTCCAGAACGATCCTGCTGGGCAGGAGATAATCCTTTTTGATGCGGTAATAGAATAAATTTCGGAAGGGTTCATCCTTCCAAAGAAGCCAGACCAGCCCTCTCCATGAGATAAGCCCTGCTTTGTGGAGTTCATAATGTTCCATTTCCATCCATTTGTTGATATCCTTTTCGATCACCCCTTTTGAAGGGGAGGTTAGGAAAAGGAAAATGTGCAGAATAGCCCTGGGAAAATTAAGCGCATAAAAAAAATTTATAACCCCCTGAAAAATCAAACTACTCGTGAATTTCTCTTCTTTATCATCCATTTCATCCTCTTTTTGCCCGCCGATATACAGTACTGCAACATTTATGTGTTGCCTTTCAGAAAAGAGCGGCATCGCGAAGCGTGCCGCGCATCCATTTCATATGACCTTGAAATGCCTGAGGTTGCCTGTCAAGTATTTTATAACGCTCTTCTGCGAAAATCAAGGAAATCCAGCAAGCGGGTGTGGTCTAAAGTTTCGGAAATGTGGCGCAAGCCTCTGACTTGCGAGGCAAATCAAAGACTTGTCCCACGCGGAGTGCTGAAAAAATATTCCACACCCCCAGCAAGCGCGCAACATTGCCCAAAGTGACTGTGCCCCGGTGATTACGAATATTGTTTGGTTGTGTTTCAAATGAAATGAAACCCATACCGTTTAATGTTCCAGCGTAATATACTTCTTCCTCGGGTTGACTCCCACTACCCCCTCGAAAAATCCCTTGATCGCTTTGACATCTGCAACCATATTATCAGTGAGATGAAATATCTGTCCCACACGTATAACTTTATGCTTGCCATCCACGATGGCTATCACCAAGGGAAGCCCGGCGGCTTTTGCAATGTGATAAAAGCCCATCTTCCATTCACTGACGTAGTGCCGCGTCCCTTCGGGGGCGATGGTTAGTACGAATTTGTCCGCTTTATTGCAGGCCTCCACCGTTTGCTCCACCAGCCCTGTGGACTTTTTCCTGTCTACAGGCACGCCGCCGCACCAGTAGAAAAACCAGCCAATGGGACTGCGAAACAACTCCGCTTTGCCCATGTAGCGCACATCACCTTTCAAGCGGAAGATTACTCCCAGAAACAGGAGAAAATCCCAGTTCGAGGTGTGAGGCGCGCCAATAATCAAATATTTGGGGAAATCTGGTAATTTCCCTTCCACGCGCCAGCCTGCCAGACGCATGATCGAATTGCTGAAAAAACGGAATATTGGACTGATGATCGGAGTGTTGAAAATGGTTAGTTTCAATGGAAATCCTTTTTTGAACAATTAACCTAACCCTGAACTTTGTATATCGTCACTCTTTAAAGCCCCTCTTTTCCCCCCACTTTTCGATCATTCGGGAATGCTGGTTCATATGCCGCCAGTGATACGTAACCAAAGTTTCGACGGTTTCGGCGCTTCCGTTGATGAATTTTGCCATTTCTTTTGGCGGGGAATACACCCAGGGGGTGGCCCCATATTTTCTGAATTCCTCTGGCCGTAAATGGACAATCAACTCAATTGCCTCGGAATAGTCCCGCTCCAGATCGGCACGGATTCGTTTCCACGGCCATTTGCGCTTTCCCGAAATTTTCTCTGCATTCCAGGCCTCCCAATCAACTTCCTGTGAAACGAATCGTGAAATTTCCTTTTTCAAAATATTCTGAATCGCAAGTCTGAATTCATCGTTCCAGGTCACTACATGGCCGAGCATATCTTTTACAGTCCAATCGCCTGTCACAGGTTCGGTGCAAAGCTGGACCTCCGTAAGGCCTGAAATTGACCGAATGGACCGATCATGCGCCATGGACATGCGCTGCAAAAACGCAAATTGCCTGGCTGTTTCAACTTGTGTAATTTTGGAAATCTTCGGCATGTGGATGGATGCTTTATATATACTGGGCGCGGTCAGGAACTGCGCTTTTATTTAACAGGGATTCGGCGGGCTGACCCACAGGGTGCTTCGCAAAGCCCTGCCTCAGTACGTTGAAGTCGGCTGAAGCCGACTGGTCTCAGTCCGCTTTAGCGGACTTGCATGTACTGAGCAGGGGATTTATCCCCGCGAAACGGGCGACAGAAAACCGCAGTTTGTAACCGCGCACAGTATAATACCCTCGGTCACAAATTGCGCTTCCCGCAGATGAAAAGGCGCAATTTGTGACCGTGATGGGTATAATGTTGGAGTTGCTGGTGTTCAAACCAGTTCGAGTATAGAAGATATTTCGCCCAACATCAATAGCCGAATGTCCATCAAATCATCCCTCCGTTTCACAATTTATCAAACCGAAAAACTGACCCAGCGCCTGCGCTTTGCCCCGCAACCCGCCAGCCTGCCAACCCTGCTTGGCATATCCTTCCCAAAAAGCGGCACGCACCTGCTCGACCAAATTTTGCTCGGTTTTTCAAATGCCGCGCCGTACTCGAAACGCCTGCATTCCTTCTATGCCGAATACGAAGGTGAAAGCGGAAAAAAGCGAGAACCCAAACAAGCCCTCGCCTGGCTCGATTCGCTTCACCCATGCGACATTGCATCCGCGCATCTCTTTGCCCGCCCCGAAGCCGTCGCCCGCGTCATCTCTCCCAAATTCGTGCCCTACTTCATCTTCCGCGACCCGCGTGATGTGGTCGTCTCGCACGTCTTCTACGTCACCGACATGGAAGCCCGCCACGTTCATCACGAATATTATCAATCCCTGCCCGATTTCAACGCGCGGCTCAACGTCAGCATTTTGGGCAGGCCCGATTTTCGCGCTGAGCGTAGTCAAAGCGCCGATGCTGATTTCCCCAACATCGCCGACCGCTTCGCGCCTTATCTCGATTGGATAAATCATCCCGAAATAATGGCGATTCATTTCGAAGATTTGATTCACAACCGCGCCGCGACTCTCACCCGCATCATGGATCACCTCCTCGCCCGCGCCCCGCTTCCCGCCACCCGACAGTTGATTCTAAATTCCCTCGAAACCTCCATCAACCCGACAAAGTCCCCGACCTTCCGCTCCGGCAAAACTGGCGAATGGAAAAAGCATTTCACCGACGAACATAAAAAGATATTCAAGAACGTGGCTGGTGATTTGCTGGTAAAGTTGGGCTACGAAAAGGATGGAGATTGGTAATTTCCAATCTCCAATCTCCAATGCCCTCCATCGTCATCCGCGCTTATAACGAATCCCGCCATCTTGGGCGCCTGCTCGAAGGCATCCAACAGCAGACGCTCAAAGATGTGGACGTGATCCTCGTAGACTCTGGCTCCACCGATGCGACCGTTTCCATCGCAGAATCATTCGGCGCGCGGATCGTCCACATCCCATCAGCGGAGTTTACGTTTGGGAGGTCGCTCAACTATGGGATTAAAGCAGCGAAGCGCGAGTTCATCGTCATCGCCAGCGCGCATGTCTACCCCGTCTATCCCGACTGGCTGGAGACTCTGCTCCGTCCATTTCAAGATGACAGCGTGGCGCTGACGTACGGCAAACAGCGCGGGCCTGAGTTTGCCAAATTTTCTGAACAGCAGATTTTTCACCAGTGGTATCCCGATGTGAGCAAGCCGAATCAGGAGACGGCGTTTTGCAACAACGCCAACGCCGCGATTAGAAAAAGTTTGTGGGAGAAAAATAATTACGATGAAACACTGACCGGACTCGAAGACCTCGCCTGGGCAAAGTGGGCCAAAGAGCAGGGGCGTGCCATCGCGTACGTGGCTGAGGCCGAGATCATTCACCTCCACAACGAAACGCCGCACGGGGTCTACAACCGCTACCGCCGCGAAGCGATGGCCTTGCGAAAAATTTACCCCGAAGCGCATTTCAACTTTTACGATTTCCTGCGCCTGACCACGACCAACATTTTGAGCGATCTCTGGCACGCCGTGCGTGAGCGTGTGCTGTTAAAGAATATTTCATCCATCTTTTGGTTTCGCTTCATGCAATTTCATGGCACACGCACCGGCCACCGCGAGACAAGCTCGATTACCCCGCAACTGCGCGAGACGTTTTACTATGCGCGTGAAAGAAAGAAAAAAGATGGAAAGAAAAGGGATGTGGAGCCGATTCGGTATGAATAGTTGTCAGGTGACAGTCATCTTAAAGATGACTGTCACCTTTTTAGTTAAATCAATTCGATAATGAGTTACTATTTCTCTATGGCATACTCAAAACCACGCATTGCCAAAATAACGGCAATCCTTCTTCTCCTCGGAATCCTGATTCAAATTCTGTACGACCCGATCTCGTCTGCAAGACATTCGCTGGAAATTTCAAGCGTTCGCAATCAACTTCCCCAGGCGCGGACCAAATGGGAGGGATTTGGCATCTCCGATTACACCTTCGAGATCATCGGCGATGCGCGTTCCATCTGCCAGCCTTCCGCGAGGATCGAAGTTCAAAACGACGCCGTGGCCAAAGTAGAGATGATGGACTTCACTTCGGAAGGCACAACCCCACAACTTCTTTCACCAGATCGATGGGCAGACCCTGATTGGGGCAATGAAATTTTTCTCTGCAACTATAACCAATTCACCATGACCTCAATCTTCGAGTTGATTGAGCAGACCCTGCAAAACTTCCCATCCTCCATCATCCAAACGGACTTTGACCCAGAATATGGATTCGTCACATATTTCAGGTATGGCATCTACACCGGCCATGGATGGCTCAGGCCGCAGGTCAGCGATTGCTGTAACGTTTTTAGAATCCAAAATTTTCAGCCGAATTCCAGGCAGTCACGCTACCCACATGTGAATATTTCATATCCAGAACACAAAGCCCACGGAGATTTTCAAAGGGATTTTCCTCAGTGATCTCTGTGGCGAAAATCGAAAATATACCCACACCCACAACCTTTGTCCTACGCTAAAATAGAGACATGCCATCCACACTTCCCGCCCTGCGCGCCCGCCGTGAACGACGGCTTGAAAAGCAAAGCAAACAATCAGCACGCACACGCGGAGCGATTATCAGCGGGGGAATTGTTCTTTCACTCCTGCTTGCATTGCTCATCATCCTCGGCGCGTTTGCGTATGCCGATGTCACCCGCGAGCTTCCATCTACTGAAATTTTGCCGCGGCTGTTAAATCCGCCAGATGGTTTGCTTCTGCAACCCACGCGCATCTACGACCGCAGTGGATTGCAATTGCTCTTCACCTTCGCACCTGAAAATTCGCTTCGCCGATACATTCCTGTCAACCCGCAAAACCCACAGCATATTCCTGAAAACCTCGTCCACGCCGTCATCGCCGTAGCCGACCCGCAATTCAACATTCATTCGGGGTATGCCATTCAAGGCTACAACGACCCCGGGCTTCATCCCACCATCGCCCAGCGGCTCGTCAGCAATTTGATTCTTTACAACGAACCGCCCTCCACGCGCCGCGCCATTCGCGAGCGCATCCTCGCCGCGCAAATCACAGCGCAGTTTGGGCGCGCGCAGATCATCGAATGGTATTTGAACAGCGCAAACTTTGGAAATTACGCCTACGGTGTGGATGCCGCCGCCCAGCTTTATTTCAGCAAACCCGCCGATGAACTCACGCTGGCCGAGTCTGCCATTCTTGCGGCGGTCAGCGAAACGCCCGCGCTCAATCCATTGGACGCGCCGCAGGTTGCATTGCAACGCGGGCGCGAAGTTCTTTATATTTTGAATGGGCTTGGATTGGTGAGCAACGAAGCGACAGCGCTTGCATTGGCAGATACACCGAAGATGGAATCCACGCCTCTGACTCCGCCGACAATTGCTCCTGCTTTCGTAAACCTTGTCCTCGCCCAATTAGACTCGCAAATTCCGCGCGAACGGATCGAACGCGGTGGAATGACGATCATCACCACATTGGATTATGACCTGCAAAAAAAAGCCGCCTGCGTAACCGAAGTCTACGCGACGCGCATGGCTGGGCTGCCTGCTCCTGAAGCGGATTGCGACTCGGCGCGGTTGTTGCCATCCCTGCCGCCTACCGTCACCTTTGCAGATTCGTCCGCAAGCGCGTTGATTCTCGACCCGAACACGGGGCAGGTATTGACGATGGTCGGCGAGACAAATCAAGGCGTGGAAACTCCTCTTGCAAGTGGACACAGGCCCGGGTCCAGTTTGGATGCGTTTGTCTATCTCACAGGATTCACAAGAGGCTTGAGTCCAGCTTCATTGACGTGGGATATTCCCAGCGGCGAAATCATCCAAAATTTTGACGGCGCATATCACGGGCCGATGCGATTGCGAATGGCTTTGGCGAACGATTATCAAATTCCTGTCGAAACATTGAAGACTCAAATGGGAATCGAGAACGTGACGAAGATCGCTTCGTCGTTTGGCATTGATCTGAATTCACAAGTGAGTATGCTTGAACTCGCTGGCGCGTATGGGGTCTTTGGAACGCAGGGCGTGTATTTTGGTCAAAATATCGGCGATGAATTTTTGCCCGTGAGTGTTCTGCGAGTGGAAAGCGTGGATCATTCTGTGATGCTGGATTGGTCTCTGCCACAGGCACAAACCATCGTGACGCCTGCCATGTCTTATTTGATGACGCATGTGTTGAGCGATGAACCCGCGCGCTGGAATTCGCTTGGCAGGTCGAACGCGTTGGAGATCGGCAGGCCAGCGGGCGTGAAGGTCGGGCAGACATCCGATGGACGCGACGCATGGGTGGTTGGATTTACGCCCTCGTATGTGGTGGCAACGTGGACGGGCGTGCGCGGCGTCACCCCCCTTTCATCCCCCCTGCAGGGAGGACAGAGAGGGGTGACGCCGCGTTTCCCAGCCGTGCTATGGAACGCGTTGATGCGAACCGCTTCTGAGAATACACTGGCAGACGGCTGGACTGCGCCGTTGGGCGTGAGCACGATGACGGTCTGTGACCCTTCGGGGATGCTACCCACGCGCGAATGCCCAAATTTGGTAACTGAAGTTTTCCTGAATGGCAGTGAACCGACTCAGGCAGATAGCATGTTCCGCGAGTTATCTGTCAACCGCGAAACAGGTCTGCTGGCAACCGTGTTCACCCCGCCAGAATTAATTGACACACGCGTATATATGCTTGTCCCTGAAAGCGCGCGGGGCTGGGCGCAAAGCGCGGATTTGGATATTCCTCCAACTTCGTATGATGCGATTCAAGCGCCGCCGATCAACCCCGTTGCGAACATCAATTCTCCGCAGTTGTTTGCGGATGTGAACGGTGTGGTGCAAATTGTGGGCACGGCTTCAGGGGATGGATTCTTATATTATCGTGTGCAGGTCGGCAAGGGCTTGAATCCGCAGGAGTGGATTCAGTTGGGAAGCGATGTCACCACTCTCGTTGAAAATGGAGTTCTGGCTGAGTGGGATACAAAAGGATTGAGCGGCCTGTATGCGGTTCAGTTGGTCGTCGTGCGGGAAGGTCAATTGGTGGACACGGCGGTGATTCAGGTGACGATTGGCGAATAGCGGCTGGCTGTTAGAGAGCGTTTCTTAAATCCTTGCCGCCCTTCTTTTTGTACACGGATTTTTATGGTTTCTTCCGTGAGTTTTAGTTTAATCCGTGCTGTCCGTGTTCAAAAAAAGAATTATGGCTCTCCTGTTTCTGGCGGGATCGAATTTCAAACCTTCGGGATTTTATCTTTCAACTTTGAATGGGGTGATGTCTGGGTTAACGACTTCGTCAAATTCTCTTGCGGCGAGGTGACCGGAGAATACGGCTTGGGCGATGATGTTGGGGGCTTCGGCGTCGCCGATGAGGCGCAGGGATTTGAGTCTGCCATTGGCGAGGGCGGGCTTGAGTTCGTGGTAGAGCGTGTCGTTGGGGATGCGGTCTGTGACGAGGACGATGGCGTCGCAGGGGAGAGTCGATTCAGCGGAGGTGATGGTGTGGGTGACGGTGGCAGTTTTCGGGGAGAAAGAGGCGAGAGCGTGGTGTGGGAGCAAGGTCACGTTCAAGGCTAGGAGTCGTTTGTAGATGCGTTCCTGTTCGAGGGTGTATTCCGTCCAGGATGAGGTGGTGGGGGCGGGTGTTACGAGGGTGACTTTGCAGTGGTTCTCGGCGAGGAGTTCGGCGAGGACGCCGCCCATGTAGTAATGGTCGTCGTCGTAGATGAGTACCCTTTGGACTCCAACAGCTTGCTGTTGGAACACGGGCGGCAAGCCGCCCGACTCCAGAAAGTCGTCGGGCGTGAAAATTTTTCCAGTGCCTTGAATGGGGCGCGAAATATTTCTTCCAACTCCATCGCGCCGCCAGGTTGCGCCCGTGGCAAGGATGACGTGCGGCGCGCCTGCTTCGAGAATATCTTTTGCGGTCATCGGGCTGGATGGATAGAAATAGATGTTTTCGATTTTGTTGATTTGGGTGAGACGCCAGTCGATGACGCGGCGCCATTCGTTGAGGTTGGGGAGTTTTGATTCAAGTTCCACGCGCCCGCCCGCTTCGCGCTTTGCATCGGTGAGGATGACGTGATAGCCGCGCTGTCCCAATGCGCGCGCGGCTTCAAGCCCCGCTGGCCCCGCGCCGACGATGAGAATTTCATCTTCCGATTTTTTTGGCGCGATGATTTCGGGATGCCAGCCGCGGCGGAATTCCTCGCCCATGGTTGGGTTTTGCGTACATCGAATCGGGACGAAGCGGGTGTCGCCTGTGACGCAGATGTTGCAACCGATGCACTCACGGATGTCTTCGGTTCTTCCTGCTTTGATTTTGTTCGGCAGAAACGGATCGGCAATGGATGGACGCGCCGCGCCGATCATGTCCATGATTCCGCGTTCGATGGCAGAGACCATTGAATCGGGTGAGGTGTATCTGCCAACGCCGACGACGGGTTTAGTGGTGAGCTGTTTGACGAAGGAAATATATTTTTCCTGATGTCCTTCTTTGCCGAAGCGCGAGGTGATGGAATCGTTTTTCCATGCGCTGAGGTTCACGTCCCACAGGTCGGGGAGTTCGGCGAGCATGGAGACGATCTCGCGCGCTTCGCCGTCGTGCTGGATTCCCTCTGTGCCGAGCAGTTCATCCACTGCAAAGCGGACTGCCACCGCGCAGGTGTCGCCGACTGCATCTTTTGTATCCTCGATGAGTTCGCGGAAGAAGCGCACGCGGTTTTCAAGCGAGCCGCCGTATTCATCGGCGCGGTCATTGTCTTTGGATAAAAGATGAAAAGCCAGAGTCATGTTGTGGGCGGCGTAGCAGTAGATAATGTCGAAGCCTGCGTTCTTCGCACGGATGGCGGCGTTGCGATGCCATTTGCGGACTTGCTTGAGATCATCCTTCGATGCGGCGCGTGTTTGGCCAGGCTCATAGCCGCCCCCACCTGTCACGCCCATGGAACGCGGCCCAAACGCGGAGGCGCGTGAATATAAGTTTGCAGCGTCATGGCTGTTGTAGGTGAGTTCGATGCCAGCCAGCGCGCCGTGCTTGTGTACGGCTTCGGTCATCAACTGCCATGCGGGAATGTCTTCATCGCTCCAGATGCGTCCCTCGAAAAATGGAGAGAGATCGCTGGTGTGATGAATCTCCGTCTCTTCGGTGCAGACCACACCCCAGCCGCCCTCGGCTTTCATGCCGCGCATGGCGGCCATGCCTTTGGGCATTCGATAGCCAAATCCGTTGCAGTGCGGAACCTGGTAAAAACGATTCGGCGCGGTGACGGGTCCGATCTGGATGGGTTGAAACAGGATGTCGTAGCGGGAGGGCATGGTTGTATCCTTATATCAAAAGACCCTAAAGGTCTTTAAGACCTTTAGGGTCTGCATTTATTATTTGCAACTCGTCAAATCTGGAAAGAGGCTGGCAGAATACTCATCCATCAACGCATCGGATTCGATGGGGAAGACGATCATCATGCCGATCACGCGCGTGTCGGTGTCGTTCTCCGCCCAGTATTTGATGTCATATTCAAAGCCCTGCTCGATGGCGCTGAATTGATACAGCCGCAGGCCATCGTCTGTTTTGCATTCGGCAACGGCGGTATAACTTTCGTAATTGGCAAAGATCACCTGCCAGTTATCAACATTGAAGAACGCATCCAGGTCAAGCTCTTCGTACGCGCAGGGGAAGATCATCGCTTCTAAATATCCAACCGATGCCAGCGAGTTGCTGAACCAGGTCACCGACACGCGCCCATCCGCGACGGTGTATGTGCGTTCCCAATCGCCGCCAGTAAACAGGTCTTCGGTGTAAGTCAGCGCGCGGTCAACATCATCATCTGTCGGGTTGGATGAAATGCAAACGGGCGTCGCCAGTTCAACCGCAGGTTCTGCAGAGACGGGCGGCGGCAGTTCATTTGTGGGCGCGGCTGTACCCGGCGTTCCACAGGCAGAGATCAGAAAAAGAATAAAAAATACATGGGAAATTTTTTTCATGGCACAGCCCTCGCTGGGAAGATTTTTTGTGAGTATAGCACGCATGAATAAAAAAGCACGATCACAAGACCATGCTTTTCGATTTGTTAACCCGCGCCATTTGAAACAACCGTCCCGAAGGTTTGGAAAACGGCCAAAGCCTTCGAGAAAACCTTCGGGACGTTCCATCCCTTTCGATTTATATCCACACTATCTGCCAGCGGACTTTCGCGCTTCCCCCCGCGCCTTTGCCTGCCAGCCATTAATGAGGTTTTATCCTGCTCTGGGGCATTTTTCCGGTCTATGTATGCACGCAAGGGTTGTCAGCATTCCCCTTTTCCCTCACCCCAATTATGAAGACTTTTCGCCGTGTCGACTTCCCCCTCTCCCCGAGGGAGAGGGCAGGGTGAGGGGTTCACCGCGTAGCATTCAATCTGCCTCCCCTGACAACCTTTGCATGAACACGTCTATTGTTTGTGCCCCAAAAACATCTTCACGTTGATTTCAGAACGGAAAACGATCCGCTCATTTTTTGTTTTGGCATCAGCCAGCGCTACATGGATTTTCTTCATGCCAGCCTGGTACGTTTCCTCGCTCAACAACGCCAGTTGTGAAGTGGCATTGTGCTTGATGAACGGGTCTTTCAGCACCGCATCTCCCACGTGGATGTTATGAATACGCTCCACGGTTTGAGATGAAATATCCTTGAAACCATCCTGCTCCATCCACTTCATCACAGATGTGCCCGCGGGATAGCGGCGCAAGTCGGTGTCGTAGACGGTGTCAAAGTAATTGTAGATATACCAGCTTGAGGTCTCCGCCGAATGCGGGTCATGCCCAATGACAGCCAGCGCGCCGTTCGGCTTCAGCAAACGGGATGCTTCCTGGATGAATGCGCGGTGGTCGCCAAAGTGGTGAATCGCGTCCACGCAGTAGACCAGGTCAAAGGTCCCGCTTTGAAGCGGAAGTTGAGTCCCTGTGCCGCGTGAGAGATGAAGAGCCGCGGGTTGCATCCTGGCCTGTTGGATCATACCCATCGAATAATCAAGCCCATATAAGCCGTTCGTCACCTGATGAAGCAGGTTGAGCCAGTAACCCGTGCCACTGCCCACTTCCAAAATGGTTTTGGCTTTAAGGCCGATTGCGAGTTCGAGCAGAGCCTGCCCGCGTTCCCATCGTTGAGCCGCGGGATAACGCTGGTTGTAATTCGGAGCGATTACATCGTAATTGAGAGTTGTTGAGATCATATATTATTGATAACACAACCCGCGAAAGAATTACCTTTTCAATTTTGCAAATAAATCTTAGGGCTTACGCAGTTCAAAATCTTTAAGCCGCGAACACTTGCACCACACTGCGTTTGTTGCAGTGCAGGTGTTACCCTAATTCGCGAAATTCGCGGCAAGTTCTTGCGGTCTTGCCGTAAGCCCTAAGCTGATGAACTCACTGTACGCGATATTCCGTAGGGGCAACCCGCCTTTTGCGCAATGTGGTTTTCAAGAATGTGGATGGGCCGCCCCTACTGCGTAAGGTAATCATCTCGTTTGCAACGTGATGATTGCGGCCTGTTTAATACCCACAGCCACTTTCGCGGAATTCATCCACGGGCATACCGAAGGCTTCGTAGACGGGCGCGCCATCCCATTCTGGCGGCAGGGGCAGGCCGAGCGCAAAAGCAATGGTTGCCGCTGTATCCATGATCTGCACCTGTGTGGAGAGTTCCCCCGGCGCAATGCGCGGGCCGCTGACGATCCACGGGATGGTCATATCTTCGGGCAGGTCGGTGCCGTGGGTGGTGTCATGCCCGCCGTGGTCGGAGGTGACAATGATGAGGGAGCTTTCGTACATGCCGTTATCTTTCAAGGCTTGCAGGAGCTGGCCGAAGCCCTTGTCTTCACGGGCATACACTTCAAGCTGGTCACGAGACATCCAGCCGTTTTTATGTCCCTCGAGGTCGCCTTCGGGGAAATGAACAAGCATCAGGTTGAACCCTGCGCTCACCTGGTTGAGGGCAAGCCTGAGGACACTGCTTGAATCTTTGACCTTGTCCGTTTTATCCACGAATTCAAAATAATCGGTACTGCCGGGTTCGGTCACCTGGCGCAATTTTTCCTTGCCAACCACCATGGCCGTTTGCATCCCCGCCGCCTGCGCGAGATCAAAAATATCGATGCCGAGGGCAAAACCATTTTGCGGCACGTATTCATTCCAGCGGACAATATGTTTTGCGGGGCAGGTTCCCGTCAGCATGGAAGCGTGCGCGGGCAGGGTCAGGCTGGGCATGACGGTTTGCGCGGTGAGGGTGTACGCGCCGTTTTGCATCAGGGACATCACGTTGACCATGTTCGCTTCGGCAATGGCATCGGGGCGCAGGCCGTCAAAGGTGACGATCAGGACGCGGTCAATGTTGGGGAGCGGGGTGGGTGTGATGGTGGGGATGGTCGTTTCGGTGGGCGGCGGCGGGGTACTGCTCGGAGTGAGAGTCGCCGTCAGTGGTGGAGCAACTATCGGCGGGGCTGAGGCGAACGATCCACAACTTTGGAGGAGAGCCGCAAGGAGAGTCAAAAGTAAAATTCGTCGAGTCATGTTTTTTTTTGGGGGGGGTATCAATGTGTTGGAAATTTAGGATGTACTCAAGACGCTCCCTCATCCCCGACCCTTCCCCCGAAGGGGAAGGGAGTCCCCCTCTCCCTTCGGGAGAGGGTAGGGTGAGGGAAAGTCGTCTTGCGTACATCCTGAAATCAATACTTGCACGGGCTTTTTTCATGAATTTCCGTTTGCAGTTCGCCAAAGGCCTGATAGACCGGGATGCCGTCCCAATCGTCCTGCAAGGGCAGGCCGAGAGCATAGGCGACGGTGGCGGCAGTATCCATGGTGTACATGGAGAGGTTGATTTCCTGCGGCACAATGCCGGGGCCGTGCGCGATCCAGGGGATGCGGTAATCTTCGATGAGCGTGCCGACATGATTTCGGTCGTGCCCGCCGTGATCGGCTGTGATGAGGATGAAGGTTGTATCGAAGAGGCCGTTATCTTTGAGAGATTGAAGGATATGCCCCAGAACTTCATCGCCTTCGCGCAGTACCTTCATATATTCGCCGGACATCCAGCCGTATTTGTGGCCGCGAGTGTCGCCGCCCGCAAAATGGATGAACATCAACCCAAAGTCCTCTTCGATCTGCGGGAGCACGGCGCGCTCGATGGCGGGCTCTCCGTAAGCCACTTCATAGTAGTCGGTGGTTTCAGGCTCGGCAAGCTGGCGCAGTTTATCCTTGCTGACGATCATCACCGTGCGCATTCCCGCCGCGTGGGCAAGGTCAAAAATATCCACGCCCTTCGAGTAGCCCATGTACATAAAATATTTGTTGTAAATGACTCCATGATCTTCGATGCACAACCCCGAAAGCATGGAGGCATGGCTGGGCGAAGTGGCGGGATAATCAATGGTGCGCGTGTTGGTGGGAGAATACGCGCTGGTCTTCATCAGCTCCATCAGGTTGGGCATCGGCGCGAGGTCAATCGCATCGGGGCGCAAGCCATCGAAGCTGATGATGAGCGCGCGCGCAATATCTTTTTTGGATGGCGTGGGAGCAACCGTGGCCGTCAACGTTGGCACAGGGGTAAGGGTCGGCGTACTGGTGAAGGTGGGCACAGCGGTACGGGTGGGCGCAACCGTTGCCGTGTCTGTCACGGGCTGTGTCCACGGCACAATAATCCCCTCTGCAGTGGAAACGGGCGGCAGGGAACTGCCCCAAATATTGGGCAGTGGTTGGCATCCCGCCGCAAATAAAAACGCCATAAAAATGAAAAAGCGTTTCAGGATGATTTCTCCAGCATGGGCATTTTCAACCCGTGACGTTTCGCCGCCTCGACGGCTATTTCATACCCTGCATCAGCGTGTCGGACTACGCCCATGCCTGGATCTGTTGTAAGGACTCTTTCCAACCTGACGGCGGCTTCGGGAGTCCCATCGGCAACGATGACCTGCCCCGCGTGCTGTGAATATCCCATCCCCACTCCGCCGCCGTGATGGAACGAAACCCACGTCGCGCCGCCCACAGCGTTGATCATGGCATTGAGGATCGCCCAATCCGAGATGGCGTCTGAGCCGTCTTTCATCGCTTCGGTCTCGCGGTTGGGTGAAGCCACGGAGCCAGAATCCAAATGATCGCGGCCAATCACGATGGGAGCTTTCACCTTTCCACTGGCGACGAGTTCATTGAACATCAAACCCGCCTTTGCGCGTTCGCCATACCCAAGCCAGCAAATGCGCGAGGGCAATCCCTGAAACGGGACCTTCTCGCGCGCCATCTTCAACCAGCGGTGCAAATGTTCATCTTCGGGGAAGAGTTCCATGATGGCTTTATCGGTTGTGTAAATATCTTCCTTGTCGCCTGATAATGCCACCCAGCGGAATGGCCCCTTGCCCTCGCAAAACAACGGACGAATGTAGGCTGGCACGAAACCGGGGAATTCAAACGCGTCGCTCACGCCGTTGTTGTAGGCTTGTTGACGCAGGTTGTTGCCGTAATCGAACACTTCCGCGCCTGCGCGCTGGAATGCGAGCATGGCCCGCACATGCGTAGACATGGAGTCCATTGCCATTTTTTTATATTTTTCAGGGTCACTGACTCGCAATTGATTCGCCGCCGTGATGGACAGGCCCGAAGGCACGTAGAACAAGGCTTCGTGCGCCGAGGTCTGGTCGGTGACGACATCAGGGATGATGCCGCGCGCGGCAAGTTCGGTGTACACATCCGCCGCATTGCCGATGAGGCCGATGGAGCGCGGCGTTTTGCTTTTGACATTTTCTTCCACGAGCGTCATCGCTTCTTCGAGGTTATCCACAACCACATCCACATAGCCGATGGCGCGGCGGCGTTCGGCGCGTTCGGGGTCTACCTCCACAATCAATCCCACGCCTTCGTTCATCGTAATGGATAATGGCTGTGCGCCGCCCATGCCGCCCAGCCCAGCCGTGAGGACGAACTTCCCTTTGAGCGATCCCCAGCCTTTGAGTTTGGCAAGCGCACCGAAGGTTTCGTACGTGCCCTGTAAAATTCCCTGCGTGCCGATGTAGATCCACGAGCCAGCGGTCATCTGGCCGTACATGATGAGTCCCTTTTTATCCAACTCATCGAATTTTTCCCAGGTGGCCCAATGCGGGACGATGTTTGAATTTGCGATCAACACCCTGGGGGCATCCTTGTGGCTTTTGAAAATTACAACGGGCTTGCCTGATTGCACGAGCAGGGTTTCATCCGCTTCGAGATGCTTGAGCGACTCCAGAATCGCGTCGAAGGATTCCCAATTGCGGGCGGCTTTGCCCCGTCCACCGTAGACGACAAGGTCTTCGGGTTTCTCGGCCACTTCGGGGTCGAGGTTATTCTGGATCATGCGATAGGCGGCTTCGCTGAGCCAGTTCTTGCAGGTGAGTTGTGTGCCGCGCGGTGAGCGGATAATGCGGGGTGATGACATGATGAGTGTCTCCTGGGTTATTTTCTGCGGTTTCCTAATCCGAGACTTTTATGGATTCGATCATTGCATCGAAGGCGGGCAGGATTGTATCCTTTAATTCCTCGGTGGTCGAAAGGGTGATGGTCAGCGTTCCAGCCCGCGCTTTTATGAAGACTTGTTTTTGGAAGATGACGATGCTCACATTATCCAAAGTGGTGACGGGGGTTTTGGATGTGTTGACGCCGATGGGAAGTCCATTGGCGGTGGCGGTGAGTTCGGTGGTTAACAGCTCGAGGCCGGGCAGGGCGTTTGGAAGGGCGGCGGAAACTGCCAGCAGGTCCGTGTCATCATCCAAAGACATGTCATCCTGTTCGTACCAGATGAAATTGATGTTGGTGATGAAGCCGGTGCGGGCATGGTCGGCTTGTAAATCAACGGCATACAGGCGCAGTTCATTTGGGTTCAGGTTCTCGATACTGCTCAGCGATCTCTGCATGGCGGGGTTTGAAAATTCAGCAAGCAGCCAGGCATCCAAATATTCCTGCTGGTTGATGCGGACAGCCAGCCAGCCTGCCGGCACATTGACCTCATAGCCTGCGTTGAAATCGGAGAAGAGGGTGGAACCATTCTCCATTTCGGTGAGGGAACTGCCGGAGGTATCCGCTTCGGGGGTGGGAGTGATGGTTGGCTCCAGCGTGGCCGTCGGCGGGATAGTCGGCGTGGGGATGGCTTGTTGAGTCTGTGCGAGGGCGGCGGAAACTGTCTCAGCCACCATTGTGTCGAGCCGGGTATCAACTGTCGGCGTAGGTTGCGAAGCGGCGGGAAGTCCCGGCACAGCGCAGGCCAGGATCGCCGTCAAAAGAATCATAGCGGCAAGCAATGCTCGTCGAGTGTTCATGGTTTCCATCCTTCGTGTGAAATGAAAAAGCCTCCCGGCAATTATAGCCGAGAGGCTTGATTGGGTTTAAGCATTTCAGGCGGAGGATTGCCCGTTTGCGATCATATCTGCAAAGTTGGTGCCTTTGAGCCTTTTCACGAGGTCCTCTTGCGCATCGCACCAGACGGGGCGCAGGGGGCAATCGGAATCGAATGCGCAGGCGCTCAGGTCGCCGACACATTCATTGAGTTGAATGGGGCCGTCTATGGCTTCGATCACTTCCAGCAGTGTGATCTCTTTCGGAGCGCGGGCAAGGGTGACGCCGCCGCGCGCGCCGCGTGAGGTATGCAGAAGCCCTGCAATGGATAATTGCGAAACGATCTTGGCAAGGAAGGAAGGCGGAATACGTTGTTCCTCCGCAATCATACTGGTTGCTGTGCGCTGGTCGCCGCCACGCGCAAGATGTAAAACGGCACGAACGGCATAATCTGCTTGACGGGTGATTTGCATACGAACCTCACTTAAAATAGGTAAACTTTACCGACAAACACGATTTTATTGTGCAATCTGTTTCAAGGCAAGTGATAGAGGTCATGGTCAAATTATGACCTTTTACTCTGAATTGTAAGCAGGTCAAATTGGCAATTTGACCTGCTTGTACGGAGGCGTCACGGGTTCGTAATCCGTGATGTTGCGGCATTGGATTATTTTGTGAGCGTGAGATTGCCTGCTCCCAATTCGATGACAAAGGTGAGGGTGGGGCCTGCGCCTTTTTGTTTGTAGACGTTTCCGCTCTGACTCCACCCCGGGCCTGCGTTGATGTTCGATGCGCCGCTCTCCACTGTGACGATTGCGTCGGCCCCTTCGGGGATGACGATGATGATGTTGCTGAATCCGCTTTCGATCTTGATGGAGGCGTCTCTTTGCAGTTCACCGGAGAAGTCGAGGGTGTAGTCGCCTGCGCCTGCGGAGAAATCAAAGATGCTGAAATTGGCATTGGCGAGTCCATCCATTTTGACATTGGATGCGCCGGTGGAATAGGTGAAGGTGGACATTTCGATTTGGTTGGGTTCGGAGAATGCCAGTTGCACATCCGCCGCGCCGTCTTTGATGGTGAGGCTGGTGAGGGAGAGTCCGCCAAGCTCGAAGGTCCCATCGTACGCGCCCGATTCGATGGTCAGGTTCATGGGCTGGGCGCCGAGTTTGAAATTCCACTTGTTTTTGAGATCGTCAAAGGAAGGGATGAAATTTACACCCACTTCCCCCATTTTGATTTGAACGTCGCCGCCATCCTGCACGATTTCGGGTTTGAATTCTGCGTAATTGTAGGCGGCGGCGCCATCCACAAGAGCCTCTTCGCCGGGAGACAAAACCATTTCGCCCGCGCCGAATGAGAGTTTCAAGTTGACTTCTTCGGCATCGGGGTAGGGCAGGTTGATCTCGTCCACAACCTCGGGGCCGGGCTGTGCTTTTTGGGGCAGGTCGATGTTAAATCCGCAGGCGAGTGTGGCGAACGCGAGAACCGCGATAAAGATGATGAGTTTACGTAACATGAAAAATACCTCCTCAGGTGATTATGTCTGAGGAGGTATACGGGAGAAGGCAGGGGAGGTTGCTCAGAATGAATTCTCAAAAACCCTGGCGCATGTGTAGACTCTGAGCAAGAGAGCAAACCCTTTAACACGAATTACGCAAATTGGGCGGATAACGCGAATTTTTTTGTGTTATCCGCTACATTCGGAAAATTCGCGTAATTCGCGGCTATGGGTTTACGCCGCCAATATATCTGAATGCTTGTTGTGCAAAGTGTCCAGCATCCTCCGCGTAGACTCGGCCACCTCGTCCACGGCGCGTTGAAAGGCCTCCTCATTCGCTTTGGAAGGCTTGCGATACCCGCTGACCTTTCGCACGTATTGCAATGCGGCTTCCTCAATTTCCTGCCCGGTAGCAGGGTGATCCATATTTCGCAAAGGCTTAATGCTTCGGCACATAACTACCTCCAACCAATCTCTAATTCTCCAATCTCCAATCCCCAACTCCTCCCCCAGCCACTAATCCCTACCCTTCTTCAACGCCGCATCCAACGCCTGATCCAACGAGCGAACTTCGATGATCTCGATTCCCTTGGGATATTCTTCACCTTTGCGAATGGCCTTGGGAACAATGGCAACTTTGAATCCCAACTTTTGAGCTTCGCGCAAACGCGCAACCATCTGACCAGGCATACGCAACTCGCCCGCCAAACCGATTTCACCGATTAACACCGCTTCCGCACGGATAGGCACATCCTTCCATGAAGATGCGATGGCGGCGGCGATGGCAAGGTCTGCGGCGGGTTCGTCAATTTGAATGCCGCCCACCACGTTGACAAAGGCATCATGCTCCGCGAGTTTCAATCCAACACGGCGGGTGAGCACTGCGGTAATTAAAAGCAAACGATTAAAGTCCACACCGTTGGGAGTGCGGCGCGCATTGCCAAATTGCGTCGGAGAAGTCAGCCCCTGAATTTCGACGAGGATGGGGCGCGTCCCTTCCATCGTCACTGCAATGGCAGAACCAGCCGCGTTCACCAATCTCTCGGCGAGAAATGCTTCGGATGGATTGGTCACTTCCATCAAGCCGCCTTCGCGCATTTCAAACACGCCCACTTCCGCTGTCGCGCCGAAACGATTCTTCACCGAGCGCAGTAGACGATACGCCTGGAATCTATCACCTTCCAAATATAAAACCGTGTCCACAATATGCTCGAGCACACGCGGGCCCGCAATCGCGCCGTCCTTGGTCACATGCCCGATCATGAACACGGAAATCCCAGACGACTTCGCCAACTCACGCAAATGAGATGAACACTCGCGCACCTGCGAAACCGACCCCGCCGACGAATCCATGTCAGATAAATAAACTGTCTGGATCGAGTCAACAATCAACAGGTCAGGTTTTGAATCGCGGACGTGATTCAAAATCACCTCAAGATTCGTCTCCGTCACCAGCAAAAGATTTTTCGGGAGTTCCTTCGTCCCATTAACCAAACGCACCGCGCGCATCTTGATCTGCCGCTCCGACTCCTCGCCCGAAACATACAGCACGCGCTGGGTCTTCGCCATCTCCATCGCCATTTGCAGCATGAGCGTGGATTTGCCAATGCCCGGGTCACCGCCCACGAGGACGATGGAACCCGGCACGATACCGCCGCCAAGGACTCGCGCAAATTCGCCAATCGGCAGGTGGATGCGATCCTCCGCCTCACCCCCGACCTCGGAAATGGGACGCGGAATCGAGCGGCCTGTCAGCCCTCTGACGGTTCCCGCTCCCTTCGCAACAGGCTCATCGTGGACAACTTCTTCCACCATGCTGTTGAACGAACTGCACTGCGGGCATTTGCCCATGTAACTTGCAGAAACACGCCCGCATTGCTGGCAGACGTAGCGTGTGTGAACTTTTGTTTTTGCCATATTCATTTACTCCCCCCTCTCTTGCAGGAGAGGGGCTGGGGTGAGATAAAGGCAGTATAACAGAATTTTTGTTCTGTTTTTATAGGCGTGCTATACTCAGGTGACAGTCACTTTTACATAGGAGAAAAAATATGAACCTGATCGCGAATATTCTTATCGGTATCGTTGCCCTCTTACACCTGTACTTCCTCTACCTCGAAATGTTCCAATGGGACAAGCCGCGCGGGATGAAGTCCTTCCGCATGACCGAGGAGTTTGCCAAGCAATCAAAAACCCTCGCCATGAATCAGGGACTGTACAACGGCTTCCTCGCCGCTGGCCTCATCTGGGGAATCTTCGCGGGAGATGCGGTGAAAATTTTCTTCCTGAGCTGTGTCATCATCGCAGGCATCTTCGGCGCAATGACTGTGAGCAAGCGCATTTTTTACTTGCAAGCCGTCCCCGCTATTTTGGCGTTGGTGATTGTACTGGTCAGTTAGAGAGTTGCGGCAGGGTATAATTCAAAAAAGCAACCATTATGGAAAACTCTGAATTTGAATGGGATGATGGAAAAGCGGAAATGCGTTCAGAATATGATTTCAGCAAAGCTGAGCGCGGCAAGTTTTACCGTCCTTTGGATAAAGGGTATACGACCCATGTAAGAAAAGCCGATGGGAGGGTTGCGGTCAATCATTACACCCTTTCAGAAGGGACCGTTTTGCTTGCGCCCGATGTTCTTGAATACTTCCCAGATTCGGAATCAGTCAACGAGGCGCTGCGTTCTTTGATCAAACTGATGGATCAAATGCCCACGCGAAAATACAAACAGCAAAAGGCGGCGTCCCTTCAAATTGCAGAAGGAAAACGATAAAAAAACCTCCGAGGTCTTCAAGACCTCGGAGGTTTTTCAAACAAATTACTTCACAACATTCACGAAATCTGCGAACAAACCGTAGGCCGTTTCAAGAGGGCCGCCCTTCATGTCGGGCTTTTCGGAAAGGGTAATCGAGTAATCCAAAATCACATCGGTGCGGAAGGTGACGCCTGTGCTGGAGTTCATCATTCCATAGAGCGAGGAAGTTGAGTCCACCAATTGCGGGGAAACGCTGGCATCCACTTTATCTCCAATTTTTTCGGCAGAACAAACCAATTTATAACGCTTGCCCTCAGCCTTTGCCGTGGCGATCATTTCAGGCGTGATGCCGCGAATGCCTGTGGGGTTCACCTGCTGTGGTGTCATCGGCGTATCCCACAACACCGTCACCAGCGCGGCGACTTTGATAGCCGCATCCCAACCGTCCACATCGTTGGTGGGGTCTGTCTCTGCCAGTCCAATGGACTGGGCGTATTTGACCGCATCGTCATACGTCTCGCCATTCTCCATGAGAGAGAGGATAACGTTGGTGGTGGCGTTGAAGATGCCTTTGAAGGAGGTCAACTCTGCCAGAGGGAACGCCTCACGCATGACCGAGAAAACTGGCGCGCCACCCAAGACAGCGGACTCAAACCTGAACATTTTCCCCTTGCTCTTTGCCAGCGCGGTCAACTCACGATAGCCGTGGACGACAGGTCCCTTGTTGGCGGTGATGGCGTGCATCCCCAAATTCAACGCCGTGCGGATGTGGTCGAGTGCGGGTTGTCCCGTTTGTGTGTTGACGGGGCTGTTCTCGAACATGATATTGGCCTGGGAGTGTTGAATGACGGAGAGGGAATCGGTAATTGGTAATTGGTGATTGTTTAATACTGAAATATCCTCCCCGCTTTCGACGAGTGCGAGGGCTTTTTGAATATCGAGTCCGTTGGGGTTGACGGCGAATCCGTGACTGCCCGTGGAGATGCCCGTGAATGAAAAGGTGACGTCATATTTGGATTTGAGCAAATCTTGCTTGCGGACGAGCAGCTTGGCCAGCGCGCGGGCGACGTTTCCGAAACCGATGAGTGCGAGTTTGTAGTGCATTGGGACTCCTAAGAAAGGTTGAATGATGAAGGATAAAGGATGAATAGGGTGTGTTACGTGTTGCGTTGTTAACGCATGTGTTCCCGTGTTACTTGTTTATAGAACTTACGCAGTTCAAAATCTTTTAGCCGCGAATTTCGCGAATTTCTTAAATAATTCGTGCAAATTCGCGAAATTCGCGGCAATTCTTGTGGTCTTGCGTAGGTCCTATTTACTTGTTTCCGTTACACGGGGGGATATGGATACGCCCTGCGTCCTTGCAGTGGGCGGGGGAACGTTTTGGTGGCGCATAAAATTTTGGCGCGGGCTTGCAGCGCCGAGACCTCGTTTGGGCTGAGGTAATTTTCAAAGACGGCAGACCAACTGTCCGTTTGGGAAAGAGGCGCGAGCAAGTCGTCAGGAATCTGCTGGCTGGCAAAGTCCCAGATCACGGTGCGGAGTTTGTCCTCTTCGTGGAAGCATATCCCGTGATCGATGGCGAAGAGTTTGCGGGTTTCATCTTCAAAGAAAACGTGACTGCCTTTGCGGTCGGCGTTGTTGGCGAGGAGATCGAAGAGAACGACGGGGCGGAGTTTTTCTTTGTCTGTGATGGTGAAGTTGAAGTAGTGATATTCAACATCGTAATCAATGTAGCGCTGGAGAGAGCCAGGGCCGTAGGGGCCGTCTTCGCGATAGATGGTGAAGGGGACGATGTGAAAGCCAAGCGCTTCGCTGAGGTGATAGGCGGCAACTTCGCGCAGGGCCAGGGTGTTATCGGGGAAGTCCCAAAGCGGCTGTTCGCCTTTGCTGGGCTTGTACACGGCCTGATAGGTTTCACCTTCGTGATGTACATCCACGAAGAAGGTGTAATTGGAGCCAAGCATGAACTGGCCTTTGAGTTGGTATTCGCCGTGGGTGAGGGCGGTTTGGATTGTTTGGGGATTCTGTGGGGTCATGGAGAATGGAAGTGCAAGTTACAGGTTACGAGTTACAGGTTGCAGGTTGAAAGCTATAACCTTCAACTTGTAAACTTTCAAACTATTACGCCAGATGCCCGTTCTTCTTTGGGCAGAAATGTCCTTCGGGTTCCATTGGCTGGCCGCATTGCGGGCAAACAGGGCGTCCGTGCGAGGCAACGTCTTGTCCCCAGCGGGCGAGTTGACGGAGTTGTGTGCGTGTTGCCCAAAAGCGGATTTGGGCCGCAGACTCGGGGTCGGCTTCTTCGGTGAGCAATTCCTTGGCGAAGATGACAACGCGGTCGCGGTCTTTGTCGTAGCCGAGGCCGATCTCACCAGCGCGAAAGAGCGGGTCTACGGGCGGGTTGATGCGCATGACATCTTCCACAAAATCACCGGAGGCTTCTTCCAGTTCGGGGTTTTGCAGGTTGAGTTGGGCGAGGAATTGCTCGATGCCGATGGCAAGCGAAAGCAACTGCGCTTTTTCGATAATCACCGTAATGGTGCGCTGTTCCTGGTAGGCTTGTAAATAAAAAACGCGCTGGCCTGGTTTGCCAATGGCGTCTGCGGTTAGATGGTCACATGGGTCTACGTCAATTTCGAAGCGGGGCATAAGTGATTACCTTTATAAAATCGAGTAGGGGAGGTAGATTGTTCGCTGGGCTGTGAACACCCCTCACCCTGCCCTCTACCCTTACGGGCACACGTCCCTCAGGGAGAGGGGGGAGTCGACACGGCGAAAAGTCTTCATACTTGGGGTGAGGGAAAAGGGGAATGCTGACACCCTTTGCATGCATACAATGCGACTGAAGTTCGTCGGAATTTGGGGGAGGAAGATGGAGGCGGTTATAATTCCAATCGCCAAAGGAGATGCCATGTACGATAAAAAGAAAATCGATGAATTGAAAAAGTCGCTTTCCACATGGGAAGAGAACTCCCTCAAAAAAGCTTTATCGCAACTGCCCGAACGCTCCGAAGAATTTATCACTACCTCCTCCGAACCGATCAACAGACTTTATACCCCGCTCGATATTGCAGAAAATGATTACGACGAAACGCTTGGCCTTCCAGGCGAATACCCCTACACAAGAGGAGTCCACCCGACGCTTCACCGCTCCAAACTGTGGACGATGCGAATGTTTGCGGGCTTTGGCACTGCGGAAGAAACGAACGCCCGCTTCAAATACCTGCTGGAGCAAGGTCAGACAGGCCTGAGCATTGCCTTCGACCTGGCCACTTTGATGGGCTATGACACCGACCAACCCGAAGCTCTGGGTGAGTTTGGAAAGTGCGGCGTGGCGATCTCTTCGTTGAAAGATATGGAAATCCTGCTGGATGGAATTCCGCTCGACAAAGTTTCATCCAGCATGACCATCAACTCACCTGCCGCGATCATCTGGGCCATGTATCTTGCCGCCGCTGAAAAGCAGGGGCTGAGACTCGATCAACTGCGCGGCACCACCCAGAACGATATTCTCAAAGAGTTTATCGCGCAAAAGGAATTTATCTTCCCGCCCGAACCATCCATGAGACTCGTTGTGGACACGATGGAATTCGGCGCGCAGAACGTTCCACAGTGGAATACGATCTCGATCAGCGGGTATCACATCCGTGAGGCGGGTTCGACCGCCGCGCAGGAACTCGCGTTCACGCTGGCGGACGGCATGGAATACGTCCGCTGGGGAATTGAACGCGGCATGGACGTGGACGAGTTTGCTCCGCGCTTGTCCTTCTTCTTCAACGCGCATAATGACTTCTTTGAAGAAATTGCGAAATACCGCGCCGCCCGCCGTATTTGGGCGCGCGAGATGCGCGAGACATTCAAGGCGAAAAATCCGCGCTCGTGGTTGCTGCGTTTTCACACGCAAACGGCTGGCGTCTCATTGACGGCGCAACAGCCAGAGAACAACGTCGTCCGTGTGGCGTTGCAAGCGTTGGCGGCGGTTTTGGGCGGCACACAAAGTTTGCACACCAACTCGATGGATGAAGCGCTGGCTTTGCCGTCTGAACATTCGGTGACGATTGCTTTGCGTACCCAGCAGATCATCGCCGAGGAATCTGGCGTGACGAATACCGTGGATCCGCTTGGGGGTAGTTTCTTCGTCGAAGCGCAAACAGACCGAATGGAGAAAGAGGCGTATGACTACTTCGCCCGCATTCAGGAATTCGGCGGCGTAATCCCATCCATTGAACGGGGATTCTTCCAAAGTGAAATATCCGACGCGGCGTATCGCTATCAGCGCGAGATCGATAAAGGCATCCGCAAGATCGTGGGCGTGAATGCGTACGCGGAGAATAAACCGTTGAGCGTGCCGATTTTGAGAATGGACCCGAACGGTTATGAAAAACAGGTGGCGCGTTTGAACGAAGTCCGCAAGACGCGTGACAGCGGACGGGTGGGACAAACTCTGGATAGATTGCGAATTGCCTGCGAGGGGACAGAGAACACCATGCCGTATATCATGGAATGTGTCCATGCGTATTGCACGCTGGGTGAGATCGTTGGGGTGATGACGAAGGTGTTTGGGAAGTATGAAGAGCGGGCGATGATCTAGAGTTACAAGTTACAAGTTAAACAAGCTCCCTCCGAATTGATCTTTCGAGAGGAGTTTGTTTTTAGATTAATACACGGATGCAATGGATTTTTCAATCCATTTGTCACCCTGGAATTCGATGACAAGCCGATAACCGTCCACCGAATCCTCCTCGACCCAGGGATGATGATAATCCAGGATATACAATTTTTCTGTAGAGTTCGAGTAGGCAAAGGCGAAAAATATTTTGGGAAATTCGTTGTCATTAAGTTTGTTTTGTATATCTTCGTTTGCACATTGCCGCACCGAATCAACTTCGTAAAGCCAGCACTTTTCCTTATCCTTTACTTCTGGAGAGACGCCAAACCAAAAATTGTTTTTGTTTTCCATCTGAGAGAGAACTATAAGAAAGGGGCGTTTGTTGATAATTCTTCGGGCCGCTATTCGAACGACAAATTCCTCCACACTTTCGCCTTCAGCCTGGACGAGCGGGTTTGATATTTCCGGCATCTCTATAAACGCTGTGGCAGTCGGCGCTTGTTGAACCGTGAAGGTCGCATGAATGGTTGGTGTAACATTAGGAGTACAACCGGTTTCGGCGAAAATCCAAACCCCCAAGATCAAGAGCAGCAGATAGTTACGAACAACCATGTCATCCTCCTTATCAGAGGTTAATTCATTATCTTCTCAAATTCCCCTTTATTTTTTTGCTTCCTCACGCCGAATTGCCAGCAGTTTTTGAATCCGTGTATATTTTTCGCGTGAAAGCGGATAGGACCAGGCGAGGATGATCGTGCCCAACAAAATTGCCACGCCGATAAATGAAACCATCAGGCGGATGGCGAGGAGTGCGGAATCGGGCTGGGTGAATTGGGTCACATTCTCAGGCGGGGATTGATAGCCCGACCAGCCCAGAACCTGGAGTGTGACAAAGATGACTCCAGCCCCCGTCAATTTGCGGATGAGGGTGCGGATGCCGTAGTAAATGCCCTCCTGCCTGCGGCGTGTGCGGAGTTCGTCCCATTCGATCACGTCGGGCAAAATGGAGTCGGGGAGAATATAGGCGGCAGAAACGCCGATGCCCGCCAGCGCGGCGATGGTCAGCAGGTATGGGGTGTCGCCAGGTTGGATGGTGAAGATCATAGCCTGCACAATGATCCACGCTGACATGCCAACGATGTATGCCTGGATTTTATTGCGCCGTTTTGCAAACCACAGCCAGAACGGAACGAATAAAACGCAGGACAGCATCAGCACACCGAAGAAGGCAGATTCGAGCGCGAGGTCTACACCGAGGATGTTGATCTTGGCCAGCAGGTTGCCCTGCGCCACCCAATACAGAAGAAAGAAGGGGAAGGTGACGGCGACCATATCCACTGCCGACCAGTTGAACATGTAAATTCCCGCCGCGTAGCGGAAGGGAATATTCTGCCAGGCGAGGCGCATGGTCTCACGGAAGGGAATCGTTTCCTGCTCCTGTTCCTCCGATGCAAAACGCTCGCGCACGAACAAGCCAATGAAGAAAAGTGGAAGGGAGCCAATGGCGCCGAAGATTGCGCCAGCGGCGATGAATCCCTGCTGTTGCGAGCCGCCGCCAATGATGATCGCATCCACGATCATGGGGGCGGTGATGACAACGGTCATGGCGGATAATAATTGAAACACGGTGCGAAAACTGGAAAGGGAAGTGCGTTCGTCGTAGTCCTGGGTCAATTCGGGGGTGAGGGAAAGATACGGCACTGCCACGAGCGTGGTCAATGTGTCTGAGATCATGAAGGCAAGCGTCACATAAATCAGCAGGCCGATCTGGCTCTCCCAGTTTGGCGCAGACCAAAGCATGACGAAACTAAACCCGAATGGAAAGGCAAACCACAACAGGAAGGGGCGGCGGCGGCCAAGTTTGGATTTCATGCGGTCGCTTAGCGTGCCGATGATGGGGTCGTTGACGGCGTCCCAAATAATTCCCACAAGGGCGCCGATGGAGGCAAGGCGCGGTTCGATGCCGACCACATCCGTGAGGTACAAGGCGTAGAAGATCGAACGCATCATGCCAATGCTGGCGATGCCCCAATCCCCCGACCCGTATAAAAATTTTAGCCAAAAGGGAAGTTTATTATTCACACCGATAATTCCTGCTACAGAGTTCAGGCAAGTGTAGCATGAAAAGAAAAACTGGGCGGGTGCATTTGCACCCGCCCAGTGAACTCCTTGAAACGGTATCTTGTTGCCGTACATCTCTCTTGTAAAAACCCTAAAGGTCTTTTTGGATAATCGGGTATTTACGAAGGACAGGCAGACCTTTAGGGTTTCGTGTACGGTAAAGAAAACGGTATTACTTCTTTGCAGGGATGACGCTGATCAGAACCGCGCGTACCATGCGGCGGGCGGCGTACAGCCCGGTCTTCGCATTGAAATCTTCGCAGGTGACTAGCGTGATCCAGGAATCCTCTTCGTGTTTGAAAACTTTGGAAATGCTGGTGGGCAAAATCTTCCGGCTTTCCTGCACTTGATACACGTAGGTCTGCCCATTGACATGGATGTAGATCTTCTGCCCAACCTGCATTCCCTTGATATCCGAGAATGGGCCAGGGTTGTGGTTGGCGTCCAGCACGTGGGCGGTGAGCACGGTGTTGCCTGCCAGAGTTGGGTAGGCGGAGCCTTCAAGGTAGGCTACGCTGTTTTGAAGCCAGGTGAGGTCCCAGGTCTTGTTGGTGATGGGCGCTCCAACGATGGGATATTTAATTGCAAGCGATGGAATTTCGAGGGTCATCTCACCCATCGGCTTGTAGAATTTGTCAGCAGGCTGGGCAGGCAGGGGCGTAGTCTGATGCGGGGCGAAGCCAGTCACGGGGATGAGGAAATTGCCTCCGATCTGACTTCCACTTCCCGCGCCGCCTCCTCCCCCGCCTCCGCCGCCGCCCCCCTGAATTACGATGCTGAAGTTACGCTGAAAGTCTGTTGCAGGGGTTGTGCCATTGCCGGCTAAAACCAGGTTGGTGTTGTTTGCATCCACAATGGAAGTGGTTCCGCAAACGTACAGGCGGTGGAAGCCGACCACGTTCAATGGGAAGCCGCCGTTGACGGCCAAGGTGGCGATGTATGGCCCGGAGCCGCCGCCATTGCTGTAGGTGACTGAGTCGACCGAGATGGAGACATCGGGCGAGATAACGCCGCCTTCGCAACTGACGGTTGAGAAGACACCGTCAGGGGTGCGTACAAGCTGATAGTTTGCCGGGTTGGTTACATCTTTGGGGTCTGTGTCGCCGGCCGGGTTGTAGACATCCTGACTGAATTCGACCAGGAGATGGGTAATTCCAAGTGTATCGAGAATGGATTCGTTTTCGATCACACTGCCGCCGCTGGTTTCAGGAATGGAGTTGATTCCGTCTGCGCCGATGATGGGGCCGTTGCGGATGGTAAGCGTAAAGTTCTGCGTCCCATTGGGGAGCACGCCGTTATCGGCGGTAAAGACCAGGTTGTAAATTCCGCTTGTGCCGGCGGTTGGCGTGCCTTGAAGGGTCGCGGTTCCATCGCCATTGTCGGTGAGGGTGACGCCGGCGGGCAGTGTTCCGCCTGTCAAGGTAATCGCCATCGTGGAGGGGTTGCCCACGGCGGTAACGGTGAATGTGCCAAAGAAGCCCATGTCAATGGAGGTGTTGTCTGCGCTGGTAAAGGATGGGCCTTCGGTGGCCGTTACATCTTCTTGAACCTTGGGAGCCTGAAGGTAATTTCCATCCCCAGCCTGATCATAAAACACACTGCATGTGCCTGTGCCGCTGGTCATGGTGATGGTGGCAGTTCCATCCGTGTCACCGCCCGTGCAAACGCCGGAAGTGGTGATGGTGACCGGCAACCCTGATGTGGCAGTTGCCGCCACGTCAAAGGTGGAGCCATTGGATGCCGTGGCAGGTGCGCTTGTAATCACGGTTATGGTTTGGGCGGCCAACCCGATTGCAAAACTGCCTGACCCATTACTGCCTGTGTGGCTGGCATCTCCGCCCCAGCTTGCATCGGCTGTGGCAATGCCTACATTGATGTTGTTCGAATAGACGAGGGAGGCGCTCACATCCACTGGGCTCATCCCCGCGCCTGTCGCTTCTGCGGTGCAAGGGGTTTGTGCGGAGCCGGTGTAAGGTTGTGCGGCCACTGGGCAGGTCACTGTCACTGAGGATGTGGCCTGACTGATATCGAAGGTCCCCGAGTTACTGTTGCCGGCATGGTTGGCATCCCCTGCATAGGTGGCGTTGGCGGTGGCTGTGCCGACGTTCGTGTTGTTGGAATAGGTGGGGGTCAACGAACCGTTTAGTCCATCCGAGGTTGAGTAGGAAGCGGTGCAAGGAGTCTGTGCCGCGCCGGTGTAAATCACACTGGCCGGGCAGGTCACTGTCACTGTGGATGTGGCCTGACTGATATCGAAGGTCGCCGAGTTGCTGTTGCCAGCATGGTTGGCATCCCCGGCGTAGGTGGCGTTGGCGGTGGCTGTGCCAACGTTCGTGTTGTTGGAATAAGTTGGAGTCAACGAACCGTTTGGTTGGCATCCCCGGCGTAGGTGGCGTTGGCGGTGGCTGTGCCGACGTTCGTGTTGTTGGAATAAGTTGGAGTCAACGAACCGCTCAGTCCATCCGAAGTTGAGTAGGAAGCGGTGCAGGGAGTTTGCGCCGCGCCGGTGTAAATCACGCTGGCCGGGCAGGTCACTGTCACTGAGGATGTGGCCTGACTGATATCGAAGGTCCCCGAGTTGCTGTTGCCAGCATGGTTGGCATCCCCGGCGTAGGTGGCGTTGGCGGTGGCTGTGCCGACGTTCGTGTTGTTGGAATAAGTTGGAGTCAACGAACCGTTTAGTCCATCCGATGTTGAGTAGGAGGCTGTGCAGGGGGTTTGTGCCGCGCCGGTGTAAGGTTGTGGAGCCGCCGGGCAGGTCACCGTCACTGTCGAGGTAGCCTGGTTGACAGTATGCGGTTCAGTATCACTGCTTGCTGAATGAGCAGCGTCAGGATTATAAGTAGCCGTAAGGGTCTTGGGGCCTACAGAGGTGAAAGTGACATTACAACTTCCAGTTCCGCCAGCTAATGTGATGGAACAATTTGTGTCCGCGCCAGTAATATCAACTGTGCCAGTAGGAGTAGCTCCGCCTGAGACGGTCACCGTCACTGCAACTGTTTCGCCAACCAAAGAAGGATCGGGAGTGTCGGCTGTTATAAGTGTGGTGGTGGCAAGCAAGGCAGTCGGCGCTTCGTAGGAGCCGATATCACAGGTCAAAGTGGAATCACCGTTGCCATCCAACGGACGGGTCAAACCGTTCTGAGAGGCGTTGCTTACCGGGGCAGCTGCGCACGCTGTGTTGTCACCAGCGTCAATGGCTGGACTGCCAGTATTGAGTGGGAAATAGGCTGGAGAGCCAGTTAAAGTACCCAGGCTGGGATCAGTGTTGATCAAAGAGCCATTGGTTGCTGTAAAACAAGTACTGCCAGAATCGATATTTGTTCCAGTATTCGTAATCGCCCCGCTACAGTTTCCGGGCGAGCCGGCATTCAGGATCGTATTTCTAAAGCTGACTGTGCCGCCATTTCGAAATACATTGCCCCCGTTTCTAGTTGTCGTATTGCCGGAAAAAGTGCTATTGATAACAGTGGTGTTCGCATTTGCCCAAAGCCCGCCGCCATCACGATTGACGCTAGTAACCGAGTTGCCTGTAATCGTGGTATTTGAAATCGTTGTAACAGCATTCGTATTAATAGCGCCGCCTTCGCGGCCGGCTGTGTTACTGCCAAGTGTGCCAAGTGTGATGTTAAGAATGCCGTTGTTGGCATATATTCCGCCGCCTTCACGGGCAGCGGAGTTACTGCTGATTGTGCTGTTTGTGATCGTTACAGTGCCGTCGTTACTGTAAAGCCCGCCCCCTCGAGCTGGGTTTCCAGTTACCGCGTTTCCGCTCAAAACAACATCTGTCAAAGTCAGACTGCCATTGCCGTTTTTCAAAATACCTGCGCCATTGGCATTGTTGATATTTCCGCCTGAAATAGTAACCCCGGACATGCTCACAGTAGCGCTGGCCCGCACATCGAAGATGCGGTCAGCCCACCCGACAGCGCCGTTAATAGTGGTCGAACCGCTTCCAGCGCCGGTGAGTGTGATGTCAGTTGCCCCCACACCGTCAGTGATATCAAGGTCGCCATTATTCGAATTATCGTCTGTTCCTACGCGTGTCAACGTATACGTCCCCGCCGGCAGAGTGATGGTGTCTGCCCCGGCCGCGCCGTTCGCCGCGATGATTGCCTCGCGCAATGAACAATCGGCATCGCATGTTCCATCATTCGTATCAGATGTTTTTGTTACGGTAAAGATTGCCGCCCTGGCCGGTGTGACCGGCAACGCAACAATAGCCAGCATTACAATCAAAATTACAGACAAAAACCTTGAAAAAAATTGATGTTTCATGGGTCTTTTCCTTGCTTTACTTTTACGTGGTCTTTAAAAAAATTCGGGACAATTATTTCGGGATCAGCGTTCCAGTCCCAACGCTTAACACCGCCGCCGCCTTGCGAAGGTTGCTCAACTGGACGTTGTTATCGTCATAATTATCAAAATTTTCATATTCACCGCTCCAGATCTTGATGGCAGTGGGTTCACTGCATCCTTTTTTGCGCATCTCCCCAATAAACTCATCGCGCGTCATATTGATCTTTTCTGCAAGTTCCTGAATTCTGCTTTTCATTTTGTTAATCCTCGACAAGTTTCTGAATTTACCAGCCGTTTTTTTATTCAATTACGAACTCGATTTTATTTTTATTTCCAAATACAATTAAAAAAGAAGTTAAAAAAATACCCCCGTTCAGACTTTCAAATTTGTAAGGCTTTTATTTCATTTTAATATGATTCTGCCATGAGTCAATGTTTGGAAAATTACAATTTTTGTGAAAATCCCTACAATTGCCGCGAAATTCCGTAAATCACGAATTCGCTCCGGAGCGTGGACTTCAGTCCGCTTTGCCCCTGCAAAACCGCAGACTAAAGTCTGCATTCCGCTCAATCTGTCATTTACTGAAATTAGAAAAATGGGCGAAATGCAAAAAAATCAGCCCCAAAGATTTTGAACTCTGCGGCTGACTGGCTTACAAGTTATGTGGATAAAACCGCCCTACCCGTACAGAGGAATCCTCGTCCCGTTGACCTTGCCCGCATCCTCTGAAAACAGGTATAGCATGGCAGAGACGATCTCCGCAGGGGATGTGCCCTCGCGCGGCGCATCGCCTTTGATGTCAATTGACTTTACGTGGATGATGTTCGCGGTCAACCCGCTGTCTTTGTATTCCTCTGCCAGGGTAAGCGCCAGGCTCTCCTGTGCAGATTTGGCCGCCGCATAAATCGCGGACCTGGCGGCAGGCTTTACCGTCACAGGCTGTGAGACGACGATGACTCGTCCCCATCCAGCGGATGCAATGTGCGGCGCAAAAGATTGGAAGAGATTGAAGGTCGTCCATGCGTGCTGGTTGAGCATGAATTCAAAATCTTCCTTCGATGATTCAGGAATCGTCTTGCCGCCCACCCAGCCGCCGACGAGATGGATCAAAGCGTGGATACTGCCAAATTTGGAATGAACCGCTTCGGCTGAGTCATGAAGCGTCTGCGCATCGAGCAGGTCAATGACCTGGGCGTGGATTCTGTTCGAGGGCAGGTTCAAACTCGCGGTCAGGGAATCCAACTTAACTTGATCGCGGTCCAGCAACACAATATTATCGCCGCGCTCTGCGAATGTTTTCGCGGCCAAATTTCCCAGCACACCCGTCGCGCCCGTAATGACGATGGTTTTCTTCATCCTTTATCCTTCATCTTTCATCCCTGCTTTCAATCATACATCGCCTTGATCTGCGACTCGGTCATGCCCTGCACAATCGGCTTGTCGCTTTGTTCTTCGAGATGCGCCTTGCCGCGAAAATCGATCATGTGACCGGACTTGGCGGCTTTGGTTTCGAGATAAAAACGATTGTGATCGTTGCTCGGCAAAATGTGCGGAATGCGCTCGTTGACCTTGACGCCATGCTGGGTAAGTTCATTGATTTTTTTCGGGTTGTTGGTCATCAGCCGAATGGACTGGACTTTAAGCGAATGAATCATGTGCGCGGCGACGGCGTAATCGCGCTCGTCATCGCGGAAGCCAAGCGCAAGATTTGCTTCCACGGTATCGAGACCCTGGTCCTGTAAACTGTAGGCGCGGATCTTGTTGGTGAGGCCGATGCCGCGGCCCTCCTGGCGAAGGTACAGCACAATGCCATTTTCCATTTCGCCGATCTTTTTCAAGGCGGCTTCGAGTTGGTCGCGGCAATCACAGCGCAGTGAACCCACCACATCGCCCGTCAGGCATTCGGAGTGCAAACGCACGGGCACATCCTCTGCGCCAAGCACTTCGCCTTTGATGATGGCAACATGCTCTTTGCCATCCTTGTTATTCGAAAAAGCGACAATGTGAAAATCGCCAAAGCGCGTGGGCAGTTCCGCAATCGCTTCGATGTGGACGCAAATTTTATCCTCGCCGTAGCCTTCACATTCATGACAGCAATCTTCTTCCAGTAAAAGTTCGATTTGTTCGTGCGTAAATCCAGACATGGTTTCCTCCGTAAGTCAAATTGGCAATTTGACCTACTCAAATTTGTATCGCAGGAAGACCCCACCGTCTTCCCATTTTTCGACATCCATCAATTTCAACTCGAGGGCCGCATCGCGCGGGAGGCCGAGTCCATCTGCAAGTGTGGGGGAAATCGCGCCGCCAAAAATCAGGGGCGCAAGGTACACGGTCAACTCATCCACAAGGCCGAGGCGCATCAGCTCAAAATTCATTGTCCCGCCGCCTTCCACCATCAAATGATCCACGCCGATCTTTTTCAGTGTGAGCATCATGTTGTGCAGGTCAACCCGTGGAGAATCATGCACAAATACTTCAACACCCAGCGCGCGCAAACGTTCGAGTTGCGTTATAGATGTTTGGGATGTCGTAAATATTACGACCCGCGCAGAACCAACCTTTATAAAATCTGAGTCAAGGGCGATGTCTGCAACGGTAGCCACTCCCACTTTAACAGGATTCGGCGACACCCCGCGCCGGGCCCTCCCCTCCCTCAGCGCCTCAGACTTAACCGTGAGCTTGGGTTGCTCGTCGAGCAGAGTCCTCCCCCCGACGAGGATTCCGTCCGCCGCGGCGCGCAGTTGATCCACGCGCTCTTTATCCCGCCTGGATGAAATGGCGGCGCCTTTGCGTTCAAAGGTATCTATCTTCCCGTCCGCCGTCATGGCGACGTTGATGAAGGTGTAGGGTCGGTTCATGGGGAATTTCCTTTCTGGAGTCCCTCAGCTTGCTGAGGGTTGTTTCAGGCAGCAAGCTGCCTGACTCCAGAGTCGTGTCAATACGAACCCGCAAAATAATCAGCCAATAAATCGCTGATATCTACATTGACGGTTTCGCGTGCCAGCGCGAAGAAATCGGCAGAGGTGGCGTGGCCGTGAGAATAGCGGACTGCATACTCTTTCAGGAATTTGGAGAAATTGCCGTAGCCCATCCGCTCGCGGAGATCGTCCAAAAAGTGCGCGCCGTTGAGATAGACCGCGTTCGTGTACGCGCGGAACGAGCCGCCGTTATAGATGCTGGTATCCACGTAGCCGCCTGGGTCGAAATAATCCACGCGGAATTGCCACCACCAACTGATGTTGGCGGGATAATTATTTTCGTAAAAGATGCGTTCGCTGTAGGTGGACAGCGCTTCATCCAGCCAGGGTTCAAGGGCGTGGTCACTGCCAACCAGCCCATACCACCATTGATGCGCGATCTCATGCACGCCAATCGTTGCCAGGTTGCCGCGTGAACCGCCTGTGTATTGACCGTAAAAATCGGTGGCGAGGAAAACCAGCCCGTCATATTCCATGCCGTCGTGCAGGTCCGACTGGACGATGGCAAGGGTCTGGTGCGGATACGGGGCATATTGCGCCGAGAAGGTTTCGACGGCCTGAGTTCCCAAAGACAGAATACCTTCCCCGCCCGTTTTGTAGCCGTCGAAATAATACGAACGGACGATAACATTGCCCGCGCTTGATTCTGAAATGAGGAATTCGTCGCTGGCGGAGAATGCGAAGGCGCGTGCGCCGTACATGCGGTAGCGTGTCCACTCGCCGTTTTGGTCTGGCGTTGCGCCTGCCGCGATGATTACATCCGCATCCTTTTTGAGGTTCAACTCGACGTCAGACGAATCGTAAACAAGATGCTCGCCCCAGGGCATGGGATCGTGCAGAACCCATCCGCCTTGATAGGGCACGATGAAGGGATACCAATCCACGAGGTTGATTTGGTTGAAGTCGTAGCCGAAGACTCCCTCGGCGGATTTTTGCGGGATGTTGAGTTTGAAGTTCAACGCGAAGGTTGTGGCAGAGCCTGCCTGCAAAGGCTGGGGCAAGGTGACTGTCATCCGCTGGCCTTCGAGCGAGTAGGATGTGAGGACTGCGCCATCCTGTGAAATGGAATTCAGGATGAATGCGTTGCCATAGCGATTGGGCTGAACGGAGAAGACGATCTCTGAAAGTGAAACGCCTGTGCTGTTGTAGTAGCGGATGGTCTGGTCGGTGGTGATGGTTTTGCCTGCAAAATCCAACGTGGAAAAGAGGATGTAATTTGTGCGCGACGAATTTACAGGCGGAGGCGATGTTGGCGGAACGGGGCCAACCGTCGGTGGGGCGGGAGGCGTAAACGTCAGCGTGGGCGGGGGGGTGAGGGTAAATGTCGCTGTGGCGGGCGGCGCCTGGGTAAATGTCGCAAGCGGTGTGTTGACTTGCCCCGAGGGTTGAAATGGCGTGGGCGTGGGGGATGCGTTTGAGTCTTGTGTGACAAGAATAAATGGGGCAAAGTTCTCCCGCGGTGTTGGGGTTGGGGATGCGCAGGAGGAGAGGGCAGTAATAAGTAACAAATAACAAGTAACGCGTAGCGTTGAACGCTGAACGCTGAATGCTGATTTCATCATTGATAGATGTTTTGAAAATATTGGCGCACGAGGTCGGAGTAATCTGCGCCGGTGTGCGGGCTGAGGATGCGGAAGAAATCGTTGGCGGTGACGATCTTGCCGCGTCCCTGCTCAAAATAATCTTTTAGGAAGGCGAAGAAGGCTTCATCGCCAATGCGTTCGCGGAGTTTTTCGAGAAAGTGCGCGCCCTGGAAATAAGCCGCGTTGGTGTAGGGACGGAAGCCCTGCCCATCGTAGATGGGAATATCCACGAAGCCTTGCGGGTCGTAGAAATCAATGCGATAGGTCCACCACCAACTGACGAGTTCGGGATGGATGCTCTCGTAATAGATGCGCTCGGAGTATGCGGCGAGGGCTTCATCCACCCAGGGTTGAAGGGCCTGGTCGCTGGCCACCTGCTCGAACCACCATTGATGCGCGGTCTCATGCGCGGCGACGAAGGTGAGGTAGTTTGCGGACGTGCCATCGTATAAATTGTAGAAGTCCTTGCTGAGATAGAAGAAGGCGGAATATTCCATGCCGTCGTTGAAATCTCCCATGACGATGGCAAGCGATTTATGCGGATACGGCCCGAAGCGCTCGCCAAACACCTGCACAGATTCCACGGCGGTCTGCAATGCGGCCTGTCCGCCTGCAACGAAGAGCGGGAAATAATAGCTTGAGATGGTTACATCCCCCACCTGCGTGCTCGAGACTTGAAACAGGCGGCTGGCAGAAAGGGCAAAGCTCCGCGCAGAGGTGATGGTGTAACGGGTGGAGTCTGCCTCTTGTTCTTGCAACCCGCTGGCGGCTACGATGGGAGCCGTGGCGGGGTCTGTGAATTTGACATCCACTTCATAATCTGCCGCATCGTACACGAGATGTTCACCGTAAAACCAGGGGTCGTGCAAAATCCATTCGCCTTCGATGTTCGGCACAACGAAGGGATACCAGTTGGTGAGATTAAGCTGGCGCGAGGTGTATCCATAAATGCGCGGGCGCGAGACGCCGGGGTCTTCCTGTTCTGCAAATGGAAGCGTGAGCGTGTATTGAAGATCAATATTGATCACATTTCCAGCGGGCAAAAAAGAGGACAGGGCAACATCGAGTCTTTGTCCATCGATGGAGTAGGTTGTGGTCGGTGCGCCATCCACAGAGATGCCCGTCAGGTTGAAACTTCCCTGCCAAAGGTTGGGGACAATGGCAATCACCAGCGTGTTCAACTGGTTGCCCGTCAGGTTCGGGTAAAGAATCGACTCGTCCACGCTGACGGTGTGCGCGTCGTAATCGATGATGGCGTTCAGCTCGTATTGCGCGCGCTCCAGTACAGGCACGGGGGTTTGTGTAGCAGTCGGCGCGGGCGTTTCAGTGGGGGGGGCGGGCGTGTCGGTGGCGGGCAGGGCAAAATGAGTCGGCGTGGGCACATCCGTGGGCTGGGCCGAACACGCCGAAACAAAAAGGAGAATCACGAGAAGGGCAAGGGTTGTCTTTTTATGGATTCGCATGGGCACAATTCTACCGCTTATATAATAAAAATCCTCCCGTTGAAATCAACGAGAGGATGAGCGCTTTTTTATCCGCTACTCTACGCCAATCCACGCGAATTTTTAAAAAGAATTACCGTACATTCGTGGAGATTAGTGGACGCTTTCAAAGTTTTGCGTAACTCCTGTTTAAGATGACGAAACGCTTCGCTCCACGCCCCGGCCTGTTTACCCTTCCAATTTCTTTTTCAACGCCGACAGCGCGGCATCGTACCCGGCCAGCATCTGCTTCTTCATCATATCCTCCATCCCAGGGATGGACGGCATTCCAGCGGGCATCAACGCCGCTTCGGTTTGCAGGGTCACTTTCGCGCCGCCGCCATCCGCCTCGAGGATGTAACTGCTGACCACATCCGATGCAGGCGGGGAAGCAAAAGTCTTTGTGCCGAAAATTTTATTTTCCTCATAGGCGATCACCTCAGAAGTAATCACATTCTCCACGCCTATAGTGGATTTGATCTTCATCCTGATCTTCGTCCCAAGCTTGATCGGCCCATCCGCCTCCACGCTGACGACATATTCGCTCTTCAGGCTGTCCAAACTGGAAACGTAGGCAAAAATTTTCTGCGGTGAAGCATTGATCCTGGTGGAAGTTTCGATAAGCGCCATTTCTAAATTCTCCTTTGATGGTTGATAAAAACGTCCCGAAGGTTGCAACCCGATGGCTAATTCTCCTGGGGAAAACCTTCGGGACGGTGTTGGTAATTGATAACCGATACCTTCATTATATAGACTTCGTTCTCTTCCACAAGAACGCAAGCAGGAAAAACAGGGTGGCCGTAAGTACTATGGCAGACCCCGAAACGATATTGAAGTAATAGCTCAAATACAACCCAATGATGGACGACAACGCGCCAATCAACGCCGAGACCAGCATCATCGGCCAGAGACGGCGCGTGAGTAAATACGCCGTCGCCGCGGGCGTCACCAGCATGGCCGCCGCAAGGCTGACTCCCACCGTCTGCAAAGAGACCACCACCGTCAGCGCCAAAAGCACCAGCATGAGATTTCTCAATAGTTCGGCTGGCAGGCGCAGGGTCGCGGCGAGAACGGGGTCAAAGGAGATGACGAGGAAGGGCTTGAAGAGCAGTCCCACTGTCAACAGGATGATGAAGCTCAAGCCCGCGATCATCCAAAGATCGGACGGGCTGACGCCAAGCACGTTGCCAAATAGAATGTGAGATAAATCCACGGCGTAGGTTTGCATGGAACTGATCAGCGCCACGCCGAGCGAAAGCGCCGCCGCAAACATGATGCCAATGGCAGTATCTTCTTTGACTTCGCCCTGGCGTGAGAACAAGCCAATGCTCAAGGCAACGAGGATCGCCGCGGCTCCCGCCCCCACCAGCAGGTTGCCGCCAAATAAATAAGCGACAGCCACCCCTGGCAGAATGGCGTGCGCCATCGCGTCGCCCAGAAACGCCAGTCCGCGCAGAACGACATACGTCCCCATCACCGCGCAAAGGACGCCGACGATGACAGAGGCAAGCAGTCCGCGCTGCATGAATTGATAAGCGAGAGGCGCTAACAACCAACTCATTTCACCTCTGCGTGGTCATGGTGATCGTGTTCCTCTTCCGGCGGACAGCACTCATCCACCAGCATCACTCCATTTTCCATGACGAGGAGTGAATTGCCAAACGCCTGCGCAAGATTTTCTTTTACAAACACTTCCTGCGGCGTGCCAAATGCAATGAGTTTATGGTTTAGCAAAAGCACAAGATCAAAACGCGAAGCCGCCAAATTCAAATCATGCGTGGAGATGATCGTCGTTACCTGCTGGCTGTGGAGATGATCGAGCAGGTTGAGCGTCGCTTCCTGCGTGGTCACATCCACGCCAGTGAAAGGCTCATCCATTAACAAGATGTGCGGTTCCTGCGCAATCGCGCGCGCCAGAAATGCGCGTTGCTGTTGTCCGCCCGAAAGCTGACCGATGGAACGATTCGCCAGGCCGCCAATGCCCATTTGCTCCATGCTTTTGCGGACGATTTGTTTGTCTGTTTTTGACGGACGGCTCAACCAGCCCATTTGACCGAAACGCCCCATCATCACCACATCACTGACCGTGACCGGGAAACGCCAGTCTACATCCTCGTGCTGGGGGATGTACGCCACGCAATCCTTGTGCGCGCCAAGCAGTTCGCCGTGGATCAAGATCCGTCCGCTTTGCAGGGGCAGGATTCCCACCAACGCTTTGAACAAAGTGGATTTGCCCGCGCCGTTCGGCCCAACCACAGCCACGCGCGCGCCATGCGGAACCTGAAAACTCAAATCGCGCATGACTATTTTTTCGCCATAGCCAATACTGGCATTTTCAATTTCGAGTCGATGAGGTGTATGTGTCATTTCAATTTACGATTTCAGATTTTCGATTTTCGATTTGCGATTTTGGATTTACGATTACGGAGGGTTTTGATGGATGCGACAGTCATGGCTAATATCTCGTTCTGGCTTTAAAAGTCTTTTCATTTATGTCGTTCTCCTTTTGCAGTTCATCACTCAAAGCAATCTTCAAAAGTAACCACTGCCATCAAACAATCGTAAATCGTAAATTCCCATTAATCTTACTTTAAAGCATCCACAATCTGCATCACATTATGCTTCATCATATCAAGGTACGTGGCGGCAGGCGCGCCGTCGGTCAGTGATTCCAAATACAAATCATCCACCACCGTCACACCCGTTTCTGCCGCAATTTGATTCGCCAAATCTGCGTTCTCCACCTCGCCAAGAAAAATGGCAGGCGCGCCAGATGATTGGACCGCTTCCACTGCCGCCACAATCTCCCGCGCCGATGCGCCTGCCTCGGAACTGAAACTCGGCAAAATCGTATCCACGATCTCGAAGCCATAGCGCCCGGCGAAATATCCCAACGCCTCATGGTTGGTCACCAGCAAGCGGCGCCCGGCAGGGATGGCCTTCACCTGCTCCACGATCCACGCATCCAAATCCCTCAGTTGGGCAATGTACGCATCCGCATTAGCTTTATAAATCTCTGCGCCATCGGGGTCAACTTCGATGAGTCCATCGCGGATATTTTCCACGTACGAGACGACGAGGTTCGGGTCCAACCACAGATGTGGATCCCCCGCTTCACGCTCGGACCCTGCGCCTGATTCCGTTCCGTCAACATTTCCCCCCGCTGGATGCGGTTTCAGGCCAGCCGTCGCTTCGACAATAACTCTCTCGCCGCCCGCATTTTCAAGAAGCGCTTCGATAAAATGTTCGTACTCCACGCCGTTGATAATCAGCAGTTTGCTTTCCGCAATCTTCGCCACATCCGAGGGAGCGGCCTGATAGGCGTGGGGGTCTGTGCCAAAAGGGAGCAGGGAGTCCACCTGCACGCGGTCGCCTGCCACGTTTTGGGCAATGTCTGCCAGGAAGGTGGTGGAGGCGAGGACTCTCAAAGCGCCATCCCTGCTCTTCGGGACTGATCCACAACCCGTTAAGAAAAGAGCCGCGAGGGTTAAAATCACAATAATGGAATTGAAAATCTTTTTCATTTATACTCCTTTTTTATCCCCCACTTTTTGGTGAGGGTGCTTTCTGGAGTCAAACAGCAAGCTGTTTGACTAAAAGTTTTAACGACAATTCGCGCACAGGCCGAACAATTGCAGCCAATGCTCCTGAATCTGGTAGCCCGTCTTCTTTGAAATGGATTTTGTCAACGCTTCAAGATCGTCGCCCTCGAAGAAGGCCGCCTGCCCGCAATTTTGGCAAAGCAAAAGATGCTGGTGACCCTGGCCCATCGAGATGAAAGCCTGGCATCCCATCGGCTGATGCACGCGCTGAATGAGATGCAACTCCTCAAGCTTTTCGAGCGTGCGATAAACCGTGACCAGCCCCAAGGCGCGGTATTTTTTGCGGCTCAGGTCGTACACTTCCACGGGGGTAAGGGCGCGTGTGGATTTCTCCACCGTCTCCACCACGGCGCGGCGCGCGGCGGTGACGCGATATCCGTTTTCATGCAATTGGTTGAGCCAGAGTTCAGCAGACATAAACGCTCTTTTTGTTATTGAAAATCATTGTCAATAAGTATAAACGGAAATGAAGAGAGAGTCAATAGACTTCCGAGTGGTGATTGCGGCTTTCTCAAAGTCTGAAAATCTTTAACGCGAATGGCGCGAATGAAACGAATGGCGCGAATTTTTCTGTATTTTCGCGAAATTCAACCATTTTGCGTAATTCGCGTTAAGCCTTTGCCGTAAACTTGTAAAATGGTCAAGCTACTTTGAGAAAGCCGTGGAGTGGTGATTACCCACAAGTCCGTATCCGTTATTTCAGGCCTCCAAGCCAGAGCATTTTGCCGTGCAAGTCAGAGACTTGCGCCACATTTCCGAAACTTTAGTCCACATCCCCGAGTTCTTGAAGAACTCAGAAATCTGAAAAAAGCCAGCCTGTTTTCATGGAAGCCATTGCGGCAGAATCCCCTGCGCAAGCGTGAGAGGTTCCTCGAAGCCTGGCTTCCATAAACCGATTTCAGGGTTGTATGTGGAGCGAAGTTTGAATTGCTGGAAGACAAGCGCGGTTCCCCAGGGATTCCAATGCGGAGAGTTGTAGGCGTACCCTTCCTGGTCTGCGATGACGATGCCTTCGAGTGTGGCGGGGTCGAAGAGCCAGAGGGTTTGCAGAAGCGGGTCGGCGCCGCCGTGATAGCTCAACACCACCTGGTTTCTGAATGGCGACCAGGCGAGGGAATAATAAGAGTAATCGCGGTCATCTCTCGCCCCAATCAAGGCCTGGGATTGGTTGATGGAAAGGTCGGCGAGTTTTACCTGTGTGCGCGGGCCGCCTTGCGCCTGCTCCACGGTTGTGAAGAGTATCATCTTCGAGTCCGGTGACCATGTGACAGGCCCGCCCGTGTTGGATGAAAAAATAGTTTGCGTGTTTTCACTCAGGTCGAGCACACGGATCTGGTCTGAAAGCCCGTCGTAGGAGGCGAGTTTGTTCGAGTTGGGCGCCCAGGATGGGTTGTAGCCTAAAATTTGCTGGTCTGCATACACGGGGTTGTTTTGCCGGCTTTGCAGATCGAGTACCCAGATGCGCGGGGAACCAAATGGCAGTTCGGGGGAGGGGCCGGCGGCTTCGCGTGAATAGGCAATGCGCAGGCCGTCGGGTGAGATGGCCGGGGTGGTACAGCGGTCAAGCCTGCAATCGAGCAGAAGGAAGGCATCACTGCCTTCGCGGGAGATGCGCCACAGGTCAATGCCGCCTTGTTCGTTCGCCGCAGTAAAGACGATAAATTCGCCGATATGCGCGGCATTGAATGAAATGACTTTGAGGGTTTCGTCCGTGAGTCGTTTCGGCGGGTTTCCGTTCAAATCCACAGCCCAGATACTGCTGGTGGTTTGGTCGGCTTGCAGGTAGGCCACCAGCGGTTCGCGCACTTTGAATTGCCAGGTAAGCTGTTTTTTGATTTCACGCCCTTTGGTTTCCACCTCCCCTTTTTCAAATTTCAAGGTGTAGCTGACTCCCTGCTCAAAGGGGCGGATGGGAACAAAGCGCATGTTGTAGGTATCCATCCATTCCAAATAGCCCTCGTGGACAGGGTCTATGGAGATGAGCTCAGAAGCGAAACCCGGGTTGAAAGGTTCGGAGAATGTAAAAGTGATCGCATGATAGGGGGCGACGATACCATCTTCAGGGATATTCACACGCACGCGCACCCCGGCCTGTTCGCCAAGCAGGATGGTGAGGCTGATCAACACTGACAGGGCGGCGATCAGGCCGGTAGCGGCAGTATCAAGCGAAAGATTAAGAATTCCGAGGCGCGGTTCTGATATCCTGGATGATGATCTCTGTCGAACGTCGGAATGCTGTTTTCGTTTTTTGGGTGATGTCATGGGAAAAGATAGGGTTGTTCGGGAATGGGAATGGCTTGAACAGACTCGGCTACTATCATCGGCGAAAGTCTGTCGGTGAGCTGGATGGAATCGATACTGCCTTTTACCAGCACCCAGGAATCCTGTTCGAGTGCGGCGGCATCGTCCCATTCCACAGGCATCGCAATCGCAAACCCGTCCGCTGAACAGCAGGAAACCACAAAGCGGCTGACGAAGAACTGGTTTTCTCCCAGGGCTTCATCGAAGTAAACGAAACCGATCACCGAGGCTTTCTGCCCGATGAACTGGGATATATCCTCTTCGTAATTGAAGAGTTTGATCCAATCCAGCACGGTGCGTTCCTCCGATTTCGTCGCGAAGATCTGCGTGGAGGAATCTCCGCTGACGAGGGGCGAATTGGTATTGAATCCCTTGGTGGAAAAAGCGGAAGAATCCAGCGGGCGGGCGGGGATGAGCACACCGATCAACAATGGCACGAGCATGACCCACAAATTCAAGGAAGCGGGCGCGTGGTCATGATCGTGATGATGATCGTGGTCATCGTGCTCGTGTTCCTCGCGGCGCGAACGCTTGATCTCGTTGAAAACGGTTTGAGACAGCAAAGCGAGAAAGATGATTCCGAAGATCGTCAGCGGGACGAAGCGGCTGTTGATATACCAGGTCAATTGTCCGTTGGCGGCTTTGAAGGCGAAGAAGATGCAGATCGCCAACAGCAACAGCCCTTGAAAAGAACGATACAGTCTTTTTGTCATCGCATGTTCCTATGGCAGTATATAGTTGAAGAGCAGGCCCGAAAGCAGGCTCATCAAAAACGGGATGGCGATAATATAAAGCAGGGAGCGTCTCTTGAAAACCTGCGAATACATCAGCACGCTTTTGATATCCACCATCGGCCCGAAGACCAGGAAGGAAAGCACCGAGCCAAAGCTGAACGTGCCGATAAACCCCAGCGCAACAAACGCATCCACCGTGGAACAGATCGAAAGCAAAACCGCCAGCCCAAGCATGATCAACACCGAAAGCACAGGCCCACTGCCAACAGTCAGCAAAACCGATTGCGAGATGAAGGTCTGCAAGGCCGCCGCCAGCGCCGCGCCCATGATGAGGTAACGCCCCATCTCGAAAAATTCATCCGCTGTGATCAACAAAGCCTTGCGGAATTTTTCGGGGATGGAATCATTGGATTGCGCCTCGGCATGATCGTGCTCGATGGAAAGGGTCAACGCCGGGCGCAGGACGTTCCCCGCCTCTTTCTCGACCGAGAAAACGATCCCGGTTACAACAGCAATCACCAAGCTGAGACCGACTCTCCAGAACAGCATCTCGCCCCATCCAAACGCCGCCGCCGTGCTGATGATGACAATCGGGTTCAGAACAGGCGCGGCCAGCAAAAACGAAATCCCCGCCGAAAGTGGAAGTCCCTTGTGGAAGAGCCTGCGCGTCAACGGCACCACCCCGCACTCGCACACGGGAAAGACCATGCCCATGAACGCGCCGCTCACCGCCGCCGCGACAGGGCGGTTTGAAATCCAACGGCTCATCTGGTCGCGGTCGAGAAACACCTCCACGAGACCGGAGGCAAGCGTCCCCAGCAAAAGATACGGAACCGCCTCCACAAAGATACCGAGAAAGACCGTGGAAAAAACGTTCAAGCGGCCCCGCATCCAGGTGAAAAATCCCGCAGGGGCCATGCTGATCGAGAGGATGAGCAAAACCCCAATGGCGGTGAATAGTATTAAATTACGAGGCAGGCGTTTGGAAGAAGTGGCGGTTTCCATGAGAGGATTATACCCACGAAAAGGTGATGATTGAATTAAAAAACTCACTTACGCGATACTGCAAGATTTATCTTGCGAGTGATAGGTTTTATCGTACCGCAATGTTCACGCTGCGCGTATTCGCAAGATAAATCTTGCGGTACAGGTTTTACTTTGGCGCGCCTTCGATGGGGTAGCCTTTTGCGTACCATTCTTTCAAGCCGCCCGTCATGCTGGTGGCGTTGTAGCCCGCGGCCAGCAAAATATCCCGTCCCTGCTGACTGCGATTCCCCGAACGGCAGACGACCAGAATTTCCTGATCCTTTGGCACTTCGCTGAGACGCGCCTGCAATTGATCCAGCGGAATCAGGGTTGTGTTCGGCGCGTGGTACTCGTCCCACTCCTCCTGGGTGCGGACATCGACCACGAAGACTCCGCTCTGGTACATTTCATAGGCTTCGTCCACACCGACTTCTTTCGCAAGGGCAGTGGTAGTTCCACCCCCGCCTGCGGATGCGATCAAATAGACAATGAAGGCAACGAACAAAACCATTGCCACTTGCACGGCAGGGCGGCGCAATAATGCGGAAAGTCCACTGCGGGTGTTGAGACTGCTTCTTCGGGTATTTTTTCTTCGAGACATTCTGTCCTCACTTGAAATTGATTTTTTACCTGGACGCGAGGGCGTGAAGTATTCTTACACAGGTGTACCAAATACAAGACGGCGGATAATCATTAACTCACCTTACGCGTAACGTCCCGAAGGTTCTCGCAAATCAAGTTGGTTTGTAATCTAAACCTTCGGGACGGTGCGTAGCATCAGTCATTAATACGACTTCACCGCAGTATCAAGGTCTGTATGAATTTCAAAGAAATGTTTTAGCCCAACCACATCCAACACCTGCTCCACCGCAGGTTGTGGGCTGAGCAGTTTCACATGCGCGCGGATGGAGCCATCCTGCTCCAGGTTGATCGCTTTGAAGGAAGGCCTGCCGCCTTCTTTTGAATGCGTCGATTGGCCCGCAAATATCTTCACCACCGTATGCAGAGACATCAACCCGGCGCTGCTCACGTACGAAACTTTGCTCAAGTCAATCAGCAAATCCCGCGCACCGTCATCGTAGGCTTCCTGAGCTTTGTGGATCACGTCGGTATAGGTGGATGCGTCAATCTCGCCCATCAACTGCATCACCGTCACCAGAACATTGCCATGTTGTTTGGAAAAGGAAATTTGCATGATATTCTCCTGTCAGAACGAATTGCAGACTTTTGCACTTTTCCAAATTAATCGAGCAATCCCGTTTGCGTTTTTTTAATGCGAATGACGCTAATGGGGCGAATTTACGCGAAAATTTTCGCGTCTTTCGTATCTTTCGCGTAATTCGCGTCGAGTTTTTTGCTCGGTTTAATTGTTAATTTGCAACAGTCTGCCTGGGTCAGCGGACTGAAGTCTGCGCTCCGATTATCTGAAATTGAATTCTTCAAAGTGGATATTTTCGGCTGGAACGCCAGCTTCCATGAATTTTTTCTCAAAGGCCTGCACCATCGGGAGCGGCCCACACATGTAGACGTGATGTCCGCGAATATCGCCGTCCGCATTTTGGATGATGTCTTCGACGGTCAACGAGCCGTCTGTGGATGAGTAGCGGACGCGTGCCTTCAAACGCGAATTCTGTTTTGCGGCGGCTTCGATTTCATCCACGAAGACGGCTTCCTCGGGGTGTCTGACAGTGTAGTAAAAATCCACATCGTAAGCCAGATCAGTTTCCAGGTCCCGAATGAACGAGAGGAAGGGGGTCACGCCGATTCCGCCTGCGATCCAAATCTGCTTTGGGCCGCCGCTCTTGTAGTCGAACATCCCATACGCGCCTTCGATGATGGCCTCCGTGCCCTCCTTCAAATTCGCGAACAAGTGACGGGTGAAATCGCCGCAGGCTTTGATGGTGACGCGCAGAACGTCTTCGTGCGGCGCGCTGGAAATGGTGAAGGGATGGGCTTCGTTCATTCCTTTTTCGAGAAAGCGCACGAACATAAACTGTCCCGCGCGCTGTTTTTGAATCGAATGATTCTTTGCCCGCAACACAACCTCGGTTGTGGACTTGTTCGGGTGGTTCACGGCTTCCACGGTGTACGGCACATATTTTTTAAAGAAGCGGCCAAATACTTCCGTGTACAGGTAGGAGCCGATGCCGAGGAAGACGAATATCTGATTCCAATTGATGGCGGCCTTTGTGCTCGGCGACTCGACCGTAATCGAATGCAGGTATCCGAGGATGAAGAAGATGCCAATATATTTGTGCAGGTTCTTCCAGCCTTCGTAAGTGGCCCCGGTTAATTTATTAAGGAAGGGAATGCGCGGCGCGAGGGTGGGCAGGACGATGGCAACGATCCCCAGAAAGGCGATGATCGCCAGATAGTTGCCGAGAAAAAGGTCAACAATGCGCAAAGGCACAATCAGCAGGTGGATGAACATCAGCAGGAAGGCGGCTGTGGAAGTGTGGCGGTGCGTCATGTACATTTTGTCCAGCCCGCCGAAGAACGGCTCGGCCCATTTGGGGCGGGTGGAAAGAAATAACGAAAAGGACATTAGCGCAAGTACCAGCGAGCCAAGCGTCATACCCACATAATAACGCGCATAATTTTCCACGCCTGCGCGCTCCGGCGGAAAGACAGACCAGACCACAATGGTCAAAACCACGAGAACAATAAACGCCAGGTTTCCAAGTTTGTGCTTCATTTATAAAACCTCTCGATCAGAATCAATAGCGATGCAGTTCAACTGCATCGCCTCGATGAACTCACCATTAAAATGATTCGATTGCCTTTTGCTTGTCTGTAAAAATCTCGAAGAAGGTCGAAAAACCGACCATGTCCAAAACGCTGACAACTTCCGGGCGCGGGTTGAGCAGTTTGACATTCTTCTGCACCTCGCCTTCGCGCAAACGGTCTATGGATTTGAACGCCGACCAGCCTTGTTCGGGGTCCGTCACGCTTTCGCCGCGCAGGAGCAGGGCAATCGTATGCAGAGAAACCAGCCCGGCGCTGGAAATATACGTCAATTCGCTCATATCCAGAATGATGTTTTTCGCGCCGCCGCCGATCACTTCCTGCGCTTTCATGATCAACCCCTGATACGATTGGCCGTCCAACTGGCCTGCAATTTGCAACGTAGTAATATTCCCTTGTTCCTGTAAAACTGTAATTTGCATGGCAACCTCCTTTGTTGAGTGCTACGCAATTATAAACCTGCTTTCCGCTCCAGCCGCGCAAGGCGATGATCGATTTCACCCAGCCAGTGTTTGCGGATGTACGCGGGCAGGTCTGCCTTTTCAACTTCCGCCCGCGCCGACTTCGCCCACTGGGTGGATCTCTCCACGTCGCGCAATTTATGCTCGTAATATTTCGCCAGCTCGATGTGGGCATAGATGTGACCCTTCCCCGCCGCATCCTCCCACCAACGAATAGCCTGATCCATATCCCCGCGCTTCTTTTGCAGGATGGACAAACGCTTCACTGCCACGCCGAAATCTGATTCGGTTAACTGGAGCATCAGTCCACGCTCGAACAGCCGGGCGGCTTCATCCCAATGGCCGAGGTCTTCAAAGAGTTTGCCGAGTGCGATGAAATCAAGCCCATGCTCCACGCGGCCATTGTACGGGTCAGCCAGCAACTCGCTGACGTGGCCCAGCAAGGCGGCCATCGCCACCACATCCATGGCGTTGTGGTAGAACACACCGCCCAGCGGACGCGCATCCCCCGTGCGCAGGTAATCAAAATAGAGCCAGGGAATTTCATAGCCAGGCACTTCGTCAGAGGCGCGGGTGAAGCCAAGCACATGCTCTTCGAGATATTTCAACGCGCGCGAGGGAAGCCTGTCCCGCCATAATCTTCTTGCCAGCGGCAGAAGATCGAGATGGGCATAATTTTTGAACGGGACGGGGATGCGGTGCAGTGAGTAACGAGTGACGAGCAAAGGCGCATCGAATGCCTTGCCGTTGAAGGTGACCAGTCCTTCGCAGGGCGCGAGGAAATGAATCAACGCTTCGAGCATGGCGGGTTCTTCGGATGGGTCGCGCAGGAAGAATTGTTGCAACACGAATTTCCCATCCACGAAGCGGGCCGCGCCGACGAGAAAGGCATACGTGCCCGTGCCGCCGGACATGCCCGAGGTTTCGGTATCGAGAAATGCGAATTTGGAGATTGGCAGGCTGGAGATGCGCGGGTCGTTTGCCCATTGCGATATTATTGAAAGCGGGAACTCGGAATAGGGAGAGATGTTGCCGTGCAGATAATCTTTGCCGAAGGTTTGCTCGGTGACGAAGGCTTCGCCGCACGGGGTGGGGATAAATGTCCCAGCCACGACAGAGTCAATAGTGTGGCGATCAAGCTGGGGCGGAGGGGGAAGCGAGCTTCCCGTCTTCACACCGAGGGATTTTAGTTTATCTGCAAGCGAGGACATGAAGTCTATTTTATCCCCAAAAGACCCTAAAGGTTTTAAAACCTTTAGGGGTCTGCATTATTGAAGATTGTTCGAGTTCTTGTTGCTGATGGGTTTGGCGATAATGAAGAGCCTGCCCCAACTGAGGTTGCCTTCGTTTTCGATGCAGGTTTGCAGGGTGAGGTGATAGTCGCCGCGATAGACCTTGTTGAAGAGATCGAGCGCGCTGAGTAATTTTTCCTCATCGGCGAGGTCTATGAAATGGCTGTACGGGCTGAGCGGATCGGTGGCTTTGTATTGCTGGATGTTGTCGACCACGAAGCCTTGCGTATGCCCGTCGCCGTAGACGAGGATGATGGTGTCACCCTGTTTTAGCTGAGAAAATGTCGCGCCTGCCAGGTGGTTGTGCGCGAGCAGGCCGATATTGCCCACTTCTGTTGCGATGCTGAATTGAGTCACCACCGAATCTTCAGGAGATACGTAACCGGGACTGCCATAAGGCTGTTGGACGATGGGGAATGCGATCTGGCCTTCCACATAAATACCGCGCAAGGTATCGGCGTTGTCATCCTTGATGCTTTCGATAAATGCGGGCAGGCTGGGAACTGCGCCAGGGATTTCCTTTGCGAATGCCTGGGTGGGAAGGACAAGCGCGCAGGCAAGAACCAGCAGAAGCGCCGTTGAAAATATTCGATTTTTAGGGTGCGTAACTTGAATTCTGGATGCCATGAGAAAAACTCCTTCTTCAGAGCATCCAGATTCCTTTGCGCGTTGGGGCTGAACGACTAAAGTCGTTATTGCGCTTTCACGGTTTGAGAATCACGGAGGCTCGTCTTCGGTGACCTGGCGATCATGGCCGCGCGGGCGCGGCTTTAGACCCATGGTTTTGCGTCCCTGCCTTTCGGCAGGTTTGCCATTATCGGAACGATCCACTATTAAGGTTCAAAACAAAACGGACCTGACTGCTAAGCCAGGTCCGCGAAGGGAGATAAAAAAATTGGGATGAGGTCTTCGGCGGCCTGGCGATCATGGTTGTTTTCACAACGGTAGACCCGTGGCTTTGCGTCGCCGTCTTTCGACGGGTTTGCTATTATCGGTTTTGTTCTGACCCCAGTGTAGCACAAGGCAGGTTTTTTGCGCTTTTCACTTTCGTTTTTTTGCTTTTCAATTTCGTAATGGTGTTTTTTCCGTTATACTCGCGCCGCGCGCTAAAACTCTCCGAGGTAAATCCATGCCAATCCCTGCTCTTGTTTTGCTGTTCCTGTCTGCATCCATGCACGCGTTGTGGAATTTTTTGCTTAAAAGTTCGGATGAAAAATATATTGCCATGGGCTGGCAGGTGATATTGAGCGGGATATTCTCGCTGGGATTTATTTTCTTCACTGGTTTGCCTCCCAAAGAAATGTGGCTGTTTGCCGTGATCAGCATGATCCTGGAGGCGGTCTATTTTATTTTGCTTTGCATCGCCTATAGCGACCATGATTTTTCGCTGGTTTACCCGATTGCACGAGGGGCGGCGCCTGCCTTGCTGGTGTTGTGGACTGCGATCTTTTTACACGAGAAATTAACAGCAGGCGGATACATCGGCCTTGCGATGATCACAGGCGGCATGATCGTGATCGGCGCGACAACACTCTTGAACAACAAAAGCGAGAAGCCGCATTTGAGGGGCATTCTCACGGCTTTGTCTGTGGCGTTGATCATTTCCATTTACACCTTCATTGACGGGACTGCCGTCAAGAGCGGGCCTGCCCTGCCGTATGGACTGTCCATGTTTGTGATGGTTCCATTTGTGACCACGCCGTATCTCACCCGCAGGTATGGCTGGAGTCACTTTGCGGAGATGTGGAACAAAAAGCGCGGATACTTAATTCTCGGCGGAGCGCTGGGACTGGTGGCCTACATGCTGGCGTTGTTCGCGTACACTTTTGCGCCGCTCAGCTATTCGGGCGCGATCCGCGAGGTGAGCGCGGTGATTGGGGCGTTTCTCGGCTGGAGATTTTTGAGGGAGGAGATGGGCGGGGTACGGGTGGTCGGGTCTGCGATTGTGTTTGCGGGGGTGATGGTGATTGCGGTGTTTGGGTAGCGAGGGTGGGAAAATGCCGGGGGGCGGGAGCAGGCGCGGGGTTGGGGCGGAGGCGGTTCTTCATCCACTTGAAGGGAAATTTGTTGTGATTTGTGTCGTATTTACAAGTTGTTTTCAACAGGTTGAATCCCTCCGTGAAAGCGGGTAAGATAGGGATGCCATGATACAGATTTTGGCGTTATATCTTCTGGCGATTTTTGTCCGTCCAATCAGCTAGCCTGATGGGTACCCACGTACCTGTCAGGCTTTTTTTATCTTAACTCAAGGAGTAAAAATGCAGACACCGTGGGAGTATCGGTACGCGCATCGCATGAAAAAAATGGGGAGTTCTGTCATTCGTGAATTATTGAAGTTCACTGAACAGCCCGATATTATCTCGTTCGCGGGCGGCCTGCCTGCGCCGGAGGTTTTCCCGGTTGCGGAATTTCAACAAGCCTGCAACCAGGTGCTCACCGACCAGGGCGCAAAGGCTTTGCAATACAGCACCACGGAAGGATACAAGCCTTTGCGCGAAATGATCGCGCGGCATACGGCGCGGTATAGTGTGCCGATCACGGCGGATAATATTTTGATCACTTCGGGGTCCCAGCAGGCTTTGGATTTTATCGGGCGGCTGTTCATTAATCGCGGCGATTATATTGTGGTGGAATCCCCCACGTATCTGGGCGCGTTGCAGGCGTGGAATGCGTATGGGGCGCAGTATATTTCCGTCCCTTCGGATGAACATGGCATGATCGTGGATAAGCTGGAGGAAGCGCTTCGGATCGGACCGAAGTTCATTTATGTGCTCCCGAACTTTCAGAACCCATCTGGTTCGACTCTCAGCCTCGAGCGCCGCAAGAGACTGGTTCTGCTTGCCGACCAGTACGGTGTGCCGATTGTGGAGGATGATCCGTATGGTCAATTGCGCTATGACGGCGAGCACCTGCCTTCGGTTGTGTACCTGGACAATAATTTCCGCAATGATGGGGAAGCGGAATACAGCGGCAATGTGATTTATTTGAGCACCTTTTCCAAATTGCTCGCGCCGGGCCTGCGCCTGGCCTGGGTGGTCGCACCGCCGCAGGTGATTCGTAAACTGGTGATGACCAAACAAGCCGCAGATTTGCACACATCATCGTTCAACCAGCACGTGGCGTACGAAGTGGCGAAAGGCGGGTTTTTGGATGAGCATGTTAAAGTGATCCGCGCCACGTACAAGGAACGCCGCGATGTGATGCTGGATATGATGGAGGAGATGTTCCCCTCTGAAGTAAGCTGGACAAAGCCGCAGGGCGGCATGTTCCTTTGGGGGGTACTGCCCGAACATGTGGATGCCGCTGAAGTGTTGAAGGTTGCCATTGAACGCAAGGTGGCATTTGTGCCGGGCGCGGCCTTCCACCCGAATGGCGGCGGGGCCAACACCATGCGTCTTAATTTTTCCTTCTCTTCGCCAGATGTCATCCGCGAGGGGATGACGCGGCTTGGCGCAACGTTGAAGGAGCTATTGAAGAAGAACGGGCACAAGTAATGTCAGTGCAAAATCCTTTATGGCCCTGCCGTTTTTAACGGGAATACTATCGACTCTGTGCGAAAGGCAAAACGCGAAATACGCAAATCAGGCAAATCACGCGAATTTTTCGCGCAATTCGTTGAATTCGCGGCATTCGCATTAAGAATTTTGATACGATGCCAATCGCTTGCACACTCCTTACACATGAGCCTGAATTTTTAGGATAAACCACCCTTTTTGGAGAAACAAATGAACGATCAAACACGCCGCGCCTATGGATTCATCATTGGTCTTGCCTTTGGGCTTCCGTATGCGCTTATCTCACAATTGATCAATGTATGGATATTGCCCGGCATCCCCCTGTATGATTTGCCTGTTGGCCGCACCACCATGGTACTCCTGACCTCGCTGTTCATGGGCCTTGTCGGGTTGATGGTGGCCTGGGATGAAGAATCCTTTTGGGGGTTGTTTGGAAGCGGACTGCTTGCCGTCTTTGCAAGCTCCCTGCTGGCTTACATCAATTCGGGAGAGTCGCAGGTTGCCACTTCCTTTTTCCTTTCGCTCTTCACCTTTTTACCGCGCCTGATTCTGTACCTGCCCCTCGGCCTTTTTTTCCGCTGGCTTCTTGGAATTTTTGATACAACCGGGCACGCCCCCTCCAGCGGATTGATGCGTTTGTTGAAAGTGACGTTTTCCATCCTGATCGTCGCTGTAATCGGCGGCAGGTTTACCCTGCTGGCTCCCGAAGCGCAGGAGGCTTTGCGGGATATGAATGCGCTGGTGATGGAAGGCATGGCCGCGGCGGAAACTGGGGAGGATATGCCAGAGCCGCTCATCCCTGTGGATGGATTCGCCGCCTACGCCAAAGGCGCATACACCCTCGAATGGAGCAGTGATGTGGACAGCCTGCCGGTTACCAGGCCTGTAGCAGGTTTCGGAATTACCGAATCGTTCATCATTATCCGTTTTGAAAACGACTATCAATTTGGCTGTGTGTTCACCCCTCCCAGCCGCATCCCAAAGTGCATCAACATCACCCGCGTGAGGTGATGGTACTTTTGTATATTGAAACTTCCACGCTTTTCTTGTATGATTAGGACAAATCATATCAAATACAACCTGTTCGTCTGAGCAGTTGTAAATTTATAGGTAATTTATCGGTAGGAGAGAGTCGGGCGGGTTTTGCGTGAAAACGCAGAACCCGCCCGAGAGTTTTAATTTCCCAACTTGAAACAAAACTACATATGTTACGCAGTAGGGGCAATATCATACCCTTGTGGTACCCATCCACATTCTTGAAAACCTGATTGCGCAAAAAGCGGGTCGCCCTGTTCCCACGGGATGCCTTCCCACACTGGCAACCCGCCCTTTGAGAATAAGCCTCTTGTTATGCCTGGACGGGTTGCCCCTACGGTAAATCGCGTACCCTGAGTTAATAATCAGGGGGTAGGGGTATCGCTTGGTTCCGGGGTGTTTGTGGCAGTTTCAGTAGGAGACGGCGTTTCCGTTGGCGTCATTGTGGGAGATGGCGTAGTTGTAGGCGTATTCGATGGAGTGGGGGTATGTGAAGGGGCAGGGGTGACGGTCAATGTAACGGCGGGCAGGTCAATTGGCCCGCTCAATCCCAGCCCGAGTAGTTCACGAAAGATCCATCCGCCTTCGTATTGACGATGCGCCGAGTCAGCCTGATTTGGCGCGATGAGCAGCCAGGTCTCTGCTTCGTTAACTGCGCGGAATGTGAGGCAGCGTCCCAGCGGCAGGGCTCCTCCGAGTACTGCATAATTAGTGCCAGGCCCGGAACGGACGTTGATGGTATTGGCGTACAACGAATTGACGCAGTAGGTCAGCGTTTCAAAGGGCTGTTTTGTAATGGATGGGGTAAAGGACGGTTTTACAACAGTGACAGTCTCTGTTGGAGTAGGGGAAAGTGTGGTGGTGACGCTGGCAGTTGGCGTGAACGTGGCGGTGTGTGTTGGTTCTGTGGTTGGCGTGAGGGTGGGCGGTGGCGGTGTTGTGACAAGCCTGGGGATAAAGACCAGCCCAGCTACGGCAAGAAGAATGATTCCAATGATGGCAGGAATGATGTACTTGCGCAGGGAGGTCGGCAGAACGGCTTTTGCCCTTTCAAAGGGAGAAACGACAGGCGGCTTTCCTGTGTACCCCAGCGCAGACAGAAGGTTCTTGAAGTTGACAGCGTATTCCCCACTCAAAAAATTGACGTAGTTGATCGTGTTCAATGCGAAGGGTACATCGCAGAATTCGAACATGAGCGGAATGATCTTCTTGCGCAGGTTTAATGCCTGGGTATATTCCTTCTGCACCCATTCCGACTTGATGGAGTTTGGTGTGAGTACAATGATGAAGAACTGGCTTGACTCGATGGCAGCCGGCAGGGTGCGCACCCAATCGTCGCCGCCGCGCAGATCGGTGATGTCCCACCAGACATCGTAGCCCGCCTTCTCCAAATCCCCTGCGAGTTTGCGGGCGAAGTCAATATCCTTGCGTGAATAGCTGATGAAAATCTTTTGCATGGCGTCCCAATGACAGTATCTTACCATCCAAATGTGGATTTTGTGGAAATTTTTCGCCTGCACGGGTGTGCTAAAAGTTTGTAGAAGAGTTGCTCCCTTCGCCATCCTCGGCGAAGGATTTACTCGCACACCTGCCCTCCCACTCGTTCCGCTTCGGGGACAATGTGGCAGGCGGTGCTAGGGAAACGCCGTTGAGGACGGCGGCTTGAGCCTGATGACTATAGATTTACAGGTAATTTATCGGTAGGAGAGAGTTGGGCGGGCTTCGCGTGAAAGCGCGGAACCGGTCCGAGGATTTTAATTTCTCCAACAATTCTCTAACATCCACTCCAATCCCGCGATGATACAATAACTTCTGGTTTTAGAGATAAAATGTCGCGTTACATTTCCCTGAATTCACACACACAACTGGAACAAACAATTACAGGTGACTTAAAATCCGTACTGGAAAAGTGCGGATTCTCTGTGATTCATAATGGCGCATGGGATAGCCATGCACCTGGAGGAAAACCAGATATTATTGTATTCGATCAAAATTATGTGTTGATTTTTGAGGTCACGAAATCAAAAAGCGCGGCGCAAGATAGGGAAATTCAACCTATTCGCAGCCACTTGAAAGACATAAAAGCCAAAAATCCTGAAAAAGAGTGCTTTTGTGTTTTTGTTTCGCCTAAAACGTCTGAGCGAACTTTTGATAGTATTCACGATCATAATTACCAGAGGGCAAGTGAAGGTAAATTCGATATGAAAATCCTTCCACTTGCGTTCGACACTTTTGAATTATGGGTAACTCGCCTGATGGAAACCCCGTGGCATAAATATCCAATAATGGATTTCATAAACTTATTTGGGCAATATAATAAATTTACAGACGACTCGCAAATTTTCAACTTGCTTGTCGAACGTGTATTCCCAAACGATGGGATTATCCACGAATTAATCATGAGACAGGACCATAAAAGCAAAGCGGCGCACTTGAGCGATCTGGTCACACGGATAGATCAGGTTAATACATATGAAAATGATCTGTCGGAATTCGATATTAAGTTACGCTCATTTTTTGATCTTTTTGCGGATCGTTTCAGGCGTACTTGGGATGGGTTTACGAAATCAGAGGGTCTTACAATGGCACAAGTGTATGTCTTGCAGGAGCTTTATTATCAAGGTCCTTGTAACATGTCCAGCATAAGTGGATTATTGAAAATCACCTCTTCAGCCACAAGTCAATTAACAGAAAAACTTGTTCAATCTCGTTTGGTGGAGCGAACCGAAAACCCTGAGAATCGTCGAATGAAGCAGTTGGCGCTTTCGCCTGGCGGTATGGCATTTGTTGAGGAAGGAATTCGCCGCCAGAGGAGTTGGATGGATGAAATTGAACAGAGTTTGAGCAAAGAAGAATTTGAACAGGTATCTGGAATGTTCGAGATTCTCACCCAAGCCGCGCAGAGTTTGGAAGAAAAAAAATAATCCAATAAACCTGCCCTTCTCCTCCAAATTTTCTCCACATTTTTTTGATACGCTTCACTCAATCTCAAATTCTCCAATTCTCCACCCCCACCACCCCAACCCACCAAAAGGAACTCATGCAAGCAACCACCACCCAAACCACCTCCCGCCGCCGCGAGCGGACAAAGTCTAAAGGCGGCATGGGACGCGCGATCAAATATCTGACGCAGTACAAACGTCAGGCCGCGCTCCCGTATATTTTTCTGGCCATCGCCACCCTGGCTCAACTGGCCGTGCCCACCATGATCCGCCGTGTGATTGATGCGGTGACGAGCGGCTACATCGCCGACCAAATCTTGCAGGCATTGGATAATATCCCCGCCGCGTTTGTGAATGCGGCTCTGCCGAAGATTCTCGATGCCACAGGTAGGCCAATGTCCACGACGCTGGACCAGCTCACAGTGCAGTTGGAAGCGGACGTCAACAACGCGCCGCAATTGCTCATCAGCGCGCTGGCCGCCATCCTCATCTTCGCCACCCTGCGCGGAGTCTTCGCATTTTTGCAGGCCTATTGGGCCGAGAAAAATTCGCAGGCCGTGGCGTACGATCTGCGCAACGATCTGTATTCGAAAATTCAAACGCTTTCGTTTTCGTATCACGATAAAAACCAGACGGGGCAGTTGATGATCCGCGCCACGGACGATGTGGAAAAAGTGCGCCTCTTTATCGGCCAGGGCCTGCTCCAGTTGATTGGGGCATTCATCTTGCTGACGGGTACGATCATCGTTTTGTTTTCGACGAATGCCGCGCTGGCATGGTCGGTCATGCCGATTTTGCCGATTGCGCTGGTGTTGTTTGTGTTCTTCGCGGGCGCAAGCCGGCCGATGTTTGCATTGGTTCAGCAAAAACTTTCTGCGCTGAACACGGTCTTGCAGGAAAATCTCGCGGGCGTCAAAGTTATCAAAGCCTTCACGCGCGAAAGACAACAGCAGGATAAATTCAAAGCCCGCGCCGATGACACGATGGATCAGGCCATCAAACTCTCGCGCCTGTTCACATTCATGTTCCCGCTCGTGTTCATGATTGCCAACCTTGGGCAGGCCGCAATTTTATATGTCGGCGGACAGGCCATCATCGCAGGCACGTTGAGCATCGGCGAATGGCAGGAATTTTCGATGTACCTGATGTATCTCTTCATGCCGATCATGATGATGGGCATGATTATCACGCAGTTCGGGCAGGCCTCCGCCTCGGCGGACCGCATCTTTGAAATTCTCGACGCGAAGAACGATATTGCCGACAAGCCGAACGCGGACAAACTCCCCGCGGTGACAGGCAGTGTGAAATTCGAGAACGTCACCTTCCGTTATTTTGGCGGCGGCGACCCTGTGCTTTCCAAAGTAACCTTTGAAGCGAACGCAGGCGAGTCGATTGCCTTGCTCGGCGCGACGGGTTCAGGCAAGACATCCATCATCAACTTATTGCCGCGCTTCTACGACCCCACCGAAGGCCGCATCACCATCGACGGCCACGACCTGCGCGATGTGACGCTTGAATCGCTTCGCTCGCAAATTGGAATCGTCTTGCAGGAAACCACCCTGTTCAGCGGAAGCATCCGCGACAACATCGCCTTCGGCAAACCCGATGCAAAACAGGAAGAGATCGAAGCCGCCGCAAAAGCCGCGCAGGCGCATGACTTCATCATGTCTTTCCCCGAAGGCTACAACACCCACGTCGGCGAACGCGGCACAACATTATCCGGCGGACAAAAACAGCGCGTCGCCATCGCCCGCGCACTTCTCCTCAATCCTCGCATTCTCATCCTCGACGACTCGACTTCATCCGTTGACTTGAACACCGAAGCCGCCATTCAATCCGCGCTCGATGTGCTGATGAAAGACCGTACCTCCTTCGTCATCGCACAGCGCATCAGCACCGTGATGAACGCCGACAAAATCCTCGTCCTCGACAAGGGCGAAGTGGTCGCCATCGGCAAACACGCCGACTTATTGGAGAACGATCCCATTTACGCGGAAATTTATACTTCGCAGATTTTGGTGAATGAACATGAAAACAAAAAATAGTTTAAACACGAAGGACACAAAGTACACGAAGGGGTGGAAAGAGCACAATGCTTTCAGATTCTTCCTTCGTGACCTTGGTGTCCTTTGTGTTAAAAAGCAGGTGAAAATATGATGCACCCCGGCCGCGCAGGCGAATTCCTCAACCGCGACACCATCAAACCGCGCAATGTCAGCGAAACCCTTGCCCGCCTTGGCAAATACTTTGGCCGCTTCTGGTTCATGCTGACCCTCGCTGTCATCTTCGTCGTCACAGCCACATGGACTCAAGTGACCAACCCCGAATTGATCGGACAAGCCACCGACTGCTTCCTCGTCCCAAGCGGAGTCAACCCCTTCGCCTCTTTCTCACCGATGGCTGACTCTGAACCCCAAACAGAATCTTCCTGTTGGCTTGCCGCAGACCCAGCCACGCTGACGGGCAGAAAATTGATGTTGAACAAAATTTACAACATCGGCGGATACACCGTCACCGACCCAGCCATCGCCACCGATGACCAGCGCATCGCAGGCCTCGTGCGTTTGATCGTCTTCATCATTACCCTCTTTGTGGCTGGCTCTCTGCTCAACGGCCTCACCTTCTTCGCCATGGCATGGACAGGTCAGCATGTGCTCCGCCAGATGCGCGTGGAAGTCTTCGAGCATTTGCATCGCCTCTCGCTCAGTTACTACGCCGATCACGAAGCAGGCGACCTGATGAGCCGCATCACCAACGACACCACCGCCATCGAGCAAGCCTTTTCGTTCGCATTGGTCAACGTGTTCAGCGGCATCCTTTTGCTGGTGTGGGTTGCGTACAATATGATCACAGCCAACCTGCCGTTCGCACTGCTGTCCCTTGCAGTTGCGCCACTGATGTTCATTGCCACCTTTTACTTCTCCGAGCAGGCGCGCAAGGCGTTTAGAAAATCGCGCGAAGAGATCGGCAACGTCAATGCCGAATTGCAAGAGTCCATTTCAGCGGTGCGTGAGGCGCAAGCCTTCAACCGCGCCGATGAAAACATCGAACAGTTCAAAGAAGTCAACGCCGCCAACCGTGATGCAAACGTGCGCGCCGTTTCCTTCACCTCCGCGCTCGCGCCAACGTTGGAAGCGCTGTCCTACGTCTCGCTCGCCATTGTGACGGGTGTCGGCGGCTGGTACCTGCTCAAAGGGGATACCCTCTTCGGCTCTGCCGTAACCCTGGGCCTGGTCATCACCTTCCTGGCATATGTCCAACGCTTCAACCAGCCCATCCAACAAATCGCCGTGCTGTGGACGAATATCCAAAACGCCATCGCAGGCGCGGAACGCATCTTCACCATCCTCGACGAAAACCCCGCCGTGACGGACAAACCCGCCGCAAAGGTAATGACCGAGATCAAAGGTCTGGTTGAATTTGAAAATGTCGCTCACGAATATGAAGACGGCGTGCCTGTTTTGAGGGGTGTTTCCTTCACCGCCCAGCCCGGGCAGACCTTTGCCATCGTTGGTCCAACGGGCGCGGGCAAGACCACCATTATCAATTTACTGCCCCGCTTCTATGATGTGACCGCAGGCTCTGTCAAAATTGACGGCGTGGATGTGCGCGATGTCACCGCCGAGTCGATTCGCAAACAAATCGGCATTGTGTTGCAAGACACCTTCCTCTTCTCCGCCTCCGTCATGGACAATGTCCGCTTTGGGCGGCCTGATGCGACAGACGAAGAAGTGATGTCCGCCATCAAACTCGCCAACGCCGATTCGTTCATCGAAAGATTGCCCGAAAAATACAATACCGTTTTGGGCGAACGCGGTTCGGGTCTTTCACAGGGACAGCGCCAGTTATTGTCCATTGCGCGGGCGGCTCTTGCAGACCCGAGAATTCTCATTTTGGATGAAGCAACTTCCAGCGTAGACACAAGAACCGAGCGTCTCATCCAAAAAGCGTTCGACCAGTTACTGCATGGACGCACATCCTTCGTCATCGCGCATCGCCTCTCCACCATCCGCAACGCAGATATGATCCTCGTGCTGAAAGACGGCCAGATCATCGAACGCGGCAGGCACGATGACCTGCTGGAAGCGAGGGGCTTTTACTACGATTTGTACATGAGCCAATTTAAGAAACAGGAAGAGATGGAAGCGATGAGTGCGTAGTGAACAGTAGTCAGTAGTCAGTGAAAGAGTCCCCGAGTTCTTGAGAGATCGGGGGCTTTTTCTTTGAGATACAATCGCGTTATGCAAATCCTCACAGAAATTCATCGAACCGAGGGTGTCAACACAAATGGAAAAGTAATTCACCGCACTGCTGTGCGCGCTGTCATTTTGCGCGGACGTGACTTGCTGATGGTGTATTCCTCAAAGGTGGGAGACTATAAATTCCCCGGCGGGGGTGTGGATGCGGGCGAGACCCATCCACAAGCATTGGCGCGGGAACTGCTCGAAGAATGCGGCGCATCCCTTCTCCGTGTGGACGGCGAACTCGGCGCGGTCATCGAATACAATTTTGCCAAAGAAGCAGATTTCGATGTTTTCAAGATGACATCCTATTATTATTTTTGTGAGGTCGTTGATGGTTTTGGATTGCAGAAATTGGATGGGTACGAAAAAGACCTGGGCTTCAAACCTGTATGGATCGATGTTGATCGAGCAATTTCAATAAACCGGTCTTTGCTCAATTTGGATAAAACTCCCCAATGGTTACAAAGAGAACTGTTTGTTCTCGAACATATTAGACGTTATCGGTAATAAGCCACAAGCTTTAATGGGACGCAGATGAACGCTGATTTTCGCTGATTTAAAAGAATTTATCCGTGTTTTTCTGCGCGCTTCGCGGTCAGCGTCCCAATTTTATTTCCGATAACGTCTATTAAACACTCATCTTAAGCGATTTGCTCAAAGACCCCGTAGGGGTCAAATGATTATAGATTTTTGCAAGGGTTCATTTCAACCCCGAAGGGGTGTCAGGACTTTTAAAATTCATATCATCCCTTCGGGATTTGGATTCTTTCGCGCCATTTTCTATAATCCTGCCATCCCTTCGGGATTATTGACCGCGTAAGTCCTATTAAAAATTTAGGCTCTTCCGTTTCTGCCGGAATTGAATTTCAAACAACAAACCTTTTGCCGCGAATTTCGCGAATTACGCCAATTTTCAAACCAATTTGCGAAAATTGGCGTAATTCGCGGCAGATTTTTTTAGTTGGCGATGGTTTTCCCGTTATAAACGGTGGAACCAAAATTTATGTAAAGTAAATCGGTTATTCCAATGCGGACAACAGTTTTGTTGTGTCTTCCAATATCACATCTGCCCCCATTTTCCTTAATTCGGGTTCTTCGCCAAAGCCGCATAGAACCCCCGCTGTTTGCGCCCCGGCAGATTTGCCCGCTCGCATATCCACGGTGGTGTCGCCGATCATCAGGCAGTTCTCGGGGGCGACGTTCATTTTTTGCGCGGCCAGAAAAATGGGATCGGGGTAGGGCTTTGTATGCGGGGCGGATAAGCCAGTGACAACCACATCGAAATATTTTACAAGATCATATTGTTCGAGGAATGCCATCGTGCCGCGTTCGTCACGCGCACTGACCACAGACATGGGGTAGCGTCCGTGCAGTTGTTTGAGCATTTCATCGACACCGGGCACGAGCAGGAATTTTTTGGAGGAATGTTTTCGATGGCGGGAAAGCCAGTTGATAACAGCGACCATCTCATCGTCAAGATGAAGCGTATCGGCGAGACCCAGCAGGGCGTTGCCGGGGGCTTCGATCCACATGATGAAGCGGCGCGCGGCGCGGCTTGGGTCTTTGAAGAGGAAGCGCGGGAAGAAACGTGTCACCTTTTGCACATATAGATCATCCGTATCGCTCAGGGTGCCGTCTACATCGAAACACAGGGCTTTGATTTTCTTTGAATTTATGGACATAGGTGGATTAATTGTACCAAAAGGACTATACTTAACTAGGTTTAGGATATGCCAGAAGATAGCAATCGTTCCCTCCTTGAATTATTAATCAATGTCAGCCGTGAAGTTGCCACCGCGTTGGATCTTCGCACGGTTTTACAGCGTTTGCTTTTCGCCGCCATACAACATGTAGGCGGGGAGCGGGGCAGTATCGTGGTTATGGACGATATGGGTAAACCCGTGGATGCAACCATTGTTTATGGCAAGCAATTTCACGACCATACTACACAGCAGTTGCGCGATACCGTGGAACGCGGCCTGGCAGGCTGGGTGGTTCAGCACCGCAAACCCGCGCTTGTGCCGGATACCAGCAAGGATGACCGCTGGCTGAGACGCGCAGATGATTCCCTGGAAAACAGCGGCGCAAAATCTGCGGTGTGTGTGCCGCTGATGGCAAGGGAGAGACTAGTGGGAGTGCTTACCCTTGTTCATTCTGTGCCCAACGCATTCAACGAAGAACATTTGGAATTGATGCAAACGATTGCCGACCAGGCAAGCGTGGCGGTGTTGAATGCGCGTTTGTATACCGAAAGCCAGCGGACGGCGCGCGTCATGTCCGCGCTGGCAGAGGGCGCGGCTGCGATCAACACCTCCCTCGAAATGCCGGATGTCTGGCGGCGCATCCTTAACCAGACCATGCAGGCTCTGCAAGTGGAGACTGTGGCCCTGGCTTTGATAGACACTGCCAGCGGTGATTTGATCTTCCATGCGGCGGCGGGGCATAACTCCGGCAACATTCCAGGCCGGCGCATTCCCGTGGGGCAGGGGCTGGCTGGCCTGGTCATTCAGGATGGGCATGGGTTGGTGGCGCCAATCGTCAAAAGCGAACCCCGTTATACCGAAGTGGACAGGTTCGGGGGAATCGAGATGCGCGCGCTCGCCATCGCCCCGATCCAATCGCAGGGAAAAGTCATCGGCGTGCTGGAAGCGATCAACCCGATCTCTGGCGCCTTCGACCCGGATGCCATGGTGGTGATGACCGGTTTGGGCAGTCTGGCTGGTACCACCATCCAAAATGCCGAGTTGTTCGAGCTCCTCCAAAAGGCGCACCAGCATTACCGCGAATTGTTCGAAGACAGCGTGGATACGATCCTTATCACTGACTGGGAAGGCAAGGTGCTGGAAGCCAACCGTCAGGCTGTGAAGTTGAGCGGATACAGCGTGGAGCAATTGCATTCGATGAGCATCGACCAGTTGCATGAAATCAACTGGAATAAGATCGGGTTGAATTTTGAATCGCTCAAACGCGACCTGGAATGTAATTACGAATCCAGCCTGCATCGTCAGGACGGCGGCTCCACACCCATTGAAGTTCATGCGCGCCGCGTGGAGTTCGAAGAGACCGACTCAGCCCAATGGATTTTGAGGGATATTACCGAACGCAAGGAACTGGATGCCCTGCGCGATGATATGACTTCCATGATCTACCATGACCTGCGCTCGCCGCTTGGGAATATCGTCTCGAGCCTGGAGATGATGAGCGGGTTGATGCCTGCGGGCGATGATACGCTGAACACCATGTTCAACATCGCGCGGAATTCCACAGCCCGCATTCAACGGCTGGTCAATTCCCTGCTCGATATCAACCGCCTCGAAGCCGGCCAGCAGATCGTAGACCAGAACTCCGTCGACCCGGTGCTCCTCGTGCGCGAAGCGATCCGCGATGTGGAGCCGGGCGCCAATGCCCGCCAGCAAACGTTGATCAACAAGGCCACCAGTGTGCTTCCGCTCATCTGGGTGGATGTGGATATGATCCATCGCGTGTTCATCAATTTGATGGAAAATGCCATCAAATTTACGCTGGTGGAAGGGCGCATCGAGATCGGCGCGCAAACCACCGATGGCATTTTTGTGAAATTCTGGGTGCGTGATAACGGCCCCGGCATTTCGCCATCCGACCAGGAACGCATCTTCGACAAATTCACCCGCCTGCGCGGCAAGGATCGTCCCGGCGGGCTGGGGGTTGGCCTGGCATTTTGCCGCCTTGCCGTGCTGGGCCACGGCGGCGAAATATGGATCGAAAGCGAAGTAGGCAAAGGCACCACCTTCTGGCTTACCCTGCCTGTTGCCCAAAAGAAAGCCACCGGCCAGCTTAAACGCCAGACTGGCAGGCTGACCATCAAGCCGGATAGATAAACATCCCAAACGAGTCTCACTACCTTACATATCCTCAGCACTTCACGAGAACGTAGTAACGACTTTAGTCGTTCGGCTAAGAAGCGACTGAAGTCGCCGCTACGAAGCCCTTTCGTGATCTACTGATACAGGACTTACGCAAAACCTTGAAAGAGTCCACTAATCTCCACGAATTTATGCTAATCTTTTTAAAAATTCGCGTGGATTGGCGTAGATTAGCGGACAAAAAGCGCTCTGCGTAAATCCTATGATAATAAAAAATTTGTGGATAACCATCCACCCTATTCTTTTGTCAGGAGCGTCATGCAGGAAATTTCAAAAAATATTCATATCGAAGATCAATACCCCGGCGTAACCCTGGGTGTTATCGTCACACAGCGCGGGTTGATTCAAATCGACGCGCCGCCCTCCCCGGAAGATGCCCGTTCCTGGCGTGCCGCACTCATGAACCTGGGCGGCGGCATGGAACGCGTCCTCGTTAATCTGGATGCTCATCCAGACCGAACCCTCGGCGCGCGCGCCATGGATTGTACGGTCATCGCACATGAAAAAACCGCCAACACCTTCCGCACACGCCCCAGCACCTTCAAAGCTCAGGGCGAAGAAACAGGCGCAGATTGGGAATCGATTGCCGGCCTCGGCAGTGTGCGCTGGGCTCCGCCTGAAATTTCTTTCATGGATCAAATGACCCTGCATTGGAGCGCAACGCCCGTCTTCCTCGAACATCACCCCGGCCCTTCCAACGGCTCCATCTGGGTGCATTTGCCCGAAGAAAAACTGATCTTCATTGGCGACGCCGTGCTAAAAAACCAGCCGCCTTTCCTGGCAGGCTCCAATCTCAAAGCCTGGCTTGAGTCACTCAACGCCCTGCTGGATGTTCCCTTTAAAGGCTACACCTTCATCAGCAGTCGCGGCGGCGTTGTGAACGCAAGCGCGATTAAAACTCAATACGACTTCCTCAAACAAGTCAACGACAAGCTGGATAAGATCACAGCCAAGAAACCGAATCCCGCTGCGACCGAAAAGCTGGTTGCCTCCCTATTGACATGGTTCAAAGCCCCATCAGCCCGCCAAAAGCAATTTGCCCAGCGACTGCGCTACGGACTGCTTCATTACAACTCGCGCCACCACCACGCCTCCACCCAGCCGTATGAGGATTAATGAATTCAGTTCAACCCATCCTTGAATTAATCCGCGGCTCCGTCGTTGAAGCCGCACATTTTGGCTCCCTCGCAATTGTAGATTCAACCGGCACACTCCTGCACTCCCTGGGCGACCCTGACACGGTCGCCTTTTTGCGCTCATCCGCCAAACCGTTCCAGGCCATTCCATTCGTGGAACATGGCGGCGTGGAGCATTACAACTACACCCAGGCCCAGCTTGCCCTCGCCTGCGCTTCGCACGAGACCGCGCAACTGCATCTCGACACCGTGCAGGGGATGCAGGCAAAGACCGGCATTGAAGAAAGCAGTTTGCAATGCGGCCCACACCTGCCCAGCGACGCCGCAAAATTAAGGGAAGTCATCATCCACGACACCCACCCCACCGCCAATTTCAACAACTGTTCAGGCAAACATACCACCATGCTGGCCTTCGCCAAAATGCGCGGACTGCCTCTCGAAAATTATCTTGATCTTGAACACCCCATCCAAAAAGACATCCTGAAAACGTTCTCCGAAATGTGCGGCATCGAAATGGACAAAGTCCAACTCGGCATCGACGGTTGTTCCGCGCCGAACTTCGCGGTTCCGCTGGTTAACGCCGCGCTTGGCATGGCGCGGATGTGTGACCCAAGTGAATTGAGTGAAGCGCGCGCAGTTGCCTGCAAAAAAATCACCGCCGCCATGACGGCGCACCCCGAAATGATCAGCAACCATGGCGAGTTCGATTGCGAATTGATGAAGATCGGCGAAGGAAAAATCATCACCAAACGCGGCGCAGAGGGCTTCCAGATCATCGGCCTCATGCCCGGCGTACATGGTGAAAAAGGCATAGGCATCGCCTTCAAAGTGACCGACGGCGATTCCTCGCGCATGAACGACGCTTTGGAATCGAGCGCGCGTGTCCGGCCTGCGATCACGCTTGAGATTTTGAACCAGCTCAAGGCGTTGAATGAAGCGCAGTTGCAGTCGCTTGCAAAATTTGGCCCTGTCAAAACGTTAAAGAATTATGCGGGTCTTGTCACCGGAAAGTCACAACCTGTATTTCGCTTATAGTACCGTCCCGAAGGCGCCGCCCTGAGCCTGTCGAAGGGTTTGTGCAAACACATCAGTTTTTTACGAAAACCTTCGGGACGTTTTGGCAAAGAGATATGAAGAATTTAAAAGCGCGCGCCCTGCAAATTCACAAAACACTATTGGATGCCTTCGGCGAACCCATCTGGCGCAACCCCCTGCCTGCCATCGACGAACTCGTTTCCACCATCCTCTCCCAAAATACCAACGATATAAATCGAGACCGCGCCTTCGAATCCCTGCGCGCCAAATTCCCCACCTGGGAAGCGGTGCGTGATGCAAAAGCAGGGGATGTGATCGCCGCGATAAAACCTGCGGGACTCGCCAACCAAAAGGGACCGCGCATCCAGCACGTCTTGCGCGCCATCACCGAGGAACGCGGCTCGCTTCACCTCGACTTTTTAGCTGGTCTGCCCATCGAAGAAGCCCGAGCCTGGCTGACAAAGTTCAACGGCGTGGGACCCAAGACCGCCGCCATCGTGCTGTGCTTTTCCTTGAACATGCCCGCCTTCCCCGTGGATACGCACGTCTATCGCGTCACTGGCCGCCTCGGCCTGCGCCCCGAAAAAATGACCGTGGAACAAGCTCACCCGTATCTCGAATCTGTCTTTCCTCCCGAAACCTATTACGCCGCGCATCTCAACATCATCCGCCTGGGACGTGAGGTCTGCAATGCCAGAAAGCCGCAGTGCCCGCAGTGCCCCATTAATAAGTTGTGTGAGTTTAAAGATAAAACGAAGTAATGTAGATTGTAAACAGGTAAACAAGTAGACACGTATGGAAACCCCTCCCGTTAGCATCGCTTTAGAAAAACTTGGTGTGCCGCATCGAATCTTTCGGCATGAGACGCCGGTCACTTCGTTCGAGCAGGCCGCGAGTGAGCGGGGTCAGCGTCCCTCGCAGGTGGTGCGGAGCATCCTGTTCCGTATTGCCGAAGATGAATTTATAATGGTTCTTGTTGCTGGGCCTGCCCAAATTTCATGGAAGGCTTTGCGAAAACACCTTGGCCGTTCGCGGGTTTCCATGGCGGGCGCGGATGAAGTCTTTGCGGTGACGGGTTATCGAATCGGGACGGTGGGACCGTTTGGGTTGGCGCACCAACTCAAAGTCTTGATAGAGGCGGGCGTGATGAGGGAGGAGGAAGTGTCCATTGGGTCGGGAATGCAAAATATGGCGGTCATCTTGAAGAGCGCGGATTTGCGTCACGCTTTGCAGGATGTTGAGGTTGTGGAATTGGTTGAAAAAGATTCATAACCACAAAGGAGACAAAGGGTCACAAAGGGAAAACCAAAAGCACTTCCTTTGTGTACCTTAGTGACCTTCGTGGTTGAGGCTTGAAACGGAGAATATCAATGAGCTACAAACAACGCACACTTGACTTTATTGAAATCGAATGGGGGACGTATATCGAGCGTTTCAACCGCCTGCCCGTGGACGAAGGGATGAAGCGGGTGAAGGCTCAGGGCTATGAGCGGTTCCGCGATATGCTGGCGCATGTGCTGGCCTGGTGGGAGGAGGCGATGCCGATCATCCTTGCGATTGCGGAGGAGCGCGACCTTGAACGCAGAAAATATGATTTCGATGTGTTCAATGCAGAGGCGATTGAAAAATATAAAAGCTGGGACGAGGCCGAGTTCTTGACTCATTTTGAGAAAATGCGTCAGAAAACCGAGGCAGATTTACGGTCCATGAATGAAGCGGCGTGGGAGAATCGTCGTGTGCGTTCGTGGGTCTATGGAGTCTTCATCCACCATGCTCGCGAACATCTCGTGGCGTTGAGCCGCTTTCTGGCATTGGATACGCTGGAGAATGAATGGTCAATGTATATCGAAAAGTTCGAGAAGGTCGAAGATCAGGATGCCTACTTGAAAAAACAGGGCGTTGAAAATTTCCGTGAGATGCTTGGGCATGTGATTGCATGGTGGCAGGAGGGCGAGCGCATTGTGACGGGTATCTGGAAAGACCCGAATTATAAATGGCAGGATGTGGATACAGACGCGTTCAACGCTGAGTTGATCGCGAAGTATAAAAAACTTTCGGATGCAGAAACGCAAAAACAATTTGAAAGTAAAAGACAGGATATGATTAAGCTCGTGAACGACCTGCCTGAAGATGCGTTTGCGAACAGCGACATTGAAGGCTGGCTCGCGGCGGATGTGGTTGGACATTTCGATGAGCACGCCATCAACGGGTGAAGTATGGAACACATTGTTTATCTCGCGCTTGGAAGCAACATCGGCAACCGCCTTGCCAATTTGAAGAATGCGGTTGGCAACCTGACGCCGCAAATGAACGTGAAGAAGAAGTCGCCTGTCTATGAAACGCCGCCCTGGGGATTCAAGGAGCAGGATGCGTTTTTGAATCAGGCGCTGATGGCCGAGACGTATCTTGAGCCTGAAGAATTGCTTGGACATTTGAAACGGCTTGAAAAGGCATTGGGCCGTGAGGAGAGTTTTCAGAACGGCCCGCGCCTGATAGACCTGGACATTTTATTCTTCGACGACATCATCATCGATTCGCCGCCGCTGATGATTCCGCACCCACGTTTGCATCAGCGCGCTTTTGTGCTTGTGCCGCTGAATGACATTGCGCCGAATCTGTTTCATCCGTTGTTGGGCAGGCAGGTCCAGGACCTGCTGTTGGATGTGGATCGGGTCAATGTCAATGTGTATGAGGGCAAATAGAACGTAAATTATTTTTACCGCAGAGTCGCAGAGAACGCGGAAAAAAAAATTTAATCCCTGCGACCTTTGCATCTCTGCGGTTCAAAGTTTTGTCATAAGGAAATCAGAATGAAAATCGTGCGTTATCAAAATGAAGAAGGCCAAAAATACGGCTGGATGCTGGAAGACAAGGTCGGGGAGATTCAAGGAAATATCTTTGGCGAATACCGCCGCCGCGAAGCAAGGACTCCGGTGGGCGAGTTGAAACTGCTCGCGCCCTGTGAGCCAAGCAAGATCATTTGCGTGGGACGCAACTACGTGGAACACGCCAAAGAGTTGGGCAATGAAGTTCCCAAAGTGCCGCTCATCTTTTTGAAGCCGCCTTCCTCGATCATCTCGAACGGGGAAAATATCTATTTGCCGCCGCAATCCAAACAGGTGGAGCATGAAGCGGAACTGGTTGTCGTCATCGGCGCGCGCGCAAAAAATGTCACAACAGAGACGGCCAAGGAATACATCTTCGGCTACACCATCGGCAATGACATCACCGCCCGCGACTTACAGCAGGTGGATGGTCAATGGACGCGGGCGAAAGGCTTCGACACCTTCTGCTCCTTCGGCCCATGGATCGACACCGAGTTCGACGCATCGGACGCCGTGGTCACCTGCCGCGTAAATGGACAGATGCGCCAGATGGCCTCCACCCGCGATATGGTTTTCAACGTTGGCACACTGATCGCGTACGTTTCGTCTGTGATGACGCTGGAGCCCGGCGACATCATTTTCACAGGCACGCCCGCCGGTGTGGGTGAACTGCGGAACGGTGATGTGGTGGATGTGGAGATCGAAGGGTTGGGGAAGTTGAGTAACCCGGTGAAGGTGTAAATTTTCCGTCCTCCCGAAAATGCATCGGGACGATGTGAGCGGAGCCGAAGGACTGGTTGATATGAAGAAAATGTTATCTTGAAACACTGTCCTTCGACTGCGCCGCAAAAAACATGCGGCTCCGCTCAGGAAGAAGTAATTTTAGGAGTTTATTATGCCCCCAAAAGAATTTCAAACTTTTCTCGAAAAATATCCAACCTACAAGCAAACCGAATCCATCGATGCACTGCGTAAAAAAGATTATGCCCGCCTCGACGAAGCCGAGCACATCTATCTCGATTACACGGGCGGGGGCATCTATGCCGAGTCGCAGATCAAGAAGCATCACAAACTGCTCAGCGAAAACACGTTTGGCAACCCGCATTCATCGAACCCAACTTCGCTTGCGGCCACGCATCTCGTCGAAGGCGCGCGCGAATACATCCTCAAATTTTTCAACGCCGACCCCGATGAATATCTCGCCATCTTCACATCCAACGCCAGCAGTGCGCTCAAGCTCGTCGGCGAGTCCTATCCCTTCCCGAACGGCCGTTATCTTTTGACTTTCGACAATCACAACTCCGTCAATGGGATTCGGGAATTCGCACACGCCCGCGGCGCGGATGTGACCTACATCCCCGTCATGCTCCCCGACATGCGCGTGGACGCTTCGCAACTTAACCTTGAGCTGGCCCGCCCTTCGACGGCTGGTCATAACCTGTTTGCATTCCCCGCGCAATCGAACTTCTCCTCGGTCAAACATCCGCTGGAGTGGATCGAGAAAGCCCACGCCCACGGCTGGGACGTTCTGCTCGACGCCGCCGCCTACGTCCCCACCAACAAATTGGACTTAAGCAAAGTCAAACCTGATTTTGTGCCGATCTCATTTTATAAAATCTTCGGCTATCCCACGGGGCTGGGCGCATTGATCGCGCGTAAATCTGCTCTCGCAAAATTACACCGTCCCTGGTTTGCGGGCGGGACGATCACCGTCGCGTCTGTGCAGGGAGATAAATATTATCTCGCCGAAGGCGCCGCCGCCTTTGAAGATGGAACGCTGGATTATCTCAACATCCCCGCGCTCGAGATCGGGCTGAAGCACATCGAGTCGATTGGCTACGATGTCATCAGCGAGAGAGTTAAAACATTAACGGGCTGGCTGTTGGAGAACCTCACGGCCATGAAGCACAGTAACGGGGAGTCGCTTGTGCGGTTGTTTGGACCAAATTCCAGCGAGGGAAGAGGCGGGGCGGTGACGGTCAACTTCTATGACAAAAACGACAAAGCCTTCGATCACCGCTTCATCGAAGGCGAAGCCAACAAAGTCAACATCTCGCTGCGGACAGGCTGTTTCTGCAACCCCGGCGCGGGCGAGATTGCCCTCGGCATCTCCCGCGTGGAGTTGGACGTCTGCTTCACCCGCCCCGATCACGAAGACAGACTCTCGATTGACGATTTCCGCCTGTGCATTGACGGCAAATCATCGGGAGCCGTGCGAATCTCCGTGGGCATGGTCACCAACTTCAATGATGTGCAGGCGTTTTTGTCCTTTGCGAGAGGGTTGTTGGGGTGATATGATTCAGTCAACGATTCTTGATCAAGAAGAAATTCGCCAAGAAAAGAGACGGTTTTGGCTCAATTGGACAATGTCAAGTGCAATTGGCATGTCAATAGGCTGGTGTCTTGGCGAATATCTTGGACAATTAGCCTTAAACGAATTTGGATTGAGAACAGGAGAGTTTGTTGCGGCGTTAGTATTTGAATTAACAATTTGGGCAGCAAGGATTCTTCCATCGGAGTACTTTTCTAAACAACAACCTCTTAAGTTCCTTGACAAATTGATTTGGTTTGGCACAGAGGTGGGCGGCTGGATAATTTTCTCGTTTGTAGAGTCCAGAGCAACGAACCTGACTAGCGAGGTGAATTTTATATTTAGTATGGGCGTTACATTCTGGATTGTTTTTGCAGTGATGGGGTTGTTGAAGGTCGAAAAAAATAAGAATCCTCCAGATTGGTTCTCGAAGGCTTTTATTTATGCATTGCTTGGCTTCGGACTTGGAAACATGTTCGTTGTGTTTTTGATGACAACGGCAATGTCCATCAATTATCGTCTTGGCGAAATTTTCAATCCTTATATCGGATGGAGTATGGCTGGGTTATTTCTTGGCGGGTCCTTTGGCGCAGTAACAGGCATAATTCTTGTAAGGATGATAAATTGGAATAAATTATGAACGGACAAACCCGCTCCACCATCAAACCCGGCATCACCGTGCTCATCGTCCTCAAACAGGATCAGCGCACGGGCAAGCTCACCAAAGGCATCGTGAAAGACATTCTCACCAAATCACCCAATCACCCGCACGGAATCAAAGTTCGTTTGGCAGATGGGCAGGTGGGGCGTGTGAAAGAGATCGTCGAAACCAGCGAGTAAACCTTTTTTGAAACCCTGATTTGAATGCCTGCATAAAATAAAAAATCGCCAGTTTTCACTTTGGCGATTTTTTATTTTTAAATCACTCCTCCACGTACGGCACATAATCTGCGCGGGCAATGCCCTGCTTGATGGCCGTCTCTGCCACAGCGCGCGCCACGGCGCGATGCACTTTTTTATCCAGCGGGCTGGGCACCAATTCGCCGGGCGGGGTCATGTCTGCAATTGTCTTTGCGGCGGCCAGATACATTTCATGCGTGATGCGCGGCGCGTACGAATCCACTGCGCCGCGGAAGATGCCGGGGAACCCCAAAACATTGTTCACCGATTTCCCATCCGCCGCAAACGCCGCGCCGCGTTCCATCGCCACATCGGGGTCGATCTCGGCATTCGGGTTGGAAAGCGCAAGGATGATCTGCCCCTTGCGCACCATCTCAGGCTTGATCAGATTCGGCGCGCCCGTCGTTGCCACCACAATGTCGCATGTTTCCATGATCTCTTTCAAATTGGATTTGATACCCCCCGCCTTTTTAAAACGCTCCAAAGCCTGTGGACTCAAGTCCGCGCCATAGACTGGGTTCCCAGTCAAGCGCATCATCATCTGACCGATGGCATGGCCTGCCGCCCCAAGCCCGATCTGCCCGATGACAGCCTTGTTCAAGTCGGTGCCTGTTTCGCGGGATGCCACCATCATCGCCGCCGTGCAGACCACGGCCGTGCCGTGCTGGTCATCGTGCATCACGGGGATATCGAGCATGGCTTGCAATCTTTCTTCGATCTCGAAACAGCGCGGCGCGGAAATATCCTCCAGTTGAATGGCGGCAAAGGTTGGCGCAATCGCCGCAACGGCAGAGACGATTTCATCCGGGTCTTTCGTGTTGAGCAGAATCGGAATCCCTGAAAGCCCCACGAGGGTTTCCATCAACATGGCTTTGCCTTCCATCACGGGCATCCCCGCCAGCGGACCAATATCCCCCAGCCCAAGCACCGCCGTCCCGTCTGTGACGATGGCAACCATGTGGCTGATGCTGGTGTACAGCCGCGCCTGTGACGGGTCCTTCGCGATCCGCAAACAGACCTCCGCCACGCCGGGCGTGTACACCCGCCGCAAGGTGGTAAGCGATTCGATTTTATAGCGCGAGCGGATGGCGATCTTGCCTTTCTGGTGAAGTTCCAGCACCTCGTCGCGCACTTCGATTACTTTGGTGCCTTCATTATTCCGCATCGCCTCGAGCACGGCTTCAAGCTGTGTTTCATCCTCGGCAGTGACGGTGATGTCGCGCACCACGTTTTGGGTGGTTTCGGTCAACAACACGATACTGCCGGTATTCCCGCCTGCTTCGGCGATGGCGGTCAGCAGTTTTGCCAGCACGCCAGTCTTCTGTGAATTCCGCACGCGCACAATGCGCATGATCTTTCGTTCCCAGGCCATGAGCGCCTCCTTTTATTCGATTCTCAGTAGTTCACGAAGGACTCTGGAGTCAGGCAGTTTGCTGCCTGAACGCCGATCAGCAAGCTGATCGACTCCAGAATCGTGAAGTATTGATTCTATTTTATCGCTTGTTGCATAAATTATTTAATCAACTTTGCTTGGTTAATAATCCCGAAGGGATGGCAGGATTATAGAAAATTGTGTGAAGTAAACCAAATCCCGTAGGGATGACATGGATTTTACATTCTCTGACACCCCTTCGGGATTGAATTTGCCGCATCCAAAAATCTATAATCATTTGACCCTTCGGGGTCATTACACGGGACATGCGGCCCGTCTGCAACAAAATACCGCGAAAGAATGAACTTTCACGATATGGATCGAAGCAGGGCTATTTACTTTAACAGTCTGTGCAGTTCGCCGAAGGATTTGATGACGGCGCACTCTGCTTCGGGGAAGAGACTGTTTGGGTCGTAGAGAACAGGCGTCAGTCCGGCGCGAAGCGAGCCGATGATGTCTGCGAAGTAATTGTCGCCGACGTAGATGGCTTCATCCGCATTGACGCCTGCCCGTTTCAATCCATGTTCAAAGATGGCGGGTTCGGGTTTGAAGGATTTAACTTCGCCGCCCGCAAGCGAAAAGCTGAAATGTGAATCGAGTTTCAGGTTTTTCAGCTCTTCGTGGAAAGGTTTATCGCGGTTGGAGATGACGCCCAAAATGTAGCCGCCCTCTTGCAGGGACGATAACAGCGCGCGCGAATCTTCGGGGACGCGCACTTCGGGCTTGTAATGATCGCGCATGTAAGCGGAGATTGGCCTGCTGAGTTCGGCGGCGTCTTTTGGGTTACATCCGAGCGCCACCAATCTCCTGCGGCTGAAATTTACCCAGAAGGCATCTTCCTTGAATTCCTCGAAATCCTTTTTTATTTCCGGTGAGTTTGCAAAATAATAATGCTCCCAGCGTTCGGCGCGAATTTGATCCTCGTCTGAAATGCGCAGGCCGATCTCGCGGGCGCGCGCCGAAAAAACATCCCCACCGCTGGGGATGTGAAGGCGGAGTGTTCCGTCCAGGTCGAATAATACGGCTTTGATTTTTTGGGGTGAAAACAAGGTTCCTCTTTTGTTTGCGGCTCATTGGGTATCGTTGTGATTAACCTTTTTTGGTACACGGATTTACCCTACGGGCACAATGTCACGGACGCTTCGCGCACGGAAAAAGGCAGATTTAAAAGGTTTTCCTCCGTGTCGTCCGTGTACAAGCGAAGCATTAAGGCAACTCTCCGAGAGCCTCATTTGCGAAGATTGGCGGATTATATTTTCCTCATCCGCCGATGTGAGACATTTCCACTTTGGGCAGGGCAATCGTATTTTCAGAACGAATCTCGGAATAGCGGTCGGCGCGCTTGTTCCACACCCGCGCGATCTCCTGCGAGAGTTCATCATCGCTCGCGCCATCGCGGAGCAATGCGCGGAGATCGTGTCCCTTGATGGCGAACAGGCAGGTGTAAAGTTTTCCTTCAGCGGAAAGACGGGCGCGGTTGCAATCGCGGCAGAAGGCCTGCGTAACGGATGCGATCATGCCGATCTCACCCCTGCCATCCTTGTAACGCCAGCGGCCGGCTACTTCGCCGTGGTAGTTCGGGTCGAGCGGTTCAAGCGGCATTTCTGCGCCAATCATTTTTAAGATCTCAGATACCGGCAGAACATCGTCCATGCGCCAGCCGTTGGAATTGCCCACGTCCATATATTCGATGAAGCGCAGGATGTAGCCCTTCTCGCGGAAGAAGCGCGCCATCGGCAGAATGCTGGATTCGCTGACGCCGCGCTTCACGACCATGTTTACTTTGATCGGCCCCAGCCCGGCTTCGGCGGCGGCGTCCATGCCTTCGAGCACTTTTTCCACTGGAAAATCCACATCGTTCATGGATTTGAAAATTTTATTATCGAGCGAATCCAAACTGACTGTCACCCGCTTCAGCCCGGCATCTTTTAGCGCGCCTGCAAATTTTGGGAGCATGGAACCGTTGGTGGTCAGGGTCAGGTCAAGGTCAGGGATGGAGGCGAGCATGGCGATCAGGCCGGGAAAATCTTTGCGGACAAGCGGCTCGCCGCCCGTCAAACGAATTTTGCGAACACCATGCGCAACAAAAACGCGAGACAGCCGTGTGATCTCTTCAAAGGTCAGAATCTTGTCACGGTGCAGGAACTGGTGATCCGGGCCGAAAATTTCCCTGGGCATGCAATACACACAGCGGAAATTACAGCGGTCGGTCACGGAAATCCGCAGGTCGCGCAGGGGGCGGTTGAGGGTATCAATAAGTGTCATTCGGTGTCACTTTGCAATCTACATTCACTTTGCAGTTCGAACAACGCAGTGAATTAGGGCTGATGGGCGGCGGGAACAGATACGCATTATAACAATAATATAGTAACTACACAGCTAAAGGTGAGACAAAACTGGGCAAGTAAGGAGTCCCCATGAAAGCCAGACGCAAAACAGAGAGAGCCATCTGCCCATTCTTGCGGGCTGTGGAAAGATAGCCTCGAATCTGACAAAAGATTCCAGCGC
>JACRLB010000053.1 GCA_016235445.1 Chloroflexota bacterium | reverse complement strand
ATTGAAACCATTTACCAAACTGGACGAAAAGTCGCCGATGACTTTAAACAAACCATGCGCATTGTCTTTGACGACTTCTTACCTGCTTGGAACTATCGCGCCATTCCTAATTCGATAGTTATTTAATTCAAATTACTAAGTATGAAGACTTTTCGCCGTGTCGACTCCCCCCTCTCCCTGAGGGAGAGGGCAGGGTGAGGGGTTTTCACAGCCTAGCGAACAATCTACCTCCCCTGACAACCTTTGCTTGCACACGTAATTTATGATCTTGACAGTACCCGTGATGTTATTGGTATAACTACAGTTGTTTTAGACAATCGTCAAGAATAGGAAATATCCGTTTTTGAATTGATGTATGCCCTGGAAAAATAATATAACGCTTCCAAACCTCGCACGCCAACAAAGAATGAACGGATGGGATTATGAAACAATCAATTACCCGCATCGAATTAGTGCCTCCGCGGCTATGACGAGGCTATCAACTTCACCCCCGCGCTGTTGGGATAGCTTATCCCCCTTTCTTATCTACCTGATGCTTCACAAAATAATATGGCGGGCGCGATATAATAAACTATCCGATTATGCTTTTCCCCTATTTGGACGAAACCAAAGAACTAGATGAAGTCACCCGCAGAGAGGCGGCAGGGTCTTTCATTGCACTGCCTGACGGAGTAACTCATTACGAACTCAGCGGCCCTGCAAACGGAAAGACGATTGTCCTTGTGCATGGCTTCTCCGTCCCATACTTTATCTTTGACCCTTTGTTCGAATTCCTGAAAAACTCAGGCTTTCGAGTCTTAAGATACGACCTGCTGGGGCGCGGATATTCGGACAAGCCCAATCTGCGCTACGATATTCATTTGTTCGTCAAACAACTCAAAGACCTGCTCGATGCGCTCAACTTAAACGAAATCATTCTGCTGGGGCTTTCCATGGGCGGGCCAGTCACAACTGCGTTCATTCAAGAACACCCGCGCTATGTCCGCAAGCATATTCTCATCGACCCGTCAGGCGCGGCAAGCGTTGAACTCACCCGCCTGCTCAAGATGACGAGACTGCCACTCCTTGGCGAATTAATCATCGGCCTGTTTGGGAGCAAAAATATGATTAAAGGCATCGCCTCGGACTTTTTCGACCCGAAGCTGGTCGGACAATTCCAGGCAAAATTCAAGACCCAGATGGAATTCAAGGGGTTCAAAAACGCCATCCTCTCCACCATACGGAGCGGGATGCTGGGATCGTTCCTCGAAACGTATCGGAATGTCGGCGCATTGAAAAAGCCCACACTGATCTTCTGGGGAAAGGATGATAAGACGACTCCCTACAAAGATCACACCCTGATCTTGCAGGCTTTATCCCACGCCGAATTCCACGCAATCGAAAATTGCGGCCATCTCCCGCACTACGAAAAGCCTGAAATTTTCAACCCTGTTTTACTGGAGTTTCTATCGCGATGAACACAAAAGATATTCAGACCTTGTACAAATACAACGCCTGGGCCAATGCCCGCATTTTGAATGCCGCCTCCAACGTGACGCAGGAACAGTTCATTGCGCCCGCACCCCATCCGCACAACGACCTGCGCCACACGCTTACCCATACCCTGTTTGCCGAGTGGCTCTGGCGCAAGCGCTGGGAAGGCGATTCTCCGACAAGATGGATCAACCCCGAGGATTTCCCAACCTTCGATACCCTCCGCGCGCGCTGGCTGGAGGAGGAAGAAGCATTGAGCGAGTTCATCGCATCCCTGACGGACGAGAAACTCAATTCATCATTTCAGTACAAAACGATGAAAGGGGTTGCATACAAAAACATCCTCTGGCAGGCGATGGCGCACTTCGTCAACCACGGCACACAGCACCGCAGTGAAGCCGCCGCCATCCTGACGGAGCTGGGTCACTCCCCTGGCGACATCGACCTCATCATTTTTCTACGCGAATCATCCCAATGAACAAAATAAAAAATTACATCTACCGAAATCGGCACAGTATTGCCGTTTTCATTCTGCTCAACATGGCCTGCCTGGTCTGTATTTTGTTGGTGGCGGCGAGGGTGGCATACACAGACTCGCGGCGGCACACAGGGCTAATCTGGAATCTCTTTCTCGCGTGGATTCCGTTCATTTTGGCGTACGTGGCGCACGCGGTTTCATGGAAACGCACCTGGCTGTATCTTGTCATTCCTGTCATTGCCTTCCTCTGGCTGATCTTCTTCCCCAACGCGCCATACATGCTCACCGACTTGCAAGACCTTGCCCGCGCTGGCGGAGTTGGAGCTCCGCTTTGGTACGATGTGCTGATCGTGGTCTGGAGTTCGTGGACAGGCACCCTGCTCGGCGTGATCTCCCTCTACCTGATGCAGGATATCATCTTCCGCACCGTTGGACGATGGGCAGGCTGGATCTTCGTCCTTGCCATTTCTGGCCTCAGCAGTTTCGGCATTTACATCGGGCGTTTTGTACGCCTCAACTCATGGGACATTCTGCAAAACCCCGCCGAAACCACCATGGAAATCCTCGGCCTCGTCATCGACCCGAGTATGCGTCTCGCGGCATTTACTATCTTGTACACATTCTTCTTCCTTTTTGTTTTCGTGCTCTTGTATTCTTTCAGCCACATGCTGCAAGAGCAGGCTATCAGAGCGCAAAGCACCCCTGAACAGCTTGCATCCACACAACCGACACAGGTTAATTAATGTAGGCCAAATTGGCAATTTGACCTACACATTGCGCCAGATACGGCGGTAATCACGGCCACCCCAAATGACCCTCAACTAACTCACCTTACGCATTTTCTAAAAACTACGTAAGGTAAATCAATAATATTAATTGCGAGTCTTTGCAAGCCATTGCAAGCGGAAGCCGCTACAATCAAAGAAAAAAAATGGAGACGGGTATGATTCAAAACACGTATGCCAAACTGCAACCGTTCAAGTTTCGGCTGACGGTCTTCGGGTTGTTGTGCGGCTCGAGCCTGCTTTCGGTGGCGTTGTTCCGCGTCCGCACTGTATTGAGCGATTCCGAAGATTACACCTTCCTGGTCTGGAATCTCTTCCTCGCGTGGATTCCGCTTGGGATGGCGTATGCAGCTTCGAGCTTCGCAAAGAAGCGCAGGTATCTTTTTGTCGCCATGCCGCTGGCGGCCATCCTCTGGCTGGTGTTCTTCCCCAACGCGCCCTACATCCTGACAGACCTACAGCACCTCAGCCATCCGCGCCCAAACATCCCCGTATGGTTCGACATGCTCCTCATCAACTGGTTTGCATGGACGGGGATTCTGCTCGGCGTGTTCTCCCTTTTTATGATGCACGATATTGTGCGGCGGGCGTTCGGGCGCGTGGCAGGCTGGCTGTTTGTGCTCACCGTCAGCACACTCAGCGGGCTTGGAATTTACATCGGGCGTTTCCTGCGCTGGAATTCATGGGATGTGCTCTTCCATCCGCTTGAACGATTAACAGACTTCATTAATTATGCAACCCACCCAAGCCTGCAATCCATCGTGTTCATCAGCGTATTCTCCGCGTTTTTTATTTTCATCTACATCACCCTGTATGCCTTCGGCTTGTTATTTCACGAACAAATGCATCAGGTTGCAAAGGAAATTTCATGAACCCTCTCATCTTAATTCGCGGCGGCGGCGACCTGGCAAGCGGCGTGGCCCTGCGCCTGCATCGCGTCGGTTTTCAAGTGGCAATCCTGGAACTGGATAAACCGCTCGCGGTGCGCCGCAGTGTTTGCTTTTCAGAAGCAGTGTACGAGGGAATGCAAACTGTCGAGGGTGTCATCTCAAGGCTCGTGTCGGCAGACCAGTTTCAGGTCACGTTGGAGGCGGGTGAAATTCCCGTGCTGATCGACCCGAATGCAAACATCCTTCGCAATCAATTTTTGACGAGTCCGCGATCCACTTTTCTTGTGGATGCAAGATTATTGAAGTCTGAACCTGAACCGCTGAGCATGGACATTCCGCTTCATATCGGACTTGGGCCTGGGTTCCGCGCAGGAGAGAATTGCCACGCTGTAATAGAAACCCGCCGCAGTCACACCCTCGGCAGGGCGCTGTGGAATGGAGAGACCCAACCCGACAACGGCCAACCCGATGGCGACTCACGCCGCGTACTGCGCGCGCCAGACTCTGGGACGTTGATTCCCCTCGCAGAGATCGGCGATCACGTAAAAGAAGGCCAGCTCATCGCAGAGATTCAATCGTCAATCGCCAATCAAAAATCGAAAATCATCAGCCCATTCGATGGCCTCCTGCGCGGACTCATCCACCCGCGCGTGGAAATCAGCGAAGGCATGAAGATCGGCGATGTGGACGCGCGCAACGACCCCGCCCTGTGCAAACTGGTTTCAGACAAAGCGCTTTCAGTAGGCGGCGGTGTTTTGGAAGCGGTGTTAATAAAACTCAGGGAATTTGAAATTTTAGAGTAACCCTGTCCAATTCGCGGCTGTCGCTTGTTTTTGAAATCTCACTGTGCAATAATAAATCTGGCAACAGTGGAAAAAGAAAGGAGACAGCCATGAGTTGCGATTATCAACGAAACCGCATTTGGTGCGGATTCAGGTCCTGGTACAGGCATCACATTCCACAGACGGTGCGGGACAATTTCGAAGGCGCCGTCGAAGATTTTGTGAAGGAGTGGATCAAGAATTCACTGGAAGACGAGGGGAAGAGGGCAATCGATACATACGAGAAGAAAAGAAAAACAAGGCCGGGAAAACCTGTGCCGGTCAATGTGCGCAAGGATAAAAAAGTAAAAAAGTCGGGGAAAGATAGGGGGCCAATCAAACCGCTCATCATTAATGAACAGGTCATCGCAGATCCCTTTGAAAAGGTCTATCGCCAGACCAAGGAAATCATTATGCCTGCTCACATCCAGTGGAAGGATGATCAACGCGAGGAAATGACGGAGAAGATGCGCCGTGTGATGCACTGGATGCAGGTGCATGGAGAGACCCCAGACGCGAACCCGATCCACGGCAAGCATGGCCTGCCGCGCATCTCCTCGGTGGCGGCCTATGCCGTAGTCCACGACTGGCTGACGGCACAAGGCATGAAAATGAAATCGCCTTTCGACTCGATGTACGAAGCGGTTTGGAAGGAAACAACTCTCAGCGCAGAGCAAATCCACGATCTGGAGCATTTGCTCGAAGAGCTTGAGATCGAGATGAATAAAAAGCAGGATGCAAACTTCAAACAGGAAGAGGAGGTTCTGCATCGCATCCATAAAATCTCACCGACGGTTTACAACAAGGTCATCATGAAGTTTCCACAATTCAAAACGCTCGCTCTTGCGTAAATGTTAATTGGGCGATGCCCCGTCAGACAACAAACGCCCCGAAGGTTAAAAAACCTTCGGGGCGTTCTTTGTTCATCCTTCCATCCACTCCCCCGCACAGGACGATCCATCATCCATGACGTGTGTTTATCATTTCCCTGTCAAAGATGGCGGGGCTGGTGTATTGCCGATCTTGCAACAGGGCGCGGGCGCGCTGAATATCCTGTAATATTTTTTGAATGTCTTCATAATCTTCGTCGCAAAGCAGAACGCCCAAATTCACGCGCAGGCCAAGCCCCTGGTCGTTTTCTTCGATAAATTTTTTCATACCGTCTCGTACGCGGCCCGCAATGCGAAGCGGGGCTTCGGGGTTGGGGATGTCCTCTATCAGCGTAAGAAAAACCCCATCGGTCGGCGACCAGGCCATGGTGTCCGTAGGTCGAAGCGTGATTCTGAACTGGTCAGCCAGTTTGCGATAAAACTTATTGAATTCGTCTCCGCTCATTTGCTGTTTTAGCAATGAAATTTGAGTCACATCCGCAAAGAGAACCCCAAAGCGGCGCAATCCCGTTTGTTTGACGCGCTCCAAAGAAAACGCAAGCCGCACGGTGAAAAAAGAATAAGTGTAAAGCCCGGTGATCTTATCGTGAGCGGGTTCGCGCATGGCTCCCTGGGTGGCCTGCAAACGCTGGACGAGACTGCTCAACTGGTTGATGTCCACGGGTTTTAGCAGGAGCAGGTCAGGTTCCACGGGCAGGCTGTCGGCATAGGGAGCGTAGGCAGTGATGACCACCACAGGGATACTGCTCATGCGTTCGTCGGCTCGCATCCGCCTCAAAATTTCAACGCCAGACATGCCCGGCAATTGCAGGTCCAGCAAAACGATATTTGGGAGCATGGTCTCGACCCGTTCCATGGCTTCTATGCCGTTCAGAACGATCTCGGTATGATAGCCTGCAATATCCAGCACGTGCCGAAACAATGCGACAATATCGCGGTCGTCTTCCACGATCAATGCAACTGGCTTTTCCATGAGTTACGCCCTTCAACCTTCACAACATGAGAATAAATTCAACATTCTCTACCATACGCACAAACCCAAAGGTCTCCTTTTCCCTCGCAGATTCTCAATTTACCAAAAAGACCTTTAGGGTTTCTTTGCGAGGAAAATGCACGGCAACAAATTCAATAAAAAAGAATACTCTTTGATTATACGATTCTTTGCAGAAATGCCAAAGAAAGTTTCATTGCAAATATGACGTACAATTGCGGCATGAATCTCGCCCACGCGCTTCGGCTTGCACTCCCCTCCGCCTCGAACCTGACCGTCAGCCTGGTTGGCGCGGGCGGAAAATCCACTGCGCTGTTTCAGCTTGCGCGCCAGATACAGCCCGCCATCGTCACCGCAACCTCGCATCTCGGCACGTGGCAAACCCCGCTTGCCGATCAACACATCATCGCAAGGGAATTAAGCGATTTACAAAAGCTCACAAACCAAGGGGTAACTTTGGTTACAGGCGAAGTTGAAAATGAAAGAACCAAGCCAATCCCCAGTGAATCCCTAAATTGGTTGTACGAAAAATCGAAAACGCTAAACATTCCCCTGCTCATCGAAGCGGATGGCTCAAGTCAAAAGCCGATCAAAGCCCCTGCGCCCCACGAACCGCCCATCCCAGATTTTTCCGAAGTCGTCATCGTCGTTGCGGGGCTGTCTGCCATTGGAAAGCCGCTCGAAGAAAAGCACGTTCACCGCCCCGAATTTTTTTCACAACTTTGCAGTCTGGGAATTGGCGAGCCGATCACGCCAAAGGAAATCATCGCCACGCTCACCCATCCGCATGGCGGGTTGAAAAATATTCCAGCCAATGCGCGGCGGATTGCATTTCTCAACCAGGCCGATACACCCGAACTTCAATCCACGGGCGGGGAAATGGCGCGTGAATTGCTCAGGCATTTTGACTCGGTTGTCGTTGGCTCTCTCCTGCAAAATTCTTTCCGCACCATCGAACACACCGCAGGCATCATCCTCGCCGCAGGTGCGTCAACTCGCTACGGCTCGCCAAAACAATTATTGGATTGGAAAGGCAAGCCCTTCGTGAGACAAATTGCCGAGACCGCGCTTCGCTCCGGTCTTTGGCCTGTAGTGGTCGTCACAGGCTTTCGCTCCGCTGACGTTGAATCCTGTTTAAAAAACCTGCCCGTCGAAATTATCCACAACCCAAATTACCAGCAGGGACAAAGCGCATCCATAAAAGCTGGGGTCGCTTCGTTGCCGCCGAAAGCTGGCGCGGCAATATTCTTGTTGGCCGACCAGCCGCAAACCCCTGCCGAAGTCATCCGCGCATTGACGGAGACTCATGCAAAGCAGTTACACCCCATTGTTGCGCCGCTCGTGCTCGAAGAACGCCGCGCCAACCCCGTGCTGTTCGACCGAGCCGCATTCCCCGATCTTCTGCAATTGACAGGCGACATTGGCGGGCGGGCTATTTTCTCGAAATACAAAGTAGAATACATGCCCTGGCACGATGACATCCTCCTGTTGGATGTGGACAAGCCAGAGGATTATCAAAGGTTGGTCGAAATTGAAAAACTTTAAAGGCAATTCATGATTACAGCGATTGTTCTCGCCGCAGGCGAATCCAAAAGGATGGGACAGCCGAAGATGCTTATGCCGTGGGGCAAAAGCACGGTACTGCAAACCGTCATCTCCACCATCCAGGCCGCGGGCGTCAATGACATTCTCGTTGTCACGGGCGCGGCGCGTGTGCAGGTGGAAATGCTGATTGGAAAAACCGTCCAAACTGTTTTCAACAACAATTACGAGACGGGCGAAATGCTCAGTTCCATTCAGGTGGGGTTGGCAGAGAAAATGCGTGAGGCGAGCGCCGCGCTCATTTGTCTGGGCGACCAGCCCCAGGTCGAGGAAAGAAGCGTGCGGTACATCTGCAATGCGTTCCTCACAAGCAAATCCCAGATCGTGGTCCCAAGTTATCAAATGCAGCGCGGGCATCCCTGGCTGGTGGCGCGGCCTCTTTGGAATGAACTGATCGCCATGAAGCCGCCAAAAACTCCGCGGGACTTTTTGAAAAAAAATGCGCGCAAAATCCATTATATAAATGTGGATACTCCCAGCGTGCTTGCAGATCTGGATACCCCCGAAGATTACATCAAACACAAAACATGACACAGATTGACAAGCCGCCTTGTAAAAGATAAACTCGCCCCATTCCAAATTGGGAGCGGTACATGAAATATTTTGTCATTGTCAACCCAACGTCGGGCCGCGGGCTTGGTGAGCGGTCTATCCCACAAATCGAATCCAGCCTGCAAGCGTACGGGCTGGATTTTACACTTGTTAAAACCGAGCGAGTCTGGCACGCCGCAGAGTTAGCTGAAGCCGCCGCGCGTGATGGATATGACGTGATCGTTTGCGCCAGCGGTGACGGCACGATCAACGAAGCCATCAACGGCATCATGCGCGCGCGCAAGGACGGCCACGATAAACCTGCATTTGCCGTTTTGGGAATTGGCACAGGCAATGACTTTGCGGGCGGCACGGGCATCCCCACCAATTTGACCGATGGCTTGAAATCGTTGAAAGAAAACAAACGAAAAAAAATTGACCTGGGTCTGGTGAAGGGCGGCGACTATCCCGAAGGCCGATATTTCGGCAACGGCATCGGCGTCGGGTTCGATGCGGCGGTTGGCAACGAGGCCATCAAAGTCCGCTGGACGCGCGGCCTGCTGGCTTATCTCATCGGCGTGATCAAAACTGTTTTCCTTTATTACAACCCCGCGCAGGTTGAAATTATTTTGGACGATACCGAAACGATCAGGCAAGTCTCGTTGATGATCTCGGTGATGAACGGCAGGCGCATGGGCGGCGGTTTTCAAATGGCTCCCGAAAGCCAGCCTGATGACGGCCTCTTCGACCTGTGCATTGCAGAGACCGCGTCCAAGGCGCGCATCCTTGCGATGATCCCTCATTTCATCAAAGGGACACAGGCGGCCCTGCCTGAAATCCAAATGAAGCGCGCAAAAAAGGTTTCGATCAGATCATTGGATATGACATTCCCAGCCCATGCAGACGGGGAATTCATCTGCCTTGACGGTTCAGCCCTAACCCTGGAACTGCTGTCAAAAGAACTGGAAATTATCTGCGCCTGAGCCTATGAATTTCACGCATTGGTTTCTCAACTTCCTCATTCGAGGATATACCCGCGTCACCTGCCGCATCGACGCGCCAGACTTGCACAAATTCCCGTCACACGGGCCAGTGATCGCGATTGCGAATCACACGGGGCAAATCGAAGTGCCGATGTTGTTCGCGCACTTACAGCCCCGTCAGCTTACTGGCTGGGCAAAGATCGAAGCATGGGATAACCCGCTCCTGCGCTGGGTCTTCGGCGTTTGGGGCGCCATCCCCGTCCGCCGCGGTGAAGCGGACATGAAAGCGCTCAAGCTGGCTTTGAAAGCTCTCGAGGATGGAAAAATCTTTGGGCTGGCCCCCGAAGGCACGCGCAATTACAACGGGAAACTCAAACGCGCCCTGCCAGGGACGGTGATCATCGCGCTTCATTCAGGCGCGCCGATCGTCCCCATTGCTCATTGGGGCGGCGAGGTGTATCTCAAAAATCTGAAACGATTGAAGCGCACCGATTTCCACATCCGCGTTGGTGAGCCGTTCAAGATCAATGTGGATGGCGTGAAGGTGAACGGCGAAGTCCGTCAGCAAATTGTGGATGAGATGATGTACGAGTTGGCGAAACTGCTCCCCGAAGAATATCGCGGGGAGTATGGCGATATGGGCAAAGCGACGGGGAGATTTATTGTGAAGGTGAAATAAAGCGTAATGCGTGATTCGTAAATTGGTAATTGGTAAAAATTACGTTCCACAAATTAACAATTACCAATTTAGCATCACAACAAACCTAGAATTTATAACTGTACGCATTCGTCTCGCGTTGTACAAACCCCACCCGCAAATACAATTTATTCGCCGCCACCCGCATTGGGTTGGATGTGAGCGAGATGTTGCCCGCGCCTTTTTCACGCGCCAGTTCAATGCCGCGCAACATCAAGGCTTCGCCGACTCCCTCACCTCGCACGGAAATATCCACGATCACATCTTCGATAACGGAGCGGATGCCTGTCGGCACGCGGTAGATGGCGAGAGTCAACGCGCCAAGGATATCGTTATTTTCGTTGCGGGCAATTATCAGCGTGGAAGATGTCTCTCGGACGAGGGCAGTCAAATCGTCCAGAGAAGGAGGCGGGTTGTTATTCGTCAATTGCGGAACGAGGCGTTGAAAGGCTTCGTACAGTTCCTCATCCGCTGTTGTAACAATCTCAATGTGCATGTGATTTTTTTGGAATGACGCTCAAGACAATGTAATAGGCGACATAAATAAGTGAAGCCCACGCCACCCATTGCGGATGGTTGGGATATTGGATCAACCCCCATATGCCGATTGCGCCGTACAGATAAGTGAGGGCAAGCGTGAGGGTTCGAAAAAAAGTATTGCGGGTGGGGTAAATATATTTGATCGGAATGAAGACCATGATGTTGAACAACATCAGAAAACCAAAATTCACCCACTGCGGCAGGTTCATCAAAATCATGTACAACGCGGCCACATTCCAATACGATGGAAAACCTTTGAAGTGATGGTCGTCTGTTTTTGCGTCCGTCTGTGTGAATTGATAGGCGGAGGTTAATAAAATGGAGCACGCGCCCAGCAAACGAACGCTTGCAGGCAGTACATCGGCCTCGATCAAAAAGACGGCGGGCACAAGCACGTAGTTGACGTAATCGAGAATATTATCGAGTAATGCGCCATCGATGCCCTCGGCATATTTTTTCACATCGGCCCAACGCGCCAACATGCCGTCGAAACCATCCACGAGCATGGCGACGATCATGTACACGATCATCGCCTTCCAATTTTTTTCGAAAATCGCAAGGATCGCCAGCAATCCCCACACCGCGCCCGTAGCCGTAAAAAGATGCACTCCCCATGCGGCGATTACGCGGAGGAGATTCGGTTTGTTTTCTGAAATTGAAGAGGTTGACATGGGTATCCTTTAATTGTGAAAGTAAACAAGTAAACACGTACACAGGTAAACAGGTACGTTTAATTATAAATTAAAAGGGCTTCGGAAATTTAAATTTCCAAAGCCCTTCACTGTTCCCTGATTACTGATTACTTCCCAATCTTCACCAACCCAACCCTCACCTTCTCACCGTCAAACTCATCTTCAACCACAGACGAATTCACGGGCGGATTCGCAAAGGATAATTTGGTCGTCAATGTTTCAGCTTTGATGTAAGACTCGTGCGCCTCAATTGCGGACCTGAGGCCTGATGTTGCTTCGACGAATAATTCCACCCTGTCGGCAACGTCCAGGTTAGCGGTTTTGCGCAAATCCTGCACGCGGCGGACAAACTCACGCGCCTGACCCTCGGCCACAAGTTCGGGAGTCAACTCGATGACAAGCGCGGCAACGTAGGCGCCATCTTCGGCGACCGAAAAACCTTCCTTCGCGAGCGCCTTCACTTCCACTTCTTCAGAAATGATCTGATAGGTTTCGCCGCCAGCTTTTACTTCAAGCGCCTTTCCAGCTACGAAGGTTTTTGCCACTTCTTCGGCATTCATCGCAAGAATCGCTTTTTGGATGGCAGGGAATTTGTTGCCATATTTCTGTCCCAACTGCTTGGGCAGTGGCTTTACCGTGTGTGAGAGAGCTTCCGTGGCAGTATCCAGCAAGCGGACTTGCTTCACGTTCAACTCGTCCTGGATGACATCTAAATTGTTTGCGAGAGCATTTCGTTCGGTTGTATTTCCAACGGAGAACGCAGCTTCTGCGAGAGGCTGACGCACTTTGCGATTGGCTTTCTGGCGGGCGGCATGGCCGAGAGAGACGAGTTTCATCACCAAATTCATATCGCGGTTGAGCGATTCGTCGATGAACTCTTCCATCGTCTGCGGCCATTCAGCCAGGTGGACAGATTCAGGCGCGGTCTCATCCACTGAACGGACGAGGTTTTGGTACAACTCTTCCGCGAGGAAGGGCATGGCTGGGGCGATGAGCTTGGCAACCGTGGTCAACGCGGTGTAGAGCGTGGAGTACGCGGCCTGCTTGTCTGAATCCGAGTCATTCTTCCAGAAGCGGCGGCGCGAGCGGCGCACATACCAGGTGGACAGGTTCTCGACGAACTTTTCCACGGGGCGGGTCGCGTTGGTGACATCGTATTTTTCGTAGGCTTCAGTCACATCGCGGACAAGCACATTCAACTCGGAGAGCAGCCAGCGGTCAAGATCATTGGTTGCGGCGGTGACGGTCAAGGCCTGCGGTTTGTCGAGGTTGGCGTATGTCACAAAGAACGAGTAGACATTCCACAGCGTAAGCGTAAAACTTCGGATGACATCACCAACCAAATCGGAAGAGAAGCGGCGTTCCTGTCCAGGCGGCGTGGCGGTAAAAAGATACCAGCGCAACGCATCCGCGCCGTGAAGGTTGATCACATCCCACGGCTGGACGATATTGCCCAGCGACTTGGACATCTTGCGTCCTTCGCCATCTTGAATGTGTCCGAGGCAGATGACATTCTTGAATGAAACATCATCATTGAGCAGTGTGCTGATTGCGTGCAGTGAGTAGAACCAACCGCGCGTCTGATCTACAGCCTCACAGATGTAATCTGCGGGGAACTGCTGTTTGAATTTTTCCTGATTCTCAAACGGGTAATGCCACTGAGCATACGGCATGGAACCAGAGTCGAACCACACATCGATGAGGTCCTTCACGCGGGTCATCTTGCCGCCGCAATCCACGCACTTCCAATGGACATTGTCCACGTGCGGGCGGTGCAGGTCGAGTTCAGTTAAATCCCTGCCCGCTTTTTCTGAAAGTTCGGCAACAGAGCCAATGCATTCGCGATGTTTGCAATCGGAGTTTTCACATTCCCAAACGGGAAGCGGCGTGCCCCAATAGCGCTCACGGCTGAGAGACCAGTCAATGTTGTTTTCGAGCCAGTTGCCGAAGCGTCCGTTCTTGATGTGATCGGGAACCCAGTTGATGGTTTTATTCAGTTCAACGAGGCGGTCACGCTTCGAGCTGGTGCGGACGTACCACGACTCACGCGCATAATACAGAAGCGGAGTCTTGCATCGCCAGCAGAACGGATAAGTATGTGTGATCGTTCCCGCACGGAACAAAAGGCCGCGCGCCTCGAGGTCTTTGATGATGAGCGGGTCGGCGTCTTTGACGAAGATTCCACGCCACGGGGTGATCTCAGGAATGAACGTCCCATCGGGCTGTACAGTGAGCAGGACAGGCAGATCATACTGCTTCGCCATTTCCATATCTTCAGTACCAAACGCAGGCGCTTGATGTACAAGCCCCGAACCATCTTCGGTGGTGACGTAATCCGCGAGCAAGACGTAGTAAGCGGGCTTGTCTACTGGCATAAAGGTAAAGAGCGGCTTGTATTTCACGCCCTTCAACTTCCTGCCTTTGAAAGAATCCACTACTTTTACTTCTTCATCCTTGAATATCTTTTCAACCAGATTTTTTGCAAGGATGAGTTTTTCTTTTGTGCCGTCATTGTCGCGCTCGATGGTCACATAATCTACATCGGGGTGTGCGGCAACGGCCACATTTGCGGGTAACGTCCATGGGGTTGTTGTCCACACCAGCAGGGATGTATCGGGCTTGTCCGCCAGCGGCAGGCGCACAAAAACTGACGGGTCGACAGCATCGTCATAACCGAGGGCAACTTCATGGTCAGAAAGAGGCGTGCCACAGCGGGGACAATACGGAACGACTTTGTATCCCTTGAAAAGCAGATCCTTTTCCCAGAAATTTTTCAGAATCCACCAAACGGATTCGATGAAGTCGTTGGTGTAGGTCACATAGGCGGTATCCAGGTCAACCCAAAAAGCAATGCGGTCTGTAAGTTTTTCCCATTCCTGAATATAGGTGAAGACGGAGCTTTTACAAAGCTCGTTGAATTTATCAACGCCATATTCTTCGATCTGGTGTTTGCTGTTAAAACCAAGCTGTTTCTCCACTTCGATTTCAACAGGCAGTCCGTGGGTATCCCACCCGCCGCGGCGTGAGACGTGATATCCGCGCATGATCTTGTAACGCGGGAACATATCCTTGAAAGCGCGCGCCAAAACATGGTGTACACCCGGGCGTCCATTTGCAGTGGGAGGCCCTTCATAAAACACGTATTCTGGTTTGCCTTCTCTCTGCTCAATCGTCTTCTTGAAGATATCCTGCTTCTTCCACATCTTGAGGACGTTGTCTTCCAGGGAAGGCGCATCGAGTTTCGGGCTTACTGGTTTGAACATAATTAGTCTCCTGGTGTCCTAGTGTCCTAGTCAAGTAGTTTCGTAGTTAAAACAAAACTCTCATCTCTTTGCAGAGACGAGAGAAATTCCCGCGGTACCACTCTGGTTTCTCGAATACTATCGAGACGCTCATTGGACGACACTCATCATCCTGTTTTGGTAACGAAGAACAACTTCGGATTCCCTATTCTTAGCGGCTACCCTGCTAATTTCAGTTCACGGCTTCGGGAGGATTTTCAATCGCCTACGCGTATCCGCTTCACACCTTCCTTCGATTACACTCAGGACTCGGACTCGCTGGCCGTTTCGACAGATTTACTCGTTCCCATCCACGCTTTTAGTTTTTGGATTATACACACGGAAAAGACAATCGGCAAGAGTAAAAACCAAACCGCGGTCACACCGTTGCAGCAAATAAACTTCTTACCGATTTCATGTGTTAGCCCAAAGTAGAAATGTCACCGCCCTGCAGGGCGGTGACATTTCTACTTTTTTACCGCGAAGTAGGCAGAGGGTAATTGCGCCAGGGGTGATCAGGTGCGGGTTTGGCAGGTATTCTCTCTTTGAGAGCCGCGCCCAAGTCT
>JACRLB010000054.1 GCA_016235445.1 Chloroflexota bacterium | reverse complement strand
TAAGGATGTCGTCACTTACCTAGCTGCCAACACCAAATTGCTTGGTATCGTCAAACGGAAACGCAAAGCCGCACATCCTTCGCCCGTGGAACTTATTCCTATCTTGACAACCTCAGGAAACCCTTAACTTGTGACTGATGGCGTAAGGCGAGCTAATTATTCAACGCGCCCTGGTTGACCCAGTCTATAATGAGTTGAAGCTCCTCGGAGGTGACGGGGTCGCCGCGGTTGGGCATTTCACGTTCGACGATCAATTGAACGAGCAGGCTTTCATCCGCATTGCCGGGTTCCAGCACAGGGCCGTTGCGTGAGCCTGCGAAGATGTTTTCGTAGCTTTGCAAGTCGAGGCCTTCTTTTATTCGTTCAACGCCGTGACATTTAATACAGCGGGCATCCAGAATGGGTTTGACATCATTTAAGAAACTGACCACGCTGGGCGCTTTTTCAATTGACGGCGCTTCGGTGGCGGTTGGAATGTCTGTGATGGCGGCGGGGGGGTGAATCGGCTGGGAAACTGTCTGGGTGGGCGTGGCAGGTTCGGGCGTGGAAAGAGGCGCGCGAAGCGATTCTCCACAAGCGGAAAGTGCAACGGCAAGAACTGCTAAAGTGAGTGCGCGTAAAATCTGTTTTTTCATATTATCCTTTGAGTATTTTTGCGTGATGGCTTGAGAAGTGGATGGGGAAATTATGTAATTTCTTACATGCGCGGCTGGCCGTGTTTTTTTTTGCAAAAATATGGGAAGTCTGTGCAAGGTAAGGTATAATGCAATTCGCCGCGCGTTAGGCGCAAATTCATTTCAAGGCTGAGTATGGCAGGCGCATTTAAACTTCCCAACGAATATTGGTTGTCCGTTCAAGTCACCCCACAAGACATTGAAAATCTACACACTTTTCTCTTCGAGCGTGAGACGCCGTCTACAGCGCGCGATCTTGCCTCCGAATTTGTCGAGGCGCATATCCGCGCGGAGCGTGATGCCGCAGAGAGCAGGCAAAAAGCCGCCGGCAAAAGTTTTCTACCGAAGGAAGCATACGAGATCGGCAACGAGCTTGTTTTTCCCGCATTGGATTGGAAACACGGAAAAGTGATTTCTGTGCGCCCGGGCGCAAACCCATCCATAAATGATTTTGATGTGCTCACGGTTGAAATGGAAGACAGCACCGAGCGCATGTTTGCGGCCAGGCTGGGCGCGCACCTTTTGAATGATGCGCCCATCTCCCTGCCCGAAAGCGATGAGGTGAGCGCCGCTTCCATTCTGCGGGAACATGGCGATGCGATTGAAATGAAGCTTGAAGCCGCATTCGAAGCGGATGAAGGACTCGTCCGCATCGCAGGCCGCTGGTTCCCGCGCGCCTTGCTGATCGATATCAACCAGGGGCAGTTAAATCTTGCCGAAGCCGTGTTGGATATGTCCGGCGGCGAGCCTCTGCCTGCCGAAGCATTGATAAAAGATATCGAACTTCCCACGGGTGTGAACCCAAAACTGGCCGAATTCTCATTGAATTATGCCTTGCAGGATGATGACCGCTTCGATGAGGTTGGCCCTGCCGGCCAGGTGCTGTGGTGTTTGCGCCGCCTCGAGCCTGATTATGTGCGGGATGTGCCGCCGCCCCTGCGTTACATCGAGATCGAGCATGACCGCGCCCAATTAACACCTGCGATGAAAAACCTCGAATCACAACTGGACGATGAGTTGACTCCGTCCGAAGAGCTTGACTCTCGCGAAGAGATTTCCTCGATCACGATCTCGCTGATCTATCCCCATCTCCGCGCAGGGACACTGCCCATGTCGCCGCGGGCGCGCAAGTTGTTCCCGACTGCCTACGAAACAGAACGCGTGCGCTTCACCCTTGTAGATGGCAAGACAAAACAACGCATTCCCGCCTGGGTAGTCTTGCGGCATGGATATGTCTTTGGCCTGCGCGAATGGTATAAAGCTCATTCACTGATTCCGGGCTCCCTCGTTCAATTACGCAAAGGGACACAGCCCGGCGAAGTGATCGTGGAAGTGAAAAATCAGCGCTCCTCGAAGGATTGGGTGCGTACCGTCATGATCGGCACCGATGGCGGATTTGTTTTTGCCATGCTCAAACAGCCGATCACCGCTGAATTCAACGACCGCATGGTCATCCATGTGCCTGATTTCAAAACATTGGACCCCGTTTGGGAAAAGAAACGCTCGTTTGAAGATTTGGTTTTACTGGTGATGCGCGAATTGACAAAGTCCAACCCTCAGGGACATGTTCATGCGCAGGAATTATATGCGGCAGTCAACCTCATCCGCCGTGTGCCGCCTGCGCCCCTGTTCATCCTGCTTGCATCCAGCCCCGTCTTCAAGCATGTAGGCGATTTACACTTCCGCCTTGATACGGAGGCTGAATGAGCCTGCTGAAACCAAACACAAAGACGCCCTTCCATATTGATTTTGAATGGTGGAAGAAAAGCGAGCGGGATTGGCACGTTTTCCTGCGTTCGTTATTATGCCAGGAACACCAGGATGCCTTCGCAAACATGGACGAAGACGAAATGATAGACTGGATCGACCCGCAAACCGCAGAAGTAAAACCCGTGGACGGCGTTCAACACACCCTGATGACTCATTGCGCCCTGCTCCCCGAATTCACAGGCGAACGAACCGCAATGGTCGAAGCGATCTTCCGAACTTTTTTGGTGAATGGAAACGTCCCCATGTCTGCGGAAGACCTTGGCAAGCGGTTGGGTAGACCCGCAGAAATCATCTTGAAAACCATCGCAGGCCCGCGCGTGTATCGTGGGTTGAGAACGTATCAACCGAATATTCCAAATTCTGTTAAAGATGATGAATTTCGATAAAACGCAACGTATGACAAGGCAATTAAGGTTCTAGTGAGTGTACGATTGCGTGACAATTGGCGCAAAGGAGAATGCACTTATCCAACTCTTGTGTAACTCTTTTCCAGGTAAATAACCCGAGTTTTATCCATGTGAAATCTTTCTCGCCTACATGATGAAAGTGCATTGCAGCATAGTGTTCGTTGTACCCACAGCGTGAGCATTTTCCGCCCAGGTATTCAATAGCCAGTTTTTTTCGATCCACCCATCTTTTCTGGCAATAATCATTGAAACATTCCTTGCAAAGAGAATTTAATCTTCCGCTTCTTCCTTTTTTATAAAACTCCGTTTCCGGTTTTAGTTGTTGACAGGTGCTGCATTTTTTCATAAGAGCCTCTATAGCTTAACGGATAAAGCTACGGTCTTCTAAACCGTCGATCTAGGTTCGATTCCTAGTAGAGGCACTATATCATAGTGTAAAAAGATTTTGCGCGGATGCATAAAAGGAGCAAGAATTATGCCAACTGTAATTCGCAAATCACGTGAAACGCTCATGGAATTTCGCCGTGAAATTCTGCAAGCGGTCAGTTGGCAGGTGCGTTCGCATGTCTGGAGTCCCCCAACGGATGCCTACGAAACTGAAGAAGCGTATATCGTGCGCATGGAAATCGCAGGAGTGCGCGAAGAAGACATCGAAGTCATTCTTGAAAACGACGCTCTTCTCATCATGGGGTCGCGCTCCGACCTGCCCGAAAGACGGGCCTATCACCAAATGGAAATACGCTTCGGAAAATTCGCAAACGCCATCAACCTGCCTGGGCCCGTCAATATCGATGAGGCGCTTGCAGAATACAAAGACGGCTTTCTGACCATCACCCTCCCAAAAGCACACCCAAATCAGATCAAGGTTGAATAAAAAAACATGCCTGCGCAACGATGGCAATCCGGTATTCACGAATTTTTTCAAACGATCGGCGAAACCGACGAGGAATTAATGAACACATTTATGACGTCGGTCTTTTCGCGTTTTCAAAAAAATGACAACGCCTCCCCCGACCCGCAAACTGATGAAAAAAACGAAGGGCAGAAATTCCCCGACACGCTGCCCATCCTGCCCCTGCGTGGAGTTGTCGTCTACCCCAACACCGCCGTCCCGTTGACGGTGGGGCAGGCACGCTCCATCAAACTGGTGGACGATGTCGTCGGCGGAGACAAACTTGTCGGCCTCGTCGCCGCGCTGGACCCGGAAAAGGAAACCCCCGGCCCCAGCGAACTGCACAAATTTGGCACGATTGCAACCGTCCACCGCCTCCTGCGCGCCCCGGATGGAACTGTCCGCCTGCTCGTGCAGGGCATGGAACGCTTTCGCCTGGGCGAGTTTGTCGAGGAAGAACCGTATTTGAAGGCGCATGTTCACCTTGCCCCTGAAACCGAAGAAACAAATATCGAGACCGACGCCCTCGCCCGCAATGCGCGTGACCAATTCCAGCAGATCACACAGATGATTCCATCCTTTCCAGACGAGCTGGTCAACTCGATCACTTCGCTGGAAGACCCGCTTCAAACTGTGTACACCATTGCCAACTTCCAACGCATTGATTTGAAAGACGCCCAGGAAATCCTCGAGTTGGATTCCGTCTACGAAAAACTGAAAAAACTGATCGGCCTGCTGGTGCGCGAATCGGAAGTTTTGCAGATTGGCCAGAAGATACAGAACGAAGCCCGCGGCGAGATCGAAAAAGTACAGCGCGAGTATTTTTTACGCGAGCAGATGAAAGCCATTCAACGCGAGTTGGGCGAGAAGGACGAGCAATCCGAAGAGGCCGAGGAATTTCGGAAAAAAATCGAAGATGCGAAAATGCCCGAAGAATCGTTGAAGCAGGCCAAAAGGGAGTTGGATCGCCTCTCCCGTTTGCCATCCGCTGCCGCCGAGTACGGCGTCATCCGCACCTATTTGGATTGGCTGGTCACGCTTCCGTGGTCGAAATCCACAGAAGATAATTTGGATATCGCGCACGCCCGCGAGATTTTGAACAAGGATCATTACGGCCTTGAGGATGTGAAAGACCGCATTCTTGAATTTCTCGCCATCCGCAAACTTCGCCTGGACCGCAAGGATGAAAAGAAGGAAGAATCAACCGATGCCATTCGCCGCGAGCGCGAAGGCGTGATCCTTTGCTTTGTCGGCCCGCCTGGCGTGGGCAAGACTTCGCTGGGACAATCCATCGCCCGCGCCATGGAACGGAAATTCATCCGCGCTTCGTTGGGCGGCGTGCGAGACGAAGCCGAAATTCGCGGGCATCGCCGCACTTACATCGGCGCAATGCCGGGACGAATTCTGCAATCCCTGCGCCGCGTGGATTCAAAAAATCCCATCTTCATGCTCGACGAAGTGGACAAGCTCACCAACGATTTCCACGGTGACCCAGCCTCGGCCCTGCTCGAAGTGCTGGACCCCGAACAGAACGGCGAATTTCGCGATAATTATCTCGAAGTCTCCTACGATCTTTCGCAGGTTTTCTTCATTACCACTGCCAACACATTGGAGACCATCCCGCGCGCACTGCGCGACAGAATGGAGATCATCTTCCTTTCGGGTTACACGGAAAATGAAAAGACCGCAATTGCCCGCGGCTATTTGATCCCCCGTCAGGTGCGCGAAAACAGTTTGCGCGAAGATGAAATCAAGTTTACAGATGAAGCCCTGCAAATGCTCGTCCGTCAATACACGCGTGAGTCTGGAGTCCGAAACCTGGAACGCAAGATCGGCGCCATCTGCCGCAAGGTCGGCACGAAAATTGCGGAAGGTAGTTCTGACAAATTCGAGATCACTCCCAAACTCGTCGAAGAATATCTCGACCATCCCATCTTCCTCGGCCCGGAGGAATTGAACAAGCGCACCTCCATCCCTGGCGTGGTGCCTGGCCTCGCGTGGACCTCCTTTGGCGGCGAGGTTTTATTCATCGAAACCACCGCCATGCCCGGCGGGCGCGGTTTTCAAGTGACAGGCTCTGTTGGCAACGTCATGCAGGAATCGGCGCGCGCGGCATTATCCTACGTCCGTTCGCGCGCGGCCTCCTTGAAAATTCCAAATGAGTTTTTTGAAAAGTTCGATATCCACATGCACATCCCATCCGGGGCACAGCCAAAAGACGGCCCCTCTGCCGGGGTCACAATGGCCACCTCTTTGGTATCGCTGATCTCAGGCCGCAAAGCCAGACCGCAGATCGGCATGACCGGCGAAATCACCTTGCGGGGTCAGGTTCTTGCCATCGGCGGCGTCAAGGAAAAAGTGCTGGCGGCTCATCGCAACGGACTTACAACTGTGATTCTGCCCAAGTATAATGAGCCGGATATTGATGACGTCCCGGACGAGATCAGAAAAACCATGAAGTTCATTTTCGCAGAGTCCGTGGACGATGTAATCAACGCCGCCCTGGAAAAGACAAAAGCCAAAGAAGAACAACCCGCAAAACCTGCAAGAAAAAAAACCAAATCAACGAAGGCGAAAAAGAATGTCAAAGGCAAAAATACTGCTCGCAGAAGATGACGTGACCATGGTTTCGCTTTTAAAAACACTGCTCAAAATGGAGGGATTTGACGTGGTGGCCCTGCACGCCGATGCCGACGTCCCCGCCGCAGTGCGGCTGGAAAAACCAGATGTGCTTTTTATGGATGTGCATCTTTCCCGGCAAAGCGGCCTCGAAATTTTGGAAGAACTCCGCCGTTCCGCCGACACAAACAGCGTGCCCGTCGTCATGTCCTCTGGCGCCAGCGTAAAAGAGGAATGCATCCGCCGCGGCGCAAATGGATTTTTGCTAAAACCCTTCATGCCCGACGACCTCATCTCGATCCTGAGACAAACCATTCAATCTGCATGACGAACCCACAGATTGCCATTCGTGAATTCTCCTTCACAAATGATTACGATCGTATGCTTGCGTTTTGGCGCAGTATCGAAAAGGGCATGAATGTGGGGCGTTCAGATACGCCGCAAGAAATCCAAAAAAAAATCGAACGCGACCCCGACTTGTTTTTGGTCGCTGAAATGGATAAAGAAATCATCGGCACGATCATCGGCGCCTTCGATGGCCGCCGCGGCCACATCTATCACCTTGCGGTTCACAAAAATTTTCGCGGGCGCGGCGTTGGCGAAATGCTCCTCACCGAAGTCGAAAATCGCCTGCAAGCCAAAGGCTGTCTCAAATGCCTTCTGCACGTTCTCGACGATAACACTGCCGCCATTGAATTTTACAAACACCGCGGCTGGCGTCTTGCGAAAGAAGACATCGTCTTCGCAAAAGAATTTTCCCCATGATTCGATTTGGGATTTTAACTCTTTCAGATCGCTCCTCGAAAGGACAACGGGAAGACGCCTCCGGCCCCGCCCTTGCGCATCTCATCCGCACTCAAAACTGGTCGGTCATCAAACAGCAAATCCTCCCCGACGAAGAATCCGCCATCCGTGCCGCGTTGACCGAATGGGCAGACAGCGGCGAGCTTGATATCATCCTCACCACTGGAAGCACCGGCTTCGCCCAAAGAGACATCGCCCCTGAAGCCACACGCGCCGTCATCCAAAGGGAAGCGCCCGGCCTTGCCGAAACCATGCGCGCCGAAAGCCTCAAGAAAACCCCGCACGCCATGCTCTCCCGCGCCATCGCCGGCATCCGTGGACGAACTCTCATCGTCAACCTGCCTGGCAGTCCCAAAGGCGCAGTGGAAAACCTGCAAACCATCCTGCCCGTTCTGCCGCACGCCATCCAACTCCTCAAAGACGATCCCGCCTCCGAATCCTCCCACTGATCACTAATCACTGTTCACTGTTCTACGGCTTTCTCAAAGTAGCTTGACCCTTTTACAAGTTTATGGCAAAGGCTTAACGCGAATTACGCAAACTGGGTGAATTTCGCGAAAACACAGAAAAATTCGCGCCATTCGTTTCATTCGAGCCATTCGCGTTAAAGATTTTCAGACTTTGAGAAAACCGTATTCACTGTTCACCGCTCACTGGACACTGCCCTAATCTCATTGGTATAATCCGCCCGCTCTAACAAAAAATCACATAGTCAAGGAAAGCAAGCATGATCGACGTAAATGAACTTCGCAAAGGCGTTACATTCGAATTGGACGGCAATCTCTTAAAAGTGTTGGATTACAGCCATAACAAAACAGGCCGCGGGAATGCCAATATTAAAGTGAAAGCCCGTAATTTGTTAACCGGCTCCACCATTGAACGCACATTCAGCTCCGGGCAATCCGTTCAGGATGTCAGCCTGGATTTTGCCAACGTCTCCTACCTGTACAACGACGGCGACCTGTACTACTTCATGGACAATGTAACGTTCGAACAGCCTGGCATCAAATACGAATCTCTGGGCGAAAGCGCTCAATATCTCAAAGAGGGCATGGAAGTCAAGCTGACCTTCTACAAAGGCGAAGCCATCGACATCGAACTCCCCACCTCCGTAGACCTGAAAGTGGTCGAAGCTGAAATGGCCATTCGCGGTGACACTGCCACAGGCGTCACCAAGAAAGTCACCACAGAAACCGGCGTAACGGTGCAATGCCCGAACTTTGTCAACGTTGGCGACACCATTCGCGTGGACACACGCACAGGCGAATACGTCACTCGCGTGTAACCTAAACTTATGAAAACCCCCTCCGGGCGCGAATGCCCACACTTCTACGGCGATTATTTCCGAGGCCGGAATGTGGAAGAATGCCGATTGTTGCACGCACAGGGACAGGCCTGGACGCCTGATCTTTGCAAAACCTGCCCTGTGCCAGATATTGCCCGCGCCAACTCCTGCCGGCACATGAAGTTGAAGGCAACCGTTGCCCGTCCCATCACCGCCATATTTCAACGCCGTGTGCAGGTGAGCGCATTTTGCGAAAAATCAAAGCGTGATGTTTCAGAGCCGCAAATCGGATGCGGGGAATGTCACGCCTTGCCGTTTAAGTTTGAAGTAAAAGAATAACCCCCAGACTCCGGGGGAGTCCAACAACAACAACTATGACGCTGACACTCCTGCTCGATCTCGACGATACCCTCCTCGATACAAATTTACAGGCTTTCATCCCCGCGTATTTTCAGGCATTATCCAGAGAACTTGCGCCGCACATCGCGCCAGATTTGATGCTCCGCGCCCTGGTTTCCGGTACGCGCCTGATGAATGAAAGCGATGATTTTTCGCGCACCTTGCAGGCGGTCTTCGATGCCGAATTTTATTCACAGCACAATATCTCGCGCAGTGAGCTTGAGCCTGCCATCGAAAATTTTTACGACAATATTTTCCCGAACCTCGCAGGGTTGACTTCGCAAATTCCCGAAGCAAAATTATTTATAGATTGGGCGGTCTCCAAAGGCTATCGCATTGCGATAGCCACGGACCCGCTTTTGCCTCGCAAGGCCACGTATCATCGTTTGCGCTGGGCGGGCTTTGACCCCCGGCAGTTTGAACTTGTTTCAACCTTCGAATGTTTTCATTTCTCGAAAACACACCCCGCTTACTACGCCGAAGTGCTGGGACGTATGGGCTGGCCTGAAGGTCCCGTGTTGATGGTGGGCAACGACATGGAACGCGATATCCTCCCCGCGAGAATGCTTGGGCTGGCTGCATTTCACGTGGAAGTAGAATCCGCTTCCAGTTTTGGACCTGAGGCGGGGTTGCGCGGCAATTTGGCTGATCTGCGTCTGTGGCTTGAGTCCGCTGATCCTTCATCCCTGATGCCATCCTTCAAAACAGTGGAATCCATTCAAGCGCTTCTCCGCGCCACGCCCGCCGCGTTGAATGGATTGTTGCGCAGGCTGGATGGAAACTCGTGGTCGCGCAAGACGACTCACGATGACTGGTCGCTGACTGAATTGATCTGCCATCTGCGGGATACCGAACGCGAAATTCACCACATGCAGATCAACCTGTTCAAGGAACAGAACGAACCGTTTATTCCGCGCCCCGATACGGGCGTGTGGGCCAGCCAGCGGGATTATTTGCACGAGGATGGCGGCCTGGCTTTGAAGGAATTTAATGATGCCAGAAGAGAAACCATGCGTCTATTAAAAAATAGTACGGTTGAACATTGGAACCAAAAAGCACGGCACGCCATTTTTGGGCCTACAAAATTTCTTGAAGTGATCAGCTTTATTACAGACCACGACCGAATGCACATTCAACAAGCCTGGGCGGCCCTGAAAAAAATCTGATTTTTGCGTGTCTTCCAGCCTGTCGCAGTGTTATATTGAAAATAAGGACAAGTTAAACTTGTCCTTATTTATTATATTGTTATGCAAATGTCTAAAGGAGAGCACGAATGAAAAAGCGTGTAGTTGTAACAGGGTTGGGCTGTGTAAGCCCAGTTGGAAATAATGTAAAAGATACCTGGGATGCGTTGTTGGCAGGGAAGTCTGGCGCGGCGACCATTACCGCATTTGACGCCAGCGCGCATAAAACAAAATTTGCCGCAGAAGTAAAAGGCTTTGACCCTGCCACCTTATTCGGAGTGCGCGACGCCCGCAAGATGGATCGTTTTACCCAATTTGCCACAGCGGCGACATTAGAGGCGATGGAACAGGCCAACTTCAAAGTTGACGAATCGAACCGCGACCGCGTAGGTATTTTGATCGGCACAGGCATCGGCGGGATCATCACCCTGTTGGAGCAGTACGATGTTTTGCGCGAACGCGGCCCGGAGCGCGTCAGCCCGTTTCTCATCCCAATGATGATCTCGGATAGTGCGGCGGGCAACCTTGCCATTCGCGTGGGCGCGCGCGGCCCCAACATGTCTTTGGCTACGGCCTGTGCCTCCGGCACGAATGCGCTTGGCGAGGCCGCTGAAATGATTCGGCGCGGCGCGGCGGATGTGATGATTGCGGGGGCCTCCGAAGCGGCGATCACGGCCGTGTCCATGGCTGGGATGAATGTGATGACCGCTCTTTCCACACGTAATGATGAACCACAGCGGGCATCGCGCCCCTTTGACAAGGATCGCGACGGCTTCCTGATGGGCGAGGGCGCAGGCATCTTGATCCTCGAATCTCTCGAACATGCCCAGGCGCGCGGCGCGACTATTCTTTGTGAGTTCAGCGGCTACGGCACAACCGATGACGCGCATCACATTTCCGCGCCTGCCGAAAATGGAGCAGGCGCGGCCCTCTCGATGAGTCTCGCGCTTGAAAATGCCGGGTTTAAGCCCGCTGACATTGGCTATATCAATGCCCATGGCACATCCACCTATTTGAACGACAAGAGCGAAACCTCCGCCATTAAAACCGTGTTTGGCGAACAGGCATATAAAACCCCCGTCTCTTCCACTAAATCCATGACCGGTCATTTGCTGGGGGCCTCCGGTGCGTTGGAGGGTGTCATCAGCGCACTTGCGATCATGAACAACACCCTGCCGCCGACGATCAATTACGAAACCCCCGACCCCGTCTGTGACCTGGATTATGTCCCCAACCAACCCCGCAAAGTAACTGTGAATAATGTCATGTCCAATTCATTTGGTTTTGGCGGGCATAATGCCACATTGATCATGAGCCGCTTTCAATAAAGGAGATAGAATGCCATTCGCGCATATTACAGGCTGGGGTATTAGCGTGCCTGAACCCATACTTACCAATGACGATATTGCCAAAATGGTGGACACCAATGATGAATGGATTCGCTCCCACACCGGCATTCGCGAACGCCGCATTGCCCGCGAGGATCAATTCCCATCCACGCTGGCGGTGGAAGCCTCCATCAAAGCTTTGCAGGTAGCCAACCTTGCCCCAACAGAATTGGATTTGATCATTCTAACCAGTTCCTCTCCTGAATATATTTTCCCCGCCACGGCCTGCATCATTCAAGATCAGATCGGCGCCACCAAGGCAGGCGCATTTGACTTGCTCGCCGCATGTTCGGGATTCATCTTCGCCACCAATATGGCGGCGCAAGCCATCCGCAGCGGGTCTATCAAAAACGCCCTGGTGATTGGCTCCGAAACCCTCTCCCGCTTCACCAACTGGAAGGACCGCAATACCTGCATTCTCTTTGGTGACGGCGCTGGCGCATTCGTTTTGCAAGCCAGTGACAAGCCCGGCGGACTGCTTTCGGCTGTGATGCGCTCGGACGGCTCTGGCGCAGACTCGTTAACATTGCTTGGCGGCGGCGCGCGCCACCCCGCCACCGAGGCAACTATCCACGAGGGCAAGCACTTCATCCAAATGGATGGCAAAGCCGTATTCCGTTTTGCCACCCGTGTGATGGGGCAGGCCATTAAAGAATCCCTCGAATTGGCAAACCTCAAACTGGATGATGTTCAGTGGATCATTCCACACCAGGCGAATTACCGCATCATCGAAACAGCGGCAAAATACCTGAAAACACCGCTCGATAAATTCGTAATCAATATCGAGAAATATGGAAACACATCCACCGCCTCCATCCCACTCGCCACCGTGGAGGCGGTGCAAAATGGAAAAGTGAAGCCCGGAGATAAGATTGCCTTCGTGGGTTTTGGGGCGGGCTTAACCTGGGGCGCGATGATCGTCGAATGGACTGGCCCCATCCCCGCAAAGAAACCCGTTCACCCCGAACAATATCGACTCTTTGCGCGCCTGCGCTCGTTCGTCCGCCGCGCCATTCGCTTTATCGAAGGCTTCTTCTCGCGCAAAGAACTCTAACCGATTTTTCATTGAGTTTGTGGTACGATTCGAATGAAAATCAATCGAAGGAGTGTTAAATGTTAGGTCTTCCGCGCGGTTCAGAATGGATTATTATCCTTGTCATAGTCGTCCTGTTATTTGGCCCAGGACGAATTGGAAAAATTGCAGGCGAGCTTGGTCGCAGTATCAAATCCTTCCGGGAGGGGTTGGGGAACAAGGAAGAAGAAGCTGAAAAACCTGAAAGCGAAGAAAAGAAGTAATAAAGAAGTAATAAAAAAGCTCTCCGAATTCGGAGAGCTTTTTTTGCGCCTCTCAAAATTTTAATTGTTCAGTCAGCGTTTCAATTTCAGTGGTGGGTTGCTTGCAAACAAACCCTTCGCAAACATAAGCCGTAGGTTGATCGTTTATCATCACTCTGTTGTACAGCAGGGCGGGGGAGTTTTCTTTTATTGGATGGGATGAAGCGGCAGTTACCACGCCTGGTCTGTATTCTGCGCGAAGGACATTCAGCATCCGCTGGAAGTTTTCATCGCTCGCTTCGCCCAACACTGCCGCCTGTTTCATGTTCCCCAAAGCATTCTCCGCCGCTGACAGCCATCTCGTAAAGCCGAGCGGGTATCGCAGAACATGCCCCGCAATCAACGTCAGCGACCTTTCAGCAAGATCGCGATATCTTCCTTCATCGGTGAATGCCGCCAGTTTGATCAACGCCTCGCAAGCCAGCGAATTCCCTGAAGGAGTGGCATTGTCCTGAATATCCTTCGGGCGGATGAGAAGTTTCTCGCCGTCATGCGGAGTGTCGAAGAAGCCGCCTTCGGGGTCGCTGAATCGGTCGATCATTTCCTCCGCAAGCTCCTTTGCGGAAGCGAACCATTTGTTATTGAAATCGGTTTGGTACAACTCCAACAGACCCAAAATCAAAGCCGCATAATCTTCGAGGAATACTTCGTTCGTGGTCTTTCCATCCCGCCAGGCGCGGCGTAATTTTCCATCTGTCCTTAATTCAGAAAGTAAAAACTCCGCACTGCGCGTAGCGGCACTTAAGTATTCCCTCTGGAGTCGAACAGCTTGCTGTTCGTTTTGCTTTGCGATATCTGACAGCTTGCTGTCAGACTCCAAAGGAAGAACCCGCGCCGCCTCCGCAAATGCGGCGAGCATCAGCCCGTTCCATGCGGTGATGATTTTGTCATCTGTGGCGGGGCGGATGCGCATGGATCGCGCAGTCAAAAGCCTGGAATGAGACTCTGCCAGTTTGACGGGAACAACTTCCAGGTTAAGTCCGAAGCGGGCGGCGAGGGAGGGGTCATCCATTTGGCGATGCAGAATCGTTTTGCCTTCCCAATTCCCATCGGGGATGATTCCATAAGCCGCTTCAAAAAATTCCGAATCATTATTCAACACATTGCGAATTTCGTCGAGAGACCAGACGTAAAACCTGCCTTCTTCGCCTTCGGAATCGGCATCGAGCGAGGAATAAAAACCACCCTGCGCGTGGGTCATTTCGTGGGCAATGAAATCGAGCGTTTCTTCAACGATGCGTTTGAAGGCGGGTTTTTTGGTGACCTGCCAGGCGTGCAAATATGCGCGGACAAGCAGGGCGTTATCGTACAGCATTTTTTCGTAATGGTGTACCCAATCGTACAAACGGAGTTGTGTTTTCAGCACGGTTATCAGTCGGTAGTTAGTTTCTGGTGCAAAACTCAGAAATGACATTGAACGGCTGAATTGAATCGGCATTTTGCACCCAATGGTGTTTTGAAATTTCGTACCTTAACAAACGAATAGCTCCAATGGTTATGTTCGTCCAAGAACTGCCAGGTTT
>JACRLB010000052.1 GCA_016235445.1 Chloroflexota bacterium | reverse complement strand
ATCAATTCTTCCAGACTCGGCGGCAGCAGTTTCATCTGCTCCATGCTATATGGCTTGAAGGTGATTTGTCCATTCTTCATCCCCCTATTGTATTAAATTCTTTTTAAATTGAATAGGGGCCGTCCCTTTTTAGACAGCCCCATTTTTGTTATCGTAATTACTTATTATTCTGTTAGATCACTCGGACTTTGGAATCATATTCAAATTATCTTATTAGTAGACATGCATCTCATTGCGAGTAACAGAGGGACGCCAGATATTTAATATCGTTTTGAAATCATGCCTGCCCATATCATGTAACCTTATATATCCGTTTCCGCAACCTGTTGCATATTGGATGTTTGAGATTGCGCGTTGAAAAGTATTAGTGTTCGTGTTTACATCTCCAACACTAGACTGGAATCGCACAGTATAACTGCCGCTCATGGGACAATATTGGCGAACTGTCCATGATGTATATCCGATAACGCCAATTCCTAAATCACACTGGCTTCTTACATATGCCGTCCAATATGATGAGCTTTGTGTAATGGTTTTCGATGCTGTGCAGTTTGCATCGCCAACCCCTCCACTTACTGATGTTGTCCCTGCGTAGGCAACCGTGGTAAGCAGCAGACTTAAGATCAAGACGACAGCCAAAGCCAGCGATTTCTGTTTCGTCTTCATTTTTGTTCCTCCCGGGTTTTCTTGAGATCGAAATACTTTAGAACATCCGCTGGAGGCTCTGCAATAAATTTTATTTCCTCCAATAGGATATAAGAAAGTACACGTTGTGAGTCATCTTCAAAGTGTACAGTTTGTTTCAAGCTTACAAAAAAGCCGGTATCAGAGTCGAAAATATACTCATAGGACATGAATTCGACCCGGGCAGAGGAGGAATAATCGAAAGCGTAATAGGGGTCTTCTTCTTTCAGGGTATATGTGAACAGCACAGCCTCTGAGCCATCTTCTAGAGCGATGTTATTGCTTTTGAAATCGGGGCTTTTGAAACCATAGGGCAATCCATAGTTGAAGTTTTCAAAGAAGAAAGGCTCCATGATCTCGGTCTCATCCACCATGGTATTCCAGGTTGTTCCATCGCTGTAAATTCCCACCTGTTGGATTTGTCCATCCATGGTCCGTGTGATGGTTACGAATCGCTCCGCAAAGCCTTTGGCGTTGATGTAATACCAGCCGTCCATGGTAGTATCGATCAAGGGGACAACCCCTTCCTCCTTTGGGGGATCCACATCAACTTTGTCAGATTGCCTCATATATAACCACCCCTCTCCGATCTTTGCTTGTCCTTTCTTGTTGAGTTCTTGAAAAACCTGCACAGCCGGGGATGACGGTGTTTCTTCAATACTTATGTTCGATTCTGCCATCGCCGCTGTACGAGCGTTGGAATTAATAGCGCTCGCACGGTTCGCGGTGAGGGCAAAACCAATTACCAGAACTAGCATCAAACTTAGGGGAACTAACAGCTTTTTCATACGCCTCCTCTTTCTGTTGGAGCCTGTTTCCACCCCGGAAACATAAAAACTCCGTATTCATTGTACAGCCTCCCCCCCCCCTACTCACAAATAGTACTTAAGTCATGGCTTGGAATTTCTGTGCTTTTCTATTAAATAACTCACCTTACGCAGTTCAATCCCGAAGGGATGGCAGGATTATAGAAAATTACGTGAAAGAATTCCAAATCCCGAAGGGATGATATAGATTTTACGAGCCATGACACCCCTTCGGGGTTGAATTTGGCACATCCCCAAAACTAGAATCATTTGACCCCTTCGGGGTCTTCGAGTAAATCGCGTAAGTTGAGTTAAATAAATATAGCCTACATTTTGGTCCACTTTCTACCTGTTTACTTCCCCCTCCTACACTCCTCGCACGGACACAAGGCCCGCAGATAGTGCCAGTTGAAGATGCCGTAATCGTGACCATCTTCCCAGACGATGGTCAACGCGTACGAGCCGACGGCAACGACATTCGCAATTCGCGTGGACTGGTCGTCTTCCATTTGTCGGGTGAACACCTCTGCATCAGGTTCGGATTTCATGTTCTCGTGTCCGCCGCGGCAGGAGGCGCAGGGGCAGGCCGCGCGCAGTAACCCAAACGGGTAGACGCTGGTGTGGCCGCCATCCCATGTGACGGTGAATTCGCGTTTGCTTTTGTTGGCAGTGATGCCAGTTGGTTTTTCAGACATTGATTCTCCATTTGGAATCAGACAGCTTGCTGTCTGATGTTGTACGGGAGCAAGCTCCCGACTCCAGAATTATTTTTACGGTGAAGGGATGACAGCCAGAAAATCTGACGCGGCCCAGCCTGCGCGGGTTTCATCGTACGGGGCGACGAGATACCACCAGGTATATCCATCCACTGATTGGGGGCCATCCTTGACGATGAAGACCTCCGCTTCTTCCCCGCGAAAAACTGTTTCTCCACCCAGGCCTGGCGCCAGGCGGATTCTTAATCCTTCGCCTTCCGTCCCGGTGATCTGCACGTAGCCGTCGATGTTGATCGAGGCTGGGTCAAGCGTGGGTGTGATGAGTGGGTCGGTGGTGGAGACTGCCGTCACGTTGGGGGTGTGAGTCGGGGCGGGGATCATGGTCAGGTCGGCGGGAGCAAACCCAACGTCGGGAGAGAAGCGGGGTGACATCCAGCCGATGACGATGAGGGTGACGATCAACAATATCGCCGCAAAGCCCAGCGCTCCGAAAATCACCCAGCGATTTAAGTAGGGTTGTAAGTTCATTATTATCCTTGCATCCGTCATTGCGAGGAGGGCGTTCTTTCCGACGAAGCAATCTCCAATCGAACGAAGGGATTGCTTCGGGCAAGGAACAAGAGCGCCTTCGCACATCGTCCCCGAATGGGGAATGACGATACTATCTCTTTGGGTTTTTCAACAAGTGTAAAGCATTTTGCGGTATCAGCGCTTTGAGGGCGCGGTGTTGAATACCGATCTCGGCAGTGTGGCCGCCGAGGACGGGGTCGCCATCTACCTGGATGGAAAAATTTGCGTCCGATTCGATGCGGGCCGTGCGGAAGGGAATCCGCCGCGCATGTTCAGAGGTGAGGTGGCGGCCTGAAACAAGATCGAAGAAATGACGAAAGGCATCGGCGAGGCTGTCGCCGCTTAATAGCCACATGTCCATTTCGCCATCGTCGAGAAATGCGTTTGGCGAAATGAGAGACATGCCGCCCGCATAGTGGCGGATGTTCGTGGCGACGGCTACGAGATAATGCCCTTCCACGAGTTCGCCTTCTGCGTACACGCGCAGGTCAAGCCCGTGCCAGAAGGTTGCCTCCCAAACGGTGGTGGCGAAGTAGTGAGGGACAGCCATGTGTTTGATGAAACGGTGACGCGGTTCTATTTTGCGAATGGTCTCTGCATCCAGCCCGATGCCCGCCCACAATAGAAATGGACGTTCGTTGCACATGCCCACATCCACATATTGCGGCTCGACGTTTGCGAGGATTTTGGCGTTCTCGTGCAGGGCGCGCCACTGGAACCAGCTAAAGGGTTTTTGTCCCTGCTCGATAGCCCAGACGTTGGTTGTGCCTGCGGGCAGAACAGCCAGCGCCGTTTCGGTGTTGACCAGCCCGCTTGCCACCTGACCCACCGTCCCATCCCCGCCGATGGCGAAGACCGCGTCATATTTTTCCTGCGCGGCGATGTGTGCAGTTTGGGTGGCGTGCGTGCCGCTTAATGTCTCTGCGATATCCATGCTCCACCCGGCAGTTTTGAGCGGATGGATGATTCCATGTACAAAACGTCCCACGGGGAAACGCCCCGCGGTTGGGTTGTAGAGTAAAAGTCCCTTTCGCATGAAGAGGATTATACCTGTATGCTGTTGCGGGGGGTGTGGTGCGTGGAGTGATGGTCGAGCAGCATCTACTCTGTTTTGATTTCCACTTCCGCTGTCATTCCCCAGAGTAAGCCTTCGGGTTGTTCGTTCAATTCAACTGTAACAGGGTAGACCACATCCCCGCCGACGGTTTCAGGGATGGGTGAAATGCGAATCACTTTGCCCGTGACGGTCACGTCCAACGCCTCGATATAGATATTCACACTCTGGCCGATCTTCACGCGGAGGATGTCTCGTTCGCTCAAGTCGGTGGTTTCGATTTGCAGAGTGTCTAATGAAGCGAGGGTAAGGACAGCCTGACCCGCTTGAACAAGCTCGCCGTGGATGACATCAATCGAAGCGACAGTTCCAGCGAAGGGCGCAGTGAGGGTGGCTTGAGCCAGATTGGCTTTTGCAGACTCTAATACGGCGGCAGATGCGGCGGCTTTTGATTGCGCCTTGAATTTGACTTCATAAGGCAGGGCCACAAAAGTAACGCGGCCTGTAAATTGATTCACCACTTTTACACGGTCTGCATCCTGCAACTCGGCGTTCAGGCTTGCAGAGTGATAAGCGGCTTCCGCCGCGATTACTGCATACTCCAACTCAGGGGCGTCCAACGTCATCAAGGTCTGCCCTGCCTGCATCTGATCTCCTTCACGGACGGCAACTTCTTTAACCAGCGCCGAGATGGTAAACCCCAAGCGAGAGACTTGAACAGGAATCACAAACCCAGAAGCGACAACCACATCCGAATCAAAAACGACAATGTCTTCGGCAGGCGCGGAAGCAGTGGGAGAAATCACCGCAGGGCTTGAACTTCCGCAGGCAATCAGAAGGGTGGCGAAAAATACAGGCCAGATCAATCGTTTCATTTTCATCTCTTCGTTAATTGCCGACAAAGATTTCAACATCCGCGCTCATGCCCCACAGCAAACCAGCGGGCTGTTGGTCGAAATCAATCGTCACTTTGAAAACCACGTCGCCGCCAAGCGTGGTGGAGATGCGCGAAACGTCCGTCACTTTGCCGGTAAATTCTTCATTCAATGCTTCCACAAACACGCTGGCGGCCTGCCCAATTTTTACATTCGGCACATCGCGTTCGCTCAAGTCTGTGGTTTCGATGCGAAAGCCGCCGAGATCGCCCAGCACAATCACAACCTTGCCTGGCGACACTGTTTCAGCGGGGGAAATATCCACAGTCACAACCGTACCAGCAAACGGCGCAGTGAGATGCGATTGGGCGTTCAAGGTCGCATTGGCAGAATCGACCAGGGCCTGTGCGCGAGCCACATCCGCTTCGGCAAGTTCGAGATGCTTTTCATCGGTGCCCATGCGAATTAAATATTTCACCTGAATTTCTGCAACTGCAAGATTCGATTCCGCCTCGTTGACTTTGGCTTCCAGAATCGCAGTATCCAACTCGACGAGGACTTGCCCCGCCTCGACCACATCCCCAACCTGCACGTTGACCGAAGCGACACGGCCAATGCCTGTGAACGAAAGACGCGCCTCAGCCCTCGGGACAATTGTTCCTGCGGCTGAGACAGAATCTCCGCTGTTGGTTTGAGCGCTCGATGAAGTCTGGCCGCCGTTCAAAGAAATTGTGGGAATGGACTCCGCTGTATTCGCCTGTCCGCAGGCAGATAAAGCAAACGCCAAAATGCTTAAGATAACCCAAAAATTTTTTTTCATTTTTACTCCAGCGCCTTATTTTGCCGGGGCATGGTTATCTTTTTCGATTATGCCGTCGCGCAGGGTGACGACGCGGGTGGCGTATTTGATCACACGCGGATCATGCGTGGCAAACACGAAGGTGGCTCCAATCTCTTTGTTGAGCCGCTTCATGATCTCCATGACCTGCTCGCCATTTTCGGTGTCGAGGTTGGCGGTGGGTTCGTCAGCGAGGATCAGCTTGGGGTCAGTGGCAAGCGCTCGGGCGACAGCGACGCGCTGTTGTTGTCCGCCGGAGAGTTGATCGGGGCGGTGATGGGCGCGGTCGGTCATGGCGACGGCTTCGAGCAATTCCATCGCGCGTTGTTTGCGTTCGGCTGGGGATTTGCCGTTGAGCAGGAGCGGCATTTCCACATTTTCGTAGGCGGTGAGCGTGGGAATGAGGGCAAAGAACTGGAACACGAAACCAATCGTCCCTTTGCGGAGATCAGCGCGCTGGTTGCGGCTGAGATGGGTGGTCTCTTTGCCGTCAATCATCACTTTGCCCGATGTGGGCTGGTCGAGACAGCCGATGAGTTGCAGGAGCGTGGTCTTGCCCGAACCTGACGGCCCCACCAGGGAAGTGAATTCACCGTCCCCAATCGTCATGCTGACGCCGTTCAAGGCGCGGGTTTCCACTTCGCCGATCTTGTATACGCGGGTGACGTCTGTTAATTTTGCAACTTCCATTTTGATTCTCCTTGTTGCTTGTAGAACAAGTCTGTAGAACAAGTCTATAGACTTGTTCTACTGGGCCTTGTGCAGCGCTTCGACAGGTTCCATGCGGGATGCCAGCCGCGCGGGGTAGAGTGAAGCGAGCAGGGTGATAATAAATGAAGTGATGATCAGGTTGACGGCAGAGTCCAGGGTCAGGATTGGGTAGATGCGGTCTTGCAGGAGCATATCGCCGCTGATGCCGAGGTCTCCAAAGTAGATGCCGACTTTACCGAAATAGGCAGAAAGCGCCCAGCCAGATAACGCCCCGAACGTGATTCCGCCCGAAGCCAGCAAGCTGGCTTCGGCAAGAAACAGGCTGATGATCTGGCGGCCTTTCATGCCGATGGCGGTCAGAATGCCGATCTCACGCGTGCGCTCGAAGACAGACATGAGCAGGGTGTTGACGATGACCGTAGCCGTCACACCCAGCACGATCAGGTTGATGAAGGAAAGATAGGCGTTCGAAAAATCGTTGATCAGCACCAGCAGTTCATTCATTTCAGTCCAGGTCTTGATCTGGTAGCCTTCGCCCTGAATCGCGGCGGCAACTGCATCTGCCTGTTCGCGGTCATGCAACAGGATGAAGATCATACTGGCATGATTCTCCGCGCCCGAAAATGCCTGCGCCTTCGCGAGCGGCAGGAATACGATGCCGCTATCGTAGGCGCTTGTACCGGTGGTGAAGATGCCGCGCACGGTGAACATTTGCTCATCCACATTGCCTTCGGATGTGTTCACCAGCAGGGTGAGTTGCTCGCCAACTTTCAGCCCCAGGCTCTCTGCCAGCGGTAATCCGATCACGATGCCTTCGCGGTCGTCAGCGGTGACGAACTCGCCAGAGACCATATTTTTGTAGGGAGCATTCGCTTCCGAATCGGGGACGATGCCCATGATCTGCACGCCGATGGATTCATCCTGCGCTGAGACGATTCCGCTTGCGAACAGGCGCGGGGTCGCCGCCGCAACCTGATCCAACGCTTCGATCTGCTCTGCAACCTGCTCGGGGTTCTCGATCAGATACTCCCAGGCGACGCTGAGTTTGTCGGGGTCGTAATCCGCATCCTGCACCTGGATATGTCCGCTGTTGAGGCGCAGGGTGGTTTCGAGGGAACTGCGCATTTCACCCTGAAAGAAAGCCGCCGCGAACATCAGCAAAGCCGTGCCCATGGCCAGAGCCAGCCCCGAAAGGAGCGAGCGGCGGCGGTGCCTGCCCAGGTTGCGATATGCCATTTTGAAATAATTTATCATTGGATTCTCACTTCGTTGATTTCTTTCCTCTTTCATCTTTCGCATGTTGATGAAAGAAGAAAGAGGAAAGAAGAACATTACACATAATGCAGAGCTTCCGCCGGTTCACGCCGCGAGGCTTCGATTGCCGGGTAAAGCGCGGCCAGCGCAGCAATAATGGCAACCGTGAGCGAGTGTTGAAGCACCTTCATCGGCACGATCTGCGAATAAATGCGGCCGCTGATCAGGGCTGTGTATTCGGTCATATTAGCGAACGCGCTGTAATCCAGTCCGTAATAGCCGAGCGTTCCATTGATAATCGTCCCCAAAATTGCGCCGACAACCGCACCCATCACGCCAATCAGAATCCCTTCAAGCAGGAAGAGAAATGTAATCTGGCGCGGTTTCAATCCCAGCGCACCGATGACGCCGATCTCGCGCGTGCGCTCGAAGACCGCCATCATCAGCAGGTTGAGGATGCCAATGGCCGCAATCCCCAGCATGAACACGCCAAATACACTCATCACGGATGTTTTCATTTCCAGTACCTGTTTCAGGTCTGGGATGCTGGTCTCCCAACTTTCCACTTCGTAGCCCGGCGCCGATTTGCTGATGGCATTCATCACACCCGCCTCCTGCCCGATCTGTTTCAGCGAAATAACCACTTCGGTCACCTGCCCATCCAGTCCAAACAATTGCTGGGCTTCAAGGAGAGACATGTAAATCGTGCTCTTCTCCACCGATGGCACACCCACATCGTAAATTCCGACAATCGTCATCGTGCGCTGGCGGGTCTGCTCGTGCGTGGAACTGCCAACCATCGTGAGGCGGTCGCCAACTTCCAATTCCATCGCGGCGGCCAATCCCTGGCCGATGACGAGCATGTCGCCATCATCGGCGTTCAGGTAACGTCCCTTTGAAATGTTATCCGCTACCGGGCTGATGAGGGCTTCCTTGTTCGTTTCAACGCCAATGATCGAGACCGCAAAAGCGCCTTCGCGGTTGGTCACCAGTCCGCCGGTGACAATGCGTTTCGCCGCGATAATCACATTCGGCTGCGCCTCAGCCGCCTTAACAACAGCATCCGGGTTCTCCATCGGCAGTAATGGTTTGCGTCCCGCCTTCTCGTTGTAGCCGGGCGCGTGAGCTTGAATATTGCCGCCCAAGAGCTGAATGGCATTGCCGTAAATGGCCTGCTCGAAGCCCGCAATCAATCCATCGTAAAGCACCAGCATAGACATCGTAATGCCCATGCCAACGGCGATCAAAAGCGTCCTGCGCCGTTGTCGCCAAACGTTCCGCCATGCGAGGCGCAGATAAAGTGTCATGGGATATTCTCCTTCGAATAAATTATACGACTTTCCCAATTGCCGACACACTGAATTAAGAATGACTTTCATCCTCTTAAAGAAAACGCCGCGCCTCCCTCCCCGCCGATAGTTGATTCGGTTTCGATAAGCATCTTCCCAGCCTCATACCCGCCCGACGATAAACCGTCGGGCTGCTATTACAAACCCCGCTAAAGCGGACTTCGCCAGCAACCCCGCCCGCCAAAAAGCGACCGCCGCCATGCCATGCGCGAGGACTGCAAACAACGGCGGCGTTTCATTTGTGTAATACGTCCAGCACTCGCGGGTGGTTCCCCACAATTCAAGGAAGTAGCCAAGCCCCGCGCCTGCAACAAAGGTCAGCAGGGCGAAGCGATGATTTGTCGGCGTGGCAATGAGCAAAACACACAACGCCAGCGAGAGCCATGTATAGGACTTGTCGAATGTTGGGGAAACGAAGACCAGCATGAAGGTTAAGAAAGAAGCGAAGGCAATCCAGTAAAGAGCAGAGATTAGAGATTGGAGATGGGTTGTCTTGCGCGCAATCATCCAATTCAAAAATCTTGAAATTCGATCAATCGAAAGACTTGCAATCGGCCAGGCGGGGATGATCCACAAGGGCGGGCGTTCGGCGGTGTAGTAATGCCAGAGATTCGTCTGTGTGCCCCATGACTCGATTGCCAGCCCGCCGCAGATGCCCACGAAGACGATCAGCAAATCCGTTTTGAGATTCGCGCGCGCCACAATGGTGATGGACATGAATAGGAAAACGCCGAGCAACAGCCAGTCCATGTACTGCCACCACGCGCCGTTCCAATCCACATACGCGAGATATTCTTCGGCAAGCGGCCACCAGATATATACGATAAGAAAAATGGTAACGAAGAATCCGCCAAGCAGAATGGATGAGTCGCGGGTCCAGAAGGGTTGTTTTTGATTTTCCATGCGGCAGATTATATTGCATGGCTGGCAAAGGAAGGTGGCTCTTTTGTGTTATTAACTCACCTTATACCGACCCGCAGGATGGCAAGGAAAAGCGGCGCGCCGAGAAAACCAAGAACGAAATGTACCGAGAGTTAATACACCAAGCCGTCAAAAACCAGATTCCTTTTACCTATGCGCTCAACGATATCTGGTTTGCCTCTGCAGAAAACATGAATTTCGTCAAAACCACACTCGAAAAGGAGTTTGTCATGCCCATCAAAGGCAATCGCAAAGTCGCTCTGAGTGTGTCGGCCAAGCACGAGGGACGTTACCAACGAGTGGATACGTTGGAACTGGAACCGATCAGCCCTGTCACGGTGTATTTGGAAGGCGTGGCATTGGCACTTCTTCTCATCAAGCAAGTCTTCACAAACGAAGATGACTCGACAGGCATCCAATATCTGGTCACCAGCGATACCACACTGGATGGTAACGGGATTGTCGCAATCTATCAAAAACGATGGAACGTGGAACCCTATCACAAGTCGCTCAAACAGAATGCTTCCTTGGAGAAGGCGCCTACCCAAACGGTGGCGACTCAGAAAAATCATTTCTTTGCGGCTTTGTGCGGTTATATCAAACTCGAACTGCTCAAAGGCGACACCAAACTCAATCACTTTGCCCTCAAAGCAAAGTTCTACTTACATGCTATTCATGCCGCCTATGCTCAACTGCGCCTACTAAATCCAGCTCAATTGACTGCGTAAGGTGAGTTATTAATTTACAAGCCTTTTAAGGTTTGCGTGAACGAAGGAGAAAAAAATTTTCGATGATTTGACCAAGATCCTTTAGTTTGATGGGCTTGCTCAGGTACTCATCCATGCCGGCGGCGAGACAGAGTTCGCGGTCGCCGGGCATGGCAAAGGCGGTGAGAGCGATGATCGGAACAGAATCAAACCGGGGGTCGGAGCGGAGGCGGCGGGTGGCTTCCAGTCCGTTGAGGTTGGGCATTTGAATATCCATCAAGATGAGTTGCGGGCTGAATTTCTCTGCCTGGGTAATGGCCTGCGCGCCGTCCCGCACAGCCATCACCTGGTAGCCAAGATGTTCAAGATAATCTTTTGTCAATATTAAATTGGCTTCGTTATCCTCTGCAAGTAAAATTTTTCCATCGGCTTTTACTGCGTCGGGTTCTGTATTCTTTTCTTTATCGTGCGGGTCGAACGAACTGCGATCCTCTGCCATGCTGTTAAGCAGGCTGGCTGTGATCGCTGTGCGGGTTTGGATTTCGTCTGGGAGTATTGAAATTAATTTTGGTTCAACCTGTAAGGCTTTCTTGATCTCGTTCGCTTCTTTTTTCGCGGAGAGTTCCTGCCTGCCTGCTGGATAATTCATGGATTTCATAATGACCGAATGGAGAATCCCGGTCATTTCGGATTTATGCACAAAGTCGTCCGCGCCCGCCTGCAAAGCCGCGGCGCGATAACAATCCGCGTTCATCATGGTGAGAACGATGATCTTGATATGAGGCAGGTGGTTGCGAAACAAGGGAATCAATTCCAGCCCCGAGCGGTGGGCCAGATTGAGATCGAGCAGGATCACATCGAGTTCCACCTCACGGCATTTTGCAAGAGCTTCCTGCTCTTCGGTTGCAACATGTATCACAGCGAGCGCATCTTGAAATTGGAGAAATTCGCGCGCCGCCTCGAGAAAATATGGACTATCGTCCACTATTAATATACGGATGGGATTATTCACGATCTGCCTCTTGTCCTTTTATGCCTATTCATCGGCATTCAGGATACCCGAGGCATCGTCAAGAGGCTATTCGTCAATGTACGGTATTTGGATTGGGATTGCCCTGTATTTCACCCCGCCCGTCCTCCCCCATTTTCCGCGAACTTCAGCGGAAAATGGGGGAGGTGTCCGAAGGACGGAGGGGGCTGGGGTTTAAACCATCCCCCGCTTCACCGCGTACTTCACCAACTCCGTCTGCGACTTCAAGCCCAGTTTCTTCATCAAATTGCCGCGGTGCATTTCCACGGTGCGTGCGCTGAGCGAAAGCCGCCCGCCGATCTGCGGGTTGCTCTCCCCCTCCGCCGCCAGTTGAAAGACCTCGCGCTCACGCCGCGTGAGCGTGTCGTAGGGCTCGTCGGCGCGCGAGTCTTGTGCGCGCTGTATGTAGGCGTTTATGGCGCGTTCATTGAGCGATGGGCTTAGAAAGAGATTCCCTTTCAATGCCTGACGGATCGCAAAGATCAACTCCTGCGATGAACTCTTCTTCAACACGTAACCTGCCACGCCCGCCTGCAAGGCCTCCACTACATAACTCTCGGCGTCGTGCATGGACAGCACGATCACTTTCGTAGCGGGGGAAATGCGCTTCGTCGCCCGGGCAACTTCCAGCCCCGAAAGAGCGGGCATCATCATGTCCGTGATCAAAACATCAGGCTTGAGTTTTTCCACTAATTGCTGAGCCTCCAGCCCGTCGCCCGTCTCGGCGAGCGCTTGAAAATCTGCCTGGGTTTCGAGCAGGAGCCGCAGGGCTTCGCGCACGATCTGGTGGTCTTCCGCAAGCACGATGGTGATCATTGGGGGTTTTCCTGAATTGGCAGGCGGATCAATTTTTTTGCTCCCGCGCCAGCCTGCGATTCGATTTCAAACGACCCCCCCAGCAGGTTGATGCGTTCACGCATCCCGCCCAGCCCGCGATTTTTTGCGAGAGCGGTTTGTGGATCGAAGCCCACGCCGTTATCTTCGATCTGGATTTCCATCCACCCGCCTCTTATTTGGACCTTGAGCCTGACTCTGGTTGCCCGGGCATGGCGCGCCACGTTGGTCAGCGACTCTTGCGCAACGCGATAGGCTGTCGTTTCGATTTCGGGATCGAAGCGTTTGCCCTCGATATCGCCATGCTTGAATTCCACGTTGATGTGGGTTTGTTCCTGAAAGCGGGTGATGTGCCACAACAGCGCCGGGATGAGACCGAGATCGTCGAGCATGGGCGGGCGCAGTTCGAGCGAGAGACGGCTGACGCGGCTCATCAGATCATCCACCAGTTCCTGCGCGCCGATGAGCTTTTTCGCGGCTGTTTCGGCGGGCAGTTGAGCGGCAATCTCCAGCGTCAACTTGAGGGCGGTCAGCATCTGCCCGATTTGGTCGTGCAGTTCGCGCCCGATGGCGCGTTGTTCGGTCTCGTGGATTTCAACAAGACGGCGCGAGAGTTCCGCCAGGCGGTCACGGCTGAGGCGGAGTTCATCGAGCAGGCGCGTATTTTGTATGGCTACCGCGATTTGCGCCGCCACGGTTTCAAGAACGCGCTGATCATCCTCGGAGTACGCGCGCGGTTGGATGGATTCGACATTCACAACGCCGATCACGCGATCCTGGACGCGCATCGGCACACATAACTCGGAGTTGATGTTATTGCGCAGATCGTAATAACGGTTATCCTGCCGCACATCCCCAAGTCGAACGCTCTCGCCGCGTTCCGCCACCCAGCCGGTGATGCCAACTCCGAGGCGCAAGCCTTTCGAGCGGACATACTCCATATCTGCCCGCATGTATTCTGCTCCGCGTTTTTGACTGCTCACCGCAAACGGTTCGAGTATCCCGGTGGCTTCATCCACGAGCAGTACTGCGCCAAAGGTGTAATCCAGGGTGCCTTCCAGCGCTTCGATAACCTTGTGAGCCAATGTATCCGGCGAAAGCAGTTTTTGCAGGTGTTGGGCAGACTCGTAAATAGCGCCGAGTTCCTTGTAGCGTTTCTTTAAATTCTCCTCCACGCGCTTGCGCTCGGTGATGTCGATCATGGTTGTAACATGACAAGTTTCGCCTTCCAGTTCCATTGGCTTTGACGAGAACAGCAGATGGATGATCCTGCCAGATTTCGAGCGTGACACGAGTTCGGCATGGTGCAAACCTCCCGACTCGACTTGCGCCTGTATCAGTTTGGCGCGCTCTTCGGGGCTGAGTATCTTTAACTCTGTTGATGTATGCCCAATCGCCTCTTCGCGTGTGAACTCAAACATTCCAAGAAAGGATTCGTTAGCGTCGATGAATTTACCGTCTGAGATTCGGGTGATTGTCAACCCAACAGGACTCACGTGAAAGGCATTGGAAAATCGCTCTTCAGACAGGCGCAGTTTCTCCTCGGCCTGCTTGCGCTCGGTGATGTCTTGAAAGAAAATTGAGAGACCCTCCCTGGATGGGTGAATGCGATTCTCGAACCAGCGGTCGAAGGGTTCGTAATACTCCTCGATCTGAATCGCGGTCTGCTCTTTCAGCGCGCGCAGGTACGCGTTTGCAAAAGGCGTGTCTTTTGCTTCGGGATATTCCTTCCAGTAATTTTTGCCGACCAGGTCTTCGGGTTTTCGTCCCAACAACTCACCGCCCTTATTACTGACGTAGGTGTAGTTCATATCCGCGTCGAAGGCAACGAAGCCATCGCTGATGCGCTCGAGGATGGATTCGAATGGATTAGAAGAGTGGGACTGGGCGAGTTTCGTTGCCCCACCATTGATCTTTTTAATGCGGGTTTTGACGGCCTTTGGCTTCCCCCGTTCGGTTTTTGTTTTGGATACTGATTTAACTTTCATCTCTTCGCTCCTGGAATAGCACCGTTAGTAGGAAGCGCAAAAAAAGGTTACTGTTGATTCGTGTGCATGCAAAGGTTGTCAGCATTTCCCTTTTCCCTCACCCCAAGTATGAAGACTTTTCGCCGTGTCGACTCCCCCCTCTCCCCGAGGGACGTGTGCCCGTAGGGTAGAGGGCAGGGTGAGGGGTTTGCACAGCCCAGCGAACAATCTACCTCCCCTGACAACCTTTTTGGGCACACGTCGATTCAGTATAGCATGGCCACATCAAAAATCAGGATTACAATATCACCATCTTTTTTCAGGAGATTAATCATGCCCATCACCCTCGACGGTTCATCCCTCACAATTGAAAAACTCGTTGCCATTGCGCGCTTTAATGAAAAGGTTGAATTAGCCCCCGAAGCATTGGAACGCATAAAAATATGCCGCGCCATGCTGGAGGAAAAACTTGCCAATAAAGAGATCATGTACGGCACGAACACCGGCATCGGTGAATTTTCCGAGACGATGCTCAACGACGAGCAGGTGAAGGAATTTCAACGATACCTCGTCTACAACCACGCGGCAGGGATTGGCGACCCCGCGCCGATTGAACACGTCCGCGCCGCTCTCGCTGGACGAATCAACGTTCATGCCCACGGGAATTCTGGTTGCCGGCCTGAGATCACTCTTACGCTGATAGAGATGCTGAACAAAGGCGTTACCCCGGTGGTTTGCCAAAAGGGTTCCGTGGGCGCAAGCGGCGACCTTGCGCCGATGGCGCAAGCCGCCCTACTCCTCATGGGAGAGGGAGAAGCCTTCTTAAACGGCGAACGACTCCCAGGTCAGGAAGCGATGCGCAGGGCCGGGGTCGAAGTCCCTGGCTTGCAGGCGCGGGATGGTCTGGCCGCGATCAATGGATCAAATCTATTAACCGCCATGTCTGCCCTGCATATTTACGATATGGAAAGATTCATCAAGCAGGCAGAAATTGCCGCGGCGATGTCCATCGAAGCCCTGCTTGGAAATATGAAACCGTACAATTCGAAACTGCACGAACTGCGCGGGTTTGCGGGCGCGATCACATCTGCAAAAAATATTGCAAAGCTCGTCGAAGGCTCAGACCTGACGACGGGCAAAATGAAAACGAAGGTGCAGGATGCGTACTCGATGCGCTCCACGCCGCAAGTGATCGGCACGGCGCGCGATGCAATTGCGTACGCGCGCGCGCAGGTTGAAATCGAATTGAACGGCGTGGGCGATAACCCGATCTTCATCCCCGAAGATAAATTGACCTTGACGGGCGCAAATTTTCAAGGCTCACCCGTTGCCCTGCCAATGGACATGGCGGGCATTGCCATTACGATGATCTGCGTACTTTCTGAACGCAGATTGAATCGATTAACGAACCCCGCTCTTTCGCAGGGACTGCCCGATTTCCTGGCCCATGAGCCTGGCTTCTACTCTGGATTAATGCTCAGCCAATACACCGCCGATCATTTGATCGTGGAACAGCGCATTCTTTCCGCGCCTGCTTCGATCCAGTCCATCCCTGCCGCGGCAGACCAGGAGGATTTTGTTTCGATGGGCATGAACACCGCCCTCAAGAATGGACAGATTTTGGATAACGCCTATGGTGTGCTTGGCATCGAGTTCATGGCCGCCGCGCAGGCGCTGGACTTCCGTGAGTTCACCCCGGGCAAAGGTTCGCTCAAAGCCCGCGAAGTCATCCGCAGGCATGTGGAGCATCTCGAAGTGGACAGGCCGCTGTATAACGACCATAACAAGATGAAGGCGCTGGTGAAATCTGCCGAAATACTCGATGAGGTTGAAAAGGAAATTGGAGAATTGGGGTAGATCAGACAACAAGGAAAAAAAGTCGGAGGCTTGAACAAGCCTCCGACTTTTTTATTAACTCACCTATACGCGCCCTCACCCGCCCCTCTCCCGAAGGGAGAGGGGACGCCCTTCCCCTTCGGGGGAAGGGCGGGGATGAGGGAGAGAAACCGTGTAAGGTGAGTTACGAATTATTTTTCACGCCTTGATAATCCCCTTGCGGATCGCATACCTCACCAGGTCAGACCGCGAATGCAGGTTCAACTTGCGCATGATGTTCTCGCGGTGACGTTCCACCGTCTTCGGGCTGATGACCAGCGACGAAGCGATCTCGTGATTGCTGGCGCCTTCGGCAAGGTGGGTGAGGACTTCATGCTCGCGCTCCGTCAATCCATCCAAATTGATCTTTTCCTCGGCGGGGCGTTCTGCGCTTAGAAAATCTTGCACCAGCAATTTCGCCAGGGATGGATACAGGTATACTTCGCCGATTGCCGCCGCATGGATCGCGGTGATCAATTCCTCTGGTGCGGCACGTTTGGGGACATAGCCTGACGCGCCTGCGTTCAGCATTTGAAAGAAATATTCCTCGTCTTCGTGAATGGTCAAGGCTACGATCTTCACATCGGGAAATTTGATTTTGATGGCGCGGGTGGCTTCGATGCCTGTTTTATCGGGCAGGCCAATATCCATCAAAATGACATTGGGCTGTGCACGCTCAGTTTCGGTCAGCGCCTCTGCCACAGAGCCAGCCTCGCCCACGATTTCCATATCCTTTTGCCCGCTGAGGAGCATCTTCAGACCCGAACGGACGACGGCATGGTCATCCACCAACAGCAGTCTTATTGTCATTTTGCCTCTTTACCGGCCATGTTGTACGGAATGACCGCTTCCACTTCGGTGCCGTAGTTTGGCCGTGAGTGGATTTCCACCGTCCCACCCAGAAGGGCGGCGCGTTCTGCCATGCCTGCCAGCCCAAGTGAGGTGCGCCCGATACGGTTCTGAATCGCGTCCATATTAAAGCCGATGCCGTTATCGCGCACTAAAATATGCGCGGACTTTTCCTTGTACTCCAGGTTTACCCGCACACTGCTGGCGCGCGAATGTTTGATGATGTTGTTCAACGCCTCTTGAATGATGCGGAAGATGGCGATCTTTACGGGTTCATCCAGGGCGTGCTCTTCGCCGGTGATATCCACTTTGATGGTGAGCTGGGTGATCTCCTGCAGGCGGCTCGTGTACCATCTCAAAGTGGCGGATAAACCCAGATCGTCGAGATGAGCAGGCCTCAGGTCAGAAATGATGCGCTGTAATTCCCTTAAGGCGTCTGATGTGAGAGCTTGTAATTCGCTCAAGGTGTCGGTCTGTCCCCGTCGCTTTTTGTATTCATCTGAAAGCCCGCGCAGGCCCATGCCGATTGCTGTGAGGGATTGGCCGGTTTCGTCGTGCAGGTCGCGGGCAATGCGTTGACGTTCGGCTTCCTGGGCGGCGACTACTTTCCTGAATAATTCGGCGCGCAGGCTTTCACGCTCGCGGGATTCGTGCAAGCGGGCTTCCTGCAACTCGGCGATCTTGCGGTCGCTTTCCACTTGAAAGGCGCGCAGAAACCGAATGACGAACACCGATGCAAAGATAGCCGTGACTGCCCGCAATAATTGGATGGGGAAACCGAAGATATCGAAAAACCATTCGGAGTTTAGAAAGGTGGAGGGGGGCAGGACGCTTGGCGCGGTGACGATTTGGCCGACAAGGCTGTACCAGCCAAATGCAACTGAAGCCCACAAACTATCGCGCCCAAAACTGACCAGCCCTGCGCGGCGGAAGGCGCGTTGTTGAACGATAAGCCCGGTTGCCGCAAGCAGGCCCGCAGGGATGGCAATGGAATAGCGCGTCCACACATCGGCAACGCGGTACACATCGTCGGCGGCATAGGTACCTTTGAATGCCAGCAGGCCGTAGACCCAAACGGCTTCGAGCGCGAGCGGGATAATGAGACTCACCCGCCATGTGGATTCTGTCCCCAGCACAAGGTAGGAGCCAAAGGCCGCCAGTGAGAGAAATGAAAAAGCCAGAATGGATAAAGCAATCATGGGAAAAATGGCGGAAAAAAGATCGCTAAAATGCCCCATGAGCCTGAACATTTCCAACCATTCATGCGCCGCGTGGACGAGCCCAAACCCCGCCAGCGGACGAAGCGCCATTCGCAGTCGCGCATCTGTGGAGCGGCCGCCTTCCATTGCCACCAGCAGGCCCATGCTGAAAAATGCAAGACCGTAAAAAAAGTAGATGACAATGAGAGAGGTTTGGTTCATTTGCTTTCGCTTACAAGACCCTGAGAAAGACTGTTAGGAGTTACGCAGGGTCAACAGGAACTTCCGCGAATTTACCCTTCGGGCACAATGTTGCGAAGTCATTTGTTCGGACTGCGGGCTTTAGTCCGCTTCTTGCCGAAAACGCGCACTAAAGTCCGCAATCCAACTTTTTTTGTGTAAGGTGAATTATTTATAGGATTTACGCAGAGCGCTTTTTTGTCCGCTAATCTACGCCAATCCACGCGAATTTTTAAAGGGATTAGCGTACATTCGTGAGGATTAGTGGACTCTATCAAGGTTTTGCGTAAGTCCTGAGTTAGTGATGTTACGCAGTATTCAATCCCGAAGGGATGAAAAGATTATAGAACGTGGAAATCTGCAGAAATCAACCCCGAAGGGGTGTTATGTTTTGCAAAGGAAATTTCATGACATCCCTTCGGGATTGGAAACTTTCTTGCATGGCCTGCTACAATCATTTTACTCCTGCGGAGTAGAGTGCGTACCATCCGTTAAGAAACACTCTCTAAGCCCTGTTCTAAAGGTTTGACAAATCTTTCAGGGTCTTGCTTTCATTCTTCATGCTGTCTTAGCCTTGCGCCGCAGACCCGGCAGAAACGGTCGCCAGCTTTTGCGCGTGTGCCGCACTGGGGGCAGTATGTTTCTTCGCCGTCATTTTCGCTTTCCGTGTGAACGTGAGACCTGCGCCGCGGTTTGCCCGTGGATTTTCGCCCAGCCTGCCAGTAATAGACGACCCCGCCCACAATCAGTACAACCCCCAGCCCGCCGATGATGTAAGGCAGGGAGTTATTAAGTGAAACACGGCCTGGCGTGTTTTCATCCACCGGGGCGGCGGGTTGGATTCCCTCGGCGGGGGCAGACAGGGTATCGGTGGATTTTTGGTAATCCAGGTTGAGGGCAAATTGCTCGCCGCTGGCGAGTTTTACGGCCCCGCTGTTGTAATAATTGCTTCCATTCTCCTGCGCAATGGAGGCGTAATCAGGGGTCATCGAAAAAGAGGTTACGTCCACAGGTTCCAAAACAAGCACGTTGAATGCGTTTACTGCATACTCCCCATCCCACAAATAGGAAAAGATGCGCTGGTTTCCATTGAACGTGATCGGCTGGTAATATTCAAAACGATAGACGGAACTCTGGCTGATCGTCAGGGTGAAGGTCTGCCATTCTCCCATCGTTTGCGGACCTTCGAATACGGCATTTAAAAAATTACCGTCACTTGTCAACGCGGCCACGGCGATCAGGTTGGCTTCCTGTGGAATCCTGAAAGTCAGATCGACAGGCAGGGGAGTTGCAGAATCCACTTCGAAATCTGCGATGACCAGCATACTGGGCTGGTCGTATTCGGGCCAAAGTTGAACGGTCATGCTGGAAAGGGTTATATTATTTTGTGCGGAAGCAAAGGCGGGGAATACAAACATAACCCCCGTTACGAAAACCAGGAACAATTTGCGCATGGAAACCTCCAAACGATAAAGTTTTCTTTATCTTACCATGCGCTATTTAGGAAGTGCAAAAATGATGTCATGGAGTAAAGCCGATAAATGTCACCCTTTTTATAAAAGTGACGGTCCCCTTTGCACAGCAAGGTGACCGTCACTTTTGGCGCTATATCGCCCGCACCAATTGCCAGCACGCGCGGTTGTACGGAGTCCTAATCCCATGCTTCTCGCCGCGCCTGGTCACCGCGCCGCAGATCGCATCAATTTCAGTGGGGGCGCCGCGCCGCACATCCTGAAACATGGACGAAATATTCGCCGCGGTTTTGCGCGCTACATCTTCCGCCGCATCCACGGGGTTGCTGAATGGCAAGTGGACGTGCTCGGCCTTTGCGACTTCTGCGGTCTCACGCGCCAATGCAGACATGACCTTTCTCGCCAGCGGACGCGACAACAATTCGCCATTCGTGATTCGCAACAGCGCAGTTAATGGATTGATGGCGGCGTTGATGACGAGCTTGCCCCAGATGAGCGACTTGGCATCGTCCACGATTTGCAAATTGAAATTGGAGGAACGAAGAGCCGCCTCAAGCGGACCGAGCGCCTGATTCTGTTCCAATGAAATTGTTCCCTCGCCGCCCATTTTCACAAGCCCGGGGCCGAGCAGAGTGGCTCCAGTGGTGGTGATGCCTAATGAAACCCGACCCGTTCCCAGGTCACGAATGAGCGTTTCCTTGTTTCCGATCCCATTTTGTAATGTGATCGCCAGTCCATCCTCTGCAAGGGATTCTTTCAACTGCCGCGCCGCACGCTCCGTCTGCCAGGATTTGACGAGCACCAGCGCATGTTTCGCGCCGCTCACTTCACGCGGATCATTTGTGGCGTGGACTTTGTATGTGCGTTCGTTCCCATTCGCATCCACAATGCGCGCGCCGTTTTCTTGCAACGCCTTCAGCCCGTTCTTCCACGTGCCAAGCATGGACACGGAATGCCCCGCTTCGCTCAAGCGCGCGGCGAAGAGGGTTGCCAATGCGCCAGTGCCAACAAGAAGAATATTGTTTTTCATTTTCTACCTTTATCCGTCATTGCGAGGAGGGTGTTCTTCCCGACGAAGCAATCTCATACAACATTGCGCGAGATTGCTTTGCCGCAAAGAACAAGTGCGCGGCTCGCAATGACGGGAATTTATTTAATAAACTCTTTCCACTCTTCATCCGTCATTTCGACCGTGTGCTCCACGGCGGGGAAGCGTTTGCTCTCCACATCGTCTATGTAATCGGTGAAGGCTTTGTTCATCTCGGCGTGGAAGTTTGCAAACCGCTTGACGAATTTGGGAGTGAAGCGCTCGAACAGGCCGAGCAGATCGTGCGTGACGAGCACCTGACCGTCACAGCCCGCGCCCGCGCCAATGCCAATGGTGGGAATGGAAATTTGTTTGGAGATATATTCAGCTAACTTTGCAGGCACAGCCTCGAGCACGAGGCTGAACGCGCCTGCCTCTTCGAGAATCTTCGCATCTTCAAACAGGCGTTTCGCCGCGCTGGCAGTTTTACCCTGTGCGCGGAAGCCGCCAAGCTGATGCACAGATTGCGGCGTGAGTCCGAGATGCCCCATGACGGGAATGCCCGCTCCCACAATCGCGCGGACAGCGTCGGCCCGTTCGCGCCCGCCTTCGAGTTTGACCGCGTCCATGCCGCCGTTTTGCAGAAAGCGCCCCGCATTGCGGACGGCCTCTTCCACAGAGATTTGATACGACATGAATGGCATGTCACCGACCAGCATGGCAGATTTTGCCCCACGAGCCACGGCGCGCGCGTGATGGAGCATTTCGTCCATGGTGACGGGCAGGGTGTTTTCATAGCCAAGCACCACCATCGCAAGCGAATCGCCCACGAGGATGGAATCGACGCCTGCCTTGTCCATCGCCATGGCAGTGGGATAGTCGTAGGCAGTGAGCATGGTGATGGCCTCGCCGCGTTCCTTCTTTTGACGGAACGTGAGCGTGGTCACCTTTTTACGCACAACTTGTTGTGATGTGTTGGTTGAGACAGGTGTAACTGTAGACATGGGTGGTACCCTCCGTGCCTTTGGCAAAGGTAGAGTCCGCGTTGCGTGCTGGCGCCCCTTGTATGCACGCGATTTCGGTTTGATTGGATTAACGCCGTCACGTTCCTTTGGATACGTGCGACAGTCACATTATTCCACAAATTTGTTTTTTCGCCTATAATAAATTGTCAGAGCTTTGTCTCAAAAACTATCACATTTCCGTGAAGGAGAAATTCACATGCGTAGAATGTTTGGCTTTTTGATGGGGATTTTTGTCGGCGGGTTGGTGGGCGCGATCATGGCTTTACTGCTTGCCCCCGAATCTGGCGAGAACCTGCGCGGCCAACTCCGCGACCGCGGGCAGGGCTTCATGAACGACATCCGTCACTCGGCGGATTCCCGCCGCATCGAATTGCGTCATCGGCTGGAGTCACTGCGAAGTCCGCGGGAATCGTAATGCGTGGTGCGTAATTCGTAATGGTAAATTACGAATTACGAATTACGAATTACGAATTACAAAATTATAAAACTCCGCCACCCTCTCCATATTCACCCCATAATCCGCCTTCGCGGAGATCATATTTGCATTCAGGCCTGCGGCATCGCGTCGCAGGTCTTCGCTTTTCAGGCCGAGCAAAATCGCATCCGCGATGGATTGCGGGTCGTTCGGGTTCACGAGCAAACCGTTCTGCCCATGCGTGATCCACTCGCGGATGGATTCCAAATCGCCAGCCACAGGGAAGCACCCACAAGCCATGCCTTCGAGCAGTGAATTCGGCGTGCCATCGTGAATGCTCGGCGAAACCACAATTTGCGCGCCGCGAAAAACTGCGCCCATTTCAGCGTGCGGTATCAGCGGCAGTAACTCCACCGCATGTTCGATCTTCAATTCCCGCATCCATTCCATCACCTGCGCCTCGCCCTGCATCCCCGTGCATAAAAAACGCGCATCGCTTCGTTTTGCCAACACCAGCGGAATGGACTTAAAAAAAACATCATTGCGGACGTAAGGCCGAATCCCACGCGGGTTGATGATGATTGGATTTTTCACCAATTCATTTGGCTGATAAAAAACATCGCTTCGGACTCCGCCGTTACCTGGCGCCACCAAAGTGGCTTTCTCCCCGCTGAGGCCCCACTCCCGCGCCAGACGGATATCGCGTTCCACATCCGCGTGCAGGGCGTGGACCATGCTCATCGTCAGCCGTGTACAGCGTCCCATCAACGGCGTGGACGGGGCGTGCAGGGTAAAGTCATTGCCCCAGATGGAGACGAGAAATGGAGGACGAGCAACGAGTCCGCTCAACGCGTAGGCCGTTAGCATCCCTTCGTAAGGCACGCGCATGGCGTGGATAATATCTGGCTGAACTTCTTGAATGAAGGCGCGTAATTTCCGCGCAGCGGCGGAGCGGGGAATGGTCAGGGGGCCGAACCACTGTCTGATAAGCGTACGCAGGCCCAGGGTGCGTGAAGAGGCGGAGCCGGGGCGGGAGGTCTGCTTCTTAACCGCGCTAAAGGCCACAGGTGTAAACACCATCTGCCTAACGGGGAAATCCATCCCCGCGCTTTGAAAGGTGGTGGCGATGTAGACTTCATCGCCGCGCTTTGCAAAAAAACGCATCCAGTTTTGAGAAATGGGGGAGCGGGCATCGGTTACAAAAAGCAGTCGCATTCGTTGATTATATAATAGACTTTATCGGTAATTAGAAAAAACGTCCCGAAGGTTGTTGTCAGGCGTTCAAATTCCTCAAGAAAAACCTTCGGGACGGTGCCTGTGTTTATTTCCGATAACGTCTAATACCCACGGTCACAAATTGCGCTTTCCCCCTTTTGAAAAAGCGCAATTTGTGACGCGCTGGGTATACCCATCGGGTAGGATGGGTGTGGTCTAAAATTTCGGAAATGTGGCGCAAGTCTCCGACTTGCGAGGCAAATCAGAGATTTGCCCTACAGGGTGCGCCGAAAAAATAGTCCACACCCCACGCTACGGCTTTCTCAAAGGAGTTTGACCATTTTACAAGTTTATGGCAAAGGCTTAACGCGAATTACGCAAACTGGGTGAATTTCGCGAAAATACAGAAAAATTCGCGCCATTCGTTTCATTCGCGCCATTCGCGTTAAAGATTTTCAGACTTTGAGAAAGCCACACCCGGGTAGTATCTACGCATTGCCCGCATTTATGAGACGTAGTATATTAAGGATATGAGCAAAGGCCGTATTCTCATCGTTGAAGATAATATGGATACGTACGAGCTTGTACGTTTTATCCTTGAAAAGAACGGGTACATTACTTTTCTGGCGATGAACGGGCGCGACGGGGTGAACGCCGCCAACAAGCAAATGCCCGACCTGATTATCATGGACCTTGCCATGCCCGAGATGGATGGCTGGACCGCCACGCGCATGATCAAAAGCGATGCGAAAACCTCCGCCATCCCTCTCATCGCGTTGACCGCGCACGCCCTGCCCGGCGACCGTCAGCGCGCCATGGATTCAGGCTGTGATGAATATATAACCAAACCCATGGACCTGCTCGATCTTGTAGAATCTGTGGATCACTGGATGAACAGGGTGTAATCGTTTTGGTCTATTTCAAAAATCAATTCAATAAAAAGGAAAACCTATGAAACAAATTTGTGTCGTCGGCGTGGGATACGTCGGCCTGGTTACAGCCGCGTGCTTTGCCGACCTCGGCAACCGCGTGAGCGCGTTGGATGTAAACGAACAGCGGGTGGAGAACCTCAAAAAAGGCATCATGCCCATTTATGAGCCAGGGCTGGATGAACTGGTCAAGCGCAATGTGAATGCGGGGCGCATCACATTCACCACATCCTACAAGGATGCCTTGAAGAACGCCGAATATGCCTTCATCGCAGTCGGCACTCCCTCCGATGCAGACGGCGCGGCAGATTTGCAATACGTAGCCGCCGCCGCCAAATCGATTGCAGAGAATATGACTGCGCCGCTGGTCATCATCAACAAGTCTACGGTTCCGATCGGGACGGGTGACTGGGTGGCCGACATTGTGAAAGGCGCCCAGCCCAGGCAGATTCAATTTTCGGTGGTGTCCTGCCCCGAATTCTTGCGTGAAGGTTCCGCCATCGGCGATTTTATGAATCCGCACCGCACGGTCATCGGCTCATTGGACAAGGACGCCGCGAACAAAGTGGCGCACCTGCATTTGCCCCTGCGCGCGCCCATCGTCATCACAGATTTGCGCACGGCTGAAATGATCAAGTACGCGAGCAATGCTTTCCTCGCCACGAAGATATCCTTCATGAACGAACTCGCCGACCTGTGCGAACGAGTCGGCGCGGATGTGAAGGAAGTGGCCGCAGGCATGGGCTACGATGCGCGCATTGGCCGTCACTTTTTAGATGCAGGCCTCGGCTGGGGTGGTTCGTGTTTCCCCAAGGATGTAGAGGCGCTGGCTTTCATGGCCAGGGAGAATGGACTTAATCCACGCATCTTGAACGATGTGATGGAAGTCAATTATGACCGCCGCAAAGCCGCCGTGGCGCATGTCCAAAAAATGATCGGCGGCCCTTCGGCAGGCTCAGAACAGGGGTTGAAGGGCAGGACCATCGGCTTGCTCGGGCTGGCGTTCAAGCCCAACACCGACGACATGCGCGACGCGCCCTCGATTGATATTTCAGAGGAATTGGTCAAGGCGGGCGCAAAAGTCCGCGCGTATGACCCTGTGGCGATGGAAGTGGCCCGTCCCATCCTCCCTGCGGTGGATTTCTTCGACGAACCCTACGAAATGGCGGAAGGCTGTGACGCGCTGATCGTCGTCACAGAATGGAATGAGTTCAAACAGCTCGATCTTGAAAAAGTGAAAAGCCTGCTCAAGTCCCCGGTCATTTATGACGGGCGCAATATCTACGACCCTGCCCTCATGAAGGAAATGGGCTTCATCTACCGCGCCGTGGGGAGGTAGATGAATAGGCGAGGCTGATGATAAAGAGACAGCGACAAGAGACAAGAGACTAATGACCAACACTCCCCCCGTATGCAATTACGAAGGCTCCGATTACCAGCAATCCTTTTGGGAGCAGGGCGGGCGCGAATATGAAGACCGCGCCGAAGCCATTGCCCTCAAAAGAATGCTCCCCACACCTGCCCTGACGGGCGGCGCCAGGGAAAACGGAAAACTCATGCTCGAACTGGGCGCAGGCGCAGGCCGCAATACATTGCGCTATGCGGGCTTCGAGCGCATCGTCCTTTTGGATTATTCGACCACCCAACTGGCACAGGCCCAGCAAAGGCTGGGACGCTCCGACAAGTTCATCTACGTCGCTGCGGATATTTACCGCCTCCCTTTTCTGGACCGTTTGTTTGATTCTGCTACGATGATCCGCGCCCTGCATCACATGGCGGATGCGCCGAAGGCTTTGGCTCAGGTGAAAAATATTTTACAGCCGGGCGGGGTCTTTATCCTTGAGTTTGCAAACAAGTTGAATCTCAAATCCATTTTGCGGTACTGGCTTGGGAAGCAGGATTGGAATCCGTTCACGCTCGAACCCGTTGAATTCGTCAAATTGAATTTTGACTTTCACCCGAAAGCCATCCGCAACTGGCTGGGCGAACTCGGCTTTTCGATTGAAAAGACGCTCACCGTTTCGCATTTTAGGCTTGGCTTTTTAAAGCGCGTCGTCTCTGCCAAACTTCTCGCCGCATTGGATGGTCTCTTTCAGCCGACAGGCGCGTTCTGGCAGGTGACCCCCAGCGTATTTTTGAAGGCCAGGGTTAATGGCGAACCTCAAAAGACCGAAATTCCCTTGAATGTGATCGGCTTGTTCAAATGCCCGGTCTGCGGGGGCGGCGGCTTGAAAGAAAAGCAGGGCCACCTGCTCTGCCCGAAATGCGCCGCGCGCTGGGCGGTCAATGACGGTATTTACGATTTCCGTGAAAAAATGAAGTAGGTCTCCCCCCAGCGCATCCACCCAAAAACACATCCGCGAAGCCATTCTTCGCGGATGTGTTTTTGGGTGTGCATGTAAAGGTTGTCAGCATTCCCCTTTTCCCTCACCCCAATTATGAAGACTTTTCACCCTTTCGACTCCCCCCTCTCCCGATGGGAGAGGGCAGGGTGAGGGGTTCACCGCACAGCATTCAATCTGTCTCCCCAGACAACCTTTGTATGCACCGGAGAATTATCCCTTTGCAAGCGGCAGGCGGATGAAAAAGGCGCTGCCTGTAAATTTCATTTCATCGTGGCCTTCGCTTTCCACCCAAATGCTTCCTTGAAAAGCTTTTACGATTCCCGCTGAAATTGCCAGCCCCAGCCCGGCGCCGCCGCCTTTGTAATTCGTGCGGCTGGAGGAATGCAGTTCCACTTTTCCCAATTGATATAACTTTTCAAAGATGATCTTGTGATGTTCTGCGTCAATGCCGATGCCGGTGTCTTTCACGCATATCTCGGCCATGTTTCCCTGGCGGGGGTCTTCCACCACTTTGGCAGAGACGGTAATCGAGCCGCCATCTGGGGTGAATTTGATGGCGTTGACGATCACGTGGTCGAGCGCCTTTTTGAGGAGTTCCGGGTCTGCCATCAGCGGGGGAATATCTTTGATGGCCTGGTCCATGCCAAAGGTCAGGTTGCGAAGCGCGAGATCGTCCACATAATCTTTGTGGATGAGTCTCAGAATCAAACTGAGGCTGACCGCTTCGATGTGCGGGTTGATGACCTGGCTGTCCAGGCGGGCTACATCCAACATGCTGGTGACGATCTGGTGCAGGCGGTTCGTGCCCTGCAAAACGCCTTCGATGGCTTGCGAGAGGGTGGGGTTGTTCAGGATCAGCGCGTCGCCTTTTAGCATTCCAAGATAGCCTTTGATGACGGTCAGCGGTGTGCGCAGTTCGTGCGCGGCCACTTGAATGAAGGATGATTTGTTTTTGTCGTGCTGTGAAAGCGTGTTGTAGGCTTTGTTTAATTCTTCCACGCGCTGGGCGACCATGCGTTCCATGATCTGGCTGATGCCTGTCACTTCGTCGTACAGGCGTGCGTTTTCGAGCGCAACGGTGGCTTGCATGGCGAAGGTGGTTACGAGCAGGCTGTCATCTTCGTTGAAGGAGTGTTTGGCGCGCCCCAATGCAAGCAGGCCGACCACGTTGTCTTTTAAGTGAAGCGGCACGCCCAGCCACGAGCGGTCATACGGCAGCCATTCAGGCTGGCTCCAGCCTTCCAATTTTTTTGTGTCTTTTATCAGAAGGGTTTCTCCCTTCCGCACTACTGTTTTGTAAAAATCCAGGTCACCGGTTTTCAGGCGGAATTCTTCATGCTCGATATTTTGGGGCATTCCATAATGAGAGCGGATGCTTGGAACGCCGTTGACATCTTCCATGAATAAAATGGCGCGGTCAAAGGGCAGAACCTGTTTTAGCTGTTCGAGAATTTGCTGGGGTAGTTTTTCGATGGTGGTCAACGAAGATAACTGGCGGGATGAACGTGCCAGCGCTTCGGCGGCCCGACGCCGATCCTGCTCGGACTCAAAGAGCTTTGCGTTTTGCGCTGCGGCTTTTTCGGCCACATCCCGCGCGCGGGCAAGTTCCACAGCCCGCTCACGCGCCTCGCCGAGCAGGCGTTCCACTTCCCTTTGTGCCTGTTCGCGCTGTTGCACGAGCATGGTGCGTAATAATGCGCTCGAGAGCAGGTTCTTCAAGCGGACATAGATATCCCAGTCATTCGGCCCCATTTCGACCCACATAAACCCAAAGCGGTTGCTGGCAAGCGCCAGCGGCATGACCACTGCATCGTAGCGATAGTCATGGGGGGTTTTTCCGCGTGGAGCCAGACGCCCAGTGCCAAGCGTGGTTTTTTCCTTTGGAATTTGGAATTTGCTCTGGTCATATTGCAGGAGGAGGCGGTAGCTTTCCGGCGGCGGGGATGAGATGGAGCCTGGCGCGCTGACATCGCTGTAGAACATGACGTACCAGCGTTGAAGCCCCAGCAGGGGGAAGTGTTTTGAAATGGCCTCGCCAATCCCTTCGAGGGTCATGGCGGGCGCCATGGAAAAACTAAAGTTGCTGAGCGCTTCCTCTTTTTGTTCGAACTGCATCCGGCGGTAGGCCTGCGCTCGTTGGGATAATTCTCCCACCAACATACGCGCCTGCTGGAAAAGGTTTTCAGCCTGCAAGCGGAGGGTGATGCTGGTAATGCCGCCCAGCGCATACTTTCTAAAAGTGGATAACACATTGTTCCAGATGGTGGAATCGTATCCATTTCTTTGCAGAACCTCCACCATGGCTTGCACCATTTTCATGAAGGCATTGCTTGAATCCGTTTCGCGCAGGCTGGCGAGAAAAACATTCCACGCGTTCCCAAATACATCCGCGAACAGGGGTCTTGCCGGGTCGTTCTCTGAAATGCCTGCGGCGGCAAACAAGGCGCGGATGGCGGCTTCGCGTTTGTTTTCCAGCCTGCCGGTATGAGCCACCTCTTTGGGCAGTACCACGGCGCTCTTGATGCTTTCCGGTAAACATCCGCAGGACCAGCGCACTACCATGTGCGAAGGAAGGATGTTCATATCCGCCACTTGTTCCCCATTCATGCGTTTGAACAGGGCATGGAAGGTCTGTTTGCCGGCTTCATAGAAGGACTGGTGAATGGTCGTCAAGGGCACGCCCATCGACTGGGAATCGCTGACATCGTCGAACCCGGTCAATGCGATGGTGTCTGGCACGCGAATGCCGCGTTGTTGTAATATCTCCAATACGCCGAAGGCCATGCGGTCATTGGAGGCGGCAATGGCCTGCGCCTGCACGCCGCGTTCATCCAGCAGGGTGCGGGCGGCGGCGCGTCCGCTTTCGGGGGTGTAATCTCCCTCCAGAATAAGGTTTTCATCGAAGCGGATGTTGTGGGCTTTTAATTCCTCTTGATAGGCGTGAAAGCGCTGGTCTGCTTCCGGCTGGCCGGGGATGCCGCGTATGAAAGCGATCCGCTTGAACCCGTGCTCTTCGATCAAGTGACGGATTACTGCGCGCATCCCGCCTTCGTTATCCGCCATGAACGAAGTAACCCCCTCCGCCGGAACCGCAAAGGATACGATGGGCGTGGGCGCAAAGGAAAGGCAGAAATTTTTGATATCCCCGGCGGAAGGCCCATGGCCCATATCGGCAGAAAGCAGAATGCCGTCGAATTTGTCGGGTTTGATCAGGTCGTACAAGCCGTAGGAACGCCCTTCATGGGCCGGCGCCCCAATGGCAATGGGCTTGCCGCCTGCAAAATAAACAACGTTCACATCCTGGGCCTTGGCAGAATCGAGCACGCCTGCCATAAATTCGGCTCCCCACACGCGGCTTAACTGCGCCCCGAGTACGGCAATTGTCTTGCGTTGACCTGAAGTATTTTTAAATGTTGTCATGGGTGATGACCGAAATTATAAGTCAGGATGTCTGAATTGTGATTGCCAGTTTTGCAAAATAAATTGCTGTTTCAAAACAAATATCCCGCAGGTTTTGCCTGCGGGATATTTGTTAAATGTACCATCGCTATCTTTCACCCCATCATAATCTTCGGACGATATTGCAGTGCTTCTGCCAAATGTGGGGATTGGATTTCTTCGCTCCTGGCCAAGTCCGCGATAGTGCGGGATAACTTCAAAATGCGATGATAGGCACGTGCCGAAAGATTTAGCTGACTCATGGCCGCCCGCATCAAGCTCTGACCTTCGGGCTGGAGACTGCAAAATTGCCTTACCTCCCCGATGCGCATGTCCGCGTTGCAGACAATGTCGGCTGAATCGCTGAAGCGTTGATTCTGAATATCTCTTGCGGCTTGCACGCGCTGGCGAATAGACTCGCTTGTTTCGCCGACTCGGTCACTGCTGAGTTTTTCGTAATCCACCCTGGGCACTTCGATGTGAATATCGATGCGGTCGAGCAGTGGACCAGAAATTCGTTTTTGATATTTGGTGACAATGACCGGGGCGCAGGTGCAGGGTTTGAGAGAATCGCCGTGATAGCCGCAGGGACAGGGATTCATGGCGGCGATGAGCTGGAAGTTGGCTGAAAAAGTGAGCGAGCCTTTGGCGCGGCTGATGGTGACGACTTTATCTTCCATGGGCTGACGCATGACTTCGAGGACGCGTGTGCCGAATTCGGGGAATTCATCAAGGAAGAGCACGCCGCGATGGGCGAGGGAGATTTCCCCGGGCTTGGGAATATTTCCGCCGCCGACGAGTCCCGCGTGGCTGATGGTGTGATGTGGTGAACGGAATGGACGATGACGAATTAACGGTGTGCCTGCGGGGAGTTGGTCTGCGACGGAGTAGATGCGGGTGACATCCAATGATTCTTCGATGCTCATTTCGGGCAGGATGCCAGGCAGGGCGCGGGCTAAAAGCGTTTTGCCTGCACCTGGGCTTCCCATCATCAGTACGTTGTGCCCACCTGCGGCGGCGACTTCGAGGGAGCGTTTGACGTGATCTTGTCCTTTGATTTCGGAGAAGTCTGTTGGGAGGAAGAGCGGTTCGAGAAGGTCACTGCTGGAGGGGAGATAAGGCTCGATGAGACGCCGACCAGCCAAATGGTCGTAGAGATGCGCAAGCGATTTGACGGGGTACACTTCCAGGTTTGGGATCAGGGCCGCTTCGGGCGCATCCACTTCGGGGACGAACATCCGCTTGAATCCATTGGCTCGCGCGGTGGCGGCCATTGGCAATAAGCCGCGTGTGTGACGTACAACTCCATCCAATGAAAGCTCGCCGACGACCAATGCTCCTTCGATAACTTCTTGTGGAAGAAAACCTGCGAGGATGACAACGCCGAGCGCGATGGGGAGATCGTAGGCGGGGCCTTCTTTGCGAATGGCGGCGGGTGATAAATTGACGACGATGCGATGACGGGGGAAATGCAAGCCCGCGTTTTTGACGGCGGTTTGCACGCGTTCGCGGCTTTCCTGCACGGCGGCATCGGGCAGGCCAACAATGATGACGGCGGGGAGACCGTTGGTGTAATCCACTTCCACTTCGACGATTACGCCTTCAAGCCCCACTACGGCACAGGAATATACGCGGGAGAGCATGGGTGAAGTGTAGACGAGGGGGGAGGAAATGTCAAATTGTAAAAAGAGACCTGCCAAAAATGGGCAGGTCTCTTTTGTTGAGTGTTGCTTTACTTTAGCGCTTGTATTGCTTTCTTCCAGGCTTCACGATATCTTTCAATTGCCGATTCTGTTTTGCCTGCGGTTAGGAAGGCGTCTCCTTCGGCAATATTTTCCTGAGCTTTTTCAATATCTTTGGGATCACCGGAATTGGCTATGGCATCATTGACGGCTGTTTGCGCCAGCATACGATCAGCGTTGACCATGAAGCTGATGTAATTTCTGATGGTGTCCTGAGATAGTGAGCTGTTGGAATCTTTGAGTATTTCATTCAGTTTGCTGACCGAGTCTTTCTCGTCACCAAAGACCTGATGCCCGTGATTCGAATCAACATGGTTGTCATCAACCCATAGCGCAGGGTCGAGAGAGCGGGTTAATTTCTTGATGGCTTCATCGAGTCTTTGGGCGTCTTTCTTGTTCGTGACAGTGGCGCGCAGGACGGTCATGCTGTCAAGAACATATTGCTTGGCAGGTCTCGGTGAAATTTCCAGATCAAGGCCGATGATTACTGGATCATGGTCGGATGAACGATAGGCGTCTGGTGCGTAGATCGCATCCTGTGCGGCTTGCTTGAAGGATGTGTCGTAGTCGATCAGATCAGGTTCGTCAGAGTTGATGTGCCAGTCTGTGACACCTGTGATCTGGCCTGCCAGACCAGCGCTGGCTAGTGCATGATCGAGGTAACCTGTTTGTCCATCGAAGACATAAGAGTAGGCATCCTCGCCCTGGAATTGGAAGACCATGTCGGTGTAGTCGTCTGAAGTGCCGAGTACATCGTCGGGACCGGCCTGGATTGCGTCAATGGGGTCTTCTTTGTCATAGGAATTCAAATCGCCGATGATCAAGTAGTCAGTGTCGCCGCTGGCGGTCGGGTCAGTTGCCAGCCAATCGACGAGGGCGGATGCGGCGGCTTTACGAGTCAGGTTGCAGTTGCCGGCGCCGTCACCAAGATCGGGGTCGGCCACATCATTACAATCCGACCCCTTGGATTTGAGGTGATTGATGGCAACGGTGAAAATTCCGCCGGTGTTGGTGTCAAAGAATGACTGCGCCAGGGATGGGCGATTTTTTGTATCAATAAAGCGGGGGTCGACTGTGGAGTTGAGCACTGCAAATGAACCGACAGGCGATACGGATGCGGTCTTGTAAATGATCGCAAGGCGGATCGCATCTGTGCCGATTGCGCCGGTGGCGATGTAATCGTATGTTCCTGCTCCGAAGATGTCGTTGAGTCCGCTGACCAGATCTGCGGTGGCGACATCGGTGACGTTATTTTCGATCTCGAACAACCCGACAACATCCGCGTTGATCGCGCTCAGCGCAGAGACGATCTTGGCGCGCTGGCGTGCGAGTTCTGTGGCGTTGTCTGCGCCGCGGCATTCCTGATTGGCTGACGGGCCGCAGATGAGGGCGCCTGTGTCAATCGTTGTGAAGTAATTGAGTACATTGAAAGATGCAACTTTGATATTGCCGCCGACATCATCCGGTTGGGTTGTGCGCGCATTGAGGGAAGTATAGTCCGCGCCTTGTGTGGGTTGGATGCGGTACAGTCCGAATGAGAAATCCATTACGCCGGTCACATTTTGAACGGTATCACCGCCGCGGAAGAGATTATTCAGATCGAACACGCTTCCATTCGGGTGGATGGCTGGGTTCGGGTTTTGAGCAGACCGCCCATCGTCAAGTGTGATGCGGTCAAGCAGGAAGTTTTGCGCGGCTTGGATTGCGTCCGGCCCGGGTTCGAATTCCGCAGTTGGGGTGAGGTGACGTTCAGAGGTCAGCACGATTTCGCCGAAGCGGTCGAAGTTGAAGTATTCCGAAATCACGAGAGCCTGCGGCATTGTGACTGCCATGCCTTCAAAGGCTTCAAAGTCATTGACAGAAGCAACAGGCAGATTTACAGAAGCGGAAGCGGGGAGTGCGTTAGCGGTTGAACACTGTAATAGCAGGGTTACACCGCCGATCTCTGTCAGACCGTTGAATTCAGTGACATTTCCGCGCACACGGACTTTGTCGCCTACGCTCACATCATCACTGCTTGGGGCGAAAACGAAGATACCTTCAGAGGTGGACGGATCAGCATCTGCTTCAGCGTCTTCCTCCTGAACATAGAATCCGTTTAGGTTGCCGTTGTCCATGGATGTGTTGTTTTGGAAATCACCAACCACAATGGCTTCAATGGCAACTTCAGCGCCAACAATGGGGGAGGCGAGTCCATTGCCTTGAATATCGTGAATTAAGGTAAGGCCAGAGTCACCGCACATTTCAGGGGGAGGAATGAACACTGCATTCAAAGCGCCGGGTGTGTTGAACGCTTCGCCCACGATTGGGGTGCCGGTAAAGCCGGTGATGCCAGCCAAGTCAAAGTCATTGCGGACCCAGTTGGCGGCGGATTCTGTATCGAATCCATCCGGGATTCGCGATGCGCCGCCGGGGGCGAAACTTAGGCCGTCATAACTTACTCCAAGTGTTGGGATGCCGTAGGTTATGTCGCCTGCGCCGCCATCGTTCACAGCGACTGAATCAATGAGTGCATCCCAGGGGGTGACATCAAAAACGCCATCATTGTTCGTATCGAGGTCATTGGTAAGAGCGCCTGTGAAATTCTTAACGAGCAGAAGGGAAAGCGTCCCATTTTCCAGCGTGTTCGCCGGTAAATTGCCCAGCCATAAGCCATTGGCATCGGTTGTCCCTACAGCAATGACTTCATCCACAACGCCAGATGCGGCGGCAGTATCGCCTTCGATCTCAAGAATTTTATATGCAGAGTAATCCTTATTCGGAGCGCCAAACACTTCCACATATTCAACGTCTGCGCCTGTTGTGCTGGCAGAGAACTCATTGAGTTTTGGCTCAACCACACCGCAGTCGGCCACATGAATGCCCAGCCCGCTGAATGTGTCGGTTGCGAAACCATCCCATTCAATGGAAGGGTCAAAGACGTTTGAGCCGTCTACATCCCCGGCACAGATCGAACTCTTTCGAGTCAGCGTGTTGTCTGCTGTGCTTGTGAGCAATGTTCCCCATTCTGTACCTGGGTCAAAGCCGGCTTGGCCGATAACATCAATAACGTCCGTGCCTTTGCGAAGCAGGACAGCGTCATCTCCATTGAACCAGCCTGAGCCGTTGAGCTGGTCAGCCTGAGCAAGGATGGTTGCGTTGGCTGTTGATTGGGCCACTACAAATACATCACCATCTGCCACTGTTCCTGTCAGGTTGATGGTCAAACCAGCAACAGGGCTTCCGTTGAAATGCATCTGGATGTTATAGCCGCCCGTTGCCAGGTTAACGGCCGCACCAGTGCCGTTGTAGATTTCAATGGCTTTATTGTTGCCTGTCCCTTCAATGATCTCGGAAAAAAACAGCTCTGATGTTGCCGCGCTTACAAACTGTGCGGGTATCAGAGCTAGGATCATCATAAATATAATGACACTGGCAAACAACCTGTTTAGAAACTTTCCCATCGTATTCTCCTTTTTATGTTGAAACTAAGTTATGACAATGAAAAAAGATAGAAGCACGAACATTTATATTTTAGGTTAGACCTATCAAAAACGCAAGTCGTGAGATTCGTGGATTAAATATGGAAATTCCTGCTTCCAAGTGTTTGCTTTATTTAAAAATAAACAAACAGCGCGGACTTTGTCTGCGCTGTTTGTTGGGTTGCTGATTTTAGTCCAACAGGTCTTTCGGAATGTTACCGCCATTCGCGGCGACCTTCCTCAAAACTTCCTTGTGAAGCCAGGTGTTCATGCGCGCAGAGTCGCTCATCATATCAGCGGGGCAGTTGAGTTCCTTCGCCAGTTCGGTGCGGGCCTCGCGGCTGCTGTCGATATCGAGTAGTTTGAGCAAATCCACGATGGAGACTTTCCAGTTGAGTTCCTTCCCTGCGGCAAGTTTCTCCAACTGGCTGACCACATCCACTTCTGAAATTGCCTTCGGGGCGGCGGCCATTGGCTCATCCTTTTCGCCCTTGTCCATGACGGGTGCGTGCGGCTTTGCAGTTGCAGTGGGCGCAACTGCGGCCTTCTTTTCAACAGGCGCGGCGGGCGCAGGGGTGGCAGATGCCTCGGCAGATTTTCCCTTTTTGAGTCCAAGTTTTTCGAGAATTGTATTGAAAAAGCCCATGATGATATATCCTTTCGTTGGTTCGGAATGAATGGTTTGATTACAGTTGATAATCAACTAATTAATTATAACTCGTTACCTCCCATGTTGGGTTGAAAATATAAATAACACACCGTATACAGTAGGGGCGATATCATACCCTTGTGGTACCCATCCATATTCTTGAAAACCTGATTGCGCACGCCCTGTTCCCACGGGATGCCTGCCCGCACTGGGCAACCCTCTCTTTAAGAATAAGCCTCTTGTAATGCCTGGACGGGTTGCCCCTACGGTAAATCGCGTACCATCAAGTTAATAACTGATGTTACGCAAAACAGGAATATTCCGCGCCCTGTCCTTCGACTTCGGGAGGACGAAGTTCGCGCTGAGCGGAGAGCGGGTGTTCGTTCCCGCTCGCAGTCGAAGCGTGAGCGCGTATCATCAGTTAATAACTCACCTTACGCAGTTTCTCTCCCTCATCCCCCGCCCTTCCCCCGAAGGGGAAGGGTTGGGAAAAGTGCCTGGAAGAGAGCGTTTCTTAAGTCTTATCGCTCTTCTTTTTGTACACGGAATTCACGGAAAAGAGCGGCTTTTTTATGGTTTCTTCTGTGAACTTCAGTCTGCTCCGTGCTGTCCGTGTCCCAAAAAAGAGTTATGAAACAGTTTCTAAATTAACGAAACCGTAATTTATTTGCCTTGTTGAGGGGTGGTTAATTTGGTATGCTTTATTGCAACGAAATATCCCCGGTGAGTTGGCAAGAGGCACCCCCTATGAAGGCAAATCAGGAAGCAAAGGAACGCCGCCTGGAAGAATCGAAAGTGGGGGAGATGAAATTATTGAAATCCCCGCTAAAAAACAAGGCGGAACTGCTTCGGCTTGTTGGTGAATTACAGGCGCAACAGCTCGAGCTGGAGACGCAACTCAAAGAGCAGAATCAGGCGCGGGCGGAGTCGGATGCGGTTCTTCATCAATATCACGATCTGATGGAGAATAGTCAGGACCTGATCTGCGCGCATGATCTGCAGGGCAATCTTGTTTTCGTCAACCCGGCGGGGACTCAATTATCAGGATATTCCCACGAAACTCTTTTGAAAATGAACCTGCGCGAGATTCTTGCGCAGGATGTACGCCATAAATTTGGCGAGTATTTAACCCAGGTGCAGGCAGAGGGGCAGGCGCGCGGTGTTCTGAAGATCCAAACTGCGGGGGGCGATATTCGCTACCTGGAATATAACAACACCCTGCAAATGGAAGGGGCGGCGGCTCCGATTGTTCATGCCATTGCGCGCGATGTGACCGCGCGCAAGCTGGCAGAGGATGCGCATCGGCGGGCTGAAATTCGTTATCGTTCGTTGTTCGATCAGTCGCATGATGGGGTTTTCATCCTGGACTTGCAGGGGCGTCACATGGCGGCGAACCAGCGCGCGGCGGACATGCTGGGGTATACGCTGGATGAGGTTCAAACTCTTTCCTTTTTGGATGTGTCGGCGGAAACGCCGCAAAGCAATCAAACGCTGGGGAAGTTGTTGGGCGGCGAAAATATACCGCCTTATGAACGCATCTTTCGCAGGAGGGATGGCGGCCTGATTACAGTGGATATTAACGTGGAACTGGTGCGGGATGCGAACGGCCGTCCGCTTCACATCCTGAGCGTGGTGCGCGATATCAATGAGCGCAAGCAGGCTGAAGACGCTTTGAAAAAAAGCGAGCAGAAATTTCGCGGCCTGGCGGATAATATTCCAATCGCTGTGTACCAGTGCAGGAACGATTCACGTTACACCTTTTTTTACCTGAACACCTCCATCGAGGATATTACCGGTTATCCCAAGGAGGAATTTCTCGAAAACGGATTAAGCTTCTTCGATCTTTATCACCCTGACGACCTGCCTAGAATACCGGTGCCGCAGGGGGAAGGCGATGCCACCATCAACCGCAAAGCTTTTCATCTTACCTATCGCATTCGCCATAAATCCGGGGAGTGGCGCTGGGTGGATGAATGGGGTACAGGGATGCTAAATGCGAGCGATGAAGTGGAATACCTTGAAGGTATTATGGTGGATATCACCGAGCGCAAGCAGATGGAGGAAGCCCTGCGCCACAGCAGTGATTTCCTGCTGGCGCTCAGCGGCGCATCTCATACTGTTCAGCAGGCTCGCACAGCGGAAGAAGTCTATCGCGCGGTTGGCGAGCAGATCAAAAGCCTGGGATTTATTGCGACCGTGCTCACGTTCGATAAAAACGGTAAACAACTCAGCATTAATTACACCACCTTTGCCGAAAATATTATTCGTTCTGGTGAAAAATTAACAGGATTATCCCTGCAGAGTTACCGCCTGCCGATTTCGAATGAGTCGGCTTATGGCCGCATTATTGCCGGGGGAAGGGCAGAATTTGTCCATTGGACAGGCGACTTGATTGCCGAGGCGCTCCCGAAAGCTTTGCGTCCGCTGGCCGGGCTGTTAAGGCGGATCCTGAAAATTAATCAGGGTATCATCGCTCCCCTGCAAGCGGATGAAACATCATTAGGATTGCTGACCATTGGCGGTTCAGGCTTGAGCAGGGAGGATGTGCCCTCCGTGGAGGCTTTTGCCTCGCAGGTTGCAATCAGCTTGCGGAATGTGCGTCTGATGCAAGAGTTAGAGAATGAACTCACCGAGCGCAAGCAGGCAGAGGAAGCGCTCCAGGAAGCAGAAATTAAATATCGTTTGCTGGTCGAACGTTTGCCGGTGATCATTTACACTTCAGAATTGGGCGTGAATGGCAGATGGCCGTACGTCAGCCCGCAAATCGAACAACTGCTTGGATTCACGCCACAGGAATGGATGGCCGACTCCACACTTTGGTATCGGCATGTTCATCCCGAAGACCGCGACCAGCAGGAATTGTTGGAAGAGCAAGCCTATGCGCGAGGCGAGCCATGTGTGGGCGAATATCGAATGTTCACCCGTGATGGCCGCCAGATCTGGATTCGTGACTCAGCCCAGATTCTGCTTTCTCAAAGCGGCGGCGTACCCATTGTTCAGGGCGTCTTGATGGATATTACCGAACGCAAGCGGGCGGAGGAAGCGCTGACCGCATCCGAAGCTGAATTGCGCGCGCTGTTCGCATCCATGCAGGATGTGGTGCTGGTGATCGACCACCAGGGCGTCTACCGTGAAATTGCCCCCACCAACCCCGACCTGTTGTACAAACCGCCTGAAGAATTGCTTGGCAGGAATCTGCGGGAGGTTTTCCCCGCCGAACAAGCTGAGGTTTTCATCGGCATGATCCAGCAGGTGTTGGAGACCCGCCAAACTGCCCATGTAGAATACAAACTTGACGTTGGTGAACGTTCCCTCTGGTTCGAAACCTTTATTTCACCGATGGGCGCAGAAAATACCCTTTGGGTGGCGCGCGATGTGACCCAGCGTAAAAAGGCCGAGGAGCAACTGCACCTGCAAAGCGCCGCACTGGAAGCCGCCGCCAATTCCATCGTAATCACCAACCGCGAGGGCGTCATTGAATGGGCCAACCCATCTTATACGATGCTGACCGGGTTCGATCTGAGTGAAGCCATAGGCAAAAACTCGCGCCTGCTTACCAGGTCTGGCGTGCAGGATCGCTCCTTTTATCAAAACCTGTGGGATACCATTCTCTCCGGGCGGGTCTGGCACGGTGAGTTGGTGAACCGCCGCAAGGATGGCAGTCTTTACATCGAAGAAATGACCATCACCCCATTGCTAAATCCGCAGGGGGAGATCGAGCACTTTATCGCGGTGAAACAGGATATTACCTCCCGCAAACAGGCTGAGGATGATCTGCGCCTCGCCGAGGAAAAATACCGCGTCATCTTTGAAAATTCGCTGGAAGGGATATTTCAAAGCAGGCCTGCCGGCCAATTCATCACCGTGAACCCTGCTCTGGCGCGCATGTGGGGCTATGACTCTCCCGAAGACTTGCTCGCCAGCGTAACCGATATCGCGCATCAGGTTTATTTTAACCCTGAGACGCGCGCCGAACATATGCAGGTATTAAAACAACAGGGTGGCAACCTGACCGGGTTCGAGTATCAGGCGCGGCGTAAGGATGGAAGCGTGATCTGGGTTTCAGAGAGCGTCCGTTCGGCGCTGTCTGCGGATGGTTCCCTCGAATACTATGAAGGAACCGTCGAAGATATTTCAGCCCGCAAACAGGCGGAGGAGCAATTACGCCTTTCCCAAATCACCTACGAAGGCATCCTCAACAGTGTTACTGAAGCGGTTTATATCCAGGATGAAAACGGAGTCTTTCTGGATGTGAACCTGTCTTCTGAAAGACTATACGGATATTCTCGAGACGAATTCATCGGGCATACCCCGCAGTTTCTTTCTGCCCCGGGTAAAAACGATCTCGCCGCGGTGGTGGAATCGGTGCGCAAAGCGTATGAGGGCGAACCCCAGCAATTTGAATTTTGGGGGCTTCGCAAGGATGGCTCGATCTTCCCCAAGGATGTGAGCCTGACGCCCGGCACCTATTTTGGGAAGAAAGTGATCATCGCCGTCGCGCGGGACGTTACCGAACGCAAGCAGTCGGAGGAAGCCCTGCGCCTGAGCGAAGCAAACCTCAACCGCGCCCAGTCTGTTGCCCACGTGGGCAGTTGGAATTTGGACGTTCCGCTTAACATCCTCACCTGGTCTGCGGAAACCTATCGCATCTTTGGCGTCCATCATGAAACGCCTTTCACCTACGAATCCTTCCTCAGCTATGTTCATCCTGACGATGTGGGGCTGGTGGATCGAGCCTGGCAGGCGGCTTTACAAGGGATTCTGCCTTATGATGTCGAGCATCGCATCCTTGTCAACGGAGAGGTGAAGTGGGTGCGCGAACAGGCAGAATTGGAAGCCGACGCCAACGGCGGCATTTTGCGCGGCATTGGCACGGTGCAGGATATCACCGAACGCAAGCGGGCAGAGGATGCATTGCAGGAAAGCGAAAGACGCTATCGCATTTTGTTCGAGGATTCGCCCGTTGCAATCTGGGAGGATGATTTTTCCGACGCTAAAAAATACCTGGATGGCTTGAAACAGCAGGGCGTCACCGACTTCAAAACCTATTTCACAACTCACCCCGAGGTTGCGGTCAAGTGCATCCAGATGATCAAAATCCTGGATGTAAACAGCGCCGCCCTGCAAATGTACAAGGCCGCCAGCAAACAGGATTTAATAAACAGTACGATTCAAAACCTAAGCCAGGGTGAACTGGAACATAGTCATCAGGATTTGATAGCCATCGCAGAAGGCAGGAACAACAACAGTTGGGATGGCGCTGAGGTAACCTTGACAGGCGAACCCGTCGAAATCAGCCTAAGCTGGCTGGTTGTGCCGGGGCACGAGCATGATTTCTCCAGAGTCATCGTTACAACCGTGGATATCACCAGGCTCAAACAGGCCGAAGAATTGCTTCGTGGATATACCAGCGAATTGGAACGGCGCGTGCAGGAGCGCACAGCCGAACTCATCCACGCCAACCGCGCCAAGGACGAATTCCTCGCCAACATGAGCCATGAATTACGCACGCCGCTAAACAGCGTTTTGGGTTTTTCCGAATCGCTTCTGGAGGGCATTCGCGGGCCAATGGATACAAAACAGCAACAGGCTGTGGAAATGATCCACGCCAGCGGCCAGCACCTTTTGGGGTTGATCAACGACGTTCTGGATGTATCGAAGATCGAAGCGGGAAAATTCGAACTCCAACTCGAAAACCTGCCTGTGGACGAAATCTGCCGTTCGAGCCTGAACTTTATCAGGCAGTTGGCGAACCGAAAATCCATCACCGTCGAATATTCATCCTCCCCCGCCGCCGCGATTCATGCCGACCCCAAACGCCTCAAACAGATTCTCGTCAACCTCCTGCACAACGCCGTAAAATTCACTCCTGATGAGGGAAGCGTAACGCTCGACGTTCAAGCCGACGCCGCGCAAGGCCTCATGCGGTTTTCCATCACAGACACCGGCATCGGCATCTCCACTGAAGACCAGCAAAAATTATTCAAACCATTTGTGCAGGTGGATAGCAGTCTATCCCGTCAATATGAAGGCACGGGGCTGGGGTTAACCCTCGTAAAAAAACTGGTCGAAATGCACGGCGGCAGTGTTGAATTGCAAAGCGAACCCGGCAAGGGCAGTTGCTTCACATTCGTATTACCCTGGAACCAGAAAGAACAGGCACAGGATAACCCGCCCCTGCCTGATGCCGTCATGGATGGAATTCCAAAAATCAATGCGGCGCCAACAATCCGCGGCAAAGTTCTGCTGGTGGAGGATAACGAAGCCAACATCATGGTCACCCTGGATTACCTCGAGAACGCCGGCTACCAGGTCTTCCTTGCCAGCGATGGCGGGGACGTGCTTTCGAAAGCGGAATTGGTTCTCCCGAACATCATTCTGATGGATATTCAAATGCCCAACGTCAACGGATTCGAAGCCACCCGCCGCCTCCGCTCCGACCCCCGGTTTGTCTCTGTTCCGATCATCGCCACCACCGCCTTTGCCATGCCCGGCGACCGCGAACGCTGTCTCGCCGCCGGCATGGATGAATATCTGAGCAAGCCCATCAAATTGAAGGAACTCAAGCAAATGATCGAAAGGTTTTTGGACAAACCTCCCGTTTAACCTTCTCCACTCACGTTAAGCGCTATCAAAGGGAATTTATGAAAACCATCCGCGCAATTCTCGAGGGGACATCCTACCGGCTAATCAAACTGGGCATCGGCTTGAGTATTTTCTTTTTGACCGGCGATATCTTGTTCGACGTCTATTACTTCCAGGAAGGAAACATCCTCGACCATATCTTCGCGCCCTCCCCGTACGAGATATACATGCGTTTCAGCGTGGTGATAATAATCCTCGCATTTTCATCGTACGCTCAAATGATTGCATGGCGGCTTCAAATTAACCAAAGCAAGCTGGAGCATGAGTTGGTGGAGCACAAGCGGACAGAGGAAGCGTTACAAGCCAGTGAGAGAAAACACCGCGCAGTTGTCAACCAGGCATCCGAGGGAATCACCATCGCACAGGACATGATAAATAAGTTTTCGAACTCCAGTTTTGCCGCCCTGGTGGGGTACGAATTGAACGAGATCGAAGGGCACGAATTCACCAAATTCATCCCGCCTGAGAACCTGACGCAAATTCTGGATAAGTACAAAAGACGGCTGGCAGGCGAAGACGTTCCTCAATCCTACGAAACACTGCTAATCCACAAGAGTGGCAGAAAAATCCCCGTTGAAATAAACGCCAAAGTCATCCAATATGAAGGCAGGCCAGCAGACCTGGTGATCGTGCGCGACATCACCGAACGCAGGCGCGCCGAAGAGTTGATCCATCAATACACCAGCGAACTGGAACTGCGGGTGGAGGAACGCACCGCGGAACTTGTCCACGCCAGCCGCGCCAAGGATGAGTTTCTCGCCAACATGAGCCATGAATTGCGAACTCCGCTGAACGGCGTTTTGGGATTTTCAGAAACGCTTTTGGAAGAGGTACGCGGCCCATTGAACGAAAGACAACAGCAGGCTGTGAAATTGATCTACTCCAGCGGCCAGCATCTATTGGGGCTGATCAACGATATTCTGGATGTGTCAAAGATCGGGTCTGGCACCTATGAACTTCGCCCGGAGGTTATCGTGGTCAACAATATCTGCTGGTCCAGCCTGGACTTTATCAAGCAACTGGCCTTCAGAAAAAACATCACCGTGGAATATGTACCCTCCCCGTCCATATCCACGATCATTGCAGACCCCAAACGCCTAAAACAGATCCTTGTCAACCTGCTGAATAACGCCGTGAAATTCACCCCTGAAGAGGGGAGCATAAAACTCGAAGTGCAGGCAAATGCCGAAGAAAGTCTGATGCGCTTTTCCATCACAGATACTGGAATTGGCATCATAGCGGAAGACCTTCCAAAGTTGTTCAAGCCTTTCGTGCAGGTGGATGGCAGTCTCTCCCGTCAATATGAAGGCACGGGGCTGGGGTTGACCCTGGTAAAAATGCTGGTTGAATTGCACAGCGGCAGTATTGAAGTGCAAAGTGAAGTTGGCAGGGGCAGCCGCTTTACTTTTATTTTGCCATCCAGGCAGAAAATACAGGATTACGAAAAAGACGCCGCGCCCTCTAACAAGCCCAGGGAACATAAAGCCAGCCCGAAGCCAGCCGCAATTCGTGGAAAGATTTTACTCGCGGAGGATAACGAAGCCAATATACTCATGGTTAAAGATTACCTCGAAGACCTGGGCTACATGGCGGAGGTTGCCCGTGATGGCGAAGAAGCGCTCCTAAAAGCCGAGCAACTCTTCCCTGATATTATTTTGATGGATATCCAGATGCCGAAAATTAACGGATTCGAAGCCACCCGCCGCCTCCGCTCCGACCCCCGGTTTGATTCTGTTCCGATCATCGCTCTCACCGCCTTTGCCATGCCCGGCGACCGCGAACGCTGTTTCGAAGCGGGCATGGATGAATATATGAGCAAGCCCATCAAGTTGAGGGAACTCAAGCAAATGATCGAAAGGTTATTAGATCATTCATTAAGCGAATAAGAGACGAGACGACAGACATATAAGACTTACACAGTTCAAAATCTTTTAGCCGCGAATTACACGAATTTCGCGGCAATTCTTGTGGTCTTGCGTAAGTCCTACAATAGACAATTGACCGCAGTCTGCTGTCTGAACAATAGAATAGACTTTATCGGTAATTAGAAAAAACGTCCCGAAGGTTGTTGTCAGGAGTTCAAGTTCTTCAAGAAAAACCTTCGGGGCGGTGCCTGTGTTTATTTCCGATAACGTCTAATATCTGGCAACAAAACAAAAAGCAACTCCTTGCCTCAAAAATCAGGAGTTGCTTTTTACGTATTTACCTGTTTACTTGTCCACCTTTCCCACCTAATAATTCGTCGTATGGTCAATCAACCCGCGTTCGCGCGCCAACCTGTCACAATACCGGAATACCCAGATACTGACTGTGCCAAAGAAGACGCTCAACCCCAGCAGAATCCCAAGGATTTGCAGATTGCTGAAATTCGCCAGAGTCGGGAAGGCCTGCGCCACGTTCCCAACCAGTGATCGTCTCAACAACTCCAGCCAGTAGGTTGTGGGCATAAAATACCCAACGGGACGAATCCACGCGGGCAGAACATCCAGCGGGAAGACCGCGCCGCTAAAAATGTACAACGCGCCCGCAGTCGCTTCACCGATAAAGCCTTCGTGACGGGCCACCGTCAACGTGATACCAGCCAACAGCAAGCCCAGAAGCGCAAGCATCACCACGCCGAGAATCAACGTCACGAGGAACAATCCCCAGTTAATATCCGCAAAATGCAGGGGCACTTTCAGAAACAGCACGCCAGCCATAATCGTAATGAACACGGCAATCGAGCCAGTGATAAACCGCGCCACGCCGCGCCCCAGCAAATAGACAGGAATGTAGATCGGCGCAATGTACATATATTTCAAGGTCTTGTAATGCTCGCGGTCATCCACCACCGCCCAGGAGACGCCCGTCATCACCGCGCCAACGTAAATGTAAAACGCGTTGCCCAGATAAATGTACGGAAACAGCGGCGTGTTGAAGTTGCCGCCCGAAATGATGCCGTACATGATGACCAAAATCGCCGCGCCCGAAAGCGGCTTGACGATGGAATACACCGCGAACAGGAAGGGGTCGGTCCAATTGGACTCGATCAACCATCCCAGCCACGCCGCCATCCGAAACGAACGCCATGAAGTTGATGTTTGCATTTTTCTCTCTTTTCTCACCACGAAGGACACAAAGTGTCACAAAGGAAAACCATTAAAACCTTTGTGTACCTTCGTGCCCTTTGTGGTTAATAATTATCTCCGACTCTCCGTCACTCTTCCCTCGCGCACCGCGATCTTCTCCACATACGCCAGCAGGAATTTTGCAGTCACCACAAAGACCACAGACATCACCGCCAGAATGATGATTTCAAATCGCACGGTCATAAAACCGAATTGAAAACCCGAAGAGAAGATCAACTGACGCATCGCATCCATTCCAAGCGTGAGCGGAATAACCGACGCGCCCGCCGCCACCCAAAACGGCAGGGACTTGATCGGGAAATAAAACCCCGAAGCGAGGAAGATCGGTTCCTGCGCCAGGTTCGCCATGTGCCAGGCCTCGCGCCCAAACAGCAAAAACGCCGAAGCCATCATCATGCCCATGCCATACAATGCCACCATCGCCAGCATGAACACCGTGAACAGTTGCAAAAAACTGGTCACTTCATAGGTGACGCCAAACATGAGCGAGCCAAGCAAGGTCACCGCGATGGCGCGCATGGCAGTCGCCAGCATCCCGCCCAACGCCATGCCAAGCAAAATCGCCATCATCGAATTCGGCGCCATGATGTACAGAGCCAAATTCCCCTGCTCCTTCTCCCAATACAACTGGCTCGACATGCTCCATAAAATGTTCATCCAAAACGCGGTCATCGCGCCGCCCATCACCACGAAGCCGATATATTCCTCGGGCGCATTCAACGCGCGATACACAAACACATACGCAACCACTGCCAGCATCGGCATGACCACATCGAACACCAGCCACGAGACCTCGCGCTGTTGCCCGATCAAACGCGGGTATGCGCGCGCGATGATGGTTTTCAAAAACAACCGCCAGCCCGTATCCTTGCGTGAATACTTGCTACTCACTGCGTTCATTGGATTCCTCCTCCGCCATACTGCGCCCGACCAATTCCACGAACACATCTTCGAGCGTCGGCTGGCGTTTGTTGAGATTCATCACCTTCACATCTTTTTGCGCGAACAGATTGAAGACCCGCGCCAATGCGGATTCTTCCACGAGCGACAACTTCCAACGTGCGCCGCCTTCGATCTCAGTCAACGCCGCTTTCTTAACTTCGGGTTGCTCCTCCATCATTTGCATGGTCAACCCGTTGAGCGGACTCGTCTCGATCTCGAAGGTCACATCCTTTTGCAGGCGCTGTTTCAAGGCGGACGGTGTATCGCAGGCGAGCACACGTCCCTTGTTGATGATGGCAACACGGTCACACAACTCGTCCGCTTCCACCATGTAATGCGTTGTCAATAAAAGCGTGCGTTCCTTATCCGCCTTCAACCATTCGATGATGAACTTGCGCACATCGCGTGACGCGCCCACGTCCAAGCCGAGTGTGGGTTCATCGAGGAAAAGCACTTCGGGGTCGGTGAGGAATCCGCGCACGATGTTCATCTTCTGGCGCAGGCCCGTGGACAGGTCGGATGATTTCGTGTGCATCCTGTCCTTCATGCCGACCATCTCAAGCAGGGCTTCGATGCGTTCATTGGCTTCTTTAGACGGCGCGCCGTAAAACTGTGAGAACATCCACAAATTTTCGCGGACGGTCAAGAGTCCATAGCCAGAGGATTCTCCGCCTGAGACCATGTTGATGCGCGGGCGCACAGACTCTGGATCAGCGTGGACGTCTGCTCCTGCAACGCGCGCCCAGCCCGAGGTCGGGGAAAGAAGCGTGGTGAGGACTTTGATCAAGGTCGTTTTGCCGGCGCCGTTCGGGCCGAGGAGTCCGAACAGTTCGCCGCGTTCCACGGTCAAATTCACATCCTGCAAAGCGACAAGTTCCTTGCGGGTTTCCTTTTTGCTTCCGCGCAATTTGTAGATGCGGCCAAGTTCGTGAGTTTCAATTGCAAGTGAATGGGGCATGTTTCTCCTTAAAAAAGGCTCATAAAAAGCGTTGCGTAATCGTTTGGGCGGCGTAGGGTGAGCGTCAAGCAGGTTTTGATGACGCGTGATAAAGTTACATTCGTAAGGTGATTTCTCTTCTCCTCCTTTGTAAGAGAGAGCCGCGGTCGGCGCCGCGGCTCTCGCAATTTAACGGAGCGAGAGCAACTAGAATGTACGTTCTATTTTACTACGAAATATTTGTCGGGGACTGCGTTGAAGAAAATCTTTTGGGTGTGTTTCATTTCAGTTGAAACAACCGTCCCGAAGGTTTGAAAAAGGGTCAAAGTCTTCGAGAAAACCTTCGGGACGTTCTATCCTTCAACTCATTTGAAACACACCCAAATCTTTTGTACACGGATTGCGCGGAAAAAACGGATTTTTAATTTTCCGTGTAATCCGTGCGTACAATACCGGCTCGCATCCCAAATCGAATATAATGGAAACATCCAACAAAGGAGATTCAAATGGCAGAAAAGAAACCCTCGAACATCACGATCACACAACAAGGCGGCGTGGTACGCAATGTGCTCAACCAGCTCAAGCTCATCTTTCGTCTCATGGGTGACAAGCGCGTAAATCTCTTTGCCAAACTCATTCCCATCGGCGCGCTGGCTTATCTATTCTCGCCAGACCCCGTCATGATCCCGATCATTGGCGTGGTGGATGATGCCGCCCTGCTCTGGCTCGGCTCCTACGTCTTCACTGAACTCTGCCCGCCCAATGTTGTGGCCGAACACATGAAAGCGCTAAGCAGTAACATGAATTCAGACGACGCGCAGGATGATGTGGTGGATGCAGAAACCACAGACGTAAAAGAATAATAATTCATGAAGCGACTCTTGATCTTATTGACTCTGCCAATCCTTGCCTGTGGAGGATTGGCAGAAACTGTTTCCCCCACCATCACGCCTCTCTCTCCGCTGACGCCTGCCCCAGCCGCTCAAACAGAATCCCAGCCTCCGCTTGACCCACCAAACCAACCCAGCTCTTCAAATGCCAATGACTTTCCCAACGCCAGCAATTACGAATGGCGTCTCATCGCCAGCGGATTGGCCCGCCCCGTGGATCTGCAATCCGCGTTCGATGGCTCAGAGAGGTTATTCATCATCGAGAAATACGGCGTCATCCGCATCATCGAAAACGGTCAACTGCTCGACCAGCCATTCCTGAATATTGATGACCGCGTAAATGAAGATGGCAACGAAATGGGATTGCTTGGTTTTGCCTTTCATCCAAATTACGAACAGAACGGTTATTTTTACGTCAACTACACTGGCAATGGCGGGCATACCTACATCTCGCGTTTTCAGGCGAATGACAATAGCGCCGATCCCAACAGCGAGCAGGTTCTTTTAATTATTAAACAGCCTTATGAAAACCACAATGGCGGCGCGGTTGCCTTTGGCCCAGACGGCTATCTTTACCTTGGCCTGGGTGACGGCGGCCTCGCGGGCGACCCGCATAAAAACGGACAGGATACATCCAGCCTGCTCGGAAAAATCCTGCGCATCGACGTGAACAACGGCGAACCCTACTCCATCCCCGCCGACAACCCATTTGGAAACGAAGTCTGGGCCTATGGCTTGCGCAACCCCTGGCGTATTTCCTTCGACCAATCCACCGGCGACCTGTGGATCGGCGATGTAGGACAGGGTGACTGGGAGGAGGTGGATTATCTCCCCGCTGGTTCGCCTGGCGGCGCAAACTTCGGCTGGAGCATCATGGAAGGCAACCACGGTTATGATGGCAACTCACAGCCTGGCTTGCTCCTGCCCATTTCGGAATACAGCCATGCAGACACCTACGGCGGCTGTTCCGTCACAGGCGGGTATGTTTATCGCGGGGCAATGCCTGAGTGGAACGGCATCTATCTCTATGGAGATTATTGCACCGGGTATGTTTGGGGGTTGATTCTCTCCAATGGTGGCTGGCAGGCCCAACGTCTGTTTGATGCGGGGGTGTTGATCACATCCTTTGGGCAGGATGAGTCCGGTGAAATCTATCTCGTCACCGACAGCGGCGAAGTGTACATCCTTGCAAAAATATAAGGACATATCACATCGTTTATAGGCACTTTGTCATGCGAGTTTGTGACGCCTGTCACTGGTGTGATGGGCGTTTTTATTTTAAACTACGAGTATCAGAGTCACTTGTGTCGTTTAGATTAACCAAGAGGATGCATGGCAGAAAAGACCTGGCAAGTTGAAAAGATCAAACATTGTGAGCATGTAGGTCACGAAGTTGCGATCGAGAACGAAGTCATCTACCCCGCCGAACACCTGCCAGACCAGCCGCCCAGAATCCTTGCGCATCGCTGTTCCAACGCGCTCGAATGCAACCTGCTGGAAAAACCAGCCTGCGCCCTCTGCGGCACAAATCCTGATTTGAACCTCGTGTAATCGAACAACCAAAAGTTGTTCTTCCAAACTCTCTCCTCCCTCTGAGTTGGTCTACTGGCTGCGCCGCGTGAGAACGCGGCGTATGCCGTTAAAAACCATGTCGTTGCGAGGCACGCTTTTGCCTTTTGTGCCGAAGCTATCTCCAACACGTGAAGGAGATTACTTCGGCGGAAGAGCGCCGCCTCGCAATGACGATTACAGCCCCTTCAAAAATCCCTGCACGCTTTTATCTGCGGGCTTTTCCTTTATCTGCTTTGCCTTCCCTACCTGCTTCAACTCCCCATCAATAACCACAGCAACCCTGTCCCCAAACTGCGCGGCTTCCTTTAAATTATGCGTCACGAAAATTGTCGTGCGATGATTTTGCGCCAAAACTTTGGACAGGTCTTTTAACAACTGCGCCCGCGTTTGTGGATCGACCGCCGAGAACGGTTCATCCATCAAAAGCAATTCGGGATCGAGAACGAATGCCCGCGCCAGGCTGACTCTCTGCGCCTCACCCCCTGAAAGTTGGCCTGCCCGGCGGTTAAGGAGAGAATCCACGCCCATGGCTTTGCTCCACTTAATGACCTGCTCTTTGGCAGTTTCCTTATGGACGCCGCGAAACTTCAGCCCCAGCCCAATATTATCTGCGACAGACATATCCATCAACAGCGGGTCTTGAAAGACGAATGCGATCTTCCTGCGGTATTCGAGTTCATCCCATTCCCTGAGCGGCTGGTTATGAAAGCTAATTTCGCCGCGCACGGGTTTGAGCAAATCTGCCAGCGTGAGCAGTAAGGTGCTTTTGCCCGCGCCGTTTGGGCCGACCACTGCCAGCGTTTCGCCTTTTCTGATTTCAAGTGAGTTGATTTTTAGCGCATCCCGTCCATTGCGTTGGACAAGCAGGTTGTTGATTTCAATAGCATTTGTCATATTGTTTCTTTCATCTTTCGTCTTTCTTCGTGTTGAAAAAAGAAAGACGAAAGAAGGGCGCACATCATTTTCTCACGCCTCGTTGTTGAATGGACGTGAGCGCCAGGTTGATGAGATAGGTCAGGGTCAGCAGGAGCGCGGATAACGCCAGCGCCTTTTCAAACTCTCCTTTGGATGTTTCCAGCACGATGGCAGTCGTCAGCACACGGGTCTGCCCGCGGATGTTTCCGCCCACCATCATGGATGCGCCCACCTCGGAAATGACCGAGCCAAAACCAGCCATGAGCGCGGCCAAAAGCGGCAGGCGTGCTTCCCGCCACAAGTGCCAGATCATTTGCGGACGCGATGCGCCGAGTCCTAAAAGCTGTTGTTGCAGGCGCGGGTCAAGGGCTTCCAATGCGGCGGCGGTGAGTCCCGTCACCACGGGGGCAGAGATGATCGTCTGCGCGATGATGATGGCCCAGGGAGTGTAGATCAACTTCAAACTGCCAAGCGGACCACTGCGCCATAACGTGATTGCCACCACGAGGCCCACCACCACAGGCGGCAAAGCCATGCCCGTGTTGACGATGCTCAACAGAAAGGAACGTCCGCGAAAATTGCCCAGCGCAAGCCAGGTGCCAAAGGGCAGGCCGATCAGCAGGCTGATGATGGTTGCAATCGCTGAGACTTGCAGGGAGAGGGTTGTGATTTCAAGGATTTCCATGGATTTGTAAACCTTACTGATTCATCTTACGCGCCCTCATACCCTAACGGGCACTTTCCCCAACCCTTCCCCCGATGGGGAAGGGAGTCCCCTCTCCCTTCGGGACATCGTGCCCGTAGGGTAGAGGGCTAGGGTGAGGGAGATCACTGCGTAAAGCGAATTACTGATTCGCATCGGGAAAAAATAATGGCTGGCCGTATTCCCGCACGCCAAACTCGCGGATGATATTCTGTCCCTCGGGGGAGGTGATGAAATCGGCAAAGGCTTGCGCGCCTTCGACATTCACCTGCGGCCACTTTTCAGGGTTGACCGTGATGACGTGATACACGTTCAAAAGAGCGGGGTCATTTTCAAAAAGGATGACCAGATCGAGGTTGGCTTTGTAAGCCAGGAACGTGCCGCGGTCTGTGAGGGCGTAGCCTTGTTTTTCGGAGGCAATGGTGAGCGTGGCTCCCTGTCCCTGGCCTGTTTCGAGATACCAACTTTGATTTACAGGGTCAAGCCCTGCGCCATTCCAGATGGACATCTCTTTGACATGCGTGCCAGACTCATCGGCGCGGGAGACGAATGTGGAGGCGGAGGAAAAAATTGCATTGAAAGAGTCCACAACTGTCGGCTGGGAGCGAAGCGCGGCGGGGTCGGGTGCGGGGCCGACGACGACGAAGTCGTTGTGCATCACGAGGCGGCGATCCATGCCGAATCCATTATCCACAAATTCTTTTTCTGCGGCGGGCGAATGCAAAAGGATGACATCGGCGTTGCCTTCCTGCGCGATCTTCAAAGCCTGGCCCGATCCCGTTGAAATCAGGCCGACTTGAATTCCAGTTTGTTCGGTGAAGGCTGGAAGAAGCACATCCAGCAAACCTGAATCCTGGGTGGAGGTGGTTGAAACGAGCAGAATACTTTTAGCAGGAGCAGACGTGGAGCAGGCGGCCAGGAAAAGTAAAACAATAAAAAATATTTTTTTCATTCAACTCCGATAGGAAAGGGGCGACTTCGCTTGCAAGCCGCCCCAGTCATCGGGTTGAATTATAAGCCCAAGTCTGCGTCGGTTTTGTCTGCGTCGGGGTGGAAGAGCGGCTGGCCGAATTTATCCACGCCGAATTTGGCGATGATGGTTTGCGTGTCGGGGTGGATGATGAAGTTGGCAAACGCCAGCGCGCCTTCGTAGTTGACGGCAGGCCGCTTTTCGGCATTGACGGTGATGACGTGGTAGACGTTCAACAAGCTGTTATCACCTTCGACCAAAATTTCAAGTTGATAGTTATCCTTGTTCGCAAGATAGGTGGCGCGGTCTGTGAGAATATATGCGGCTTTTTCGGAAGCAACGGTCATGGATGCGCCCATGCCCTGGCCTGTTTCGATAAACCATGCCTGTCCTGCGGGGTCAAGTTCGGCCTTTTTCCAAAAGCTGGTTTCTTTTTTGTGAGTGCCCGAGTCATCGCCGCGGGAGACGAAATTTGCGCCAGCATTGAAGATGGCCGCGAAGGCTTCTTTGGGGTCGAGGCCTTTGATGCCAGCGGGGTCATCGGCGGGGCCGACGATGATGAAGTCATTGTGCATGACGAGGAAACGATCCGTGCCGAAGCCGCCTTCCATGAAGATCACTTCGGAGGAAGGCGCATGAACGAGCAGGACATCGGCGTTGCCTTCTTCGCCCATCTTCAGCGCTTCTCCCGTGCCGACGGCAATGGTCTGCACGGTGTAGCCCGTCTGTTCCTCGAAGAGGGGGATGAGCACATCCAGCAGGCCAGAATCCTGTGTGGATGTGGTGGTGGCGAGGATGAGGTTCGGGTTGGCGGCTCCTTCCGCGGCGGCAACTGCTTGCGTTGCAGGAACAATTATCGGCACGGATGAAGCGCTGGCCTCTATCGGGGATGTGCCACAGGCCGTCAATGCCATGGTGAAGACGAGCAAAAGAGTCAAAAGAATAGTGCGGGAAGCGGGTTTCATACTTTCATCCTTATAAGATTTGGGTGTGTTTCAAATGAGTTGAAGGGTGGAACGTCCCGAAGGTTTTTCCGAAGACTTATGCCGTTTCCAAACCTTCGGGACGGTTGTTTCAACTGAAATGAAACGCACCCATAAGATTTTTTGTATATCAATTAAGAATAAACTTAATTGATAATGAAAAATAAAAAAAACAGGCGCGCCGCTATGCGGCAACCTGTTCCCCGCTGTGCGCGGAGTTATAGCCTGGCAATGAATTGAGCAAGTTACGAAAATCGGCGGTTTGGATATAACCCAGCAATGGGTCGAGATTCTTTTCCTGTTCACGCGGCAGGATGAGATCGTAGCGCTCTTCAAAGAGCGGGATGAAATCCAGCCCATGTTGATGGGCGGAGGCTTGCAGGCCGAGCGATACATCCGCCTTGTTTTGGGAGATTAAGTTCGCCGCTTCGCTATGTGTGTTGACCTGATTCTCGTACCCATTTATTTTCTCCACTGGAATATTTTGTCTTCGCAATTCAGAGTCCAGCCATAAGCGTGTGCCCGAACCTGCGTTGCGATTGACAAAACGAATGGTTGGGCGCGTGAGATCGGCAACTTTATTGATGTTCTTGGGATTGCCCGCTGTCAGAATCAAACCCTGCGTGCGATAGGCAAGGGTGATCATTTCCACGTTTCGATCTGGAAACAGATGCTTTACAAAAGGCGTGTTGTACTCGCCGCTTTCATCCAGCAAATGCGAGCCTGAAATTTGGCAGAGTCCCTGGCGCAGGTTGACCAGCCCATCCAGTGAGCCGACGGGGAGGCTGAGAATATTGAGGTGTCTGGCGAGATGGTCGGCGATGCCTTCGAGGGCAAGATCGTGACTGCCCGAAAAAATGATCGAGGGCTTTTTACTCTTCGGCAAAACGATCTCCTGCAAAAAGAAGGCATCGCCTTTGGCGCGGTAATATTTTTCCGTCACTTTGCCTGTGCGGCGCGTTTCGCTGACTTCAACCAAATCCGCGGATTGAAGCGCGAGGATGTGATGCCGCACCCAGGCGGGGGATTGCTTCAAGCTCCGCGCAAGATGCGTGAGCGTGGCAGGAGACGCCATGAGCAGACGCAAAATATCCATGCGGCGGGAATCAGCCAGGAGCTTGATCTTGTCAAAGGATTGGATGGGTTGAACGGTTTTCATTTCGGTCTTTCGATTAAGGGAAATCTTATTCGAGAGTCTAAATGTGAATCAAGCTTGAGTCAAGCGCAATTTTTATTTGACCTGCCCCCCTGCCCATGATATAAAACTTGAGCGATTAATGTGTTTCAGACGCGGAGGCAGTATGGAAATCGGCGAAACAATTTACGTGACCACCCGCGAAGAATTCCGTGAGTGGCTGGAAAAGAATCACAAGTTCAAAAAAGAAATCTGGTTGATTCAATTTAAAAAGGTTACAAAGAAACCATCCATCCCGTACGTAGACGCGGTGGAGGAAGCCATCTGCTTCGGCTGGATCGACGGTTTCGAAAAAGGCATGGACGGCGACCGTTATGCCACGCGCTTCACACGCCGCAGACCCAAATCCAATTGGACGGAGACGAATATCGAGCGGGCGCGGAAGATGATCGAAGAAGGCAAAATGACCGAGGCGGGGCGGGCGACATTGCCGAAAGGAATATAAGGTAAATGGTAATTGTTCTGAATGTAGTGTAATTATCCCCGCCCGACGATGAACCCTCGGGCTATTCCTGCGAAGTTCGTTAAAACGGACTAGCCGACTTTAGTCGGCATCGTACCGCTTCGCGCAGCACGGGGATTAGTTCCCGTGCGGATAAAACCACAGTGTCTACATCTACGAGCGCGACTCCGAACTCGGACAACAAATCAAACAGTACGCGCCGCATCTTTTTGAAAAAGAAAAAACTGCACAATCTGTAAAATCTGCGGATTGAAATTAGGAGACTTAATGAATCGCAAATACACCAACCGCCGTTACCTCGACGCCATCGAAAAGAAAGTCCTTGTTTTCGATGGCGCGATGGGAACGAGCTTGCAACTGCAAAACCTCACTGCTGAACATTTTGGCGGCGAGCAATACAACGGATGCAACGACTACCTCGTCATCTCATATCCTGAAGCCGTGGAAAAAGTCCACCGCTCCTTCCTCGAGGTCGGCGTGGATGTGCTCGAAACAGACACCTTCCGCTCGAACCGTTTGACGATGGCAGAATATGGCTTGCAAGACCGCATCCTCGAAATCAACATGGCCGCGGCAAATTTGGCAAGAAGACTGGCTGACGAGTATTCGGCAAAGGATACAAGTTACGAGTTACAAGATACCGAACTTGCAACTCGTAACTCGCAACTTGTATCGTATCCCCGCTTCGTCGCTGGCTCCATCGGCCCCACAGGCAAACTGCCCTCCACGAATGATCCTGAACTCTCGAACGTCACATATGATGAACTCATCGACACCTTCCGCGAACAGGCGGTGGGATTAATTCAAGGCGGCGTCGATCTTCTGCTCATCGAAACTTCGCAGGACATTCTCGAAGTCAAAGCCGCCATCACGGGCCTGCACAAAGCTTTCAGCGAAACGAATGTCTGGTTGCCGATTCAGGCTCAGGTCACGTTGGATACGACCGGGCGCATGTTGCTCGGCACCGACATCAACGCATCGCTCACGATCCTCGAAGGCATGGGCATCGACATCATCGGCCTCAACTGCTCCACCGGACCCGAACACATGCGCGAGCCGATTCGTTTTCTCGGTGAAAATTCCACCCTGCCTGTTTCGTGCATTCCCAACGCTGGCCTTCCGCTCAACGTAGATGGTCAAGCCGTGTATCCGCTCGAACCCGAACCGTACGCCAATGATATGTATGAATTTGTGACGAAACATAATGTTCGAGTTGTCGGCGGATGTTGTGGAACAACCCCGGAACATTTACGACTCCTCGTGACTCGACTCGCCAATTACCAATTACCAATTACCAACCTCTCGCTTCACTCTACGCCTCAGCTTGCTTCTGCCATGTCTGCAATTTCCATGCGACAGGAACCCGCGCCAACTTTGCTTGGCGAGAGATGCAACGCGCAAGGCTCGCGCAAATTTAAAAGACTCCTCCTCGAAGAAGATTACGATGGCATTCTTGACATCGCGCGTGATCAGGTTGCAGGCGGCGCGCACGCATTGGATATTTCAGTAGCTGTCACCGAACGCGCGGATGAGGGCGAGCTGATGCGCAAGGTTGTCAAGAAATTACAAATGGGCGTGGACGTTCCACTCGTCATCGACACCACCGAAGTGGATGTGCTCGAGATTGCATTGCAAACCGCGCCTGGGCGTTGTCTCATCAACTCCACGCATCTTGAATCAGGCCGCGAAAAAGCCGACAAGATTTTTAGCCTTGCTAAAAAATATAACGCCGCGGTTATCTGTCTCACCATCGACGAAAACGGCATGGCAAAGACCGCGCAACGCAAACTCGAAGTTGCCAAACGCATTTACGACATCGCTGTGGACGACCACGGACTCAAGCCCGAAGATTTGGTTTTCGACGACCTGACCTTCACCCTCGCCACTGGCGATGTCGAATTTGTAGATTCCGCCAAAGAAACCATCGAAGGCATTCGACTCATCAAACAGAATCTCCCTGGCGTGATGACTTCGCTTGGCGTGAGTAATTTATCTTTTGGTCTAGCTCCACAAGCCCGCCCGCCATTGAACTCTGTCATGTTGTATTACTGTGTGCAAGCTGGTTTGGATATGGCCATCGTGAATGCCGCGCACGTCATGCCCTACGCAGAAATCAATACCGAAGAACGCAACCTGTGCGAAGATTTAATTTTCAACCGCCGCGAAGATGCTCTTCAACGCTTCATTCAACATTTTGAGACGGTCACTATCTCAAACGAATCCACCGTTGCGAATCCCACCGAAGGCATGACCCCCGAACAACGCCTGCACTGGAAAATCCTTCACCGCGTCAAAGAAGGCGTCGAAGCGGATATTGATGAGATCATCAATCGCGACCAGCCTCCAATCTCCAATTACCAATTACCATTTACCAAGCATAACGTCGCCGTCCACACCCTCAACACCGTCCTCCTCCCCGCCATGAAAGAAGTCGGCGACAAATTCGGTGCGGGAGAGTTGATCCTGCCCTTCGTTTTGCAATCAGCCGAAACGATGAAAAAGACCGTCTCTCATCTTGAGAATTATCTCGAGAAAGTGGAAGGCGTCACCAAAGGGACAGTTGTCATCGCCACCGTCTACGGCGACGTGCATGACATTGGCAAAAATTTGGTAAAGACCATTCTCGCAAACAACGGCTACACCGTGATTGACCTCGGCAAGCAAGTACCTGCTGAGACGATCATCACCAAAGCCGTGGAAGCCAACGCCACTGCAATTGGTCTGTCTGCTTTGCTCGTATCCACTTCAAAACAAATGCCGCTCATCGTCAACGAGATGCAGCGCCGCGGCCATCAAATTCCCATTCTCATTGGCGGCGCGGCCATCAATCGCCGCTTTGGCCGCCGCATCCTTTTCGCCGAGGATGGCAACGCCTACGAACCTGGCGTCTTCTATTGCAAGGATGCCTTCGAAGGTCTCGACACAATGGAATCGCTGATTGACCCCGACCGCAAACCTGCCATGCTTGACCAACTCCGCAAAGATGCGGATATGGAAATGAACCGCGCCTCACAGTCCGCGCCGACAGTTGCCACTGGCCAACGATCATTGATTACGCCCGCGCCGATTCCACTCCCCGCCAAACTTGGTCAACGGATTGTCAAAGACATGCCGCTGGAAATGGTTCTCAAACACCTCAACATCAACGAGTTGTATCGCCTCTCTTGGGGCGCGAAAAACACCCACGGCGCAGAATGGGACAAGATGAAAAAAGATTTTGACTCCCGCCTCGCCAGGATGACCAAAGACGCCCTCAAAGAAGGCTGGCTCAAACCCCAAGCCGTCTACGGCTACTTCCCCTGCCAGGCTGACGGCGATGATCTCATAATCTATAACCCCGATTTACCAACTGCCAATTACCAGGCTCCAATCTCCAAACTCCAGGAACTAACCCGCTTCCACTTCCCCCGCCAGCCCCACGACGATCATCTTGCGCTTTCAGATTACTACGCCTCCGTCGCGTCAGGTCAAATGGATGTGGTCGCGCTTCAAGTCGTCACCGTCGGTCTCGAAGCCACGGAAAAATTTGAAAAGATGCAAGCCGCCAACAACTACACCGAAGCCTACTTCCTGCACGGACTCGCCGTCCAAACCGCCGAAGCGACGGCGAATTATCTTCACGAGCACATCCGCCGCGAGTTAGGTCTGAACGAAGAGCAGGGCAAGCGTTACTCATGGGGCTATCCCGCCATCCCTGAACTCGAAGACCATTTCAAAGTCTTCAATCTGTTACCCGCTGTAGAATCCGAACTCGGCATGAGTCTCTCCACTTCGGGGCAGTTGATTCCCGAACAATCCACCGCCGCCATCATTGTCCACCATGCGAAGGCGAAATATTATTCGGTTGGCGAAAGCCGCGTGGAACAGTTGATGAAGTAGGGCAAGATGTTATCTTGCCCTACTTGCCTTTCAAAATTTCTATGAAAGATAAACTTGCTTACAAACTTTACCATCGTCGTCGTTTGCCTCATATCCAGCCTGAGGGAGCCACCTTTTTTGTTACCTCCAGGCTGGCAAATTCATTACCTGCCGAAGTAGTGGAACGGCTCCTTCGTGAAAAAGAGCAATCAGACCTTGAATTGGAAAAAATTGCAGATAAAAAAGAACGTGATAAAAAAGCATACTTGGAAGAACGTCGTTTTTTTGGAAAATGGGATGATGCACTGGATAAGTCTGACACTGGCATAAAATATTTATCCAACCCGCAGATTGCCGATCTGGTTTCTGAAAGTTTGCATTATCGCGACAATAAAGTATATGAATTAATCGCTTTTTGTATCATGCCCAATCACAAGCATATTGTTTTCAAACCACTGGAAGAGAGTAAGGGCAAATACTACTCGCTTTCAAAAATTATGCACTCACTCAAACGATATACAGCATACGAAGCGAACTTGCTTTTGGGGCACGAAGGCGCATTCTGGCAGCACGAAAACTATGACCACTACGCCCGCGACGAAGCCGAGCTTGAGCGCATTATCAAATACGTGCTGTACAATCCCGTAAAAGCTGGCCTCGTGAAAGAGCAAAATGATTGGCAGTGGACTTATTGCAAATATGCTATGTAGCGCAAATTGACAATTTGCGCTACATTCAGTAAATTAACTGGAACACACAATGAAACCTCCCCTGCAAACAGCATTCAAATCATGGCTCGTAATCACCCTGCTGGTCATCGCCAGCCTTACCGCCATCTATCTTCGCAATGGCGTGGACGGTCTCAACCTTTTCATCCAGCAATGGCCCTTGTCCAACCTCGCGATCACACTGGCGGCCACCACACTAACATGGCTCTTGTTAGGCGTTTTGTTTTACATGCTCGCCAATGAAAAAATTCATGCGGGCAACGCCCTCCTGATGGCTGGCTTCTTCATTGTCATGTTCGTCTACCTCAATATCCTACGCGAGCGACTCCGCTATGGGGATTATCACTACTATCTGGAAGCGGCAACCGCCCTTGCCAACGGACAACCCCTTCCTGACACATACTTGTATTTACCTCTTTGGGCCACTCTTTTGCAATACATCATCCCACTCGGCGATCAGGGAGTCCTCGTTGTTTTATGGACTGTCAACATCATCGCTCTCGGCGCTTTTTACTTTTTACTTGTTACTATTTTAGAACGCTACAACTTCTCCCATCACTTCGCAGTTTTCACCACCATCCTGTTCCTTCTCGTCAACGCCCCACTCCTGCGGACGTTGGGATTCGTACAAGTCAACCTGCTGGTGATGGACCTCGTCTTCCTCAGCATCCTCACCTATCCCAAAAATACGCTTCTCTCCGCGCTGACACTTGCCCTAGCTGTTCATCTAAAAACCTCCCCTGCTGTGCTGGTTCTGGCCTTCCTGCTCGAATTCAACTGGCGCTGGCTGTTCTGGTTTGCGGTCAGTTTCCTCCTCATCGCCGCAATCCCCGTTCTCACGGATGGTATCACGCCATACCTCGACTACCTGAACAACATCAAAATCCTCACCCAAATTCCAGACACCAACTTCCACGACACATCCTTTGATTCCTTCCTGCGCTTCCTCAATCCCTTCCTCGGCATCCAGATCGCACAAACCCGCCTCATGGCTCTCGCCGCCAAAATCCTCCTGCTGATCGCCACGCTGGCAGTGATGACAAAAAATATCCGCGCGCAATCCTTCTCAAATGAGAACAAATTACTAAACGCCATCCCCCCGCTTTTCATCATCATGACCCTCGCCTCCCCCATCGTCTGGGATCATCACGGCATCTTCGTCACGCTCTCCTTTTTGCTGATGCTCAAACGCATCGACACGCCCAATTTATGGATGTGGTTCATCTTCGCCTACATCCTCGAATACATCCTGCCCTCCTTTGATTTCTTCCCCTGGTCCTACGGCCGCCTCCTCGCACCGATCATCGTTCTCTGGCTCATGTTCCAAACATCCAACAACAGCGGAGACTCCCCCTTCATCACTTCATCAAATCAATGGCTTGCGAAACATATGGCCTGACCCATGAAGAAATATCTTTCCATAATTGTCTTCGCCTGCATCCTGCTGGCAGGCCTGCTTACCTTCAACCAATACGGCGAAAGCTGGGACGATAAATCCCTGCAAAAATACGCGGTCAAATCCATCAACGCGTACAACACCTGGCCCCAGCAGGGCATCGTCTCACTCGCGCGCGAAGACCTCGGGTTTTACGGCCCGTTTTATGTAATGCTCACAGAACTCACCTCACAATATCTCAGCACATTTCTTCCCTTCCCCTTCCCCCTCCCCGACCTTCACCACCTCATTTACTTCATCACCTGCATCGCTGGCGTCTGGGCATTTTACGCACTCGCCAAACGCTGGCTGACAGAAATCCCCGCCCTCGGCGCTACCCTGCTCTTCGCCACCCAACCCGTCCTCTGGGGACACGCCTTCATCAACCCCAAAGACACCCCATTTCTTTCCCTCTTTCTTCTTTCTCTTTATTTTGGAATTCAAGCATTTGACAAGCTCGAACAGACTCAGTCCACCGAGCCTGACCCTCGCTCTAAAAGAATCTCCGCGCTTCTCACCGCGCTCTGGCTTGTTTCTGTTTTCTCGCTCTTTCTCTTCACTCAGGCCTTTCACAGCTACATCGAAAGCCTTGTCCTTTCCGCCCAGGCAGGCGGGACAAATATCCTCACCCTCATCGCCAAAGACATCACCGCCGTCCCCGCTGATGTATATATCCAACGCTACTTCATCCTCTTCCTCCAAGCCCGCACTTATTACTTTCTACTTTCCACTCTCATTCTTCTTATCACCTGGTACCGCCTCAATTACCAATTACCAATTACTCTTTTCTCCATTCTCCTCCCCGCCATCCTGCTCGGCTTCACCACCTCCACCCGCATCCTCGGCCCATTCGCGGGAGCGCTCGTCGCCTATTACGTTTTGCGGACAAAAGGCAGGCAAGCCATCCCTGCGCTTGCCATGTACGCCGTCGTCGCACTCATCGCAACCTACCTCACCTGGCCTTACTTGTGGATGAACCCCATCCCGCGCTTCTTCGAAAGCCTGCGCGAAATGTCTTTGTATCCCTGGCCTGGCCTGGTTCTCTTCAACGGCATTTCCTACCAATCCACTGAACTGCCATACTCCTACCTGCCCGCGCTCCTCGCAATTCAGTTGACCGAACCCGTCTGGGCGTTGTCCATTGCCGGATGGATAGGATCAATTGTCGGCGGGGCAAAGAGGCGTGGGCTTGTCGAGTTGTCGCTGTTGTGGTTTGTCATCCCGTTGATTTTGTTCATCGCCCTGCGCATCGCCTTGTACGATAATTTCAGGCAGATAGTTTTTATCATCCCGCCCGTCTTTTTGATGGCGGGCGTCGCGTTTGAAAAGATAAAAAATATTAAGTGGCAGATCGCGTTGATCGTTTTGAGTTTAATCCCTGGCGTGCTGGGAATCATCTCTTTGCATCCGTACGAATATATTTATTACAACAGTTTCGTCGGCGGTGTGGACGGCGCGTACGACCGCTACGATCTTGATTACTGGGGCATCTCGTATCGCGAGGCGGCAGGGTATGTGAATTCGGCGGCTCCGCCCAACGCGGCCATATGGGTGGAAGGCCCTTCGCATTTGTTCGCGCTCTTCGCAAGGGAAGATTTAAAGATATACTCGCCCTCCGAAGTGGAACGCGCCGAAAGTTACAGCTATGTAGTTGCGATGGCGCGTTATGATTTCGATAAAACGTCGTATCCAAATGCCGAGATCGTTTATAAAATCATGCGCGGCAACGCCTTGCTGGCTGTGATAAAAAAACCATAACCATTAAAACCCTAAAGGTTTTCTTGTTTTATAAATAAGTTGATTGCAAAAGAAACCTTTAGGGTTTGATAAAAAACACGAAAGAGAACTCATGAACCTTCTTGAAACAATTTCCGAAAAAACCCTGCTCGCTGACGGCGCAATGGGAACCATGCTCCACGCGCGCGGCATTGGCTTTGACAAATGCTTCGACGAGCTAAACCTGACCAACCCTGTTTCTGTCGCTGAAATCCATCGTGAATATATCGAGGCGGGCGCAGAGTTGATTATCACCAACACATTCAGCGCGAACCGCTATAAGCTAAGCAAGCACGGCTTGCAGGATGATGTGGTGGAGATCAACCGCGCGGGCGTGGAACTTGCCAAGCGCATCGTCTCAGCTTCATTCAAGGATGTGCTCATCGCGGGAGACGTGGGTCCGCTTGGGGTGAGAATCGCTCCATATGGCAGGGTCAAGCCCGAGGAAGCGCGAGCCGCTTTTGCGGAGCAAATCCACGCCCTGGCTGAAGCGGGCGCAGACTTGATCGTCATCGAAACCATGAGCGACATCTATGAAATTCAAGAGGCCATCAAAGCGGCAAAGGAAATCTGTTCCCTGCCGATTGTCGCTTCTGTGACGTTTACCCGCGACGACCGCACCCTGCTTGGCGATTCCCCCGCCAAAGTTGCCCGCAGAATTGCAGACGCAGGCGCCGACGTGATCGGCGTCAACTGCTCTGGCGGGCCTTCGCAGTTACTGCGAATCTTAAAGCAAATGCGGCAGGCTGTTCCAAATGGAAAATTCTGGGTCAAGCCAAATGCAGGCTGGCCCGAACAAGTGGGCGGACGAATCATGTACCCCGCCGACGCGGAGTACTTCGGCGATTACGCGCTTTCATTTCGTGAAGCTGGCGCGAACATCGTCGGCGGCTGTTGCGGAACCACTCCCCAACATATTGCATCCATGAAGAAGGCATTGGAATCTACCCATCAAATCTCCGAGTTCCTGGAGACCTCAGAGATTTCAGACGACGATTCCGCCGAGCCAGAAGAACAACCCACCCAGCTTGCCCAAAAACTTGCGGACGGAAAATTTTCCATCTGCGTGGAAATGGATCCCCCGCGCGGACTCTCGACTCACAAACTGCTTGCGGGCGCATCCCTGCTCTACGATTCTGGCGCAGATATTATCAACGTGGCCGACAGCCCAATGGCGCGCATGAGAATGTCTGCCTGGGCGGTCTGCGATGTGGTACAGCGCACCATTGGCGTCGAAACCACTTTGCATTTTCCAACCCGCGGACGCAACCTCCTGCGCGTGCAAGGCGACCTGCTCGCCGCGCACGCCATTGGCTTGCGAAATGTTTTCGTCGTCATGGGCGACCCCACTTCGATTGGCGATTACCCCGAAGCAACAGATAATTATGATCTCGTTCCATCGGGTCTCATCAAACTCATCAAGCAGGGCTTCAACATGGGCGTGGACCATTCGGGCACGAGCATCGGCCAGCCCACCAGCTTTTTCGTTGGCGCGGCGCTCAACCTTTGCCCGCAGGATGTGGACACCGAAGTAAAAAACCTGCATCGCAAAATCAAAGCAGGCACAGACTTCTTCCTCACCCAGCCCATCTATCGCACCGATGACGGCCCCAAGTTAATCGAAGCCTACGAAGCGAAACACGGAAAACTAAACAAACCCATCCTCGCGGGCATCCTGCCGCTCGTCAGCGCCAAACATGCCAACTTCCTGCATCACGAAGTCCCTGGCATCTTCATCCCCGACGAAGCGCGCAAGCGCATTGAGTCTGCTGGCGAACATGGCTCGAAGGTCGGCGTGGAACTCGCCGTCGAATTGGTTCAAGGCATCAAAAATTGGGCGCACGGAATTTACATCATGCCCCAATTCCATCGCTACGACATGATCTCCGAAATCATCGTAGCGGTCAAGGAATAAACCTCTGGAGTCCATCAGCTTGCTGATGGACATATCACTTCTATGAAACTCCTCCTCCGCGCCACCCTCAGCCTGTTGATCGGATTCATCGTCAGCTATTTCCTGGCTCTGACATTCTTCCACCTCGCCGACTACCCCTCCCAAACAGACCGCCTCTTCCTCACCCTTGTGCCTGCCCTCGCCATCGGCATCCTCCTCTTTGAAACATTCCCCGCCATCTCCTCATGGGCGGCTCGCATCCAATCCCAATTCTCCATTCCTCATTATCTGATTGCCTTCCTCTTCAGCTTGAACTTAACCTACACAGCCGTTGGATTTTTGAACGAGCCGCTTCGCACTCCTTTTGGCATGATTCTGTTTACTGCGGCATTCATTACCTTTGGAAGCGTGGCTGGCTATTACCTCGTTCGCCGCGCAACAGAGTCCTTTCGTAATGGATTCTTAAGCAAACCCTTTAACGTCATCCTTGCCCTTGCCCTGCCCTTGCTTTTATCTGCCGTGATTTATGCAAGCCTGCAATTCCCATCCATGTTCCTAATCGACTACATCATCGTCCCACAGAAATGGATGACTTTATTCATCATCACTTCATTGGCGGCGGGAGCGCTGGGTTTAAACCTCCGGAGTCCAGCAACTTGCTGCTGGAAAGTGGAACAGCTTGCTGTTCCACTCCAGAGTTTCATCTCACAAAACCTGCCTGGCCTCTACGCAGGCGGGATGTTCTTCCTCATCAGCCTCATCATCGCCCGCGCATTAAATCACCCCGCCCTCAGCATCAACAGCGTCCTCTTTGAATCAGACGCAGGCCCGTGGATGACCATCCTCGCCAGCCCCGATGGAGACGTGGTCAACCGCTCCGTCCACCCGCTGACGTTGATCATCATCCGTCCGCTCATTCGATTCGTAGCAGGCTTCATGGGCGAACACTGGCAACTTGGCGGAATGTTAGTCACCGCCGCCGCAAGCGGACTGTGCGTCTTCATGGCCTGGCTCTTCGTCAAACGCGCCACAGAATCAAAAACCTACGCCTTCCTTTTTGCGATATTGCTTGGCTCCACGGCCACCCACCTGCTCTTCGGCTCGTTGACTGAAAACTACATCTTCGGCGCGGCGGCATTGATTTTCTTCTTCCTATTAATTCAAGCCGATGAAAAACGCTTTTCTGTTCTCATCCCTGCGGGCTTACTGCTCTTTGGCATTACCATCACAAACATCGCGCAGGGAATTATCGGTCTCTTCTTCAACAAATTCGGCCTCCGCCGCCTGGCGCAATACGCCGTGTTGATATTCGCCTCAGGCATTGTGCTGACCACTCTCACCAGCGTCGTCTACCCCAACACCCAAACTCTCTTCTTCATCCCCGCCGACCTGGCCTTTGAATTCAATTTTGTAAAAACAGGGCAAGACATCCCTGCCGCCAATTTTGTCGAAAAATTTCAAGTGGTCAGCCGCACCATGTTTTTGTATGGCATCGTCGGCCCCACCCCGATTGAAGCGGTATCGAACAAACCCCCTTTCCCCACGATTGACCTGAAAACCTTCGATGTCCGCACCCACCGCCTTGCCTCCTACAAGGGACTTGGCAATATTCCTCTCGTATTGTGGCTGGCCTTGCTTGCAGGTTCGTTCCTCGTCTTCGTAAAAAACATCCGCTCCACCAACCACCTGCCGCTGATGCTCGGCTTTCTCGGCGCGCTGGCCTTCAACTTTCTCATGCACCTGTTCTACGGTACAGAGCTTTTCCTCTACACCCCGTTTTGGATGTATGCCCTTGTCCTTTTCATTGCCCTGGCCCTGTCAGAATTTGCAGATAAAAAATGGTTTGAAACTGCGCTGGCTATCGTTGTTTTAGCTCTGATGATCAACAATTTCTGGTTCATCGTCACCATTCTGCATGGATTGGCTCCCTTTTACGCGGCAGCGCCATAATAGACCTGACAGGTCTCATCGGCTCTGTGGTTAACCGTAACCGATTCATGGACTGAGATTAAATTATTCAGCGTATCATGCAAACCTGTCAGGTCTTACCGCATGGTAGAATAACGATGGATATAAGCTTATGCAAGCCCTTGATTTTTGGAAAACCATCGCAATGGATCACTCCAACCTGCTTGAAACCCTGATCGCATTTTTGCGGGAGCACAAGATCGAGTTTTGTGTAATCGGCGGTCAGGCTGTCAACGCCTATGTGGAACCATTGGTCAGCCTTGATTTGGATTTGGCGGTCGCTGTGCATCAAATTGAAGCGGTCGAATCGCTCCTTGACGAACGCTTTACCCTGAAACGTTTCCCCCATAGTTTGAATATCACAATTCCAAATTCCGATGTCAGGGTGCAGATTCAGACAGATGAGCGATATAGTTTATTTCTCGAACACGCAACCATGCGGACGGTATTGGGCATGGATCTGCCGATTGCCGCTATTGAAGATGTTTTGCAGGGAAAGATTTGGGCTTTTTCAGACACAGACCGCAGGGGGAGCAAACGCCAAAAAGACCTGGCTGACATTGCCCGTATTCTCGAAAAATTCCCTGATTTGCGCGATAAGGTTCCACAAGAGATTCTCGCCCGCCTCATGGATTAATCCCGCTCATGCTCCTCACCATTGACATTGGCAACACCAACCTCACCCTCGGCCTCTACGAAGGCGATAAACTCGGCGCGCACTGGCGTCTCGCCACGGACCATAACCGTATGCCCGATGAATACGGCTTGCAGTTTTTAGGTCTCCTGCAAAATGCGGGCAAGACCTTAAACGAGCTTGAGGGCATTTCGCTTGCGTCCGTTGTGCCGCCGTTGACGGGGCGAGTCATTCACGCCTGCCGCGAATACCTTAAGCAGGAGCCATTGGTCGTGGATGCGGGCATCAAAACGGGAATCAAAATCCGCTACGAAGACCCGCGCGCTGTGGGCGCTGACCGCGTCTGCGATGCGGTGGCGGTGATGAAATTTTATGGCGGCCCCGCCTGCGTGGTGGACTTTGGCACAGCGACAACTTTCAACGCTCTTACAAAAGATGGCGAATATCTCGGCGGCGCGATCACGGCGGGCATCAACCTTGCCGCCGAGGCGCTTTACACCCGCGCCGCAAAACTCCCGCGCATTGACTTGCAAGTGCCGCCTTCCGTCATTGGGCGGAACACTGTCCACGCGATGCAATCGGGTCTGCTGTTTGGGTACGTGAGCATGGTCGAGGGAATGGTGGCAAGATTCAGGTCCGAACTGGGAGGCGATATGAAAGTCATCGCCACGGGCGGGCTGGCAGAAGTTGTCGCCAAAGAGACAAAGGTGATCGACATCATCGCCCCCTGGCTGACGTTGGATGGCTTGCGGATGATCTGGGAACTTAATCCAAAATAAACGCTCATAAACCCCGCGCATTCGTTCCAATCGAAAGTAATAAAAGCGACAGTCGCCTTAAAGGTGACTGTCACTTGAAGTGCCCCCACGGGAATTCGAATCCCGGTTTAAGCCTCGCGTACCTCGATGGTGTGAGTGGGGACTTGTGCGCGAAGCTGAGAAGTGCCCCCACGGGAATTCGAATCCCGGTTTAAGCCTTGAGAGGGCTTCGTCCTGGGCCACTAGACGATGGGGGCGTTTACACTGAGCGTAGTCGAAGTGTGAGCGGGCGAGATTGTATCACCGCGATATTGAAACGTCAACGAACACATGAATTTCCTTCGGGCCATGCACGCCGATGGTGAGCGTCATCTCGATATCTGCCGTGCGCGATGGGCCGCTGATGAAGACTGCCGATCTTTTATCTTTCACCAAATCCATTGCATCGGATAGTGATGGAAGAATATCTTTGGATTTTAAAACCGCGATGTGGATTTCGGGCAGAAGCGACGCGTGCAGCGCCCCGTCCGCTTCCAATACGGACCCGGTATCTGCCAGCCCGCAAATGGCATTCGTCACCCCGACGAGGATTTCAGGGTCTGGCTCGTGGGTGAAGGCTATGTTTGCTTCTCGCAGGAGAGCTTCGTCCAATGTGTTTGGCTCAAGCATGATTTTGTTGAAGCCGCGTAATTTCAGGAATTCGATAATATCCTGCATGGGGTAGTGGGTTTGGTAGACATGGCCTGAAAGCGCGCTGAGTTCTGTTGTAAACATGGAAACGGGTGAGACGGGTATCAGACCAGATTTATCTGCATCCGTGCTTACCTGTTTACTTTTATACGTGTCTACTTGTATGCCTGTATACATGACTGCCTGCTTACTTTTCCACCTTTCCCGAAATGGCTTGCCTGCAAACCGCGGCAAATCTTTGCTGTATCCCCAGCCCGTGAACGCAGGCAGGCGCATCCATTGCGAGCGGGGGGAGAGGAGAGAAGACGTCAGCGAGGCGAATTTTTGGGAGAACGCATACAGCTTCGGGTGAGTGGCGAGGCGGGTGTACATCTGCAAAAATAATTTGGTGACAGGTGAAAGTCCTGCTCCTTCTTTCTTCTTTCCTCTTTCTTCCGTTGCTTGACCCGCCCTCACTCTTGTCAATAATTTCGGCAGGTCAATATCCACGGGACAGACATCTTTGCACGCGCCGCACAGGGACGATGCCTGCGCAAGGTGGACAAAATTTTCGCCAAGCAAGCCAGGCGAAATGATGGAGCCGATGGGGCCAGGATACGGCGCAATGGATTTGTCTTTGCCGATGTAGGCGTGGCCGCTGAGTTCGCGAAAGACGGGACAGGCGTTGAGGCACGCGCCGCATCGAATGCAATAGAGCGATTCTTTGAGCGGTGACCCTTCGACGCTGCTCAGGGCAGGATTTCGCAGGCGCGAGCGTCCGTTATCGAGGATGATGAGGTGGCGGGTTTGATTCGCCCTGAGCGTAGTCGAAGGGAGTGGCTTATTTAATAGTTGGGTGTAGACCGTGAGCTTTTGTCCCGTTGCCGAACGCGGGAGAAGTGAAAGCATGAGCGAGAGATCATCGAGGTTAGGGACGAGGCGTTCCATGCCCATCAGCGCAATGTGGACGGGTGGAATGGTGGTGACCATGCGTCCGTTGCCTTCGTTGGTGATGATGCAAACGGAGCCCGTTTCTGCTACGCCAAAGTTGACTCCGCTAAAGCCGATATCGGCGGTGAGAAAGACTTCGCGCAAAACTTTACGGGCGGTGGCGGTGAGCGTGGGGATGTCGGTGGTGTAGGGGATGCCAAGTTTTTCATGAAAGAGTTCCGCAACTTGTTCTTTGCGAAGATGCGCCGCGGGGGTGATGATGTGACTGGGTCTTTCATGCCGAAGCTGAACGATGTATTCGCCGAGGTCGGTTTCGACGACTTGAATGCCTTCTTTTTCGAGAGCGTGGTTGAGTTCGATTTCTTCCGAGACCATGCTTTTGGATTTGGCGATCAGGGGTTTGGTAATTGGTGATTGGTGATTGGTAATTGACTTTGCAATACCCAAAACAATTTTTACGGCTTCGTCTGCATCCTTCGCGCGGTGGACAATCACTCCGTTCTCTTCATTCTTCGCAATGAACTGCGCGAGGTATTCATCGAGGTGTTCGATCACATCTGCGCGGACTTTGTGAGCGCGCTGGCGTCTCTCGCGCCAATCGGGGATGGACTCAAATGCCGCGGCGCGTCCTTTCAGGCGGCGCTCGGTGTTGTTGTCCAATGCAGTTTGAAGGGTTTCGTTATTGATGGATTCGCGGATTCTGGAACGGAATGTATTGGTCATGGATTCAAGCCTTAAAAAGTAAACAAGTAAACAAGGCAGAACTGATAACTGATTACTGATTACTGCCTCGCCAACACTTCCGCGATATGCACAACTTTTTGCCTTTTGCCTAATCTATGCAACCCGCCTGCAATGTGCATGAGACAGCCTGCATCGGTGACAACCAGGGTGGGAGCTTGCCCTGAGTTTGTCGAAGGGTGGGTAGATTCGAGATTGGAGATTTTTCGCTTGAGCCATTCTGCGGATAATTCAGGGTGTTCGATGGACATCACGCCGCCGAAGCCACAGCATTCTTCGGCATTGGGCAATTCCACGAGGGTCGCGCCGTGGACATTTGCCAGCAAGGCACGCGGCTGTCTATCCACGTTGATTCCGCGCAGGGCGTGGCAGGACGGGTGGTAGGTGAGCAGGCCGTCCCATGTTGCGCCAACGTCAGTGACGTTGAGTTTGTCCACGAGGTATTCGGTGAATTCAAAGACTCTTTCGGAAAGCGCTTTTGCGCGTGGAAGCCAGACTGCATCCCCTTCAAATAGTTCCAGGTAATTGTGCCTGAAATGATGAGCGCATGAACCAGAGGGAGTGACGATATCCCCTTTGGCATTCTCAAAGACTTTGATGGTGTGTTCCGCAATCGCGCGCGCATCCCTGCGGAGGCCTGCGTTGAATTGCGGTTGTCCACAGCAGGTTTGATCGCGGGCGAAGTCCACGTCAATGCCGAGGCGGTGGAGAATGTCCACGACGGCTTCACCAGTTTGCGGGAAGAATGAATCGGTCAGGCAGGTGATGAAGAGTTGGACGATGGTCATGAGTCCATTTTAATCCCATTCCGCATTCTGCATTCCGCATTCTGCATTTCCCATTCCCCGATTCCCAAATCCCGATTCCCCGTTTTTACGGTATCATTCGCCGCTATGGAATTCTTAACTTCTCCCTCTCAAAAATTTGATCTTCCCAAGCGCGTTGCCCGCCTGGGTGAGCTTGCCACAAACTTGTGGTGGACATGGCAACCCGAAGCCGTCCGTCTCTTTGGCCGACTCGATTATGACTTGTGGGAACGCATCGGCCATAACCCGATTCGTCTCTTGCAAGAGATCGGGCGCGCGCGCTTGAATCAGGCCGCGAAGGACAAGGATTATCTCGCGCTGTATGATTCGCTCTTTGAAAAATTCGATTCGTATTTCAAAAAAGAATCGTGGTCGCAAAAAGCGCATCCTGAATTAAAAAACCCGATTGCCTATTTTTCGATGGAGTTCGGCTTGCATGAAACCCTGCCCATTTATTCGGGCGGCCTCGGCGTGCTGGCTGGCGATCATCTCAAAGAATCGTCCGACCTCGGCTTGCCGCTCATCGCCGTCGGCTTCATGTACGCGCAGGGATATTTTTCCCAGCGCATCAGCGAAGACGGCTGGCAGGAAGCGCTCAACAATCCGCTCACTTTCGAGCACCTGCCCGTTGCGCTCGTCACAAAAAATAACAAGCCCGTTACGATTGAAATAAAATTTCCCGACCGCAACATCCATGTGCAAGTGTGGGAAACCCGCGTGGGGCGCATCCCGCTTTACTTGCTCGATTCAAACGTCGAAGGCAACGATGATTATGATCGTCTGCTCACTGCCCGCCTTTATTGGTCTGACCTCGACCGCCGAATCATGCAGGAAGTTTTGCTTGGCATCGGCGGCGTGCGGATGCTTCGCGCGTTGGGATATGCCCCCGATGTCTGGCATATGAACGAAGGCCACGCCTCTTTCCTAACCCTGGAGCGGGCTCGTGAACTGGTGGCAAAGGGACTCACCTTTGCAGATGCCGCCCAAAAAACCCTCGGACAAAATGTTTTTACCACGCACACCCCCGTCCCCGCTGGCAATGACGAATTCCCCCTCTGGCTCATGGACAAATACCTCGCCACCTACTGGCCTGAGCTTGGCCTCACCCGCGAAGAATTCATGGATGTCGCAAAACACCATCAGCCGCACGGCGAGACCTATTCCATGCCGATTCTTGCGTTAAAGTTTTCTGGCGGAAGCAATGGCGTTTCAGAATTGCACGGCGAAGTCTCACGCGATATGTGGAAGTTCCTCTGGGAAGATCGCAGTGTGAAGGATGTGCCGATTGACCACGTCACCAACGGAGTCCACACCGCGAATTGGATGGCCCGCCGTCTCAACATCCTGCTCGAAAAATATCTCGGCGCAGACTGGTACGACAGCCTCGACGACCACACGTTGATGGAAAAGATCAACTCGATCCCCGACCCTGAATTGTGGGGCGTGCGCCTGCATCTCAAACGCAAGCTGGCTTTCTACCTGCGCGAGCGCGTCCGTGACCGTTGGACACACGGCGGATTTCATCCCGTTCAGGTTGTGGCCTCTGGTGTGCTCATCAATCCCTACGCGTTGACCATCGGCTTTGCGCGCCGCTTCGCCACCTACAAACGCGCCAACCTGATCCTCTCTGATGTGGACAGACTGCTCGAAATCATCAACCGCCCGAACATGCCCGTGCAGATCATCTTTGCTGGCAAGGCGCATCCCGCGGATGAACCCGGCAAGCAGATTATTCAAAAAGTCTATCGCACCGTCAAAAAGGCAGAGACAGGCGGACGCCTCGTCTTCCTCGAAGATTACGATATGAACCTCGCCCGTTACCTCGTCCAGGGTGTGGATGTGTGGATGAACACTCCGCGCCGCCCGTACGAAGCCAGCGGAACCTCGGGTATGAAGGCTGCCATCAACGGTGTGCTCAACTTCTCCGTGTTGGACGGCTGGTGGCGCGAGGCCTACAACGGCAATAATGGCTGGTCGATTGGCCGCGATGAACCGTACGAGTCGAATGAGATTCAGGATTCCGCCGATGCCGAGGACTTGTATCACAAGCTCGAGCATGAGATCATCCCCATGTTCTACAACCGCGACCCGAAGGAAATGTCCCGCGAGTGGATTGCCCACATGAAAGACACCATGAAGACCTGCATCCCGCAATTCTCCACCCGCCGCATGGTGAAGGAATACGTAGAGAAGTTCTACGCGCCTGCGCTAAAAAAATAGACTCTCCCTCATCCCCAACCCTTCCCCCGAAGGGGAAGGGAGTCCCCTCCCCCTTCGGGAGAGGGCTAGGGTGAGGGAAAGGAAACCTATGTTCCCAGAAATCACAGTCACCGAACTCGGTGAAAAACTAAAGTCAGAAGAAAAATTCATCCTGCTGGATGTGCGCGAACTGTCAGAGTTGGAGAATGCCAAAATCGAAGACAGCAGGCTCGAGGTCACACCAATGAGCCGCCTTGCGGGTGAGGGACCAGCCGCTTTGTCAGAAACCGTCCGCTCGCAGGAAATCCCCGTCTATGTGATGTGTCATCACGGAAGCCGCAGTGTGCAGGTGACCATGTGGCTGGCACAGCAGGGTTATAAAAATGTGGTCAATGTGCGCGGGGGAATTGACGAGTATGCCCGCAAGGTCGATTCTTCTGTTGGATTTTATTAACTCATCTTACACGGTTTCTGTCCCTCATCCCCAACCCTTCCCCCGAAGGGGAATGGAGTCCCCTCTCCCTTCGGGAGAGGGCTAGGGTGAGGGAGCGAAAGTGAGTTAAACCAGAATGCCATCCTTGCGGATGGCATTCGTGGGGCGCTGTGGCTTCCTTCTAAATCTTGAGGAGGGATGCCACAGCGCTGGGTTTAATGCTACTATCCATGAGAGACATCACCTCCTCCTTTCTATAGGATGGCGGTTTAATTTGTTTGCCCCCGAACGATGTCGAAAGTATGTCACAGAATAAATTGGATGTCAATAGGCTAAATTCAATTTGTTAGCCCAAAGTAGAAATGTCACTTTTCGCCAAAGTTAAAATGTCCCCTTCGGAGGACGCGAAATGGAGACGTTGAATATGAGCACAAAAGAAATCAGTCGGTTGGAAGTGATGCAAAAATTAGCCGAGAAACGCCT
>JACRLB010000017.1 GCA_016235445.1 Chloroflexota bacterium | reverse complement strand
GTAACTACACAGCTAAAGGTGAGACAAAACTGGGCAAGTAAGGAGTCCCCATGAAAGCCAGACGCAAAACAGAGAGAGCCATCTGCCCATTCTTGCGGGCTGTGGAAAGATAGCCTCGAATCTGACAAAAGATTCCAGCGCCTTCTTCAGATCGAAAACAACCCGAGACTTTTTGTTTGACTTTCATCATACGTAAATCCCGCTCGGATTGATTGTTATCAAACGGAACTTTAAAATCGAGCATAAAAGCCAAGACAGCCTCTTTGTGTTCTTTGAGCCTCAGTAGAAGATTGCGCGCCGGCCTTTGTTTCAACCGCCCTCGTTGCCCAGGCTTTCGACTGGTTGCGTTTGGCGGAGGATTGGCTCGCAAGCCTTGCTGGATCAACTTGTCGTATTGGGCGAAATAGCTTGCTTTTTGTCTTTCGCTCAGTTCGGTCTGGTTGGCTCTTTGAACTTTCTGCACTTTTTTCTTGATTTTCAACAGTAGGGCAATCAAAGGTTCAATCCACTTTTGCGGATAACGTTCTTGCAAGAACAGCAAAACTCTCAAATGATGGGCGTTGCACAAGGCGTGTTGAAAATCATATTGAAAGTAGGATGGCAAGTCATCATGCACAACGCGTCCTTTGAAACGCGGCAAGATATTAATGGCATCCATCGCCACCTTTCCGCGTTTTTGATGATAGGCATAATAAGTCAGGAAAGTCGTGCAAGTGGTTTGCAACCAGTATAGTTTTCCATCAATGCGCATACCTGTCTCGTCATTGCCAATCACAGCTTCAAGCAGGGTTAAGTGTTCTTTGATCGTCTCGGTAGCAGGCTTTATGATTTGGGCTACTTCTGCACCTGCCGCATAGACCGTTCCTTCAGCGGGACGATGACCATAGAACTCTTCAAAAACATCACAGGTCCGTTTCAAAGGAATATGTTGTTCGTGATTCAAATAGGTCATCTGGGATTTTGCTTCCATTCCGTACTGCACTGCTTGATTCGCCTCTTTCGGAAACTCGGCTCGTGTTTCTTTCCCGCAACAAGAACAACGTTTTACTTGCGCTTGATGCTCTGTCACTTCCATCCGTACTTTCGGTAAGTCAAATACTTGTCGCTTTTCAATCCGCTCTACTTTTTGCCGCCTCAAGGACTTTTGGCAATGAGCGCATTGCGCAACTTTATATTTTTTGATATGGTCTGGCTTTTTGACCATCTCTAACTTATATCCAACATGCCCTTTTTGTCCACCGCTCCTTTTACGACTGCGTTTTCGTAAACTGCGTGGCGCTGGTTTATCAAACCCGTCACTTGATGGCGGCTTCCCACTGTTCTGGCTATTCTTTTCAATACCGCCTCTTTTCCGCCTTCATACGCAGCATTGATTTCTTTTTCAGTTGGCAGTCGGATTGGTTCCATAGCTTTGATTGTCTCTGAGTTTCTCTTTTTTGACAACCCTTCAAGTAAAATTCACTGTGTAGTTACATAATATAAGAGTTAAAATGTGACAATTGACGAGGCGTGTTACCCGTGCTATTATCCCGCCTGCATTTATTTTTTTTTCAAGGAGTTATTGATGAGTTTTGAATTTGTTCTTCGTATTATTGGAATGATCGTGCTGGCGATCTCCGGGGGATATTTGGGATTTGATATCTCATCAAAATTTCCCACTGATAACCCTGTTCGCACCACTATTGTCTTTGGGCTGGTCGGCGCGCTGACGGGCATCATCCTCACCCCGTACTTTACCACGCGCCCTGCGCGCGCCATGAAATCTCTGCTTGGGCGTTTGGCGGCGGAAAGCCTTTTCGCCGGGTTGACGGGCTTGATCGCGGGCCTGCTGATTGCCGCACTGCTGGCCTTTCCGCTTTCGCTATTGCCCGACCCATTCAGCCAGATACTGCCCTTCCTCGGCGTGCTGATTTTCTCCTACTTTGGCATCTCCCTCTTTGTCATGCGCCAGGGAGATATCATGGGCCTGCTCAGCGCCCTAAGCGGACGCAATGAGGGCGGCGGTTCATCCTCGTGGACGAACCTCAACCGCAACATTCTTTTGGATACCAGCGTCATCATCGACGGGCGGGTGGCAGATATTGCCAAAACGGGATTCCTGCCCGGCACGCTTCTCATCCCCCGCTTTGTGTTGAACGAACTTCAATACATCGCCGACTCCCCGGATGGGATGCGCCGTCAGCGCGGGCGGCGCGGCATGGAAGTGCTGGCCGAATTGCAGAAACTCCCCAATGTCCTCGTGCGTATTTCGGATATCAACGTGGACGGTGTGCGCGAAGTGGACGATAAATTGATCGTGCTGGGCAAGCAGTTGAAAAGCCCCGTGCTGACGAACGACTACAACCTCAACCGCATCGCCGAACTGCAAGGCGTGACCGTGCTCAACATCAACGAGCTTGCCAACGCGGTCAAATCGGTTGTGTTGCCCGGCGAAGGGCTTCGCATCAACATCATTCAGGAAGGCAAGGAATCCAGTCAGGGCGTGGGTTACATGGACGACGGTACGATGGTCGTTGTGGAAAACGGCAAGGAGTACATCGGCGAGTACATGGAAGTGAACATTACCAAGGTGTTGCAAACCGCCGCAGGCCGCATGATCTTCGGCCGCGTGGATGAAGACAACGGCAAGAAGAAAAGGAATTAGCCGCGCACGAAATAGATGATCGCAACGATCACGCCGATTGTCACAACCGTCCATCGCAAGGTGGACGGTTTTATTTTGCCAGCAAGTTTGCCGCCCAGCACGCCGCCGATTAACGCGCCGAGGGCCATCACTGCCGCGGCAGACCAAAGCACCTGCCCGGAGAAAATGAAAAATATAGCAGCGGCGACATTGACCGAGAAAGCAACAGCCTGCTTGAGCGCGTTAAGACGCGTGAGCGTGTCTTCCAAAGTCAACCCCAAAGCAGAGAGCACGATCACGCTCAATCCTGCGCCGAAATATCCGCCATAGATCGATGCCAGGCCGACGGGAAGCCAGGTCAATTTTTCCAAACGCGCGCCGTGACTTTCGCCCATGCGCTCACCTGCACTTGCGCCAGGTGCAAGTGTTATCAACCATGCGCGGACGGGGTCTTGAATGGCGAGCAGGCCCGAAGCCAGCAGGATCAGATAAGGGACGAGGTCTTTGAATAATTTTTCGCCCGTTTGCAAAAGTAGAAACCCGCCCAGCACGCCGCCGACGATGCTGGCAGGGACGATGAGCCACAGCCTGCTTTTTTGTCCTTGCAGGTCTTTCATCTGTGCCAGTGTCCCGCCGAAATAGCCGGGGCAAAGCGCAACAGTGTTGGTTACATTTGCCATCACGGCAGGCACGCCGAGAAAGGTGAGCATGGGAAAGGTGATCAGCGTCCCGCCGCCTGCAAGAGCGTTGACTGCGCCTGCGGCAAGAGCGGCAAGGGCGGCAAGTACAAAGTCAAATCCTGTGAGCATAGTGGTGAATTCCTTTGTTTGTGTGGAATGAGGTTAGTATAGCAAAGGTTAGTCGAAAAATAGCCGAATAGTAGTCGAATCCAATCTCAGAACTTCTTGACGCTTTAATTTCTGGCGCGTATAATCCCGATATTCAGAAGTAGTAAGCGGCTCAAACGCTGATAGAGAAGGAAGCCTTGGCTGGAAGTTTCCACAGCAAAAAGCCGCAGAAGTCGTCTGAAACGAACTGCTGAAGAAAATTGATAATTACCAATTACTAGACCAGCACGGGATTGCCCGTTATAGCAAAGACCGATGATTGTCGGTCGCCGAGTGCGCCGCACAAAACGGCGAATTGAGGTGGTACCGCGAAGGCTTGCCCTGAGTTTATCGAAGGGAACACTTCGTCCTCATGATGGACGGAGTGTTTTTATTTTAAGAACAAGACAGTAGAAAGTAGAGAATGGTCGGTAGTGAGAGAAGACTAATCTCTAATCTCTAGTCTCTAACACCAAGGAGCAAGAATGACCAAACAGGAATTACCAAAAGCGTATGATTTCAAATCCACCGAATCGCGGATTTACGCGATGTGGGAAGCGGGTAAATATTTTAAGCCGCATAACGACCCCAACAACGCGGACTTTGACCCGAATGTCAAACCGTTCGTTCTCACGATTCCCCCGCCCAATGTGACGGGTGAATTGCACATCGGCCACGCCATGTTCGTCAGCGTGGAAGACCTCATGGTTCGCTATCATCGCATGAAGGGCTACTCCACGTTGTGGGTTCCAGGCACCGACCATGCGGGCATTGCCACCCAGCTTATGGTGGAGCGCGACCTGCTCAAGAACGAAGAAATCACTCGCGAAGAATTGGGCCGCGAAGCATTCATCAAACGCACATGGGATTGGAAACACAAATACGGCGGCATGATCACGAATCAGATTCGCCGCCTCGGCGCATCCTGTGATTGGGATCGAGAACGCTTCACTCTTGATGATGGCCTGAGTCGCGCGGTGCGGGAGGCATTTGTCCGCCTCTTTGAGAAAGGACTGATCTACCGCGGCCCGCGTCTCATCAACTGGTCACCCGGACTCAAGACCGCTGTGTCAGACCTCGAAGTGGAATACAGCGATGAAGAAGCGAAGTTGTATTACTTCAAATATATGATCAAACCCTCACCCCTGCGCCCCTCTCCCTCAGGGAGAGGGGATGGGGGTGAGGGCGAATTCATTCCAGTTGCCACCATCCGCCCTGAAACCATTCTCGGTGATACGGCAGTGGCGGTTCACCCGGAGGATGAACGCTTCAAGAAATTCATCGGCAAGACGGCCATCGTCCCAATGCTTGGACGTGAAATTCCTGTCATCGCCGATGAATACGTCAGCATGGAATTTGGCACGGGTGCGCTCAAGATCACGCCGGGACACGACCCGAACGACTATGCCATCGCGCAACGTCATAATTTGCCGATCATCTCCATGTTGGACAAAGAAGCCAAGGTCAACGAGAATGGCGGAAAATATCAAGGCTTGGATCGGTTCGAGGCGAGGAAACAGCTTTGGGCGGAGATGAAAGAGGCGGGGCTCGTCATCAAAGAAGAAAAATATATGACGACCATCCCGCGTTCACAGCGCGGTGGTGAAATTGTCGAGCCGATGATCTCGGAGCAGTGGTTCGTGAAGATCGATCCGCTGGCCGAGGCTGGTCTTGCCGCCGTCAAAGACGGACGCATCAAGATCGTGCCTGAGCGTTTTGAAAAGACATATTACAACTGGCTTGAGAATATCAAGGATTGGTGCATCAGCCGCCAGTTGTGGTGGGGACACCGCATCCCTGTTTGGTATTGCCATGAGAATCACATGACCGTGACGCGCGAAGATCCCAAACAATGTGCAACCTGCGGCTCGAAGGAAATTCGTCAGGATGACGATGTGTTGGACACATGGTTCTCTTCGGGCTTGTGGCCGTTCTCCACGCTTGGCTGGCCTGAGGAGACACCTGATTACAAATATTTCTATCCCACCTCCTACATGGAAACGGGCTACGATATTTTGTTCTTCTGGGTGGCGCGCATGATTATGTCTGGTTTGGAATACACGGGACAGATTCCATTCCATACCGTGTATTTGCACGGAACAATCCGCGATGAGTTCGGTCAGCGCATGAGCAAGACAAAAGGTAATGGCATCGATCCGCTGATCATCATGGATGAATTCGGCACAGACGCGCTTCGCTTCACGCTTTTGGTTGGTTCCACGCCTGGAAACGACATTAACCTTTCAGTAAAAAAAGTGGAAGCCAATCGCAACTTTGCAAACAAATTGTGGAATGCGGGGCGGTTTGTGATCAATGCAATAGAAGGAATTAGGGATCAGGAATTAGGAATTAGTTCCCCTAATTCCCTAATTCCTAATTCCTACACCCTTGCCGACTCTTGGATTTGGGCTCGTCTCCAGCAACTCATCCGCGATGTGGAACGCCAATTCCAGAACTTCCAATACGGGCAGGCAGGCCAGCAGATATATGATTTCATCTGGTCAGATTTTGCAGATTGGTATGTGGAAATTGCGAAAGGGCAAATGCAAAATGCGGAAAGCAGAAAGCAGACAGTTGAAACTCTCGCGCGTGTGTTTGACATGTCCCTGCGTTTGCTTCATCCGTTCACTCCGTTTGTCACCGAAGAAATTTGGGGACATTTGCGCTCGGCAATTCTCGAATCTCCACGCGCAGCGTCCGATCTCGCCAAAGACTGGCCCAATGCGTTGATCGTTGCCAAATTCCCCGAACCGCGTGACCTCGAAGGTTGGGAGGAAGAAAAGATCGCAGACTTCGCGTTGATCCAGGAAATCGTGCGTTCCATCCGTAACTTGCGCTCGGAAAAGAACGTGGCTCCGTCGAAGAAGATTGCCGCCTTTATTGTCGCAGGCGATAAAACCGAACTGCTCAACGAGCAGGCAAACGTCATTGCTTCTCTGGCAGGCCTCGACCAGTCTCAAATCTCCATTCTTCAATCTCTAAAAGACAAACCCAAAGACTCCGCCGCTCTCATCGTTGGCTCCATTGAAATCTATCTCCCACTCGCAGGCATGGTGGACTTGGCGAATGAGAAGGCGCGCCTTGAAAAAGAACTCAAGGAAGCCGAGTCACACATTCAACGCTTGGAGACCTTGCTCGGCAGTGACTTCGCCAACAAAGCTCCCGCCGCATTGATCGCGAAAGAACGCGAGAAGTTAGCCGCGTATAAAGATACTGCCGAGAAGATCAAGACGCAGTTGAAGTAATTTTGTAGGGGCGGGGCGGGGCGGAGCGGCGCTCCGCCCCTACTTTGTTTATTGGAGGCCTCATGGATAAACCCATATTCACCATCCGCCGTGCTGAACCATCCGATGCCGAAGCCATGCGCCAGATTTTTTCAGGCCCCAACGCCATGCGCGGGACGCTGCAACTTCCATTTCCTTTCACAGAAATGTGGCGCAAACGCTTGGCAGAACCGCCTGACGGAACTTTCAACCTGCTGGCTTGTGTAGAAGATGAAATCGTCGGACAGTTAGGCTTGCATACTTTTCCACACAATCCCCGCCGCAGGCACGTGGGGCAGATCGGCATGGCTGTGCGGGATGATTGGCAGGGCAAAGGCGTTGGCTCCGCCCTCATGCAAGCCGCCGTTGACCTTGCCGATAATTGGCTCAATCTTTCCCGCATCGAGCTGGAAGTCTACACCGACAATGAACCTGCGATCCACCTGTATAAAAAATTCGGCTTTGTCACCGAAGGCACACATCACCGCTTTGCCTATCGCGATGGTCAGTTTGTGGATGTCTATGCCATGGCGAGGTTGCGCGAAAACCAATAATTGAATTGACAGCCGCATTTTGTGTGGCTATAATGCCAGCAACTAAATATTTAACCTTCGGGGCAGGGTGCAATTCCCGATCGGTGGTACAGCCCACGAGCCTGTTTAGGTACATCGCTTTCCCCGCTGGGAAAACGGGCATGATCCGGTGAGATTCCGGGGCCGACAGTTATAGTCTGGATAGAAGAAGGTATAGCAACACGACTCGTGTCGCTGTTTGGATTCACGCCCCGGAAACGTTCTTTGTTTTCGGGCTTTTTCTTTGTGGACGTGAAACGAACCGCTTCACGCGCCGCTGATGCCTGTTTCTGCGCCCCGATTGTTGATACAAGCGAGGCGCATTTTTTTATGTTCAAGCCATTTCAAAATATCTTTCCAGCGATTCTCTCCATTGTCTTTGCCGTGCTCGCATGGCAATTCACCGTGCAGGTGACTCAACTTCCGCGCTTCATCCTGCCCGCGCCCGTGGACGTGTGGTCACGCTTCCTCAAAGCCCTCAGCGATGGAAGTTTGATCTATCACACTGGCATCACTCTGGCAGAGATCGTGTTGGGCTTGCTGGCTGGAATCACCTTCGCCACAGTGACGGGGTATGCGCTTGCAAAATCGCGCGCGCTTGAAAAAGTCCTTTCGCCGTATCTGGTGGCGAGCCAGGCCATTCCCGTGGTGGCGATTGCGCCGCTGTTGGTCATCTGGCTGGGGGATGGGATTCTCTCGAAGGTGGTCATTTGCGCGTTGATCGTGTACTTCCCCGTTTTGGTGAACACCGTCGTTGGCGTGCGCGCCGTGCCAACTGCGTTGTATGACCTGATGCACTCCATCCGCGCCACGCGTGGACAGATTTTGCTCAAGCTGGAACTCCCAGCCTCCCTGCCCATCCTGCTCGGCGGATTAAGGATCGGCGCGACCTTATCGGTCATTGGCGCCATCGTCGGCGAATTGGTGGATGCAGAGCAGGGACTCGGCTTTCTGTTACAGCTTGGTGATTTTCAGTATGACACGTCCATGGTCTTTGTGGCCGTGTTTATGTTGATCGCGCTGGCGCTGTCCATGTACGGCGTGGTGACGTTGCTGGAGAGAAAATTTTTGAAATGGCAAAACCCTTCGCGCTGAGCGGAGCGAGCGATCTTTGCGAGCGCAGTCGAAGCGCTGCATATCCTTCGACTACGCCGCACAAAGAACGTGCGGCTCCGCTCAGGACGAAGAAAAAATTCAAAGGAGACAACAATGTTTAAGAAATTAGTTTACCTCATGCTTGGGCTGGGACTCATTCTCTCGGCCTGTACCAGCTCACAGGGCGGAAATGACGCGGAAGCAGTCCGCACGATCAAACTGCCGATGGGCTACATCCCAAACATCCAGTACGCGCCGTTCTACGTCACAGTGGATAAAGGTTATTTTGCGGAGGAAGGCATCGAGATCGAATTCGATTATTCTTTCGAGACCGATGGCGTGGCGTTGGTGGGCGCGGGCGAACTGCCGTTTGCGGTGGCTTCGGGCGAGCAGGTGCTGTTGGCGCGTTCGCAAGGGTTGCCCGTGGTGTATGCGTTTGCGTGGTATCAGCAATTTCCGATCTCGATCATTTCCGCGCCTGAGTTGAACATCACGACTCCCGCCGATTTAAGCGGACAGAAGATTGGCCTGCCCGGTTTGTTCGGCGCAAATTATATTGGCTTGCAGGCCTTGCTTTTTTCTGCTGACCTCTCGCCCGCTGATGTGACGATGGATGCAATTGGCTTCAACCAGGTGGAGGCGTTTGCCAGTAGACAAACGTCCATTGTGGTGGGCTATGCGGCGAACGAACCGATTGTGCTGGCTTCGCAGGGTTTTGCTGTGAACGAATTGCGCGTGGCCGATTATGTGCAGTTGACCGCGAACGGAATCGTTTCGAGTGAAATAACGATTAAGGATGAACCTGAGCTGGTGAAAAGCATGGCGCGCGCGCTGGCCCGCGGCATTGCAGATACGATTGCAAATCCCGATGAAGCGTACGAGATCAGTTTGAAGTTCGTCGAGAATTTGAAAGACCAGGACAAGGCTGTGCAAATGCAGGTGTTGAACACGTCCATTGAATTTTGGAGAGCCGAACAAATCGGTTTCTCTGACCCGCAAGCCTGGGAGAACATGAACGATCTCTTGGTGAAAATGGAATTGATCCCTGAACCTGTGGATTTGAGCAAGGCCTTCACGAACGAGTTCGTGCCATAAAAAAATAACCACGAAGGACACGAAGGAACACAAGGGTTAAAGGTTTTCCTTCGTGTCCCTTTGTGCTGAAACGTATTTATGACTACCAACCCCACCCTCACCGTTCAAGACCTCTCCGTTGTTTTTCCAGACAGCAACGGAGGGCTGAACGCGCTCGAAAATATTTCATTCGATGTGTCGCCGCGCGAGTTCATTTGTTTTCTTGGGCCTTCGGGTTCGGGCAAAACAACCCTGCTGAGAGTTCTTGCAAATCTTCTTCAGCCCACAGCGGGGCAGGTGCATTTTATTCGCCACGAACAGCCGAAGATCGGCATGGTCTTTCAACAGCCCAGCCTCATGCCCTGGCGCAGTGTGTTGGAAAACATCAAACTCCCGCTGGAATTGGAAGGTGTGGATGAATCCACTGCGCGGAAAAAAGCGCAGGAGATGATCGAATTGATGGGGCTTCGTGGATTCGAAGACTCATGGCCGCGCGACTTGTCCGGCGGGATGGCGCAACGTGTGGGGATCGCGCGCGCGCTCATTCATGACCCCGACCTGCTCCTGCTCGACGAGCCTTTTGCCTCGCTGGATGCTCTCACCCGCGAACGCATGTGGATGGAGCTTTCCCGCATCTGGCAGGCCAAACAAAAGACCGTCATCATGGTGACGCATTCCATCAACGAGTCTTTATTTTTGGCAGACCGCGTGCTCGTATTAACCCAGCGCCCTGGCAAAATAAAATTGGACGTGGAAGTTGACCTTCCACGCCCAAGAAAAGACGATATCCGCTACACCCCGCATTTTGGAAAACTGGCAAGAAAACTGCGGGAAGCAATTGAGTGAAGCCCCGCTATTTTCCCGGCAAATTCAACGCGCATTAATCTTTTGGGTGTGTTTCATTTCAGTTGAAACAACCGTCCCGAAGGTTTGAAAAAGGGTCAAAGTCTTCGAGAAAACCTTCGGGACGTTCTATCCTTCAACTCATTTGAAACACACCCTAATCTTTTGGCAGTAAGTCTGATACGGCAAAGGCGGACAATATGACAATGCCGGGCATGAAGTCCACCAGGTAGCGCATTTGAGCGGCGCCAATTACCATATAGGCTCCGCACCCCAGAATGATACTTAATACAAGAGGCCAGTATTCTTTGTATTTTTTTGTTGCTCCGATGATTCCAGCGAAAAGAAAAAATACACTTTGAATGAACGCCACATAATCCCGGGCAAGAAATTCCATTCCATAGGACTTGTTGAATCCGATGTTGAACCACAAGATCAAAAACCGGTAAAGGGAAAGCCCAATATATCGGAACGGATATTGGAGAATGATGGCTTTTCCAGCCTCCATATAGAAATCGTTCATCTGAATCTCATTCTCCGCGCCGGTTAATGCGCTTCCTTCAATTAATTTTTGTACGGCTTGTAAACCCTCTACCGCGCCGACATAGTGCGGCTGAAACGGTTCGTTTCCCAGGTAATAATTCATGCGGTATAAATTATATCCAGTCAGTGTGGTTCCAAATACCGGGGCATCAAATACAATTTTATTGCGGATCATCCACGGAGCGATGGTAAGACAAACCACGCCAAGAAAGATGAAAGCTTGAATAACCTGTTTTCTGTTCTTTGCCATGAGTTGCAAGCCCAAAAGAAAAAGCCCCAAACCAATTGCGATGCCAAAATGAACAGAACGGGAAAGGGCAGTGATCCCTATAAAAAAGCCGGAGAGGACGAGGGGCGTTAATTTCCGTTCTTTCCAGCTTTGAAGGAAATAGAACATCGCAATCGTGAAGAAGAAAGCCGCGGTCAGATTGCCTGTGTCATCTCCCATCTCTAAAATTACAGGTATTGAAACTGCCCAAAAAAAGGATGCAATCAGCGCCGTGCGGATATCCTCTTTTTTAAGGACCCAATAAATTGCAAGTATGGTTCCGAGATAGAGCATGGATTGCGCGACCAGGCCGGCGTCTTCATCCGGGTAGAAAAACCTGGATGCGGCCATCAGCAGAACCGGAATGGGTTCGCGCATGGCTGTGACTTGATTCGAAGGACTGCAAAAGGGGAAGTAGTTGCTGTCACATGCGCTGTACCCATTGCCGCTCATAAGGTTCGAGGCGACGTTCCATGTGCCGTTGTTGGTTACAAAAGTGGTCGCCTCTTCATGTTCCAGAAAGATCACTACCGCGATCAAAAAGGCGGCCGCCATGATGCCGGCAAGCCACACGGAACTTTTTTCTTCCACTTTTTTCTTTCCGAACAGGGGAGAAATTGATTTAAGTTTTTCAAACATTGTTTTTCGCTTCGTTTCGTTGAGGGTTGTTGTCATTTGTGTAGTGTAGCATAATGCCTTATGAATTTTAATAATTTTATATGTGATTTTAATAGAAACCCGACGCTTAACAAAAGTGGAAGGCAACTGCTGTATTATTCACTCATCTTAATTTGACAATGTCACATTTCAAAACCTTTACCACAAAGTCCACAAAGGGGAGCAAAAGACTAACCACAATGATTTCCTTCGTGTTACTCACCTGCACTGCAATGCCGTTTAAGTTCCGTCCACAATCTCCTGCATGTGCTTGCGATAATCGCGGATGAGCGAGTCCACACAGCGGGCGACGGTGGCAGGGTCTTTGCGGTAGTGGACGATGCCCGTATCCAGTTCCCATTCGTTTTCAGGGATGGTGTTCAGGTAGGCGGTCAGCGCCTCTTTTGTGGACGCGATCTCCTGCAATAATTCATCCCTGTCTGTGGATGGAAATTGCTCGAAAAACCGCGCGTTTACTTTGCGATAGTCATTCGTGCCGTCGTAAAAATAAAAAGGTTCCACACCCTCGCGCAGTTCACTGCACCCCACCAATGTAATTCGATTCCAGCCGATGAGATGGGCGGCAATGTCACGCGGAGTCCAATCGCCGAGGGATTTTAGAAGTTGTTCGGCGGATAGACCTTGCACAGTTTCCATGAAGTCTGTGCAGGCTGTTTCTAAATCAGTGATTTGTTTGTCGCGCGGGTCGAACATGGGGCTCCTCTTTTCTCGTAGTAACGACTTCAGTCGTTGCTTTCAACAAAATCATCCCAACCCTTGTCAAAATCAACAGGCGGTGTATACATCCGCCAATGCTCCCGAAGCCATTCCCTGCCCTTGTCGTCATAATAAATGGACAAGCTCGACCAGGGCCATTCATACGGATCGCTCGCATATCCATGTTTTACAGGATTGTAGTGGATGTAGTTGAACGCCGTATGAAGATGGGCGTCATTTCTTATGTAGCTGTCGACAAATTTATACCAAACACGCCGCTTCCCTGTCAGCCCATCTTCGATATTCCATTCGCGGGATGTTGTTCCATGCAGGTGTTTGAGCGCGGCTGATACAGCATCCAATGACCGAACATTTATCAAAACATGATAATTATTTGGCAGAACCACCCAGGCGATGAGGTCATCTGTAATTTCTTTAATCGAATTCAATAACCGGGTTTCAAACTCCGTACGGCGTTGCGGCGATTTCATTGCGGCCTTATGCTCGAAGTTCGCGGCGGAAATCAAATAGGCTCCCGCGTCCCGAAACGGGTGTGGTGGGGCATGTAATGGATAGCCTCTTTCGCTTCGGTAACGGACGATTTCCTCGCGCTCTTTTGGGGATAATTTGCGGTATTCGTACGGCATGGGGTTAAGAGACGACTGAAGTCGTCACTACGGGTGGGGCCAATCCATTAACAACACTTCGGCCAGCAATCTTGAATTGACGTTGCGGTCCATCTTCTCCAGCGCGGACTCTAAGTCACTGACCACTCGCCGCGCAGTGGAGAGGTCCAGCCGCCCGGCGAGAAATTCGATTTCCATGTTGCGGTCTACGTTGATGAGCGGGGTCTCTGCGCCAGCCACGCGCAGCATTACATCCCGCCAGTAGGAGAGCCAGATGGTGATGGCCTGGCGCATGGCGTCTTTGTCTTTGGAGAGTTTATCAGCGTAGGAAAATTTCTCCACGCGAGGGGCAGGCAGAAGGGTTTGAAGATCGTTGAGTCTTTCATCCCGTTTTTCAAGCAGGGTCACATCGTCGATCAGTCGGCGTGCGTAGCCGGGGCGTCCGCCGGAGATGTGGGCGAGCAGGCGGGCGCGGTCTTCATCCACGCCGCGAAAGATCAAATCCGCCTGGACGGCTTCGATAGGCAGGGGACGCAGGCGCAGGATTTCACAACGCGAAACGATGGTGGGCAAAAGTTGTTCGGGAGTGTCGGCGGTGAGTAAAAGGATGGCGTGCGCGGGCGCTTCTTCGAGAGTTTTCAATAGGGCGTTGGCGGCGTTATCGTTGGCTTCTTGAAAGCGCAGGAACAAAGCCACGCGGTATTTGGATTGGTAGGGCTTGAGGGATAACGAACGCTGGACTTCGCGCACCTGATCCACTTTGAGAGTGCCGCCTTCGGTTTCGGCCTGGATCACATTCATGTCGGGATGCTGCATGGCTTCGATCTGTTTGCAATCGCGGCACAGCCCGCAGGGGATGCCGGGGGCGAGCGGTTTGGTGCAGTTCAATGCCTGGGCGAGGCGCAATGCCAAAGTCCGACGGCCCAGGCCGGGAGGTCCACAGAAAAGATACGCGTGGCGGGCTTCTCCGCGCGCGGCGTGTTGGCGGAGCATATCCACTGCCCATTCGTGCCCGAGGATGTTCCAGTTATCAGTCATTTGTTTCCAGTTGTCAGTAATCAGTAACGGTGTTCCCAATCGTAAATCCAAAATCGTAAATTGCTATTCCTGCCCCGCGCGCAATCGCAAATAGGAATTATATCGTTCGGGGTGAATTTTGTTTTCCTTCAAGGCCGCCAGCACAGCGCAACCAGGTTCGTGGATGTGCGTGCAATCGCTGAACTGACAATGCGGGACGAGCCCGCGCAGTTCGGGAAAATACGCATCCATCTCTTCGGGTTCGGTATCCCACAACGCAAGCGACTTCCAGCCCGGCGTATCGGCCACATATCCGCCGCCTTCGAGCGGGAACATCTGGCGCGTGACGGTGGTGTGCCGGCCTTTGTTCATCACCTTGCTGATCTCGTTTACCGCAAGCCCCAGCCCGGGTTGAAGCGCATTCAACAAACTCGATTTTCCCACACCGCTCGGCCCTGCCAGCGCGGAAATTTTATTTTTCAAAACATCGCGCATTTCACCCAGCCCCGCTTCCGATTTTGCAGAAGTATAAATGACGCGATAACCGATGCTTTCATACAAGCCAAACATTTCTTTTGCATTTTCAACAAGGTCAATTTTATTGGCAACGATGATGACTGGTATTTTTTGTTTTTCAGCAATGACGAGGAAGCGGTCCAGCATTCTTAATTTGGGGTTCGGATTCGCGCACGCAAACACGAAGACGACCTGATCGGCATTTGCCAGCAAAACTTGTTGATATTCACCCTGCGGGCGCGGGTCCAACCTAACGAGGGCCTGCTTGCGCTCTTCGACATTTTCCAGCGCCCCACTGCCGTCATCCAAAAGCGTAATAGTGACATGGTCTCCAAGCGCGGCAATATCACCCGTAGCCCGGCCGCGCTTCAACTTTCCGCGCAGTTGACAAACAATAATGCCCTCCCCGGTTTCCACCCAAAAGAAACCGGATTGGGCTTTGATGATCAGACCATGTTTGGAGTTTGTGTTCGTCAAATGTTTACCTTGATTACTCTCCCTCATCCCCAACCCTTCCCCCTTCGGGGGAAGGGTTGGGTGAGGGCTAATTAATTCTCTTCCGTCGGCGCAGGGACGCCAAACGGGGTAGGCGTATAAGGCGGGTAGCCGATTTGACCGAAATCATAGAACGGCCTTTGCGGACTGCCATAATAATACGTCTCCACCATCGCTCGGAAGAACGGCACGGCGTATTCCGAACCTTCGCCGATATTTTCAACAATGACAGCAATGGCAATATCGGGCAGGCCGGTGTTTTCTTCGTTCAAAGTGTATCCCGCAAACCACGCGTGTGACAGGCCATTGCCAGATTCGGCGGTGCCGGTCTTGCCAGCCACATCAAATTGCAGGCCGCGTAAATTGAAGGTGGCTGTACCGCGCTTGTTCTGGGTCACCATCAAAAGCGCCTCGCGTAGAATATCCAAATTCTCCGGGCGCGGGGGAAGTATGCCGCGCGCCTCGGGTTTGAACACAACCCGCGGATCGCCGCTCACAGGTTGGATTCTCTCGACGAGCTGTGGCCGGTACAAGGTCCCACCATTGGCGATGGCGGCCATGAAAGTCGCCACCTGCAAAGGGGTCACCTGCACATCGCCCTGCCCAATCGCCTGATTGACCGCGTCCAATTCAGTAGTGGGGTCGAGGATCTGTCCGCTGGCTTCCTCGATCTGGTCAATGCCGGTCTTGGCGGCGAGACCAAACCCGCGCGCCATGTTGGCGATATCAGAGCCACGATTAAGATTTGAAAATAGATCCCAGCCAATTTCCCAAAAATATGGATTGCACGAGCGCATCAAACCCTCCTGCAAAGTGAGCAGGCCGGAGGGGATTTCTGAAGAAGCGTTACACGCCTCGCCAACTGCAAGGGCATCCTGGCAGTGCTGCCATGTCCAGTCATGCAGAGGGGGAATGCCGGACAATCTCGTAAATTCGTATTGACAGTTGTACGGCGTATCTTTAACCCAGGCTCCGCTTTCAAGCGCGGCAGACATGGTGATGATCTTGAACACCGAACCCAGCGGGTACTGTCCCTGCGAGGCGCGGTTCAAGAGAGGTTCGTTGAAGTCGCTTATGTTGCCGTTATTCGGCACATTGGCCGGGTCGAAAGCGTTGGGGTCAAAGTCTGGGCTGGAGGCCATGGCGAGTACACGCCCAGTGTCCACTTCCATGATGACGATGGCGCCGCGGAAGAACTCAAGCGCAGATTGGGCATTCGCCTGCATGTTCCTGTCGATGGTGAGGTAGACCGAATCTGCGGGTTGCCGACTGGTCTGCCCGAGTGTGGAAATGATCTGGCCATCCGCAGCCACCACTTGTAGAGCGCCGCCATGCTGGCCGGCCAGATAATCCTCTGCCCATTTTTCAATGCCTGATTGCCCCACTTTTTCACTGCCGTTATAACCGAGGCGGCGGTATTGATTCAGTTGTTCAGGTGAAATGGAAAGCGTAAAACCAACCGCCTGCGGAGCAAGACCCGTATCGAAATAATAGCGGGAGTTGTACTCGGTAAACACGAGTCCGCCGGGGTTGATGGAGAGCAATCTCTGGGCTTCGTCCCGTGTCCCTTCGCACATGGGCAGGTACCAGCCGGGTCCCGAAGCGTCGATCTGGTCTTCAATATCCAGTGGATCAAACCCGCAGAGCAGTCCCAATTCGGTGGTCAACGCTCCGCGCATGTCCGGGTCAATGAGATCGGTTTGAATGCCAAACGCGAACGCGGCGGATTGCGTCACGATGGGCAGGCCGTCCTGGTCGTAAATATCGCCGCGCGCAGGAACGCTGTAATCCATTCTAAGTATGTTGCCGCCCGCGAGCTCAGGCAGAATCTGGGCTTCATCCCAAACGATCTTCCATTGGTTATCTTCATTTGCCATTCGAAGCAGGATGTTGCGTTGAATATCGCCTGCCAGCACGGTTTTATAGGTGATGCTGTATCCAACCTCCGCATTGTACGGGCCCTTTTGGGATGAGTTGATCGTAAACTCGATCTCGGCCGCGCTCATGTTATTCAAGGCGTCATTCCAGCGTTTCGAATAATCCTCCAGCGTCACCGCATCGCGGCTGGCTTGCGTCAGCATCGAGTACATTGTTTCAAAGTCATCCTGCTGTAACGCTTCGAGATATTTCGTGATGGCCGCGTTCTCATCCGGGGCAGGGGTGACACCCACCGATGCGGTCGGCAGGGGCGTCGAAGTCGGCCCGCCGAATATCGGTGGAACACCATCTCCGCCGAAACTGCAAGCGGAGAGAAAAGCAATGATCAAAATAAAATTGACCCAGCGTAATGGCTTCATTACGTTTCCTTTCAAGATACCCTCACCCTAGCCCTCTCCCTTCGGGAGAGGGGACTCCCTTCCCCATCGGGGGAAGGGCTGGGGATGAGGGTTATTCCCCGCGCAGGATCGCGGACGAAACCTGACATTTATACTTCAACAAAGATTGGCAAGCCGCAGGCACATCCGCCGCAGGCGACAGCTCGAATTTTTTCAGCGCGCGAACGACATGGCACATGGGCAGTCCCATCACACTGGCGAAACAACCGCTCATCGAATGGACAGGTTGAAACTGCGGATGTTGAATGGCATACGCGCCCGCCTTGTCCATCGGGTCGCCGGTTTGGATGTAGGCCGCAATCTCATCGTCGGAATAATTTCGCATCGGCACATCCGTCACAGACAACTCCGTCAGCGTTTTGCCATCCCGCTTTCTGTACAAAGCAAGCCCGGTGTAGACCTGATGCGTCCGTCCGCGTAATTGCTTCAACATCCGTTCCGCATCCGCTGTGTGGATGGGTTTACCGAGAACGGAATCCCCATCCACCACCGTTGTATCCGAACCGATGATGACCGCCTCAGACTCCGCCCCGGGCTGGATCGCCAATACTTTTGCATGTGCCAGTCTGACAACATAATCGCGCGGCGTTTCATCTGCAAGCTGCGTTTCATCCACATCCGCGACGATCACCTTGAAGTTCCAGTTCCCAAGCGCAAGAAGTTGTTTACGCCTCGGCGAGTTGGATGCCAACACTAAAACATTTTTCTCATTCACGCGCAGGATTCTAACACAGTACTTTTTATGAGATTACCGCCTGTCTCATCTGTTCCTAAGCTGTTTGAGGGGTTGTGAGTGCATCTGTTATTTTGACTTTGCCATTTACGCGATTCTATGTAATTGGGGATGGGTGTGGAATATTTTTTCGGCGCACCCTGTAGGGCAAATCTCTGATTTGCCTCGCAAGTCGGAGACTTGCGCCACATTTCCGAAACTTTAGACCACACCCATTGGGGATAAGCAAAGTGAAAATGATAAAATAAAAACATGAGTTCAATTGTTCTACCCCGCCAAACTCGGAAGCGCCCAAGAGGATTTCCGCCTGTGTCCAGGACTCTGCCACAGGGAATTGACCGGCTTGTTTCTGAACTCAAACCTGAAAAAATCATTCTGTTCGGTTCCTACGCCTACGGCAACCCAACGCCGGACAGTGACGTGGATCTCTTGATCGTGATGAGGACGCGGGCAAAATACATTGACCGCTACGTTGTGGTTTCAAACGCTTTGATTCCGCGTGATTTCCCCTTGGTTTCCGCTTGCCCGAGTTAGGGTGGCTCCAACAAAAAGAGTTTCTTTCCTCTTTCCTCTTTCCCCATTCAGTCGTAAAATCCTCTGAAAATATCTGTCTAAACAATCGGAGGCTCGATGAATCAATTGCAGGAACGAATTCTCAAAGAGGGACAAGTACTCGGCGGTGGAATTCTTAAAGTGGATAGTTTTGTCAACCATCAAGTAGACCCCAATCTCATGGATGTTTGCGGGCGCGAATTCGCCAGGCTCTTTGCAAATATCGGCGCAACCAAAATACTCACCGCAGAAATTTCAGGCATTGCCCCCGCCCTCACCACCGGCATACACATGGGCCTTCCCGTCGTGTACGCCCGCAAAACCAAACCCATCACCATGCCAGACCAGGTCTATCTCACCCTCGCGCCATCCCACACCAAAGGCCGCATGGTCGAGCTCATCATCTCCCCCGAATACCTCGCCAACCACGAAAAAGTCCTCATCATAGACGACTTCCTCGCCAGCGGGCAAACCATCCTCGGCCTCGTGCGCCTTGCCGAAGCCGCAGGCTCCCAGGTCGTTGGCATCGGCACACTCATCGAAAAAAACTTCGAAGGCGGGCGCGATGCATTGAAACCCCTCGGCGTTCCCATCGAATCCATCGCCTGCATCAAATCCCTCGATGAAGGTAAAATCGAATTCGTTGATTAAGAAACTCCTCTGGATTCTTTCCCCACTTATCGGCTGGATCTTCACCTACATGAGCTTCCTCATCCCAGTCACCCGCCTCCGTGAGACCTCGAACCTGCTTGCGTTTCATCATCCTTCTCCAGGCTATAAGTTTCACGTGCTCATCGTCCCCAAGCGTCAGGTCGATTCCCTCGCCCGCCTCGACCCGCAAGAAGACACCGCCTTCCTGACAGATTTATACGCCACCGTCCAAAGCCTGGTGGACGAATTTCAGCTCAAAGCCTATCGTCTCATCGTCAACGGCGGCGAATATCAGGACTTCCCGCATTTGCATTTTCATCTTATTTCCCAACCCCTCTCCCCCGGGGAGAGGGGCAGGGGTGAGGGTTTATGAACTCCATCGCCATTCTCGATTTCGGTTCCCAGTACGCCCAGATCATCGCCCGCCGTGTGCGCGAAGCACAAGTCTATTGCGAGTTATTTCCCTGGGACGCGCCACAGGAGAAAATCCTCTCCATCCAGCCCAAAGGCTTCATCCTCTCTGGCGGCCCCAAATCCGTGTACGAAGAGAACGCCCCATTCATCCAAAAATTCATCCTCGCATCAGGCCTGCCAATTTTAGGAATCTGCTACGGGATGCAAGCCCTCACCCATGCCCTCGGCGGCAAAGTAGACCCCTCTGCCAGCCGCGAATACGGCTCTGCCGAAATTACCCTTCTGGTGCGCGGGACTGCGCTTGATGCCATCTCCAAAGTGTGGATGTCACATGGGGATCGGATCGCGAAAATGCCCGAGGGATTTGTCGCGCTGGCAAAAAGTGACAACAGTCCGGTTGCCGCGATGGCAGATTTCGCACGAAGATATGTCGCCGTGCAATTTCACCCCGAAGTGCATCACACCCCCAATGGAAGTGAACTGCTCAAACACTTCGCCGTTGACATTTGCGGCGCAAAACCCGAATGGACTCCGTTGTCCATCATTGACGAAAGCGTAAAACGGATTCGTGAACAGGTTGGCAATGCGCGCGTCCTCGCGGCTGTCAGCGGCGGCGTGGATTCGTCTGTGGCGGCGGCGCTCGTCCACAAAGCCATCGGCGATCAATTAGTCTGCGTCTTCGTGGATACGGGTCTCCTGCGCGCAAATGAAGGCGAGCAGGTCGCGTCCGCTTTTCGTGAAGGACTGGGCGCGGAATTGATCACCGTGGAAGCCAGCGCAGATTTCCTCGGCGCGTTGGAAGGAATCACAGACCCCGAACAAAAACGAAAGATCGTCGGCGAGAAATTCATCCGCATTTTTGAGCGGGAAGCAAAGAATGTAGGCCAGCCAAAGTTTCTGGTGCAAGGCACGATCTATCCCGATGTGGTCGAGTCCTCTGCGCCGGACAGAAACAAAGCCGAAAAAATCAAAACCCATCACAACGTCGGCGGCCTTCCCGAAGACATGGAATTCGAACTCGTCGAGCCTCTGCGCTATTTATTCAAAGATGAAGTGCGGCTGGTGGGCGAAGCGCTTGGGTTGAGTGAAAAGCTGGTTTGGCGGCAACCGTTCCCAGGTCCAGGGTTGACCGTGCGCTGTCTCGGGGAGTGTACGCCGCAGCGTGTATCCCGTCTGCGGGCGGCGGACAAAATCCTTTTGGAGGAATTATCCAAAGCGGGCTTTTTGGGCAAGGGCGCGCAGACTTCGCAGGCTTTCATGGTTTTACTGCCCGTCCGCTCGGTGGGCGTGATGGGCGACCAGCGCACGTATCAGGAAGCGGCCGCCATCCGCGCGGTGACCACAGACGATTTTATGACTGCCGATTGGGCGCGCCTGCCGCATGAGCTCCTTGCAAAAATATCAGGCCGCATCGTAAACGAAGTGGAAGGAATCAACCGCGTGGTGTATGATATTACGAGCAAACCGCCCGCGACCATTGAATGGGAATAGCGATTTACGATTTTGGATTTACGATTTTGGACATCGTGCCCGAAGGGTATTTGCGATTGGGAGATTGAAATGAGAAAGGGACTGACATGCCGCGTAGACGAATTATTTCGTGTAAGGTATGATGGTTCTCATTAATTGTCATGCGTAGGCTTTTCCTCTTTATTTTTGCAACAAGTCTGATTTTAGCTCATGCCCTTCCTGTTCGGGCGCAGGAAAACCTTGCCACCGCGACTCTGCACACTGCGGATGCTTCCGCCTTCCCAACCGTTTCCGCGCTTTTGGATGTCTTCGACTCCCAGAAAATTTTCGCCTCCGGACTTAACCCCGAAGCTGTTACCGTTATCGAAAACAATCAGCCACTCCCAATCGACTCGCTGAACGAGATTGCCGTTCCTTTACAGCTTGTGGTGGCCGTCAACCAGGGCGCCCCGCTGGATGCCCGCAACGCCAGCGGACTCTCCCGCTTTCAGCGCGTGGCGCAGGTGATCGTGCAGTGGGCGCAAAGCCGCCCAGCCAACCTGCCCGATGACCTCAGCCTCGTCAGTCAGGCGGGTCCTGTCATCAACCACGCCAACGCCGCAGACTTTGTTGTTGGCTTGAACGGCTTCCAGCCAGACCTGCGCGCCGCCACAGCCAATTTGCAATCGCTTGCCACAGCCATCGAAACCGTCAGCGCGCAAACGCCACAGCTTGGCATGAAACGCGCCATCCTCTTCATCACCCCGCAAATGAGCGACCCAAACCTGGCCGCCTCCATCGAACCGTATATTCAAAGCGCGGTGCAAAACAACATCCGCATCTTCGTCTGGTATGTGGATGCGAACACAACCTTCACGAACACCAGCGCGGCGGTCTTCAACAACCTTGCCATCCAAACAGGCGGGGCCATGTTCCAATATTCGGGCGAGGAACGCTTCCCCGACCCCGAAGCATATTTTTCAGGCTTGCGCCGCGTGTACACCTTGACTTATACCTCCCGCGCAATTGTTGCCGGGGAATACCCCGTCAGCGTGCAGGTCAACCTGCCTTCGGGCGGCGTCATTTCCAACGAGCAAAAATTCAGCGTGGATATTCAGCCGCCCAACGCTTTCCCGGTCTCTCCCGCTTTGCAGATCACACGCCAGGCTCCCGCCGAAGACCCCTTCAACACCGAAATCCTTTTGCCTGTAACGCAGGAAATCGAGATCATCGTCGAATTTCCAGATGGGCATCCGCGCCCGTTGACGCGCACCACTTTATACGTGGATGGCATCGCCGTGGATGAAAACACCGCCGAACCATTCAACCTATTTACCTGGGACCTGACCCCATACACCACGAGCGGCCAGCATCAGATCATGGTCGAGGCGGTGGATGTGCTTGGGCTGAAAAAAACCAGCATGGCGCTCCCTGTCACGGTTACGGTCATCAAGCCGCCCAGCGGGCCTGCCGCACTGCTTGCAAAATATCGCACGCCCATCACCTTTGGCGCAATCATTTTGGCTGGATTGGTGCTCTTCTTCATTTTGCTGAGCGGACGTTTGCGCATTCCGACTTTGCGCGCCGCTCAGGAAGCGCGCCGCGCCGAAGCAGACCCGCTGACACAATCCATTCAGGTTGCCGAGGAGTCTGCGCCCACTGCTCCCGCTGTGAAAATCAAAAAGCGGCGCATCCTGTCCGGGAAAAAAGAAGCAGGCCCAAAGTCCAGCGTGGAGGCGGCGGCGTCTTTTATCCGCATCCATCCAGATGGGCAGGCCGCCGCAGTCGCGCCCATCCCACTGGCTGAAAAAGAAATCGTCTTTGGCACCGACCCCGTGCAATGCGCGCAGATTTTGGATGACCCTTCCATCTCTTCGGTTCATGCCAGGCTGAGGCTGACGGATGATGGCGGGTATTTGTTGCAGGATAATAATTCGATTGCGGGGACGTGGGTGAATTACGAGCCTGTCCAACGGGATGGGTATCGTCTCGCGCATGGGGATATGGTAAACTTCGGGCAATTGATGTACCGGTTTATGCTCAAAGCATCGCCAGCCGTTCCGCACCCGAAGATCACTGTTCAACCCGTTGAAGAATGATCCGATCCACACTTCCCCACCTGCACGTTGCCGCGCTCAGCAGCGCCGGAATGTCCGGCAAGAACAATGAAGACCGTTATGCGGTTTCATCGTTTCTGGTGAGCAAGGAAGATGCGCGCCCTGCGGTCTTTGCCATGGTGGCCGATGGCATCGGCGGGCATCGCGCCGGCGAAGTGGCCGCCGAACTGGCCGTCAATTACATCAGCATGGGCGTGGGGGAAAGCAACGCCAGGAAGCCCGTAAAAATACTCGAGACCGCCATCCATGACGCCAGCCAGGCTATTGCCGCGCATTCCGCCGGCAAAGAAGATGAAGAAGGCATGGGCGCAACCTGTGCCTGCGCCTGGGTGATCGAAAACAAACTCTACACCGCCTATGTCGGCGACTCGCGCATTTATCTCCTGCGCGGCAAATTCATCCAGCGCCTCACCATCGACCATACCTGGGTGCAGGAAGCGTACGAAAAAGGCATCATCACCGCCGAGCAAATGCGCGACCATCCGAACCTGCACGTCATCCGCAGGCACCTGGGCGGCATCAAACTGCCCGAAGTGGATTTTCGACTGCGTATCGACAACGAGGAAACCAACGAGGAATCGGAAAACAACCAGGGGTTTCACCTCGAGCCCGGCGACACCATCCTGCTTTGCAGTGACGGCCTGACCGACCTGGTTTGGGATGATGAGATCCAAAAAATTATCCGCTCGAAAAGGGACTTGAAATCTGCGGCGGAAACGCTCGTAAACCTTGCCAACGAACGCGGCGGGCACGACAACATCACCGCCGTGCTCCTCGCCATGCCGCGGCTGGAGGAAACCACGCCAAATAAACACGGCCTGATGGATTGGTTGTTGGGAGAATGAAAGAGCCTCGAGATTGAGGCTCTTTTTGTTTACGAGACTGGTTCTTAACTTTTTTTGGACATGGACAGCACGGAGTAGACTGAAATTCACGGAAAAAACCATAATAAAATCCGCTCTTTTCTGTAACATCCGTGTACAAAAAATAAGGCGATAAGGATTTAAGAAACGCTTTTTAACGGAAGATTGCTTCGCCGCCTCTTTCCCCGCCCCAACCTGCCCGCTGACCCATTGACAGAATCTCAGCCCGAGCTTTTCTCCTGATCCAACCACAACTCCCGATACTTGCGATTCCAATCGATCAAAAAGCGCACCGCAATCACCAGCCCCGCGCCGAGCGCCACCCAAAAGGCCGCATCGCGGATCTGCAAAATCCACAACGCGGGGGCGGCAAGGATGCCAGTAAAAACGCTCGCCCGCGCCGAGTGACGGATGACCAGCACAAGCAGAATCAACAGCCCAATGCAGACCAAAAAGGCCAGCGGGTTCACAGCCAGAAACGCGCCGCCGGCGGTTGCCAGGCCCATCCCGCCGCGAAAATTTGCAAACAGCGGCCAGCAATGTCCGATCACAGCGAAGGACGCGGTCAACGCAATTACCCACAGATTGCCGCTAAATTTCATGGCAACGAAAGTTGGCAGAAATCCCTTTGCGATATCCAGAATAAAGACCAGCGCCCCCCATCCAAACCCAGCCTGGCGGATGGTGTTGGTTGTGGTGGCATGGCCCGACCCCGCATCGCGCACATCCACGCCTTTGACGAAGCGCGTGACCCAGATCGAAAACGGAAGCGAGCCGAGCAAATAACCGAGAATGGGGAGGAGAATGTTTGTCATGAGTTTTATAACCCCGTTTGGTGGAAAAGTATTCAGTGGTTAGTGGTTAGTGATCAGTTTTCAGTAATCAGTAGGCAGTGATTAGTGATTAGTTTTCAGTCTTTTCCGTGTTGTTTGTTAACTGATGTTACGCAAAAGGCCTTATGACCCCGAAGGGGTGTCATCGCTTGTAAAATCAATATTATCCCTTCGGGATTTGGATTCTTTCGCGCCATTTTCTATAATCCTGCCATCCCTTCGGGATTATGGACTGCGGAAGGTGAGCGAATAAACTGCGTAACATCAGTTGTTAATTCCGTGTACAAAAGAAAAGCGCTCGTTAATACGAATGCCCCAGCACTCGTGCGCGGGAGGCCAGCCTGCTGGTGAGACCATCGAAGATGAATTTATGGAAGGGCCACATGGCGTACCAGTACAAAAACCCAAAGAGGCCGTGCGGCTCAAAATAAGCGGTGACGGTAAACACGGTTTTCTTTTTGTCTTCCGGCGCCGGTGTGGACTCGAATTGCAGCCAGGCTTTGCCGGGTAATTTCATTTCGGCGCGCAGAAGCATCTTTTCGTTTTTTTTCATAGTTTCAACCCGCCAGAAATCGAGCGCCTCACCCGTGTGGATTTCGTCCGGGCGCCGGCGTCCGCGCCGCAGACCGACGCCGCCGATGGCTTTGTCCAGCCAGCCGCGCATGGCCCAGGCCCAGTCCATGTAAAGCCAGCCGCGCCCGCCGCCGATGCCTATGTACGCGCGAAAGACAGTCTCTGCGGGAAGGTCGAGGATTACCTGCCTGCGTTCGATGAAGAGTCCCTCTTCCACCGTGAACTCGTAGGGTTTGAAATCGCCCAAGGCGGTGACCAATGCGTCAGACCAGCTCGTCTCCACATGGTCGCGTTGGATGCGCCCCAGTGCGAGATGCGCGGCGGTTTGGAAATCAATCGGCTGAATTTGCGGGAAGAGTTTCCTGGCCGTATCATCCCGCACGATGAGGTTGTCTCGCAGGCCTTCGATGAGCGGCGCAACCACCCGCCAGTGGATCGGCGTGACCATGTGTACCCAATAGGCCGAGAGGCGCGGCATATAAAATGGAGTGCGGATCAGCCAGCGTTTTAAATTTCGTTCCTTTGCGTAGCCCATGAGCATGTCTGCATAGGTGAGGCGGGTGGGGCCGCCAACTTCGATGACGCGGCCAATCGTATCGGGCGTTTTGAGTGTATCCACCAGATAGGAAAGCGCGTCGCGGATCGCAATTGGCTGGGCCTGCGAGAAGTACCACGCGGGACAGATCAACAGCGGCTCGCGCTCCGTCAGATAGCGGATCATTTCAAAAAGGGCGGAGCCTGAGCCGACGATCATGCCTGCCCGAATTTCTGTGACGGGCACTTTTCCATAGCGCAGTAAATAGCCCGTTTCATGTCTGGCCCGCAAATAAGGGGAAAGATGCGAGGTCGGGTCTACCAGTTCGCCAAAGTAGATGATGCGTTCGATGCCAGCATCCTCCGCGGCCTGGGCAAAATTCCGCGCGGCTTGCAAATCACGCTCGGCATTGACCTTGCCTCCCTGCATCCCGTGGATCAGGTAATAGGCAATGGAGACGCCCTGCATGGCCTTCACGAGTTCATCGTGGTTGAGCGCATCGCCCTGCGCCACTTCCACTTTGTTGAGCCAGCTACGTTCTTGCAAACGGGACGGGTCCCGCACGAGACAGCGTACGCGATAGCCCGCTTCAAGCAGTTTCGGCACAAGCCGCCCGCCAACGTAGCCCGTTGCGCCGGTGACAAGGATGAATTTTTTGTGAGTCATGATGGTGGATTATATAATACCCACGGTCACAAATACCCAAGTTCGGGCACGATGTTGCGCTTTCCCGTTTTAACAAGGCTGACGAAGAACAGGATGAATCCAAGCGGCGTGGTGATGAGGTAGAGAATCCAGTTGGTGTGCCATTGTAGGTTGAGAGTCAGCGCGAGCGCATAGCAGGCGGCGTTGACGACAGGCAAAGTGAACAGAAGGAGAAACTTCCAGGCGGGAATGCGGTTTCCAAATTGATCGAGCAATGATCCTTCGCCTTCTTTTTCGGGATTTTTCTGCAAGCCGAAATAAACCAGCCCCAGCAAAACAGGCAGGACAAGAATGGAAATTGGCGAGGCTGGCACAGTGACAAAAGCAAAGTAGAGAATGAAAATCGCCGAGATCAGAATCGTCACCCAGCGTTTGGGTTGGAATGGCGCGGATGCGCCCCAGTTTGCCAGCCAGTATGAAATGATCACAAGAATTGTGGTGATGAACGAGAACTGCGCATACTCTGTAATGGACGCGACTCCTCCATCCGGCTCGAGCCACCAGTTGATCGCCCAAAGGGCCGAACAGGCCCCAATGGCGGCAACCAGTTTCAAGGTCGGGGATGAGGCGGGGGCGGTCAATGATTTTTGAATCGCATACCATCCGATCCAGACGGTGATGAGCGCGTGCCAGGCGAGTCCTGTAAATGATATCGAGAGGGGGAGCATCTCGTAGGCGGTTTGCACGACGATGCCTTCGCCCAACCAGCCGAACACCGCGCCCGCGAGGAAGAGCGGCCAGATGGTTTTGATTTTGAATTGCGCGACGAGGAAGAGAAAAACGAAGGCCATGAGCGAGTAGGCGACCCATGCGCTGACCCAGTTTTTGAGTGAATCATCGGGGCGGATGCGCGCCCAAAAAAGATGCTCGGAAAAATAGACAAAGATGTAGCCTGTGGCCAGGACAAGCAGGATGTTTTTTATGGTACGCATAACATTAATACAGGCGGTTTGAAAAAAAGTTGCGGATTGATTATTTCTCAACCCAAAAAGCATTACAATCTTTGAAAAATTTCTCTACCGTACATCCAAACCCTAAAGGTCTCCATTCCCTTTGCAAACTCCTGATTGGCAAGAAAGACCTTTAGGGTTTTTTACGAGGAAAATGTACGGTAGCAAATGAAAAATTTCAATCCATGCAATAGGAGTTTTATGACCGCCTCGCCCCTTTTTGAATTTGCCCTGCTTAGTTTTGTGTCCATGTTTACCATGGTCAACCCCATCGGCGTGGTGCCCGTTTACACAGCCATGACCGCCAAACTCTCGCCGCACGAGTCTCACCGCGTGGCGCGCAAAGCCGTCTTCACGGGGCTGGTCATCCTGCTGGCCTTTGCGCTCACCGGCCAGTGGATTTTTCGCTTCTTCTCCATCTCGGTCAACAGCCTGCGGGTGGTGGGCGGCGTGATCTTCTTTTTCATGGGCTACGAAATGTTGCAAGCCCGCCTCACCCGCATCCAGTTCGACGATGAAACCACGCACGAATACATCAACGACATTTCCATCACGCCGCTGGGCATCCCCATCGTCTGCGGGCCGGGCGCGATCACCACGTCCATTCTTTTGATGAACGAATCAAAATCCACAATGGAATCAAGCATCGTGCTGGGCATCATCATTCTCATCATGTTCATCACCTACGTCTTGTTGATCGGCGCAAAACAGGTCACACATCTCATCGGCGAGAACGGCAACAAGGTGATGCTGCGCCTGATGGGTCTCATCGTCATGGTCATCTCGGTGGAATTTTTCTTCAGCGGCCTCACGCCCATCATCCGCGAAATTTTCAAAATTCAATAGCATGAACCGCAAACCCGACCTCCCCGCGCTTTTACTTTTTACCGCATTGCTTTTTGGCGCAATCGTCCGTTTTTACCCCGTCCTCTCGAATGGATTTCCGCTCAATGATGGCGGCATGTTTTACACGATGGTTCAGGATTTGAAAGCGAACGGATACGCCCTGCCGCAATTCACGACCTACAACCATGCGGATATTCCCTTCGCCTACCCGCCGCTTGGACTTTACATCACCGCGCTTCTTTCCGCGCTCACATCTGGCTCTGACCTATGGGCATTTCTTTACCTCCCGGCATTCGTCAACACCTTCTCCATCCTCGTCTTTTATCTCTTCGCCAAAGAGACTCTCCCCTCACGCACCCTCGCATCCCTCGCCACGATGATCTACGCGCTTGCTTCACGCTCCTTCCTCTGGCAGGTGATGGGCGGCGGAGTGACCCGCTCCTTCGGCATGTTGTTTTTGCTGTTGATGCTGTGGCAGGCAATTCAATTATTCAGGGAATACAAAAACAAACATTTAATCCTCACCATTCTCTTCGGCGCAGGGACGGTGTTGAGTCATCCGCAAACGGCATTGCACGCAGTTCTCGGCGGCGCGTTGATCTTCCTCTTTTACGGCTTCAACAAGCGCGGATTCATTTCTGCTGTTTTCGTTGGGACTGGCGTGGCTCTGCTCACCTCCCCCTGGTGGGGAACGGTTTTCCTGAATCACGGGTTACAGCCTTTGTTGTCGGCAGGCCAAACCAGCCAGCGGACTCTTGAATCTTATTTGTCAAATTTTCAGCTTGATGGGTTGGCGTCGATATTAACCGTCATCGGCGTTTATATCTTTTTCAAACAACGAAACTTTTTCCCCGTTACCTGGGCTGTTCTTGCCTATCTGATCGACCCGCGTGGTGGAAGTGGAATCGCTTTGCTGGCTGTGTCTATGCTGGCGGGTGCGGGCTTGCTCAAACTGTCCGCGTGGATGGGCCGTTCGGACGGCGAACAGGCCGAAGTTACGTTAATGAGGCGCAGTAGTCAGGCGCTTGTTTTTGGCGCGATGTTCTGGTTCCTGCTTGTTGCCATCGTCACAGACTTTCAGTTGATCAACACAAGTTTGAAGGGCGGGGAATTGAAAATGATCGAGTGGGTCAATTCCAATGTGGGCGAAGACAAAACTTTTCTGCTGGCAACGGGGCGTGAGTTTTCGATGTCTGACCCGTTGCAGGAATGGTTCCCCGCGTTGACAGGCCAATTCAGCGCGACAACCCTGCAAGGCCTGGAGTGGACTCTGGCGGATAATTTTTTCGCCTGGCATGGGCAATTGGCCGAATTTCAGCATTGCGCGGATGCGCGCTGTTTGAACGAATGGTCTGCGCGCAATGGCGTGGACTATGATTATCTGGTCGTGATGATTCCCGATGAGGATGACAAAGATGAATTGGCGGTTTCTCTGCGGAGCCTGGGGGTTTCCATCCGCAGTTCGGGGATGAATATGCTGGTGTATGAGTCTGAGCGCGCGCTGGTGTTTGAACTTAATAAGTGACCTACGCTCCCTCACCCTAACCCTCTACCCTTACGGGCACACGTCCCGAAGGGAGAGGAGACTCCCTTCCCCTTCGGGGGAAGGGTTGGGGAAAGTGCCCGTTAGGGTATGAGGGCGCGTAAGCTGGTTATTCAAGCCCAAGCTCTGGAATAGGCGGGAGTTGATTTTCGTAGAGCCAGGCCTCGAAGAAACTGCCCAGGTCTTTGCCGCTGACCTCCTCCGCCACCTGAATAAAATTTGCTGTGGATGCGTTGCCGAATTTGTAGCGGTCGTAATAGACGCTCAGGATTTCAAAGAAGGCTTCATCACCCACGGCAAGCCGCAGAGCGTGGAGGGTCAGCCCGCCGCGCAGGTAAACGCCGCCGTTGAAGAGGTTATTGGCGGCAGGCCTGCCAGGCGGAGGATAATATTCTGGATAGGCGCTCACTTCTTTGTACAGGCCCACCGCCCATCCATTCAGCCCTTCGCTTCCATGAAGATATTCGACCCATAAGCCCTCGCCGTAAGTGGCAAAGCCTTCGTTGAGCCAGATGTCTCCCCAATCCGCCACGCTGACGCTGTCGCCAAACCATTGATGCATGAGTTCATGCGCAACCACAGCCTCGGTGCCTTCGATGTCCCGGGTGTTCACCATGTCTATGCCAAAGATGGACATGGTCTGGTTTTCGAGCGCGGCGCCAAATTCCGTGTCCATCACGAGAGAGCCGTACACCTCGAAGGGATACTCGCCAAACAGCCCGCTGAAGTAATCGATCATCTCGCCCTGCCGCGCGAACGGCTTGCTCACGTCATCGGGCAGGCTGGCGGCATAATAATTTCGGATGGGCACACCGCCTTCCGATTCCATTGTCTCCTCATCGAAATCATTGATGTTGATGGTGGTCAGGTAGCTTGCCATGGGGTCGCGCACTTCAAAGCGGTAGGTGGTTGCATCGCCGTTATCCTTCGTTTCCTCGAGCAGACCGTTGGCCGCAACTTCGTAGGGTTTTGGAACCGTCACGATGATCGTGTAGATTGCCTTGTCGAGCGGGTGGTCGTTGACGGGGAAAAAGCTGGCAGAACCGTCCGGCTCGCTCAAGACGAAGATACCGCCATCATACGCGATCCACCCGGTGGGGAAGGGCAGAGCCTGCGATTCCATGCTTTCGGGAATGCCCTGATATTCCACAGCGACGGTGAACTCTGCGCCATTTTTCAACGGCTGGGATGGGATGACGGTTAGCTCCTGTCCCTTGCGCTCGAACTGCGCCGCTTCTTCATTGACCTTTAGGCTGGTCACTTCGAACCCGGCAAAATCCAGGTTGAAGCGACTCAACTCCTGCGTGGCGACGGCCTCGATGGTGGTGACAGCTTCGAGACTGCTGGTGGCAACGTCCGTGACGATGATATCGAGGGTGTAGGTTTTGGCGTCGTAGCCGCCGTTGCCAAATTCGGGGTAAAGCGAGTCGCCGAGGCCGGGGGAGCCAGCCTGATCATCCCCCGCGGTTGGGGGGACGGTGACAACGGGAGGCTCCGTTGGCGGCTGGGTCGCTTCTTGGGTTGGGACATTCGTCGGGCTGACGATGTTGCACGCCAGGATCGATCCCAGGATAAGGACGAGGCTGAATCCCATTTGCGTAGTCTTCATTTTTTTCATGGTTACTCCTTGATGTCTTTCAAAATATCTCTGCCATCCCATTCATTCATAAACTGATTTAAAAAATTCAACATCACATCATGCCGCTGTTCCGCGATTCGTTTGGCGGTTTTTGTGTTCATCATGTCTTTTAGCAAAAGCAGTTTTTCGTAAAAGTGGTTGATGGTGGCGCTTTTGCTGTTTTTGTATTCTTCAAAACTTGCGTGCATCTGCGGTGGGGAATCGGGGTCGTACATCATTCGGTTTTTGTAGCCGCCATAGGCGAAGGCGCGGCCAATGCCGATGGCGCCGATGGCGTCGAGCCTGTCTGCATCCTGCACGATGAAGCCTGCGAGGCTGTTCATTTTATTTTCCACGCCCGCGCCTTTGTAGGAGATGTGCGTGATGATCTCGCAGACTGCCTCAGCGGTGGGGATGTCTACGGAGCAGGACTCAAGCCAGGCACGGGCGCGAAGCGGGGTTTCATCGCCTGAGTCGTTAAACTTCCAGTCATCCAAATCGTGGAGCAGGGCGGCGAGTTCCACGATGAATCGATCCGCGTTTTCATGTTCGCAAATGGTGATGGCGTTCTTCCAGACGCGATGGATGTGCCACCAGTCATGTCCCGAGGAATCGTCTGAAAATTCCGCTTTGATGTATTCGGCTGTTTTTTGAATGATGTTGTTCTGGTTCATGGTTCTATTTTGCCACATAAAAAGAAAGTCGGTGAAACACGCGGCATGGTCTTGACGCTTCCTCCCTTTCCCCGTAAGATAAGCCCCGCAATAGAACATACATTCACAACGAAGAATACAAAAAGCACGAAGATTTGGTTTTCCTTTGTGTATCTTAGTGTCCTTCGTGTTTAAAAGATTTTGGGAGCAGCCATGGAACTTGGTATCGTTCGAAAAATAGACATTGATAGAGAGATGCAGCAGTCGTATCTCGATTACGCCATGAGCGTCATCGTCTCACGCGCCCTGCCCGATGCCCGCGATGGACTCAAACCCGTACAGCGGCGTATTCTCTACGCGATGTACGACATGGGCATTCGCGCAGATACGGCGTATAAAAAATCTGCGCGTATCGTCGGCGAAGTGCTGGGTAAATATCATCCGCATGGCGACTCGTCTGTGTACGAAGCCATGGCGCGCATGGCGCAGGATTTTTCCATGCGCACCCTGCTGGTGGATGGTCAGGGGAACTTCGGCTCTGTGGATGGCGACCCGCCTGCGGCCATGCGTTATACCGAGGCGCGTCTCACTTCTGCCGCGCTCGATATTCTTTTTGACCTGAACAAAGAAACGGTCAACTTCGTCCCGAACTTTGATGACACACTCGAAGAGCCGCATGTTTTACCCGCCGCAATTCCGAATCTATTGGTGAATGGCGCAACGGGTATTGCCGTGGGTATGGCAACATCCATTCCGCCGCATAACCTCAGCGAGATCGTGGACGCCACCATCTATATGATCGAACGCTGGGAAAAGCTCGACGACATCGATGTTGAGCAATTGATGAAGTTCGTGCAAGGCCCGGACTTTCCAACGGGCGGCCTTATCATCCAAGAGAAGGGCGAGGATGGAATCGAGTCTGCGTATGGTTCGGGGCGCGGGCGGGTGACCGTGCAGGCCAAGGCGCATGTCGAAGAGATGGAAAGAGGCAAAAGCCGAATCATTGTGTCAGAATTACCGTATCAGGTCAACAAGTCCAGTTTGATCGAGCGCATTGCAGAACTCGCGCGTGATGGACATCTTGAAGGCCTGTCCGATCTGCGCGATGAATCGGATCGCCAGGGAATGCGCATCGTCCTTGAAATGACGAAGAATGCCAATCCCGAAATCGTGTTGCGCGATCTTTACAAACGCACGCCCATGCAAACCACCTTCGGCATTAACCTGCTCGCGCTCGTGGATGGCGAGCCGCGCACGCTCACGCTCAAGCAGGCTCTGCGCGTTTACATCGAGCACCGCATCACCATTGTGAAACGCCGCGCTGAATTCGATCTGGATAAAGCCAAAGCCCGCGCGCACATCCTCGAAGGATATTTGATCGCATTAAAGAATCTGGATGAGATTATCAACATCATCCGCTCTGCGCCAGACGTTGAAACTGCCCGGCAAAAACTGATGAAGCGCTACAAGCTGACAGAGTTGCAAGCCAACGCGATCCTCGACATGCAATTGCGCAGGCTGGCCGCGCTCGAACGCAAGAAGATCGAAACCGAATACAAGGAAGTGGCCGCGGTCATCAAGGAATTGACGACTTTGTTGAAGTCACCCAAGTTGATGCGCGGCGTGGTGGCGGACGAATTGCTGAAAGTAAAAGCCGCCTATGGCGACCGCCGCCGCACGCAGATCGTAAACTTGAAGCACGGCGCGAAAACCACAAACGCATTAACCACGCGTGACCTGCTCCCTCAGCAAACGGTGTGGATCGGCGTCACGGACGATGGACTCGTCTCACGCACGCACGATGACAAACAACCGAAACATTCGGGCAATGACGCGCCGAGATTTTTGGTGAAGGCTTCCACAACAGATACGATCTATTTCGTCAGCAAGCTGGGCAAGGCCGCCGCAGTTGCCGCGCACCTCATCCCCGAAGCGGAAAAATTGAGTCAAGGCTCGATGTATTACAAGGTTGCGCCGCTCACTGAGAACGATCCGCTGGCGGCTGTGTTTGCACTGCCTGCGAATAAATCTTCGTTGGGCGCAGAGACTTGCGTGATCACGGCCACGCGCTTTGGCATGGTCAAGAAAAGCCTGATCTCAGAATTGCCCGGCCCTTCTGCGCAGACATTTATTCTGGTACGCGTCAACGAAGGCGACAGACTCGGCTGGGTTGGTCTCACAGATGGGAAAAAGAAAGAGATTTTGCTCGCTACATCCAGCGGCATGGCGATCCGCTTCAAGGAAGATGACGTGCGCCCGATGGGACTTGTCGCGGCGGGTGTAAACGGGATCAAGTTGGAAGATAAAGATGAAGTAGTTGGCATGGAAATCCTGCCCGCCGAAGGTGAGATATTCCTGCTGACGAGTGAAGGCAAAGCCAAGCGCGTTGACGAAAAAGATTTCCCCAAACAGGGACGCTATGGCAAGGGCGTTGTCGCGTGGGACTTGCCGGGCAAGGTTACGCTTGCCGCCATCATCAGCGGAAAACCGAATCACGTCGCCACCATCCACATGAGCAAGGGCGCGGCGAAATCCGCAAGGCTGGACCTGGCCGCCGTGAGAAAACGCGCCTCGTCCAAGGGAGATTTGGTTGTCGAAGTGAAACCAGGCGAGACGATTACCGGTCTCGCGGTGGGGTGGGCAGTGGAGAGGTTTGTAAAAGTAGTGGAAGAGAAGCCTGAGAAGGCAAAGAAAGAAGGAAAGAAGAAAGAAGCAAAACCTGTGAAGAAAGTAGCAGGGAAGAAGGCTTCAAAGCCTGCAAAGAAGAGTGCGGCTAAGAAAAAGAAGAAGTAGATTTGCATCCTGAAAATAAAACCTCCGAGTTCTTTCCCCAAAGGGGACGATGTAAGAACTCGGAGGTCTGGGCTCACTGACAACTGACAACTGATAACTTGCTCTTACACCGTCCTCTTCGGCGGCGCGAACTCCTCGATGGCCTTCACCACATCCGCCAGCGGCATCACCTTCGCAAGAGAGGACTCTCTTTTGCCAAAGCCAATGCTGTCCAGCACAAGGGTACGTTTGAGCAATTGGATGGCAAAGGCAGGGTCAACGCCTTTGGGACAAGCCTGCGAGCACGCCCCCGCCAGGTGACATTGATACGGCCCGTGAAAAACATCGATGGCTTCAAGGCGGTCATGCAAGCCGCAGTCGCGGTTGTCGGCGGTGTAGCGGTAGGCCTGCGCCAATGCCTGAGGCCCAAGGAAGAGCGGGTCTGTTGCAACCGTCGGGCAGGCCGCGAGACAAAGTCCACATTTGATGCAATGGGTGAACTGGCTGATCGATTCGCGTTCTTCGGCAGTTTGCAGAAACTCGCCAGTGGGTTCGTCGATCTCTTTGGAATTAGTGTGAATGATGAAGGGCTTGATGGCCGCATGTTTTTCGATAAGCGGCTCCAAATTTGGCACAAGGTCTTTGACATTTGGATAATTCGGAAGCGGCGCAACGCTGACCACATCCGTGCCGAGATGCAAAACCTGGGTCTGGCAGGCCAGCATCGGCAGGTCGTTGATGAACATGCCGCACGAACCGCAGACTCCCATGCGGCAGGACGAACGCCAGGCGAGAGTCGGTTCCTGCTCCGCCTTGAGTTGGTGCAGAGCCTCGAGCACGGTCATCCCGTCAGGGACGTTCAAGGCGTAGGAATCCCAATGGGGAACGGAATCAGTTTCAGGGTTAAAGCGGCGGAGGCGGAAGGTAATCTCACGCGGGGTATTTGTCTTATCAATCATAAAGTCATCCTCCGATCTTGAAACTAAACGTCCACCAGGTGACGTAGGCGCCGAGCGCGAAAATGAAAATCCCGAACGAAAGAATGCCCCAATCCACAAGTTTTGCCAGCGCCGGGGTAAGCGGCAGTTCGCGGAGTATTCCGCGCATTCCATACAGCCCGTGGTACAGGCCCGCCGCAAGCAATAAAATGTAGAGCACAAGTTGGGCCACGCTCTTTCCGCGCTCGATCATTGTTTCGAAATTGCGCGCCTCTTCCACACTCACGCCATAAAAGATGGGCGCGTAGTGCATGAGAGCGAAGTGCGCCCCCAGCAGTATCGCAATGATTGGAATGACAAGCAAATGTAAAGACCATAAACGTGTTTCGCGCATAATAATTCTCCTATTCGCGTTGAGCGCAGTCGAAACGCATTGACTTGCGCGCCCCCTTCGACTTCGGATCTCGACAAACACTCGACCCTCCGCTCAGGGCGAAGATTTTACGGAAAGAACAAACTCGAACCGCCAAGGATGATGAGCAGACCAGCCAACGCCATGATGATGTATGTCAACGGGCGGTGCCGCATCACCGACGATGAATATGGGTAGACAGGCTCCTTCGGCTTGCCGAGGAAGAATCCCAGTTCGGTCATCAGCAGGCGCACGCCATTCATGGCATGAAAAACCGCCGCCGCAAAGAGCAGGTATTCGATGATTTTGAACGGCCAGGAAGCAAAGAGCGCCATCAACCCCTGCCACGCTTCCACGCCGCGCATCCGGTTGGCCGTTTCGATGATGTGCAGAACCATGTATGCAATGAGTCCCATGCCTGAAAGGCGATGCCCCAGATACAAATACCGCTCAAAAGTGTAACGCCCCGCGTACACCCAGCCTTTGAGTCCAAGTCTATTGTTGTAGGCAGTTGGTTTATTTGAGTTCATAATTATTCCTCAGAAACTGTCCTTCGACTACGCCGCACAAAAGGCAGGGCGTGCGGCTTCGCTCAGGACGAAATTTAATACTTTCTCTCCACAGGTTTCCACATGGAAATATCCACAGGGCTGTAATCCAAACGCGGGCCGCCGCTCGTGAAATGCGCCATGGTGTGCTTCAACCAATTTTCATCATCGCGCAGGTTGTAATCGCGGCGCGCATGTCCGCCGCGTGATTCGGTGCGGGTCAACGCGCCGAGCGTCGCCACTTCGGCCACGTCGATCATGAAGCCCGTTTCGATGGCGCGTTCCAAATCGGTGTTGTAGCGCAGGCTTTTGTCTTTCAACGAAATAAATTTATATCTTTCCTTCAACTCGCGAATTTTGTTCAAGCCCGCCTGCATTTGCCCGCCCGTGCGGAAGACGCCCATTGTGGCATCCAGATTTTTTCTTAATTCTTTTCGGATCTGATAATGGTCCTCGCCGCCTTTGGATTGGAAAAGCGCATCGATCTTCGCCCATTCCTGCTCGGCGTCTTTGGGCATTTCCGCCGCTGAAGCATTCGCGCAATACCGCGCCGCCTCTTCTCCAACCACTCGTCCCCATACCAGGCATTCTGCTGTTGAATTCGCGCCAAGTCGATTCGCGCCATGCAACGATACGCAGGCAACTTCCCCCGCCGCCCAAACATTTTCAACAGCGGTATGACCTTTGATGTCGGTGTGTACGCCGCCCATGGTGTAATGTGCCACAGGCCGAATCGGGATCGGCTTTTCGATGGGATCAAGCCCGATGTGTTTGATGGTCACTTCACGGATGAGCGGGAGGCGTTCGAGAATTTTGTCCCTGCCGAGATGGCGCAAATCCAAATGGATGAAATCCAGGCCTTCAGGCCCGGGGAAGCCGCGGCCTGCTTCGATCTCGGTCATCTCGGAGCGGGAGACCATATCTCGCGGGGCCAGCTCCATTTTGGAGGGGGCATAATTGCCCATGAAGCGCTCGCCGTTGCTGTTGAGCAACGTGCCGCCTTCGCCGCGGCAGGCTTCGGTCATCAAAATTCCGCTGGGGATTAATCCAGTTGGGTGGAATTGAATGAACTCCATATCTTTGAGCGCAAGCCCCGCACGGTAGGACATTGCCAGCCCGTCCCCTGTCACGGTTTCGGAGTAGGTGGTGAACCCAAATATCTGTCCCGCGCCGCCTGCGGCAATGATGAGCGCTTTGCCGCGAATCAACACCTGACGGCCGTTGATCATGTCGATCATCGTCAACCCGGCGAAGCGATTGTTTTCAATAAGAATGGAAGTGACAAAGCCTTCGTCGTAGCGGTTGATATTCTTTGTATGTTTCATCAACGTGTCATACAAGGTTTGCATTTCGAGGAAGCCTGTTTTATCAGCGGCGAAAACGGCCCGGGGAAACGTGTGCCCGCCAAACGGTCGCTGTGCGATGCGCCCGTCTTCCATCCGCGACCAGGGAATGCCCCAGTGATCGAGATGCAGAATTTCCCTGGGCGAATCATGCACGAAGAAATCCACCACATTTTGGTCGGCGAGAAAATCCGAGCCTTTGACGGTGTCCCAGGCGTGCAGTTCGTAGCTGTCGCCCTCGTCCTGCCGCATCACTGCGGCAGTGCCGCCCTCAGCCGCAACCGAGTGGGCACGCATCAATTGAAGTTTTGAAACGAGAGCAATATCCAGTTCCCCTTTGCTTTGCTGGGCGGCTTCCAACGCGGCGCGCAGACCCGCCAGACCCGTGCCTAAAATTACCAGATCGTGATTGTATACTTCCATGAACAACATTCTCCTCGTAAAAAGATGAAGAATCGCCAAATTGGACTTTATTGTAGGATTATTAAGTGGTTTAGGTTAGTGATGTTTGTCATGGAATGGGAAGATGGATAGCCGTAGGGTTTTATGACCGCATCATGAATCATGTTTTATTCTAAAAAACCCGGCTCCTGTGTAAAGAGTGGGCAGGCGGCTGTTATGGGCATCGCCTTCAAAGACCGAAAATCTTAACGCGAATTTTTTGTATCTTCCCAATAACTTGAGGATGACGATACACCATCCCGATAGTTTGAACGGCCCAACAGGTTTTTCAAGAAAACCTTCGGGACGTTTCCCCTTCTTTTTAAGATGATTCAATTTTTTCGCGATATTCGCCCAATTTGCGTAATTCGCGTTGACCGCGGGGATAAATCCCCTGCTCAGTACATGGAAGCCCTTCGGGCTAGTCCGCTTTAGCGGACTTCAACGAACTGAGGCAGGGCTTAAGCCCGCCGAATCCCCATTGCGCAAAAGCGCAATTTGTGACCGTGGGTAGTATACATCGAAGTGGAAGCTGGCACAGGCGCGCAAGCCGTGGCTGGCAAGACCGTTCATGTGCATTACACAGGCAAGTTTCAAGATGGCAAAGTCTTTGACAGCTCCGTCACCCGCGGTGAACCGATTGAATTTCAATTGGGACGCGGCAACGTGATCAAAGGCTGGGACGAAGGCATCGCCCTCATGAAAGTCGGAGGCAAGGCCCAGCTCATCATCCCGCCCGCCCTGGCCTACGGCGAACGCGGCGCAGGCGGAGTCATTCCGCCCAATGCGACGCTCGTCTTTGACGTGGAACTTGTGGATGTGAAGTAAAGAGATTTACAAATACATTTGCCCTTTTGAATTGAAATGCGACCCTCCATAAGGGTCGCATTTTCGTTTTTCCCTCGACTCAAGGCTTCTTGAGTATGTAAGAAATACTTGACATTTAGTAAAAACTACGTTACTATAAGTAACGTATAACATACAATAGAAAAGAGGCAAAAATGTCATTTCAAGAGAAAAATATCGTCGCTTCGTTGTCCGCCTTCACCACCATCCTGTTCGTTTACTTGCTCAGGGTTCTGCAAATGATTCAAACTGAAAGCTTCAACGCAACAAACCTATTTCGACTATGGGGCATCATCGCTTTGCTCGCTATTGTCGGAACCATTCTCCTGACCATCTTCACTCATATTGCAGGCGGCATAGTTCATAAAATCCGCACGAATGAGGATCCACAAATCGAAGATATTCAAGATGAGCGCGATCAGATCATTGACCTGAAAGGGACTCGTGTGGCTTACACCTTCTCCTCGATCGGAGTCGCGCTCTCCATGCTGACCTTCGTCTTTGGTCAGTCGCCGTTGATGATGTTCGGCTCCTTGATCTTCTTCGGAATTCTTTCTCAAATTGTTGCCGATGTTTGGCGGCTTACCCTCTATCGGAGAGGATTCTAAAATGGAAAGAGGCAGGATCAGCAACAACATTCGGAAGTTACGCTTTTTCCGCGATGAGATGACACAGCAGCAACTGGCAGAAAAAGTCGGCGTGACCCGCCAAACGATCATCGCCATGGAACAGGACAAATATTCCCCGTCGTTGGAGTTGGCTTTTCGCATCGCGCACGTTTTTGGAGTGCCTTTGGAAGAGATCTTTTCCTATCACCCTGAAGATGCACAAACCTGACCCAAGATTAAAAAAACATCTCACCATTAGCAATGGAGAACATATGTCTAACAAAGAACTATGCCTTGCCTATCTAAAACGATATGCCGAAAAAAATATCAACGAAATTGGCGAAATGTTTGATGATGAAATCATTCTACGTGACTGGAACATATCAGTTCGCGGAAAGCCTAACGCTCTCGTAGAAACACGTAAGAATTTTGACGCCGCCAGATCAATTGCAATTGAGCCGCTTTTTCTCTATGAAAATCAAGATTCTGTCGCCGCCGAATTGAAAATCATCTTGAATGAAAGCGATGAGTTATATGTGATGGATGTCATCACCTTTAATTCCTCTGGCAAAATTCAGTCCATTCGCGCCTATAAAGGAAATATAAATGATAAACAACCAAAATAAAACGAACAAGATCACAACGATAAAACTCATCCGCTGGAGCGGGCTGGCAGCCCTATTGGCAGGGACCATTTATGCGGGGATTCAGCCAATCCACCCCCCTGATTTTCTCCCCTCCGTCACAACGACCGCATGGGCGATCATCATGCCAATCAAGTTACTCATGTGTCTGCTTTTTCTGCTTGGCTTTACAGGGATTTATGCAAGGCAAATAGAGGAAACGGGCAGACTTGGTTTAATAGGCTACCTCATGTTGGGACTCTCTTGGGCGTTGCAGACAGCCTTTATTTTCACCGAGGCGTTTATCCTGCCTGTTTTGGCAACATCAACGCCGAAATATGTGGAGAGCCTTCTGGGAATTGTGAACGGATTCCCCGGCGAAATGAACATCGGGGCATTACCAGCCATTTACGGGTTGGTAGGCGTAACCTACATTCTTGGCGGTTTGTTATTTGGGATTGCAACCTTCAACGCCCGTGTTCTGCCCCGTTGGACAGGCGGGCTGCTGGTCATTGCCAATATTGTTACGCCTGCGGCAGCATTGCTTCCACATGCGATTCAACGATATACTGCGATACCAGTAGGAATTGCAATGATTGGAATGGGCCTTTCACTTTTTTCTAATCCTCGGAAAAGCCTCTAATTAGAAAACGACAAAAAAGGTCGGGACTAAAAGTCCCGACCTTTTTTGTGGAATTTTTTCTTAATTACATCATGTGCTTGATAATCGCATCCCCAAACTCGGAGCACTTGATCTCCTTCGCGCCATCCATGAGACGGGCGAAATCATAAGTGACGGTCTTGGCCGCCACAGCGCCTTCCATGCCTTTGACGATCAAATCAGCAGCTTCGCCCCAACCCATGTAACGCAGCATCATCTCACCCGAGAGAATGACCGAGCCAGGGTTGACCTTATCCAGATCAGCGTACTTCGGCGCAGTGCCGTGAGTCGCTTCAAAGATGGCGTGACCCGTCTCGTAGTTGATGTTCGCGCCCGGGGCAATCCCAATGCCGCCAACCTGCGCGGCCAATGCATCGGAGAGATAATCACCATTCAGGTTCAACGTGGCGATGACATCGTAATCCTTCGGGCGGATGAGTGTGAACTGCAAGCTCACATCAGCAATCGAGTCTTTGATGAGAAGCATCTTCTTCCATTTGCCATCGCCGTGGGTGTCCCACAACTTCAAGGCTTCTTCCACTTCGCCTTTGATATCGTTCTGCTGGGCAGGGCTCATCATGTCAAAGCCAGGGTCAATCGCTTTTGCGTTTTCTTCCACGCTTAAATTCTTGTTGGCTTCCTTGTTACCCAAAATCCAAGTCTCGCGCTCGGTGACGATCTGTCCGCGGAATTCACGCTTGGCCAGGGTATAACCCCAATCCTTGAACGCGCCTTCGGTGAATTTCATGATGTTGCCCTTGTGAACGAAGTTCACGCTCTTGCGCTTATTTTCCAACGCCCATTGAATCGCGGCGCGCACGAGTCGTTCGGTGCCTTCGATGGAAACAGGCTTGATGCCAAGTCCCGCGGTATCGGGAAAGCGCATCTTCGCATATTCCTTCGGGAAGGCTTCCTTGAACAACTCTTTGAATTTCTTGTTGTCTTCTGTGCCGTTCGCAAATTCAATACCCGTATAAATATCTTCCGTGTTCTCGCGAAAGATGACCATGTCCACATGTTCGGGGTGCTTCACTGGCGAAGGCACACCCGTGTACCAGCGCACGGGACGCTGGCAAACGTACAAGTCCAATAGCTTGCGCAACTGCACATTCAACGAGCGGATGCCGCCGCCAATTGGCGTGGTGAGCGGGCCTTTAATACCAACGAGAAATTCCTTGAAAGCCTCGGTGGTTTCATCGGGCAGCCAGCTCTGGAACATCTTGAACGGCTTCTCGCCCGCGTACACTTCCATCCAGTGAATTTTGCGCTTCCCGCCGTAGGCTTTCTCCACCGCCGCATCGAACACGCGCACCGAAGCGCGCCAGATGTCGCGTCCCGTGCCATCGCCCTCAACAAACGGGATAATCGGATTATTGGGAACATTCAACTTCCCATTTTCAATAGAAATCTTCGCCCCATCTAGGGGGACAGTAACATTAGTGTATGCCATGCTTACCTCTTTATCCTTTGGAAATTTTTTTGGATTATATCACCCGTGATATTTTGAACGAAGTGACGATGCTCTTAATTCCCGCCTCTTTCTTAACCCCAACAGTAGTAACTGCAAAAGCAGAAAAACGTCTGATTTTCTCTAACAAATCTCCAACCTGCCCATGCTATAATCCCCTCCCGAAAGGGATTTAAATGCTTAAGAACTTCGTAAAATTATTCAGTGGCGACCCCACAAAGAAAACAATCGAACAATATGGCGCGCTCGTGGAGCAGGTCAATAGGCTGGAGTCAGAGTATGAGTCGCTCAGCGATGAAGCCATCCACGCAAAGACGGATGAATTCAAAGCGCGGGTTTTGCAGGCATTGGAGGGGATCGAAGATGACGATGCAGTACGCAAAACGCAACAGGATGCATTAAATGAAATCATGCCCGAAGCCTTCGCGCTGGTGCGTGAGGCGTCCAAGCGCACGATCGGTCTGCGTCACTACGATGTGCAGATCATCGGCGGCGCGGCTTTGCACAACGGCGAGATATCAGAGATGCGCACAGGAGAAGGCAAGACCCTCGTGGCGACGTTACCCGTCTACCTTAATGCGCTGACGGGACGCGGCGTTCACTTGATTACGGTCAACGATTACCTGGCGCGGCGTGATGCGCGTTGGATGGCTCCCATTTATCAGGCATTGGGCTTATCTGTGGGCGTGCTTCAAATGGCGGCAGTGACCGAGAACGGCAAGAAAGCCTTTCTCGTGGATTTCGAGCGCGAGTCACCGCATGAGGATCAGGAATATCTCCGCATGGTGGATCGCGTCGAAGCTTATAGCGCGGATGTCACCTTTGGCACGAACTCTGAATTCGGTTTCGATTACCTGCGCGACAACATGGCCATGCGTTTGGAGAATCGCGTCCAGCGCGGGCATTACTATGCCATCGTGGATGAAGTGGACAATGTGTTGATCGACGAAGCGCGCACGCCGCTTATTATTTCAGGTCCCGCCTCCGGTGATCTGGAATGGTACGGGCGCATGGCACAGGTGGTGAAGCAACTCAGGCCCGAAGATTACGAAGTGGATGAAAAGAACCGCAGCATCACGTTGACCGAGATCGGCATCAGCCGCGTCGAATCTATTTTAGGATTGACCCTGCTCGATCCAGATAGACCCGAGGATTTAACTCCCGAGCAGGCGCGACTGACTGGCTATCTCGAACAAGCTTTGCGCGCGCAATATCTCTTCCATCGCAATAAAGATTATCTTGTGCTGGGCGGCAAGGTCGTCATCGTGGATGAGTTCACAGGCCGCCAGATGCCCGGCCGCCGCTGGAGCGATGGCTTGCACCAGGCCGTGGAGGCAAAGGAAGGCGCGAAGGTCGAGCCTGAGTCGGTTACGTATGCCACCATCACTTTGCAAAATTATTTCCGCATGTATCAAAAACTGGCGGGCATGACCGGCACCGCGCTTACCGAAGCCGAAGAGTTCAATAAAATTTATAAACTCGAAGTCGCGCCGATTCCCCCGAACCTCGAATATCAATCCTTTGGCAAGGGCGCGCCGCTGACGGAGATCAAAGCAAAAGATGAAGACGGCTATGGGTATTCATTCTTTGCAAAGGCAGGCGGGGCCGAACCGTTATTCTATCGCCGCAAAGATTATCCCGATGTCATCTATCGCACCGTCGAGTCCAAACTGCGCGCGATTGTAACGGAGATCATTCGCAATCACGCGCTGGGTCGCCCGCTGTTGGTGGGCACGACCTCCGTTGAATCATCCGACCGACTCTCGAATCGGCTCAAGGCTGAATCGATCCGCCGCCTCATGCAGTTGACTCTCATCCGTGACCATTACCTGCGCGCAAACAATCTTGAAGAAGACGGCCGCCTCATTGCGGACCTGGTGCCGTTCAATGAGCCGATAGACAAACTCTCCCCTGACGCATTGCGGGCGTTCATCAAGCCGCATGGCATGAGCAACATCAGTTTGGACGATGACAATAATTTAAATACGTTGTTGGATATTTTGCGTCTGCCTGAAACTTCGAAGAACCGACTGAAGTCGGTACTACAGGGTGGGGTGACGCATCAGGTGTTGAATGCGCGCAAGCATACCGAAGAGTCGCAGATTATTGCGGGGGCGGGCGCATTCGGCGCGGTGACGATTGCCACCAACATGGCAGGCCGCGGTGTGGATATCAAACTCGGCGGCGAGATCGCAGAGGAAGTCATTTCGGCGGTCAACCGTGTACTGGGCAAGGCGGGCTACAAAGACCCCTTCGATATGACCTTGCAGGAACGCCGTGAGGCTTTGCAAAAGGCAGACCCATCCATTTTTGGAATTTACGATGCGGAAGTAAAACTCTTCCTGAACTATTTCGAAGAGATGGAAAGCGTGAAGCAGTTGGGCGGCTTGCATGTAATCGGCTCGGAGCGGCACGAAGCGCGCCGCATCGATAATCAACTGCGCGGTCGTGCCGCCCGTCAGGGGGACCCCGGTTCCTCGCGCTTTTATCTTTCACTGCAAGATGACCTGATGCGCCTGTTCGGCGGCGAACAGGTGAGCGGACTGATGGAACGCCTCAAGGTGGACGACTCGCTTCCGTTGGAAGTGCGCGTGGTGAGCAATATTATCGAAAGCTCGCAGACCCGCGTGGAAGGCGCAAACTTCGACGTCCGCAAGCATTTGCTGGAATATGACGATGTGCTCAACAAACAGCGCGGGCAAATCTACAGCCAGCGTGACCGTATCTTCGTCAAGGAAGATTTGAGCGAAGATATTGCGGAGATGCTCGAAGCCGAAGTGATCAAACGCGTGGACATTGGCCTGACCGATGAAGAAGGCCCGTGGAAGTTGATTGCCTGGCTAGACCAGGTACAGCCTGCCTTTGATTCGAAGGATGGGCTTTTCCCTTCGTATGGGTATAAGCTGTTGGTTGATCAAATTGATGAGAACGTTCAACCTTCCACCTTAAACCTGGTTTCCAGATCCATCGAAACTGAATATGCCCATGCCTTGCGGGCGATTGAAGCCTTGATCGAAAAAACCGAGGAAAGTCTTCAGTCTCAAATTGCTGAGCGTGAAGACGCGCTGGATGCCTATTTCCAAAGCCTGCGTGACCTGGAAGAGACTCCCCGCCCCCAGAAGATTTTGGAAGAGGTGAATGCGCTTGTCCATTTGCCGTTGAAGTTCAACAATGAAATTCAAAAGACACTGGCCGAAGACCCCGAAGACGCGAGGGAAGATATTCAGGAACTCGTCGCCAACCAGTTGACGGTGGTCAGCGCGACGCGGGTGATCGGAGCGATTCAGACCCGCATCGGTGAGCAGGTTCAGTGGCCGAACCCCCTGCCTTCGGAGTGGGATGAACTGGCGGAGATTTTGCTGAACACAGCGCGCGAGGCATTCGAAAAGAAGCGCGAGAGACTGAACAGCCAGATTGCGCGTGATATTGAAGTTTTATTACAGCGTGAACCCGTGAATGACGATGCGGGTAAACTGCGCCTGCTGTTGACCCTTTCACAAGGGGCGCGGACTGCCTTCGACCAGAAAACACACAAGCAGGTGAAGCAGATATTCAACCGCTTTACGTATGTCTTTTATGCGGCGCAATTGCTGGAAGGCAGTGAAGCAGAGACCGTGGTCGAGGATGTGATGAATCATCTCGAAGCGGCGGAGATTGCGTTGCGCGAGACCTGGGGGCAGAGCGAGTTTACCCGCATCAGCCAGAACGCTGTGAAACTGGCAGACTTTGGTCCCGCGGCGCGCTCCCTGAGCCGAGTCGAAGGGTTCGGGGAGGAGAGGCTGAACGAAGCAGTATCAACTCTCAGTGAGTCTGAGCGGGCGGCGTTAGCCGAATCCATTGGCAGGTATGTGTTGAATGAAGTCCATCGCCAGTTGTTGTTGGGGGCGTTCAGTGAGTTGTGGGTGGAATATCTCACCAAGGTGGAGGCCTTAAGAGTTTCGATAGGTCTCGAGGCTTACGCCCAACGTGACCCGCTGGTACAATACAAAGGCCGCGCATCGGAAATGTTTTCTCAATTACTGGAGGATGTGCGCGGTTTGGTGATTGGCCGCGCGTTTGCGGCGAGGCCGCGCCGTGTGGAGATTACTCCAATCGAGACGGCTGAAGCGGCAAGCGCGCCAGACGAAACAGTGGTACAAATTGGCGGCGCGGCTGGCGGTAAAAAGAAGAGGAAGCGTCACTAATTTTTAGAGGCAGAGAGTTGTTCAAAGACGAAACCGCTCCCCTGAATAAATATTTTGCTCTTCCAAAAGTTGACTTACACCGTCACCTGGAAGGGTCTCTGCGGCTTGCGACGATGCTCGATATTGCAAGACAGCATGGGGTGACGGTTCCTGTTTCGGTGCTTAATCTCAGCGGGCTGGTGCAGGTGCAAGACCAGGACCCGATGACGTTCTCGAATTTTCTCGATAAGTTCAAAACCCTGCGGTTATTTTACAAATCACCCGATGTGATAGATCGCGTCACACGCGAGGCGGTGGAGGATGCGGCGAAGGATAATTGCCGCTACCTCGAACTGCGTTTTACGCCTGTGGCCTTGAGCCGCGCGGAGGGCTTTCCCCTGCATGATGTGATGGACTGGGTGATTTCCAGCGCGCAGGAAGCCGCGAAGAAATATAAAATCAAGGTGGGGTTGATCGCTTCGGTGAACCGCCATGAAAGCCTGGAACTTGCCGAGCAGGTGGCCTGGCTGGCGGCGGAACACATCACGGATGGGTTGCTGGGTATGGATTTGGCCGGGAACGAGGCGGAGTTTAAGTCTGAGCCGTTTTATGATATTTTCAAGGAAGCGAAACAATCGGGCCTGCATGTGACCATCCACGCCGGGGAGTGGGGGCCTGCGGAAAACGTCCGTGATGCGATCGAGAATTTGGGCGCGGAGCGTATTGGTCATGGTGTGCGGGCGCTGGAAGATGAGAGCGTGGCCGCGCTTGCGAAGGAACGCGAAACGGTCTTTGAAGTTTGTGTGACGAGTAATTATCAATCCGGGGTGGTCAAGTCTTTGCCGGAGCATCCGCTTTTTCACATGTTGGAAAAGGGATTGAAGGCCACGGTCAACACGGATGACCCCAGTGTTTCGAGAATTACGCTTTCGCACGAGTATCAGCATGTTGTGGAAGATTTGCATGTACCGATGGACACGTTGAAGAACTCTGTGATGACCGCGGCGCAGTCTGCGTTTTTACCGGAGATTGAAAAAGAGAGCCTGGTTGCGTCGCTTAAGAAGGAATTGAAGTTGTAAGATCAACCGCGCTGAGCGGAGCGAGGACATCCTGAGCGAAGCCGAAGGATCGTCCGAACGAAGTCGAAGCGCGGGAAATTTAAACAGACATGACGTAGGCAGTTCAAAATTCTTCGCCGCGAATTACGCTAATTTTCACTAATTTTTAAAAACAATTCGCGTGAATTCGTGACATTCGCGGCTGGTTTACGGAATAATAAAACCCCACCACACAGTATCAAGGATATCAAAGGCGCTCCTTTATGTTCTTCGCAAGTTGTGGTGTGAGTCGGTAGTACCGACTAAGCCCTGTGGGTAAGTCGGTACTACAAAAACCCCTCATACCAAAGGAGTAAACCCATGCAAGACCTATTTAAGTCCCGCGACGTATTGAAAGTGGGAAAGACCGAATACGTCTACTATCGGCTCGATGCGCTGGAGAAGGCTGGTTTAACAAAACTCAGCAAACTGCCTTACTCCATTCGTATCGTGCTCGAAGCCGCCCTCCGCCAATGCAACGACAGGGAGATCACACAGGACGATGTGAAGAACATCGCCGCGTGGACGCCCCTCACCCCTAGCCCCTCTCCCACAGGGAGAGGGGGACGCCCAGGGATTCCGTTTTTGCCGGGCCGCGTGGTCATGCAGGATTTCACGGGCGTGCCCGCAGTCGTTGACCTGGCCTCGATGCGCTCCGCTGTTGCGCGCTTGGGCGGCGACCCGAAGAAGATCAACCCGCTCGTGCCCGTGGACCTCGTCATCGATCACTCGGTTCAAGTGGATTTCTTCGCCACAGCCGATGCGCTCAACCGCAACACCGAAGTCGAGTTCACACGTAACCGCGAGCGTTATGAATTTTTGAAATGGGGACAAAAGGCATTCACCAACTTCCGCGTTGTGCCTCCGATGACCGGCATCGTGCATCAGGTCAATCTTGAAAATCTCGCCGAAGTTGTCATGACCAAAGTGGATGGCGAAGATGTGATCGCCTTCCCCGATACTCTCGTCGGCACCGACTCGCACACCACCATGATCAATGGTCTTGGCGTTGTCGGCTGGGGTGTGGGCGGCATCGAAGCCGAAGCCGTCATGCTCGGCCAGCCCATGGACATGCTGTTGCCCGATATCATCGGTTTCAAACTTTCAGGCAAGCTCAATGAAGGCGTAACCGCCACCGACCTCGTGCTCACCGTCACCCAAATGCTGCGCAAGAAAGGCGTGGTGGATAAATTCGTCGAGTTCTTCGGCGAAGGCCTCAACCACATGTCGCTCACAGATCGCGCCACGATTGCGAACATGGCCCCCGAATACGGCGCGACGATGGGATATTTCCCCGTCGATGAAGAGACGCTTCGCTACATGCGTCTAACGGGTCGCTCCGAAGAAACAGTTGCCCGCACTGAAGCCTACATGCGCGCGCAGGGACTCTTCCGCGATGCGAATTCTCCCGAGCCAGAATTTACCGACACGCTCGAACTGGATTTGGGAACTGTCGTCCCATCATTGGCAGGCCCCAAGCGACCACAAGACCGCGTCGCGCTGACCGATATGCAGGATACATTTCGAAAAGCATTAACCTCCCCGATTAAAGATCGCGGCTACGAGCTTTCCGATGATGCCTTGAATCGCGAAGCCACATTTGGAGTCAACGGCGGCTCGCAAATCATGAAGCATGGCGCGGTTGTGATCGCGGCCATTACCTCCTGCACGAACACATCCAATCCATCCGTGTTGATCGCGGCGGGACTCGTGGCAAAGAAGGCCGTCGAGAAAGGCTTGAACGTGAAGCCTTATGTCAAAACATCCCTTGCGCCCGGCTCATTGGTCGTGACTGAATATCTCAAGAGCGCAGGCTTGATCGAGCCGCTTTCCAAACTTGGGTTCAACGTGATTGCCTACGGTTGTACAACCTGCATCGGCAACTCCGGCCCATTGCCGGGTGAAGTTGCAAAAGCCGTCACAAGTGGTGACCTGGTTGCCTCGGCGGTGATTTCTGGTAATCGTAACTTTGAAGGCCGCGTACATCCGCTGGTGAAGGCGAATTATCTCGCGTCTCCTCCGCTGGTGGTGGCGTACGCTCTCGCTGGCACAGTAGACATTGACCTTGTCCACGAGCCGCTTGGCACAGACAAAAACAATCAGCCTGTATATCTCAAAGATTTATGGCCCAGCCAAAAGGAAGTCAGCGAGGCGATTGAGTCGCACGTCCGCGCCGAGATGTTCAAGTCCAAATATGCGGATGTGTTCTCCGGCTCCGATATGTGGCAGGAGATCAAAGTAAAAGAAGGCGACTTATTCGAGTGGAGCGAAGATTCCACGTACATTCATCACCCGCCTTACTTCCAGACCTTGACTTTGGATAGCCCGTCCATTCAAGAGATCAAAAATGCGCGAGTGCTTGGCGTGTTCGGTGACTCGATCACTACCGATCACATTTCTCCGGCGGGCAACATCGCCGCGGATTCTCCTGCTGGAAAATTTTTACAGGAACGCGGCGTTCAGCCGAAGGACTTCAACCAGTATGGCACGCGCCGCGGCAATGATCTGGTGATGGCGCGCGGTACGTTTGCGAATATCCGCTTGAAGAACGGGATGGTCGCGCCGAAGGAGGGGAATTGGACGAAGTACGACGGTCAGGAAATGTCCATCTTTGATGCGGCGATGAAATATAAAGAGGCGGGCGTGCCGACAATCGTTTTGGCGGGCAAGGAATACGGCACTGGCTCCAGCCGAGATTGGGCGGCGAAAGGCCCAATGCTGCAAGGCGTGAAGGCGGTTATTGCTGAATCATTCGAGCGCATTCACCGCTCGAATTTGGTGGGCATGGGCGTGCTTCCGCTGAGATTCACTCAAGGGCAAAACGCCGAGTCGCTTGGCTTGGATGGAAGCGAAGTGTTTAGCATCGAAGGGCTGAGTGACAGCATCAAACCGCAAAGCGAAGTCACGGTGAAGGCGAAAAGGCCTGACGGTGAAGTTGTTGATTTCAAAGCGACGGTGTTGTTGAACACCGATGTTGAAGTGAATTACTTCCGCAACGGCGGGATTTTGCACACGGTGCTGAGGAATTTGGTGAAGTAGAAAAACATCTAGCCACCTGACACTTTGTTTTTTTGGACGCAGATGAACGCTGAAAACGCTGATTCAAACCGTTTTGCTCTTGTTTTTCAAAAAATCTGCGTTCATCTGCGTTCTATTTTTAAAACTGTCAGGTGGGTAGAAAAACATCAAACAAAAAGTGGCGGCCATCTTGAGTGGCCGCCACTTTTTGTTATATTCAAATCGGGAGTAAAATATGTATTGAGATATGTATTCTGGAGGTAGAAATGAATCAAATAATTGGCGTTACTGAACTACAGCGGCGTTTTCGCGCAGTGTTCGATGATGTGACGAAAAATCACATCCCTTATATCTTAATGCGCGGCAGTAAACCCGAGGCGGTTTTGATTCCGTATGAGGAGTATTTGAAGTACAAGAAGTTTTCTGATGAGGAAGCGAATCAAAAGTTTGACGTCCTGATGAAGCGGATGCAGAAACTCAATGCTCATTTTTCTGATGAAGAAATTGAAGCGGACATTGAAGCCGCAATCCAGGAAGTTCGCGCGGAAAAGCGGGCTGGACAAGCGGCGGCAAAGAAAAAAACATGAGAGTTGCAATTGATACAAACGTATTCATCAGCACGATTATTAAACCTGAAAATCGCGTTGGGATGGTTGTTGTCCGCATGAGAAATGGGGAATATACCTTGTTGTATTCCCAGGAAATGCTTGAAGAACTGACCAGGGTTATTACCCGTGACAAAATATGGAAAAAATACAATTTGACTGATGATACGTTCAATGCGTTCTTGAATTCCATTATTGAACATGGCGAGCGAGTTCAGGTTTTTACGATTGTAAATGTTTGCCGCGACCCGGATGACAATTTGCTTTTATCGCTTGCATTGGATGGAAAAGCCGACTATATTGTCAGCGGAGATAAAGACCTGCTGGATTTAAGTTTGTTTCGTGAAATACCAATAGTCACACCTGCAGAATTTCTTGCTACTTTCGAATAGCGTTTTAAAGTGACAGTCACCTTGAAGGTGACTGTCACTTTTTATATCCCTGCCAGATTTATGCCAGTTGGCATTTCATCCCATGTGCGGCCTTCCAGTGTGCGTCCCCATTTTTTCTTTTGGACGCCGCCCCATTGTTTGAAGAAAAATGGGACTTTGGCCCTCAGACATTGATCTCGAATATCCGTCACCCACGCAGGGTCAAGCGAACTTACTTCGCAGCTATCTTGGCCCTAAAAATTTGTCGCCGTTGAAATGAATCATATGGGATGGCATTTCCGCAATCCAAACTTCTGTCTCCCACGCAATATCGTTTGCATATTTTTTATAAGTAGAAAAATCCAGAAATGTGGTCACATATATTTTAGCAGCCTTACATTTTTCAAATAATTTCTCAAGTTCAAATTGGCGTTTTGGCGAGACTGGCCCATGCGAAGTCACAGCTTCAACGAGAAAGAGCCATTTCCTTTTTGAGTCGTACAAAACCACATCGGGAAATTTCCCGTGCTCTGAAACTGGAATGTTCAATTTAATAAAAGCAGTTTCATCAAACACAAGTGTCTTTTTTGCTGTGTCACCAAGATAGATAAGCTTTGCTCCTGGTGCAAAGCGCGGAGCAAATTCTTCGACAATGGCAACTTCAAGTTTGTTGTGTTTGCCTGGTGACAATTTGTAAATTTTTCCATCTGCCACTTGCAAAGGAGTTTTATTTTGCTCTCTGGCTTTTTGGTAAATCTCCAACAAGGATCCTTGTTGAGCAAAAAACTTGTTGACCTGTGGTTTCCATTTCGATGTGCCATAAGAGTGCAGAACATCTAAAACCAATTCAGACAAAACATAGTTATTTAAACCACTATTGGTTGGGCGTGATGGATCATCTGCGTTGCGAACAACAATGCCCGCCTGTTCAAGTTGATGTAAAACTTTACGGCGAATAGTTTCCCTGCTATTTTCAGCATATTCACGCCCATAATCCTGTTTAATTTTTACTAGAATATCATGGACGCGTAAACTCTGACTGGAAGCATCTTTCCATTGTGCTTTTTCTGACAACCGGGCAAGCGCCAAAAGAGTTAATGCTGAAACTTCATTTTGTTGAGCAGAGGGTAAACCAAGTGCTTCCAAAACTTCCTGAGCCTGTTCTATTTTTCCCATAGTTAATCTGGTCTCCTGAATCATCGGAAATTCTTTAGCAAGTAATTTCATTTGCCAAAGTGTTGAAAAAATAATATTGTCAGCCTGCTCGGCAGTGGGAGTAGGAATCCGTTGGATTTTTTCGCCAATATTCCTGATCACTTCTACAGGTGGCAGGGATAAAATACGTAGTTCTGCCGCATTGACTTGTGTATTTCCATTAACAATGCGGAAGTATCGATCAACAATTGCGCTGTTGAAAAGTGCAGACAAACCAACGGCTTCAGATGGCAAAAGAGCGCCTTTTTTACCATAGATAAAATTTAAGTGGTTTTCAAAACCAATTTGCTGAAAATTAAAATCTTTGCCAATCATTGGCGCAGATATAAGGCGACGGCGATCTTCCTTTGAGCTAAATCGTCGCAGTAAAACATAGTTTGAATTGGGAACAAGCAAAACAGCGTCTTGCGTGGAAATGGCTTGCGGTTTATCAAATTCATTAAGTGGATAGTCTACATGGTAGGGTTTGACATTTTGCATCCACAGTAAGGGAACTGTTCCATTTCCTGTTGTTAATTTTTCCTTGAGTAAATGCTCGGCTCGAAATGGCACAACCCGCCCTGTGGAAACTTGCCAGCCGTATTTTTCCAGAGAACCATCCCACTGATCAACGGCTTCCAGAATTTGTTCATCATGAATACCTGTAGGCAACCTAAAAAATACCTGGCCGTCTCGATCATTTAGAAAATGTTGAAATGAAACTTGACGATTGAGTACATTTTCATTTAATTCCGAATCGTCTTTGGAAACCGAGATATTGACAGAGCCTGCCCAATATCTTTGTTCTTTTGGTTGAGGCAATTTCTCGAAAGAGAAAATTACATTTTCCTGTAAAACCTTGTCTCCCTTGAAAACATCATAACGTGATTGAAAAACATGAATTGCCAGCGGTGTCACATCTTTTAGCAGATCACGACGAAATTCCGAGAAATAAACACCTGAACAAAAGCTGCGCGGCACAATAAAACAAGCTTTCCCTTTTGGAGCAAGCAGTTTTGTACTTAACGCCATAAATACAGTGTAGATATTAGTATGCCCACTGATTTTTCCAGCAAGGGCTTTTACACGCTTGTCTTCTGCATTAAGTTTAAAGTAAGGAGGGTTACTGATGACAAAGTTATATATCTTTCGGCGAGATTGTTCTGTACCAAAAAGAGCTGGCTGGCGTTCAGGCAGACAAGCCAGTACAAAATCTTCGTTAAAGACCTGCCAATGGATTATGATTCCACTTTGTTTGGCTTTATTGCTTGCAAGTGCCAGAACATCACGGGCCACATCGCAGAGTTCTTTGTCTGTTTCGTAAGCATCTAGCCAAATTTCTATTGACCGATTCTCTGTGATGAGTTGTTCAATGACAGCACACACCAGCACGCCAGAACCAACGGATGGTTCAATAATCGTTGTGCCAGAATTAATTTGACCCAACCTTTTTGCCATGTAATGTGCAGTATTCGGTGGAGTTAAAAACTGACCCTGTTGCTTGAGGGTTTCAGATTCCCTTTTCTCAAGAACACGTTTACCTTGTTCGTAACTATAGTTGACTAAATCTAAAACTTCCATTGCTGAAATTATACCCTTCACCCATCCTATTCGGCTTTCATTGAATATCCTCTCTCGCCATCGCATAAAGCGCTTATGTCTTTAACGAAAAAGGGACTGGTCGTTGCGACCAGTCCCTTTTCTATTACTTCTTCTTTTCCATATCCTTCCGTATTTGCTCCCTCAATGCATCCGCTTCCGCAGAGCGCGGAGTCTTCGCGGCTTCGTTCGCCATCACGCCGAAGCGTTCGGAGAGCAGCATGGTCAGTAATCCTTCCATCACATTGCTGGAAGTACTGCCGCCTTGTTCACCGCCTCCGCCGCTCACCACCACACGCGGGACAACGTCCACACCGGATTGTTGAATGGCTTCCGCAAAGCGGGTCAGCACCTGCTGGGTCACCTGGAACTGCGGCCCGCCATATGCTCGGACTTGTTCTTCGGTAGCAAGCGCCTGCGCGATACCGATGCGGGCGATCTTCTCCGCTTCCGCTTCTGCCAGGGCGCGAATCTGCTGTGCCTGCTGAATGGAGCGTTGATACTCCGCCTTACCCTGGTCGGTCTGGATGTTGATGTTCAACTCGGCTTCGGTCAGTCTCGTCTGCATCTGCGCGCGGGACTGGGCTTCGCGGAGTTCACGTTCCTTCACCGCGGCCTTCTCCTGCTGGTTGTAGGTTTCGACCTGCTCTTCCGCGACCTGGCGTGAACGTAACTGCATCAGAATCGTTTCGATCTGTGTGTCATTTTCAGGCGAGGAGGGTGTGCCGATCAGCACCTCTTCCAATGCAAGGTTGTAGTGCGCGAACTTTTCACGCATCTCCGAGCTGGCTTGCTGTTGGATGGCGCTGCGGTCTTGCAGTAATTGGATCAATGTGCGCATCTGACCCACATTCTTGAAATAAGCGGAGACCATCGGGTCGAGGGTTTGTTCCACCAGTTTTTTGATATCACCAAACCGTTGAATCACGAGCGGGGCTTTTTGATAGTCAATATGGACAACCACCGAAAGAGGCAGAGACGGCTCGAAGGCATCCTTCGTAATGAGTGAGACTTCGGTCAGGTTTTCATCGTAGCGGTGCGCGCCCGTCTCGGTGCGAATCCATTTGAGGATGATGTTCGTGGTCGGGACGGAGATCACCTTACCTGCGTAGGTGTTGAACGCATACTTGCCAGGCAGAAGCGGTTCACTCCACACGCCGCGATAGCCTTTGGTAACCAACTCGCCGTGACGATATTCCTTGCCCGAAAGATCATCTCCCGTTTCACCAGTATACGAGACGACCACGCCGACATTACCGACTTCGATCACGGTCTTGGGAATCATCTCCACGGTTCCAAACAGGCGGTTGACATAATACGTGCCTTCCACCAGCACCTGTAACTGGCGTCCACGCTGGCCGCCCGCGCGCAGGAAGTTATCGGCATCCTGGAATTTATTGTGATACGTGTCCGCCTGGTCAGGGTCGTCACCGACAACGGGCGCGATGATCTCACCCTGCGCGAGCGACGGTCCGTCATGCACGGTGACTACGCCAATTGAATCATCTGTATCTTTGATCACCACCGGGCGGAAGCCGCCGCGCTGGGCGATCACTTCAGCCATGCCGCGGATCGTCTCGCCTTCTTCCTTGCTGAGGGGCAGGGTGTAAATGCGCTCTTCTGTGATGACGATGAACTGCACAAGGTTGAACGCGTACGTGCCTTCGCGCAAAATACGTCTCTGCGGGCCGCGTTGACCTTCGTTTTTCAGAAAACCTTCCACATCCTGAAAATCCGTCACCATGGCGTTCGATGCCAGCACCTGTGCAGGGTCCAACTGCTTGCCGTCACGCGCGAACACATACCCCACCTTGCCCTGCGAAATCGTCACCAACGGCATCATATGCACCACGTACTGAACGGGCATCAGGTAATGCAGACCACCGCGCAAAATCCGCGGCTGATAACCCGCCTCCCCACTCAAAGCGATCAGGCCCGACTTCACAGAACCCTTGCCGCTGAAACGCTTTTCGATAATACCGATACGGTTGTTGGGGATGAACCGAATACCGGACAGCAGGATGAGAAATACAATCCCACCTACTGCATAACCTATTAAAGCTAGTACAGACATTTTTTCTCCTTTGCGCGCCAAATTACGCGCAACCATAAATACGAATTTCACCCCATCAGGGTTGCTTTATTTTACTCTTCGGATGAAAGAAATGCTCAGTTCTTTACCGCCAGTTTGGATGCAGTTCAACGCCTCACCCCTGACCTGATGCCTGACCCTGTTTCAACAAAATTGATCCTCCCCTTGAATTCTTTTAAAGTGACAGTCACCTGTGAGGTGACTGTCACTTTGTAAATACCGAAAACGGATTGCACACGAACGAAAAGTTGGACTTTGCAAATCTATTTCATACTTTCAGCAATTGCCGTCAATTCATTTAACTGAATGGGCGGAATCGTTTCACCTCCGAGAAAATCTACGGCAAGGGAAATTCCATCCTTCTGCCAACTCAGAGAGTAGTAATCTGCATTCCTGTCCCAGCGTGGAGTCGTTGTTCCTGCTGGTTCATAAACCCATGCCCCATGGAAATACTCTCCTATCACATCTCCAATAGGTGCGGGTGTTGCATGAGAAGGAAGGGTCGGGTCGCTGGGAAAATCTTCGTGCTGTTGATAAATGTATATTACGCCCAAACTTGGATTGTTGCCATATTTCAATGCAACTTTTTGAGTTTGAGGATCATAGGATGCCCCTTGGAAGGCATAACCTTCGGGAAGATAGGATGGCTCAAGCACATCAAATCCGGCTAATGCTTCTGCCTCCTGTACTGTCAGCGAGAATGCAGGAGGCGCGGGCGTCAGCACATTTTCGACAACGTCATTTTTTGGCTGTGGCTGCCAAACCGCGCCTGTGCTCCATCCGCCATCCGCAGTTAGTTGCACAGGTTTTGCTGACGGGTCTTTCAGTATGTTTCCTAACTCAAGAAGGTAAAGGCTTGAGGATGGGGTTTCACCATTAGTACTGTTGATTGTAAAGCTGATAAATTCCCCGTCAGGAGACCACTTTAATTCAGATGGATTGAATGTAGACATGCCGGTTAGTTGAGTGATTTCCGAACCATCTGCGCTTTCAAGATATGACCAGAAAAGACCTTCCCAGCAATGGATGGTTACAAATACGTATTTTCCGTCAGGCGAGATGACGTGTTGAGTATCTTCCAGGTAAGGGTCGCTAGGTTTTTTACAAATTTCAGAGAAACTCCAGGATGACAAAGGCGGCGATAAAAGTGTATGGTCACCTTCAATCGAATACCACAATAAAGCGTTTTGACCCTCAACCACATAAGTCTTCTCAAATACAGCGGCGATAGGCGTGCTGTAGGTAGAAATTTTCAATGGCAAACTACCGTCAGCGCTGAACCAATATAGAGACCATTCAGGTTGTTCTTCTGGCTTCTGCTCGAAACCCACCCCGAGAAAATGCTCCGAATCTTGCCATTGGATTTTCTTTGCGCCCATATCTATATCCGTTGCCAATTTGTGTGAGTTGGTGCCATCAATATCAACGATATAGATTCCAGCATCCTGTTCATTTATGTTGGGATCGGGTGGGTATTTTTGATAAACGATTTTTTGTCCGTCACGAGACCAACTCAAAAATGTGTTTGGCCCTGTTTCTTTGGTCAGGGCTATTTTATTGCTCCCATCTGAATTCATAACGATCAGTTGACCGTCAGTACTGAGATGCCCCCCTTGATTGAATTGGACAAGAATCTTCTGCCCATCCGGTGACCATGCTAAAAAGTCATCATAGCCGGGAGTGTCGGTAAGTTGAGTTAATTCTTTTCCATCAGAGTTCATCACGAAGATGTCTACATTCCCGGTATGATCAATTTGATCGGTTCGATCACTGGTAAACGCAATCCTTTTTCCGTCGGGCGACCAGATGGGACTGTAATTGTTAGCAGAGTTGTCGGTTAATTTGATTAAGTTACTGCCATCCGCACGCATTGTATAAATTCCGACGTTGTTGTTTTTTTGCGAGGTGAATGCGATTAAGCCATTGTATGGCTGAGGTGTTGATAAGGTATCACCGGGAATTGAATTATTTTGTTCTGAATATTCCTGTAATTGCTTGAACACAGGGTTGAACAAAACTCCCAGCACAAGCAATGCCACTAGTCCGGCGCCAGTTTTCAGCGCGGTATTGATTCGGTTCGTCATAATGATCCTCCGTGATCGTGATTGAATGGTTGTCATCACACTTTTGGAAGGACCGTCATTTACATCCCATCTTTCCTGAAAGCTTTTCTTCAAACGCGCTTCGAGTGCGTTCAACTCGCCTGCTTCGGCGCGGCAGGAACTGCACTCGCGCAGGTGTACGTCGAGCAGGGCGCGTTGATTCTCGCGGAGCAATCCGTCCGCGGCGGTGCGCAGATAACGTTGGGCTTGTTTATGGTTGATCCCTGTCATCTTGGCTCTTCTTTCAATTGGGCGCGTAATTTTTCGCGCGCATGATTCAGGCGGGAGTGGACTGTTCCGGGCGGGATGTTTAACATCGCGGCAATGTCAGCTATCGGCAGGTCATGATAGTAGCGAAGCACAAGCGGGACGCGGTGTTTTTCGTCGAGAGTTCGGATCGCATTCCAGAGTTCGGCATCCGCTTGATTCTGCATCGCCGCTGTTTCGGGATGTTCAACCTCGCCGCGCAGGTGAAACAGACTCTGCAGAATCTGCTGTAACCTGCCGCGGGTTTTTCCGCGCTGGTAACGGGAACGGCACACATTGATGGTGATGCTGAACAGCCAGGTCTTGAAAGCCGCATCCTCGCGGAACGATGAGAGGGCGCGTAAAGCGGCAAGGAAGGTTTCCTGCGTACCGTCTTCCGCTTCGTCGGGGTCGTCGAGAATGGAGAGCGCCAGGCGGTACACATCCCTTTGATAGGTATGCACCATTTTTTCGATGGCGAGTGAATCTCCCTCCCGGCATTGTTCAAGCCAGTGGCTGTCCATGACGGTCATTCTACTGGATTAGACACGGCTCGGGGCGAAAACCTTCATTTTCAGAAGGATGAAAATGAGGCTTGAACATTCAAACACTGAAACGTTAGTTGCCATCTTGACACGTTTCTGCATACTATGTAGAATCAAGAGTATATGGAAACGTCAAATTCTGCCGTACTGGTAAAGCAAATCTACCAATCGAAACTGGAATTGTTCACCACAAAGACACTGCGCGATATGTTGGGGGCAAAGGTTTCGCAGGCGGCTTTCTTTTCCATGCTCGCCCGTTTAATGCGCCAGAATATTTTGCAAAAATTGGAGAGGGATAAGTACATGCTGGCCGGCCGGCGCGTGCATGATTTCCGCATTGCCAATTTTCTCTATGAACCATCCTATGTTTCATTGGAGGCGGCGCTTAATTTTCACGGCGTTCTTTCGCAATTTCCGTATGAGGTCGCCAGCATGACGACCAGAAAACCGGTTACAAAAACCGTTGATGAAAAAACATACCGCTATGCCCGGATAAAAAGACCGCTTTTCTGGGGCTACGAATCCATTCAAGGTTTCCTCATTGCGCAGCCCGAAAAAGCTCTGCTGGATTTGCTTTACTTAACCTCCAAGGGTCTCGCGATTGTTCACACTGACGAATTGGATACCTCAAAACTGGATAAGGCGCGCTTCGCGTTGTACGCGAAGGAGTTCCCGACCATGAACGGAATGGACATTTTATGATCACTCAGGAACAAGTCAGCGTATTGGCAAAGAAATACAGGATCAATGAAACTGTAATATTCCGCGAGTATTTGCAGCTTGTTTTCCTGCAAAAACTCTATCAAAAAACGTTCAGCCAGAATATTTTTTTCAAAGGCGGCACAGCCATCCATTTGATCTATCAGGCGCCGCGTTTCTCCGAGGACCTTGATTTTTCGATTATGTCCACCATGCCTGAATTCGATGCGTATATCACAACTATACTAAAGCGAATGGAAGATGAGGAAGGCATAACATGGAAGGAAAGAAAAAGCGTTGCAGGGAAACAATTCCTTTTGGCGGCAGAGAATATCCTCCCCTACAAAACATACATTGCACTCGATTTTTCTTTTCGTGAAAAAATTTTTTCAAACGACCGTTCCATCATTCAAACTGCATATCCGGTACTTTTCACGTCCTATGTTTATCATCTGTCGCAAGAGGAGGTTCTCGCAGAGAAGATACGCGCGGTAATGACGCGCAAAAAAGGGCGCGACCTGTACGACTTATGGTTTTTGTTGTCCAAAGGAACGGAAGTGCGCCAGAATATCCTCCGCAAAAAACTGGCGTATTATGAAATATCGGAGGTCTCAAACTCAGCTATTATCGAAAGAGTCGCATCATTTTCTAAAAAGGATTTCGTTTTGGATTTGCGCCCCTTTGTGCCGCTCAATGAACGGGACCGCCTGTCCGAGTTCTTCGATATATTGCAGGTGCAAATCAAACAGGCGTTCACAAGAATAAAGAACGAATGAGGAAGGATAAAAAACGTTCGTAAATCTCGGTTATACTTCCGTCGCTTACATGGCACTGCGCTAAACTTTTACCCATCCAAAATGCCTTGCCTGTAAATATTTCACAAAACGAAGTAATGACTTCCAGAAAGCAGTATGACCGACCACATCCGTAACTTCTGTATCATCGCCCATGTTGACCATGGCAAATCCACGCTTGCAGACCGCCTGCTTCAATTAACAGGCGCCATCTCGGAGCGCGACATGACCGAGCAGGCGCTCGACAGCATGGACCTCGAACGCGAAAAAGGCGTCACCATCAAGGCTTCGGCGGTGCGCATGTTTTACAACGCCAAAGACAACCAGCGCTACGAACTCAACCTCATCGACACCCCCGGCCATGTAGACTTCGGCTACGAAGTCAGCCGTGCGCTCAAAGCCTGCGAAGGTGCGATTTTAGTAGTGGATGCGACTCAGGGGATCGAGGCGCAAACCCTTGCCAATCTTTATCAGGCGCTCGATGCCGACCTGACAATTGTTCCTGTAATCAACAAAATTGACCTCCCCTCAGCCCGTCCCGATGAAGTGGCTGAAGATGTAGGCTCCCTGCTCGGGGTAGATCCTGATGCGGTTCTTCGCGTCTCTGCAAAAGAAGGCATCAACGTGGATCAAATCCTCGAAGCGGTTGTGACGCGCGTCCCCCCTCCAAAAGACGCGGATCATGAACCCGTGCGCGCGCTGATCTTCGACGCGCATTACGATTCATACAAAGGCGTGATTGCGTACGTGCGTATCGTGGAAGGCAAGATCAAATCCACCGATCTACTGCGCATGTTGGCTACGAAATTGGATTTGCGCCCTGTTGAAATTGGCATCTTTGTACCGGGGATGCAGCCTGTTGAGACTCTTGGCTCCGGTGAAGTTGGATACATCGCCACAGGCTTCAAGACCGTGCATGAGTGCCGCGTCGGTGACACGATGACGCTTGCCTCTGCTCCTGCGGCAGAACCCCTGCCCGGATATTTCACACCCAAGCCGATGGTCTTCGCGGGCATTTATCCCGTCGAAGCGGATGATTACAGCAGTTTGCGCGAGTCTCTCGATAAACTGCAACTCAACGACGCTTCATTGACCTTCCAGCCTGAAACTTCGCAAGCCCTGGGTTTTGGTTTCCGTGCAGGCTTCCTCGGCTTGTTCCACATGGAAATTATTCAGGAACGCATCGAACGCGAATACGACCTGGATGTTTTGTTCACCGCGCCTTCCGTGGAATATGAAGTCTTGATGATCGGCGATGAAGTCGTGAAAGTTGACTCGCCCGCGGAATTGCCCGACCCAGGCAAGATCGTGGAAGTGCGTGAGCCGTGGATGAACATCGAGATCATCACGCCGACAGATTACTACGGCCCCATCATGGAGTTGGTCACGAAGCGCCGCGGCATTTACAAAAAACAGGAATACCCCGCGCCGCATCGCGTTCAACTTGATTTTGAAATTCCGCTCTCTGAAATTATCATTGATTTCTTCGATCATCTAAAGTCCCGCACCAAAGGCTACGCCTCGCTCGATTATCAATTCCTCGAATATCGCGCCGATAAATTGCAGAAGTTGGAAATCCTCGTCAATGGCGATCCGTTGGATGCGCTCGCGGCCATCGTCCACGAGAAGGACGCCTTCCACAAGGGACAGCGTCTCATCACCAAGCTCAAGGATTTGATTCCGCGCCAGCTGTATGATGTTGCCATTCAAGCCGCCTCCGGTGGACGCATCATCAGCCGCGCCAATGTCAAAGCCACGCGCAAGGATGTTCTTGCCAAATGTTACGGCGGCGATATTTCGCGCAAGAAGAAGTTGCTCGAGAAGCAGAAGAAGGGCAAGAAACGCCTGAAGATGGTCGGCAATGTGGAAATCCCGCAGGATGCTTTTATGGCTGTCTTGAAATTGGATGATGAATAAGGGGCAGTGAGTGGTTGTTAGTTATCAGTAATCAGTTGTCAGTTGTCAGTTGTCAGTAATCAGTGAACAGTCTGATTGATCGCCAATCGTGAATCGTAAATCGCCAATCGTAAATCAAACCATGTCTCAATTCCTCAAAAACTCAAAACGCTGGCTCCCCGGCGCGCTGGTCAGCATTGTGTTGATCGCCGCCATTTTATATTTTGTCGATTTCCAAACCATGTGGAACTCGATCCGCGCGGCGGATTACCGCATTTTGGCGGGGTCGGCGGTTCTCTCCTTTGTGTGGATGGCTGGCCGTGCAAAGGTCTGGCAGACTCTTCTGCGCGACAAGCCAAAATATGTAGATGTGCTCTTCGCCGCAAGCGAAGGATATTTGCTGAACGCATTCCTCCCGTTTCGTCTGGGAGAGCTGGGGCGGGCTTTTCTTCTCAGCCGTAAATCAGGGATGGCCTTCAGCGAGATATTGCCAACCATCGTCATCGAGCGTGTGATGGATTTGGTGTTTTCCGCCGCATTTTTGATCCTCGGGCTGACCTATGTCTCCGATACTCAAGGCTCGGAGAAGATCGGTTATATCGTCGGCGGAATCATGCTCTTCGGAATTTTCATGATGTTTATGCTGGCACGCAACCGTCAATGGGCTTTGGATATCTTTCACAAATTCAGCAAGCGCTGGCCCATTGTGCAAAAATTTGGCGGCAGTTTTCTCGAATCATTTCTCGATGGGCTGGGCGTCCTGACCGATGGCTGGCTCTTCCTTCGCTTTATGTTCTGGATGACTCTCAATTGGTTCGTGGCGCTGGCGGCTTATTATCTGATCACACTTGCATTCTTCTCACAGGCGCAACCGTACTGGATGTTCTTCGTTCTCGGCGCGGCGGCGTTTGGCGGAGCCATCCCTGCCCTGCCCGGGGGTGTCGGAACATTTGAAGGCGCAGTGAGTGCGGCTTTGTTCGTTTTTACAAAGGATCAATCCACATCTTTGGCGGTGGCGCTGACTGCCCGCTTGTACAATTACCTCAACAGCGGCGTCATCGGCGGCATTGGTCTCATGCGGGAAGGGCAGACTCTTTCAGGGATATACCAGCAGTTGATGGATTTAAGAAATAATGGTTCTCCCGTAATGAACGGGAAAGAGCCCAACCACGAAGTACACAAAGGGGGGAAGGATGACTGATTTTACGAGCATTTTCCCTTCGTGGCCTTTGTGTACTTTGTGGTTATTTTGACAATGTCATATTAAAGCTGAAATCAAAGTTCTTAACCACAAAGGTCACTAAGTAACACGAAGGAAACCTTTGGGTTTAGCATTTTGCTCTCCTCACCTGCACTGCAACACACCTGCCCTGGCGGGCGGTGCCAGGGAACGCAGTACGGCGCAAGTGTTGTGACCCTTTGTGGACTTTGTGGTAAAAGGTTTTGAAATGTGACATTGTCAAAGTATGATTGGTGTTCCCGTTAAAAACGGTAGAGCCGAAATAATAAAGAGCAAGTGGAAGACATGGAAAGGTAATTAATCGATGGACAGGCAATATCTCATTACTGGCGGCGCGGGCTTTATCGGTTCGAATTATGTTCACCGCCTGTTACAGCGCGGCGGGAAAGTGACGATTTACGATAACCTGTCCCGCGCGGGGGCGCCGCGCAACCTGGAATGGTTGAAGCGGGAGTTCGGCGATAAAGCCTTCGATGTGATTGTTGGGGATGTGCGCGATGCCGATAGGATAACAGAAGCAGGCCGGGGCGCGGACGTGATCGTGCATTTAGCGGGTCAGGTCGCCGTGACCACCTCGGTCATTAATCCACGTGATGATTTTGAATCCAATGCGATTGGCACATTCAACGTGATGGAGGCGGCGCGTCTTTCGGGGAAAAATCCGATTGTGATCTACGCTTCCACAAATAAAGTCTACGGCGGCATGGACGATGTGGAATTGTTCGAGGAGCCGACCCGCTGGCGTTACAAAGATTTGGTGAATGGCTGTCCTGAAACCCAGCCGCTGGATTTTCATTCTCCGTACGGTTGTTCAAAAGGGACGGGCGACCAATACGTGCGAGATTATGCACGCATGTATGATTTGCCCACAGTGGTTTTTCGGCAAAGTTGCATTTATGGCCCGCGCCAGTTTGGGATCGAAGATCAGGGTTGGGTAGCGTGGTTCATCATTGCCGCGGTGATGGGACGCCCGATCACGATTTACGGTGATGGAAAACAAGTCCGCGATATTTTGCATGTGGATGATCTGATGAACGCCTATGACCTTGCAGTTGAAAAAATAGATGTGGCGCGCGGAAAAGTTTATAACCTGGGCGGTGGACCGGATAACGTGATGTCGGTTTGGGCAGAGTTTGGCCCGAAGCTCGAAAGATACATTGACAGTGCAATTGAAGTGGCGCGCGGCGACTGGCGCCCCGGCGACCAGCGTGTGTTCTATGCCGATGTTTCGAAGGCCGAAAAAGAATTGGGCTGGAAGCCGAAGATCAACGTGGAAGAAGGCGTTCAGAAATTATTCGAGTGGGTGCAGGAAAACAAGAATCTGTTTTAATTTTGATTCCAAAATTTGGACGACAGACAGCTGACCATAGACCACGGTCAGCTGTCTGTCGTTTAGGGAGCACTCAAAGGTTGTAGATAACCCAAAGAGCAAACCACTGAGCCACTGAGTCACGGAGGTTTTTAATAGTTTTTCTCAGTGTTTCCGTGTCTCCGTGGTTGATTTTTCACTTTGTAACTAAAAAGCCTGACAAACTTTTAGCGCACCCGTCGTTTATCGTCCATCGTCTGTGGTTCTTCCCCGCGTTATAATTCGCGGACTTGATTGGAGAGAACCATGCAGGAATATTTTTCCGTTTTGGCTGAACAGATCGTTGCTTCCATTCCGAATATCGTCACCGCACTGCTCATTTTTCTTATCAGCTTGTATGTTGCAAGATGGCTGAGCAATGGAGTAAAGCGGGTGCTGTTGCGCCGCGATGCCGCTTCCGGGGTTACTCACCTGCTGGCGGACATGCTGCGCTGGACGATCATTGTCTTCGGTACGATCACAGCCCTGCAAAAATTCTTCGATGTGACCGCCTTCCTGACGGGGTTGGGAATCCTTGGCTTTACGATCGGTTTCGCGCTTCAAAGCGTTACTCAAAATTTTGTTTCGGGCATCATCCTGCTGATTCAACAGCCATTCAAAGTGGGGGATGAGATCAACGTGCTGGAGTATGACGGCGTGGTTCTGAAAATTGACCTGCGGACTACCGAACTCCAATCTCTGGACGGGCGGATCGTTATCCTTCCAAATGCGGAAGCGCTTGCCCATCCCATCGTCAATTACACCCGCGCCCACCGCCGCCGCGTGGACTTGCCGATGGCTGTTTCCAATGCAAAGAATCCCGAGAATATTCGCGCCGCTCTTGTAGATGCGATGAAGGAAGTCCCAGGGTATGTGGCAGCTCCCGCACCCGTGGTAACCTTCACCAATTTTGGCGTTTCCACCATTGAATTACTCGCTTCGTTTTGGGTGGACACGTCATTGACCACCGTTCATCTGGCAAAAGATGCCGCCCTGCTCGGCGTGAAGAAAACCTTTGCCGCCAGAAAACTTTCAATCCCTTCGCCAATTGCAAAGCCAAAAGAATAGGATTAAGTAAAATCGCCCTCGAAATTTTCGAGGGCGATTTTACTTGGCGGTCTGTTTACCTGCTCAGAATATATTTCTTCACAAAATAAATTACAGCCACTGTCAGGACGATCGGTCCCAAATAGAACGAAAAGCCCATGAAGAAGGCCGTGGCATACGCGACGAATTCCGATTCACCGGGCAGTGAGCGGGCGGCGGCGCTGAAGATCATAAAACGCAAGCCAATGTTGATCAGGTCATCTGAGCTGAAATAGAAAATGCCAACGAGAACGCCAATCACAACCGACACCCAGATTAAATTGCCGGGGATTTTGAAATCCGGGTTGATGGCAAGCGCATTGATCACGCCCGTGGCAATACCGCCAATAATGAAGAGCCACTTAAGAATAAAATTCCAGTTGGCGGTTGCAACCTCCGCCGGGGTTTCCTCGGTTTGAACTTTCTTTTTCTGTGCCATGTTTTTTCCTTTTTGAGAATTGATTTTTTGCAAAATATTTTCCCAATTAAACCACAAAGTTGCCGTAAACTGCCTGCGGTATAATTTTCCCCGCTCATGAAAATACTCACCGTATTAACCTACTATCGTCCACACACCAGCGGGCTGACCATCTATGCCGAGCGCCTCGCGCGCGCCTTTGCCAAACGCGGGCATCAAGTGACCGTGATGACAAATCAATACGACCCGTCCCTTCCGCGTGAAGAAATGATGGACGGGGTTAAAGTCATTCGCGTGCCGGTCATTGCACGGGTCAGCAAGGGCGTGCTTGCTCCCACCTTTGGCCTGGTTGCAACCAAGCTGGCCTGGCAGCACGATATCGTTCAATTGCATCTTCCGCAATTCGATGCGCCCGGTGTTGCCCTCCGCGCCCGCCTCTTTGGCAAGCCCGCCATCCTCACCTATCATTGCGATGTACAACTCCCCCAGGGATGGTTCAACCGCCTCGTCAATTTCGTGCTGGATTTTCAAAACAACATGGCGGGACTTTTAGCCAGCCACATCGTCACCTACACACGAGACTATGCCGATCACTCGCCCTACCTCTCCCGCTTCGCCTCAAAACTGACCCCGATCCTGCCTCCCGTCGAAATGCCTCTCCCTACGCCTGAGGCTGTTTCCGCCTTCGCTGAAAGACATTTCACAAAAGAGCACAGACCCGTCATTGGCATGGTCACACGCTTTGCCTCTGAAAAAGGCGTGGAGATTTTGCTCGAAGCCCTGCCCATCATCTTGAAAAAATATCCCAACGCACAAGTCTTGTATGCAGGCCAGCATGAAAACGTAATGGGTGAGCAGGCTTACTTTGACCGCCTCGCCCCCCAGATCCGTGAATACGAGACCACCGGCCATTGGACATTCCTCGGCAACCTCGACCCCCTTCAACTGGCAACGGTCTATCCCAACCTCGATGTAATCACCGTTCCTTCGCTCAACTCCACCGAAGCATTCGGCCTCGTTCAAATCGAAGCGATGAAAAACGGAGTGCCGTCGGTTCCATCTGCTTTGCCGGGCGTGCGCCAGCCTGTAAAAATGCACGGCATGGGTGAAGTCTCCGAGATCGGCAACTCTGCCAGCCTCGCCGCCGCCATTTTGAAAGTGCTGGATACCCCCGAAAAATATCACGGTGATGTTGAAGCCATCCACACCGCCTACAACCCCGACTCCATTGCGCAGGAATACGAAAAACTATTTGCCAAACTCATGAGGAAGCAGTGAACAATCGTCAATCGAAAGACTTCCTCTTCCTCCAATTACAAGACCTGCCCTACTTCCGCGCATTTTTACGCGCGATTGAATCTTCCTATTATCAAGACCTGCCCATGCCCGCTCCCATCTACGATGTGGGCTGTGGTGACGGGCACTTTGCCTCGTTGACCTTCGACGACAAGCTGGACGTGGGCCTCGACCCCTGGCATGGACCGATCCACGAGGCGAAGAAATTCGGCGCGTACAAATCCCTCGTCGAAGCGGACGGCGCGCAAACGCCCTTCCCCTCGAATCACTTCGCCAGCGGATTCAGCAACTCGGTGCTGGAGCACATCCCGCACATCGACGATGTCTTGAAGGAAACCGCGCGCGTGCTCAAGCCGAATGCGCCCTTCTATTTCTGTGTGCCGAATACAAGATATTTCAGCGAGCTTTCCATTTCCAAAATTCTTGGCAAGCCGTACGAGAATTGGTTTCGCAAAATATCGCGCGTTTCTCACGCGGATGAACCCGATGTGTGGGAACAGCGCCTCGAACGCGCAGGGTTCAAGCTCGAACGCTGGTGGCATTATTTTTCTCCCTCTGCAATGCGCGTGTTAGAATGGGGACATTATTTTGGCCTCCCCTCTGTGGTGGCGCGGGTATTAACAGGCAAGTGGATCATCTCACGCACAAAATGGAATCTGGCTCTCACGGAAAGCTACGTGAAGAAATACGCCTCGCCTGAACCCATCGAGAATGGGACGTTTACTTTTTATATCGCTAGAAAGAAGTAATTGGTAAATTGTAATTACCAATTACCAATTACCCCCATGTCTTTCGACGAAAAATACTTCTCCACACATACGTACGCAAATATCACCTTCGCCAAATACAGCATGTATTGGTGGTCTAACCGATTCTTTGGAATGCTTGCAAGGCGGTATGGCAAACGCGGAGCGCGTCTGCTGGAGGTGGGATCAGGCATGGGGCATTTGGCGGGGCAACTGTCGGCTGGGTTTGAAGCGTACGGCATGGACTTGAATCATTGGGCGGTCAACAAATCCAAAGAGTTCGCTGAAGCCGCATCCCTGCAAACTGCATCGGCGCAGGAACTTCCCTATGACAATGGCGTCTTTAATGTCGTGATCATCAAACATATTGTGGAGCATTTGCCCGACCCCGCCAAAGCGATTAATGAAATTGGCCGCGTGACGGAAAAGGATGGCATTCTGATTCTTGCCACGCCGAACCTCGGTTCTTTGCTCAAGCCGTGGAAGGGTGACCGTTGGATCGGCTACCAGGACCCGACACATATTTCATTGAAAGAGCCGCAGGAATGGCTGTGGTTGATTCAAGATGCAGGCTATGAAATTGTGCGTGTTTTTTCAGATGGCTTTTGGGATGTGCCCTACATTCGCTTTGTGCCGAGGCAATTGCAAAAATTGATCTTCGGTTCGCTGGGCGGTTTGCAAGCCATGAGCGGAATCGTCTTTTTGCCGATGACATGGGGCGAGAGCATCCTTGTGATTGCAAGGAAGAAATAAAAAAAATCGTATAGAATTGCCATTACGGATTACGTATGACGTAATCCGTAATTCGTAAAATACCCTGCCGAGAAATTAATGGAACAAGACACAAACACTCCCCCCAACCAGGAACCCACCGTTCTTGACCTGTACAAGTCTGTAACAAAAGACTGGCCTTCCTTCTTTAATTTCATCCGCTCGCTGTGGGATGCGAGAAGGCGTGAAGAACTCAACAGCGCGCTTATGATGGAAGCGGCCCAGCCTGTGAAAGAAGAAGTCATCGAGCCGCCACATACGGGGACTTTCCCCTGGCGTTCACTGCTTGCGTTGCTGGTTGCGCTTGGCGCGCAGGGTTTTGTGGAACCCCCGAATCGCCAGGGCGGGCTGGCTTTTACACTTTATCTGTTTGCGGCCAGTGTGACGGTTTGGGCGTATTTCAAAGATGAATGGCATTTGCCAACCCTGCCCGCCATGTGGCAAACCGCAGACCCGCTTTCCACGCGCCTTCTGCCTTTGATCCTTGCGGTCATTTTTGCGCTGGTTGCCTTCGTTGATTTTGGCGGGGGAAAATTTACTGTCATCAACACTCTGCTGTGGGCGCTGTCCATTGGATTGTTGGCTTATAGTTTGTGGCTGTCAACGCCAAAGGGAATCGCTCCAGCCGACCCCGATGCCCGCCGCAAAGCGTGGATCAGGAACGGGCTGATTCTCGTCGTGCTGGGGGTGTCTATTTTTTTCCGCCTGAGCAAAATAGACACCGTGCCCATCGAGCCGTTCAGCGACCACGCCGAAAAAATATTGGATGTGTACGAGATTACCGAAGGCGAAACCTTTATCTTCTTTGAACGCAACACAGGCCGCGAAGCCTTTCAAATGTATTGGACTTTGCTGGTGGTCTATTTATTCAACACAGGTTTTTCGTTTTTGAGCCTCAAACTCGGCACGGTTTTGCTCGGTCTGTTCACGCTCCCTTATGTATATTTGCTGGGCAGGGAATACGGCAACGAACGCGCCGCCCTCTTTGCGCTCTTCCTTTTTGGGATCGCCGCCTGGCCCAATATTAATTCAAGGATCGGATTGCGCTTCCCACTCTATCCGCTTTTTCTTGCGCCCACGTTCTTTTATTTGATCCGCGGCCTGCGTACCCGTACCCGCAACGATTTCATCCTCTGCGGCATTTTCCTCGGACTCGGCCTGCATGGGTACAGTCCTTTCCGCATTGTGCCTATTTTTGTGGTGGCGGCATTCTTCATTTATTTCCTGCATCTGAAATCAAAAGAGACCCGCCAGCAGGCGCTTTGGTGGCTCTGCATCATTGTGGTGATTTCCATTTTTGTGTTCTCGCCGCTGATGCGCTACTGGGTCTCCCGCCCCGATCTGTTTGGGTATCGCGCTTTGTCAAGATTGAGCAGTCTCGAAACGCCTTTGCCCGGCCCCGCGTGGCAGATTTTCCTTTCCAACTTGTATAACGGGTTGTTGATGTTCAACTGGGATGACGGCGTTATCGGCGCGCATTCGGTGACTCACCGCCCCGCACTGGACCTGGTAACTGCCGCGCTCTTCGTGCCTGGGATTCTTCTGATGGTTGTTCGCTACATCCGCCAGCGGGACTGGCGCGACATGCTCCTGCTGGTGTCCATCCCTGTGTTGATTATGCCGTCTGTGCTTTCGCTGGCATTCCCCAATGAGAACCCGGCGTTGAATCGCGCAGGCGGCGCGGCTGTGCCGGCCATCCTTGTCAGCGCGCTGGCTCTTGAAGGTTTTGTATCAGGCTTCGGCGCAGAAAAGAAGCGGCAGTTCATCGCCTACGGGTTGACGGGACTGCTCTTCGCCGCGTCGGCTTATTCCAATTATGATCTCGTCTTCCATAAATTTGCAAACGCATACGCTCTCTCGTCCTGGAATACTTCGGAGATGGGCAGGGTCTTGAGCGATTTCAAAGATACATACGGCCAGACCGATTCGGTCTGGATCGTGCCGTTCCCGTATTGGGTGGACACGCGCCTGCCGGGTGTGTGGGCTGGAATTCCAAACCGCGATTTCGCGCTCTTCTCTGACAGGCTGGCAGAAACGCTGACCATCCCTGCGCCAAAGATGTTTCTGTATTGGAACAAGGATGTTGAAACTGAGAAGATTCTTAGGGAACTCTACCCGAATGGCAAAATTAGCCGATATACTTCGGCGGTTGAAGGCAAGGACTTTTTTATTTTTATGATCGAGGAATAAAACCCTCACCCTGGCCCTCTCCCTTCGGGAGAGGGGACTCCCTTCCCCGTCGGGGGAAGGGTTGGGGATGAGGGAGCGAGGATGATTTTGAACAAAAAACATTCATGGTTGTATGACCTGCTTTTTATTCTCGTCCTGCTGATGGCGGGATATTTGCGTTTGGCTGGCTTCAATTGGGGCGAGGGCTATCACCAGCACCCTGACGAGTTATTCCTGGCGGGCGTGTTGGATAATTTGCGAGCGCATTCCTGCGAAGACCCGCTCCTTCCAGTGGATGTGTGTCCGCTGGAACAACAGCGTTGGATGACCCTCGGCGAATACTTTGATTCAGGCACATCCACGCTCAGCCCCTACAACCGTGGACATGCCTTCTTTGTGTACGGCAACCTGCCCATGACATTGACGCGGGTCGGCATGGAATTGACAGCCAATGATGACATCGGCTCGTCCAAGTTTTTTGCGCGGCAAATGTCTGCGCTGGCAGACTTGTTCACGATCTTCCTGCTTTACTTAATTGTCTCAAGTCTGTACGGGCGCAAGGTGGGTCTCTTTGCCGCCGCGTTCTCCTCGCTGGCGGTGATGCAGATTCAGCAATCGCATTTCTTCACATCCGACCTGTTCGTGAACCTGTTCATGTTCCTCGCGCTGGCCTTTGCGGTGAAGATCGTGGGGCAGGGAGTGGGGACTGGTGAACAGAAATCAGTCGCACAGGAAACCCCCGACTTTCAAGTTGCGAATTACAAATTACGAATTACGAACTTGCTCCGCAACCCGCTCTTCTACCTCTCCATCGGCTTTGGTCTTGCACTGGGCATGGCCATGGCATCCAAGATCAACGCCGCGGCGTTGGCAATTGTTTTGCCGGGCGCGTTCGCCATTCGCTATCTTATCTATGATCGCAAGAAATTATTACCTGCTGATTACTGGACACTGATCACTATCCTACTGGCAGTAGGCGGCCTCACCACCATCCTCTCCTTCCGCATCTTCCAGCCGTATGCCTTCGATGGCATTGGCTTGAACGAGCAATGGGTCAAGAATATTTCTGAACAGCGCGCGCAGGCCTCCGGTGAAGCCGACCTGCCGTGGAATTTGCAATGGGCGCGCCGCAATCATTTATATTCATTCATCAACTTAACCGTCTGGGGGTTGGGCCTTCCGCTCGGCATTCTGGCCTGGGCGGGTTTCCTGCTGATGGGCTGGCGCATCCTCAAAGGCGAGTACAAGCATCTCCTGCTATGGGGCTGGACGGCGTTTTACTTCCTCTGGCAATCGCTTCAATTCAACCCCACCATGCGTTATCAACTGCCGGTCTATCCCCTGCTGGCGATGATGGCGGCGTGGGCGGTTTTCGAAATGCAGAATATAGAATACAGAAGTCAGAATTTCAAATTCCGCATTCCGCAGTCTGCATTTCGCATGTTGACGGGCCTGGCTGGAATAACGGTTCTTATCCTCACCGCCGCCTGGGCCTTCGCCTTCCAAAGCATTTACCTGCGCGACGAAACCCGCATGGCCGCCTCGCGCTGGATTTTCCAAAACGCGCCGGGGCCTGTCAACCTGCGCATCGAAACAGCGGACGATGGCGCGTACAACCAGCCGCTGTCCTTTCCGATGGAACTTGCCATTCAAGCAGGCGCGCCCTACAACCTTTCCTTCGTCCCCAATGTGGATGGACAAATTACAGAAGTGACGCTCGGCCACGCATTGGACTTTGTCCCCGGCGCGGTCATCGTATCCATCTCCTCCGCCTCACAACCCGACCTGATACTTGCCCGGGCTTCCGAACTGCTCGACCCCACGCTGACAACAGACCCGCGCGGCCCTGCACTCACATTGACATTAGACAAGACCGTGCCAGTCGTCAAAGGTCAGTTGTATGTTTTGAAAATGGAAACACTGGGAAGCGCCCTCACCTTGAGCGGCTCCAGCCTCGCCAACGAGACGGATTACGACTGGGGCCTGCCCTTCCGCGTTGACGGATACGATGCCTTTGGCGGCATCTATCGCGGCGATTTGTATTTGCAAGTCTATTGGGCAGATGACGCCGCCAAACTCACCCGCTTTGTGGATACGCTTTCAGGGGCAGATTACATCATCATCCCAACCAATCACCAATACGCGCAGATCACCCGTTTGCCGGAGCGTTATCCGCTGACAACTTTGTATTACCGCGAACTGCTGGGTTGCCCTGCGGATAAAAATATCATCGAGTGTTATCGCACGGCACAGCCCGGCCAGTACAAAGGCAGTTTGGGCTTTGAGCTGGTGGAGGTGTTTGAATCCTACCCGACATTGGGGCCGCTGGTGATCAATGATCAGGTGGCGGAAGAGGCTTTCACTTTCTACGACCATCCCAAGGTAATGATCTTCAAAAAGACGGCGGACTTCAGTTCGGCGAAGGTGTTTGGCGTGTTGAGTTCGGTTGACCTGACCAGTGTTGTCCCGCTGACGCCAAAGGCCGCCAGCGATTTCAAGGATTTGATTCTGCCGGATACCCGTCTCGCGCAACAGCGGGCGGGCGGCACATGGTCGGACTTGTTCGATTACGATTGGATTCAAAATAAATATCCCTTCGTTGGGGTACTGGTCTGGTATGGGTTTATTTTTGTGCTTGGGTTGTTCGCCTACCCGATGGCGCGTCTGGCATTGCCGGGCTTGAAGCAATATGCCTATCCATTGGGCCGCATCGTTGGGCTGGTTCTGCTGGCATGGATGGCGTGGATGGGCGGCTCGGTGGGGATTCCGTTTACGCGAGTCTCCATCAGCGTGGCGTTTGTCATTATCGCGCTGGCAGGCTTCGGGTTATGGATGAAGCGCAGAGACCAGTTCAAAGAGGAGTGGAATGCCGAACGCAGATTCTTCGTCAGCGTGGAGATTCTATTTTTCGTCTTCTTCCTGATCGATCTGCTTATTCGTCTGGGTAATTCGGACATGTGGCATCCATCCAAGGGCGGCGAGCGGCCGATGGATTTTTCGTATTTCAATGCGGTGTTGAAGAGCGAGAGTTTCCCGCCGTATGACCCGTGGTTTGCGGGCGGCTATATCAATTATTACTATTACGGTTTTGTGCTGGCGGGCACGCCGGTGAAATTGCTCGGCATTGTGCCTTCGATTGCGTACAATTTTATTTTGCCCACCTGGTTTGCGCTGGTGGCCGTGGGCGCGTTTGCGATTGGCTGGAATTTGACTAACAAGGATGAAGATGGCGCATCCCGTAATTCAGCCTTGTTCTCCGGCCTCGCCGCCTCTTTCATGACCATCCTCCTCGGCAACCTCGGCACGATCCGCACGATGTTTTGGGGATTCCAGCGTGTGGCTGCGCCGAGCGGGGTTATCCCCGTGGATGCCACCTTTGTTCAAAAATGGATCTGGGGAGCGCAGGGAATGGCGATGTCGTTCAGCGGATCGCTTCTGCCGATTGGCCGCGGCGACTGGTATTGGTTCCCCAGCCGTGTCATCCCTGCGCCGAACGATGTGGAGCCGATCACGGAATTTCCGTTATTTACCTTCCTGTACAGCGACATGCACGCGCACATGCTGGTGATGCCGATTACTTTGTTTATCATTGCCTGGGCCATATCGTTCATCAAATCGCGCGCGCAGTTTTCCCGCAGTGAATGGATCGCCGCCTTTGGCGTCGGCGCGTTGATGGTCGGCGCATTGAAGCCGACGAACACCTGGGACCTTTACACTTACTTCCCGCTTGCCGCAATTGCGGTGGCTTACACGCTGTATAAAAACTTTTCCCTCATCCCCAACCCTTCTCCCGAAGGGAGAAGGGAGTCACCCTCTCCCTTCGGGAGAGGGCAGGGTGAGGGTTGGTTGTGGCCTGCCATTGTGGCTCTTGGCGCGGTTGTGCTTTTATACCTTCTCGGCACGCTTTTCTACTATCCGTTCGATCATTGGTACGGTCAATCCTACGGCGCAGTGGATTCGTGGAAGGGTTCGCACACGCCCATTTCATCTTATTTCACACAATGGGGCTTGTTCCTCTTCATCATCACTGCATGGATGGCCTGGGAAACCCGCGAGTGGATGGCCTCCACGCCTGTTTCGCATTTGAGCAAACTGCGGAATTATGTGCTGGTCATCGAAATTTCAATCGCGGTATTTATTTCCCTGCTGGCGTTCTTCGCTGTGAAGGGAGTGCGCGTCGAATGGCTGGCTGTGCCGCTCGCCGCCTGGGCGGGGACGTTGATCCTGCGCCCGAACATGCCCGACGTCAAACGCGGCGTGTTGTTGATGATCGGCACGGCGCTCGCGCTCACCCTGGCCGTGGAAGTGGTTGTGCTGGTCGGCGACATTGGCCGCATGAACACGGTCTTCAAGTTATATTTGCAGGCGTGGATGCTTCTCGCGGTCAGCGCCGCCGCATCCTTTGGCTGGCTGTTGAATGTCTTTCCATTCTGGCGTTTGCGCTGGCGCGCGATCTTTCAGGGCGGCGTTTATCTTTTGCTGGCGGGCGCGTTCATGTTCACCCTCACCGCCACCAGCGACAAGATCGCCGACCGCATGACGGCCACCGCGCCGCATACACTGGACGGCCTAACCTACATGAATTATTCCGAACTTTGGGATGGTCAGATCATGGACTTGAGTCAGGATTATCGCGCCATCCGTTGGATGCAAGATAATGTGGAAGGGTCGCCTGTCATTGTGGAAGCCAATTGCTCCGAATATCGCTGGTGTACGCGCATGACCATTTATACCGGCCTGCCCGGTGTTGTCGGGTGGAACTGGCATCAACGTCAACAGCGCGGGATTTTCTCCATAAAAGTTCAAGACCGTGTTCTCGAGATCGGCGCTTTTTACACCACCACCGACATTCAGATTGCGCGTGATTTTCTCAAGAAGAATGATGTGCGCTACATCATCGTTGGCCAGTTGGAACGGAATATTTACCCTGTCCTCGATGGCGTGCCTGATGGGCTGGCGAAGTTCGAAGAATTTGACGGCACATATTGGCGCGAAGTGTATAAAGATGAGAACACAACCATCTACGAGGTAATCCAATGATCCTGCACATCACATCCCGCGCCGAATGGAACGAGGCGCAAACACGCGGCGAATACATCGCGCCAAGTTTGCAGGCCGAGGGCTTCATCCACTGCTCCACGGAAAAGCAGGTACTGCATGTTGCGAATGCTTTCTATCGCGGACGAAATGATCTGGTGTTGTTAAAGCTCGACGAAGCAAAACTCAGGCCCGAGCTTAAGTGGGAACCGCCTGCGGGACTCCCTGCCCCCGGCATTTCCGAATCCGATTCATTTCCCCACATCTTCGGCCCCATCAACTTAACCGCAGTCGCCTCCATCGTGGACTTTGAGCCTGATCCCGTTTCTGGAACATTCACCCTCCCTCAAATAATCTCCAATCACTAATCTCCAATTACGCTTTACCAATTACCAAATATGACCGCCTTCCTCACCTGGTACATCCTGCTCACCCTCCTCGGCTGGCTAACCTTCCCGCTGATCTATACCCTGTTCCCCGCGCTCGCAGATCGTGGCTACACCCTTGCCCGCGCCGCAGGCCTGCTGATCTGGGGCTACGCCTTCTGGTTGCTCGCCTCCCTCGGCGTTGCCCAAAACGACCTCGGCGGAATCCTCTTTGCCCTCGCCATCCTTATCGGCCTAAGCGTCTGGTCAATCTCCAACCTCCAATCTCAATTTACGAATTACCTGCGCTCCCATCTCTCCCTCATCCTCACCACCGAAATTTTATTCTTCGTTGCCTTCGCCTTCCTCGCCTTCGTTCGCTCCGCCAACCCCGAATTGACCGGCACCGAACGCCCGATGGAACTGGCTTTCATTAATGGAATCTTACGCTCGCCCACATTCCCCCCGCAAGACCCCTGGCTTTCGGGCTATGCCATTTCCTATTATTACTTCGGCTATGTGATGACCGCCATGCTCGCGCGCCTTTCGGGAATCAACGGCAGTACCGCCCACAACCTGATGACCTCGCTCATCTTTGCACTGGGCGCAATTGGTTCGTATGGCATTTTGTTCAATCTGCTTTCACGAGACAGCGTTCAGCGTTCTGCCTCCCGCCTTCCACATTCATCCTTCATCTTTCATCCTTCATCCTCCGCCCTTTTGGCTCCCCTCTTCTTCCTCCTCATCTCCAACTTTGAAACTTTGCTCGAAGTTCTGCACCGCCTCGGACTGTTCTGGAAAAAAGACCCCGTCACCGGCGAATTCACCAGCGCCTTTTGGAAATGGCTGGACATGAAAGAACTGTCCCTGCCGCCCGTGGAACCGTTTGCCTGGGCGCCAGATCGTTACCTGTGGTGGTGGCGCGCCTCGCGTGTGATTCAGGATTACGACATGCTTGGCGGCCATCGCGAAGTGATCGACGAATTCCCCTTCTTCTCCTTCCTGCTCGGTGACTTGCATCCGCACGTGCTCGCGATTCCCTTTAGCCTGCTTGCCATTTCGGTGGCATTAAATCTCTTCCTCGGCGGCTGGCGTGGACAAATCAACCTGCCTTGGGGCATAAGCCTGCACATCAGCATCCCCGGCTTCTTGTTCGCCGCCCTCACCCTCGGCGGACTCGCCTTCCTCAACACCTGGGACATCCTCGTTGCAGCAGCGTTGATCGTCTCTGCCTATGTCTTCTGGCGTGCCCATGAAGATGGTTGGAATTGGACTCGCCTCGAAGATCTTTTCATGCTTGCGATACCACTCGCTCTTCTTTCCCTGGTGTTATATTTTCCGTTCTACCTTGGTTTCTCGTCACAAGCAGGCGGCATCCTGCCAAACTTCATGTACCCCACCCGCGGAGTTCATCTCTGGGTGATGTGGGGCACACTGCTCATTCCCATTTTCTCCTGGCTCATTTATTATTCTGGAGTCGGACAGCTTGCTGTCCGTTTGTCAAGCAGTGAACTGCTTGACTCCAGAGAAAATCTCAAACCCAACTGGAAACTCGGCTTCTCGCTTGGCCTTGGCTTTACCCTGCTCCTTTTCCTTGCCGCTTTCATCATCGGCTGGGTCGGTACCTTCGTGGAAAAGGAATTCGTCGAATACTTTCTCGCCTCCCAAAACATGACCGCCGCCCAATACATCGCCGCCACCTCCCTGCGAAGACTAACCTACATCGCCAGCCTCATCACCCTTCTTGCAGTTCTGATCCCATCCCTCTCTTTCCTCTTCACCAATCTCCAATCTCCAGCATCCAGTCTCCAGTCTCTAATCCCCAATCCCCAATTACCAATTACCAATGAAGAACCAATCGTCAATCCGCTGCCATCAACCCAATTCATCCTATTAATCCTCACCCTCGCCTCCATCCTCGTCCTCGCCCCCGAATTCGTCTACCTGCGCGACCAGTTCGGCTATCGCATCAACACCGTCTTCAAGTTCTACTATCAGGCGTGGATGTTATGGAGTCTCGCCGCCGCTTTTGGCACAGCCGTCCTTTTACAAAACCTGCGCGGAGTTATCAACATTCTCTTCCGAGTCTTGGCCGGCCTCGTCATTTTCGCAGGCTTGTTGTACCCCGTCTTCGGCCTGATGACCAAGACCAACAACTTCAAACCTTTCTACGGCTTCACCCTCGATGACTTTGACCGCGTCCTCCGCGATAACCCTGACGAAGCCGCCGCCATCCAATTCCTGCTCACCGTCCCAGATGGAGTCATCGCCGAAGCCGTTGGGGATAGTTATCAAAGCGAATATGCCCGAATTTCCACATACACCGGCTTGCAAACCGTCCTCGGCTGGCCCGGCCACGAATCCCAATGGCGCGGAACCGCCGCCCCGCAAGGCTCCCGCCGCGACGATATTGAAAAACTCTACGCCACCGCCCGCTGGGACGAAGCCCAGGCCATCATCGAACAATACAACATCCGCTACATTTACATCGGCATCATGGAACGCGTGTCCATGCCGGTCAATGAAGAGAAATTCCAACTGCATCTCACACCCGTTTTTCAACAGGGCGGCGTTGTCATTTACGAAGCGCCGTAGTCTCAAGTCATCCTTGCTCAACCTAAACCGATTACAATAGCCCCCATGACCCACCGACATTTCAAATACGAAGGCTGGCTGTACGCCCTGGCCTTCCTCCTCGCCCTCGCCCTGCGCCTCACCCAACTCGGCGCCATGCCCCTCACCGACGCCGAAGCCGCCCCCGCCTTGCAAGCCCTCCACATCGCCCAGGGCCTCAAGCCCGCGCTCGCCCCGCATCCCTTTTACATTTTATCCACCTCGATCCTCTTCTTCCTCTACGGCGGCGGGACAAATTTCCTCGCCCGACTCATCCCCGCCCTCATCGGAAGTCTCCTCGTTTTTGCCCCCCTCCTCTTTGACGGACGCTTCCGTCCCCGCCCCGGCCTGATCCTCGCCTTCATCATCGCCCTCGACCCCGGCCTGACAGCCCTATCGCGGCAAGCCGCCAGTTCCATCTTCGCCATCGTATTATTAACCTTCACCTTTGCATCTCTCCACAAAAACAAACCCAGCCTCGCAGGCTTCTTCGCCGCCCTCTTCCTCCTCAGCGGCCCCTCCATCTGGCACGGCCTGCTCGGCCTGGGAATCACCTGGGCCATCTCCCAAGCCTTCAACTCCTCCCACCGCAACTCACAATCTCCAATCCCCCATGCTGAGCCTGTCGAAGCATCCAATCCCCAATCTCCAATCTCTACTCCTCCTTCATCCTTCCTCTTTCCTCCTTCATCCTTCCCCCCCTTCCTCATCACCCTCCTCACCGCAGGCACACTCTTCTTCATCGCCCCCAAAGGACTCAGCGCCGCGCTCGCATCCATCCCCGCGTTTATTAATTCCTGGCTCACACCATCCGATGTTCCCGCCACCAGAGTATTTCTTTCCCTGCTGGTCTACCAACCGCTCATATTTTTACTGGCGCTCATCGCCATCATCCGCGGCTGGGTCAACGGCGGACGGCGCATCATCTTCCTCAGCATCTGGTTTCTCGTCTCACTTCTTCTCGTCATCTTCCTGCCCTCCCGCCAAATCACCGACCTCGCATGGACACTCCTCCCGCTCCTCGTGCTTGCCTCCATGGAACTGGCGCGCAACTTCAACATCTTCCCCGAAGAACGCAGTGAAGTTGGCGGCGTGATTTTTCTGACAGCCTTCATCTGGGTCTTCGCCTGGCTGGATTTCTCGAGCATGGTCTGGTTCCCAACTGATTCGCAGGAATATATTATCCGCTTCTGGCTGTTGATCGGTTCATTATTCCTGCTGGTGTTGAGCCTCATCCTGGTTGCGGCGGGCTGGTCCATTCGCACCGCGCGGCTCGGCGGCGTGTGGGGACTTGTCCTCGCGTTGGGCGTGCTCGGTTTCAGCGGCGCGCTTGGCTCCGTAGGCTTGCGCGGGCTGACCCACCCCGAGCTATGGTGGTCTCCTTCCATCCCCATGCAGGCGGATCTGCTGGAAGCCACAGTGGATGAAATTTCAAACTTCGGCGTCGGGGATGATACCTCCGCCCCGGTCATCATCGTCGGCATAAAATCCCCCGCCCTCGAATGGACTCTGCGCGAGCATCAGGTGCAGGTCGTTGAAACGCTGGATGCCAGCAGTTCCCCGTATTTTGTTGTCACTTCTTTTGAAACAGACCCCGTCCTCATCGCCGCCTATCGTGGGCAGGATTTCTCGTGGCGGCAAACTCCCATATGGGATACCACCCTGCCCATAGATTGGATTCGCTGGGTCACCCTGCGTGAAATGCCGCAGGCCGGCGAAACCATCATCCTCTGGGCGCGCGACGATCTCTTCTTCAATAAATAAAATGACAAAACAATCCCCTCCTTCCATCATCGCCCTGGACGGCCCAGCCGCATCGGGCAAATCCACGCTGGGCAGTAAACTCGCCAACTCGCTTGGCTATCTTTTCTTTGACACCGGCATCATGTACCGCGCCATCACCTGGATCGCCTTGCAACATGACATGAACCTGCGTGATGAAGCCACGATCACCGAACTCGCCCAAAAAGCACAAATTGACATCCGCCCGCCATCAAAAGATGATGGCCGCTCCTGTGACGTGGTCATCGCCGAAAAGGATGTCACCTGGGATATGCGCGGCGGCGAAGTGGATGCAAACGTCTCCGTTGTTTCGGCGTATGCGGGCGTGCGCCAGGCGCTATCCGAACAACAGCGCCGCATTGGCTTACGCGGCAAAGTGGTCATGGTCGGGCGGGATATTGGCACTGTCGTTTTACCCGAAGCAGACTTGAAAGTCTATTTGGATGCGAGCGCCGAAGAACGCGCCAGACGCCGCTATGACGAAATCATCGCGCGCGGTGACAAAGCCGACTACGATGAAATCCTGCAAAAAGTGATCGAGCGCGACCGCATCGACTCCACCCGCGCCGTTGCCCCACTGCGTCCCGCAGACGATGCCATCATCATCGACTCGGACAAGCTGGATGCCGAACAGGTTTTCGCGCGCGTGCTTGAATTGTGCAAGGAATAGACTCGCCTTAGAGAGCGTTTCTTAAATCCTTATCGCCTTCTTTTTGTACACGGATGTCACGGAAAAGAGCGGCTTTTTTATGGTTTCTTCCGTGAACTTCAGTCTAATCCGTGTTGTCCGTGTGGGAACACTATCGCCATCTAAAAAATCTGCCGCGAATTTCGCTAATTCACGCCAATTTTCAAACCGATTTGCGAATATTCGCGGAATTCGCGGCAAAAGGTTTGTTGTTTGAAATTCAATCCCGCCAGAAACGGAAGAGCCTTAATCATTCATGGCCAACCCCCTCCCCAAACCCGTAAGCGAAGTGTGGCGGCCTGAGTTGGTGCGCCTGCCGAAGATGACGCGCCCGCGCCGGTTCTTCCGCGCCTTTGGGCATGGCTTGATAAAGCTCGTTGCAAAAATCTGCTTGAATGTCACCGCCGAAGGGTTGGATAACCTCCCGCAAAAGGGACCTTTGCTTGTGGTCATCAACCACATCGGCGATTCGGATGTGGCGGCCATGATCTCGGTTTTGCCATTCCCGCCCGATGCACTCGGCAAGATCGAATTGTACGATCTCCCCATTCTTGGAAAATTGATCGACTGGTACGGCGTCATCTGGCTCCATCGCGGACGGTCAGACATCCGCGCCCTGCGCGCCGCGCTGGACGGTTTCGCGGAAGGCCGCATCATCATCATTGCCCCGGAGGGCAGGTACTCCGTCACGGGCGCGTTGGAGGAGGGCAGTGGCGGCGCGGCGTTTCTGGCGTATAAATCAGGCGCGCCGATTTTGCCGATTGCCATCACAGGCACAGAGAATGAAAACGTGTACGGGCATCTCAGGCGCTTGCGCCGCGCGCGGGTGCATGTCAAAGTGGGGCAAATGTTTGGGTTGGCCGATCAGGCATCAAGTCGGCAGGAGGCGGTGGCGCTGGGCACGCACCAGATCATGGCGGCGTTGGCATCCCTGCTCCCCGAAAAATATCGCGGAGTTTATCCATCAGCAAGCTGACGGATTTCAGAAGCACACCTACAATCTTGTAAATACGCCGGCAAAATTTAGGGCTATAATTCAAAAAAATGGAATTCATTTTCACGCTTCTTGCAGGCATCGCATTTCCCGCCCCGCCCACCCTTGCAGGCTGGTTTGTGTGGGCGTGTCTGCTGGGGGTAACGGTGTACGCCTTGTTTTACTGGCGGGTGTACCAGCCCGCATGGAAAAGACGTGAATGGGGGCTTTTCGTTGTCTTTTTCATTTTGATTCCAGCCGCCACATTATTTATTGGATTAAGACTAACTTCCGCTTCCGCCCGACCTTTGCCCGGGGTGCCCGCCGATGCGCCCGGTTCTGCGCTGATGGTTTTTTCGGCCATCCCCTGGCTGTTGGGCGGCGGCCTGCTGGGGCCTTTCGGCGCGGCGGCTTTGGGCGCATTCGCGGGCCTTTTGCGCGGCGCGTGGGATACGTATTCGCTCTTTTCCGTTCTTGAACTGGCGTTCATGGGTATGTGGTTTTCAGTCAACATGCGCCAGAGATACCGCACCCCTGCCTATAAATTATTGCGCCAGCCGATTGTTGGCGCATTGTTGTTGATTCCCTTTCATCTTTTGTTCTACGTGATCAGCGCGATGTTCACCCAATGGGGCGTGGATGTTTCCTCGCCTGCCACGGCGCGGCTGGATTTTGCCCTGAGCAATGCCGGGGTTGTGACGCTTGCCTTCGGCGGCGAAATGCTGGCAGGCGGCATCGTGGCGCAGATCATCTCGATGGCCTTCCCTGCCCGCTGGGGCGGAAAACAGCCCTTACAGCCTTCGCCCGGCGAGAAGAGTCTCGAAGCCCGTTTTCTTTTTGCCGTGGGCACATTTATTTCTGTTTTGCTCTTAACTTTATTGATCGGCGATTGGGTGGTGGCGGGGCGCGCCGCGCGCGAGATGCTGGAAGATCGTCTTTCGAGCGCCGGGGAATCGGCCTCGCAGAGCGTGCCATTCTTCCTTGAAACAGGACAGAACCTGGCTGTGCAACTGGCCTCCGACCCGCGTTTGCTGGAAGCGACCGGGGAGGAATTGAAATCCATTATCGGACTGCGCATCAAGTCGGTTCCGTATTTCGATCAGATTTTTGTGCTGGATGTAAATAACAAAAATTTACTGGCGGGCTATCCAGAAACTGCGGTAACGGGATTCAAACTTTTCCCTGACGAAGAAACCGGTATTTTGCTGGCATCCAACGGAGTGTTGACCCAGATCTATTCGATCCCGCCTTTATCGGTGGGCGATGTTTCGAGGGTGTCTTTTCTGGTCGCCATTGTGGATGCCGGGCAGGTGGAACGCATCCTGATCGGACGCACCACGCTGGAGACCAATCCGCTGACTCTGCCGCTGATCGAAAGCATCAACAACATGCGCGGGCTGGGCGGCACAGGCTTTTTGCTGAACGAAAACAACCGCATTCTTTATCATTCCGACCCCGCACAAGCGCTGACAACTTACAACGGCCAGCGCGGCAGTGAAGCCTTCTTTGCAGACGATACCGCCGCAGACGGCACGCGCGAACTGGTCTACTACCAGCCGGTCATTGGGCGTCCGTGGGCGGTTGTGTTGAAAGTGCCCGCCCAGCAGGTTCAGCAGTTTGCGCTGGATATTGCCCTGCCGCTTTCTTTGATGATCATCTTCCTGGCATTCGTTGCCATGGTTTCACTGCGGCTTGGCCTGCGAGTGGTGACAGGTTCCCTGCAAGGCCTTGCCACAGAAGCGAACCGCATCGCGCAGGGCAACCTCGATAACCCACTGCAAGTGGATGGCGCGGATGAGGTCGGCCAGTTGCGCGGCGCGTTCGAGCAAATGCGCTCGAGTTTGCAGGCGCGGCTGGAAGAACTCAACCGCCTCTTGCAGGTTAGTCAGGGAGTGGCATCCAGCCTGGAGATGCAGGATGCAGTCAAGCCGGTGCTGGAGGCGATCCTTTCCACGGGCGCGAACTCTGTCCGCGTGGCGCTTTCGCCCAGCATCCTTCCCGATACCTTTGTGGAACTGCCCTCCCGTTTTTCTTCCGGCGCGGCGCAGGATGCCTACGCCCATCTCGATGACCAAATCCTCGATCTGGCGCAAAGCCAGGAAAAAATTGTGTTGCCCAATTTGGGCCGCACCCGCGAGCTTACTCTCGACCCGGCCAAGTCTCAACCGCTGGCGTTGCTGGCTGTTGCCCTGCGCCATGAAAATCGTTACTACGGCGTGGTGTGGGCTGGTTTTGAACAGCCGCGCAAATTCTCCGATTCGGACGTCCGCTTCGTGACTACGCTGGCGGGTCAGGCGGCGCTTGCCGTAGCGAACGCCCATCTCTATTTGAATGTGGAAGCCTCTCGAAGACAGTTGGAGGCGATTTTAAATTCCACGCCGGACCCGGTCATCGTGACGGATCATCGCAACCGACTCCTGCTTGCCAACCGAGCGGCATCCTCTGCGCTGGGGCAGGGCATGGACGATGTTAGCAGTGGCATGGAAACTGAAAAGGTAATTAAACTCAAGCCTTTGCTGGGCCTGCTCCAAACCGCCACCACCGAGCTTCAATCCACCGAGCTTGTGCTGGCGGATAAGCGCACCTATCTGGCAACCGCTTCCTCCGTCACCGTGGATGGGCGGCAGATTGGGCGCGTGTGCATCATGCGCGATGTGACGCACTTCAAGGAATTGGATTCGCTGAAATCTGAATTCGTGGCAACCGTCAGCCATGATCTGCGCTCCCCGTTGACGTTGATGCGCGGCTATGCCACCATGCTGGAAATGGTCGGCGAGTTGAACGAGCAACAGCAGGGCTATGTCAAAAAGATCATTTCGGGGGTCGAGAACATGTCCCGCCTCGTCAACAACCTGCTCGACCTGGGCCGCATCGAAATCGGCGTCGGCCTTCAGGTGGAACACGTCACTGTTTTGGATATCATCGAACGCGCCACCAGCGCCTTGCAATTGCAGGCCTCTCAAAAAAACATCACCTTGAGCGTTGAACTGCCCAGGGATATGCCCCATGCGGTGGAGGCAGACCAGGCGCTTTTGCATCAGGCAGTCTACAACCTTGTGGAAAACGCCATCAAATACACGGCGGATAATGGACGTGTGATCATCCGCACGGTTTCACAGCCTGGCTACCTGATCTTTGCCATCGAAGATTCCGGCATCGGCATCGCCGCGGATGATATGCCGCGCCTGTTCGAGAAATTCTATCGCGGCAAACAACGCGAAGCCCGCGCCCAGCCCGGCTCCGGGTTGGGGCTTGCCATTGTCAGTTCCATTGCATCCAACCATGGCGGCCGCGTATGGGTGGATAGCGTCGTTGGCAAGGGCAGTACTTTCTATTTACAGATTCCCCTTACCCAGCCCAAAGACTCCAAGCCCGCCTAAAAAACGGATTTGTACTATAATCCGTCCCTGTCCTCTCTCAGGGAGGACATAATTTTTGCCGGTAAGTTGGTAATAAACATGATCAAACAGGAAGATAATTCACAAACCTCCATAATCGAACGTACAGCGGATTACAAGCCGCCGAATACATGGCGTTCATGGCTCATCGGACGCCCACTCTCCACCGCAGATGCAGCCCATCAAACCATCGGGAAAGTAGTCGGCCTCGCGGTCTTCGCTTCCGACGCGCTATCCTCCACAGCCTACGCAACCCAGGAAATTCTTGTCATTCTTGCGGCGGCGGGCACAACGGCTTTTGGATTTGTATTTCCAATTTCAATGGCGATTGTGGCCTTGCTTGCAATTGTTACCATCTCCTACGAACAGACCATCCATGCCTATTCGGATGGCGGTGGCGCGTATATTGTCGCCCGCGATAACCTTGGCGAATTACCCGCCCTCATTGCCGGCGCATCCCTTTTGATAGATTACATCCTCACTGTTTCGGTGTCCATTGCATCCGGTGTCGCACAGATCACATCCGCTTTCCCGGAGATGTATACCTATCGGGTTGGGCTTGCTGTGATATTCATCATGTTCATCATGTTGATGAACATGCGCGGTGTCAAGGAATCCGGTGTGGCTTTTGCTGTCCCCACCTATTTCTTTGTAGTCATGATGATCGTGACAGTGGGCATGGGATTGTTCCGCTTCTTTAGTGGGGCATTGGGAACGGTGGTTGACCCCCCCGAACTCGAAACTCTTCATGGCGCGGTAACTGCCATTACTCCGTTTTTGATCTTGCACGCATTTGCCAGCGGCACAACCGCCCTCACAGGGGTGGAGGCGATCTCGAATGGTATTACCGCATTCAAGGAACCGCGCAGCAAGAATGCCGGCATTACCCTGATCTGGATGTCCCTTATTCTGGGCTCTCTCTTTTTAGGAATTTCCTTCCTTGCCAAGGAAATTGGCGCAATTCCATCGGAAAGCGAAACGGTCATTTCCCAATTCGCCCGCACCGTCTATGGGGACCGCGGCGTACTGTATCTTATGTTGATCGGCGCAACAACCGTAATCCTCATCATGGCGGCAAATACCTCCTTTGCAGATTTTCCACGGTTGGGCGCATTGGTTGCCAAAGATGGATTTTTACCCCGCCAGTTAACTTACCGCGGCAGCCGTCTGGTTTATTCGCGCGGTATTGCAACGCTCGCGATCATTGCTTCGCTTCTGCTTATCATCTTCAATGCCAGCGTAACGCGCCTTATCCCCCTTTACGCCATCGGCGTATTTTTATCATTTACCCTTTCGCAGGGCGGCATGACCCTGCGCTGGTGGAAGATCGGCAAGTTGAAGCAGGGCGAGACGAAAACAGAGAGGGGTTCCACTTTGCGTTATGAGAAAAGCTGGCGTTCAAAAATGCTTGTCAACGGATTTGGCGCTGTTTGTACCTTCGTGGTAATGATGGTGTTCGCCATTACAAAATTCAAGGATGGCGCCTACGTTGTATTATTCCTCATCCCGCTGTTGGTGAGCGTGTTCTGGCTCATTCACCGCCACTACAATAACCTCGCCAAAAAACTCTCCCTCGATAACTTCGGCATCATCCCGCCGCATACCATCCGCCACCGTGTCATCATGCCGGTCAGCGGCGTGCATCAGGGCACGCTCTCCGCTCTGCGTTATGCCCGCATGTTGTCGGACGATGTAACGGCTGTGCATGTCGTCATCGAACCAGCAGACGCGGAGAAGGTTCGGGATAAATGGGAAACCTGGGGCGAGGGCGTTCGCATGGTCATGCTCGATTCACCGTACCGCCTTTTTGTTGAACCGATCCTCGGTTACATTTCCGATATTGCGGAACACCGCCAGCCCGGCGAGACCATCACCATTGTAGTGCCGGAATTCGTCTCGGATAACCGCATGACCGCCACCCTGCACACCAACACAGCCGAAATACTGCGCGGGCAGTTGAAACACCAGCACAATATCGTAATTACGAATGTGCCCTATCACGTCCATGAAGACGGCGGGCATGAAGGAGTTGTAAAATGAATTTTATCGTTGTCGGTTGCGGCAGGGTGGGGGCGGAATTATCCTTCCGCCTGTTTAAAAATGGACATCAGGTTGTGGTTGTGGATAATAACAAGGAATCTTTTAATCGCCTCCATCCTGACTTTCGAGGGCGTACCGTTGAAGGGGAAGCCCTCTCCTCTGACGCATTGGAACGCGCGGCAATCACCAAAGCGGATGGCGTTGCGGTTGTCACCAATTCAGACACCATGAACGCTGTGGTCGGACATGCCATTCGCACCCATTACCCGAATGTGAAGCAGGTCATCGTCCGCAATTATGACCCGGCCATGCGCGGGATGCTCGAAGCCTTTGGCTTGCAGTTGGTCAGTTCCACCGCCTGGGGCGCGGAGCGCGTGCAGGAGTTGTTGATTGACCCGTCCTTCCGTGCAGTGTTTTCCGCAGGCAACGGCGAAGTGGAAATGTACGAGATGTACATTTCGCCCAAATGGGACGGCCTGACCATTTCCAATTTGCTGGATGGATGCAGTAACACCATCTGCGCCGCGCTCACCCGCGCAGGCCGCGCAGAATTACCAACCCCAGACACAAAACTCAAGAATGGCGATGTTCTGACCGTAAGCGCCACCCTCGAAGGCGTGCGATCCCTGCGTGCAAAATTGCAGGAAGGACAGGAGGCCTAACATGTATGTATTTATTGCGGGCGGCGGGCGCACAGGCGCACAACTTGCCTCACAATTACTGGCACAAAATTATCAGGTGCGGTTGATCGAACACCGCCGCGAACTGCTTGCGCGCCTTCACCACGAACTCCCCACCGAAGTGATCTACGAAGGCCAGGCCACCGACCCAACTGTATTGAAACAGGCCGGGCTGGAAAAGGCGAACGTGCTCGTGGCCTGCTCCAATGACGATGCCGCCAACCTTGTGTTGTGCTACCTTGCGCGCACAATTTTCAAAACCCGCCGCACAGTGGCCCGCATCAACAATCCGCGCAATGCCTGGTTGTTCGACAAGAACTTCCACGTGGATGAGACCATCAACCATGCGGAAGTGATGGCGCATCTAATTCAGGAGGAAATGTCTCTCGGCGACATGATGACCCTGCTCAAACTGCGCCGTGGACGTTACTCGGTGGTGGAGGAAAAAGTTCCGCCAGGCGCCAAGGCGATTGGCAAGGAACTCAGGGAATTGGGACTGCCCGACCAATGCGTAATCGCCGCCATCATCCGCCACGGACAAATCACCCTGCCGCGCGGCACGACTGCGCTGGAGGCAGGCGACGAAGTGCTGGCTGTCACGGACAACGAAGGCGCACAGCAACTGGCAATATTGCTCGAACCGCCTTCAAGACCTGTGCTGGGATAAAAAACACCCGATGGATTTCGATCCATCGGGTGTTTTTTTGTCGCGGGTGTGAGTGCGTCGCACGAATGAACTCCCTGCCGAAAATTTTAACGCCAAGCCGCAAAGACGCGAAGTTTTTTTTCGCTTTGCGCCTCCGCGTCTTTGCGTTAGATTTTTTAGGCGAATATCCCACACTGCGGGGCGGACTGCGTAAGGTGAGTTAATTTACTTCCCAACCATCTCTTTGACCTGCTCGATGTACGCCAGACTCTGATGCCTGAAATAGGTGTTGTACAACTCGGCGTAGTGACCGTTTTGATTCAGCAGGCCATCGTGACTGCCTTCCTCGATGATCGTGCCTTTTTGCATGACGACGATTCTATCCGCGGCTTTCACGGTGGACAGGCGGTGTGCAATGAGAATGCTGGTCGTGTTTTTCAAAATGAGATTCAACGCCTGCTGGATCTGCCATTCGGTGAATGGGTCGATGCTGGCGGTGGCTTCATCCAAGATGAAGATGGCGGGGTTTTGCACGAGGACGCGCATCAATGCCACGAGCTGGCGCTGTCCCATCGAGAGCCGGTTGCCGCGCTCGCCGACTTCGGTGTGCAGGCCATCGGGCAACGTCTCCAGCCATTCGCCGTCGCCGATTCTTTTGGCGAGCTTGAGCATTTCGGCTTCAGGGACACCGGGCGCGGCGTAGCGGATGTTGTCCATGACTGTGCCTGAAAACAGGAATGGAACTTGCGACACAATGCCAAGCTGTCGGCGGTATTGTGTTAAATCGAAGGTGCGGATGTCGCGCCCGTCGATCAGCAGACCTCCCTGCTGATATTCGTAGAAACGCGCGATCAACTTCGCGATGGATGATTTGCCCGCGCCGGTGTGTCCTACCAGCGCAAGAGTCTCTCCGGGTTGGATGAGCAGGTCGAAGTCGGCAAGAACCGCTTCCTTATCCGAATAGCGGAAGTGCATGTGATCAAAATTAATCTCGCCTTTAAGCCGCGGCACATCCTGTTTTTCTTTTTGAACCACATTCGGGTCTGCGTCTATCAATGCGAAGACGCGCTCGGCGGCAGAAAGCCCGCCCTGGATTTGCGCCCAAAACGAAGTGAGATTTAGAACGGGGAAGAAGAACTGGTCGAGGCTCATGATGAAGAGATACCACGCGCCGATGCTGACCGAACCCTGCGCCGCGCTCAAGCCGCCGACATAGACCAGCACGCCGACAAAAATACCGCCGACTGCATTGAGCACGGGGAAGACCAGTGAAAGGATGAACCCGCGCTGTACGTTGACGTGATACGACTGCTGGTTCGATTCGTCGAATGATTTGAAGATGCTTTCTTCCTGCCTGAAATTTTTTGCAATCGAAATTCCGCTGATGGTTTCCTTGATGGCGGCGTTCACATCGGCCATGGCTTTCATGCCGCGCTTGGTGACGCGCCGCGCCAGCGCTCGAAACCCCGATGCAATTGCGAAGATGAACGGCAGGAATCCGATCAGCAATAACGCGAGCCGCCATTCGGTGCGGAAGAGCACAACCGCGATGATGATGGCTTGAATGATCTGCGAGACCACATCAGTGATGATGACGACCAACTGGCCGAAATCATTTGTGTCGGATGTGATGCGTGAGACGATGCGGCCTGATGAGAATTGATCGTAGAACGAGAGATCGTGTTCGGCGGCGGCGCGGAAGGCGCGTGCGCGCATATCCAGGACGACATCGCCTACAGCGCGCACGATCAGACTCCGCCTCAGCCAGTTCAGTCCCCACAAGCCGACGCCCACGCCGACAAGCGCCGCTCCTGCCCACACAATGGATGCGGTGGTGGGCTGTTCTTGAATTAAATCCACCATGCGGCTGACAACGACGGGCAGGGCCGCGCCGATGAACGCCAGCACGAGGATGGTGATGGATGCGTACACAAGCCGCACGCTCTGTGTGTTGAAGTAGTTGACCATGCGGCGCACCAATACACGGTCGGTGTACTGGCGGTCATATTTTTCGTCGTTAAGTCCTGCGAAGAAGCCCATGATGAATTCCGATTTATGATTTTGGATTTACGATTGGTCGAGCCAGTCAGAGAGCGTTAGATTTTCGATGCGGGAAAAGTGTTTTTGATTGTGCGTAAGCAGGGGGATATTATGTTCAATTGCAATGCTTGCAATTTGCAAGTCAAGATCATGGAGGGGGGAACCTGTTCGTTCCAATTCCGCTTTGATTGCGCCAAATCGCCGCGCCGCAAATTCATCGAACGGCAGGATGACCAGCGCCGCGAGTAAAACGTCGATCCGTGCCAGGTTGTCAGCGATGCGCTGTGAACGATACGCGCCGTGCATAAGTTCCGCGACACTGACGGTGGTAACGGCCAGTTCTTCATCCACATTTACTTTTGTACGAAGGTCGAGTTTGCCGCGTAAGATGGCAATGCAATGGTCGCTGTCTAGAATTTTCATAGATCCATCCCGGACCTGAGTGTGGCGGCTTCACGATTGGCATAGATCTCATCGGTCAGGTTTTCAAATTCCTCATTCGACCAAAGGCCGAAGGCGGCCATGGCGGGATGGACTTCATGTTGCTCCACAGATTTGAGCAGTTCAGTGTTTTGCCCCAAAGCCAGAGCAAGCCGATGCGCCATATTCGCAATCCGTTCCAGACGCTCCAACTCGGCAAGGTTTACCAGCGCGGCAACCGCCCTGCCGCGCCTTTGAATAACAAATTTTTCACCTGCGACAGTGCGGCTGACCAGTTCGGAAAAGTTACTTTTTGCTTCAGCAATTTTGATTGTAACCATTTTTTTTCTCCTAAACAGGTCATAATGACCTGTTTGAGGTCATTATACTACTCCCTGAAAATTCGGGAATACGCCTCGGAGGTTTGCATCAATTCATCGTGCGTGCCGATGGCGGCGATGCTTCCTTTGCGAAAGACGATGATGAGGTCTGCCCAGCGGATTTGGGAGAGGCGGTGGGTGATGATGAAGGTGGTGCGTCCGCGGGAGGCGTTGGAGATGGCGCGCTGAATCTTGTCTTCGGTGGCCGAGTCGATCGCGGAGGTGGAGTCGTCCAGCACGAGGATGCGCGGGTCGGTGAGGAAGGCGCGGGCGAGGGCAATGCGTTGACGCTGTCCGCCGGAGAGGGTCACGCCGCGTTCGCCGACGGTGGTGGCGTAGGTTTGGTCGAAGTCGAGGATGAAGTCGTGCGCCTGGGCGGCAATGGACGCGGCCATGATCTCGTCTTTCGTTGCCTCGGGTTTGCCGAAGGCGATGTTGTCGCTGAGCGAGCGCGAGAATAAGAAGATGTCCTGCTCGATGATGGAGATTTGCTCACGCAGGGAGGCGAGATTCCATTCGCGCACATCCACGCCATCCACGAAGATTTGGCCTGAGGTTACATCGTAGGTGCGGTTGATCAGCTTTGCCAGCGAGGTCTTGCCCGCGCCTGTTTGTCCCACGATGGCGACCGTCTGCCCGGGCTTTACTTTGAAGGAAATATCCTTCAAGATAAGTTCGCCCTCACCCCTTGCCCCTCTCCCATTGGGAGAGGGGATGGGGTGAGGGTAACTGAACGAGACGCCGCGAAACTCAATTTCGCCGACCATGCCCGAGGTCCGGCCTGAGGCGTTTTGGTCCAGTTTGGTTTCGCTTTTGATCAGTTCCAAAATGCGGCGGGCGGAGGAAAGTCCAAGCGAAATTTGTGAATAGGCCCAGGTGGATGTGAAAGTGGGAAAGCCCAAAAGCTGTAACATGCCGAAGTAACCAATGACCGCGCCGATGTCGATCAGGCCGTTGCGGTACAAAATCAACGCGTGGACAAGCCCGCCAGCGAAGGCGAGACCCAGCAACAGCATGGCAATGTAACGCGCTTCGAGATCGCCTTGCAGAACAAAGGCGTTGCGCACTTCGCGGGCATTGGTGGAAAAGCGTTCCACTTCCGCGCCTTCCTGCGCCGCGCCTTTCATGATCTCCACACCATCGAGCGACTCGGAAAGATGCGTGTTCATTTTTCCAAACGTGCCGCGCACTTCATCGGTGATGGGCGCGAGTTGTTTGAGATAACGCGCCAGCGCAATGAAATAAATAACCGTAAAAACAAGCGGCGTGATGATGAGCGAGATGTGATAACGCGGCGCGAAAAAGATCGGCATGAGGATGAACATAAACGACCCCACCACCAGGTTTACGCCCGGGCTGAACATGTAGTTCACTTCGCGCACGTCATTTGTGGAGCGCGCCATCGTATCGCCGACGGGCTGTAAATTGTGGAAGGTCATGCTTTTGCCGAGCAGGGAAAGATACAGCTCGTCGCGGATGTCTCGTTCCATTTTTTGCGCCATCAACTCCGCGCCGAAGTTGCGCCCCAGTTGCAACACGCCGCGGATGATCTGCGAAATGCCAATCGTGAGCGCGAGCGGCAGAAGCGCTTTTGTATCAGGCTGGGGTTTCAGCATGGCGTTGAAGGCGTCGCCCGTCAGCACGGGCACCACCGCGGCCAGCACGGCGTTGCCAATTGCGCCAACGAAGATCATCACCACGATCCACACATACGGGCGCGCATGAGAAAGCACCCAGCGCACAGCCGAGGAATGATCGAACTTGTATTTACGGTGCAATGTAAATTCTGCGGGGATGTTCAATGAGGTCATAGAACAATTGTACCATTTTGAAAAAGACAATTTCGTACCCTTTAATTTGGGTGGGGGTTAACTTATGTAGACTGGCAATTCCGTCAGTTTGAATGTACTCCAAGGAGAGTGTAAAATGCCCGCTACTATTTCTGGTTGGTGTATGGCTTTGTTCTTCCTTTGGTTCGGCCTGTCGGCCTTTGTGCCCGCCCTCAATACTGACATGTTCAAGAAAGTAGGCGCAGTCCTCGCAATTCTCACGGCTGTGCTGCCCTTCGTCGGCATGTAATCCCTGCGTCGTAAACACAACACGGCCTCCCTAAATGGGAGGCCGTGTCATTTACGCAGAATGCTTTTTTGTCCGCTACTCTACGCCAATCCACGCGAATTTTTAATAAGTTCGGAAAATACTTTTGCGCAGTTCAACGAATAATTCCAATCCAGGTTCGGATAATCCCACCATGCGGACAAGACAGAATGGGCAGTTGCCCACTCGATGATTCTTTCCCGCTCCCAACCCAATCTCTCCCTGAAGATATCAATGCGCCTCTCTGTCTTAATCTGAAAATTGATTCCGTCCGAAAAGCTGTTCCACGGATTGATCATCAGCGGCCCGATCTCGTACCCCGCAGGCCCAACCACTCCCTTCGGGTCAATCGCCAGCCAGCCGCGTTCTTCTGATTTCAAAATATTGAAGTGGTGGAAATCTCCGTGGATGAGTTTCACATCTTTCCCTGCGAATAGCTCAGGCAAAAAGGATTCGACCCGTTCGAAAATCTCCTTCGGAAACGGCCCCGTCCCGCCATTGAAATGCGGGCGGACGGTTTTCAGCTCATCAAACCAATCGGATAATTGAATGAATTTACTCTGGAGTGCTGGAGCTTGCTCCAGCACATCGGGCAGCAAGTTGCCCGATTCCAGAGTTTTCCAAAGTCTTTGCATCACATCCACAGCGATGTGTGTGCGTTCATCGTCATCAGCCAGTTCGGCGAGCATGGTTCCGGGAGTGAGGCGTTCCAGCAGAAAAGCGCCGCGTTCTTCGTCGCTTTCCAATAATTGACATGCGCCGTTCCCGTTGAATAATTTCAGCGCGGCGATTTCGCTTGCCAATTCCCTGTGCGGAACGCCGATCTTCAAGATTACTTCGCCCTCACCCTGCCCTCTCCCAGAGGGAGAGGGTTCTCTTTTTGCAAACGCCACAAAATTAAAAGATAGATTTGTCACAGGCCGAATATCTGTCAACCCCCAGCGTTCGGAGAATTCATCAATTAATGCAGGAAGGACGGCGAGGAATTTCTCGCCGTCCTCTTGGAATGTAATGCGAATGGTCTTGATGAATGAAGTGGGGAGGTTCATGTCAAAGTAGGACAAATTGCCAATTTGTCCTACACCCAGCCGAGACCAATTCTTCCGCGTTCGGCTTCGATCTTTTGGATTTCCACGTCTATGATGTCGCCGACTTTGAGAACGGTTCCGTGTGGAATTTGACTCTTGTGCAGGAGACCATCGCTTTTGATGCCAATGTCTACGAAGGCGCCGAAATCCACCACGTTACGGACGGTGCCTTTGAGTTGCATGCCTGTCAGCAGGTCTTCGGCCTTGAGCACATCCGAGCGCAGGATGGGCGCGGGGGTGTCGGAGCGCGGGTCACGGCCTGGGCGGACGAGTTGTTCGAGGATGTCTTTGAGTGTGGGCGCTCCGCAGTTGAGTTCTTTGGCTAACTCTTCGAGGGAGGTTTTTGAGGTGAGCAATGCCAGGGCGGAGATTCTGTCTGGGATGGATGAATCAACTGTCAGCGCGGCGCGAGCGAGAATGGATTCTGCTATCGCGTAGGATTCTGGATGGATCGCTGATTCATCCAAGGGGTTCGCTCCAGCCCGAATCCGCATGAAGCCTGCCGCTTGTTCGTACGCTTTCGGCCCAAGCCCGGTCACTTTGCGAAGAGCGGCGCGGGTTTTGAAAGGGCCGTTCGTGTCGCGGTGCGTGACGATGTTGGCGGCGAGTTTGGGGCCGATGCCCGCGACATGCGTGAGCAGGGCGGGGCTGGCCGTGTTGACATCCACGCCGACGCTGTTGACCACGCTTTCGACAACGCCGTCGAGGGCGTGCGTGAGCGCGGTTTGATCGACATCGTGTTGATACATGCCAACGCCAATGGATTTGGGATCGATCTTGACGAGTTCGGCGAGCGGGTCTTGTGCGCGGCGTGCAATGGAGACCGCGCCGCGGATGGTAACATCGAGATCGGGGAATTCGGCGCGGGCAAGAGCTGACGCGGAATAAACGGATGCGCCCGCTTCGTTGACGATGAGATATTTTGTTTGCGGTGCATTCTTGGTAAGTTCAGCGGCGAGCTTCTCCGTTTCACGTGAGGCGGTGCCGTTGCCGATGGTGATGAGCGTGACGTGATGACGGTTGATCATATCCTGTAAGGTGTTGATCGCGCCTTTCCAATCGTTCTTCGGCTCGTGCGGATAGATCGTGCCTGTGTCGAGCAGTTTGCCAGTGGCGTCCACGACGGCGACTTTGCATCCAGTGCGAAAGCCAGGGTCGAGGCCGAGGACAACTTGATCGGCAAGCGGAGCCTGCCCGAGCAGAGCGCGCAGGTTGGTGGCGAAGACTTGAATGGCATGGTTGTCTGCGACTTCACCTTTTTCACGGCGGACATCGCGTTCGATGGCGGGGAGCAAAAGGCGTTCGGCGGAGTCTTGAATGGCGAGCGCGAGTTGATCGGCGAAGGGACTGATGATGTCCTGCTCGAATTCGGCTTGAATGGCATTCAGCCAGTCGCGTTCGGGGACATCCACGCGCACGCGCAGGATGCCTTCTTTTTCTCCGCGGGTGATGGCGAGAATTTGGTGCGGCTGGAGTCTATCGACGCGCATGGAGAAATCGTAATAGCTTTCGTACACGCGTTTTTCATCGGCGGCGTCTGCGACCTTCATAGAGTGGACGGTGGAAAACTTGAGCGCCTTCTCGCGTGTCGCCGCGCGGACGTTGGCGTTGTCGCTGATCATTTCGGCGACAATGTCGCGCGCGCCTTGCAGGGCTTCTTCGATGCTGGCGACATTTTCGTTGAGGAATTTTTCGGCGAGTTCTTCGGGTGAGCCGAAGTCTTGTTTCAAAATAAATTCGGCCAATGGCTCCAGTCCCTTTTCACGGGCGGCCATGGCGCGGGTGCGGCGTTTCTTTTTGTAGGGCGCGTACAAGTCTTCGAGCGCGGTCATGGTGACTGCGGCGTTGATCGAGTCGCGCAATTCGTCGGTGAGCTTGCCCTGTTCTTCGATGGAGGCAAGGATGGAGACGCGGCGTTCGTCGAGTCCGCGCAGGCGCAGGAGTTCATCGGCGATGATGCGGATTTGCTCGTCGTCGAGCGAGCCTGTCATTTCCTTGCGGTAACGGGCAATGAAAGGGACGGTGTTGCCTTCGTCTAAAAGGTTGATGACTGCCGTAACTTGCGACGGCTTGACATTGAGTTGGGATGCGATCTGTTCAGCGTGGGTCATGGGTGGGATTTTATCAGGAAAGGAGGAAGGATGAATGATGAAGGAGGAATGCAGAATGCAGATTGAAAATTCATCATTCAGCATTTCCTTACGTGTGGTTAACTTAAGTTGGAAATATCTTGTCAAACACTTCGGGGCAATACTTCTGCACCATCTCGGAGGAGATGCCGTTCTCTTTGCATATCTCTGCGTAAAAATCCACACTTGGGCGGCGGGTGCGTTTTTGGGTGTCGAGATCAAGCCCCCACAGGCCGAAGCGATGCTTCCAGCCGAAACCCCACTCAAAGTTGTCCACCAGCGACCAGTGAAAATATCCCTTGATCGGCCAGTTGAAATTAACGGCGCGCCACATCTGGTGGATGTGCTGTGCTGTGTAACGCGGGCGGATGGCATCGTCTGACGAGTTGACTCCGTTTTCACTGACGAGGATGGGCAGGTCTGGGAACATGCGGGTAACCCATTTCAGGCCTTCATACATCCCATCTGGTTCGTTGGCGAGGAAACCGTCATCGCTCAGTTCAGCGTCTTTGCGATAAAAGTTGCGCCCAAACAGGGTGCCGGGTTTGCGAAGGTCGAAGGCGGCGTACTCCCTTGTGTAGTAATTGAATCCATAATAATCCTGCGTACCTTTGGCTTCTGGAATCCGCACCGAACCGATGGGGGTGCGCATGACGCCCTCCGCGAGAGCCGAGGGAAAGCCGAGGTTGATTGCGCTGAAAAAATTATGCGCCACCCATTGATCCAGCGGCGACCAGGCATGATGCGGAGCAATGGAACGATAATGCTGGGCAAACCCCACCCGCGCTTCGGGTTGAATCTGGTGAATGGCGCGGTAGGCGGCGGCGTGTCCGCGAATGAGATTAGCTTGAACCCGCATGGCAAGCCTCAGGTTATTCTTTCCAGGCGGGAAAGCGTCCACCGCGTCTGCGACATATCCATTCAGCGCATAGCCCGTCGGCTCGTTGATCGTACACCAGAGCGTGCAGTATTCCTTGAGCGCATCCACTGTCTTGCGGACAAAACGCTCAAACAACGGGACAATTGCTTCTGTTTCCCAAGCCTGCCCTGACGCAGAGCGGGTCGAAGGGTCCGTGAGCCAAAGCGGATCGGTGAAGTGATGCAAAGTAACCATCGGCGTGATGCCGCGTTCTTTGAGTCCGCGCAGCATGGCGCGATATTTTTCGAGGGCTTCCTCATCCCAGGTATCAGGCGTGGGCTGAATGCGGCTCCACTCGACGGACATGCGGTGCGCGTTCTGTCCCGTTTCGGCGGCGCGGTCGAAGTCCTCCCGCCAGCGGCCGCCCCACCAATCGGCGGCCAGACCAGCCGTCCCGTTGGTATGACCGTCCTGTTCCCACTTCCACCAATTGTTATTTGTGTTGTTGCCTTCCACCTGATGCGAAGAGGTCGCCGTCCCCCACAAAAATCCTTTTGGAAAATGATAGGTTGCTTGAGGCATGAGGTCTCCAGATACAAACCCTAAAGGTCTTAAAGACCTTTAGGGTTTTCTTGATAAATAAGCCAGATACAACGCCACCGACCCCGCCACCGCCGCATTCAACGATTCGATTTTGCCGCGCATCGGCAGTTTCAAAACGATGTCGCATTTTTTGCGGACGAGATCGTGCAGGCCTTCGCCCTCCGAGCCGACGACTAATCCCAATGCGCCTTTCAGGTGACGCGACACTGCGCGCGCCTCCACCTCCGCCCCGGCTTGATCCAGCCCGACGACCCAGATGTCATTCTCTTTGAGCGCGTCAATCGTCTGGGACAGATTCGCCTGCGCGATGAGCATGTGCTCGCTCGCGCCCGAGGACGCGTTGACCACGGCAGGCGTCACATCCACCGTGCGGGCAGACGGGATGACCACGCCATGCACGCCCAGCGCTTCGGCGGTGCGGATGAGCGTGCCGAAGTTCTGCGGGTCTTGCAGAGAGTCAAGCATGAGGATGAAGGGCAGTTCCCCACTCGAGCGTTCGAGGATCTCGAGCACATCCGCGTACGGGTATCCGCTGACCTCGGCGACGACACCCTGATTGTTCTGGTGAACCTTATCCAGCCTGGGGCGCGGCACGCGGTTGACCTTGATCTTCTGCTCTTGTGCCAATTTGAGGATTTGCTCGATCTTGCCTTTCTCCTGCACCCCTTCGGCGATGTCGATGGAAAATATTTGCCTGCGCTTTGCGCGCAGGGTTTCGTAGACTGCGTTGCGGGAATAGATGAGTTCTTTCATGGTGAGGCTGATTTTACTTGATAACGAGGTTGCAGGTTGAAGGTTGTCAGGTAAAGGGAATGGCTTATAGGATAAAATCAGTTTATCTTTTTTCGGGAGATAAAACCTTGTTTGAACAAACCTTCAAAAACATCGACGATAAACTTTGGAAAGACGCGGGCTGTTCCAGTGAGTTGAGATATAAACCTGACAGGTTTCCGCAGAACCATGATTGACGAGACTCGTTCGCGTTCATGGAAGTCCGATTAACATTCGTCACGATAAAACCTGTCAGGTCTGGAGAAATAATAAATGTTCGAACAAATCTTCAAAAACATCGACGATAAATTATGGAAAGATGCGGGCTGTTCCAGTGAGTTGAGATATAGACCTGACAGGTTTCCGCAGAACCATGATTGACGAGACTCGTTCGCGTTCATGGAAGTCCGATTAACATTCGTCACGATAAAACCTGTCAGGTCTGGAGAAATAATAAATGTTCGAGCAAACCTTCAAAAACATCGACGATAAATTATGGAAAGACGCGGGCTGTTCCAGCGAGTTGGATTATGTGGAGCAGACTTCGTGGATTCTGTTCTTAAAGTATTTGGATGATTTCGAGAAGGATAAGCAGGATGCGGCGGAGTTATCGGGGAAAACATACACGCCGATTATCACGGGGAAATTTAGGTGGGATCAGTGGGCGGCTCCAAGGGTAAATGGAAGCCCTTCGACTGCGACTGATGCTGGCGCTCAGTCTCCGCTCAGGGCGAAATTAGATTTTCACAAAGCCATGACAGGTGATGATTTGATTGACTTTGTGAACAATGAATTATTTCCGTATCTCAAGAAGTTTAGGACGACGGCTGACCATGCGGATACGATTGAATATAAGATCGGGGAAATATTTAGCGAGTTGAAGAATCGCATTCAGAGCGGATACAACTTGCGCGAGGTGATCAATCTCGTGGATGAACTGCGCTTCCGTTCGTCGAAAGAGAAGCATGAGTTAAGCGTGCTGTATGAAGAGAAGATCAAGAACATGGGGAACGCAGGCAGAAACGGCGGGGAGTATTACACGCCGCGTCCGCTGGAGAAGGTGATCGTCAAGGTGGTTGCGCCGCAAATTGGGGAGACGGTCTACGATGGCGCGGGCGGTTCGATGGGTTTTCTCGTCGAGGCGTATGAGTTCATGAAAGCAAAACCAGCTCTCAGCACGAAAGAAGCGGACGTCCTCCAGAAGAAAACTTTTTACGGCAAGGAAAAGAAGTCGCTGGCGTATATCATCGGGATTATGAATATGATCCTGCATGGCATTGAAGCGCCGAACATTTTGCATACCAACACGCTGGCGGAGAATCTTTCTGATATTCAGGAGAAGGATCGTTACAACGTGGCGCTGGCGAACCCGCCCTTCGGCGGCAAGGAACGCGCCGAGGTGCAACAGAACTTCCCGATCAAAACGGGCGAGACGGCGTTTTTGTTTTTACAGCACTTCATCAAGATTTTGAAGGCGGGCGGTCGCGCGGGCGTGGTGATCAAGAATACCTTCCTTTCGAATACCGATAACGCGTCGGTGAGTTTGCGCAAGCAGTTGCTCGAAACCTGCAACCTGCACACGGTGTTGGATCTGCCTGGCGGCACGTTCACGGGCGCGGGCGTGAAGACGGTGGTTTTATTTTTTGAAAAAGGTTCGCCCACGAAAAAGATTTGGTTCTATCAATTGAATTTGGAGCGCAATCTCGGCAAGACCAATCCGTTGAATGAAAATGATCTGGCGGATTTTATAAAACTACAAAAGTCGAAAGCGGATTCGGAGAATTCGTGGACGGTGAATATGGCGGATGTAGACCCCGCTTCATTCGACCTTTCGGTTAAGAATCCACACAAACAAGCGGACTCTACGCTGAGAGCGCCTCAAACTATTCTCGACGAGATGAAGTTGCTGGATGAGGAGAGTGCGAAGATTTTGAAGTCAATCAAGGGGATGTTATGAGGAAGGGTGGAAAGTTAGAAGGTTGGAAAGTTGAAAGGTTGGGAGATGTCTGCGAAATAGACAAAATTCCCAATCGTAAAAAGAATTTACCTTATGTTGGCTTGGAACATATTGAGTCGAACACGGGAAAATTTATTGGCTCAACAGAACCACAAAGCGTAAAAAGTATGACGTTCAATTTTTCCGACAAGCATGTATTGTACGGAAGATTGCGACCTTATCTCAAGAAAGTTTTATTGCCAGATTTTGAAGGGCATTGTTCTTCAGAAATATTTCCGCTCAAGGTATCAAATCAATTGGATAGAAGTTTTTTGTTTCATTGGTTACTTTCAGATGAAACCACTGAAAAAATAAATGCAACTTCTACTGGCGCAAGAATGCCCCGCGCCAATATGAATACAGTTTTAGATTTTGAAATTCCCATTCCACCCCTCCCCGAACAACAGCGGATCGTGTCCGTGCTAGACGAAGCCTTTGCGTCCATTGCGCAAGCCAAGTCCAATGCCGAGCGGAATCTGGTCAATGCGCGGGAGTTGTTTGAAGCTGCGGTCAATGAGATATTTGGTAATTCAGGCGAAGAATGGGAAGAAAAGACAATTGAAGAAATAGCAGATATTGAATATGGCTACACCGACAAAGCCCAAGGTTCTGGCAAATTCAGATATATTCGCATTACAGATATTGACAAGAATGGGAATCTTATACCTGGAAACAAAATGTATGTAGATGGTTTCAAGGAAGCCAGCAATTTTCTTTTACAAGATGGTGATTTGTTGATGGCAAGAACTGGCGCGACTTTTGCAAAGGTATTGCTTTACGAAGATTTCGAACCCTCTGTTTTTGCTTCATATCTAATCAGAATCAAATTTACTGAAAAGATTTTGAATAAACTCTATTGGTATTATTCAAAATCAAAACTTTATTGGGGTCAAGCAAATCAATTATCTTCTGGTTCAGCACAACCGCAATTTAATGGCGGTGCATTGAAGCAAGTTGTATTTCCATATCCGAAGTCACTCGCCGAACAACGCGCCATCGTCGGGCGGCTGGAGGCGTTGTCCGCTGAAACGGGGAGGTTGGAGGAGATCTATGAGGCGAAGGTGACCTGAGTCGGTCATAAGTTTGAACGGACAGAGGTTCGAGTCGGATGCGGCTCTGTGGAAACCTGTCAGGTCTTTTTACGGTTGGAAGAGATTTATCAGCAGAAGGTCGAGTCGCTGGAAGAGTTGAAGATGAGTGTGTTGGGGAAGGCGTTTTATGGGGAGTTGTAGTCCAGACCTGACAAGTTTCATCGTGACCTGAGTCGGTCATAAGTTATGAACGGACAGAGATTCGAGTCGGATTCGGCTCTGTGGAAACCTGTCAGGTCTTTTTACGGTTGGAGGAGATTTATCAGCAGAAGGTCGAGTCGCTGGAAGAGTTGCGAAGGGTACTGCTGGGGAAGGCGTTTTCTGGGGAGTTGTAGTCCAGACCTGACAGGTTTCATCGTGACCTGAGTCGGTCATAAGTTTGAACGGACAGAGATTCGAGTCGGATGCGGCTCTGTGGAAACCTGTCAGGTCTTATTCTGGAGTCTTATAATTGAAATATGCCCACAGACATTCCATCCCTCACTTACGGAACATTCTTCCATATTTATAATCGCGGCAATAACGGCGAGAATATCTTTATTCAAGAACGTAACTACGCCTACTTCATGGAATTGTGGTGGAAGCATATCAGTCCAATTGCCGAGACGTGGGCGTATGGTCTGTTACGAAATCATTTCCACGCGGCAGTGTGGATAAAGAATAAGGAAGACCTGACAGGTCTTATAAACGATTCGGTTAATCCGGACTTACGCGCGGACAAAGGTGTAATCCCGTCAGACTCCCATGGAGACCTGTCAGGTCTTAAGAAAAAACTCAAAGAACCCAGCCAGTATTTCTCCAACTTCTTCAACGCTTATTCACGCAGCGTCAATATTGCAGTCCAAAGAACAGGTGCATTGTTTGAACGCCCATTCAATAGAATTCCTGTCGATACCGAATCCTATCTGATGCGTCTTATTGTGTATATTCACCAGAATCCACAAAAGCATCAATTTGTGACCGATTTTCGCGACTGGAATTATTCTTCATACCACGATCTTGTTTCCAACAACCCAACCCGCCTGCAACGAGAGAAAGTACTTCAACTCTTTGGAAGCTGCGCAGACTTTATCCGAATTCATCAGGAAATCCAACCTTTAGACCTGACAGGTTTCATAATCGAGTCTGACGATTAGGCGTTTATGAATGGGGATGGATCTGACCGATCAGGGTTCTTCGGAAACCTGTCAGGTATTCCCTCAATAAAGGTAAAATAGAACTACCTTGAACGAAGCCGAAACCCGAGCCGAATTAATCGACCCCCAACTGCTTAAGGCAGGCTGGGGCGTTATCGATGGCTCCAGGGTCTTGCGCGAGCGTCACATCACTGCTGGCAAAATTCAAACAGGCGGCGGGCGCGGCAAACTGCTCATCACCGACTACATTCTCGTTTATAAGAACCGTCAACTGGCTGTGATCGAAGCCAAAAGCGACAAACACTCCGTGGGCGAAGGCGTGGGGCAGGCCAAGAACTACGCCCAAAAACTCAGCCTGCAATTCGCCTACTCCACCAACGGCAAAGAGATCTACGAGATCAACATGCAGGGCGGCGAAGGCACCATCGCCAAATTCCCCACACCCGAAGAACTCTGGCAGCGAACCTTCACCCAAAACGACTGGGAAGACAAATTCAATCCCGTCCCCTTCGAAGATATCAGCGGCACCAAACCTCCGCGCTACTACCAGGAGATCGCCGTCAACAATGCGCTGGCAGCCGTCGCCGAAAACAAGAACCGCATCCTTCTCACTCTCGCCACGGGGACAGGTAAAACGACGATTGCCTTTCACATCGTCTGGAAGTTATATCAAACACGCTGGAATTTAAAGCGCGACGCTTCGCGGCGGCCCCGCGTGCTGTTTCTAGCCGACCGAAACATTCTCGCCGACCAGGCATTTGGCGAATTCACCCGCTACTCCGCCTTCCCCGATGACGCGCTTGTGAGAATCCGCCCCGACGAGATCCGTAAAAAGGGACGCGTCCCTACAAATGGCAATATCTTCTTCACCATCTTCCAAACGTTTATGTCTGGCCCCAACGACACACCGTATTTTGGCGAATACCCAAAAGATTATTTCGACTTCATCATTATCAATGAATGTCACCGCGGCGGTGCCAACGACGAATCCAACTGGCGTGCCATTATGGAATACTTCTCGCCCGCCGTCCAGCTTGGCCTCACTGCTACCCCCAAACGCAAAGACAACGTGGATACCTATAAATATTTCGGCGAGCCTGTGTATGTGTACTCCTTGAAAGAAGGCATCAACGACGGCTTCCTGACCCCGTTCAAAGTCCGCCGCATGAAGACAACTTTGGATGAATATGTGTACACCTCAGATGACATGATTGTTGAAGGTGAGATCGAAGAAGGTAAAGTTTACAAGGAAGCTGATTTCAACCGCATCATCGAGATCAAAGCTCGTGAAGCCAAACGCGTCCAACTCTTTATGGATGAGATCAACCAGAACGAAAAAGCCATCGTCTTCTGCGCCACACAAGATCACGCCGCCGCTGTTCGCGACCTGATCAACCAATACAAGAAAAGCACAGACCCGATGTACTGCGTCCGCGTGACGGCAAATGATGGTGCGCTCGGCGAAGAATACCTGCGTCAATTTCAGGATAACGAAAGAAGCATTCCTACCATCCTGACCACCTCGCAAAAACTGTCCACAGGTGTAGATGCGCGTAACATCCGCAATATTATTCTCATGCGTCCGATCAACTCGATGATCGAATTCAAGCAAATTATCGGACGCGGTACACGTCTCTTCGACGGGAAGGAATACTTCACCATCTATGACTTTGTCGATGCCCATCATCACTTCGCCGACCCTGAGTGGGATGGCGAACCCGAAGAGCCAGTGGAAAAGCCAGAGCCTATAGATCGTCCACCCAGAACCACACAAGAACCACCCGAACCCTATGAGCCGCGCCTCAAAGTCAAAGTGAAATTACGCGATGGCAAGGAACGCGAAATCCAGCACATGACATCCACCCTGTATTACAGTGCGGACGGGCGTCCCATTTCTGCCCATCAATTTTTGGAGAACCTGTTTGGCGTCCTGCCTGCCTTCTTCAAAAGTGAGACGGAACTGCGCAAAGTTTGGTCAAATCCCATCACGCGCAAAGCACTGCTCGAACAATTGGAACAGGTTGGCTTCGGCAGAGAGGAATTGTCCATGATGCAGACGCTCATCAACGCCGAGAAGAGCGATCTGCTCGATGTGCTGGAATACATCTCCTTTGCTGTCGCCCCCATCACAAGAGAATTGCGGGTTGCCCAGGCTCAATCCGCCATTTTTGCTTCGCTCAGCAATGAACAAAAACAGTTTCTGGAATTTGTCCTCTCCAAATATATCGAGACAGGCGTGGAGGAACTTGATCAGGAAAAACTCCCCCACCTGCTTACGCTCAAATACAAAGCCATCGAAGACGCAAAGGAAATACTGGGAACAGTGGAAGCGATCCGAAACATATTTATAGGGTTTCAACAATACCTGTATCAGCAGTCCGCTGGTATATAAAGTGATGCGAGCGATAGAAGCAAAAAAACTTCCAAGACCAATGATCTTGGAAGTTTTTATTTACCAGTTACCAATATCTCCACGTCGTGCCGTCTTTGCTGTCTTCAATGGTCACGTTGAGTTCCTTTGATTCTTTGAAGAGAAAAACTTTTTTAACAAAGACGATCTGGGGAGCGCAAGAATCGATACAAAAATGAAGATCAGGAAAACAGGAATCGCCACATAAAGGTTGAAAAAAGTGGAGCGATCCAACTCCATACATGCGCCTTCAAAAGTTGTTTTGAAAGTTTTTGTGGTCTGGAAGACTCCGTAGCTTTTATAGTGAACAACTGGCTTCACGGGGTAACTTTGATAAACTAAAGTCTCGCCTCGGTTTCCAAAAGCGGTAATAATAAAAACATTCCTGGGCAATACATCTCCCGCTCCGAAACCGCCATTTACACCGCGTATTTGATCGAACTCGTCAATATAACGTCCAATCGACGGTTGAAGGACTTCGCCCGCCTGTTTCCACTCCTTTAAAGTGGCTTGTGACAGCAAATCAGGACAAAACGCAGTTGGTTCCAGGGCTGCGGGGAGAGGAAAAACGTAACTAAGAAAACCGATCAACAACGATAAAACACTAACAGCCAATCCAATCAAAGATAGCTTATCGGCAGTGGATAATGTACTCTTCCTCTCATCCAGATAATACTTTACCATCTCCAACTCGTCCCGTCTTTGCTGTCTTCGATGGTGACGCCCATCTCTTTTAGCTGGTCGCGGATCTGGTCTGAACGCGCCCATTGTTTTTGTTTGCGCGCTTCATTGCGTTCGGCAATCAATGCATTGACCTGTTCATCCTGCTCGCCTGTGCCTTGTTTCTCTTCGAGCTTCAACCCCAGTACGCCCGACAATTCAACGAAGGTGTCTTGCGCGGGTTTGAGTTGTGCATCGGTAGCGGAGTTGTCTCTGGCGGTGTTGATGAATTTGCTGAGTTCAAATAAAGCGGCGATGGCGCCTGCGGTATTGAAGTCACTGTCCATGGCTTCGGTGAAGTTCGTTTTGGCAGAGTCGCTGGCAGACGCGAGAGCGGAGAGTGTTTCAGCGGAGAGTCCTTTTTTTGTCCCTTCGATTTCGCTCAGGGAGGCGCGCGCAGGCCGCAGGGCGGATTTGAGGCGTTCGACGTTTTTTTCGGCGGCGTCGAGGGTGTCGTCGTTGAACGTCAACGGCGCGCGATACGTCCCATTCAAAACCAACATGCGCATGACATCAGCGGAGCGTTTGGAGAGGAAGTCTTTGATGCTGACGATGTTGCCGAGGGACTTGGACATTTTTTCGCCGCCGAGTTGTAACATGCCGTTGTGAATCCAGTAGCGCGAAAATTCCTTGCCTGTGTAGCATTCGCTTTGGGCGATCTCGTTTTCGTGGTGCGGGAAGATGAGGTCGTTGCCGCCGCCGTGGATGTCGATCTGTTCGCCGAGTTCGGCGAGGTTCATGGCCGAGCATTCGATGTGCCAGCCCGGGCGGCCTTTGCCCCACGGACTGTCCCATGAAATTTCGCCTTCCTTGGCGGCTTTCCATAATGCGAAATCCATGGGGTGGGTTTTGGCTTCACCGACTTCGATGCGCGCGCCTGCCTGCATATCGTCGAGCTTGCGGCCAGAGAGGCGGCCGTAGTCATCGTCGCTGGTGACGCTGAAATAGACATCGCCATTCGAGGCGGCGTAGGCATTTTCTTTTTGGATGAGTCCCTGAATGAATTCGATGATGAGCGGCATGGTCTTGCTGACCTGTGGGTTGGATGTGGCAGGCAGAACGTTCAGACTCTTGAGGTCGGCTGAGTAATCGTCGATGTAGCGCTGCGACAACTTGAGCGGATCTTCCTTAAGCTGTTTGGCGCGGTTGATGATCTTGTCGTCCACGTCGGTGTAGTTCATGACGTGCCTGACGGCGTAGCCGCGATATTCAAGGTAGCGGCGGATGATGTCGAAGACCAGCGCCGACATGGCGTGACCAACGTGCGCGTCGTTGTAGACTGTAACGCCGCAGACGTACATTTTGACGAGGTTGGGTTCGAGGGTTTGAAATTCTTCGGTCTTGCGGGTGAGGGTGTTGTAGATTTTCAGCATGTTTTTTTATTTACCACAAAGTGTCACAAAGGTTCACGAAGGAGGGATTTTTGTTTGGTGTGCCTATTATACACAGTTGATATGATGTGAAGTAGCTAAAAAAAGGGGGGGGTAAAAAACTTTCCGTCATTGCGAGGCGGTGTTCTTCCGCCGACACTTGCGCCGCACTGCGTTTGTTGCAGTGCGGCGCAAGTGTCGGCAGTAAAACCAAGTGCCTGCCTCGCAATGACGATAATCTTTATTGTGGCAGCACTAAAGGGGAATCCATGAAGGGGTGTTCGACCACGTGGACGGGGAGGCAATAGGCGTGGGAGATGGCTTCGGCGGTGAGCACTTCGCGGGGAAAGCCAATGGAGGTGAGATGTCCGCCGACGAGCAGGGCAACCCTGTCTGCGTAGCGGGCGGCGAGGTTGAGATCGTGCAGGGCGATCAGCACGGCGAGGTTTTCAGTGTGCGCCAGTTCGCGGATCAACTCCAACAGGCTGATTTGATATTGCAAATCCAGATGGGCGGTGGGTTCATCGAGCAAGAGGATGGGCGTGGATTGGCACAAGGCACGGGCGAGCAAAACGCGCTGGGCTTCTCCACCTGATAACTCTCCGACACGGCGATCTGACAATGCCAGGGCGTTGACCTTGCTCAAAGATTGGCGAGCCAACTCCTCGTCGAAGAAAGAGGCGTTGCCCAAAAATCCAAGATAGGGCGTGCGTCCCATCAAGACCGTCTCCCAGACGGTGAAGGCAGGCGGCAATGAAATCGCCTGCGGGACGACGGCCATGTAACGCGCGCGCTGTATGGGGTCGAGGGCGTGGAAGTCATCGCCGTTCGTGCGGACATGACCTGTGGACGGGACGACTCCGCTCGCCGCGCGGATGATGGTGGACTTGCCCGCGCCGTTCGGCCCGATGAGCGCGAGTACTTCGCCATGCTTCACATCGAAGGAAACATCACGCAGGACTTGACGCCCGCGATAGGAGACGGAGAGGTTTTGAATTTTTAACATGTTTATTTTCTCTTGTGTCATTCCAAGCATAGCGATATGCGCTGTGCAAGATTCTTTAAAACCTTTTGCCGCTAATTGCGCGAATTGGTTTTGAAAATCTGTTTACCAATAGCCTTGATTCTTTGCCGTGCGCAAGACCCAGAGGAAGAAGGGTGCGCCGACCAACGAGGTGATGATGCCGACTGGGATTTCCTGCGGGGCGAGGACGATGCGTGCGACCACATCTGAAACCAGCAAAGCGGATGCGCCGCCGATGATCGAAAGCGGGACCAGGCGGCGATAATCTCCGCCGAACCAGATGCGAATCACATGCGGGACGACGAGGCCGATAAAGCCGATGATGCCAGAGAAGGCAACGGCGGCGGCGGTGGCAAGGGATGCGGCGATGAGCAGAATTGTTTTTGTGCGCGTGACGTTCAACCCAAGCTGTTGGGCCTGGTCATCACCAAATTGCAGAAGATTAAACCTGTGTCCGTTGATGAGCAGAATGCCCAGCCCGATGATGATGTAGGGAAGGACGGCGAGGATGGCCGTCCAGCCTGCCTGGCTTGCCCCGCCCAACAGCCAGCCCAGCGCGCGGCGGACTTCGCTTGTGGAGCGCAACATGAGGAAGGATGTGAGCGAGGTGGCGAAGGAGGAGAAGGCCACGCCAGCGAGAATCAAGTTCGTGGTGGGGATGGTCTGCCCGACGCGGGCGAGAAAATAAACAATGAAGACGGTGATCAACGCCGCGATAAATGCAGACATTGGAATTGCCATCAACCCCCAGAAGGAATACGGCCATTGAATAGACATGGCGATGACCGCGCCAAGCCCTGCGCCAGAGGCCACGCCGATCAGGAACGGGTCAGCCAGCGGGTTGCGGAACAAGCCCTGATACGCCGCGCCGCTTCCGCTGAGGGCCGCTCCCGTCAACGCGACCAGCACGGTGCGAGGCAGACGTATTTGCCAGATGATGAAGGTGAATGTTTCATCACCTAAACCGCGCAGAATCTTCCACAACTCTACGGGGGAAATGAACACCGAGCCGATCGCGAGGCTGAGGATGGCGGCGATCAGAAGAAAGAGGAAAGAGGAAAGATAGGGCTTGGGTTTCATGGGGTGGAAGTAGACAGGTAAACAAGTATACACGTGCAAACTTGTTTACCTGTCTATACTGAAAACGGGCACAATTTGCGCTTTTGCTCGACGAGTTTCGGCGGGCTAAAGCCCTGCCTCAGTTCGTGGAAGTCGGCTAAAAGCCGACTCGTTTCCTAGCCCGAAGGGCTTCCAAGTACTGAGCAGGCGGCTTCAGCCCCGCGAAACCTGGCAGTAAAAAAACGCAATTTATGATCGTGCTGGGTCTACCTGTTTTACGTGTGTACCTTCCTACTCAAACACACCGGGGTGCAATAACTTCGCCAGCGCTTCGAGGCCGTCCACGAGACGGGGGCCCGGGCGGCTGATGAGGTTGTCGTCAATGGGGAATATCTGCTTGGATTTCACAGCTTCGATGACTTCCCAGCCAGCGCGCTCCAAAACGGATTCAGGGGTAACGCCCCACATCGAATCGCCGAGGATGATGATGGATGGATTCTCGACCACGATCTGTTCGAGGCTGAGTTGGGGATACGCGTCACTTGCCACGCCGCCAACATTGAATCCGCCGGCGCGTTCGATCAACAATTGACCGAAGGTGCCGGGGCCGTAGGTGTACGGCTTGGATGGGTTGGAGGCGTCAATTTCGTAGAAGACATTCGGGCGGAAACTGAGCGGCATGATCTTCTCGTCCACTGCGGCGACGCGGGCTTGCAAGGAAGCAACCAGCGCGCTCGCATCGTTCCCCGTCAGTTCGGCGACGGTTTCGAGTTTGACGTACATCTCTTCGAGCGTGGTTGGGTTTCCCAAATAATACACGGTCAGGCCGAGGTCTTCCAACTGCTTGATCAATTCAGGGGTGTTGATCTCTGCGGCCAGCACCAGGTCAGGCTCAAGCGCGACGATGGCTTCCACGTTGTATTCGCCGAAGGAACCGCCAATGCTTTCAAGAGACTTGGCTTCTTCGGGATAATCGGAAAATTCATCGCGGCCCACAACCAGGTCACCTGCGCCGACGGCGAAAAGAATCTCCGTGTTGGACGGCGCGAGCGAGACAATGCGTTCGGGAGTCCCTGCGAGGGTGATCTCGCGTCCCATGTCATCGGTGAAGGTTAATCCGTCCGTTGCGGCGGGGGCTTCAGTTGCAGAAATTTCCGTAGCAACAGGAGCAGGCGCTTCGGTCGGGGTTGAGGCGGGGGCGCATCCCGTGATGGCGAGGGCGAGCAGTAAAGTCAAAATCAAAGTCTTGCGTATCATTTTTCTTCTCCATAATTTAGTGTGCAGACCTGACAGGTTTCCGAAATTTATTTCATCACGTCATATTGGTGTGAAAACCTGTCAGGTCTTAATGACGTGGTTAGATGGGAATCAAAATCCCCAGCAAAGGCTGGGGAGGTTGGAGAGGCAATCCGAGGGGGCTACCGTCATCCACCTCCTTTCCGCGAGAGTGTGGCGAACCGATCGGCAGCGGGCGACCTGACTTATTAGCTAACAGCTAACTCACAGTTGCGGGACAGTGTTGGGATTTCACCAACTTCGCCGCTTGCTGATCGTTTATTTGATTTTTATTTTACCACCGATGTTTTTTATCAGCCTGCGAAATCTAAAAACATGGAACGGATAAAAAAGATACCAGTATAAAAATCCGCCGAGGCCGCGCGGGGCGAAGTATGCGGTTTGCATAATGTAGGTCACATTGCCCCCTTGTGGGGAATTGGCAATTTGACCTACGCGCCATTGCAGCCACTCTTCGCCAAAGCTGAATTTTTTATATGAAAGGGGCAACGCTTTTTCAGGCGGCGCGTTGATTTTCATTTCGCGGTGGTGGATGAAGAATCCCTCGTGCTTGAGATTTTTCACCGCCCCAAGACCATCCTCCCAAACATGCTCGATCTCAAGCGGATGCAACCGCCTCATTGCCCCGCCGACGGCTGATTCAAAATCTATGAGCATCACCTCAGGGAAGGTTTTTCGCGCATCGTTGTGAATGACCACGCTGTCTCTCGATAAGCCCGCCATCAACGCAGAGGCAATTGCGGGCGGCACGGGCGTCGCCAGCCCAATTCCAAAAGCCATGAACCCGGTGGGGATGAACGGCAACAAAATGAAACTGCGTTTGTGTCCGCGGATTTTGGCATAGCGCAGCATCAATTCCTGGTAGCTGAAAACCTGCGGGCCGCCGATCTCGAAAACCCCGCCCTCGCCGTTGTGATTTTCGAGCGCGGCGAGAAGATAGTCAATGACGTTTTGGGTCGCAATCGGCTGGGATTTATTCTTCAACCATGTTGGTGCGGGGATGACGGGAAACAGCTCCGTCATAAAACGGATCATTTCAAACGAGATACTGCCAGAGCCGATGATGACTCCTGCGCGAAATTCGGTGACGGGCACGCGGCCCTGCCGCAGGGTTGCGCCTGTTTCGATGCGCGAGCGCATGTGCGGGGCTATGTTCTGCTCTGAGTCTGCCAGCCCGCCGAGGTAGATGATGTGCTGAACGCCTGCGCCTTCCGCGGCCCGGGCAAAATTGCGCGCGCTTTCAATTTCAAGCGAGGTGTACCCCTGCCCCGCCGCCATGTTGTGGACGAGGTAATATGCGGTATGGACCCCGTCCAACGCGGGCGCGAGTGTGGATGGATTCATCACATCCCCGCGAAACATTTCAACCTGTGGGAACCATTTCCGCGCGTTGAGTCTCTCTGGCTGTCGAGCCAGCGCGCGGACGCGGTATCCACGCTCGAGCAGTTGCGGAATGATCAGGTTGGCAATATAGCCTGTTGCGCCGGTGACGAGGACGAGTTTTGGATTCAAATAGAAAACTCCGAAAGAGTGGAACGATTATAGATGCAAATAGGTTTCCCGTTAAAAACGGTAGAGCCAGAATTAAAAAACGGTCTCTCAGCGCGTGAGTGCTGATAAAATCAATAGACTTTATCGGTAATTAGAAAAAACGTCCCGAAGGTTGTTGTCAGGCGTTCAAATTCCTCAAGAAAAACCTTCGGGACGGTGCCTGTGTTTATTTCCGATAACGTCTAATGTATATGCCAACCACTGAAAGCTGACCCATGCCCGAACTCCCCGAAGTTGAAACCATCGCACGCGCCATAGAACCGGACATTGTCGGAAGAACCATCGTCTCCGCCGAAGTGCTCTGGGCGCGGACGCTTGCCACCCCCTCGGTAAAAAAATTCAAGGAACAGGTGCAGGGGCAGAAGATCACGGGGGTCTCACGCCGCGCAAAATACCTCATCCTCCAGCTTGAAGATTACAATCTCCTTATCCATTTGAGAATGAGCGGCGATTTAACGATAAGAAAAGGTAAAATCAAGCCGGAAAAACACGACCGCCTTGTGCTCTCCCTGCGCTCCAAAAATGGAAAGGAAAGCCAGCTCGCCTTCAACGACACCCGCAAATTTGGCCGCATCTGGCTCACCGACCAGCCCGAAACCATCCTCGGCAAACTGGGCCCCGAACCGCTGGAGAAAAAATTTACAGCGCAATGGTTGTTCGAAAATTTACATAAAAAGAAACGCCAATTAAAACCGCTCCTGCTCGACCAGACGTTTCTCGCCGGCCTCGGCAACATCTACACCGATGAATGCCTGCACATGGCAAAACTGCACCCTCTCGGGTTGTCGAATGCCATTTCGCGCAAGCAGGCTGGGGCGCTGAGCGAAGCGATCCAATCGGCGCTCAAAGAAGGAATCCGCCGCAACGGAGCCAGCATCGACTGGGTCTATCGCGGCGGCGAATATCAAAATTATTTTCGCGTGTACGACCGTGAAGGCAAGCCCTGCCCCGTCTGCGGCGCTGAAATTCAAAAGTTGATCGTCGGCCAGCGCGGCACGCATGTTTGCCCGAAATGCCAGCCTCTTGAAAGGAAATAATCATGGAAGTCCAATTCGCAACTGTTACCTGGCCCGTGCCAGCCTTGTGGGGGCTGGGTCTTGTGGTTTTGCTGATCGGCTTTTTCATCGGCTACGTGGATTCAAACATCCGCTCGGTGAAAAAAATAGATGCCGCTGAAACAAAAGCAAATGTGGCGCGCACCGAAGCAGAACAAAAACTGGCGGCGGCAGAGGCGCTCAAGGCTTCCATCCCTGCCGCAGTGGATGACCCCGGCCTCCTGCGTTTGAAAAACAAAAACGGCGCTCCATTGCTTGAACTGGATGGCATGACCCTGAACCCAAAAAATATTTCCCCCGAGCAAAAAAAGCGGCTGATCGACCTGGTGACTGTCATGCGCCCGTGGATGGAAGGCGGACAGACTCCCGCGGCAATTCCCGCACCCGCCGCCCCGCCTCAAACTCCGCTCATGCCTGCATCCCCCAAAGAAGCATCTCCCCGCCCCGCGCAGTCTCTCAAAAAACCTGAACCCGATAAACAGATATCATCCCTGAGCATCGTTCAGCAAATTGACACCGTCCTGCAAGAACGCCTGCTGAATACCCCGCTCGAAAAAAGCGGCATCCGCCTGCAAGAATCGCTTCAAGGCGGCGTGGAAGTGTACGTCGGCATGCAAAAATACGAATCGATTGACGATGTCCCCGACCAGACCATCAAAACCATCATCCGCGCCGCGATAACAGAGTGGGAAGAGAAATATACGCCGGGGGCGTAGGAAATTAAGGCGCGTTTATATTAACCTCATCTTAACCGTTTTATTCAGCCGGATACGGTGATTTGTTAGAGACGCGCCATGATAAAATTGAAAAAATCATGGAACGCAACAAAATCCTTTCCCTCTTGAAGAAACACAAACGCCAATTGAAAAAATTTGGCGTTCGTTCCATTTCCCTGTTCGGATCCATCGCGCGCGATCAGGTTCGCAAGCGCAGCGATGTTGACCTGCTGGTGGATTTCGAGAGACCGATTGGCTTGTTTGAGTTTGCCCGTCTCAAACTCTATCTCGAAGAATTGCTTGCCAGAAAAGTGGATTTGGTCACGCCTGAAGCATTGCGAAAAGAACTGCGCGAAACTATCCTCAAGGAAGCAATCCGTGCCGCCTAGAAACTGGAAAATACGCTTCGACGATATTTTGGAATGTATTTCCCGAATTCAAAGATACACCCAGGGAATGGCTTTCGATGAATTCGAAGAGGATGACAAAACGATAGACTCTGTCCTTCGAAACCTTGAAATCATCGGTGAAGCATCCAGGCATATCCCGCGTGCAATCAAGGAAAAATATCCCGAAATTCCGTGGATGGAAATGTACACCATGCGAAATATTGTCGTTCACGAATACCATGGCGTGAATCTCAGCATTATCTGGCAAACAGTCACTGAAGACCTTCCCCCGCTTGTTCCCCGTATTAAAGAAATTCTTGAAGAAAATTAATGGCTTGATAATAGTCAGTCTTATTATCCACCTGCCAAAACAAAACTCACCCGCAATAATTTGGGTGAGTTTTGTTTTGAAAATGAGGGTGATTTCAATCTTGAAAATCGTCTTGCAATATTTTCTCAATTTGCGCTCTCAGCACAGGCACTTCCTCAGAAGCGGCAACCCAGGCAATATCCCAGCGAATAGCAAAATACTCATGCACAGCAATGTTGCGAAAACTTATGATATCCACCCAGGGGATTTCAGGAAATCGAGTTGTAAAATCCTTTGATAAACGGGAAGCCGCCTCCCCGATTACGGTCAGCTTTTGGAGTACCGCGCTGTTGAGCATGTCATTTTTCTCAAAATCATTGAAATCATACCCCATTAAAAATCTTTCAATGGCTTGTGCCGCTTCCACAATGTCCGTGAGATACAGCTTCTCAGGCCGCATACACAACCTCGATGTTCGAAAGAACAGAGTCGCGAATGACAGGTTTCAACCCTTCCATGGGAACGAGGTCCACGGACCGCTTGAAAATTTCGGAAAGTTCGCGCTGCATCCGGGAAAAAGTGATAAACCCGATTCTTGCCGTGGGCTGGAAGGAAATAAGCACATCCACATCGCTTCCCTTACGAAAGTCGCTTCTTAAAACAGAGCCAAACAAAGCAAGCTTCTGCACCTGATAATGATGACAGAACTCGATTATTTTCTTTTTTGGTATCCTGATCTTAACGCTGGATGACTTTTTGGTTGTCATATTCTTTGTGCAATTATAAAGCATTTGCAACGGTCAAAATTCATTCCCGCTTATACCTCGCCGTCAACACGGGACAGTTAACATTGTCTGCGATCTCGGCGGTGACGTTGGGGGTGTAGAGCTGGCGCAGGGCGTTGGAACTGTAAAGAGAGCCCATGCACAACAGGTCGTAATTCCCTTCTTTAACTTCAGCCAGGATTTCCTCCACCACATTGCCCTGGCGGGCTTTGACATTGGCGGTCAACCCGTCACTTTTGGCGATCTCCATGGCCTGACGCAGACTGCGTCCTACGGGGGTGTTTGTATCGGCGAGATGCTGCCAGTTTTCGCTGACGGTTTTGGCGGTGGGGTAGTTCATATCCATAGGCGGGACGATGTGAAGCAGGGTGATTTCGGTGCGGCTTTTCATTGCGATTTGCATGGCGATATGTTCGGCGTTCACTTCGTACCCCAGCCCGCCGATGCAGATCAAGACCTTGTTCAAGGGAAGCCTCGCCACGGGCACATAGATGATCGGCTGTTCGATCTCTTCCATTAAGTGGCGAATGGAACGGCCTGTGATCAATCGGCGGATGTGCGGACGTCCCAGCGGGCCGATGACGGTGATGTATTCTCCCTGTTTCGCCTTGCGGGGGATGATCTCCTCCGCGTTCCCGTTTTGGACTTCAAGTTCGTAGGTCACGTTGTTTTGCTGGAACAATTCGACCGCGCGCGCGAAGACATCCTCTAAAGGGTGGTGATCGTCTATCGCGGCAGGACTCAGGTTCTCGGTCACGCCGAGAAGCGTAATTTTGGCGTGGAGGACCGCCGCGAGCCATGCTCCATATTCGATCGAAGGCCATGTCCCTTTGAATCCGTTTGTGGCAATCAATAAATCAGGTTTCATAAAACATCCATTTAACGAAATAAGAGTACGCCCAGAATTCCCGCGCCAAGCAACACCAGCGGGGACGGGAGATCGAACCATAATGCGATGGCGCTCAAGGCCGCGATGACAAGCGTGCGCCTGCCGAGTTTTTTAGTCTGCCCGACGCGGAAGAGTTCCCAGGCTACCATGATGATAAGCGCGGCCACGGCGGGGCTCATCCCTTTCACGAAGCCTTGCAGCCAATCCTCCTGTTGAAATTGTTGAAGGATCGAAGCTACGATAAACATCATCAGCGTGGGCGGGAGGACTGCGCCAAGCAGGGCGGTGAACACGCCAGGGACTCCGCCCGCGGCATAGCCGACGAACATGGCAAGTTTCAAGGCTTCGCTTCCAGGCAGGACGTTCGAGAAGCCAACTGCTTCGACGAATCGTTCCTCGCTCATGATTTTGCCAACCGCTTCTTTATATAACAACCCAACCGAGGCGGGGCCGGAAGGTGAAAGCAGGTTTACTTTTAGAAACATCCACAAGAGACGCAGCCAGACGGCGAATTTTGATTGATTCATGATGAAAGAAAAATAACCCCAAAAATGCCCGCAATGACGATGACCAGCCGCTCCGGTATTTTGAACCACATGGCGGCAAGGCTGGCAATGCCAAGCGCCCAGCCGACCCAACTGGTTTCGCCGCCTTTTTCGAATATTTTCCATGCGGTGAATACCATGAGGATGGAAATGGCGGGGGCAAGTCCCTCGACGAAGTTAGCCACCCAAGCCTCGCGGCGCAGGCGATGCAGGATCATGGTGACGCCGAGGATGATGAGGGTGGGCGGTAGTATGGAAGCGGTCAACGCGACCAGCCCGCCAGGGACTCCGCCGGCGGCATAGCCGATGTACATGGCAAGTTGCAGTGCGTCACTGCCGGGCAATACGGAGGATAGCCCGACTGCCTGCACAAACTCGCCTTCGGTGACGAATCTCCCGACGGCCTCGTGATAGAGCAACCCTACCGAGGCGGGGCCTGAGGTGCTAAGTAAATTGACTTTTAGGAAAGTCCAGAAGAGTTGAGATAGGATGTCCACAAGGCCGAGTCTATCACGCTATCACCGCGCCTTCCAACTTCAACAGCCATTCTTTTGCGGGCAGGCCATCTCCGCCGCCATGGAGTTTGCCATTCTTACCGATATTAGGTTACGGATGGATACGACCAAGTACCATTTCATTTGCGCCCACTAATTCCTGGAATACAACGCTGAGTTGGGGGTTATCCTGCAAGCGCATGGTGGTATCGTGCGTGGGATCATCGTCGTTTTGCCATATATCATTCCACCACGAAAAACCAATGACGCGCGGCCAGCGGAAGGAGGTGATGTCTTCCAGCGCGGCGCGCGCCCATTCTGCCTGGTCGCCAAGTGGATTGTTCTTCGTCACGCCAAACTCTGCAATGATGATGGGTTTCCCGCTCGTAAGCGCATCCACACGCGGATAGACTTGATCCATGCCGGCGCGAAATTCCTCCCAATCCTCCGCCTGCGGAGTCTGCGCGCCGTAAAAACTGATGCCGATCCAGTCAATCCAATCGTCGCCGGGGTAATAATTTTCAAAACGATTCCAATCTTCCTGCGGCCAATCTCCTGCGTTGAGATGAAAGACCCATGTAATATTTTCCGCGCCTGCTGTTTGGCAAACATCAATGATGTGACGATACGCATCGCGGAAACGTTCAGGGCCGTCTGCTTCGTTTGGGTCGCCGTAGCCTGCGGTTTCGTCTGCGCCGTTCCATACGCCGCTCCACGAAAACCAGTTACCGTTAACTTCAGTTCCATATTCAACCAGGATAGATGTGCCAAAATTGCGCGCTTCGGCGCACCAGTTTTTCAAGTCGGTGTCAAATTCGCCGTCCAGGATTGCTTGCAGAAAATAAACAGGCTCTGCTATTCCCTGCTCTTCACTGGAACGCAGCATCAAGCGAATATAAGGAATGCCGCCCGCCTCGCGAATCCATGTGACGGTTTCCAGAGGGAATGCGCGGCTTTCAAACCAGTTGTCTGAGAAAAATACCCACGCCGCGCTTTTCCCAGAGACTGATTCATATGAGCGCAGGTCATCAATCGTCAGGTTGCTTTCGCTCCCGCTGATTCCGCCCGGGTAGGCCCCATGGTACAAGCTTCCTGGCGGAGGTAATGGAATTTCAGCAGATGGAATTGTTTCTGTTGGCGCTGGTGTTTGTGTTGGTGAAACCGTCGCCTGCGTGGGGAGTGAAAGCAGAGATTCAACAGGATGCCGCTGTGCGGGTATGCAAGCCGTAAGCGCCAAACAAAAAATGATGGGCAAGTATTTCACGCTATCACCGCGCCTTCCAACTTCAACAGCCATTCTTTTGTGGGCAGGCCATCCCCGCCGCCGTAGCCGTGGAGTTTGCCATCCCTGCCGATGACGCGGTGACAGGGGATGACGAGCGCCATGGGGTTGGTGGCATTCGCCCGCCCAACCGCACGAAAGGCAAGCGGATGCCCGATCTGGGCGGCGATTTCAGCGTATGTGCGGGTTTCACCGTAGGGAATATCGAAAACGGCTTTCAAGGTTTTCAGTTGAAACAGCCGCAGAGTGGACCAGTCAATTGCGAAGCTGAACTCGCGGCGTTTGCCTTTCAGGTATTCGCCAACTTCCTTCGCGTAGGGCTGGATTCGTTTCTGGTTTTCCTCCACTTGCCCTTTCAAGTGATGGAGAAGATAAGCGATCAGCCTGGGCTGAGAGTCTGCCCATTCGAGGGCAACCAGCCCAAAGTTTGAGGCGGCGAGGCGCAAATCTCCAAGAGGAGTGTGGTTCAATTCGCCAAGATAAATTTTGGGGGAGGAAGATGTCATTTTGCCATCCTTTATCAAAAAACGCTTGCAGACTTGTTAATTGTCGGACAATCGTAGGGCAGTCGTAGGGTTCGCGTCAAGTTAGTTTGGGGCAATCATGATAAATTTACTGGCGTAAGGTGATTTCTCTTCTCCTCCTTTCAAAGAGAACCACGGTCGGCGTCCGTGGTTCTCGTCGTTTAAGGGGGTGTTGGCAGTATAATCCCGTCATCAAACTCTTGCGAGGGTAACATGCCTGTACAAATCACAATTATTGGTCTCGGACAAATCGGCGCGTCATTGGGGCTGGCGTTTGCGGCGCATAAAGATAAGATTACAACAATGGGGCATGACAAGGATTTCGGCATCGAACGGCTTGCGCAAAAAAATGGGGTGGTCGAGAAAACCAATCACAACCTTCCAGGTTCAGTTGAAGATGCGAGCGTTGTTGTGCTTGCCATCCCCGTTCATCAGGTTCGTGACACGTTGAGTTACATTGCGCGGGATCTCAAAAAAGGCACGGTGGTGGTGGATACCTCTCCCATCAAAGCCGAAGTGGCGAAATGGGCGCAGGAAATTCTGCCAGATGGAGTTGCCTACGTGGGACTCGTCCCCGCGATTGGCCCTGATTTTCTCCACGAGACAGGTACGGGTCTGGACTCAGCCAAAGCTGATCTGTTTTCGAGAAGCATTTTCCTGCTTTCGGCCCCTCCCGGCGCCCCCGGCGATGCCTTGCAAATAGTTTCGGGGCTTGTCAATTTAACGGGCGGCACTGTGATGATCACCGATTTTGCCGAGTCAGATGGTTTGATGTCTTCGGCGCAAATACTCCCCCAATTGGTTTCCGCAACTTTGCTAAACGCTACGATCAGCCAACCCGGCTGGCAGGAAGTCCGCAAGGTGGCGAGCCGCACTTATTTTGCCGCCACGTCCGCATTTAGCGGGCAGGATGATGTGACGGCATTGCACATGCAGGTAATGCAAAACCGTGAGAACGTCCTGCAAAAACTGGATGCGATGATCAACGCCCTCGTTGAACTGCGTTACGATGTTGAAGACGCGAACGAAAATTCCCTGAAAGACCGCCTGAAAAAAGCGCAGGCCGGACGCCAGGACTGGCTGAAGGATCGCTCCTCAGCAAGCTGGATGGAAGTGAAGCGCGAGCCTGTTGACAAGATATCCATATCTGAGCGATTGTTCGGCACCATGTTCAGCAAGCCTGACAAAAACAAAAAAGACAAATGACCTGCTATTGTTACATCCTCGAATGCGCAGATGGAACCTACTACACCGGCTGGACCACCGACCCCGAACGGCGCTTAAAGCAACACAACAAGGGCATCGGCGCACGCTACACAAAAACCCGCCGGCCGGTGAAATTGGTCTATTTGGAAGAACAGCCTGATAAAATAATGGCCTTGAAACGCGAGTTGGCGATCAAAAAAATGAAACGGGTACAGAAGAGTAAGTTGGTTGGTGAGGGTATACAGGTAAACACGTAAACAGGCACACAGGTAACAAAAGACCCCGAGAGATTTTCTCAGGGTCTTATTTTTTGCATGTTTACCTGTCTACGTGTCTTCACTCCATAAACAGCGGCAAATGCCCCAGCGAATAAATGTGCATCCACTGCGCGGGGTCGCCTTCAGTGAGGATGGCCGCCTCGCCCGCCACGCTTGCGCCAACTTTATCCAGAATCATTTTCATGCCCTGCAGGGTGGAGCCCGTGCTGATGACATCGTCCACGATCAAAACTTTTTTACCTGCAATCAACTCGCGGTCTTTTTCATCCAATATCAAAACCTGCGGCTGGCCCGTGGTAATGGACAGAGTCTCTGCCTGAATGGCGTCGCCCATGTATGGTTTGTACAACTTGCGAAACACAATGTAGGGTTTTTTCGTTTCCACTGAAAGCGCATACGCCAGCGGAATAGACTTGGCCTCCGCCGTGACGATAATATCGTAGTCAACTTCCTTTATTTTTTGGGCAAGCGCGCGCGCGCAGGCTTGTACCAACTCGGTATCCCCAAGAATATTCAAAATAGCGATCTTCAAACCAGGCTTGATCTCAAAGAGGCGCAGGTCTCGTTTAATGCCTGCGATCTCAATCGAATATGTTTTACGTTTGGGCATTCCATTCCTCCGTCCAAAAAATTTGCATCGGTAGTTTATCACGAAATATACCCAGCATCGCCCTTCGACCTCGCCGCAAAACATGCGTTGTTCGAGGGACTCGCGCCTGTGCAATTGGGCTGGGTCTCTCACCGCCGGGGTGCGGAGTTTTTATTTTCTCTGAAAGACATTTGTCCATTTGGCTAACGACTATTCGACTACAGACTATTTGACTATAATCATGCTATGACTACCTATAAATTCTTCCACCCAACCGAAGTCCGCTATGGGGATTTAGACCCACAGGGGCATGTGAATAACGCCAACCACCTCACCTATTTCGAACAGGCGCGTCTTGCCTACATGATCGAATTGGGACTGTTCACGAAAGACCAATCCTTCATGGAGATCGGAGTGATTCTGGCGGATGTCCATATCACCTATCTTGCGCCAATCTACTTTGGCGAACGCATCAAAGTTGGGGTTCACATTTTGAAACTGGGGAACAAGTCCATGACGTGGGCGCAGAATATCGTGGATGCGAAAACGGGCAAAGAGTTAGCCAAAGGGGAGGTTGTGATGGTAACGTACGACTACAAGGAAGAAAAGACGATCAACATCCCTCATGAATGGCGTGAGAAACTCAAGGCGTTTGAAGGAATGTAGAAATTATGTCATGCTGAGCCGCTCTTGAGCCACACATGCACCGTACTGCATTTGGCGCAGTGCAACAAATTGAACGCCGCCACACTTGTTGAAAAAAAGAGATTGGAGATTTGAGACTTGAAACTTGATGCCGCACTCCCCCCCGTTCAATTGAAAGATGTTCCCGCCATTGCGAAAGCCGCTCAAAAGATTGGATTCGATGCGCTGTGGACTCAGGAAACCCAGCACGATCCTTTCCTACCCTGCGCGCTGGTTGCTGAACATTCAGAGACTCTACGCTTTGGCACGGCTATCGCGGTCTCGTTCTCGCGCTCGCCTGCCAACCTTGCCTACACCGCATGGGACTTGGCGGCACAGTCTGGTGGACGATTCATTTTGGGATTAGGCACACAGGTCAAGGCGCACATCGAGAGGCGCTTTGGAATGCCGTGGCCTGAGTCTGTGACGGGGAAACTGCGTGAACAAATCCAGGTCATCCGCGCGTTTTGGGATACGTGGCAGAATGGAACGAAGTTAAACTTCCGCGGCGAACATTATAAAATTACGTTGATGTCGCCTTTCTTCCAACCTCCCCCTCTCCCTTTGGGAGAGGGCAGGGGTGAGGGTGTTATTCCAATTTATATTGCGGGCGTAAATACGGGCCTAGCCAAACTCGCGGGCGAATTGTGCGAGGGATTTCATGCGCATCCGTTCAATAGTCCGCGCTATATGAATGAAGTGATCCTGCCTGCTATTGAAGAAGGTCTGCAAAAGGGCGGGCGCAAACGCGGCGACATCACCGTTTCGATGACTCCCTTTGTGGCGGCCACCCCCGAAGAAGAAGGTTTTGCGCGAATGCAGGTTGCGTTCTATGCCAGCACCCCATCCTACAAAGCCGTGATGAACTTCCACGGCTGGGGCGAAACTGCCGAAAAATTATCGGGCTTCGCATCCAAAGGCGAATGGGCCGAGATGCCCATGCTCATCACCGACGAAATGCTCGCGGAATTTTGCCTGATGACCACTCAGGAAAAACTGGCGGATGATTTGAAGAAGCGCTTCAGCGGCATTGCAGATAGGATCACGCTGTACACGCCCTTTGTCCCTGGGGAGAAGGATGAGTGGTGGCGAGGGTTGGCAGGGAGTTTGAATTTTTGAACATACCCTATCAACACCTACGCTGGACACAATAAAAAAGATGGCGGACGTTTCTGTCCGCCATCTTTTTTATTACGAGAAATTATCTTACGGGGCTGGGGCTGGAACTTCGGGGCGTGTGTACGCGCTCACGTCGCCGCCCAAATCTTCGATGGAGTCGATCATGATTTGGATGATGTACTTGGGGTTGTGAACATACACGCCGCCGTCTTTCTGGCTGTATTGATAGTTGAATGCGGCTCTGAGCATGCGGGGGGTCCAGGTGGCATAGGCTTTGCCGTCGGCTCCGAAGAAGTACGGATATGCGCCGGATTTGTATTCAACTGCGCCGCCATTTGCCGCTGCATAGGTCTGGAGCTGGGCAAAGAGAGCTTCCGCAAGTGTATCCACTTCACCCTTGATGCCTTCTGTCACATCGCCGTCGCCATCGTAATCAATTTCGCCTTCGCGAACTGTGGTTGGGTCGGTGGTGTCGTGACAGGTTTCGCAGGATTCAACCTTGGGTTCGAGGGCATGGACATCGTGACAATCCTGGCATTTGTTCATCTTGCCATTTTCGTCGGCATGCATGTTCTGACCGACATAGGCTTTGCCTTCGTACTGGTACGCGCCTTGTACGTCGCCGCCAAAGATGGTGGCGCCTGCGGCAAAGTAGTGGATATTCTTGAAGCGTATCTTGGCATCGACCACATCCGCATCCTTGCCTTTGAGAGCGTTGTTCACACTGGTGGTGGATTCACGCCCCATGTGGCAGGAGATACATAAGTTGCCATCGTCAGCTATAAAGTTGCCATCGGCATCCTTGCCGCCAAAGCTGACAGTTTTGCCACTCGGGAAGACAACGGATGCAACTGCAAAGCGTTCGGGGAATGCTTCTGTATTGTGGCAGGTGGAGCACATAAATCCATTGCTGGAAGGCATGGATTGAACGCCAGTGGTGGAGGTTGTGCCATTGGATGTCACCACGGTTGTGCCTCCATCCTTGAGGAAGGTGGGCAGACCCTGTGCGGTATGGCACTTTACACAGCCGAACGGCACGGTGTAGGTGGGGTTGCCATCGTTGTCGAAATCCCAATCGCGGAAGGGCAGGGTATCGCCAGCGAAGTGGCCTGCATCAGTGCGGGCGAGGGCGCTGGTATCACCGCCAAGGTCGGCGACTGAATCGAAAAGCAATTGAACGATGTACTTGTTGCCGTGGGCAAACGCACCGGGATCCTTATGGGAAACCTGGTAGTTATAGGCGGCCTTGAGCAGGCGGGCTGTCCATGTGCTGTAACGGACAGGACTGCCATCGGCCTGATCGGCTGTGCCATCGCCATCGGCATCAGCAAACCAGTAGGGGTAGGCATCGGGGTCGTACACAATTCCCACTCCCCCTTTGTCGGCGGCGTACTTTTGGATCCCGGCATACAGGACGGCCTGCAAGCCTTCGATCTCATAGTACATGCCTTCTTCCGCATCGCCATCACCATCATAATCCGGACTCGAAGAAACCATGCGGACGTTCTTGAGGTCTTCCACTGTGGCAACGTCTTCATGGCAGAGCGCGCACTGCTCAACTTTAACTTCGAGCGTATGCGGGTTGTGACAACCGGTGCATGTGGCGTAGCCGTCGACGTGTGTATTCTTCGCGTCGTAGGTCATGTCTTCATATTCATACCCGCCATGGGTCATACCACCGTAGAGGGTGGCGGCGGCGGCATAGTAGTGAACATTACGGAAACCAAAGTTGACATCCTTGCCCGCGTCATCTTTAATCGGGGCAACAACTGCGTCCATATCGGTGACGGCAAATTTTTCGATCTGCGCATCCACACTGACTTTAGACTCACGCCCCTGATGGCATTCCATACAGCGGACATCGTCGCCGGCGGTAATTTCAACACCGGAGGGGAACATGACGGTTGTTTTGGAAATAGTGCCGGCATTGTGGCAGGCCACACATTGAATGCCTTGCGAATGTTCGGCGGGCACTGCGGCGTCAACTTTCCCAGCTTCGGAGCCGTCTTCACCGAGGAAATCCCGGTAGCCATCACTGGTATGGCACTTGGCGCATGTTGTGGGTACTCCGTCAGGGTCTTCGGCGATATCGTCCCAATTGCGGAAGGGCTCATCGGTGACATTCGCGTGACCAGAGCCTTGCCATTCGGTCAGGTAGGGTGTATCGGGCACCGGCGCAACAGGGGCTTCTGTGGCGGCGGTAGTTGGCTCGGTTGTCTGAGTGCCGCCGCAAGCCGCTAAAACCGCGCCGACAACGATCAATATGCCAATCAAAACAAGCATTTTTTTGAAATTCATTGTAGCATTCTCCTTTTTATTAAAGTGGAAAAAAGCTGGCGGATATTTGTTTCTGAAAACCTCCTTTTTAGAGGATTTTCCTCGCTTTTTTAAGTGAGTGCCATAAAATTCTACGCCTTTCAAAGATTAATAACAAGTTAATTTTCACGTATTGCTATGTGACAAAAGTCACGATAATTCAGGTCAAGACTATTAGATTTCAGAGAGTTATATACGAATATTGGCATAAATACATGGCTAAAATTCCCACCCAATGAAAAGGCCATGCAGGTTTTCACACAATCAGGACTTACGCAGTTCAAAATCTTTAGCCGCGAATTGCGCGAATTTCCGCTAATTTTTTGAATAATTTGTAATAGCCAGCAATCGGTTGAACATTTTTTGAACCACGAAGGCACGAAGCCACTGAGAAAAATAAGGGAGAAACTCCGTGGCTCAGTGTCTCAGTGTCTCAGTGTCTCAGTGGTGAAAGTTTTTTGTTCAACCGTTATCTGACCAATACAATTTTTTGAATAATTCGTGCGAATTCGCAACATTGTGCCCGTAGGATAAATTGGCGGCATTACATAGGCTCAAGCCGCGTTCTCGGCGGCGTTTTATGAGTAACTCTTGCGCCGAGGATGGCGCAAGAAGCAATTTTCATTTTTACTCGTGTTTGGACGGCAGAGAATGTTGAAAGGGGCTAATCCTCCATTGAACCGTCTGCGCCCAGGTCGGGCAGGGCAGATTCGATTTCCTCGGGGCTTTGGCCTGCTTCCAGTCGGTCCACCACTTCGTCAAATTCAGGGGGCAGGCTTTCGCCTGTTTCACTGCCCATTTTACGCATCATTTGCGCGAGGGCTTTGGGGTCGTCATCGAGGCCGTCGAAGCCGGGGAAATTATCCGCCATGGATTCAAGGCGGCTACCCTCTGATTTTGCAACGCGGATTTTGGTCATGCGGCGGCGGACTTTGTCACTGCCGCAGTGGACGCAATGCACGGGCTTGTTCCCGTATTCGCTGAAGGTCATGAACACGTCGAATCGTTTTTCACAATGGTTACAGACAAAGTCATAGGTAGGCATATGCCTATTTTAACCGAATCAGGCGCGGGGGAGGAGGAAGCGGCGTGTCTCTTTGGTAAAATACACGAATGTCCAATACATTCGATTTACGAAAACCCGACCCGTTGCTCATCGTCATTTCAGGCCCGTCTGGCGTGGGCAAGGATTCCATCGTACAGCGCATGATCGAGCGCGGCTTTCCCTTCCACTTTGTCGTCACGGCCACCACGCGTGACAGGCGTGAAAACGAAGTGCATGGCAGGGATTATTGGTTCGTTTCAAAGGATGAGTTTGCGCGCATGATCGAGAAAAATGAATTGATCGAATACGCGATCGTGTATGGCGATTACAAAGGCATTCCGAAAGTGCAGGTGCGCGAGGCGCTGGCGAGCGGCAAGGATGTGGTGATGCGGCTCGATGTGCAGGGCGCGGAGTCGGTTCGCAAACTTGCCCCCGAGGCCTTGCTGATCTTCATTACCTGTGAAAGCGAGGATGAGTTGGAGCGGCGTTTGCGCGAACGAAAAACTGAAACCGCCGATTCTTTATCCCTGCGCATTGCCACGGCACGCAAGGAACTTCAGCGCCTCGAAGCTTTTGATTATGTGATCGTCAACCACGATTTTCATTTGGATGAAACGGTGGATAAAGTTCGTGCCATCATTTCTGCGGAACATTTGCGCGTGCATCATCGCAAGGTGACGTTATGATCGAACCCTCGCCTCTCTCTCCGCTCGAACCTGCCCCAACAACCCAGGCGGTTCGCGTCGCCCTGCCATCGCTCGCGCCCAGAGTGACGTATGCCATCATCGGCTTCACGGTATTCGTTTATCTTTTTCAAATGGCAAGCGTTTTCATTTGGGGATATGCCGTTTATGAAATAGACTGGCTGGAAATTTATGGCGCACGGTTCAATGCGGCCATCCGCGCAGGGGAATTGTGGCGGTTCATTACGCCTGTTTTCCTGCACGGTTCGGTGGCGCATATTTTCTTTAATATGTACGCGCTTTTATCGATTGGCACGTTTTTGGAAAGACAGCTTGGGCATGGCAGGTTTGCCTTGCTTTATTTTCTGGGCGCATTTACCGGGAATGTGTTTTCCTTCCTTTTCACCGGGGAAAACGGCTTCTCGGTGGGTGCATCCACTGCGGTGTTTGGGTTGATCGGCGCGGAAATGATCTTCTTTTACCAGAACCGCGAACTATTCGGCGCGCAGGCAAAGCAGGCCATCGGGAACGTGGTGTTCATCATTGTCATCAACCTGTTCATTGGCCTATCACCCGGCATCGATAATTGGGGACATATCGGCGGCCTGCTGGGCGGAATCATTTTCACCTGGTTCGCCGGTGTCCGCTGGGCTGTGGCTGGCATTCCGCCTGAATTGAAATTGATTGACCAGCGCGAAGCGCGCGAGATCATCACCGGGCTGGGGGTGGTTGTGCTTGTTTTCAGCGCTTTGGCCGCGTGGGGGATGTTTTATAAATAACAAACGCCCCTCCATTTGAAATGGACGGGCGTTGCTCATACACTTTGGGGAATTACAAATGGCGGGAACTGCGTGGGTCGAAGGCATCGCGCAGACCGTCGCCGATCAGGTTGACGCATAAAATGGTGAATACGATAAAAACACTTGGGAAGACCCACATCCACCATGAACCCTTTTGGATGAAGGATTGCGCGCTTGTGAGCATATTGCCCCATGAAGCGGTAGGCGGTTGCACGCCCAGCCCAAGGAACGAAACGTACGCTTCACTGAGAATGGCTCCGGCCAACCCCAACGTGGTTGACACAATGATCGCGCCCATTGTGTTTGGAATTAAATGTCGGAAGAAAATCCGCATATCGCTCGAGCCTAACGATTTGGCCACGGAAATGTAATCCATTTCCTTGAGCGAGAGTACATTGGCGCGCACAATACGCGCCAGAAACATCCAGGATGTGATCCCGATTACCAGAATAACAATGGCAACACTTCCGCTGAAAGTGCTCCCAAAAATCGTGAAGGTGTCAACGTCCCTGCCAAACAATTTTCCGAGTACGATCAATAAAAAAAGGGATGGGATCGAGAGCATGGCTTCTGTGAAACGCATGAGGATCGAATCCACCCAGCCGCCATAATAGGCGGCAAGTCCGCCGATGGTGGTGCCAAGCCCCACGGAAAGGAGAACCGCCAGCGTGCCAACAATAAGGGAAATTTGTCCGCCGTGAATGATGCGGGCAAAGATATCGCGCCCGGTACTGTCTGTTCCCATCCAATGGATTGCAGAGGGAGGGCTTAAACGCGCTTGTAGATCAACTTCATTTGCATCTTTTTCACTTATTAAAACGGAACCGATGATAATAAAGAGCAGCAAAAGGCCAAAGCCAATGATGCCAAGCACTGCCATGCGATGTTTTCGGAATCTTCGCCAGATCAACTGGCCGGGGGTCATCGGCTTTTCAACAGGCTCGTGTTTAAGGATTGTGTTATCCAGGGAAACTATGTCGGTGGTCATAAGGTTTCATCCGTATATCGATTAAGTGAATTGAATTCGGGGATCAACAAGGGTATACAACACATCCGTGATAATTGTGAATATGACAACGGCGGTTGAAATGATCAATAAAACGCCGAGCACGACTGGAAAATCGCCGCGTTGTGCATATTCCCAGAACAAACGTCCCATACCCGGCCAGGCAAAAACGGATTCTGTCACAATTGCGCCGCCAAGCAAAAATGGAATGTCAAGGCCTACAATCGTCACAAGCGGCAACGCCGCATTGCGAAGCGCATGTTTGAAAAGAACCACCCGGCTGGTTAACCCTTTCGCGCGGGCGGTACGAATATAATCCAGCCCCAACACTTCCAATAAACTGGAGCGCACAAAACGGGCATAGCCGGCAACTTGGACGATGACAAGGGCGCTGACCGGAAGAACCATGTGTTGAATATATTCCAATGGATCTTTTTTATCCCACACATCCGCTCCGGTCGGCATATAGGGCAATCCCCACTCCTTGAATTTGACTGCGAATATTAACATCAAGCCTAAAGCGCTGAAAAAAATGGGCATGGAAAACCCGATAAATGAAAAGGCGGTAATCACATTATCCGTAGCCGAATACTGCTTTACCGCGGATATGATGCCAAGGAGCAACGCAATTGAAACTGTAACTATTTCAGTAGTAAACATCAGGATCACTGTGTTGGGAAGCCGTTGCGCGATCATTTCACCGACAGGCTGTTTTGAAAAAAAAGATATTCCCAGATCGCCCTGCAAGGCCAAACCAAGCCACTTGAAATATTGAACGGGCAAAGGTGCATTCAGGCCAAGGCGTTCGCGCAAAGCCTCTTTATCTGCGGCGCTCATATTCGGGTTATTGGCATACTGCGCCATCGGATCTGCAGAGCCAAACCGCGTCAAAATAAAACATAACACAGTTATGATCAAAAGAGTAAAACTTGCCTGAATTGCCCGCCGCGCAATGTAAGTCCACATGTGCGACCTCCTGAGTTGATCTATTAATAGGTAGGAATATATATCAAAATGTAATGAGAGGCGGGGAATGTTCCCCGCCTCTCATTATTGGTATTACTAGAACTATTATTTAACGTTCCAGGCTTCAGCGTTCCAGTTACGGTTGCTGTAGTCGCTCATGTCGCCCATTTCGATTCGGTCAACATAGCCAAGCACGTTCGCGCGGGCATACGCCATAACTACATAGTAGTTATCATAGATATACTTTTGAGCTGCATCCAACGCGGTCTTGCGGACGGCGGGATCGGCTGAGGCGTTTACGGCTGTCAACAGTTCGTCCAGTGCGGGATCGCAGAGGTGGTAGTTGTTATTACCAGCGCCGTTTTCCGCATTCGGGATTTGAGAGCAGAAGAAGTTATCCGAGAAGGGATCGGGGTAGAAGCCGGTGGTGTAACCAGCCATGTCAAACTTGCCAAGCGGCATATTCGCACCGTCAGCATAAGAACCGAAGAAGGTGCCAGCCGGGGTGTGGATCGGCTTGAATTCAACGCCGATCTTGGCGAGGTCAGACTGTACGGCGAGCGCAATATCCACGCGAATCTGCTTGGTGGTGGTTTCAAAGTTAAAGGACAACTTTGTATCCGTACCATTGCAGTCGCCGTGGCGGATGCCATCAGCGCCCAGGGTGTAACCAGCCTCTTCGAGCAAGGCGGCGGCGCCATCGGGATCATACGCATCGGGCTGGAGGCTAGTGTTGGTCCAACCAGAGTTCGGCCATTGGGTGGCGGGAACGGAAGTCTTGCCAGCAAGCAGGCTGTCTACGAAAGCCTGGCGGTTGATGCCGAGGGTAATAGCTTTGCGGACTTTAATATCCTTGAACGGGCAGAAGCCGTCAACATCGCTTTTGCCTTGGCCATCCACGCCTTCAACAGTACCCATGTTGAAGAAGTAATGTTCAAAGCTGGCGCCAGGCACAACCAACAGGTGTACTGCGGGTTCGAGAGCGCCAACAGTTTCGATATCGGATTCAGAGAAATCAGGGTACCAGTCCACGTCACCAGTTTGCAGGGCGGCGAGAGCGGTTTCAGGGTCGGGTACAAACTTGATCTGAACCTGATCCAACTTGGCGCGGCCCGCATAGAAATTCGGATTCGGCAAAAGGGTCATGTAATCGCCGGGAACCCATTCAGTAATGACAAACGGACCGGAACCAACGTTGGGCTGGTGAATGAAAGCATTGCTTTCCAAACCAGTTTGCCCTTCAAGAATGTGCTTGGGCAAAATGGAACCTGCGTTGTTGGGTCCCTGGGTAAAGAGGGTCTGCCAGGCGGGATACAGTTCGCTGAAGGTAATTACAACGGTGTAATCATCCGGTGTTTCCACGCTGGCGATTTTGTCATAACCGGTGCGGCTGAGCACGGCATTCGCAGGATCCATTACAGATTCCCATGTGAACTTCACGTCGGCAGAGGTGAGCGGTTCGCCATCAGACCAGTACAAACCTTCCTTGAGTTGCCAGGTAATGGTGAGGCCATCGGCAGATACGCCGCCGTTATCAGCAGTGGGAACATCCACAGCTAATTCAGGCACGAAGTTGCCATCGGCGTCCCATTCGCCCAAACCTACCAGGGTTAATTGGGCGATCCAAACTGCGTAGGACATTTGGGAATAGTAGGGAACGATGTTATCAGGTTCCTGAGACCAGGCGCCAGTTACAGTCTTGCCGCCATCAGGGAAAGCAATCGGCTCGGTGCCGGCAGGCCCCATCACAGGGGCTTCGGTTGCGGGAACCTCGGTAGCCGGAGCCTCGGTGGCCGGAGCGGGAGCCTCGGTGGCCGGAGTGCCACAAGCCGCCAAGATCACGCTGGCGAGAACAAGAAGCGACAATAGAAAGTATAGATTCTTTTTCACGTTTCTCCTCCTTAGAGAGAAATAGTTGGATATGGGAAATAGGGGAAGGAATAAACCTCTCCTCATATTCCCTGACAATTCAAATTATACAACAATCTTTGAAAACTACCATATGGGTATGGGGCGTCCGATCCCATTAAACCCTACTGTAGAAGGGTCTTTCGGCCAGACCCCTCCAATTTTTTCCCCGCATTTTAGGCACTTTCCCTCCCCCGTAATTCTGTATTCGTGGATGACGTACCCGCGCCTCTTCACCAGCCGATAACTGCACGCCGGGCAATGGGTATCTTCATACTCCCCGACATTCCCCGGCAAATTCCCTGCGTACACATACCTCAGCCCGGCCTCGCGCCCAATCTCCGCCGCGCGGATGAGCGTCTTCGCATCCGTGTTGTCAGGCTCGGTCATCTTATAATCTTTGTGGAAAGCCGTCACATGCCAGGGGATATCAACGGATAATTCCGCCAGAAACCGCGCCGCATCCCACAACTCTTCATTCGAATCATTGAAGCCCGGAATCACCAGTGTCACCACCTCCACCCACAGACCCGCCCCGCGCGCGCGCTTGATTCCATCCAGCGTATGTTGCAGTGTCCCGCCCAGCTTGCGGTAATTTTTATCGCTCATGCACTTCAAATCAATTTTGTACGCATCCAGATACGGCGCAATATATTCCATCACTTCGGGCGTATTATTTCCATTGGACACGTACGCGCACATCAGCCCGCTCGCCTTTGCCATCTTGAAAATCTCAACCGCCCATTCGCTGGTAATCAGCGGCTCATTATAGGAAGAGACCACCACCGAAGCGTTAGCGCTTCGCGCAAAATCCACCATCTTTTGCGGAGACATCTTCCGAATGTATTGCTCCGAAGCATCCGAAGCCGGGTCGCGCAAGGCCTGAGACGTGAGCCAGTTCTGGCAATACGGGCAATGATAGTCACATCCCAACATCCCAAAAGTCAACGCATTCGAGCCAGGCATCACATGCGAAAAAGGTTTCTTCTCGATCGGGTCACTTTGCAATGCGGCCACATAGCCATGCGGCACACGCAACACGCCCCCCTCATTAAACCTCACCTGACAAATCCCCCGCCTCCCCTCACGGATCAAACAACGATGCCCACACGCGAAACAGCGCAGTGAGTTATCTTCGAGCTTTTCATATAACTCGCCTTCAACCGTCAAACCGTCTAAAATATTTGCAAGTGAACTCATCGTCACCACTTTGACGTAGCAACGACTAAAGTCGCTACTACATTTATAATACAGGGATGTTATCCGTTGTCATCCAGGCAGGCGGCGCATCCTCCCGCATGGGCGAGGACAAGGCGCTCAAACCATTTTTGGGGCGTCCGCTCATTCAACGCGTGATCGAAAGACTCGCTCCGCTTGCCGATGAAATGATTGTAACGACAAACCGCCCCGCTGAATATGGATTCCTTAACACATCTTCGCGTTTCGTGCGCCTCGTGCCTGACCTTAGGCCTGGGCGCGGCGCCCTGGGCGGACTCTACACTGCGGCCGCTTCGGCTTCGCATCCGTTCGTGGCTGTGGCCGCCTGCGACATGCCCTTCGCGAGTCAAAATTTCTTTGAAAGCGCACACAGGCTCATGGTCAAGGAAGAGGCGGATGTCGTCATCGTAAAAACGGAGGAAGGCTACGAACCCTTCCACGCCTTGTATCGCCGTGAGACTTGCCTGCCCGCCATCGAAGCCGCAATCGATGCAGATCAATGGAAGGCCATCGCCTGGTTTCCGCAAGTGAAGGTGCGGACGTTGTCGCCTGATGAAATCAAAATTTTCGACCCTTCCGGTTTGTGTTTCTGGAATCTCAATACCCCCGAAGATTTTTTGCAAACCGAACAACACGCCGAACGACAGGACTAACCATTATGAAAATCCTCCACTTTGCAGACGCGCACATTGACATGGCCAACTACGGCAGGCACGACCCTGAAACGGGATTGCCCGTCCGTGTGTTGGATTTTCTAAAATCGCTGGATACGATTGTGGACACGGCCATTTCGCAAAAAGTGGACATGGTCATCTTTGCGGGGGACGCCTACAAAGACCGCTCGCCTGCTCCCACCTTTCAACGTGAGTGGGGCAAGCGCATCATGCGGTTGTCTCAGGCGAGGATTCCCACTTTGCTTTTGGTGGGCAACCATGATATTTCGCCGGCGGCCGGGCGCGCTCATGCTTTGCAGGAATTCAAAACTCTGCAAGTGCCGTTTGTGCGTGTGCTCGACCAGCCATGTTTTCTAGGGCCGGAAGAACTTTGGGGACTGCCCCTTCAAATTATTGGGATGCCGTGGATCGCGCGCTCGGGTTTGATGGCGGCCACAGGTGAGACCAATTCGACAGAGGCATTTTCTCGGATCGAAGAAAATATTGGGGATTTGATCGAGAGATGGATCGGGGAAGCGGATGAGTCTTTGCCGATTGTGCTCACGGCACATGCTTCCATCGAAGGCGCGAAGTTTGGCGGGGAACGGCTTGTGATGCTGGGCAATGACCTGGCGCTTTCGGGCAGTCTGGTGAAGAATCCAAAATTTAGTTATGTGGCGATGGGGCACATCCACAAGCCGCAGGATGTAAATGAAGGCTATCAGCCGCCTGTGGTTTACCCTGGCTCCATCGAGCGCGTGGACTTTGGCGAAGCAAAGGAAGACAGATTTTTTGTCATTGCTGATGTTGAAAAGGGAAAAGATACAGAAGTTGAGTGGATCGAGCTGACAGGGGTGAGAAAATTCATAGACCGCAGAACAGTTTTATCATCGAGTGAAAATGTGACGGATGCGCTTAAAGATGCGTTGCCCGGTGTGAAGGAAATGTCTGAGGCGATCCTGCGGCTGGTGGTGGAATATCCAAGAGAGTGGGATTCGTTGATCGACGAATCTGCTTTGCGAAAATACACCGAGGACACGTTTGAATTTCATCTGGTGAAAAGGCCGCAAAGTGAATCCCGCGTGCGGATTGCGGAGGGGCAGGTGGTGAGCAGTTTGAGTCCGCTGGATCTGCTGGCGCAATATTTCGACGCGGCAAAAGTGAAGGATGCGGGAGAATTGCAAAAGCTGGCGCAGGAAATCATTGCGAGCGATGGAAGCGGGGATGAGCTTTCATGATGACTCATCTGGATTGTTTACCCACCTCACTGAAATAAAGTCGCTTATTCCTCGAAATTATTGGTCAAGCTTGTCTGCAACAAGCACAGTTGCTGAAAGAAAAGTGACATCGTCCCGGCCTCGCTTGATGCTCTTATTAATCACGCCAAATCAATGATATTCAGCACTGTATTACCGTGACAACCCCACGTAGAATTGGGGCAATTGCCCCATGACATTATTGGGAATATAATAATACTGAAATTGTCCAAAAACTTTAATAAGGAGAATGTGATGCACCACAGGACAACGTTTCGCCCGCCTCACATCTGGATGCTTCGACAGCGCTCAGCACCCGCCGTGAGCCTGCTCCTCGGACTTGGGCTTTTAATCTTCGCCCTTGCCTCCCTCGCTTCGCCAGTTCAAGCTTCACCCTCACCGCAGGAAGACAAGCCCTCCAATGACTTCTGCCTGGCCTGCCATCAGGAGGAAGGGATCGACAAAACCCTGGGCAGCGAATCCCTCCCCGTCAGCATTAACCCAACTCAATTTGGGCTGTCAGTTCACAGCGAAGAAGGAATCGCCTGTGTCGACTGTCATACAAATATCAGCGATTATCCCCATCCCGATGTAAAAGTCAAAAACACACGTGACTATACCCTGAGCTTTCTGGAAACCTGCAAGGACTGCCACGAAGAACAATACACAAACGTGCATGACAGCGTCCACCAGATCGCATTTGACGAAGGCAACAAAAACGCCGCCGTCTGCATGGACTGTCACAACCCGCATACCCAAACCCGCATGACAGGCAAAACCAGCGGCGAATTGACCCCCTCCGCGCGCCTGCGCATCCCTGAAACCTGCGCCCAATGCCACACCGAAATTTATGACACGTACAAAACCAGCGTGCATGGCAATGCGTTGACACAGGAAAACAACACCGACGTGCCCACCTGCATTGACTGTCACGGCGTACACAACATCCAAAACCCAACCACGGTTACATTCCGCAACAGCACGCCCTTCCTGTGCGCCAAATGCCACACCGATGCGGCAATCATGGATAAATATCGCATCTCCACAAATGTGGTCAACTCCTACGTGGCAGATTTCCACGGCACAACCGTAAAACTATTTGAAGAAGAATTCCCCGGCCAGCCCACCAACAAACCAGTCTGCACCGATTGTCATGGCGTGCATGATATTTCAAAGGTGAATACTGCCGAGACGGGCATCGCCATGCAGGAAAACCTGCTTGCCAAATGCCAGCGGTGTCACCCGGATGCCACAGCCAACTTCCCCGCCGCATGGATGAGTCACTACGAACCCAGCCCCGAACATTACCCCATCGTATATTACGTCAACCTGTTCTATAAATTCTTCATCCCCGCAGTGCTTGGCGGCATGATCTTCTTCGTCCTCACAGACATATATCGCCGCATCGTCAACCGCATGAAAGGAGTGAAACACGCATGAACACAATAACGCAAGCCTACTTGCGCTTCCCGATTGCGCGCCGAATCGAACATTGGGTGATGATGCTCTCCTTTACCCTGCTTGGCCTCACCGGGCTTCCCCAGCGATTTCCAGACGCAGGCGCTTCGCAAACCATCCTCAACCTATTGGGCGGCATTGAAACCCTGCGCACCATCCACCACACCGCCGCCATCGTCATGATGTTCGGAACCGCCTGGCACATCCTCGTCATGGGCTACAGTGTCTTCGTTCTGCGCGACAAAATGTCGATGCTGCCTTCCTTGCAGGATGCAAAAGACGGCTGGCAGGCTTTACTCTACAACCTCGGCTTTGCAAAGACCTATCCACAAATGGGACGTTACACCTTCGAAGAAAAAATGGAATATTGGGCCTTCGTTTGGGGCGCCGTTGTAATGGGCGCAACAGGCTTCCTTATGTGGAACCCCATCACCGCCACCACCTTCCTGCCCGGCGAGTTCGTCCCCGCCGCAAAAGCCGCGCATGGCGGCGAAGCCGTGCTGGCCGTGCTGGCCATCATCATCTGGCATATGTACGGCGTACACATCAAACGCTTCAACAAGGCCATGTTCAACGGCCAAATGGCCGAAGCGGATATGCTCCACGAACACCCCCTCGAACTGGCGGATATCAAAGCGGGTATCGCGGATCGAAGACCCGACGCCGCAACCATCCGCAAACGCCAGATGATCTACTACCCCATCGCCGCCCTCCTGACCGTTGGCATGTTGGCTGGAATCTACGGCTTTATCAACGCTGAAGAAACCGCCCTCACCACCATTCCGCCCATCACCCAAACCGCCCCGCAGGACAGCGGAACAACACCATAAAAATACGATTTGGCTATTCAGCTTTTTTGCAGACAATAATTTAACCCACGCACCCCCCGGAGGCGTTATGAAATTTCGTGAAAGGCTAAGCAAATTTTTCTTCCCCGCACCTGATTCACCGCGCTGGATTTTCCTGCTTCCATACATCACACTGATTGTCCTTGCGGTTGTGATTGGCTTCGGCGGGGTGTACACCTGGGAGGTCACCAACTCAAACCAATTCTGCGGCAGCGCCTGCCACACCATGCCTCCCCAAAGCGTGGCGTTCCAGGAATCGCCGCACTCCAATGTCACCTGCGAAGAATGCCATATCGGCCGGGCTTCGTTTGTAGACCAGGCATTACGCAAGACCCAGGGCATCAAGGAATCCTATTATGAGATATTCAAACTCTACGAATATCCCATCCGTGCCAAAGCCCTGCGCCCCTCGTTGCAGACCTGTGAAAAATGCCATCGCCCCGAAACCTTCTCGGATGACAGCCTGCGGAGGATATTCCATTACGCCGACGATCTTGAAAATACCTCCTCCAGCGTTTATCTCATCATGAAAACCGGTGGCGGGGACGCTCGTACCGGCAACGCACGCGGAATTCACTGGCATATTTCCAGCAAGGTGCTGTATTACTCCAACGATGAATTAAGCCAGGAAATCCCCTACGTGCGCGTGTACAACGAGGATGGCACAGTCACCGAATACACCGACATCGAGTCGGGTTTCGACCCCTCCACCGTGGACGAGAGCCAGCTTAAGCAAATGGACTGCATCACCTGCCATAACCGCGTGACTCACACCTTTGATGTCCCCGCCAACTCTGTGGATGCCTCCATGGCAAACGGCCTGATCGACCCATCCATTCCTCTAATTCACGTAAAGGCGGTGAATGTGCTTTCGGCAGAGTATGCCACGCGTGATGAAGCCATGCAAGCCATTGCCGCCATCGAAGAGGATTACAAAAGCAACCTGTTCGACTATTACAGCCAGAACGGTCAAAAGGTCAAAAATGCGGTTGCTGAAATCCAGTCCATTTATGACCGCACGGTTTTCCATGAACAAAAAATAGATTGGACAACCTACCCGAACAACCTCGGCCACATCGACTCGCCCGGTTGTTTCCGCTGTCATGATGGCACGCACTTGAATGAAAACGAGGAAGCCATCCGTTTGGAGTGTAATATCTGCCATGCCATCCCTGTGGTGGTTGCCGCCGATGATTTCATCACCAACATCGAGATCAGCAACGGGCCAGAGCCTGAAACGCACTTCAACCCGAACTGGATCAGTATGCACAACCAGGCCATCGGTCCATCCTGCTCGAACTGCCACGACACAAAGGATCCTGGCGGCACAAGCAATACATCGTTCTGCTCGAACAGCGCCTGCCACGGCAATGTGTTCACCTACGCGGGTTTTGATGCGCCCACCCTGCGCGAGATCATCAAGAGCCAGTTGCCGCCCCCGGAACCCGCGCCCGAAGTACCCGCGCTGACGGGCGACCCAACTTACGAGAATTACATCGGCATCCTGTTCACAATCAAATGCACGGGCTGTCATACGGCTGGCGAAGCGGCGCCAGAGGGACTCGACCTCTCCACGTACGCCGCCTCGATGAAAGGCGGCAGTAATGGCGCCGTCATCCTCCCCGGCGACTCGGCGAACAGTTTGTTAATTCAAATCCAGTTAAAGGATCACTTTGTCAACTTTACGAATGAAGAGCTGAACAACGTGATTAACTGGATCAAACCCCAAGTATGAAGACTTTTCGCCGTGTCGACTCCCCCCTCTCCCTGAGGGACGTGTGCCCGTAGGGTAGAGGGCAGGGTGAGGGGTTTTCACAGCCCAGCGAACAATCTACCTCCCCTGACTACCTTTGCTTGCACACTTTTGTCTACGTATCTCCCTTACGCCTTCACAGCTTCGTCTGTTGTCACGCGCACTGCCTCGTGCGATTCACTCGTCAAACGGTGATCCACCACCCGCAGATATTTTACGCCGAGGGAGAATGCGAGCAAACCGTAGGCGATGATTCCCAACCCTGCCGCCCATTCCACGAGGGACGGGGTGTAGTGGGCGTATGAGATCAGCGCTTCACCGGGCAGGTAGGAGATGACCGCCAGAAAGCCTACCATGTTCGTGTCGAAGCGGAAGGCTACCACGCCGCCCACGATCATCGCGAGGGCGAGCATCCGCCAAAGGGGAGAGTAACGCATGGGTTGGTAGAGCAGGATGAAGGTCGGAAGAAGCGCGCCGAAGATCATCTCACCGAACCAGAAGTTAAAGGAGAGAGTCCCTTTGGTGAGAATTTCAAAGGCTTCGGTGCGCCCGGGTTCGTAGGTGTAGGTTTGGGCGAGCCAATCCCAAAAGCGCCAGTAGAGATAGCCGATCATCAGATAGCCGAGGAAGTGCGCCGCGCGCTCGATGAGGATGTCGTTGACTTTGGCTTTGGAGGTCAGCCGCGCCGAAAGCATGGAGGCCAGCAGGGTGAGCGCAATGCCGCCGACGATGGCCGAGAACATGAACAGGACGGCCATTTCAGGTTTGTACCAGATGGGGCGGGCTTTGATGACGCCATACATTGCGCCCAGCGAGGATTGATGCAGGCTGGAAAGCCCAAGGCCGATGATGGCAAGCACGGGCGCGTAGTGATGGACTCTTTCCATTTTCTGTGCGAGGCGCGGATATTTTCCGCGAAGCCATTCAAAGGTTGCGAAGATGGGCATGGCTTCAAAGACCAGCACGGTGAGGTAGAGCATTACGCACATGGTCACTTCCCACATCAGGGAATGGGTGTTCCAAAATACAAGCGCCTTCCAGAAACGGTCGGGGCGGCCAATATCGAGGACAAGCGACAGCATGGCCATGGTGTAGCCGATGAGGCCCACGAATGTGGCGGTGCGCGCAATCGGCTCGTAGCGTTTTAGGCCAAAGAGATACACGCCCGCGCACAAGCTGAATGCGCCTGCGCTCATCGCAATGGACGAAAGGTCAATCGTGATCCACAACCCCCAGGGGACAATATCTGTGAGGTTGGTGATGGAAAGGCCAAACCAGAAAACGGAGAGACCTGCCGCCAGAGCCGTTGCCAAAAGTGTTCCAAGGAAGGCCAGCCACATGCCCCACGGGGTTTTGATGTTCTCGCGAATGGTTTTTATGATCGTTTTCATATCAGCCCTCCACAATTTCTTCTTCTACAACGGGCAGGTAATACGCGCGCGGAGCGGTTCCCAAATTCTCACGCAGGCGGTAGGAGGGATGTCTCCTCAATATCTGGCTCACGTTTGACTCGGGGTCGTTGAGATCGCCAAATGTGCGCGCTCCTGTTGGGCAGGTCATCACACAGGCGGGGGTGGCTTCTGCATCCACGCCGGGGACGAGTCCCACAGACATGCCGCGATCGATGCGGTTATAGCAGAAGGAGCATTTCTCCGGCACGCCACGCGGACGCCGTTCCACTTCGGGCTCGCCCCATTCAGGCACGGCAGGGTTCCCGCCTGTGAAGGCTTTCCAGTTGAAAACGCGCGCATCGTACGGGCAGGCCACCATGCAATAGCGACAGCCGATGCACTTGTCATAATCCATCATCACGATGCCGTCATCGCGGTAATAGGACGCGCCCACCGGGCAGACTTCCACACAGGGCGCGTGTTCACATTGCATACAGGGCCGCGGCAGATATACTTTTTTGCCGCCGATCTCGCCTGCATCCAGCACTTTGTTCCAATCCAGTTCGGGGTTGATGTCATTGTTGGCATGGCAGGCCAGGTTGCATTGTCCACAGCCTGTGCATTTGGACTGGTCAATCACCATCGCCCATTGATGCCCGCCCTTTGCGCCTTCGGAAGCTCCCACCTTTGTGAGCGCATTGGCTCCGGCGGCAACTGCAAGCCCAACCGCAGAGAGCTTGATGAAATCGCGGCGGCTGAAATTATTTTCTGTCATGATGCGCCTCCTCCGATTTCTTCACGGCAATTCGATACCAGCGTTCCAGGTTTGGCGCCAGCAACATGCCTGCCGCCAGACCAATGAGGCTGGCAATGCCTGCATAACCCACGGGGGAAACAGGCGCAGGCTCAAGCGTAATGGATGCCATTTCAAGGGCCGGTGTCGGCTCGACGGGCGCGGTTACAACCGCAGAACTGGCGGCCTCTTCCGTAACAACCGCTTCGCCATCTGCGTGCATCTGCTCTGCGTGGCAGGCGGCACAGGTTTGAATGCTGGCATTGAATGAATGATCCGCGATCCTGTGAATATCCGGGTTCCTGCTTTCAAGATGCTCGAGATGGCAGTCGATACAGGTAACGCCCTGTTTGCTATGCGTCGAATACGGGAAGTTCATGCTGGCTTCCTCATGACAACTAATGCACAACCGCGAAGCGTCGGTGGAAGTTGTATTCTTTAAATTAACCGTGATCTTCAAAGAGGCATTGTGCGGGTCGTGGCAGGTGGAACAATCCATCCCTTTTTGAAAATGAACACTGCCCTCCCAACTATCCAAAACAAAACGCGTATCGGTGTGACACGTGCCGCAGGTCTTGGAAGTGGCATCCACACTCATGGTGGTCTTCGGATGATCCCCGCCTTCATCCAGGTGGCAGGCCGCGCAGGTCACGCCGTCTTCTTCCCAGGTTCCAGTGGCCGCATCAAACCCGGTTACATGGCAGGCCAGGCAGGCCGCAGGCTTGCCCTGATCCGTCCACGCATTTACAAAGATCGGGTCCTGCTTGGCATTTCCATGCGGACCGTTCTGCCAGCTCATTTGCGAATCTTCATGGCACTCGGCGCACGAATCACTTCCCTGCGCGGGCGGCGGAGTCGCATCCTGCGCAGAAACGGCAATCAATGTCACGCCCGCAAATAACAGGGCAAACATCAAGGCGATCAAAAGTTTTTCAAAACGCGAAAACATAATCATTCTCCTTGTTAAGCATGGGCTTCCTTATGTTTTGTCTGCGGCATCGGCGCAGAGAGGAACACCTCGCAATTCAGGCATTCCTCGCGCAAATAACCATTGGGCAGGCGCTTGATCTGCCAGCAAGGCTTTCCACTCGCGGCAGACACCTGCGCGATCCGCTCCACAGAAAGACCCTGCTCCCTCCAGCAGGGCGTCTCGTCTTTTGCAAGCAATTTCTTTTCCAGTTCAGCTTCCACCTGCCAGCGCGCATCCAGTTTGCGAAGGAAAAAGACCACCAGCGCAGTCAACCCCAAAGGCACAACCAGGCGGATAAAAATACCAGCCACAAGAACAAGGATCGAAGTCAGCGTATCCATACTCACCTCACGATTTCAGCCAGTAATTGGCATCCCGGCGGCGAACTATTTCACCGACCAGCAGGAGCAACCCAAACGGAATAACCAGGCGGGCCAGGAAGAGCGTCAAGATAATTTCAGAACCGTTCATGTCGATCTCCTTTCTTTATCCTGACTTCAATATATGATTTTCACAAACGAAAGTAAATTCGGCTCATCCCCCATTCTGGATGAAACACCCCCGCATCTTTCCCCGCCCCAGCCTGCGCATTCCACCCCACACCTTTCCCCCCGCTGATGGGGGAATCACCCCAAAACATACCAAGTAACACGAAGGAAACCTTGATTTTTAGCATTTTGCTCTCCTCACCTGCACTGCAACAAACGCAGTGCGGCGCAAGTGTTGTGCCCCTTTGTGGACTTTGTGGTAAAGGTTTTGAAATGTGACATTGTCAAACTACACACAAAACAAATACCCAACTTCGGGCGCGATGTTGCGCTTTTGCCGAGACACGCATTTTGTCAGCCGTGATTATTGATAAAACTTATGCCGTGATTTTTCGCCTTCTACGGGATTGCTTCAAAATCTCGGCTTCTCGGTCTTTACGAAACTTCAGCGCTTCCTTCAAAGCTTCCCTTCGTTCTTGCTCATCGTGAAAATAGAACTTTTTACTCTTTAACTTATTCGGCGGGTTATACCAGCTTACATTCCAGCAGGATATTTTCTCACCTTTCTTTGTACGGCTAAAAGTCTCACAGATGCCATTGTAACCAGAAGTATTATTCCGAAGTGTCGTTTCCCGAAAAGGAGGTTTTTCCATTGGCGGGAATTTTCTTTGAGCCTGCCGATAATATTCTTGTGCCGCCAGCAAAGATTTATCGGCACCTCCATAAACGCCATCGCTAAAGAGTTTGGTAATCACTTTAGCGTTGCGATACAACCTGACTAACCAGCCAGCCCCCTTTGAGTGTATCCTGCTGATACCCCTCAAAGAGTAATTATTCATTTGTTTATCAAATTCTGGGCTGTGAAAACCCCTCACCCTGCCCTCTACCCTTACGGGCACACGTCCCTCAGGGAGAGGGGGGAGTCGACACGGCGAAAAGTCTTCATACTTGGGGTGAGGGAAAAGGGGAATGCTGACTACCTTTGCTTGCACACGCACGAAGCAACCCAACTTCGGTTTATGCAATGCACTGTATAACGCCTTATATCACCCGCATTATAAACCAGCCACTCCAATCCCCAATCTCTAATCTCCCAATTCTCCAATCCCCCCAATCCACTCCCTCCAACCCGACTATAATCCCCCCATGTCCTCCATCACCATCCCTTCGCGCGCAGACGCAAACACGCACCCCAACCTGCGCCCCCTCAGCATCTTGCGAGACCTGCCCGCCGTCGCAGACCTCATCGAACTATGCTTCTCCGAAACCATGGACAGCGAAGGCAAACGCTACGTGCAAGACATGCGCCGCGCAGGCAGTGATAACTCCTTCATCAAGTGGGCCAACCGCGCCGCCGAAACCACCTCGCTTCCGCTCACTGGCTACATCTGGGAAGAAGACGGACGCATCGTCGGCAATGCCAGCCTCGTGCCCTTCAAGCATCGCAAACAACGCTACTACCTCATCGCCAACGTTGCCGTCCATCCCACCCATCGCCGCAAAGGCATAGCCCGCGCCCTCACCGAACGAGCCATCCAGCACGCCCGCGAAAAAAAGATAAACAACATCTGGCTTCACGTCCGCCACGACAACCCACAGGCCATCCACCTTTACACCCAGCTCGGATTCATCGAACGCGCGCGCCGCACCTCGTGGCAGGCATCCACTGATCTTCATCTTAAAAAACTGGATACAGACATCGCCATCACAAGCAGATATTCAACCCTCTGGCAGACTCAACTCAACTGGCTCTCGCGCCTCTATCCCCCCGCCCTGGCCTGGCACCGCGACTGGAACTTCAACTCCCTGCGGCCTGGTTTCTTGAACTGGTTCTACCTGCTTTTTATAGACATGAACATCCGTCAATGGGCCGCCGTACGTTCTTCGACAGGCTCAGGAACCGACCTGCTCGCCACGCTCTCGTGGATTCCCAATGGGCGTGGAGAAAGCCTGTTTGCAGGAGCAGGCGAAAGGTCGGACCCCGAAGCGTTGACTGCTTTGCTCATCCACGCGCGCCGCGAGATCTATCATCTCTACCCAAACATCGCCCTTGATTTCCCCGTCAGCCAGTTTGACGAAGCCATCGCCGCCGCGGGCTTCAAACCCACACGCACCCTCATCTGGATGCAGGCAACTTCGTAATTTGTTTTTCGTATTTGTATGTACCGCGAGGTTTATCTCCCGCAAAGCGGCATTGCGAAGCGTGTCGCCCTACATCCAAAAGGAGTACGAATGACAAAATTTATAATCCGCTGGGGCATCAACGCGATTGCCCTGTATCTGGCAGTGCTGATCGTGCCGGGCATCGAATACTTTGGCGAATGGACGGGCATTCTCTGGCTGGCGCTGATCTTTGGCCTGCTCAACGCGCTCTTGCGCCCCCTGCTCAAGTTCCTCACCTGCCCATTGATCCTGCTTACCCTGGGCTTGTTCAGCATTCTGATTAACACATTCATGCTCATCCTCACCAGCAACATCGGTCAATCTTTCGGCATCGGCTTCACGGTGGATGGTTTCTGGCAGGCTTTGCTGGGCAGTCTGGTGATCAGCTTCGTCAGCGTGGTTATGAGCCTCATCCTGCGCGATGAATTGAAGGGCAGGAAATAAAGCCGTATTGGGCAATCGGACTGAATGGCAAAACAAAACCGCGACCTGTTGAACAGGCCGCGGTTTTATTTGTTAATGAAACTGGGGCGCTACTTGATATGCAAGGCCGAGGCGCTCAACATGGTAATGATCAACTGCAAATTGTTGGCGAGTAACAAGCCAATGAACACAAGCAGGGAAACCTGAAACCATCTTTTATCGGCAAGTTCCCTCCATGCCAGGGCAAGGAAAAGAAGGATGGCGTAGGTCCAGTTGGCGGCGTAGAGAAACACGTCTTTGCCGTAGCGCAGGTGAAGAGCAAAATAGAATAACAGAAGCAGGATGAAGGTAAGGGGGAAGCGGTTATCCTGCTTTGTAAAATTTTTCAGGAATAACGTCCCGCCAAGCAGGATAAACCCCAGCCAGATAAATGCGGTTGTTGTGCCAAGCGATGTTTCGTACTGGCTGATGCGCATTGGTTCTTTTTTGATGGAGGCCCGGAACATCCACACTTTCAGGAAAGGGATTTCCTCTTCGAGGATCAGCGGGGCGGGGGCAACGAAACTGTGCAGGAACATGACCCGCGCCAGGTACGAGGCGCGCTGGAGGGTGGGAGGGAAGGAATTGTGTCCCTCACTGCTGTAGGTGGAGAGATCGAAAAAGTAGGGCTGAGAGTTGGGGTAGACCCAGTTGTTGAGCAGGGTCAATGGGACGACCAGGGCGGCGACGATCAGCCCATAGGTGACCCATCCTTTGATGTTTCGCTTGACCAGCAGGTGCGCGATGACTGTCTGCCCAAAGTTGGAGAGGGTGATTCCGAAGGCGGCCAGGCCGGCAATCACCAGGGCGGGCAGGGGCTTGTCTTTTAGCAGAAGGATGAGGAAGATCAATGCCGCCGCCGCGAGAAAGATATACGTCTCGATCAGGGAACTGAACACAAGCTGGGCGGTGGATGCGCCAAACAGCGCGGCAATGAGCATGGCGTACAACGAATTGCCGATGAGGTTCTTGACAAAATACCAGACGAGGAAAACGCAGAGCGCGCCCGTCAGGGCCACCAGCACGAATGTGGCGTTTAGTTTGTTGCCTTTGAGCAGGATGGCGATGAGCGCTACCAGAGGGCGGATGATGATGAGGACGAAGGGATGCACCGAACGCCAGTAGTAATCGCGGTAGTTTTCGGTGGCAAACCGCCAGCGCCACAGGTTGGTGTCTGCGTCGAAGAAAATATCGTCCACATCGAAGGCGGGCTGGCTGAATATGGAAACGAGGATCAAATACAGCGAGAAGAAAAAGGCGGCGAGGATCAAGCCGCCGAGGTTTTCATCCATCCATTTGAAAAAACTGGATTGATCGAATTTTCTGCTTTTGGCAAAGGAGAGTCCCCACAGGGAGAGCGGCAGGGATAAGGCAATCGCCGCGATGAAGCCGCCCAATGAACTGGCCTCGATCTGATAAATCCCTGCATTGAACAGGCTGGGGAAGTTCCCTGCGGTTTTGAACAGGGTGACTGCAAAGGCGGAGAGAATGCCGAAGAGAACAACGATCAGGCCAAAGTCGGAAAGAGGCGTTTTTTTTCTTTCCGTCAGGCGGTGAATGATTATGCTGATGCAGGATTGAGTGGGCAGAGTCAGCAGGAATGTTTCATAGTTTGTTGGGTAGAAGTTGGCGAGGAATCCGACAATCAAATATGTGAATGGGATTCCCAGCGCCCAGGCTGTGAGGAGGCGTGTGTTTAGGAAGCGCACGTTTGCCAGCCTGTCATCCGCCAAAATAGGGAGAGAGTCCGCGCAAGATGATAAAGATGAAGCGGGCATTGTTTGCCATTGTCATGAGCAGGAAAGCGGCGAGTACGATTTGAAACCAGCGTTTTTCTGCGAGTTCTTTCAAGGAGACGGCGACGAAAAAGACAACGAGGAAGGTGAAGTAGGGAGTGTAGAGGAAAAGTTCAGTTCCGTAATTCATGTGCAGGAAAAAGTTGAAGGCAATACTGCCGAGCAGGCCGAGCAGGAGGGGGGTATCTTCGGTGCGGGTATTTTTCAGGAAGAACACCAGCGATACTGCAAGCAGGATGAGCCAGAAAGCGAGTGGGATGTTCGCCAGCCCCTGGTACCATGCGACAATGCGGTCTTTATAATCGTAGGTTTTGAAGTCGATGAGTGGAGTCCCCGTTTGTTTTCCTGTGAAATCTTCGATGGGTGTGGGGGCCAGCATTCCATACAAGAATACGGTTCTTCCCACGACCCTGGCCCGGTTCACCATCTTTTCAATTGGATTCCCTGCAACAGGCTGTGAAAAACGGGCTTCAAAAAGAATATCCTGCGGCACATAAAAGAAGGACTGGTTGCCGGGATAGAGCACGCTCACAAAGGCCGTCAGCGTAATTCCCGTTGCAAGCAGAATAATGCCATAGCGTACCAGCCGCCAGAAGCCAAATTTTTTGAAGAACAGGCCGATCATACTTTGAGCGATGTTGGTGACAGTGATGCCGAAAACAAGCAGGCCTGCCGGGACGAGCACGGAAAACCTTTTTTCATCTGCCTGGATAAGGAGGAAAAAGAAAATAAGGGATGCCATGCCGAAGACATACGTCTCGGTGAGCGACCCGAAGAGCAGGTGTGAGGCGGTTGTGCCAAGCAGAGCCGCAAAGAGGAAGGCATAGGTATCCTTTTGCGCGGCGCGTTTGACGAATATCCACGCCATCAGTGTGGCAGATCCGCTCATCACTGCGATGGCGATCATGGGAGCCAGGAACCATTTTTCGGCGACGAAGAGACGGATCAGACTGACGAAGGGACGAAGGGTGAGCAACACCAACGGATGCACTGCGCGGTTGACGTTAAATCCTTCGGGCAGGCCGAGGATGGCAAACCAGGGCCCGGCGTCCGCTTCGAAGACGATGCTGTTTAAACTAAAAGTAGGATGGTTAAAAGTGCGCGCAAGGATCAAGTTCACCAGAAAGATCATTGCGCCCGCATAGATGCCAGGCAGGTTTTCTTTAATGAAGGAAAAGATTTTTGTTTTTCTGAAGGCCCGATACATGCCGCGTGTTTCGATTTGTTCCAGCAATAAAATGCCCCAGGCTCCGCCAACCACAGAACTGGAAAGATAAAGATCGATCCATTCGCCGGGGATTTGAAAATACCCTGCCTGAAACATGGCTGGGAACCGGGCGCTGATGTAAAAAATGACGGCCGCGAATGCAGGCAGGGTTAAGGCAAGCAGGATATTCAACCCGTTACTTAGAAACCCATCCTTGAGGGAATGCGCGGCGCGGCGTACGAGATAATAGCCAAAGATGCTGACGGGAAGGCTGATTGCCATAGAGAAGGTAATGATATGAAACCTGCCATCCAGCGTGCCGCTGAAAAAGCCCACCATCCCATATGTAACCGACAGGCTGAATAAAAACCCAAGAAGGTAATGCCAGACGGAATGAGTTGGACTCAGCCGTTCCAGGGATGGCGCGGCTGGGAGCATTAAGGTGAAGAGAGCCAGCGCAAAGGCAAAGGCGCCGAGATAATAGACCCGCGAGGTTCCAACGGGAAGCACGGTTTCGATTGCGGCGATGAGGGCAAACAGGCCGAAGGTAAGAAGAATGCCGGGCTTTCGTTGTACGATCCACGCCCAGAATTTTGGGAAGATTTCAAATAGCAGGAACCCTATTGCCAGCGTGGGGACGGCGACAAGCATAAGACGGTCTATGTTGTGCTTGTACCCGGAGTAATCAAAATAGATGACGGCAGAGGGAAAGCTGACGATGAATGCAATGGATAAACTGAATCCCACCCTGAATAAACGTTGAAATAATTTCATTCAAAAAAATCTCCAGATATTTGTACGGAGTCCGATGGGATGATCGGACTCCGTCTTTGTTGCGGGTATTATTTTAACTCACCTTACGCAGTAGGGGCGCGACCCATCCATGTTCTTGAAAACCTGTCCACACTGGGGCAACCCTCCCTTTGAGAATAAGCCTTTTGTAATGCCTGGACGGGTTGCCCCTACGGAATATCGCGTACCATCAGTTACTTTAATTCCTTGACGAGTTGCAGGAACTCGGCCCATTCTTCTTCGAAGAAGTGGACGGTGACGTTGTTCATTTCGATGTGGTAGGTGGCTTCGCCGTCGGGTTCTTCGGCTTTCCAGGCGAGGAAGTTCTCGGTCTCTGCGAGGGTGCCGGTGCGGGGTTCGTTGTTATTGTTGTTCATGATATTCTCCTTGGGTGGATGTGATTTTAAAAAACAATGATACGGGGAGGTTATTTCCCTTTTTTTAGTTTCAAGCTGAGGGTACGCAGGAAGCGTCTGATTGAGACGAGGAGGCGTGATCCGAGTGGTGGGGGCGTTTGGTGAAGTTCTTCTTCGGGCCAGGGATTCACATCCAGCATTTTCCGCATGGTGTATTTCCAGAGTAATGTGGCGGTGGCAAGGATGGGGGCGGCGACGACAACGCCCAGAATTCCAAGCAGGTTGGCGGCGACGATGGCGGCGACCAGCACGGCGGCGGGGTGGACTTTGAGCGCGTCGGAAAGGATGCGCGGGGAGATGATGTTGTCGAAGACCTGGTCTATCACCAGTGCGATGAGGAGCACCAGCAGGGTGTAGTAGAAGGGCGAAAGGCCGAGCAGTTTGTAAACTTGAAAATAGGAGACAAGCACGAGGATGACCCAGTTGATGGCGGGGCCAATGTATGGAACGAAACGAGCAAGCCCTGCGAGGAATGCGAGGCCGATGGCGTAATGCACCCCGAGGATGCTCAATACGATGGAGTATACGATGACGGTGAGGAAGAAGATGATGACTTGTCCGCGCAGGAAGGCGTTCCAGATGCGGCCGAGTTCACGAGTGAGGCGGGAAAGGTCTTGTGAGTAGCCGGGGACATCCACGATGATGATGCGGTCTCGCAGGCCGCCGCTTTCGGCAAGCACAAAGTATGAGACGAGGATGACGAATAAGGTCCAGCCGAGGAAGTTGGCCGCGCCGCCTGCCACGGTTCCAAGCAGTGTGCCTGTGCGGCTTAGTAGGGGTTGTACCATGCCGAGTACCTGACTGCTCAGGTCTCTCAAGTCGAGCGCGCTAAAATCGAGTTTGAAGGGGCCAAATTGATAGATTTGCCCTGAAATATTTGCGATGAGTTCAGGGAGGGTTTTGATTGCGTCTTGCAGGACGATGACCAGGCTTTGGATCTGTTGCACCAATCCCACGCCGCCGAGGGTGAGCAGGCTTAGAAATAGAACGATGATGACAAGGTAGATGACTCCGACGGATGCGTTCCAGGAGAAGCGCAGTTTGCGCTGGAAAAAATCTGCAACAGGGTGGAATAGATAGGAAAAGACAAGCGCGATCAGCAGGGGGCTGATGATGAACTGGAATTTGACGAGCAATGCGCCAATGATGACGATAATGGTGAGGGCGACGACCAGTTTGGTATTTGTGCCCCAGGAGGGGGAGGCGGGATTTTGTGGCTGTGTCATTTGGTTTAGTCCATGCGGTACATTCTGCGGCGAAAGGGCTGGGATTAGGTTGTCAGGGGAGGTAGATTGTTCGCTGGGCTGTGAAAACCCCTCACCCTGCCCTCTACCCTTACGGGCACACGTCCCTCAGGGAGAGGGGGGAGTCGACACGGCGAAAAGTCTTCATACTTGGGGTGAGGGAAAAGGGAAATACGACAACCTTTGCTTGCACACAAAAGGTGGTATGTATGAAAAAAGTTCTCTGGGAATCGCCGTGATTCTCGTACACGGACGGCACGGAAAAACCTTTTTGGCTCATGTGTAGACTCTGTGCAATAGATCAAAACCTTTTAACGCGAACACTTGCGCCGCGCGCCAGTGCGGTGTTACGCAAATTGGGCGAACACTTGCGCTGCGCGCCAGCGCAGTGTAACGCGAATTTTTTTCGCGTCATTCGTCTCATTCGAAAAATTCGCGTTAAGTTTTTTTCTCTTTGAAAGTCCGAGCGTTCAGCCTGCACACTCTTTACACATGAGCCACCTTTTGAACTTCCTTCGTGAACTCACCTGCACTGCATCCGCAGCGCGGTGCAAGTGTCGTGCCCTTTGTGGTTTTGTACTTTGGTTTCAGTCTTAATGTGACATTGTCGAAGTACTGAAAAGATTTAATTATGGCAATTCCTAATGACCTGATAAAAAAATTCGGCTCAATCAGGCGCGCCATGTTTTTTGATCAAAAACCTACATGCCGTTAACAGAATTCTTGCATAATTCGTTTAAGATAAACGCACATAAAATGTGACAGCCATCTTGCGAAGCAGAGAGATGACTGTCACTTACAAGATCATGTAAGGAGTTCATTATGGGAAAAATCATAGGCATTGACCTGGGCACGACCAACAGTGTTGTCTCTGTTATCGAAGGAGGCACACCCACTGTCATCACCACAGCCGAAGGCGGACGTTTATGCCCGTCTGTTGTGGCGTTCAATAAAAATGGGGAACGCATGGTGGGGCAAACCGCAAAACGCCAGGCGGTTGTGAATGCGGATAATACAATCTATTCCATCAAACGCTTCATTGGCCGTCATTTCGAGGAAACCAGCACAGAACGAAGCATGGTTTCCTATCAAGTGATGCAGGGGTCTGCGGGCGATGTGCGCGTCAAAATCCCTGTAACGGGACGGGAATATTCTCCGCAGGAAATCAGCGCCATGGTGCTGGGCAAGCTAAAGTCGGATGCGGAGGCGTATTTGGGCGAGCCTGTCACGCAGGCAGTCATCACCGTCCCCGCGTATTTCAATGACAGCCAGCGCCAGGCTACAAAAGATGCAGGCAAGATTGCTGGATTGGAAGTCCTGCGGATCATCAACGAACCGACCGCTTCCGCCCTCGCGTATGGGCTGGATAGGAAAAAGAATGAAACGATCCTCGTCTTTGACCTGGGCGGGGGCACCTTCGATGTGTCCATCCTTGAAGTTGGGGAAGGCGTAATCGAAGTAAAAGCCACGAACGGCGACACGCACCTCGGCGGCGATGATTGGGATCAGAAGATCACCAACTGGGCCGCAGACGAATTCAAGAAAGACCAGGGTATCGATCTGCGCCAGGACCGCCAGGCCTTACAGCGTCTGCGCGAATCTGCTGAAAAGGCGAAGATCGAGCTTTCCACCGTGATGGAGACAGAGATCAACCTGCCCTACATCACAGCCGATGCCAGTGGGCCGAAACATTTGCAGTTGAAACTGAGCCGCGCCAAATTCGAGCAGATGACAGAGGATTTGCTCCAGCGCTGTCGCCATCCGTTTGAAAATGCTTTGAAGGATGCCGGCTTCAGCTCGGATAAACTCGATGAAGTAGTTCTGGTGGGCGGTTCCACGCGGATGCCGATGGTGGCAGACCTGGTACGGAAATTGACTCAAAAGGAACCCAACAAGGGCGTGAACCCCGATGAGGTTGTGGCGATTGGCGCTGCCATTCAGGGCGGTGTGCTCGGCGGCGAAGTGAAGGATATTTTGCTGTTGGATGTAACCCCGCTCTCCCTCGGTGTGGAAACGATGGGCAGTGTGATGACCGTAATGATCGAACGCAACACCACCATCCCCGTCCGCAAGACGGAAGTGTATTCCACGGCTGGGGATAATCAGACGGCTGTGGACATCCACGTTTTGCAGGGCGAGCGTCCGATGGCAAACGACAACATGAGCCTGGGCAGATTCCGACTTGATGGAATCCCGCCTGCTCCACGCGGCATTCCACAGGTGGAAGTGACCTTCGACATCGACGCGAATGGCATTTTGCATGTGACAGCAAAAGACAAAGCCACAGGCAAGGAACAAAAGGTTGCCATTACTGCATCCACAAATTTGAACAAAAACGATATTGACCGCATGATGCAGGAAGCCCGCCAGAACGAAGCCGCAGACAAGAAACGCCGCGAAGTGATCGAAGTAAAGAACAACGCGGACAACCTTTCGTACCAGATCGAAAAATCACTGCGCGAGCTTGGCGACAAAGTACCCGCCGCTGAAAAAAGCTCCATTGAAGCGAAGGTGAGCGAGTTGAAGCAGGCCGCGCAAGGTGAAGATGTGGACAGCATCAAGAAGCTGACGGAAGAATTGCAAAACACTTTCCATGCGCTCAGCCAGCAGTTGTATGCGCAGGGACAGCAACAGGCCCAGCCTGAAAGTGAGGGCGGCTCTGGCCCTACGCCGTCACAGGATGGGGATGTGATCGATGGGGAAGTGAAGGAATAGGATGAGGGGTGAGGGACGAGTAATGAGTAATGAGTAATGAGTAAAAAGGGAGCGGCTCAGTGGTGAGCCGCTCCCTTTTTTTTTGGCAGGGTGGGGGATTTGTCAGGAAACCGAATCAGTTATCCCTGGGTGGGACGCGGGGCGGGGGCTTGTTTCTTCACGGGGAATAAAGAGTCGATCACAACGCCTACAAGTCGGATGAAGAAAAGGAAGATCAGGCTTCCCGCAGAGTACCAGTAATAGTTTTGCGCCCAGCTCAGGCTGGTATCTGTGCCGCTGAAGATGCCGTGCAGGATGCCGAGAAAGTACAAGCCGAAACTGGCGTAGTGCAGAAAGCGCCAGAATTTTTGTCCGATGGCCGGGCGGATGTAAAAACTTAAAGCCACAATTGCCCAAACGTAAAAACCGATCTGCCCGATGCCCACCCAAAAGGGACGATAGTCTACTGTGCTGAAGGGTACGAGTAATTGCAAGAGGGTGAAATTTATGTAATGGTCGCCTAAAATAACGAGGGCGTGGAATACGGCGAAGGACAGGCCAAGCAAACTTACATATTCATGGATGGCAAATGTGGCGGGCAGGCCGGGCCACAAGCGCGACATTTTCGTGGTGATGCCCAGCCCCAGGGCCATCGAGACCCAGAGCAGAGACAGCGAAACAAAGGCGGTGGCGCGCGAAAGATACCAATAGGCTTTGGGGCCTTCTCCTTCCAGTGAGTAGGCCATGTTGGGTAAAAAGATCGGCAGTAAAAGAATTGCAACCAGCAGGCCAACGACGGATGCAAAAAGAAAAAGGATGAATGATTGCAAATTTACAGATGATTCGTTGAATTCAGTGGGGGGTTGATTCATGATTGACTCCTTGTTTGACTGTTTCTTAACTTTATTTTTGTACACGGAACAAACGGATTACTCGGATTCGAACGGAAAAACCTTTAAGAGACTGTTTCTTACCAACTGAGGTACGCACTCAACTCCGCAGGAGTGAAATGATTGTAGTGCAGGCCATGCAGGAAGTTTCCAATCCCGAAGGGATGGCATGGAATTTTCTTTGCAAAACATGACACCCCTTCAGGGTTGATTTCTGCAGATTTCCACGTTCTATAATCTTTTCATCCCTTCGGGATTGAATTCTGCGTACCATCTGTTACTAACTCACCGTACGCAGTAGGCGTGACCCTTTCTTGTAAGCCTGGTCGGGTCGCCCCTGCGGAATATCACGTAAGAGATTTTTTCTTAACTCAGGACTTACGCAAAACCTTGATAGAGTCCACTACTCTCCACGAATTTACGCTAATCCTTTTAAAAATTCGTGTGGATTGGCGTAGATTAGCGGACAAAAAAGCATTCTGCGTAAGTCCTAAACTCTTTTTTGGAACACGGACAGCACGGAGTAGACTGAAATTCACGGAAAAAACCATAATAAAGCCGCTCTTTTCCGTACGCGAAGCGTTCGTGGCATCTGTGTACAAAAAATAAGGCGATAAGGTGAGTTACAAATATTCCTGCATTTTACGGCTGTGAATAAGTTCGCCGTCTTCAAAGATCATGACACACGCAAATGCCGGGCGAGACTCGACCCATTCCAGCCCCTTTTGCCTGCCGAGGATAAAGGCCGTTTTGGCAACGGCTTCGGCTTCCAGCACGGTGGGGGCCACTGCCGTCACACGCAACAGGTCGGTTTCGGCGGGCAGGCCGGTAAATGGATTAATGATGTGGTGGCGGGGTGTTCCATTTCGATTCCAATGACGGCGATCCTTGCCGGAAGATGCAACACCACAACGCTTCAAGCGCAGTATTTCGAGGTCTGTCCCTGCGTGAAAGGGATTGGACACGCCGATGGGCCACGGCCTGCCGTCTGCTTGCGGGCCGCTGAGGGCAATGTCGCCGCCTGCATTCATCAGGCAGGGACCATATTCCTGCAAGCGTTCCACGGTTTGGTGCGCCGCCCAGCCTTTTGCCAGGCCGCCAAAATCAAGGCGGACTCCATGCGGGAGGTTGACGGTGTGAGCGCATGAGTCTGTGACAATCATGGAAAGCGGGTGGTTCTGAATCAGCGTGGGCCGCATTGCATCGCTTTGATAAGCGGGGATTTCGTTGAAAGAGCGGTCGTAGCCCGCTTCGATGACCGCATCCAACACTGTGGGCGTGACGAGTCCTTCTGTCAATTCGTCTGCCCACAGTGCGGTTTGAAAGACATCCCAGAATGCCTCGCTGACTTCCACAGGCTGGTCGAATGTGCGGTTGAGGCGGGATAGCTCCGAGTTAAGTCGGAAGCGGCTGAACGTCTCTTCCCATTCTTCGAACCAGCCTGGGATGTCGTTCAAAATAAGCGGCATGGATTCAGTGTCCTGCTCCAGGATGGCGAGCATTTCACAACCCATTGCGCGAAAAGGTAAACGGTGCCACATTATGAAGAAGTGGTGGATGTGGCCGGGGGCTGTTGGCCGCCATTGTTTCCGCCGCCGTTGTTGTTATTGTTTCCTCCACCGCCGCCAGGCTTCTGGATGACAATCACTTGCGGTTTTGGAGCCTCGCCGCCAAACAGGATGGTGTATCCCGTCGGGGGCATGGTGGGCAGGGGCGTGGGCGGCGGCGTTTCGATGATGACCGTTGCGGTGGGGATCAATAACGCTTGTTGCTCTGCCGCGGCTTTTTCATCTGCTTTGGCTTTGTCCGGGCCGGCAAACATATTCCAGAACGCCAGCATGGCTGTCATTGAAATTGCGGCAATTGCCAGTTGCACGTCTGTCCATTTATTTGCATTGGGTTTGGGAGCCATTTAGCCTCACCTCTTAATCGTCATCATCGTCGTCATCGTCATGGTCTTCATCATCGTCATCGTCAGAGCCGCCAGAATTGCGCCCAGGGTTACCAGACTGGCCGCCATTGCCGCCATTGCCACCGCCGCTGGCGGCAACTACAACCACAGGTTCTAATTTGGCGTTTGCAAGAATTTCTCCAGTCGGGCTGACGTACACCAGGTCGCCTGAACTAAAAGTGACAAGGTAGGCAAGCGCGCCTTCATAGCTCACCGATTCAACGCTATACACGTTCGTATCTCCGATGAAATCCATGGCCAATGTGGTGGCTTGCTCCGGGGAAATCACAACAACTTGAGCAATCGGGGGCAGGGTAGCCGTTGGTACTACATCGACTACCACTGGCTCAGAAGCCGCCTTCGCGGCCTGGGCCTCCTTATTCCTGACGATCTGTTGATACGCAGAAACCACCCCAAACAAGGTTGCCATGAGGAACATCGTCAACATGGCTGAAATAAACAAGGTACTTTTTCGCATTTTTAAACTCCTTCTATCACTGGTTGATGATCTGGTCTTAATAGAACCAGTCGCTATTGGAACAAAAAGGTTACTGGCTATTATTAATTTCTTATTAGGGTTACAGCGCAAGGCCTGAATAGAATTTTGCCATCCGCGCAAAACCAACCACGAATTTACACGAATATTCGCGTCATTAATTCGTGAATTCGTGTTCCATTCGCGGGTGAAAGTCGGCTGAAGCCGACTGGTTTGAGTCCGCTTTAGCGGACTTCCATGTACTGAGCAGGGGATTTATCCCCGCGAAACAGACGGCAGAAAATCACAATTTGTAACCGCGCACTGCATATCAGAAGGTTGCCGTCAATCTTTTTGCACAACTATCATTAGACGTTATCGGTAACAAGCCACAAGCTTTAATGGGACGCAGATGAACGCTGATTTTCGCTGATTTAAAAGAATTTATCCGCGTTTTTCTGCGCGAATCAGCGTCCAAATTTTATTTCCGATAACGTCTATTATATGAAAAGCCCAGAACAGCAGGATGAACAAAATTCCCGCCTTGTTTTGCTTTATAATCTTTGCATGAAACGATATACAAAAATAAACAAATTCTGGTTGATTCCCATTGCGCTCATCCTTGCCGTTGGAATTTACTTTCTCCCGCCCGTGCATGACCGCCTCGCCAGCCGCGTCGATCTCCTGCGCACAAGAGTCGTCTACTTTTTCAAACCACCCAACGAAGCCGTATTTCAACCCAGCGGCGAAACCGCCCTCACCATCGAAACCGTCATTGCCACAACCCGCGCCGAATATTTATTAACCCTAACTCCAAAAGCATCATTGGCGACTCCCGCTCCCGGCGCCGGTACTGCGCTGACGCCAACGCTCACATCCCCGCCCCCGCCTGCTTCTGTTATCCTGACGGGAGTCACCTACGTGGACCAGCACAACCGCTGGAACTATTGCGGCCCCGCCAACCTGACCATGTCTCTCAAATTCTGGGGCTGGCAAGGAGATCGCGACGATGTTGCCAAAGTAGTCAAACCCGGTTCCGGCGACCCCAAAAAGAACTTCATCGAACAAGGCCTGCCCGACAAAAACGTGATGCCCTACGAACTCGTAGACTTCGTCAACGAGAACACGGAATATCGCGCGCTCTCCCGCTACGGCGGCGATCAAAATCTCATCAAACGATTGATTGCGGCAGGTTTCCCCGTCATCGTGGAAAAAGGCTATTACGAACGCGATTACAACGGCAAAATAGACTGGCTCGGCCATTACCTTTTCACCACCGGCTACGACGATGCCCGCGGCGGCTTCATTGTGCAGGATGCCTACCTGAAACCCGGTAAAGACCTGTTAAGCAAATATGATGAATATCAGGAAGGCTGGCGCGCCTTCAATTATCTCTTCATGGTTGTGTACCCCGCAAACCGTGAAGCCGACGTGTTGGAAATACTCGGCCCATGGGCAGACGAAAAATGGGCTTCACAGCGCGCGCTCGAACTTGCTCAAAACGATATTGAGTCCCTGCATGGCAATGATCTCTTCTTTGCATGGTTCAACAAAGGCACAAGCCACGTTGCCCAACAGCAATACGTGGATGCCGCCAATGCCTACGACCAGGCTTTTACGCTCTATGCAGGCTGGAAAACAGACCAGGGAAATCGCCCCTTCCGCATGATGTGGTATCAAACCGGGCCATACTTCGCCTACTTTTACTCCGCCCGCTATCAGGATGTGATCAGCCTGGCAAACACCACCTTGAATGAAACCATCTCCACCCCCACGTTGGAAGAGTCCCTGCTCTGGCGTGGACGCGCCTACTACATGGTCGGCAACACCCAGGCCGCCGTGGACGATTACCGCGCGGCGTTGAAAGTCCATGTCAACTGGCCGCCCGCCATTCAGGCCTTGCAGGATCTGGGATTACAGCCGTAAGAGAGATCAGTTCGGTAGTTTCACAAGCCCCAAAATTATCTAACTGATGTTATGCGATATTCCGTAGGGGCAACCCGTCCAGGCAGTACAAGAGGCTTATTCTCAAAGGGAGGGTTGCCCAGTGCGGGAAGGCGCCGCGGGAACAGGGCGACCCGCCTTTTGCGCAATGAGGTTTTCAAGAATGTGGATGGGTCGCTCCTACTTTGCGTAACATCAGTTATCTAACGATCAACACCGGGCACGGGGCATGAGCCACAACCTTTTGGCTGGTACTGCCCAACAGCAAACCCGCCAGCCTGCCAAGACCGCGCGAACCCATCACGATAACATCGCTATTGCGCGTGGAAGCCACTTCAATGATATTCACCGCCGAATCCCCTTCCAGTACTTCGGTATGAATTTCGCAAGGGATTTCACCGATCTCCTTCAAAGCCTTATCGAGGATTTCTTCCGCATCCTTTTTACGGTCGTCGATTGCGAACTGCAGGTTAGGCTCTCCCAGATACATGGGAATGGTATCGTACGAAACCACAACGCGAAATTCCTTTGGCTTTATGGTACGCGCCAACTCAGCCGCGGTACGCGCGGCATGAAGCGCGTGCTCGGAACCATCCACTGCCAATAGAATTTTGTCGAACATGTTGCCTCCTTTTTTCTGTGGGGTACAATTTCAGTATACAACCCTCGCGTCTCAATTTCATTAAAGGAGTCTTTCATGTCTTTAAATCTCGATCTTGTTCGCCAGCAATTTCCCTCCTTGAACCGTCCCGCTGTTTTCTTTGACAACCCCGGCGGAACCCAGATTGCAATGCAAAGCCTCGAGCGCATCAACAAATATTTACTGGAGAACAATGCCAACCACGAAGGCATGTTCGAAACCAGCCGTAAATCGGACGAGGTCTTGCACGAGGCGCATGTTGCCATGGCTGATTTCCTCAACGCCTCGCGGCCTGAAGAGATCATCTTCGGCAATAATATGACCACACTCTCCCTGCATTTCTCGCGCACCCTTGCACGAAACCTGAACCCAGGCGATGAGATCGTAGTGACAAGACTCGACCATGACGCCAATATATCTCCCTGGCTGTTGGTGGCAGAGGATAAAGACTGCAAAATCACATGGATCGATTTTGATGTGGAAGATGGCACGCTGAATGTGGACGAGTTCGCCAAGGCCCTGGAGCGCAAGCCCAAGATCGCCGCCTTTGGCTATGCCTCGAACGCGTTGGGGACGGTCAACCCCGTCCGCAGGTTGACGAAGATGGCAAAGGAAGCGGGCGCGCTGGTATACATAGACGCCGTACAATACGCGCCGCACGGCCCCATCGATGTGCAGGATTTGAACTGTGACTTTTTGGTTTGCAGTAGTTATAAATTTTTCGGCCCGCACGCGGGCGCGTTGTATGGAAAGTATGATCTGTTGAATGAGTTGAAACCGTACAAAGTCCGCCCGGCTTCGAATGAACTGCCGTATAAATTTGAAACAGGCACGCAAAACCATGAAGGCATTGCTGGCTTTTTGGGCGCGCTGGAATATTTCGAGTGGGTTGGAAATCAATTCGGACAGAGTCAGGCCGGGGCGTGGAAAGAGGCGGGGTTTTCCGGGCGCAGACTTATCTTCAAGCAAGCCATGTCTGCATTGAAGGCGTATGAATTCGAGTTGTCCCGCGCATTGATCGAGACGATTCAATCCATCAAAGGCGCGCGCATTTATGGTCTGACGGATTTGAAGCGATTGGATGAGCGCGTTTCAACCGTGTCTTTCACCCTGGAAGGCAAACACCCGAACGATGTGGCGAAACAATTGGGCGATGCTGGCTTCTATGTTTGGGATGGACATTACTACGCGCTGGCTGTTGTGGAACGATTGGGACTGTTGGACAAAGGCGGCATGGTGCGCGTGGGCGCGGCGCATTACAACACACTGGATGAAGTGGCGAGGTTTGGAGAAGCTCTGCGGAAAATTGCAACGAGTTAGGGTAAGGAGCGCGCCGGTGTATCCCAACTTTATATACCAGTCACGGTCACAAATTGCGCTTTTGTTCAGCGGTTTTCGGCGGGGATTCCATGTACTCAGTGCGATTACCATCCCGTGATGGTGGAGATAAAGATGCAGTTGGTCACTGAATTGATTTCGCTTCCTTCTTAACTGTGAGTTAATTCTGTTTCGAGGAATTTTTTCCCCCCATCCCCGCCCGACGATGGAACCGTCGGGCTAATCTTACAAACTCATGTTACGCGCTCACGCTTCGACTGCGAGCGGGAACGAACACCCGCTCTCCGCTCAGCGCGAACAGAGCGACGAGGGCCTGTCGAGGAGCGAAGTCGAAGGACAGGGCGCGGAATATTCCTGTTCTGCGTAACATCAGTTACAAAGTCCGCTCAAGCGGACTCGCCTACGAATAATACCAACTGAAAATCCTGTTATACACTGCCAACAAAATCTTCTTGATAAACCCAACTTCAAGAACACGCTTCCCAAAACCTGCTTTCTTCTTTCCTCTTTCCTTCCCCAACTCCCCGCGCAAATACCCCAGCGTATTGGACATATTCATCGCCAGCGGATCAGAGACCATCAGCCGCAGTAAGCCTGCGTCGTTCATGCGCTTGTCCAACTGGCGGACCTGGCCCATCGGCTTGTTCATGTCAAAGGGCAGGAACTGCTGAAGCGTGGATTTGTACGCCGTGAACTGCCAGTGACTTGCGCCCGCAAGAGCGGTAACGCCTTTGTAAACCATTCTCCAGTCACTAGTCTCTGAATACACTTTTCTATTCTCTTCCTCAGTCTGCCCAAGCGAGAGATTGAATTCAAGGAAAGTCTCCCATGGAATGAATTGACCTTCCTCCAGCGTTGCATTTTCCTTCGCCCATTTCAAAGTCGATTCGTAAAATTCAGGCGGCGTGCGGAACGGACGCGCCGTCACCATGCCAACATTTGGAAAAGTTTCGAGAAGCTCCACAGAACGCGAAAGCCAGTTCGGGGAAAACAAAACGTCCGCATCGGTGTAGGCGATGATCTCGCCCGGCGCGCCCGTCAGCATCACATTCCACGCGCCGCCCTTGCCCATATTTTTTTCAGAAAGAATCAAATATTGAATTCGCCCCTCTTCCTTTTCTTTCACAAGGTACTCGCGCACTTCGGGGCAGGAGCCGTTGTCGAAAACCATCAGGTCGAATGGCAGGCCTGCGTCTTTTCTCATTGAATCTAAACTTACTTTCAGCACATCCAACGTCTCGGCATAAAAGCCGCTCAAGAACGGAATGTAATTTAATAATGCAACCGTCACCCGCTCAGGGCGGGCGACGTCTTTGACGAACTTGGCAGGGTTTTGACCTTTTCTCATGTGGCGATTTACGATTTACGATTTTTTGAATTCGCTTCTTCCAGCGTTTGGGCCTGGCAATGTTTTCGATCATCCTCTCAGGCAGGAAAAAAAATATAGAACGCAGGAACAACTCAAAGCGGCGAGAGAAGCGCATGGACGTCATCTTCGGGCGGATAAGTTTACCATCCGCAAGTTGATGCGTTGAATCCAAAATCGTATAACGGATGTTCGCCTGCCCGCCTGCAAGCCGAATATTTTCATTCGTGTCGGGATGCTCGTAGTGGGGTTTGCCATCGGGCAAATGCGAATAATCATGATTCTGATGCACGATCATCACCGACGGCGTGCAATCGATCACCGCCCAATTTTCTTTTCGCGCTTTATAGATCATCCAATTATCCCAACCCGCGCGGCCGATGATGAAATTCGGGATGTCTTGATAGCAGGATTTTGGGAAGAGGAAAAAATCGCTTCCCGCGGGACGATGAAGCTGATTCTGTTTTCGGACAGATTCCCTCAACCGAGACTGCCATCCTGCGGCGAAGTCAATCGGGGAGGTAATGTCATAATCCCAACGCTGGCTCAACAAAACAAACCTCTGGAGTCCGACAGCTTGCTGTCGGTTGTCCAGTAGCAATCTGCTGGACTCCAGGGTTGCCTCCACAAAATCGGGCATGAGAACCATGTCCGCATTGATGATGCAGAGCAGGCCGCTGTTTGAGTTTTCACGCGCCAACTGAAACATGGACGAGATCAATGGCGTGCCAGATTCATTGCGTGCCACGTTGGGGATATGCTTCACGCCAAGTTCTTTGGCGGCTTCGGCAAGGCCTGTCTCCTCGCCAAGCAAAATGACTTCGACATCGGGAAGCAGAGTCCACGACTTGATGGCGTTGCGTTGAATCATCGCAATGTGCGGGTTGGTGAAAGGTTTGGGGGCGGAGAAGAGAGTGAGTAGTGGCATGAGTAAACAGTTATCAGTTGCCAGTGGCGCGTTCATCAATATCTTTGAGAGTCTTGTGCTGAACAGCCGCATTGATTTTTGGGAGTTCAGGGTTATCGTGGACCAAATCCAACACTTCCTTCCACGAAAAATCATCACGGCCATCGAAGCGGGAATACACCTGACGCATGAATTCGAGGTCTTCGGGAGTATCCACCGTCCAGCGATAATCGCCGAAGTCGGTGGTGTGATGAAGGAGGGCAACTCGAAAACCACGCGGGGAAATGCCAGTTTGCAGTTGACGGTTGACAGTTGTCAGTTGCACGCCTTCGTAGAAATAAGGCATGGCATGTTCACGGTGTTGGGGTTCTTTGGCTTCCTTCCACGCCTTCTTTAATACTTTAAAAGTACAAGCTTCAACATCCAATCCAATCGGATACGTTCTCGTCCACGGAGGCGGGAGTCGGTTCGCTGCGAAATCCACTGATGACAGATCACTGGTCACTGCTTTTACCACCTCATCAATCAACTCAGGATCAATGACAGGGCAATCTGCTGTGATGCGAACAACGACATCCGCCTTCGCTTGTAACGCAGTTTGATAATAACGGTCGAGCACATCGAACAGACTGCCGCGGGTGTGGGGAATGCCGCTAAAGTCACAGTACTCAGCTACGGGGTCGTCTGAGGCGTCTGTCGTCGTGGCGAAGATGACTTCGTCGAGAGTCGTTGCTCGCGAGGCGCGCGTGAAGACGCGCGTCAACATCGGCTGGCCTGCGATATCTGCGAGGATTTTCCCCGGCAAACGGGAGGAGGACATGCGTCCCTGAATGATGGCTGTTATTTTTGGTTTCATATTTTTTGTAGGGGCGACGTTCCGTCGCCCTGGGCAGGGAGACCCTGCCCCTACATCTCCTGCGCCTCAGATGGAATCGGCAAGGGAGTCACAAATCCCTTTGCGCGGAATTTTTCCACGTAATCGCGCACCATCCAATAATCAAGCCCGACCTGCTCGGCAATCTCGAAAATCGAATGCTGGCCTTCAAAACGCATCATGATCTTTTCGATGGCGCGGTTGAGCGCCCAGTTCTCGCGCCAGTCCACCCAGAGGCCGTAGCCGCTGAGAAAAACGGGGCCGCGGAAAGTGCGCCTGGGAATGTAATTGCTGGCATAGATGCGGATGATGTCTTCGGCAGTCTCCGCCGCGCCGACCAGCATATCCTCGTGGATGATATCGAGATTATCGTCGGTGGTGTGATATTCGTCGTAGGGAAAACGGTTGAGCGAGATGCACGGCACATTGACGCCAGGGCCATTGATAACCCGCTCGTCATTGGCGGGAGCGGCGGCGAAATCGCGCTCATCGTGAGCGATATTGCGTAATTGGTAATTGGTAATTTTATCGAGCAGATGCGTATGTTGGCGTGTGTGATGAAAGGCAATTTTATTTTGATTGCCCGTCATCTCCATGAAGATTCCGCCGCGCAGGTTTGGGATTAGATTCTCGTTATGTGCCAGCCATGCAATCGTGCCAATCGTCTCAGGCCCAAACCAAAAGCGGACGCTCATCGAGCCAGCAGGCAGTGGATTCTCCGCCAGCCGCCACGCCAACTCAACCGCGCTGACAACGCCCGCGCCATCGTCATTGGCCTGCATGGGATGGCAGGTATGCGCCTGCACAAGGAACTCACCCGCTTCGGGGTTCGGTCCGCCTTCGGGGTGGAGAACTGCCGTAGCAACTTTGAATCCCTGCTTCGGGTCGGTGATGAACTCGGATTTGATCACCGCGCGATATTTTTTATCTCGCGGAAGTTTATCGAAGACATTCTTCGGCAGGCAGAATCCCCAGTCACGGTCATAATATTTGAACACCCACGGAATCGTATGCGGACGTTTCTCGTTGAAAAACAAATGCGGCTGGAGTTCATCGAAAGAAAGAGTTTTATTCACCGGCAGGGAATACGAAACAATATGCAGGGGATTATTTTTGAAATCCACAATCCGCTCGCCGCCTTCAATTTCGAGATACGCTTCATGGACTAGATAGCGTTCGGGCACTTTCCAAGTCCATACCTGTTTAAGAGGCGTGTAGGTTTCGATAGCGTAATTGGATGAATCAGGCATGTACGAACCGACGATCTCCAAAGTCCTGTCATGGTCATCGGATGCGAGGGTGCGGTGAAGCGGAAAGAATTCCGCGAGAATGGGTTTGAGGGAGGTGTAGGGTTTCATATCAATTTAATGCCATGCTGAGGAAGGTTGATAAATCGGCTTGAATGCAGCATTAAGAGTGAGTATAATGCAAGCGTAAAAGTCGTAAGGCTTCTCCCATCCTGCGAAAAGTTGCCGATTGTGGCGACCTGTCTCCATCTATGTTGATGGACAAGACTAGCGGGGTGGGTTGCGTTAACCGCTATATTCAAACACTTCCAGCAACTTGTCCTTAATATAATCAAAGGCTTCATGATCTTTCTTTGCATCACGGCGCAGGATGGCACCTGCGACAAGGTCTGCAACCTGTATTAGATCTTCGCTTCGTGAACGGCGAAAGAAAATACGGCTAAATCCATGCCGAACGTCATGCACTTTCAACATGCGCCGCAATTGAACCAATGCCGCGTCTGCCGACCCAACTTCATCCAAAATCAAAGTGCCTTTCTCGCGTATATTCACAGGAATAAGGCTGATCAATTCCGCCACCATGAAGAGGTACAGTTCCATTCCCGTCAACGCTCGAAGCGATTTGGGAATGATGGTCTAAAACGCTATATGTGGCAAAAATATCTCAATTTGCATTTTCTGGCTACATATAGCGGCGCAACCTGTGGAATATTTTTGCTAATCTGACCATGAATCACCATATGTGGTGGTCGTAAACCTATGGCTGAGTAGTTACCAAATCCCTGCGAAAAATTCTCGCGTTTGCGTAAATTTCCCAAAGCAGAACGAAGCCCATCAGCATCCTGTGTTGCAACCACAGCGAACACAAAATAACGAGATGCGCCTTTTTCAAAATTAAGACTCGCATCCCCCGCTTCATCCCCTGCAAAAGTAAAAGTTAACGTCATGTTTTGGGCGCTCCCGCGTTTCCTTGTTTACCCGGCCTAATACTTCGGCTCTTCAATGTAATGCAGTTTCTCAGGGTGTTCACGCACAATGACCGACATGTTATCGTAAAAATCATTCGCCGTGGCAAAGTGGACTTTCGCCGCGCCGACCTGAACTTCACGAATTACGCCAGCCGCGAGCAATTCATCCATGCCGGGGTTGATGTATGTCTTCACGCGCTCATTGTTTCGCACAAACATCGAATGCATTTTGATTCCTGGCATGCGGTCATAGCCGACATAAATACCTGAAAACTCCTTCACGCGGCGGTAATCACAACCCACATTGTATTCAATATAATGATGCATCGAAAACGTGCTGTTGAAATCCAGCCCGATGCTCACAATCGTGCCATTGATTTTATGGAACAACGCAAACGCAGAGTTCGGCCCGTAGGCTTCCACATCTTCAGTTCGCGAGAATTCGTCAGCGCGGGCGCCCAAAGCGGAGAAACTGTAGATCGGATGCGGAGTCCGCTTTGCGTTAGGCCGGAGGCGCGCAAGTTCGGTGATCATGCCCATCTTCGAAGGCGTCTCCAGCACATCAAAATAATGCGTCTCCGTCCACGATTGAAAATTGAACGCGGGGAACATCACCGTGCCATTCGCGCCGACGAGTTCGATGAACGCATCGATGACCGCATCCGCGCCGCCCTCCACGCCGCCCAGCGACTTGTACGATGTATGCACGATAACTGTATCGCCGTTCTTGATTCCGATTTGGCCGAAGCCGTTCAACAACTCTTTTTTGGTTAGCATGATTATCACTCCAAGTGACTGTCACTTTGTTAAATTTCGATAGACATTCATCAACACTGCAACATTCTTTTTCCAATCCGCGCGCCTCTCCGCGGACCTGCGGCCTGCTCGGCCAACCCCTGGCATTTTCTCACGCTGATTCATCGCCGCGAGAATCTTCCCGGCCAGATGACCCGCATCGCCATCGCGGAAGAGCCAGCCGTTCTCATCTTCAATTATCCATTCCTTGTTGGCGGGAATATCCGAAACCAGACAAGGCAGGCCGCAAGCCAGAGCTTCCATCAACGAAACGGATGAACCATCCACATGCGAGGGCGAAATATACAAATCCGCCATATGATACCAGCGCGGCAAATCCGTTTGCGAAACCTGCCCGCCAAAAGTGACACGGTCCAGCACACCGCCGCTCTGCAATATCTGGCGGATCTGCGCGCCCTGTGAGCCGCCATTCAAAAGAATCAACCCGACATCCTCACGCTGTTGAGCCGCCTTCACAAATGCACGAGCCAATACATCCACTCCATAACGGGTTTCCCATGCGCGATTGCAGAACAGCACAAACCCTTCTCTGATTCTGCCTTCTGCATTCCGCATTCTAAAATGTTCGAGGTCAACGCCCCAGGGGAAGACGATGGTCTTTTCGGGATTCATGCCGTACGCCACCGCTTTGTCGCGAGTCACTTTTGCATCACTTGTAAAAAACGCGGAACGCCATAACGTGTACCGTGTAACGTGTTCCATCCATCTGCTTTTATGAACATCGTCCATCAGGTCAAATCCCCAGGACATGGTCAGGATGGGACGAAATCCGCTGAGCGCCGCGATGAACGCGCAGGTTTGAATGGGGCCAGCGTGGATGAGGTCAGGTTTGATTTCGCGGGTCAAACGTCGAAAGTCGAAGGTCAACTTTGCAAGGTTAGCCCAGCGAAACGGCTCGCGCCCGCCCTTCCAAATGACCTGATTCACATGCTCAGGCATCGTACGACTCTCCACCTGCCGCTGATTGCCTTCCAACTGGACAAAGAACACTTCATGCCCGCCATCTGAAATAGCTTTCAGAAAACGGTAATCGTGTGTGGAGTAGCCGAGGGAGAAGTAGATGAGTTTCATAAAGGCTTATTACCACAAAGGGTCACAAAGGTACACGAAGGAAAACCTTTGTGACCCTTTGTGTACCTTTGTGGTTAATAGTTTTACGCACCCAAATCCGTCCAGCGCAATTCTTTGCCGAGGGGCATGTCCGCCAGCGCTTTTGTACCGATGACATTTTGAATCTGGTCAGGCTTGATCGCGCCAGGGGTGGCGGGACGCAGAACGTCGATCATGTCTCGGGCGAAGGTTTCGCCTGCTTTGATCTCGCGTGCCGCACGCAGACAACGGCGTTGTACGATTTGCGTTTCCTGCTCGTTGTCGGCGATGAATTTATCGGAGCTTCCCAGCGAGCGTTCGAGCAGGCGAGTCTCTTCGACCATCTTCGCCCAATTTTCGGGGTTCATCGCAAACTTGTGGTCGGGACCTTCGCGGTCATTGCTATCGGTGAAGTGACGTTCGATCACGCGCGCGCCCAACGTCACCGCGCCGAGGACGGGGGCGACCGAATGGGTATGGTCGGAAAGTCCCAAAATCACGTCGGGGAACATGGTTCCGAAAGTCTTCAAGACATTCAAGTGCAAATGGTCGTAGTTATTTGGGCTGGCGGTGTAATTGGTGTTGCACTGCATCAGAACCAATTGCTTGTTAATCTTCAAAATCGCGTGAACTGCCTTTTGCACTTCGCCAATCGTGGATGCGCCTGTGGCGATGAAGAAAGGCTTGCCCTTGCCCGCCATGCGTTCGAGGGCTTCGATCCAATCAATTTCACCTGAACCAGCTTTGTAGACTTCCACATATTGGTCGAGAAAATCAATTGCCTCAAAATCGTAGGGCGAGGAGAAGTAGTCAATGCCGACCTTGTTGCATTCCTCCACCAGCGTCATCGACCATTCAAATGGGATGGATGCGCCTTTGTACACCTCGAACACGGATTTCTTCCAACTTGCCTGGTGTGAAACCTGTCCGCCATTCATGGATTTGAAGCCGTAATCCGAGACGATCTTCGGGGCATCGAAATTCTGGAACTTGGCCGCATCCGCGCCTGCTTCTTTGGCCAGGCGGATCAACTGTTTGGCGCGGTCCATGTCGCCGTCATGGTTGGCGGCAATGTCTGCAATGAAATAGGTGGGGTGGTTCAAGCCAATGGTGCGGTTTCCAAATTTGATTTCCATGAGATTCTCCTATTTGTAGAAGCTTTATTCAAAGATGTCAGGCTGAAAGCCTGGCCTACAATGCTTCGGTGCAGGTTGATGCCGATTGGGGTGGAGCAGTTTGAGGGGAGTATGAGGCGGGTATTTTCAGGGTGGGCGATGTTCGATGGCAGGGTCAAGATGCGGGTGGGAAAGGCTGTTCGGGCAGTTAATCCTCAAAAAAAAAAGTGGATAACGAAGTGTATCCTGTGGATAGCGTAGCGTAATCCTGTGGATAGCGTAGCGTATCCTGTGGATAGCATAGCGTATCCTGTGGATAGCATAGCGTATCCTGTGGATAGCGTAGCGTAATCCTGTGGATAACTGTGTAGGGCAAATTGGCAATTTGCCCTACACCTGTGCATAACTGCGGATTTTCTGTGGATAACCCTGCTGATTCTGTGTGTAAAACTCGTTCAGGCCTGTGGAAAAGTCGGGCAAATCCTCGGCGAGGGCTGTGGATAACTTGTGGGTGGAAAGCCATAAGTTGTTGGCACGCCGCGCGAGCAAGCCAGAGAAACTGATGGATTTGGGGGTGATCTCGCTCTCGCGCAGGCTGAATTTGCGGGCGATCTCGACGCCGAATTGATACTTGCTCATGGCTTGTGTGCCGACGAGGTGATATAAGCCGCTCAGGCCGCGCTTTACCATCCTGGCTAGTATTCGTGAAGTGTCGTTCACCAGCATGGGGCAAAAGACGACATCGGTGAAGCCGCTCATGCTTTTGTTGTTGCTCAGGTTGTGGAAGAAGAATTCAGCGAGGCTACGCCTGCCGCCCAAACTCCAGCCATAAAAATTGACGCGGGCTACGAGGGCTTTTGAGTTTTCTGTGAGCACAGCCCATTCGCCCTCCAATTTGGTTCGGGCATAAATGCCGAGCGGATTGGGTTTATCCTCTTCGGTGTAAAAGCCATCCTTCTCGCCGTCGAAGACGGCATCGGTGGAGATGTGAACGAAGGGGATGTTCCGCGTTTTGCACGCACGCGCAAGGCGGCGGGGCAGGTCTGTGTTCAGGAGTTTGGCAAGCTCTGGGTTGTTCTCGCAGGCATCAAGGTCGGCAAGAGCCGCGCAGTTGATCAGCCAGTCTGGCTGGGCCGAGTCGAGGATGGTATCTTCAGCGCGGGGGTCGAGCAAATCCTGTTTCAAGACCGTGAAGGGCGCGCTCACCAGTTTGCCGCGATCCACGGCGATGATCTCATGGCGGTCCATCATCTCCTGCGCGAAGTTGAGACCAAGCAAACCACTGGCTCCAGTTAAAAGAAGTTTCATGTTCCAGGTTCCAGGTTCCATATTTTTCAGGCCGCCAAGCGCAGGTCACTTGGAAGCTGACACATGGAACTATCCTTCCAGCTTGCCCTGCGCGAATAATTCCTCGAAGGGCGCAATGTATTTTTTAATTCCATCCACATCGAGCCACTCGGTATTATTGTCGCTGGAGTAGTGGAAATTATCTTCCAGAAGTTTTCCTTTGGACTGCCATTCGTAGCCGAACCATGTCGCTTCGGCGGGCTGGACGACGAACATCTTTTCAAGCTCCACCGTGTGGCGGGCTTCATCCTCCGAGATGAGCATTTCGTGCAGTTTTTCGCCGGGGCGAATGCCGATAATATCGACATCGGCTTTGGGTGAAATGGCCTTTGCAAGGTCGATCACTTTTGTGCTGGGGATCTTCGGCACGAAGACTTCGCCGCCTTCCATCTGTTCGATGCAGTCGATGACGAAGCGCACGCCCTGATCGAGCGAAAGCCAGAAGCGGGTCATGCGGTCATCGGTGATGGTGACTTTGCCGCCCGCGCGCTGTTTGAGGAAGAGCGGAACCACCGAGCCGCGCGAGCCGACGACGTTCCCGTATCGGACGCACGAGTATCTGGTTGCTGACCCCGCGGCATAGGCATTACTCTGAATCGTTAACTTCTCGGCGGCAAGTTTTGTGGCTCCATATAAATTCGCGGGGCTGACGGCTTTATCGGTGCTGATGGTCATCACTTTTTTGACGCCCGCATCCAGTGCGGCTTCGACCACATTGGCCGTGCCCATGATGTTGGTCTTGATCGCTTCCATGGGGTTGTATTCGCAGGCAGGCACCTGCTTGAGCGCGGCGGCATGGACGACAATATCCACCCCATGCATGGCGCGGACGAGGCGTTCACGGTCGCGAATATCGCCGATGAAATAGCGCAGGCTTTCGTGGTTGTAGCCGCCCACCTGCATTTCGTGCTGTTTCAATTCATCGCGGCTAAAGATGATGATCTTCTTCGGCTGATGTTCCTCGAGAAGGATTTTTGTAAATTTCTTGCCGAACGAGCCTGTCCCGCCCGTGATGAGCACCACTTGATTTTTCCAGTCCATGAGTTCTCCTTGTCGATTATCTGAAACTTATTCTTTCCACGGATTAATGATCTCTATCCCGGACTTTTCAAAATCACCGACATTGCGCGTGATCAAAACAAGTTCGTAAGTAATGGCAGTCGCAGCGATCAAAGAATCGACGGCGGGCATCGTGTACCCCCCTGATTCAAGCCGGGCGATGAGCGTTCCCCAGGTCATAAGGGTTTGAGTGTCCAATGAAAAAATCTTTCCATCGTACCGAACCAATAGTTCATCATTAAACCATTCGCGCAATTCGTTCTTTCGGCGCGAATTCGGCAGTTTTTCAATTCCCTTGAAGAGTTCCCCGATGGTGATCACGCTCAAATAAACATCATCGGGATCGAGAGCATCCACAAAGCCAAGGACTTTGGAGTCTGGTTTTTTTGAGAGCGCTTCGGAAAGCACGCAGGTATCAAGCAAAAAGTTCATAATTCAATACCTTTGCGGGGCAGGCTTTTATCACGCGTTAAATCCATTTCCAAACCAGCCAGTGGGGAGGAACGAAAAAACTCGGAAAACTTCACCTGTGATTTTTGCAGAGCTTTATATTCCATGTAAGACACGACCACCACGGTCTTTCGTCCATGCCGGGTAATTACCTGCGGACCCTGCTTCAAAGCGCGCGCAATAACTTCGCTGAGCTGATTTTTTGCATCCTGAATTTGCCAAACGCTGTTCATGTTTACTCCTTTCAAAAATCTGTCTACACTAGACAGATTTTATCCTGTTTGAAAACCAACGTCAACATTCAAATTCATTACTTTCTAACCACGATCAACGGATACTGTCCATTCTCTGCGAAGAACTTCGGGAAGACACCTTCCAGCCAAAATACGAATTTCAGAAATGCGCGCCCGCCAAATGGACGGACGAACCAGCGCAAGACACGGGTGCTGACACTGCGCCAGGGCTTGATCTCGATGTTCATCTTCGAGCCGATCTCACGCTTGAGCCATTCGGGGGTCATCTTTTGGACGAATGTGCCTGCGGGGTCTTCCTCGTTCAACCATTCTTTTTTCTTCTTTTCAGCGCGGCCAGACAGTTTCCTCATCAGCCCGATCAACGGCTCGGCCATGCGGCTGAGGAAAGGCTCATGCCACCCGTTGACGATGGCGGCAGTCCGCCCGCTGGCAAGCACGCGGTGGATTTCCGCGTACGCGCGCGGATGTTCGGTCAGCGCCAGGTGATGGATGGCGTGCATCGAAACCGCGCCGTCGAAGGACTCAGCTTTGAAGGGCAGGTTGGCAAGGTCACCTACGACGAACAAGCCGTGGTCGCCGATTCGAGTCCGCGCCTCGCGCAAGGCCTGGATGGAAATATCGAGGCAGACGCGCTTTTGGTAACCTGCTGAATAGGCCTTGTACTCTTCATATTGGACAGGACCAGACCCGGCGTCAAGAAGGAAGCGGCCTGTGGGGATGAGTCCATTCAGCACGCGCAGGCGCGTCTTGTGGATGTATTCGCGGGAGACGGGGCGCAGGTCTTCGTAACGGGCGTTTTGATAATTGCCGTCATCCTCCTGCATCCAGCCGATCTCGTCGTAAAATTCGCGTACTTTTTGTTTTGTGTCGTTGGTCATGTATTATCTCGGTAATCGTTTCTTTCTTCTTTCATCTTTCGATATAAAGGAAAGAAGAAAGAGGAAAGAAGGTTAGTTTTTCCAGGTAAACGGCTCACCCACCAGAAACCCGAATGTGTCTTTGAATTGCGCCAGGCCTTCTTCGCTCAACACTCTTTCCAAAGGCCAAACTTCCAAATCATCCCAGAAATTCATCAAACGCCAGGGGAAGGGACGCGGGTATTCAAAGAAGAAGCGATAGCCATAATTCCATGCGAATTCAGTTTGCTTTTCGTTCAATTGATGGGCAGGGATGTCGGCCAGAACTTTTTCGAGGGTGGCGTAATATTCGTCCCACGAGTTTGGGTCGAGGGTGAAGCCGCGCCCGCGGTAGTGCGTTTCGCCGCAAGAGATGACGGGGCGGCCATTCATCGCGGTTTCGAGTCCGACGGTGGTGGTGTACGCCAGCCCAACATCGGCGATTTCGATCAGGTCGTAGGTGTTGATGTTGTCCAACGCGCCGATGACGTGAATATGGCTGGGGAGTTCTGGCAAGGCCTCGCGGACAACCCTCCCCATGGACTTGGCCTGCGGCACGAGTTTTTCACCGGGGTGAACACGGATGACCAGTTGCACATCGGCTCGCCTGGCAAAATATTGGACAGTCTTCGTGATCCATTCGGTCATCGAGGCGGCGAAGATGTCACGTCCGAGGGTGAGGCTGTCGCCCAGGACATTCGCGGCGAGCATGACGACGGGGCGGTCATCAAAGTTCAGCATTTTACGAGTCTCTTGCGCTCCTTGCGAAGAGACATATTGCCAGAGGCGTTTTGATTTGCCCCACACGCGCGCGCCGCGGCGGGCATTTTCCAAATCTGCGAGGCGCTCGAACATGTCATCGGTCATTGGGAGTTGACAGCGCGCATCCACGAGATAATTCGTATCCTGTTTCATAATGGACGAATTTTGCGCCAGCCAGATTTGTTCACGCTGGTCGTTGAATTCGTAGGTAACAGCGTCAATGTTCAAGTAGCGCGCCACGCGAAAGACAATTCCCATTTCGAGAATCAAGCCGTTTGGTATCAAAACCACATCAGGCTTGTTGGATTGTAAATATTCAAACGCGGCTTTGGCGGCGAAGGTGTTGCGTTGAATCCGCAGGTCGTACAAGGCGCGGTCGCCCGCGTCGTTCATGTCCACTTCTTCGCGCATCAAAGTGTATTGCGCGTCCCAGAGCGAGATCTCTTTTATGTCAGCTTGCAGGGTGGTTGGAAGGTTGAAGGTTGAAGGTTGAAGGTCGAGCATCGAGATGTGTTTGACTAACGGAGAGAGCGGGGCAAGCGTATCCCGCGTGTGAAGGATGCGCTGCCGCTGTGTGAAGTTATCCTTTTGCTTATGCCACTCGGAATATGGCAATGTCAATAAAGTAACTTTATGTCCGAGGCCGGCGAGAGTCAAACCGAGATAAGCAGATTGTTCGATCCAATAATGCAGTGTTGCAAAAAACAAAACATTCTTGCCGGGTTTCGCATTTTTTGCAAACGGCTCAACCACCGCGCGCGCCGCAGGCAGGGATTTTTGCAAACGATCCAAATTGAAATGATCTTTGCGCGGACGATTCCGCTGTCGAAGCATCCAGTCAATTTCGGCAGTGAAGGGCAGATCGCCTAATAATTCTCGGAGGGTTGATGTTTTTGCCATATTGGTAATTGGTAATTGGTAATTGGTAATTGGTAATTGGTAATTACTATTTACCAATTACTACTCGCCTATCTTTTCAATCGCCCAATTCAATCTTGGCCGCACAGGTCCCACGCGCGGCTCAGGCCAATGCGTGCCGGGCGCGCCGGAAATATCCACGTTGAATGCAATCGCGTTTTCATCCATGAAATAACGGCGCACGCCAAACGAACTTGCGTTCACGCCAATGGTGTAGCGGCCTTCGTTGAAAATGTCGGCGGGGATTTCGGCGCGGCTGATGTAGCGGCCTGCACCGCGCGAATCAAACTTTTCAAAAAGATTCGGCGCATCGGTATCGAAAGACGTGAGCACATATTCGCCGCGCATGGTGCTGAGATACATGCCGACGCGCAAGCCTGTGACGGGCGCATCGAGTTGATATTCAAACTCGACGGTGATGGGTTCCGTCGAGCGGACTGTATCGACAGCCTTGCCGCTTCGATTCATAATCTTCAAGCTGATCGGCCTAAATGGGGCGCTCGCCGCTGGGACATCTTCCACATCCCAAACCCGCTGGCCTGCCTGCGCCTGCCCCGATGAAAGATAAAAGTCCACGGCCTCCTGTGTGGAAGCGCGCATGAGCATTTGACCTTTGTTCAAAACAATGGCTTCCTGCGTGAGACGGAGAATCGCAGACATATTGTGACTGACAAATAAAACCGTGCGGCCTTGCTGTGCCACATCGCCCATCTTGCCGAGACATTTCTTCTGGAATTCGGCATCACCCACCGCCAGCACTTCATCCACGACGAGGATTTCAGGTTCGAGATGCGCGGCGACAGCAAACGCAAGCCGCAGATACATGCCCGATGAATAGCGTTTGACGGGCGTGTCAATGTATTGAGTGACTTCAGAAAAATCCACGATCTCGTCAAATTTGGAGTCAATCTCGGCGCGGCGCATCCCGAGGATTGCGCCGTTCATGTAGATATTTTCACGGCCAGTGAGTTCGGGATGAAAACCTGTGCCGACTTCGAGGAGCGAGCCGACACGTCCGCGGACTGAGACTGTTCCCGTAGTTGGTTCTGTCACACGCGAGAGGATCTTGAGCAGGGTGCTTTTGCCTGCGCCGTTGCGCCCCACAATGCCGAGGACTTTGCCTTCTTCGAGGTCAAAGGAAACATCCTTCAACGCCCAGACGAAGTTCTGGTTCTGTCTGCGGTCAGATTTCCCGATCATCGCCTTTGCCAGACGAATGGGCGCAGAGACCGTATCCACGATCACATCGCGGAGCATGTTGTAGCGGAACTTCGATTCCGCCGCGCCGATCTTATATTGCTTGCCAATGTTTTTTACGCTGATTGCTGTTGTCATTTACATTTTCCTCGCGCTGAGCGGAGCGTAGCGAAGTCGAAGCGCAGGCGATCACGCATTCCTGTCCTTCGACTTCGGGGCTTCGACTTACACTCAGCCCCTCCGCTCAGGACGAATTTATATCGTATCCGCGAAGGTCTTTTCCATGCTTCTGAAATAGAAAAGGCCAGAGATGAAAATCAAAATTGAAATGCCGGTTGAAACCCAGAGCGCGATGTCGGGGCCGTTGCCTGTGCCGAGCAATGCCCAGCGGAATCCATTCACCACGCCCGCCATTGGGTTGAGCGAGTACAGGATTTGCCATTTGTCCGATATCACAGAGGCGGAATATGCCACAGGTGTGGCAAACAGCCAAAACTGAGTCAGAAACGGGAGGGCCTGGTTTACGTCACGATACTGGACGTTAATCGCAGAAAGCCAAAGCGCGACCCCGAGCGCGGTCACAATCGCAAGTAAAAGAAATAGCGGAAGTGTCCAAACTAAATTCCAGGCGGGAGACACTTGATAGTAAAACATCAAGACAACGAGGATGACGAAGGCGATGGCGAAATCCACCAGCCCCGCAAAGACCGAGGAGATGGGCAGGATGAGGCGCGGGAAGTAGATCTTCGTGACCATGTTGTTGTGCGCCACGAGCGAGCGGCTGCCCTGATTGAGCGCGACGACGAACAAGCCCCACGGCAGTAACGCCGTGAATGAAAATACAGGGTAGGGAATTCCTTCTGTCGGCAGTTTTGCCACTTTGTCAAACAGAAAGGTGAATACCAGCATGGTCATCACGGGTTGGATGACAGCCCAGGCCATACCGAGGAGAGTTTGCTTGTATTTCACTTTTACATCGCGCCAGACCATGAAGAAGATCAATTCACGGTAGACCCAAAGGTCGCGCAGGTTTAATGCCGCAAGACCTTTGGATGGCTTGATGTAAATGGTGGTGGGTTCGTGTTTTGTGAGTTGGGTCATGGTGAATTAGAGATTAGAGATTGGAGATTAGTCTCCAATTATTAGTCTCTCTTCTCTACTTTCTATTCTCTCTAAACCATTCAATCGTGCGCTTCAGGCCTTCTTCAAAGGAGACTTGCGCGCTCCAGCCGAAGAGTTCCTTTGCACGGCTCACGTCGAGTCCGCGGCGGGGCTGGCCGTTGGGTTTGTCGGTCTGCCAGGCGAGTTTGCCTTCAAAGCCTGTCAGTTTCACGATCATCTCGCTCAGGTCTTTGATCGAAATTTCGTAGCCAGAGCCGAGGTTGACGGGCAGATCGCCGTTGTAATTTTCAGCGGCGGTGATAATGCCGTCGGCGGCGTCTTCAACGTATAAAAATTCTCGCGTGGGAGAGCCGTCACCCCAGACTTGCAATTCCTTGTCCCCGCGTTCACTCGCTTCCACAGCCTTGCGGATGAGAGCGGGAATTACATGCGAGGTTTCCAAATTGAAGTTATCACGCGGGCCGTACAGATTCACGGGCAAAAGGAAAATGGCGTTGAAACCATATTGCTGGCGATAGGCTTGCGCCTGCACGAGCATCATCTTTTTTGCGAGGCCGTAGGGAGCATTGGTCTCTTCGGGATAGCCGATCCACAGATCATCTTCCTTGAACGGGACCGGGGTGAACTTGGGATATGCACAAACCGTGCCAATGGCAACGAATTTGCCGATGCCATTTTTATACCCCTGATGAATCATCTCAACGCCCATCATCAGGTTGTCGTAGAAAAAGTCAGCGGGATGTTCACGGTTCGCGCCAATGCCGCCCACATTGGCGGCGAGGTGGATGACGACCACGTTCTTCGGGTCAACGCCTTTGAGGGTATCCGCATATAAACGCTTGATATCATTCGAGTCAACGAGGTTGTAATTCTCGATGCGCGGGATAAAAATATCCACTGCGCCGCGTTGTTTTAGTTTTTCAATGACGAAGGAGCCAAGAAAGCCCGCTCCGCCTGTGACGATTACTTTTTTATTCTGCCAGAAATTTTCTGCCATGAGTTCTCCTTGATTGCCAATTACTAATCTCTAATCTCTAATCTCCAGTCTCTAAATCGTAATTGGAGATTGGTAATTGGAGATTAGAGATTGGTGATTTCACTGCACAATAAACTGTGCATTCCTATAACGATCATCGGTGGGATTTCGTATTAACCCAGACTTCAACGCAAACAATACTTCGCGCACGCCGTCATCCACGGTCAGGGTGGTATCGAAGCCGAGGACTCTCTTAATCTTTTCAAACGATACAGTGATGTCGCGCATGTCGCCGCCGAAGGTGAGGTCTTTGTACTGCACCACGGTTTCAGGCATCCGTTTGAGAATGAAATTCACAATATCGTTTTTGGAGTAATTCCCATTCTCGGTTCCCAAATTGAAAACCTGCCCGCGGATATTTTTTTGCTCCGCTTCCAGGCCCATCATCACGCCGCGCACCACGTCGCGGATGTGAACGAAGGAGCGCGAGTAGCCGCGCTGGTAAATGATGAGTTCGCGTTTGGTGAAGGCTTCGAGCACAAATTGATTCACGATCAAATCAAAGCGCGTGCGCGGGGAAATTCCATAGAGCGTTGCAAAGCGGAACAACAACGGCGCGCAAGCCGCATCCTTTTGCGAGAGCAAATATTCTTCGCTGGCGATCTTCGTCTCGGCATACAACGATTGGGGATTTAATGGAGTCTCTTCGGTGACGGGCTTGCCGTCTTCGGACAGGCCATAGTTGCTGTAGGTGGATGCGAACACGCATCTTTCCACGCCCAAATCTGATGACTGCTCGAAGACCAGTTTCGTCGCCTCGACATTGTACTTCCAGGCCACCTGCCGCCCCACCGCCTGACAGGCTGGGAAACCCACGATCCCCGCCAAATGGACAACGGCATTCGGAACCTGCCAGCCGCGTTTGACCGCGTCCCGCACGGCGCGGGGTTCGGTCACGTCCGACTTGATGAAGTGGAAGTTGGGATGATTCAGAAACGGGACAATGCTCTCGCCGCCGAACAGGAGACTGTCCAGGATGGTGACTCTGTAATTTGCGCGGAGCAGTTCCGAGGTCAGGATGGAGCCGATATATCCCGCGCCGCCTGTGATGAGTACGTGGCGATCCGTCATTCCAAGCCTTCCAATCGAATCTTGTATCCATCCAAAATTAAAGCGGGCGCTGTTTTATCCGTCACAACGGATATGCCCTGCTCCATGCAAGTGAGCTTGCAAATATCGGCCACATCGCCCGAGCCGACGATTCGGACGCGGTCGAACCCCGCGTGGCGGATTTTCGCAACGTGATCTTTCACGCGCTGGCGGGTGCGGCGGTAGACGGAAAAGGAACGCTCGACGTAATCCACTGCGAGGCGGGCGCGCAGGGCGAGGCCTTCGGGGGTGATGATGTAGCGCAGTTTCTTGCGCTCGGCGCGCGAAACCTTGACCGCGCCCTTGGCGATGAGGCGTTTTAAATGCCAATTGACCGTGCCAACCGCCACCCCCAACTGCGTGGCAAGCGTGGACTGGTTCACATCAGGGTCGCTCTCGATTCGTTCGAGCAGGGAAAGTTCGCGGAGTTCGTCGTTTGTTGATTCAACAGTCATGATTTATAATTCCAAAATTCAGTCACTGAATTATAACCTTATTCAGGAGATGGTCAAGTGAAGGTGTTTTAAAAAGAAGATCACGCGGTACAACAACCGCGTGATTTGTAAACATCATCTACTAGGCAAGATTATGGATTTTGAGGGGCGAGCACCTATTAAGTCAAAAGCTTAATGCTAAGGCATTGCAGGTCTAGAGGGAAACCAATCATCAACATTAATTCCATCTGCAACCCACCAACCTTCTGTAACAAACTGCAAATCTAATAAATAGTTAAGGAGCGTTTCACCACTTTCATTCGTTATTTTTAGCTTTACAATAGCCACTCCTGCTCCTTGCGAATTCATATCCTGAACAAGAAGGCCCAGCGAATCTTTTATCGACGTCTTAGTTGCGGAAGCCTCTTCTTTTGAAATATTTGATAAATACAAATTCAGAGTTCGAGATTCTTCAGACGATATTACTTCGACATTAATTTTTGATAATCCATAATCCGCCAGTTTCTCGCTCAACATATTCGAGGTAGATGTTTCCGTAAGTCGAGGCGGATCAAGTCTGCGATACGACATCGATGCCGGTTCGATCTTTGACCATCCATCGAAAATTTTCTTTTCTTCCATATTTACAACAATTGTAGTTAATCCATTAATTTGATACCCTTTCTCATGAGCAAACATAGATTCTCGAAAAACCATGTGTATGTATACAAAATCGTCGGGCGCAAACTTCTCATTTGTGCTCAAACTCTGAATAGTCACTCCAATTTCCAGTGGGCTATCTTGAAGAATAACTGTTTGCTGCACAGGAACATCTAGCTGACCAAGTTCTTTTTTCAAATAATCTACAAGACTCTCCTGCTGATTAACTAGAACTCTCAACTTTTCTGCTTTGGTCTGACTGGAGAGGCTTAAAGCTAACAGTGCCACAAAAAACAAAGCGAAACCGAAAAGAATCTTTTTGCGTCTCATGTATTCCTCTCCATTTAGGTTATTTCCCTATGGTTCTGGAGCTGGCGGAGGGCCGTCACCGCTGGGATTTTGCAATCTATCATCTATTGTCCAACCGCCTGAACTCATTTCTGTATCTAAAACATAATCGAATAAGGTATCGTCATTTTCGCCTATTATTTTTGCCCTGTAAAAAACAATTCGCGCTCCCTGTGCATTAAGATCGTCAATAAACGAAGTATCTGGAAGAGCCCACAAGAAAAGAGCAATATCATTTGCTTTCCCTAACGAATCTGTCCGTACATCCAAGGTTAATGTTTGGAGACCTTCATCTGATGAAATATTTATTGTTAAATTCACGTTATCAAGCTTGAATTTATCTAGATATGAATTCATCCTTTCCAAAGCCATATTTTGAACGACTTCATCTGTTAGCGTGGCGGGAGAGAAATTTAGATGTGAATTGCTCTCAATATCTGGTTGTTTTGTAGTCGAATCAAGTTGTTTACCCTGACTGTCCTCAAGAATTAGGGTGTAAGCATCAACATAATAACCTTGTTGGCGGGCAAAAACAAAAATTTCACGATCTACCATACTCATAATCTTTATATCTTCGGCCGTTACCCATGGATTCGCACTCTGGATTACAACTTGAAGATTTAGCGGGGATTTTTCAAGCACAGTGATTTCAGTAACAGGGATATTTTTTTGTTTAAACCTGCCATACAGGTAATTCACTACTTCTTCCTGGGCATTAACCCGCACATACACCCCAGCAACAACACTGATACTTATTAAAACCACGAGTATCCTTGACATTAATTTTGATTTCATCGTTTTACCTCACTCTACGGTCCGTAATTACGAAACTCAAAAAGGAACCATTGATCAACATTATATGGAGACTCTGTGACCCATCGCGCTTCATCAAACCAGTTCCAATTTCGTGCCGAATCCATATAGTGGACGTTCATAAAAATAGTATCAAGTTCATTTAGTGGACTTCTATGAACTTCAGAATGTGCAAAAACCGACCTTGGTGCAGAAATCCCCACATCATCAAAGTGGGCTGGCATGTGTTTTCCTGGGTCACAGTAATCCCGCTGGTGCCACTGGGGTAGCCCACACTGACATAATCCGAAATAAAATATACACACCGTCCCGAAGGTTTATTTTGAGTAACTTGGTCGCCTGATGGCAACCTTCGGGACGTTTTTCCTAATTATGAATAAAGTCTAATATAACGGCTGGACGTAAGCGTCCCCGTGGCGGTGGGCGTGGAAGAGGGCGACGTTTTTCCTAATTATGAATAAAGTCTAATATAACGGCTGGACGTAAGCGTCCCCGTGGCGGTGGGCGTGGAAGAGGGCGCTGGCGTTTCCGTACCATCCACATACAAATCCGATTTTGGCGCGGACCCATTTTCACTGGCGCTGGCAGGCATCACATTTTTGAGATTAAACGCGGCGAAAAATAATCCCGCCAGAAAGATAAAATATATTTTCTTGATTGAGGTGGTTGTTTTGCTCATTATATCCCTCCTGTTTGGGTGTATGAATTTTGTAACGACAATTCAAATACTACCCCCCCCCCGATAAATTTGTCAAGACAAATTTAGACAAGGTCACTCCACAAACTATGTGCTCTTATGCAAATTGAGGAAGAAATATTCAGGTAAAATCACCCCGCCATGAACATAACCCCACCCTTTGACGAAGCCGGCGTTGCCTATCAACGCACCCGCAGTGCGCACTGGAATCAAGTCGCAAAAAAACGCGATCACTGGCGCGGACTGGGACTCTGGTATCACCGCCGATTGATTGAAGTTTACAAATTCCTCGTCAACCCCAACCAGCGCATTCTCGAAATAGGCTGTGGCACGGGCAGTTTAATTTCCCACCTGCAACCCTCCCACGGCGTCGGCGTAGATTTCTCCCCCGAAATGATCGCCCGCGCAAAACAGAGCCACCCCGAAATCGAATATCACCAACTCGACGCGCACGACCTCTCCAGCCTCGCAGGCACATTCGATATCATCATTTTCTCAGACACCGTCAACGACCTGTGGGACGTCCAGCGCGCCCTCGAACAAGTCAAAAAATTCTGCACCCCCGGCACCCGCCTCATCTTAAATTTTTACAGCCACCTCTGGCAGTTGCCGCTCACCCTCGCGCAAAGCCTCAACCTCGCCGCGCCCATGCTCAGCCAAAACTGGCTCACCCCCGAAGACATCCACAACATGCTGCGCCTCGCAGGCTTCGAAAGCATCCGCCCACTATCCGAGGTCCTATGGCCCCTGCCCCTCGGCGGCCTCGCAGACCGCTATCTCGTCAAACTCTGGCCCTTCCACAATTTCGGCTTATCCAATTTTGTCATCGCGCGCCCCATGCCCCAGCCAGTCAAAGAGCCGAGCGTTTCCGTCATCGTCGCCGCGCGCAACGAAGCAGGCAACATCAAATCCATTTTCGAACGCCTGCCAAAAATGGGATCGAGAACCGAACTCATCTTCGTCGAAGGACATTCCCGCGACAACACCTTTCAAACCATTGCAGATGAAATTCCGCTTCACCCCCTAACCCCCAGCCTGCTCCTGCGCCAACCAGGCATTGGCAAAGCCGACGCAGTTCGACTCGGCTTCGAGAAAGCCACCGGCGACATCCTCATGATCCTCGACGCAGACCTCACCGTCCCCCCCGAAGACCTGCCGCGCTTTTACGAAGCCATCACCACAGGCAAAGGCGAATTCATCAACGGCGTGCGCCTCGTCTACCCGATGGAAAAAGAAGCCATGCGCACCCTGAACTTCATCGGCAACAAATTATTCAGCATGGCCTTCTCATGGATGCTCGGCCAGCCCGTCAAAGACACCCTCTGCGGCACAAAAGTCATGTGGAAAAAAGACTACGAACAGATCGCCGCCAACCGCTCCTACTTCGGCGACTTCGACCCCTTCGGCGATTTCGACCTGATCTTCGGCGCCGCCAAACTCAACCGCAAGATCATCGACCTCCCCATCCGCTACCGCGAGCGCACCTACGGCGCCACCAACATCTCCCGCTGGAAACACGGCATCTTGTTATTTCGAATGGTCGCATTCGCCGCGAGACGGATCAAATTTGTTTAAGTACCGCAAGATTTATCTTGCAAGTGGCAGTTTACGCCGCTAAACACGCGCAACGTGAACGTTGCGGTACAAAATTTTATTCAAGGAAATTTCAATGCCCCCAAAACTAAAACTGCTCCCCGCTGAAAAATACAAAGGCGTCAACGATCTCGACCCGATCAAATATTATTACTGGCCCATCTTCGGAAAAATGTACCGCCGCCGCGTGGAACTGGCCCTGGGCGAATGCACCGGCGGCGAACGCATCCTCGAAGTCGGCTTTGGAACGGGGCTGGCCTTCCCCAACCTGCACGACAGCTACAGGCAAATCCACGGCATAGACCTGACCGCCGACATTGAAGCCGTCCAGTCTGTCTTCGAGCCGATGGGTATTCCGCTCTTCCTCAAAAAAGGCGACGTGTTGCACATGCCCTACTATGAAGACAACACCTTCGACACGGTACTGATGATCAGCATATTGGAGCACCTCAAGCCGCTCGAGCTGGAGCAGGCCTTCGCGGAGGTGAAGCGCATCCTCAAGCCCGGCGGACAAATGGTGTACGGAACTCCCGTCGAAAAGCCGTTCATGGTCTTCATGTTCAAAATGCTTGGGCACGATATCCGCGACGAGCATTTTTCCACTGAAAAGGAAATCGCCGCCGCCGCGCACAGGGTTTTCTCCAAAGGGAAGGTAATCGAAATGAAAAGTACACCGCCCATTGCTGGCACGGTGTACACGGTTGGAAATTTTATAAAGTAGTGAAGCGACTGTCACCTTTGCGCAGCGCCCTTTAGTATCTTATCAATGAAATTCTTGTACAAAAAACAAGAAAATCTCACCACAGAGATCACGGAGATCACAGAGATTTTTAAAGGGTTTTCTCCGTGGACTCTGTGTTCTCTGTGGTTAAATCTTTTTCGACTCGTCCGAGTTAGGGTAAAGGTGGCTGTCACTTTATTGCCGCACTCTCTCGTAGATCCGAATCTGCGGGTTGACCGCAGAGATGAAAACATGCGGCAAATACGGCGGTAGATCGTAGGTAAATTTCTTTACCAGCCTGAAGGACGCGACCTCGCCAGCCAGCAATCGCTTGAAGAAATCACATTCCACAAGATTGGTTTCACAAACGGTATCCGTGTACAAACGGTTATACGTGTAACTATCGATCACAAAATAATCGGTGTCGCGCTCCAACAATCCCTGCTCGCCCAGGTTGTATTCAAAACGTCCGCCTGTGGGCACAAGGTCCGTTGGGTATTTCACAAAATAGATCGGGTAATTATGCGCCCGCTCGAATTGCTTTTTGTTCACAAGCGGGGGGTACAACGTATATTCAAGGCTCTGCCCATACCCGCGCATAGACTCGATATATTCACCCGCAGGGATGCGCGCATCGTTCGCGAACAGCAGGGCAACGCTCACCAGGCGCAACCCTGAATACGCCAGGCCGAAAACCAACAGCGTAAGAACAGCCCAATGGACAGCGGCCAGCTTCCAGCTTGAAGCGAGGCGTAGAACTTCATCCACGAATAACGCGCCCAGAATCGCCAGAAACGGAACGAAGGGGATAAAGTAGCGCTCGATGTAATTGATGGATACCATGAACGGCAAATCGAAGATCAAGACAGCCGCGATGAAAACGCCCACGCCCTGCGCCTGTTTGCCTTCGAAAGAACCCCTGCCCATTTTCCACAAGATGAGCCGCCCCGCAAACCAAAGGAACGCGAAGATAAACAGGTAATAGGCGAAGATTCCAACCGCGCTTTTGAACACCCCCCACTGACCAAACAACCCAATCGGCGAGCCGGAATTGAATCCATACTGCGGATAATTGCGCAGGGAGGGAATCACATTCGTAAAATAATACACGGGGTCAAACAAGGCTTTCGGCGTGCCAAGCCCATAACCCAAATAGGAAATCAGGCCGCCCAAAACAAGGCTCCCAAACATGGCAAGCCAGCGGGCGCGAATCTCGCGCCAGTTCACAATCAAATACACCGCCACCGGCAGGAGAATCAGGCTCCCGCCTGTGTACTTGCTCGAAGCCGCCAACCCCACCGAAAAGAAAGAGGCGTACAACCACAACCTTGAATTGGTGTATTGATATTTGACAATAAAATACACACAAAGGATGGCAAACAACTGCAAATAAAGATCGTTGTGGGCAAAGCGTCCATTCGCCGCCGCCACACCGCTGGCAATGTAAAACAAGCCCGCCAATGCCGAGATGCGTTTGTTCGCGCCGATCATCCGCGCAGTGGAGTAAACCAATATCCCAGCCAATGCGCCAAGCAAACAGGAAAACGCACGCGCCGCAACGATGAACGCAAAGCTCGAACGCCCCGTTCCATACACCAGCGAGCCAATGGCGTACATAACGTACTTGGGCAGTGAAGGATAATTGAAATCCGGTTCAGTTACATCGAAGATCATTTCTCCGCGCAGGGCGCTATCCACACGCCAGACTAATTCATCCGGGTTCCACAACGCAGGCGCGCCCCAACCCACCCCCGGCAGGGAAACCGCAAGGAACATAAAAAAAATAAAAAGCGGTATCGAAAATTCATACCGCGAAAAAAAAGAATTCAACTTGTTTTGCATCCGCAAATCTCCGCGCTATTTGGGCTGGCTCGCGATCACATGGATCAACGTCACCGCGTCCACAGCCTCATCCCCTGTTTGGAACTCCGCGCGAATCTGCGCCTTCGCCCCGTGAAATTCATCCGTCAACCGCTCCAACACCGTGAACTCCACGTTTGTAAAATTCACATCAAAGATTCGCCGATAATCGCCCAATCGAAAACGATTCAAATTGCTGGTGGGGTTCAGGAGTTTTTTCCACACGCCTTCGGAATACTTCAACATCTCGAACGGGTATTTAAAATAATGATCGCGCAAATCCACAAAATGCAAATGCACGCCCTGCGGCGCAGTCAATTTCGCCAGCGCGTTTGTGATTCCCGCCACGTCATCCAAATGTTCAAAGACAGAAGTGCTGAGGATGACATCCGCTTGCGCCGCCTGCTTCTGGATTTGCCCCTCGCGGATATCTCCATGCAGTAGGGTGATGAATTCGCTTCGCGGCCTAACCCCGGCCTGCTCGAGTTTCAGATAGTTTTCATACGCTGGCAGTAATTCCCTGTTGCGCTCGTCATCCAGCAAAACAAAATGATCACACAACACCACATGCGCCGCGCCGCGCTTCAACAGATCCACGCCCACTGCAAAACGACCGCCATACCCAAAGACCAGAACCCGCTTCCCGTTAATAGACTGACCGCAGGCCGCCAGCACATCTATATATTGTTTCACCGCCGCTGATGGATCGCTCGACTCCAAACCAGGGCGGATAATCCACCTGTGTTTCAAAAGAAAGCGGGCTATATTTTCAGGCACAAAATGGCGGACAAGACGAAGAAAAAAATACTGGATGTTCACAAAGGTTTCCTTAGTTTGAGAGCGTTTCTTAACTTAGGACTTACGCAGAATGCTTTTTGTCCGCTAATCTACGCCAATCCGCGCGAATTTTTAAAAGGATTAGCGTAAATTTGTGGAGATTAGTGGACTCTTTCAAGGTTTTGCGTAAGTCCTGAACTCTTTTTTTGCGACACGGACAGCACGGATTAAACTGAAATTCACGGAAGAAACCATAAAAAGCTGTTCTTTTCCGTCTTTTCCGTGAAATCCGTGTACAAAAAAAGAGTAAGCCAAGTCTCTTATGGCAGTTGGGCGGGGCAGTCTGTCGGTTCAAGTTTTGGCACAAGCAATTGCACGCCAACTTCCTTCAGGGTAGTTTTTGGCTCATAGTAACATAAGACCGGGTTCGATACCCACTTTACCCAGGCATTGTTCTCTTCGCCAAATTGATAGGAGCTATCTTTAATGGGAGACCGCAACGGTTCGGAAATAATCAATGCAAACCGCTGTGCAGAAATATCCGAATAAAAAATTTCAAAGTACGCAGAATTCGAACTTAAGGCCTCGTCCATTAATAATTTTTTTTCATATTCGGCCACAAGCGGCACGTCGGTAATGAAGCCAAAAGTCAGCAATTGCCGCTGGTCCATGAAGAGCACCTCCCCGCCCTGGGATTGCGCGAGCGCTATTTCCTCGCGTATGGTTTGCAGGGCGGCATCTGTCACGGCCTGGGCCGGGTACATGTCGAGGGATTTCTCAGTGGGCGCATCTGTCAGCGCGGCCAGCCATGATGCGTCTTCAGCAAAATCAAATGAACGCATTACCTGCAAAGATCGAAGCCCGGGCAAAGCAAAAAGCAAAAGAAGAATAAACTTGATCGAGAGGGGAGCAAGATCGATAGTTGCGAGCCATTCTTTTCCACCTTTTTGCCAAGCTAGTACGGCGACAAACATAAGCCCGATCAGAAACATATCCATGTTGTGAAGGTCGCCGCCCCCGCCAATTTTTGTGCTGGCAATTAACCCAACGCCAAGGAAGGCGAGTAACGGCGCTATTAGAGCCAGTCCCTGCCAGACATTCAAAACCCACTTTTTGCTGGCAGTCAAATAAACCAGAATAATGATCAACGGTGAAACGGCAATCAACAAACCTGCCAGAATGCCAATTCCATAAGTAGCGTTCGGGAGCAGGCGATACCATAGCAGAGGCTGGTCGGAAACATTTGCCGCAATACTGCTTGCAGAAATTGCAACGCCTGCGGCTGAGTTGCCCGCCAATAGACCGGCAACTTTGGGCCCAAAATATCCGCCAGCCATTCCGACAAGTCCAAGCAAAATTGCCCGGCTCCATGAGTTGATGGTCAACCTTTTGGTTTGTAAAGCGGCCCCGGCCAATTCCAACATGCCGATCCACATGCCTGGGGCAAATAACCAGGTGTAGCGACTCTCCTCGGCGGCGTACCCTGTGAGAGCTATGATGGGAAGCGCAACCCAAAGCGGACTTCTCCAGAGCAGGGCCACAATCACGGCGCAGAGAACAAGCGGCGGGTGGATGGGTCCCTGCTTGAGGAAGATCAGCGCCCACAGCGTGGCCAACAACCAGATTTTTCGGTCCGCGCGAACGAAACGAAAGGCCGCCATGCCAAGCAAAAGATAAGGAAGGATGACCGTCAATGCGATCCAAAATCTTTCCATTCCAATGGTGAGGCCAGGCATGATAAAAGGCAGTCCGCCGATAAACTGCCTGCCAACATCGATCAAAGCATAAATTTGTTTATCAGCGGGATAATTATAAAGATGCCTGCCGAACATGATGGAATAATCCCACATGCGGTTTCCTTCGGACCAGCCCAATGAAAACGGATAATCTGTCACGTTCATGAATGGAACGGCAATGACAAATTCGCTGGAGGTCAGAAGAAGCGCGACGAAGAATTCAGCCCACCCGAATAAAGCGTTTCCTTTTTTGATGAAGAATGCAAATGCAAGAATCACCAGAAACCAGACCAGCACGCGGATATAAATGTCGCTAAACACCAACCCCCAGGGCGTAAATTGAAAAAACCATAGTGGAGAAATAAAAACGAGGAGAACAGCAAGCCAGCGCACATGTCCCAGCCGTTCGCGGAATGCGATCAATTTCTCAACGATCGGTTGAAGTATCTCCCTTTGCCATAACGCCAACGCTGAGAACGCAGCCATAAATATACAAACTACAACATAGATAACAAAAGCCGCGCCCCACTTCAAGGAATATCCGCCTAACAATATGCCTGTGCCAAATGCGATTTTCTGGAATCCAAAACAGGATTTGGTGACTAGATAAACCATCAGGATTAAAAGCGACGATCTGCTAAAATTCTCTTTCATCAACCTGCTCCGGAGATGTTTAGTAAACATTCAAAAAACCTGCAAACTTACAAACGCTTCCATGGCGTCAAATCAACCAATATTATGCTGTCAAATAAAAAGAATTTCAATCAGAGGATACTTTAAAACCATTCAGCATATAAAGTAATCCGCCGGGCAGGGTTAAAATCACCAGCATGATACGGGTAAGAAATGCGGCAAGGATTGCCTTCTCAACCGGCAGTCCCTGCCAGTTTAGAATGGTCACCTGACAGAGTTCCATGATGCCAATGCCATTCAATGTGATGGGTAGTATGCCCAGAATACCGATCAGTGTTGCGGCATAGAAAGCGATGCCCCAATCCACCTGCACGCCTGCGGCGAGGTAATAGATTTGCCAGGCAATGGCAACCGTGCTGACGAATAGCGCCGAGTAGAAAAGTCCCCAGGCAGAGATGCGCCAGTCTTGTCCTTTAAAGAGCAAGAAGATTTCGCTGATCTTATTTACAATACGAGTCAGCCAGCCAGAAGAAGAAGTTTCAGTATTTCTGGAATTTAAGAAGCGCCCAGCGGCTAACCACACTATGCCCAATAGTATCGCAGCAGCAAAAATAGCCAGTTCAACATTCACTAGAAAAGTCGAGTTTTGCAGACCGCGCCAGTAAAAGATGACAACCATAAAATGGACAATGACCAGTGCTACATATCCGTATAATCTGTCCAGCAGAAGAGAAGAAAAAATTTTGGTCTTGCCCGCATTCGGAAGGGAGCGCAAAGCGAGAAAACGATAGCCGTCTCCGCCGATGGTGGATGGCAGAAAGTTTCCCCAGAAAGAGGAGATCAAGTAAATTTTCCATAACCTCCATGTGCCTGGTTCAATGTCCCATTGCTTTAGGATAACCTGCCAGCGCAGGGCCGAAAACGTGTTATTCATGGCGTACACAACTGGAGTCAATAATAAATACCACAAGTTTATTTCGGTAAGTACCCTGCCAAATTTAACCCAATCCAAACCGAAGGTGGCCCAGATCAAAAGAAAGGCAGAACCAAGGATCTTTGCAACATTGATCAGAAGTTTATATTTTTGCGGAACTGCTCGTTTATTATCCAAATTGATTACCTGAGCTTTAAATTCAACGGTTTTATTTTATGATGGGTTTTATATTCCTGGCAGGAACACCGCCAGCGATCCAATATTCGGGGATATCTTTGACCACGACGGAACCCGCGGCGATCACCGCATGTCTGCCAACCGTGACTCCACCCAAAATAATTGAACCTGAACCAATCCACGCGCCTTCCCCAATATGAATATCTTTTCCGCTCACATTCGCCTGCCTTTCAAGCCCCAAAAGTGTATAGTCATGATTTCCAGTAATCAACATGACTCGATGCCCAAAGAAAGCATTATCATCAATATGCACTTCTGCATTGACTGAGTTGATAAATAAATCAAACAGCTGGACATTGTTTCCAATAAAGACCCTGCCATCCCCAAACACATCAAACTCCGGTTTAAAGGTAATTCCTTTTCCAATCTGTGTAACTTTAAGTGTCAACATCCATTCCCGCAGAGGATTAACGAGCAGAATATAGTATAGCGGCTTCCAAACCATTCGCGTTCCAACACGAAAAATATAGCCCAATATTTTTTTTAGCATGGATAGCTTTTGTCTACTTTCGCCCAATAATCATAAAACTGGCTAAAAAAGTTGTCTTGGCGCTATAAAGCGCTTTCGTAAACTTCGAGGTTGGCATGGCTCCATGCCCTGTGAACCAGACGGGCATCATCTTCCCGATCAAGTTACCAAAATGCGCGAGCGGTCCCATCCACGGGCCAGAGAAGGGATAAATGGCGATGTCGCGCAGACCCAGATCCAAATAAAGCTGCGCGGCGCGGCGCGGCGTGGTGGGAAAGCTATGAGTGTAATCACCGTTCCAAAATTGCAGACCCCACTCCATGACGTTGGGTACGCAATGGCAAACCAATCCACCGGGGCGGACAACCCGATTCATTTCATCCACAAGATCATACGCCTGACGAAAATCCAGCATGTGTTCGAGAAAATTGGCGGCAAAGGACACATCAAATTGATTCGAAGCAAACGGAAGAGGCGGAACAAGCGCCTGCACACGGCGCGGCAATTGTTTTAGGTCACTCAATAAACGCGCAGAGATATCCGCGCAGGTGTAAGTCAATTGACGCTGCTGGCATTGCCCGGCAAACGGGCCGCGCCCCGGTCCCAACTCGAGCACATCCCGCACTTTGGAATGATGTTTTAGAATCAAGTTCATCTGGTTAATTGCAATCCTGCGAGCCATCTGGCTTCCCAGACCAGTTGGTTGTATGGCAGAAAAATTATCATAAAAGGGCATCTTATCTCCAATCAGGGATACTCCAATTACTTTTGGTAGAATTGAAGCAAAAGGAATTTTCTTTATGAAACGCTTGAGAATTGGAATCTCCGCGCGCGGCCTGAACTCATTCGCCAGCGGCCCGAATGAATACATCGCTGGCCTCACAGGCGAAATGGTTCGTCAAGCAGCGGGCAGACACGCTATTTTTATTTACTACAATACATCGCGGCTGTTGGGCAGGTTTGCGGCGGCAAATGAACGCGTTGTGCCTGGAAATAACGCATTCTTATGGGATCATCTCTTCCTGCCGCTTGCATTACTGCGCGACCATTTGGACCTGGTCATCCATCCAAAAGGGACAATACCGCTATGGAGTCCGGCAGGCAAAGTTCCAATCATGCTGGATTTGGGATATTTTTATCCGTCGTTGAATGCTTATAAGCCATCAGCCACATTATACACGCGCACAGCGATGAAATTTGCCGCGCGCCACTCCGCGCTGATATTTACGATTTCGGAATTTACACGCCGGGATGTCATCCGACTTTTGAAGGTGGAGCCGAAACGCATTTACAATCTCTACGGAGCCGCATCTGAACAATATCAGCGGGTGAAAGACGCTTCTCGATTGGAAGCAGTCCGAAAAAAATATAACCTGCCCGATACTTTTATTTTTTACCCAACAAACCTTTCTCCCCGAAAAAACTTTCCGCGCCTGCTGGAAGCCTTTGAAAAGGTTCAGGAAAAAATTCCACACCATTTATATTTTACGGGACAAGTCAGCTGGAACACAAAAGAATTGGATAAACAATTGGAACGCCTGTCAGCTCGAGTCCATAGAATGGGACAAGTCCCTGTCGAAGATATGGCGGCACTCTATTCATTAGCCCAATTTGCGATTTACCCATCCTTGTTTGAGGGACTCGGCTTGCCGATTCTGGAAGCCTTCCAATGCGGCACGCCGCTGATGGTTTCCGATCAAACATCCATCCCAGAGGTGGCTGGAGACGCCGCATTGATCGTGGATGCCTATAGCGTCGAGTCAATTGCTCAAGGGTTAATCAAGATGGCTTCTGACGCGAAACTTCGGCAAAGACTTATTTCAGCAGGGTACGAGCAGGCACAATTATTTACATGGGAAAAATCGGTCAAGATTTTATTGGACGCAGTCGAATCAAACTTTTAACATCCCTTTGCCCACACGCCCAGCATCGCCAGCGCATACAGCCGCTTGCCGTGATCTGCGCGGGCGGAGGTATGTTCTTCGATTAGCTGATTCAACGCGGCGCGGTCGAACCATTTATGCAGAGGGCTTCCATCTGCCAACAGCATTTCACGCGACCAATTATATAGCGGCCCGCGGAACCAGGCAGAGACAGGGATTCCAAACCCCTGTTTGCCACGGCCTTTAATAGACTCAGGCAACTCTTTGGCAAACGCCTTCTTAAGTAGATATTTTCCGCTTCTTCCTTTGACCTTGAACTGGTCGGGCAAACGGGCAGACCACTCCACGATTTCATGATCGAGAAACGGCGAGCGGCCTTCGAGCGAGGCGGCCATGGTCATGCGGTCGGCTTTGACGAGCAGGTCGCCGGGCAGGTAGGTATGCAAATCGGTGTAGAGGGTCTTGTCGAGGTAGGAACCTTCGGCAGAGTCGAATTGTTTTGCCAAAAGAGACTGGGCATTTTCAGGATCGAAACGGAATTCAGGCTTCCACAATGCGGAGCGTTGACGTGGCGAGAAGTACGATCCCCAGCGCAGGATGCTGGCGCGGCGGTCAATTTCGGGAATCTGTTCGAGGCGTTTGATTCCGTTGACGAGACTGTGCCCCACGGGGCGGTCGGCGTTATCGGGGAGGAAATTTACAATGGACGGAATCAGGTGTCGGGTTAGGAAGCGAGGCGCGCGGGCGTAGGCGTTTGCGAATCCATCCAGCCAGTAACGTTGATAGCCTGCGAAGTCTTCATCGCCGCCGTCGCCATTCAGCGCAACGGTGACGTGTTCGCGGGTCATCACGGAGAGATGATAAAGTGGAATGGCGGAGGCGTCTGCGAATGGCTCGCCGAAGTGAGATGCAATTTTTTCGAGGGTGGCGGGAATGTCGCCATACGTGAGGATGAACTCGTGATGGTCGGTGGAATATTTTTGCGCGACGGCGCGGGCATGAGGCAACTCGCTAAAGTTTTGTTCCTCGAAACCCGCCGAATAGGTTTTGACGGGGCCGCTTGCAAACTCGGACATGAGCGCGACGATGATGCTCGAATCAATGCCGCCGCTGAGATGCGCACCCAACGGACGTTCGCTGAGCAGGCGTATCTTGACAGCCTCACGCAGGCGGGCGCGGAGTTCTTCGATGAGTTCATCTTCGCTGGAAGTGTGCTTGGGTTGATAGCTGTAATCCCAATAGCGTTGAATGCGCGCCGCGCCATTTTCCCAAACGAGGGTGTGCGCAGGCGGAAGTTTGAAGATGCCGTCGTACGCGGTGAGCGGATCGGGGATGTATTGCAGGCTGAGATACAGGTCAATGGCTTCGAGGTTGATTTCGGGTTTATGCGGAAGCGCGGCGAGAATGGCATTCAATTCCGAACCAAAGTAGAGCGTGCCGTTTTGAATCGTGTAATACATCGGCTTTTTGCCGAGGCGGTCGCGGCCAAGAAGCAGGCGTTTCTTTTTTTCATCCCACAACGCAAACGCAAACATGCCGCGCAGGCGTTTGATGCAGTCTTCGCCTTCGTCTTCGTAAAAATGGACGATGCATTCGGTGTCGGATTTGGTCGAGAGGCGGTGTCCACGCTGTTCGAGTTCGGCGCGCATTTCGGGGTAGTTGTAGCATTCGCCGTTGAAGATGATCCAGATGGATTCATTTTCGTTGGCGATGGGCTGGTCGCCTCCGCTGACATCGATGATGGCGAGGCGGCGCATGGCGAGGCCCACGCCCGCGTCGGTATGAAAGCCGTCGCTGTCGGGGCCGCGGTGCGCGATGGCCGCGTTCATTTTTTCGAGCAGGGCGCGGGGGGGTGTTTGGTTATCGGAATGGGAGAGGCCGCAGATGCCGCACATGGGGGTCCTTGGTAATTGGTAAATCGTAATTAGAGATTGGAGATTAGAGATTGGAGGATGGTGGAATATTGACGGGCGACATTCTCCCATGAATATTCTGTTTCGACTCTCTGGCGGGATGCCTGCCCCATTTGGATGCGCTTCTTTTCTTCGACGATGAGCCTGCTCAATCCATCTCGAAGAGAATCCACATCCTCGGCATTGACCAGCAATCCCGTCACGCCGTCGAGGACAAGTTCTTCACTGCCTGCGATTCTGGTTGCCACCACGGGCAGTCCGCTGGACATGGCTTCGAGCACGGCGTTGGGCATGCCTTCGTGGCGCGAGGGAAAGAGGAAGAGATTGGCTCGATGATAATCCTTTTCCAGTTCTTCGCGGGGTTGCCAGCCGAGGAAGGTGACGCGGCCGTCAAGCCCGAGTTCACGCGCCAACGATTTCAGCGCATTCATCTGCGGGCCATCGCCTGCGATATTCCAATGCCAATCCAAATCTTTGAGCTGGGCGAGGGCGCGCAGGCCGAGGTCGAGTCCCTTTTGGTGGACGATGCGGCCAGCCGAAAATAGTTTTGGCGGAGACCATTCGCGGGGTTGGGGCGTGTAGCGTGTCCCGTCTACTCCGTTGGGAATGATGGGGATTTCGATGGAGGAGTCGAAGGCGAGGGCCAGGTCGCGCAGTCCGCGGCTGTTGGCGATGACCGAGTCCGCTGAATGCCAGATGACGCGCAGGAAGGGGCCGATCAATTTGTGGAAGGTTTTGAAATCATACGGGCGGAAGCCGGGCACGTCTCCGCCGCGCAGGGAAACAATGTATGGGATTTTGTAAATCACTTTCAAAAGCCAGGCTACCGCGCCCGAAGGCACACCGAAAAATGCCAGGGTGGCTGTCGGTTTGGTTTTTCGTATCAAGCCAAAGGTATGTAATGAAGCGGCCATGATGAAGGTCAACTGCTCGAATGCAGTGGAGCGATCCTGCCTGCGGCGAAAGGCGGGGATGCGGTGAATCGTCACGCCTTCATGAACTTCGAGTTTGGGCTGTCCGTGAAAATGGGCGGTGACAACGGTTATTTCATGCCCGAGGGATGCAAGGCAACGCGCAAGGTTTGCGCTGGCGTTGCCCGCTCCGCCTCCAATGGGTGGATACTCGCTGTTGATGATCAGGATACGCATGAAAAATTATTTCGATGGAACGGGCCTGGGCTTTTTCTCATTCATTGCGGCGAGAATGGAAGGCAGGAAGAATGCGCCCGGCAGGCTGGTGATGATGAATAACACGCGGGTCAGCAGGGCGACGGTTGCGCTTTCGGAGGGGCTTAGCCCGCCGAACTGGGTAAGCAGGAAGGTCATGGAGAGTTCCTGAACGCCGAGGCCATTCATGGAAATGGGGATAAGCGTCACAAAATATGCCAGGGTGTATAAACCTGCCACCAGTCCATAGGCAACCTGATGGCCGATGCCAAGTAAAAGAAGATAGATCGAGAAGTAGATAAATATCATGTTGCCCAGGGTGGCAAGCAACGAGCCGCTCAAGGCCAGCGGTTTCTTCAACCAGATGGAAAATGAATCAAAGGTGCGTTTGGAAAAATCCACGCCTTTTTGAATCAGCGCAGAAATTGCAAGGGATTGCGAGGCGCCAGCGCCAGGCGAAAATACGGGGACCAGACCCAAAGGCAAAGCCAGCGCCATGCCTGCCAGGCCGATCAAACGATCTGCCACGAGCGAGGCGAGGCAGATGGCGCGGTCATAGCCGAGTTGCATCGCGCCGCCGAGCCGCACTACATCCCCGCCGATGGTGGTCGGCAGAAAGTTGGATGAGAAATTGCCGGTAAAAGTCAACATGGTGGAGCGCAGAAAAGAAATTTCCACGCCAGCCGATCTGAGCAAAACATGCCAGCGCGCCGCGGCAAACAAACGTGAGATGAACAACACGGCAATCGCCGCCAGAAAATATCCGCTGGAAACGCGCCGCAGGGCAGAGAAAAGCTCGCCGTCCCCTTTTTCTTCGAGCAAAACAAGCAGAAGCCCCAACGCCAGAATACTGCCCAACGCGCGCGCGAGGGTCTGGCGATTCTCACTCAGCCAATTAATCATCAATGCCCTTGTCGAGGTTTATCTTTGTGCGGATGGTGTAGGTGGGCTTGTGCTGGGATTCATGATAGGTGCGCACCAACTGTTCTGCAATCAACCCCATCAGAATGGATTGGAATCCCATGATGAAAAACATGGCGCTCATCTGTAACAGCGGAGAAGTGGCGATGGCGACATCGAAAAATATGCGCCTGATAAAAAGATACAACATGATCAACGCGCTGACCGCCATCAAAAAACTGCCTGCGCCGCCAAAAAGATAGATCGGTTTGGAGGAATAGGATACGAGGAATTTCACAGTGAACAGGTCGAGGATGACTTTCACGGTTCGTTCCAACCCGTATTTGGTCTTTCCAAATTGGCGTGGGTGGTGGCGGACGGCGACCTCGGTAATGTTCGCGCCGACCGAGTTGGCATAGACGGGAATAAAACGGTGCATCTCGCCGTAGAGACGGAAGCCTTCGAGCACATCGCGGCGGTAGGCTTTCAAGGTGCATCCATAATCGTGCAGGTGAACGCCCGTCACCTGTGAAATCAATCGGTTTGCCAGCATGGATGGGAAGTTACGAGTCACTGCGTTATCTTTCCTATCCTTGCGCCAGCCGCTGACGAGATCGTAGCCTTCGTCCAGCCTGGCGAGCATCATCGGGATATCGGCGGGGTCGTTCTGCATATCCGCGTCCAAAAGAACGATGATCTCGCCCTGGGAATAATCCAACCCTGCGGCGATGGCGGCGGTCTGCCCAAAATTGCGGCGGAAGGAAACCACGCGGATATGCCCAGGGTCCTTTTGGGCATATTCCTTGAGAACAGAGAGACTTTCATCGCGACTGCCATCGTCCACGAGGATCACCTCCCAGGATTTTTGCATGGTGTTCATGGTTTTGTAGACGGCTTCAAATAAGAGCGGCAGGTTCTCCTGCTCGTTGTAAACGGGTATGACAAGCGATAGGTTCATGGGATTCTGTGAAATATCCTTAATTGGCCGCCTTCATAGCAAGTGGGGCTGGCTGGCGGCGGCGCATATTCTTCAAAAGTCTGCGTGGGGAAAAAGCCCTTCCAGTCGGAGATGCGTTTTGCTTCGATGATGAAGATGTCTGCGCTGGCTTTCCATTCGGCGCGCAGTTCATCGTTCCAATGGCTGAGACGGTGCAGGGTATCCGCATCGCCTCCGATTCGATAGGTATATCCGCCGTTGATCTGGGCGGGGAAAATTCGGACGTTCGGCACATAGACCATGGGCGTAAAGGCGTTGCCGCCGTCCCAATATACCAGACTATTCGGCGGGATGATTTCTGCAAGATACGCGCCAAGCTGTTCGTGGGCAAGGATCATATCCTGTTTGCAATTCAGACTACTCTCTCCCAAATTAAGCAGGGGGGATAGCAGTAACCCCGCCGCGAGTGTGGAGTGGACGGCTACCAGCGCAAAGGATGAGTATTTTTGTTCTTTTTTCGCGCGCCGCCAGATCAAAAACGAAAGGAGCAGAATGCCCATGCCAGCCAGCAAGCCCATGGATGAGCTGATCCATCTTTTGATGATGGGCAGTTGCAAGCCGAATTTATATTTGATAACGTCCACCAGCGTGATGAAGCCTGGTAGAAAATGACCATCTCTCATGCGCGGCAGGGGCAGGTTGAGGATGCCCTCGTCAATATGTTCAAAGAAGGAGAACCCGATTCCAACGGAAAATACGAGTATGAGAATAATGGACAGGACTTTCACAAAGCGCGAGGGGTGGGTTGTCCATGCTGAGGAAAATACGATGACGAAGAATAGAATTCCGAGCGGGTCGAAAAATGTCAGGTAATTGGAAAAGCAGAAGACACAGCTATAACTTTCGTATTGACTCGCCAATGACGCCCAGCCGTGCAGGGCGAAGAGGATGGAATAGGCTACAGCGAGGAAAACTGCCGCTCGGATGGCAGGAGCAGGTTTCAGGGCGGTGCGAAGCGGCCAAAAGAGGAGGGCAAATATCCCGCCGACGATCATGATGAAGTGGTAGCGCATCCCCTGAAAGAAGGCATTTGTCCGATTCCAAAAATCGAGGGATGGGTCCCAAACAGGGATGGCATCCTTTGGCAGGCGAAACGCATCGAGGAAGGGAGTGAGGGCGTCTGGCAACCAGGGCGCCCAAATAGTGAGGATGTTGGGCCAGTAATGGATATGAACGGCAAAAAAAACAATTGCCATCGCGGTTAATGACCAGATGCCTTTTTGCCTGCCGTGTTGCCAGAAAATATACAGGGCAAGCAGGGGCAGGATCAACACCATGTTCTGGCGCGTCATCACCGCCAGAGATGCCAGCGCCGAGCCGAGGATGATCTGCCAGAGCGGGCGTTCTTCGTCCAGCACGAGCACACACACCCAGGCCAGCAAGGAGGCAATGACCACTTCAGAAACGGCGCGGGCATGTAATTTGATGATCATCGGGCTGAGCGCAAAGACCCAAACCGTGCCGGCGGCCATCCATTTGCCTGCCCAGCGGCGGGCGGTAATCCACACTCCGAGCATGGTCAGCAAACCAAGAAAGATGGAAAAGTAGCGTCCCGTGCGCAGGCCGGGGCCGAAGATGTATTCTGCGAAGCCAGGGATCAAAAACGCGAAGGGGGCTTTATTGGTGAGGGGGCCATACGGTTCGAAAGGCTGGTAGATTCCGCGCCAGTAAAGAATTCCTTTTAGCAGATACGAACCTTCATCAAGACTGCTCACAGTGGTATGCGCGTACACCACTGCCTGGATTAAATAGAGAAGCGCCCCCACACCCGTCAGCAAGGCTGGCGACCATGAAGGCCATTCCCTGATTTTTAGAAACTCGAACCTTTTCATAAGCGCTGTACCTGAAAAAGCTTTTATCGCTTCAAACGCGCCAGGTCCGAATCCACCATCATCGTCACAAGTTCTTTGAAGGAAACCGCAGGCTCCCATTTCAATGCCATGCGCGCCTTGGATGGGTCGGAGATCAGCAAATCCACTTCTGCCGGGCGATAAAATTTCTCATCCATCACCACAAATTCCTTGTAATCCAGGTCTGCGTGTGCGAAGGCGATCTCGCAGAATTCCCGCACCGAATGGGTTTCGCCGGTGCCGATCACGTAATTATCCGGGTGATCCTGCTGAAGCATCAGCCACATGGCTTCCACGTAGTCGCCGGCAAAACCCCAATCCCGCTGGGCTTCGAGGTTGCCGAGGCGTAGTTCCTTTGTTTTGCCAAGTTTGATATTTGCCACCGCGTTCGAGATTTTGCGAGTCACAAACTCCATGCCGCGGCGCGGACTTTCATGGTTGAACAAAATGCCCGAGGTGGCAAACATATCGAATGATTCGCGGTAATTGACCGTGATCCAATGTCCGTACACTTTTGCCACGCCATACGGACTGCGCGGGTAGAACGGCGTATCCTCGCTCTGCGGCACTTCCATCACCTTGCCGAACATTTCGCTCGACGAAGCCTGATAAAAACGGATCTTCGAATTCACAAAACGGATCGCCTCCAACATGCGCGTCACCCCAAGCGCGGTCACATCGCCTGTCAATGCGGGCTGGTTCCATGAGGTCGGCACAAAAGATTGCGCCGCAAGGTTATAAACTTCCGTGGGCTTATATTCTTCGAGCAGGGAAAGCAGGGAACCCTGGTCCTGCAAATCACCCTGGACAACGGTAATGTCATCCACGAAATGCTCGATGCGCTCGTAATTCACAGTGCTGGAACGGCGCGCAACGCCAATGACGCGGTATCCTTTGTTCAATAATAACTCGGCCAGGTACGAACCGTCCTGTCCGGTAATTCCTGTAATAATAGCAGTCGGCATCTTGTCTCCTAAATTCAAAATTCAGTGACTGAATTATACACCATGTCCAATGCCCCTTTTTCGGTCACGCCACATGCCAAAAGCAAAAATCAAAACCCATGAGCCAACAATCAACGCCATCATGGATGCAAAAGGCATTTGAATTCCAACATGCAAATAGCGGTTCACATACCACTGGCCGAACACCGCCACAAACACAGCCTCCATCGCAATCACACGCGCGAACCACGCATTCCGCGTCTCCCGCCACCAAACCCAAACGTTCCCCGCAAGGATGGCCTGCCACAAAAACAAAATCGTTCGATAACGCGGATTGTCCCATTGATCCCCTCCGCCGCGCAACGCCGTGAAAAGGATCCACCCCCACACGACAACACTTAGCCAGATGAATAACCTGCGCCTCTTTTCCCCGCCCTCACCTGCCACCGCGACGAAGGAGAGGATCAACGCTGGAAGTAAAGTGTACCAACCCACAGCCCGCAGGATGCCAATCACCTTCCAGATAATGGTTGTGGGGTATATCAAAATCGCGGGCAGGACGGGCTGTAAAACCCCATAGATCATCACAAAAGGCAGGCGCATCCATGCGGGCATTTCATCGAACAATTTTTGAACCCAGCCTGATCCCTCCTCGATTTTGAAGACATTCCATTTGAGGGCTTCGCGCACGAAATTATTGATCACAGCAAGCGGAGCGCCGCCGCCCAAATTCCCCTGCCGATCCAGCGCGGAGGATAGAATGAACAAACCAGCAATGAACACGAGGGCAATCGTTATCATCATCCACCACGAAATACGTCCGCGCTCGCTGGTGAAAACCATCCACCCGCCAAAAATGACCAGAGTCACCAGCGCAATAGACGGGGAGACAAACAGCATTCCAGCAATGCCCAGCCCAAGCCAGATTCTGGAGTGGGACGGCGCGCCATCCGCAGGAGACAACCCCTGCACTCCAAAGGTTGCAAATCCCCACAGGGCAAATGCGCTGAAAGCCAGCAAATACGGCTCGCGCATGGCAGAGCCGCCAAGCAAAACACTTTCAGGGTACAGCGCAAAAATCCAGCCTGAAGCGAGAGCCACCTTCTCTCCCCATAGCAAGTTGACTGCCTTCCACAAAAATGGTACGCCAATCGTCCCCATCAAAGCGGACATTAACACCAGCATCAGGGGGCGATGGGCATCGGGCGAAAAATAACGATAGATCAATGCGCTGAAGGCAAGCAGGCCGCCGTATTGGTCAGACGAAAATTTTTGGTTGAAGGCATCTAAAATTGGGCGGTCGGAGACTGCCAATTTCCACGCTTGATCGTCGCGGCGGTGGGCGTCAGTGTAGGTGAAGCCTGCGCGCTGGTCTTCATCATCCACGTAGCCGTAGATGGGGAGCGCAAAGTAGGTGGCAACGCCGCCGACCAAGCGCAACGCAAAGGCGAGAGCCACCATCCATACAAGCGCCTGATTCGCGCTGAGCGAAGTCGAAGCGCCGCCGGCCCATTTGGTTGAAGCGGTGAGAAGGGAGAAAGAAAGAAGAAAGAGGAAAGAAAATGCCGCTAGTCCGATGAACCAGTTTCCAACCTGGAGCGAGGCGAGAATTGCTCCCAATCCAAGCGACAGCGGCACAATCCATAAAAAATCGCGTTGATGTAAATTCTTCATATCCCCACTTTTACCATGAAATGCCAACCTGCTCCCATGCTATTCACATCCGATCACCTGATAAACCTTTGCCTTGGGCAGGGCGAAAATTTCCAGATACCCATTGGGGCGGCCAGCAAGTTGAGGGACGCTGAAACTTTCCCTCATCCCGCCGACGTAAATGTAATCCAGTTCTTGCGCGCAAATTTCGTCATGGGTTTCGGGCTGGGCAAAGTTTACATCCCACCGCATACGAATTGTTTTTCTGGAGATCAATGGAGCGATCCAAACACCGCCATCCACGCCTGCCAGGGTATTTGCGGATTCAAACGAGGTGACGTACAGGTCTGTGGATGCGGTCAGGATTCTGGCGTTCGACGGAAGGGTTGTGTCCATCCATTGAAATGCGGCGAGGTCATCGCGGCTGACGATCTGACAGCAATCGGACGGGTAAAAATGATGACGAAGCCCGGCGTTCAAGGCTACAAGACCAAAGATCAGCAGGGTTGTGAAACGGGTTAAGAGTTTTGGGTGAAAAGAAAATCTTTGCAGGGTTTGATGCAAACCCGCCAGCCCCAGCCCGCCGAAGATGGAAAGCGGGAGGTAAAACAGCATTTGGACATAGGGCCTGTCCAGAAGGGTCAAGCCGCCGAGGCTGGGAAAATGAACGGGGACGAACAGACCAAGCATCAGCAGGGATAGGGAAGCGAGCAGGAAAAATGTCAACTCGGAATAAAACTTTATCGAGAAAAACATCAAGACGGCGACGAGCGCGATCATCCAAATGTCATCGCGGAGGTATGCGCCAAAGAGGAGGGAAAGCACGCCGCTCTTTTGTATGAAAACGATCTCGATCAAAATGAGGCAGGCGACAAGCGCAAAAAGAAAATGCTGAACCATTGCGGGCATTGTTTTGCGCCAAATCGTCAACAGCACAGACAGCGCCGCAAAAGCAAAAACGACCAGCGAGCGGGTGTGGATCAACGCGGAGATGAGAATGCCCAAGCCTAACAGTCCGTACAAGGCGGATTGCCTGTGTTTGAATGTATCATTTCGATAGATCAGGTATCCAACATTCAAAACAAAATGGATGCCGACCAAACTAAAAAGGGCGGGGTACTTTCCCCAATTCATCAAATGGGAGGGCATGTGCCAGCCAAGCCCAGCCAGCAGACAGATGAAGAACGCCGCCGCATTCGATTGGGTTTCCTGTTTGGCGATGAAAAATAAAGAGAACGGCAGAATCGCCAGCATCACCTGCCCGAACACGAGCATGACATTCACAATGCCCGGTTGAAAAACGCGGGAGATGGCTGAGATCCATAAATGAAAACCAAAGTGATAATACGCCGTGGAAGGCGTGTCTATGGCAGACAGGTTGTAGGTGTCTGCAAGGTAGTTGATGATTCGATAATGCTCGGCGGAATCGAAATACAAAGGCAGGATCGTTTTTTCAAGGAAGGCGAGTTGTAAAACGAGGGAAACCGCAAGCAAGGCGGTCAGCGCAAGGCTGTGCCAAATGGACGCCCGCTTTGGCTTTCCAGAAAACAAGACGAAAAGAAAAACAACCACAGCAAGGGCAGAGACGGCTATTGTTGCGGCTTCTCCAAATAGAAATGTCCCTGCCAGCATCAGCGCCGCCCAAAGGGATGAGGGCAAAACCCAGCCGGCCATTCCGAGTGAAAAGTATTCGATGTCTGTGAATTGAGTTTTGAAGATTTTTCGGAGCGCCGCGCCGAACAGGATATTCCCCCAAAGGATCGGAATCAGGATGCTGAAAACCACCCACGCACGGTCAAGCAGAACGTTCAGGCCATCTGTCCAAATTGTCATGAAGGGCAAACGATTATGGGTACGATGGGTTGGGGTACGAGGGGCCGGGCGTTACAAAGGTGGGGGTTACAAGAACCCCGCTAGAAGAGGGTTCTTCGTCATTCAAGGTCAATGCCCCAACCGCCGCCGTTGGAGTGCCGCCCTGGTTCCCGCTACCGCCCAAAGACTGGGAGAACACCATCAGCGCTTCCAATGTGAAATTACCAACGGCAAGCTGGGCATCATCCTCCACCGAATGCAGGCTGACTCCCATTTCTTCCAGTAAACCAACCATATCGCCCAGGCAATACACGCTGGTGGGAACTTCCCCATTTTGCACGCATTCGTACACACCCTCCCCGCTCGTTCTTTTGATCGTCACATAAAACTCCGGGAAATCACCCTCTGGCACAAATAAATTCACCACGAATTTTTTGTCTATGTCACGCCCAAAAGACAGCACACACAATTCTTCGGGTTCCGCCCCGCAATAGCGAATTTTGAGAACAGGTTGGGGGTCAGGCTTAGCCAAAGCCTGCCTTACGGCCATCACCCGCCAACCGAGCAAAGCAAGCACAACCGCCCCGGCCAAAACCAGGAAGACCGTTCTTTTTGAGAAAAAAAACTTCTTGAACATGTCGAAAATTCTACCACTACATGAAAGCGCGCTGGTTAATGCAATTTCTCTGCAAGCCTGGCATTCAAAACCTTGAAGACCCGCATATCATTTTCCAATGCCAACAAAGCCTTTCATCACCATCTCCTCCCTCTTCATCCAAGTCAACCTCGCTGCATCTTTTCGCGCCTGAGCGCCCAACGCCAGCCTGCGCGGTTCATCCGCAAGCAATCTCTCAATCTCCAATCTCCAATCTCCAATCTCACCTGGCTTGCAAAAAACCGCGCTCTCCTCATTCAACACCTCGCGGATCGAAGGCAGGTCTGCCGAAACGATAGCCCGCCCCGCCGCCATGTACTCGAACATCTTCATCGGGTTGATGACCTCGGCAATATCCTGTCCACTGCTGGCTTCGATGGAGCGGCTGTACGGCATCAGCAAAATATCCGCGGCGGCTTGATAGAGCGGGATGCTTTCGTGCTTCACAAAACCCGTCATCGTCACGTTGGTCATTTTCGCTTCGGTCAACTTGCCGCGCCAAAAATCAACCAATTCAGGCGTGCCGCCCACCCACAAAAAATTCACCTGCGGCATTTGCTTCGCAAGCTCGAACAACAAGTCCGCGCCACGGCCGGGATAAATGTGACCTGTGAATCCAACGGTCAAACCATCAGGCAGATTTAATTGATGACGCGCCTCAACGGGATTTGGCAACCCGCCATATTTTTCCAATTCGACGCCGTTCGGCGCGAGCAAAATCGCTTCATCCTTAATCCTTCGACTACGCTCAGGATGAGACTGTAAGTTGGTCGAACGTTCCAAAGCATTTCGCAACGCTGACGTAGTGACCGTCATCAACTTGCGCCCATCTGACTTCCAGAATTGTCGCATCCACCACGCGCCCAACGTCCCAGAATTATCCGCGTGCATTTCGAGCACAACGGGATAGCCAAACCATAATCCCAGCACAGCAGATTGGGGAAGCCATGTGTAAATCAACTCCGCGCCAAATTTCTTCGCGGCGCTCTGGGCATGGAGGATAAAGTCAAAGCGTTTGAGTCGCTTGATGGACGGGAGCAGTTCAAGGCGGGGAGAGAGGCGTAGTCCATAATGAGTAAGTAGTAATTCGTAATTGACATCATCCGCTTCTTTTGGGGCAAACATCTTTAAGTCATATCCCAATTGCATTAATGCCTGAGCGACCTTCATCGCCTGAATCGAATTGGCGGTGAGGGATGGAATGCGGGAATTAGTGATGAGCGCGATTTTCATTTTGTCGAATCTCTTTCAAGCCGCGAATGACCATTGCGCCAACAGAAGCAATGTAATAGAACGAAAGCAATGCGCCCGCGGCAACGATGCCATAGCGCGGAATGAGCGGAAAGGCCAGCGCGAGTTTAATTAAGCCAACTATCAGTGTGACATAAATTGGAAATTGGGGAAATCCAAGCGAAAGTAATAGCGGACGATTCCAAAAGAGGATGTAGTTAAAAGTAAAGCCGACCAGAAGCACAAGAAGAACGGGATAGGCAGCCACATACTTCTCGCCAGAAATGAACAAGAGCCATTTTCCAAAAATAACGAAACCCGCCGCCAATGCAAGGTTGTAGACCACAGAAAATGTTGTGACCTTTTTGAGAAAATCCTTTAAGCGCGGCCAGGCCTTCTGCACAACGAGCTTGTTGATCTCGGGATAAGTGGAGAGAATTAATGGATTGGCAGATACTGAAAGCAAACCGACAATGTTATAGGCCGCCCTGTACAATCCCGCCGCTTCAAGTGTAAGGAAATATCCCACCCACAAAACTTCGCTTTCGCGGAAAACCAAAATGATCGTGGCGCTTAAATTTGAGCTGACAGCAAAACGCGCCAGTTCCCTGACCTTTGGAATCGAGTCGATTCTCGCCTTCCACCAATTGCTGCCAAGTTTTTTATTAAGTTGAAAAAACGCTGTGAAGAAAATACTCAACCCTAAAACAACTTTCCCCGCGAGATAGGCATATAAAACAAATTGTAAATTCCCATTTGTGAAGTAGGCAAAGGTGATCATCCCCGCTGTGAGGATGCTTTGAACAAGATTGATAACGCCCTGATATTTTATTTTCCCCAGCATCTGCAAAACACCTGTGGATGTTTCGGTATTGAAATTTGCCAGCAAGCCGATGCTGTAAATGATGAAGAGAATCGCCGTGTCGGGAGTCTTGGCAACATATTGAGAAGCAAGCGCCGCTGTTATCGTAACGACTAAAAACGCCAGCAGGGAAACTGTCGCTTCGCTCAAAGCTGCGGCCTTTACCAATGCCGCCGTTTTTTCCTTTTCTCCTTTTTCAAGATATTCGCCGCCATAACGCACCACCAGTTCGCTCATGCGAAAGGATAAGAATCCGTTCACGGTGGAAGCGTAGCTCATGATAATGGCGACCAGACCAAAGCCTGCGGGGCTGAGCAATCGCGCGGCGAGAATACTCTGCAAGACGCTTAATCCCAGGCTGATGGTGTTACTACTGAATAACGACCCGCTGGAACGAATTACTTTTGCGAAGAGCGGGTCATTTTTGAATTTTGAGAGGAGGGACATGGGAATATTGTACTTGACTTTGAACAGGCAAAAACCAGCGACAACCCGATAATTTCGATAGTGGACTATCGAAATTATCGGGTTATTCTTTTAGTGAACTGATGTTACGCAGTAGCCATGATTCCCTCCCGAAGGACATCGGGACGATGTGAGCGGAGCGAAGGGTCTCTGAGACAGTCGTAGAGACCCTTCGCTCCGCCCAGGGCGACATGCCCTAAAACGCGCAAAACCGCGTAACATCAGTTAGTGAGCATAAAGACCTCCGCGTTCTTGAAGAACGCGGAGGTCTTTATGCTACGGCGTCAAAATATCCTTCGCCCAGCTTTGTTCGGCTTTGTACCACTCGATCAGGTTGCTGATTCCATCACGCAAATTCACCTGTGGATTCCAGCCCAGCATGTCGCGCGCCTTGCTGACATCTGCCTGATTCATAAACATATCTGCAAGGTTTGGCGGACCGTATTGCACGTTCGCTTTTTTGCCTGTCAAATCTTCGACCAGTTCCACCAGCCCATTAATAGTGATAACTTCATGCCCGCCGAGATTGATAACTTCATAGCCAGGCGGCTTGAGCGCGGCAATCGTCCCACGGGCGATATCATCCACATAGGTGAAGCCGCGTGATTGATTCCCATCGCCGTTGATGCGGATCGGCTCGCCTTCCAAAATCCATTTCACAAAGCGGAAGATGGCAAGGTCAGGGCGGCCTGCGGGGCCATAGACCGTGAAATAGCGGAGGACGGTTACATCAATATCAAATAGATGATGATAGGAATGTGCCAGAGCTTCCGCGCCTTTTTTACTCGCCGCGTATGGCTGCATCGGTTCACTGCTCGAAGCGGTTTCAGGAGTTGGATAAGGCGGATTCTCGCCATAGATGCTGGAGGTGGACGCGAGGATGAACTTCTTGCAACCGAACTGACGGCAGACCTCCAGCATGTTCAACGTGCCTGTGACGTTTGATTCCAAAAATACCCAGGGATTTTCCACGCTGTAACGCACCCCCGCGCGCGCCGCGAGATTGATGACACCATCGAATTTACGATTTATGATTTGCGAATGACGATTGAGGATTTCGCGGTCTGAAATATCATCGCGAATAAACTCAAAGCCAGCGAGCGCCTGTAATTTTTTCAGGCGGTAATCCTTTATGCGCGGGTCGTACGCATCGTTCAAGTTGTCGATGCCGACAACGGTATGTCCCTGCTCGATGAGCATGTGCGAAGTCCGCGCGCCAATGAAGCCTGCCGCGCCTGTGATTAAGTAGTGTGCCATGTGTCACGTTCCGTGTTCCAAGTTTCAAGTGTCGGGTTCGCCTGGTATATGACCTGGAATATGACACCTGGAACGTGAAACTTATAATCTCTCAACCTTCTCGCTGTTTTTCCCGATCTTACCCGTCGCATTGCGCGAGTCAAAGACAAATTTTGCCGCTTCGATGATTGCCTTGTAATCGTAATCCTTATGATTGGTCACGATCACCACCGCATCCGAATCCTTCACAGATTTCATCATGTCCTTCACGCTGTCCATTTTCCAGCCGTCATATTCGTGGTGAATATGCGGGATGTACGGGTCGTGATATTCCACGACAGCCCCTTTCTTTCGCAGAAGGCCGATCACATCCAGCGCAGGAGATTCGCGCACATCGTCGATGTCTGGCTTGTAAGCCACGCCCAACACAAGAACCTTTGAGCCCTTGAGGGGCTTGCCACGGTCGTTCATCCCTTCCAGGATACGGCTGACAACGTAACGCGGCATGTTGGTATTGATCTCAGATGCCAGCTCGATGAAGCGGGCGTTGTAGTTAAAGGATTTCATTTTCCATGAAAGATACAACGGGTCAATCGGAATACAATGCCCGCCCAGGCCGGGGCCCGGGGTGAATTTCATAAAGCCGAACGGTTTGGAGGCGGCGGCTTCGATCACTTCCCACACATCCACACCGAGGCGCTCGCACATGATCGCCAGTTCATTGACCAGGCCAATGTTGATCATGCGGAAGGTATTTTCCAGCAACTTGGACATCTCCGCCGCCTCTGCCGTGGACACATGATGCACCGTCTTTATCGCACCCTCATACCAGACAGTTGCCACTTCGCCGCAGGCCTCGGTGATGCCCCCCACCACTTTGGGCGTGTTGATGGTCGTGTAATCTTCGCGTCCGGGATCCACGCGTTCGGGGGAAAATGCGAGGAACCAGTCTTCGCCCACTGTCAGGTTGTGGTCCATGCCCAATTTAGGAAGGAGCAGTTCGCGGGTCGTGCCCGGATACGTGGTTGATTCCAGCACCACCACCATGCCTTTGTGCATGTACTTCGCCAGTTCCTCCGTCGCAGAAATGATGAAGGACATATCCGGGTCACCCGTCTGGCGTAGGGGGGTCGGCACACAAATGCTGACCGCGTCCATATCCTTCAAAACAGAGAAGTCTGTGGTTGCGGTGAACAAGCCGTCTTTGACAAGTTTCGCAACCGCTTCGGTTTTGACATCCGGGATATAGGATTTTCCCTCCGCCAGCGCATCGATCTTACGTTTGTCAGGGTCCACCCCCGTGACATGGAACCCCGCCTCGCCAAACACAACCGCAAGCGGCAGTCCTACATATCCCAAACCGAGAATGGCGATCTTTGCATTCTTATCTTTTAGTTTTTTTATGAGAGTTTCTTTTGCAGACATTTTTTCCTTCCAAATTTACCTTCGTCCTGAGCGGAGTGACGAGCGTCCTTCGAGGAACGCAGTCGAAGGACAGGTGGAGTGACGAGCGCCCTTCGACTGCGTCACACTAAAAACAAGAGCGTGCGGCTCCGCTCAGGACGAAGGGTATATCAAAACAAATTCAACTGCTGTGGCTTTTCATCCTGCGGAACAACCGCTTCCTTCTTTTTCACAACTACAACTTTTCTACCCAACGCTTTTCGCGCCTCATTTAATTGATCGGGCAGTTTCGCAAAATCTGCAAGGATGGAGGGCTTCAATGGCGGCTGATGCAATGCCGCCGCAGGATGAAACATCGGAATCACAAAGCGGTCTCCAACCTTCTGCATCTGCCCATGGATCGCGCTGATCTTCGCGCCAGTAATAAACTTGTTCATCGAGAAACGTCCCAGCGTCACAATGATACTCGGATTAATAGCTCGTATCTGCGCTTCAAGATGAACGTCACACGCCGCCAACTCTTCAGGCAACGGGTCGCGATTTCCCGGCGGGCGGCATTTAACCACATTGGCAATGAACACATCCGCGCGGGTCACATCGGCCTGCGCCAGCAGTTGATCCAAAAACTTGCCCGCCGCGCCCACGAACGGACGTCCCTGCTCGTTTTCATGAAAGCCCGGGCCTTCGCCAATGAACATGATCTCCGCAGTGGCGGGGCCATCCCCCGGCACAGATTTCTTGCGGCCTTCATGCAAGGCGCAATTTGTGCAAACCGAAACATCTTTCGCGATCTGGGCAAGCGTCTCTTCGGCAGTCATTCATCCTCCGGGCAAATGATCCAGCGACATCAAAATGGCGTCCTCGCCATTGTCCTTGTAATATGCCTTGCGGCGGCCATCTTCCACAAAGCCGAAATTGCGATACATCTTTTGCGCAACTTCATTACTTTCGCGCACTTCCAAAAACGATTTTATTGCGCCCTCTTCCTTTGCAGAACTCAGCGCGTACAAAAGAATGGATTTCCCGATGCCCTGACCGCGAAATTCAGGATGCGTCGCAATCGTAGCCACATGCAATTCATCCACAATGAACCACCCAACTACCATCGCGATCACACGGCCGTCCAAATCCACAACCCACGAACGTGAAGCCGCGTTATCCGTCAATTCAAATTGAAAGGAACGCGCAGGCCACGGCAGGCTAAATGAAACCTGGTCAATTGCAACGACCTGCTCCAGATCAGTCAAAACCATTTTACGAATCAGCAGACCTGAAAGGTCTCCAGAGTTATGAAATGAGCGATCATCCATATTGAGACCTGTCAGGTCTTAACTAATGGGCGTCCCTGCCACATGCAAATAGATCGGCGCAAGCGCCGCCGCATCGTCCACATCATCATTCTGCCAGCGCGCCCACGCCAACTCTGCCAGCACAGACGGGCGGCGCACACAATGCACAGGCGATGCCAGCAAGACGTTTTTCTTTTTCGAGAATTTCTTGCGATCTTCAGCAGACAATTCCCCCGCGACAAGGGTTGGACTCTCGATCTCACCCAACAACTCATCCACCGTCCCGCTTCGGACTCCGCCCTCAACCTGCCACTCTTTCTTCTGGCATTGATACACGCTGAAAGCGATTCGCATCCGCCCGGCTTGCAATAACGCCACCAGCGGATGTTTTGACACAGGCTGTGCCGCCGCAATGATATCCAACGTGGGGATGCCCATAATCGGCAGACGGCGCGCAAGCGCAAGCCCCTTTACCAAAGACAACCCGACCCTCAAACTGGTAAATGAGCCTGGCCCAATGGCAACTGCCAAAGCGGAGAGCATGTCAACGGATACCGCCGACCGATTCAAAAGTCCGGAAAGAGCGGGGGCCAATTCAGTGGTGTGATGCTGACGAGTCGACCAAATCATCTCGCCGAGCACTTGAGTCCCATCATATAAAGCCAGCCCCACCTGCGAGGTGGATGTGTCGATAGCAAGAAGCATTACGCCCCTCCAAACATGGACTGGCGAATGCCATCCAGCAAATCGTCATAGCGTTTGCCGCGCGCGTGAAAATTCATCTGACGATGTTCATCGGCGATGTGGTCAAGCTGAATCCATAAATTTTCTGTGGGGATTAAATTGCCCAGCCGCTGCGGCCACTCGACGATCAACGCGCCCTCTGCAAGCATGGCATCGAGATCGAGTTCCTCGGCTTCGGGAACGGAATCAAGACGATACGCATCGAGATGAAAAAGCAGTCCGCCATCTGCGCGGCGATATTGATTGACGAGAATAAATGTTGGGCTTGAAACCAAATCGATGGAACCCCAGCCTTGCGCCAGCCCCTGCACGAAGGTGGTCTTTCCCGCGCCGAGGTTGCCTTGCAGGCAGATCACATCCCCTGATTTGAGCGAGCCGCCAAGACGCACACCAATACGGCGCGTTTGTTCGGGACTGCGGCTGAAAAACTCCAGCATGTGTGCATCTAAAATGGGCATGGCGGAAGAATTATACACCGCCCTCATTCATAAACTCTTTTGATTCATGAAAAACAATTTCGTACACGGAGGACACGGAGGACACGGAAAAATCTTTTTTAAATCTGTTCTTTTCCGTGTCCTCCGTGACATCGTGCCCGTAGGGTAAATCCGTGTACAAAAGATTATTTCTTTTTCTTGCGCGGCATCATTTTCCCGATCTCCGTGCGGATGATGCGGTTGATGCGCGTCGGGATTTTATTCATATTTTTTGGCATCATGCGCTCGAAGAAATTGCCGCGCCAGTTTTGCAAAATGGCTTCCAGATACAATTTCTCCAGCGCCTTCACCTGGCCTTCGATGGAATATTTTTCGCTCAACAGCATGGAATGTCTTCCAAAGCGTTCTAATTTCTCACGGTCAGCCAGCAAATTCGAAATGGTATCTGAGTACACCTGAAGATCGAGCGGAACCGTGTACCCGTTTAGATCATTTTCGATCATGCCCTCGAAGGCTTCGTCTGCCACGGCCACCAGCGGCTTGCCCGATGCAATCGCCTCGATCACTGAAATGGGATGCACCTCGGTTGTGGATGCAGACAGGAATACGGTTGCATCATGAAAAATATCAGGCAGTTCCGCGCGGTTGACCATGCCCAAAAAGTGGATGCGGTCTTTTGCGCTTGTGCCGCTCACTTTTTCTTCCAGTCCCTTGCGCGAACTGCCATCCCCCGCAAAGACCAAATGTACATTCGGAACTCTCTTCGACAAAATTTCAAAAGCATCCACGATGAAATCGAGACGCTTCTCCGGGTCCATGCGCCCCACCGTGAGGAGGATCGGCGCGTCAGACTTAATCCCCAGCCTGTTTCGCAAACTAGAAGGTTTTTTCGCCGCCTTGAAACTGCTCAGATCGATCCCGTTCGGAATGACATTGACCGGGCGGCGGACATCCTGTGCGAGAAGCAGGCGTTGGAATTTGGGCGAAGGCACAACCACCTGATCGCCCAAATTGGTGGTGGCTGAACTGAACCAGCCCGCCGCGTATTTGATCACCCGCGTCCCGCCGATGAACTTGATGTAATGGGTGTAATCCGTGATGGATGTGTGATAGGTGTAGATCAACGGCAGGCGTTTGGTAGATGCGGTGAGATAAGCCAGCAACCCGACACTGGCCGGGCTGTGCGCGTGAAGCACGTCGAAGTGCCTGCGCGTCAACGACCATGTGGAACGCGGCGTCCCCAACACCGCCACATAGATGGGTGGGTTGTTCAAATATTTGAGTGAAGGCAGGCGCATCACGTTCGGCTGGTCATCTTTGTACCCGGGAAACCTCGGCGCAAAAATGGTGACTCGATGTCCGCGATTCTTAAGCCCCTCCGAGATCAGTTGCAGGGAAATGGAAACGCCGTTCACCTGCGGCGCATATGTGTCGGTGAACAAGCCAATACGAAGCGAACCAATCGGAAGCTCCTGGTCTGTGTGCTGTAATTCCATGAAATCTCCTACAGACCTTTAGGGTCTTTTGTATTTTCTTCCTCGTGCGATGTCAAATTTGCTTTCATTCGCTTTGCGAGTTCCCGCCTTGTCAACATCACGCGATGCCCACAACCCTTGCATTCCAAACCAATGTCCGCGCCGAGGCGGATGACTGTCCATTCATACGAGCCGCATGGATGCGGCTTCCGCAAACGCAAATGGTCATTCAATTTCAAATCAGGAAGCATGAAGGGGATTATACCGCTGTGATATTAACCATTTGTATGGATGTAACAGGTGTGTGCAAGCAAAGGTTGTCAGGGGAGATAGATTGTTCGCTGGGCTGTGAACACCCCTCACCCTGCCCTCTCCCTCAGGGAGAGGGGGAGTCGACACGGCGAAAAGTCTTCATACTTGGGTGAGGGAAAAGGGGAAGACTGACAACCTTTGCATGCACACTAACAAGTTGTGGCTTTTCTAGAAATTAGATGTTATCGGAAATAACATACCCATTCGCCTGCTATGCGGCAGACCCGATTGCGAGAGATGCGAAGCCGTGCGCTGGGGATGAGTCTCTAAGCTCTAGTTACTCACCACATCAATACTCAAACTCCCTTCTCCCTTAACCATCCCAATATCCGCTCCGCAACAGACTTCCAACCCGCTTCGATCATCATGTTGTGCGCCATGTTCGGGAAGATTTCCGCCTGCACGCCATACGCCCGCGCCGTGGCGTGGACCTGGTCTGGCGTGATGGCATTATCAAATTCCGCGCCGAGGATGAGCAGGGGAGTCTTGATCTTCTTCGGGCTGGCGAGGTTTAACCCCAGCAAGTCGATGAACATGCGGAAGGACTCGTCGTTCAATTTTTTGTAATATTTCAAAACCTGTTCCTCGGGCATGTCTTTTGAGAACAAAGCCCAGCGCGCGGCTTCGGGTGTTTCCACCACGGGGTACAAACGCAATTGACCCGTCACTTTCAACAAAGTACGCGGGCGTTGAGCCGCCATGCGGAAAAATGTGGGCCACAACCCAAAATGTGGGTTGGATGCCAGCAAGACTGCGGCGGGCGCGTCGTTCTTTTCCAGATATTTCTGAGTGAGGAACCCGCCCATCGAATGGCCGATCAGGGCAGGGGGAGTTGGAAGCGTCTTTGCAATCTGCTCCACGTCGCTGACGTAGTCCGCAATTTTGTTGCCGCGAATTTTGCCTTCACTGCCGGCATGTCCGCGCAGGCTGAGGGCGGTAACGTGATAGCCCGCATCCGCAAAGAAGGGCAGGAAGAACTCATCCCAGCACCATGCGCCATGCCACATGCCGTGGACAAAGAGCAGGGGGGTCTTGTGAGTCTGGGTCTTCGGCGTGCGGGTGATGGTTTCGAGGTTCATGGGTTCTCCTTGGGTTGTAAAAACCTCCGAGATGCTTTGCGCAAAATCTCAGAAGTTTATCGGCTACTGAAACGTAATCTCTTCCACGCGCCAGCTTTCTTCGCCCATCAATTTTTTCAATCGCTCGAGCAGTTCGGGGCAGATGCGCGTGGTGTCGTTGGGGAAATATTAAATCTGCAAAAATTGTGCGTATTCGTAAGAAATCAATTCTCCGTCTCGCGTAACTTCATAGCCGCGTTCATGATGAGAGAAATTACGAATTTCTTTGGCGGTATGGTTCTCAAAAAACTCTTTAACTGTTGCCAGAGTCTTAAGCTCAGTCGTGGAGAAAATACTTAAATCGGGTTCCCGTATTGAAGTCAGAAATTCGCCAGTGTAATTGGGGAATTCCCGCTCGTCTATAAATATTGACTTCTCATCTTCCAAAGTAGCCATATAGTAATTGTACTTGTCTGGCACAGGCCCATGCGGAAGATGGGCATAGCGGACTCCAGTGATCGAAATGGAGTACTCCTTGAAGTGCTTGAAATCGGCATAAAATAAAAGTTTGTTCAACTTTGTTTTTGGTATGCCTGCGTTTTTGCAAAAGAAAAGGATGGCGTTAAGTAGCTTTGAAACATGCAGTGACTGATAACCGCTAAGTACGGTTGCTGGATAGGAACCAAAATAAGTTTCGTAAATTGAGAGAAACGATTTTTCGTGTTCTTCCTTTATTTCCTTGAGAAGAGTTAATATTCTTTCGCGTTTTTCATCGCTGAACACTGAGGGTTTTTCTTCGATCAAATCCAAAAGATTTTCTGGCTGCATTGCAAGATGCAGCATGGTGTCGTGTGCCTCATCTTGCAATGCGCCATTTTCATATCGGCTTAGGGTGGCTCCGCCCAACCCTAAAAGATTTGAAAGCTCCAGTTGAGTTAACCCAAATCGCTCTCTAAATTGCTTAATCTCTTCGGGTTGAACCATACCGTGGCGAACACGATATTCATGGTATGCAGCCTCCAGAGGATCGTATACGGATTTGGGGTCTTCAAATTCAGATTTGCATTCCAGACACTTGAAATATTCAGCGTGAACAGGAATTTTTTCACCACGAACGTTAATGTCCTCTACGCGGTTGACGAATTCCAATTCGGTTTCTTTTTCACAAATGGGGCATATGCCTTTCATTAGCATTGCTCCTTTCTTTTTATCATTTATTGGGTTATTTCTTAAAAGGGTGGGTTAGTGAAAACTCGGCTTCATGGAATGAGATACACTTTGCAATTTTCGTATCTTTAATTTCGGCAATTTTCAACTTGATATAGATTTCGTGTCCATTGATTGCCTTTCCAAATATCCATAGTTCTCCAGCGCGGTCTCGATCTTGTTCTGGTCCAGAAGAGTAATCCACTACTGATAGACTGAGAATTTCAAGTTCAACAGTCTTTCGTGTCAGCCCAAGCATGGTGATGGTTGCATTGTTGGAAGCCCGGGGAATCATAAACAAGCCGCTTCCTGACGTGATAATTGCTTTTAGTTCTTTCAGAAAACTGTTAACTTGTGGCCGCGATGCAGTTTTCAAATACACCTCTTTTCCCAACAACTATTTTGAAACCTTATCATAATATATCATATGATATGTTTTATTGTCAATATTTATTTATTGATAAATAGCATAATGCTTTGGCGGAGGAAACAACGAAATACTCTCGAAATAGAAGTCTAAAAAGTGACTGTCGCCTCTGAGGTGACAGTCACTTTAGGTTCTACTGAAACGTAATCTCTTCCACGCGCCAGCTTTCTTCGCCCATCAATTTTTTCAATCGCTCGAGCAGTTCGGGGCAGATGCGCGTGGTGTCGTTGGGGAAATCGATCAGGTGGCCTTTGCTGTTCTCGAAGATCTGAAAGCTGAACTTGTCGCGGCCATGATACGAAATGAGCGTGCCATACAGCGTCTTGATGCGGCGCTTGTCGCGTTCGTGGTCGCCTGTGGAGCGCAGGGTGACGGTGATCTGCTGGGGCGGATGTTCCTTGTCTTTGTTCTCTTTCGCCAGCGGCATGTACATGGATTGAAGAACCGCTTCATGACGGTCTTCGGCCTGATCCACTTCTTCGACTTTTGCCAACGCCTCGACAGCGCGAGTGACCAGCGGCGGAGTCACTTCTTCATTCTTCTTGAACTTCGGCTCAGGTTTTGCGGCCACAGCGGCTTCATCGAATGATGGCTGCCATTGGCTGTCCCAACCGTCAGGGAAGTTATCGGGCGGCGGGGGCGCATTATCATCCAGAGCGTATGCAGGTTCAGACTCGCCGACCTGCTGAACGCTGACTCTCTGTCTCGCTGACTCGCTCTGCCCCAGCGTTTGAGTCGCTTTTTGGACGGGAGCAGTTGTCGGCTTAGGTGGAGGCGCGGCAGGGCGGCGGGGTGAGTCTGATTCTGCGCGCGGGAGCAAAGGCTTGGGAGTCGCATCCTGTTTGGCGTAGGGGTCATCCGCCGCCAATATCATTTTTATTTCGGTGCGAATCGTATCCACCAAAATTTTGGGCGGGGGGTTGCCTTGATCGACCTTGCCTTCGACGATGATGATCTGCCCGATGGTCATGCCTTCGCGGAATTTTTCCCAGGTCTTGGGAAAGAGCACGAGTTCGATGTTGCCTTGAATGTCTTCGATGGTGACGAAGCCCATGGGCTTGCCGGTTTTGGTGGTGTACGGGCGCACGGCGTTGACGAGGCCCGCCACGCGGACTTTTTCTTCGTGGTTGGCTTCGGAGAGCTGACCCGAAAAATAGCTGACGATCTGCGCGAGCTGGGTTTGGAATTCGTTGAGCGGGTGATCGGAAATGTACAGGCCGATGAGTTCGCGCTCCCAGTTGAGCATGTCGCGCTTTTCGACATCCTTCACTTCGGGCAGGTTGATCTCTTCGACGATGCCTGTTGCCGTGCCGAAGAGACTCATCTGCCCTGCGTCTGCGGCGCGGAAGTGGTTACTGCTGATGGCGACGATGCGGTCGAGCGAGCCGAGCATGGAGGCGCGGTTGCCGAACTGATCGAGCGCGCCCACTTTGATGAGGCATTCGAGCGAGCGTTTGCCGACGGCGCGCAAATCCACGCGGCGGGCGAAGTCGTTGAGGTCGGCGAATTTGCCATCCTGAGCGCCGTCGAAGGGCTTACGCGCTTCGACTATGATTTCAACTGCATTTTCACTTACGTTTTTTACCGCGCCCAAGCCAAAACGCACGCTGGGTTTGGAATCTGTGTCTTCGATGTTGAAATCCCACATTGAAGCATTGATATCAGGCGCGAGCACAGGCACGCCCATAGCGCGCGCATCCGCAACATAGAGCGCGACCTTTTCAGTTTGTCCCGCCGAAGCAGACATGAGCGCGGCCATGTACTCGGCTGGATAATGTGATTTAAGATACGCCGTTTGCACGGCGATGACGCCGTAGTCTGCGGCATGGCTGTTGTGGACGAGGATATCGTTCGCGATGAAGTTATGGGTTTCGGCGATCTCTAGATCGTAGGTCTGCTTCTCACCAATGTATTCGATGAAGGCGATGCGATCCCAATAGATGTCACTTTCTGCATAGCGTTTGATATTGGGATCATCAAAATAATTGCCTAATCTTTGCAAAGTGGTTCTTCCAAAACCTACCTTACCCGCGGAATTAGTGGGCGAAAATTCGCGTGGCGCTATGCCTGTAGCTGCTGTAATTTCCTTCCACGTAAGACCAGATTGATCTTTGGCTGTGCGAATGTATTCCTTCACCGAAGTTGGGACAATATCTTTTGTGCCGACCGCAATGGGAGGAATGGATACTGTTAGTTCATCCAACGCCTGCCTGCGTTTTTGACTGACGGAATAACAGCCGATCTGTTCCTTGAAGGTGTTGATGTTTTCATAGCCTGTGATAAAAACTTGATAACCAACACGGCCTTCCTTGTAGGGGAATTCGACAGTCCGCAGGCGGCTGATGATGCCGAAACGCAATAATAAATGTTGAAGCTGTTGTGCCATGCGTTGGGATGCCGTGGCGTAGTACAAACTGCGACCGCGAACATCTACATGACCGTCACCATCCCACATGCGGCTGACCATCAAACCGATCTGGCGGTTGGTCAACTCAAAGACAGGCGCAGGGATTTCCTTTGTGCGCGCATTTTTGCCCAGCATATCCAGATCACGCGACCATGAGAAAATGCCGGGCTCAAAGTTCCTGTCTGCGCGGGCGGCATAAATTGAATATGTGCCTTTGTGCATGGCAATTGTGCATTGAACATTCTCAAATGAATTTGCGGCCTGCACAAAGTCGTTGACCTGTTCCATATCCTGATTGTAGTAATACACTGAATGAGGATGGCACAGATTTCCTTCCGCCAGCAAATGACCGAGAGCAATCACTTCGTGGTCATGCCACTCATTTTTCCCTTCCACAGGAATGATGCGTGGGACGGCGATGAATTCATCAGGCTGTAATTCTTCCAAGTTACGCCAGCCGTTGTAGGTGTAAAAGGGATGATTGCCCGTCGCTTCAATAGTGCGTCCCAGCGCGGTGGTGAGGCGGAAAACAGGCTTGATGCCGTTATCCATCACTTTAGTGACAGGCTGGTTCTTTAATTTGAGCGAGGAAATATCACAGGAAAGAGTCTTTTGAATCTCTGCAACGCCACGATATAAATCCTCCACTTTGACGAGACGGCCTGTGGCAGAGTCTAATACTTCCACATCGCCGGGCAAACATTTGTTAAATCCATACCTTGCGAACTCTTCCCAATCCATGTAGATCGCATCCGCGATGGATTGGTCCATGCCTTTTTCAACCGCGCCTTTGACGAACTTGGCGCGGTGTTTATCGATGTCTTCTTTTTTCTTCTTTGAAATTGCCTTGCGCAGTTCATCAGATTCGGATGGGGTGTAGCCAGCCAATTCCACGGCGGCGCGCATGAGTTGTTCCTGATAGACAGGAATGCCGAATGTGTCTTTGAAGATCGGCTCCATGGCGGGATGACGATATTCCACTTCCGCTTCGCCGTGCATACGCGCGATGTAATCGGGGATGAAGGCCATCGGGCCGGGACGATACAACGCGACCATCGCGATGATGTTGTCCAGATTCTTCGGCTTCATCTGCACGATCCAGCGTGTCATTCCCCCGCCTTCAATTTGGAACAGGCCAGCCGTTTGTCCGCTTCCCATTAATTCAAATGATTTCGGGTCATCAAGCGGGATGTTGCTCAAATCAAACTTGATGCCGTGGCGTTTCTCGATCATGTCACAGGCGCGCGCCATCACGGTCAACGTGATGAGGCCGAGGAAGTCCACCTTCAACATGCCCAGCGAATCGAGAATGCCCATTTCAAACTGGGTCACCGATTTGATCGGCGTTTCTTCCGAGCCGGAGGTGGGACGGTGCAGGGGCAGATAATCCATGATCGGTTTATCCGAGATCACCACGCCCGCCGCATGTGTGCCTGCGTTGCGAACCGTCCCTTCCATTTTCGTGGCAATGTCGATCACTTCGCGCATTTTCGCGTCGCCATCGTAGATCGCTTTGAATTCCTTCACGGCCAGCGCATCTTCCATCGAAGAGCCTTTGCCTGAAACAAACGGCACGAGCTTGGCAACGCGGTCTACCTCGGGCAATGGAATTTCCATCACCCGCGCCACATCACGGATGGCGGCCTTCGTGCCCATCGTGCCAAAGGTAATGATCTGCGCCACCTTGTCATCGCCATATTTGCGCGCGCAATATTCCAGCATTTCAGAGCGGCGGTCATCGCGGAAGTCGAGATCGATATCGGGCATCGAGATACGCCCCGGATTCAAAAAGCGTTCAAAGATGAGCGCATGTTCGAGCGGGTCCACAATCGTGATCTCGAGCGTGTACGCGATGATCGAACCAGCCGCCGAGCCGCGCGCGTTGTACCAGATTCCATGTTCACGGGCGAAGCGGCACAGGTCCCATACGATCAGGAAGTAGGCGTCGAATCCCATGCTGTGGACGACGCTTAATTCGTAATCGAGTCTTTCTGTAACCTTTGGGCTGGTTGCATCATCCTGATACTTTTTCTCCGCCCCGGCCTCGCACAAAGCGCGCAGATAGGTTTCACCCGTATGCCCATCGGGGACGGTGAACTCGGGCAGGTGATAGCCTTTGAAGCCGAGGTCTACATTACAGCGTTCGGCAATCAGCAAAGTATTCGAAAGCGAAGAGGGCACCTCGGCAAAGAGTCGATTCATGTCCGCAGGCGAGCGCAGGAAATATGAATCGTCCGTCATTCTCATGCGGTCGGGGTCGTTGAAAGTGGAGTTGGTCTGGATCGCGAGCAGAATATCCTGCAAACGCGCGTCCTCCTGGTTGACGTAATGCACGTCATTGGTGGCGATGTAATTCGCCTCGTAGCGTGCGCCCATCTCCAGCAGTTTTTTGTTTAAGTCGGTGATCTCTTTGATGTTGTGCTGTTGCAATTCGACGAAGAAGTTGTCCCTGCCGAAGACATCGTAGTACCAGTTCATGCGGCGCACGGCTTCTTCGGGATTGTCGTTCAACAGCGCGCGCGGAATCTCCGCAGACATACAGCCCGAGGTGCAGATCAATCCATCGGAATGCGCGGCCAGGAAGTCATGGTCAATGCGTGGATAATAATAGAAGCCTTCCAACTGCGCGGCGGAGGCGATCTTCAGCAGATTCTTGTAGCCAGTTTCATTCTCCGCAAGCAGGAGCAGGTGAAAGGACGAACGATCGAGCTTTGAATCCTTATCCTTCATCCCGCGCGCGGCCATGTACGCTTCCAGCCCGATGATCGGCTTGATCCCTTCCGCTTTGGCGGCCTTGTAAAAATCAATCACCCCGAACATGGTGCCATGATCGGTGATGGCCACCGCAGGCATGTCCATTTGCTTGACGCGTTGAACCAGCTTCTTGATATTCGAGAAGCCGTCAAGCAGGGAATATTCAGTGTGAACGTGTAAGTGGGCGAAGGACATTTTAGTTGAGTGCTGGATGGTCGGGCGGTTCGGTAGTTGGATTGAATAACTACGGCTCTCCCGTTTCTGGCGGGATTGAATTTCAAACAACAAACCTTTTGCCGCGAATTCCGCGAATTGGTTTGAAAATTGGCGTGAATTAGCGAAATTCGCGGCAGATTTTTTAGTTGGCGATAGTTTTCCCGTTAAAAACGGGAGAGCCATAACTACGAAACCACAGACCTATCGAACGAAAACGATTATAGCACGCATGTTCAAAAATCAACCGGATGGGAGGCTTAAAAAATCCGTTTAACGGATAAAATACACTGCGCATGATTTAATTTTCAACTTGCTTTTTACTGGATAGGCCAGACAAAAATGTACCCCATCCCCCTCAGCAAAACAAAGATCATCCCGCCGCGCCGCCGCGATGAACTGCTCACGCGCAAACGCCTGCTGGATATGCTGTTCGATGCGCTGGATAAAAAACTGGCGCTTGTTTCCGCCCCCGCAGGGTACGGTAAAACCTCCCTGTTGATAGACCTGGTTAATCAAAGTGAACTGCCCTGCTGTTGGCTCGCGCTCGATGAACTGGATCGTAATCCCCAGCGCTTTGCCGCATATTTTATTGCCGCCCTCACCGAGCGCTTCCCGGAATTTGGCGCCCAGTCTAAAAATGTACTCGAGAACATGTCTGCATTCGAGCAGGATATGGAACGCCTGCTCGTGACGATCTGCAACGAGATCATCGAAAAGATACGCGAGCATTTTATTTTTATATTGGACGATTTCCACATGCTGGATGGCATCCAACCCATTCAAAGCTTTATCAACCGTTTCCTCCAACTCATGGACGAGAACTGCCACCTGGTCGTCTCTTCGCGCATCCTCACCAGCCTGAACGACCTGCCCCTGCTTGCCGCGCGCGAGCAGGTCAGCGGACTGAGCTTTTCAGACCTGGCCTTTCAGCCGCAGGAATTACAAGCCCTGCTTGCGCAGAATAACAAACTGCAAATCTCCGATGAACAAGCCGGCCAATTGATCGCAGAAACAGAGGGATGGATTACAGGCCTGCAATTCTCAGGGTCAGATACCCTGCCCAGAAACTCAACCCGCCTTGCCGTGGATGAAGGCGCCGCATTATTTGAATATCTCGGCCAGCAGGTGCTCGACCGCCAGCCCCAGGATTTGCAGGAATTTATTTTACGCACCGCACTCTTCGAAGAATTCGACGCCTCCATCTGCGAAATGGTGTTGTCCACATTTTATTCGGAAAAGCAGGATTGGCAAAAATGGATCAAGGCCATATCCAACAACAACCTGTTCGCCCTGCCCGTCGGCGCGGATGGAAGATGGCTGCGCTATCACCACCTCTTTCGCGATTTTATCCGCGCGCGCTTCGAACGCGAACGTCCGCAGGAAGTGACGCCGATCCTCTCCCGCCTCGAGTCTGCCTATGAAACGCTGGGCGAATGGGAAAAGGCACATTACATTTGCAAAAAATTAGACGATGTCAACCTGCTGGCAGAGATGATCGAACGCTCGTCGACGCCCATGTTCCAACGCGCCATTGTCACCCTGGAAGCCTGGCTCAACGAACTGCCCCCATCCATTTTGCGTAATCGGCCGGGCTTGCTTTCCATTCGCGGCAACATTATCTGCACAAAAGGAGACGTACACGAAGGGCTGGATTTATTGAACAAAGCCGAACAAATCTACCGCCAGGAAAAGAACGCCTCCGGTCTTAATCTGACGCTTGTTCGCCGCGCGACAGCCTATCGCTATCTGGGAGATTACACCGCATCCCTGCGGGATGCAGAGGAAGTAATCGAATCCACGGAAACAAGCGATGAAATGCAATTGCTTTATGCCGACGCCTTGCGCCTCAAAGGATTGGTGTTATATCGCCTGGGAAAAGTGCGCCAGTCTGTCCCATTCCTGGAACGTTCGCTGGAGTTATTTCAACGGAGTGAAAAAAACAGCGTCCCCATCTTGTTGATGGATACTGGCATGGCCTACCGCGCCATGGGAAATTTTGCAGATGCCCGCAATTCCTATGAAAAAGCCCTGCAAATCTGGCGGCAAAGCGGAAACCTCCCCTGGCAGGCCAGCCTCCTGAACAACATGGGCGTTATGTATCACGTTCAGGGTGAATACGAAAAAGCCGCCTTTGCCTTTGAAGAAGGGTTGCTCTGCGCCCAGCGCAGCCGCTATGCCCGTCTCGATATTCTGATCTCGATCGGGCTTGGCGACCTGTTCGCTGAATTGGAAGATTTCAGCCTGGCAGAGCAGAATTATCAATATGCATCAGACGCCTTTCAAGGGATGGATGATCGTTTCCTGTCCTACTCGATAACCTTTGCAAAGATAAACCTGGCTTTATTAAAAAGGGATGCAAGTACCGCGCGTACCATCCTCGAAGATGTGGCAAAGCCAATAAAGCATAACAAGTCGAATTACGAGAACGGCTTTTTTAGTTTGTTAAATGGGCGTCTTTACTTGTTGGAAGAAAAGCCCCGCAATGCTGTGCAGGCGTTGAAAAAAGCCGAGGAACATTTTTTGGAAGACAGCCGCAGCCTGGAAGCGGCAGTCACTCGTCTGTGGTATGCCGCCGCCTGCCACAAGGGAAATTATGCCGAAGCGGCAGAGATTATTAAAAACCTTTACGGAGACCGGGGGCAAATACCCCATGCCGTTTTAATCGCCGTCCACCAGGCGCGCAGTTGGCTGGAGGGTCTGCAAAAAAAACCTGAAATCGCCCCTATCCTCCGCCGCCTTTTTACACAGGCAGACCGCCTCATAGATGGAATGCCGGATATTCGCCGTCAGTTGCGGCGGCAGGCTCGCGTTGTGCAGGCTCCCACCCCGCACCTCACCATTCAGGCCTTTGGTGAAGAAGTTGTCAGTTTGGGTGGCAAGCCGCTCGCCTCATCCGACTGGCAGACCCAGGCCGCTCGAGACCTCTTCTTTTATTTTTTAACCACGATCAAACCCCTCACGAAGGAGCAAATTGGCGAAGCCTTCTGGCAGGAGGTGGACGAGCCTGCCAAAATAAAGTTGAGATTTAAGAATGAAATTTACCGTCTGCGCAAAGCCGTGGGACAGGAAGTAATCACCTACAAGGATATTTACTACTCCTTTAACCGCAAGCTGGATTATGAATACGATGTGGAAGCCTTTGAATCTCATATTACCAGGGCCAAAGCGGCGGAAAGCGATCAGGAAAAAATAGAATTTTTCCAAAAAGCGGTGGATTTGGTCCAAGGACCGTACCTCAACCATGTCTACACTGACTGGGCCACCCGGTACCGCGAATACTTAAACCAGATATATCTTAATGCGCTGGTTTCGCTGGGGAATTTGTACCAAACCAATGCCCAGCCTGAAAAGGCGCTGGAAATTTGCCAGCGCGCGATTTCATCCGATCCCGCTCTTGAGACCGCATACCAGATCGCCATGCAGGCGTATCACCGCCTCAGCGACCAAAACTCCATCAGGCGCACGTATCAGGCTTGCGTCGAAGCCATGAAGCGCGAATTTGGGATTCCCCCCTCCACCGAAACCGAGGAACTTTTCCAGCGGCTTACTGCGTAATAAATCCTTCGTATCCAAATAAAACCAGCCACAGATGGCACAGAATATCGCGGAAAAAATCAAGAATCCGCGCTGATTTGTGAAATCTGTGGCTAAATTTATTAAAAACAAGCCCGACCCGGCCAAAAGACCTGTTTTGGCGGCGAGTCGGGCTTATTTTTGAGCCTGTTTTAAAGCCTGGGTATGTGTATCTTAAGTACATTGGAGTTCCATTGGCAAGTTTTTCAAAAAGGAGTTTCCCATGCAAAACAAACTTAACCTCGCCATCGTGTCCTTTTCCAAAATCAACCGTCAGCACATTCAACTCTTCTTCCTGGTACTCTCCCTGACCATGCTGGTTGTAGGAGTTGGCGCTCCTGAAGACAGCGGCGGGAGCACTCGTTAGTGATTTTGGCCCTCGCCATTCTTGCGGGGCTGTTGGCTGGTTTGGGATGGGCGCATTGGCGCGGCCATCCATACCAGCCGCCAGATCTGAAATATCTCTGGCTGATATTTGCAGGTTTTCTACCTCAGTTTATCGCATTTTACCTGCCGGGTAGCCAACCAAATATTCCAGAGTACTGGCTGAACTACCTTTTGCCGCTTTCCCAGGCTGTGCTTTTGATCTTCGCATGGTTGAATCGCCACCAGCCCGGGATGATGATCCTGCTTGTTGGAACAGCGCTCAACTTCACGGTTATAGCAGCGAACGGCGGGTTTATGCCCATCAGCCCGCAGGCCGCCAGTCACCTGGTTTCACAGACAACGCTGGAGGACATCCAGCCTGGTGAGCGCTTCGGCACAAAGGATATTCTCCTCCGCCCGCAGGATACCCGCTTCGAGTGGCTTGCGGATCGGTTCCTCCCCCCGGCCTGGTCTGCCTACCAGGTGGCATTCAGCCTGGGTGACGTATTCATCGCCGTTGGCATTTTCTGGCTGTTGGCCCGCCAGGGAAGTGTTCAGAAAAATTTATATCTACAAGGTAAAACAATATGATCTCAACATTTATGTACCAGCCTCAGATAAGAATGGGTGTTAAACCAGCGCCAAAATCAAATGACGGGTTGAGCCGTATTTTTGCCGCCGCCATTGTTAACCGCCAATTCTGTCAAATGCTCCTGCATGACCCCCACACCGCCCTGCAAAAGGGATACCTCGGCGAAACCTTCTCACTCAGCAAGGAAGACCTGGATGTGATCGTTTCGATTCGCGCCGAATCCCTCTCTGATTTCGCCAGGCAATACAGGGACCTTACCAATCAGTAACCAGCGGTATTCACCAGCCATGCACCCAGACATTCTATTAAATACCCTCCCCAGCACCGAACAAAGGCTGGACGCTATGTTTCGCGCCTTCGACGGCCTGATGTTGGTGTTGGATAACAACGGAAAGATACTGGACTATAAAGCCGGCAACGACCCTCATTTGCATATCCCCAGTCAAAAAAAATCTTCCGCCAAATTTCAAGACTTCGTGCCCGCAGAAGCCTGGCAAAAATACAAGAACGCGCTCCGTGAACTGCATAACGGCAGCAAAATGGTTTTGTTCGAGTATATGCTCGAAGCGTTCAAAGGTAAGTTTTGGTACGAATCGCGGCTTGTCCCCTTTACCGATGACCAGAACATCATGTTCGTCCGCGACATAACAACACACAAGCAATTATCGAGCGACGAATTGACCTTCGCCTACGATAAAACGATTGAAAGCTGGTCTCAGGCTCTTTACCTTCGAGACCAGGAAACCGAAGATCACACCCGCCGTGTGACGAAAATGGCCCTGATGCTTGGACATCGCCTGGGCCTGCCAGATGTGGATTTGATCCACATTAAACGCGGCGCCATCCTGCATGATATTGGCAAGGTAGCCATCCCAGACAGCATCCTCTTCAAACCCAGCCCGCTGACCAAAGAGGAATGGGAGATCATGCGCCGCCATCCCCTCATTGCCGCGGAGATTCTTAAGCCAATTTACTACCTTGCGTCTGCTTTGTCGATCCCGCGCTCCCATCACGAAAAATGGGACGGGAGCGGCTACCCGGACAGGCTGGCTGGCGAATCCATTCCACTCTATGCACGCATCTTCGCCTTCGCGGATGTGTACGACGCCCTCACCTCAGACAGGCCCTACCGCCGCGCATGGTCATGTGCAGATGCGGTTGAACATATCGCCGAACAATCTGGCGCGCACTTTGACCCAGTCATTGCGCCCGTCTTTATCGGGATGATCTCGGAATAAAACCTCTGCTTACCGGCGTATCAGTGGCCCTGAGGGGAATACAGATACGGAACTTGGGGTACACGCTGAGAATCCCTCGGCGTGTAATTTTTTAATCACTCGGAGTCGTTTTGTTTATGCTCCCAATAAGAAACACTCAAATACGAACCAAAAAGGAAGATCAGACTGCCCACATACGCCCAGATAAGAAAGGCAATAATGGCCGCCACCGTTCCATACACCAGGTTGGAGATGGAAATGTACGTGGCAACAAAAGCCAGAAAGGTTTTCTTCGCCATTTCCCAAAGTAACCCGGCGCCAAATGCGCCGGGGAGTATCTCGCGCCATGTAGACTTTCCATGTGGGAGCATCATATAAATTGCCATAAACAAGGCGATATCCAGCAGGATGGTCAACACCAGGCTGATCTCCCCGCGGAACGGGAGAATCTGATTCGGGAGCCAGAAACGCAGGTTAGCCAGCACACTGCCCGCCAGCGAAATCAGAAAGAGTGTTGGCCCAACAAATGCCAGCACAAAAAGGATTGCCAGCCCGCGCCGCTTCCACGCGGCGCGGCTTTGCTTTTTATGCCAGATTTCATTGAGCGTATGGGTGAGCGTATAAAAAACCGAAGAGGCCGACCAGATCAAACCGACCAGCGCGACACTGCTGACCGACCCGCGCGCCCGGATGATCTGGTCAATATTGTCGCCCAATAATTGGCTCAATGCCGGGGCCAGAAACTCCAATCTTTGAACGATGATATGCTGGTCCACATTCGGGCCGAGGCTGAAACTTGCAATGGAAATGCTCAAGAGAATTAAAGGAAACAGCGAGAAAAGCGCAAAGTAGGCAATGCCTGAAGCCATCACCGCGGTATCGGGTTTTAATGTCCGTTGCGCGGCGATCCACAACACACCGAGCCAGCCGCGCGAAAGATCGTTCAATTCACCGGCAATTCGGCTTGCGCGCTGTTGAAGCGTCATCCAAAACCTGGGCTTGCCGGGCGGAGTCTTCATGTTCAATTCTTCTCGCACAAATAACACAGGCGCAAAATCTTCAACTCGTCATAATTTACGGTTGCGTTTAATTTTTCATGAATGGGCTTCAGCATGTCTGCGCCCAATTCGTCAAACGCTATAAAAACTTTTTGCTGTTGGTCAGGCGTCAGCTTGGAAAGAGCGATCAAATCCTCTGCCGAACGCAGTGGGTTGCCCGCCATCATAAACCGCGCCAGGTGATTCAGAATCGTATCCGCCGTCACGCCATAACGCGCCATCAAATTCTCGAGGCTCTCACCCGCGTTGTACGCCTCGCCCACCGCCATATAGCGCCGCCCGGCATCATCTTTCTCGCGCATCGGCGACTTATATTTTTCCTCGATCTTATTTTCGCGGCAATATTCTTTGATGATCGTCAGAAAATCCGCGCCGTATCGTTCGTACTTCACCCTGCCCATGCCGCTCATGTTCAGCAGGCTGTCTTTGTCCTGTGGAAAATACGCGGCCATTTGCACAAGCGTCTTGTCTGAAAAAATTACATAAGGCGGCACGTTTGAAGCATCTGCCAAATCTTTTCTTTTGTTGCGCAGTAAAGTGAACAGAGACTTATCATATTCCGCTTCTTCAGCCGATGTGGATTTGATTCTCGCGCCTGACCTCTCACTGCGCTTCGCCTCATTTATTTGACCCTTCACCTGCTCCCGCGATTTGAGCATTTCCAACCCCCTGGCAGTCACCGACAACACACGATAAGCAGGTTCCTGATTCAACAACCCGCGCTCCACCAGTTGACGGGAAATGTGCATCCACTGGCTCTTGGTCAACTCCCTGCCAATGCCATAGGTGGATAATGTCTGATGGTTGTATTTCTGAATCTTCTCGTTCTCTGAGCCGAGCAAAATATCAATGATATGCCCCGCGCCGAACTTCTCTCCACTGCGTTTGACGCAGGATAAAAACTTTTGAGCAGGGATGGTGATGTCTGTCTGCGAGCTGGGTTCTGCGCCGCAATTGTCACAGGTGCCGCAATTTTCCTGTGAGTAGGTTTCGCCGAAATACGAGAGCAAAGGCTTGCGCCTGCAAATACTGCCTTCAGCGTAGCGGGTCATCGCCTCCAAATGCTGGTAGGACGCACTGCGCTCAGGCTCTTCCTTTTGCTCGATGAAATATTTGATCTTGCCCGCATCGCCATAGCTGTATAACAGCAGGCAATGCGAAGGCAGGCCGTCACGCCCCGCACGGCCAATTTCCTGATAATAGCTTTCGACACTTTTCGGCAGATCAAAATGGATGACGAAGCGCACGTTGGGCTTGTTGATGCCCATGCCAAAGGCAATCGTCGCCACGATGATCTGCGCGTCGTCGCGGATGAAGGCTTCCTGGTTGCGCTTGCGTTCGCCATCCTCCAGCCCCGCATGGTACGGCCTCACGGAAAATTTATAGCGCGCGAGGGTCGCGGCGAGTTCATCCACCTGCCTGCGGGAGAAGCAATAGATAATGCCCGACTGGTCTTTGAAATTTTGAAGAAAACTCAGGGTTTGTGAAATGGGGTCTTTCTTGGGCGTCACTTCAATGAACAGGTTCTCTCTATTAAAAGAAGCGAGGAACTCGTTTGACTGTGTGAACCCCAGCGAAGACATAATATCCGTGCGGACTCGGGGGGTGGCGGTGGCGGTCAATGCCATGCACACGGCAGAGGGGAATTTACGGCGCACGTCCACAAGCTGGCGGTATTCGGGGCGGAAGTCGTGGCCCCACTCTGAGATGCAGTGGGCTTCGTCAATCGCGAGCAGATCAAGTTTCAGCGAAGAGAGAAGCGAGAAAAGCCTGGGAGTCAGTAAAGTCTCGGGCGCAACGTAAAGTAGTTTGGACCGTCCACTTTTTACCGAGTCCATATTCGTTTGATATTCTTCAGGGGATAGCGAGCTGTTGAGAAAAACCGCAGAGACGCCCAACGCCCTCAACTGCTCCACCTGGTCTTTCATCAAAGCAATCAGCGGCGAAACAACCACGGTGAGGCCGTCGAGCATTAACGCAGGCACTTGATAAGTGAGCGACTTGCCGCCGCCCGTGGGCATGATGACGAGGGTATCGCGGCGCGCCATTACGTTATTGATGATCTCGCGCTGGAGCGGCTTGAAGGTGTCGTATCCAAATGTGGTTTTGAGAATGGTTTCAGAGGTGAGCATGATGGGCTGATTATACTTTCACTGCCTTTGGGCTTTCCCAAAAACAAGTTCAAATATCCATATCTTTCAAACATCTATCCCTTAATAAAAATGAGGGGAAGGGGATATGATGGCATAGAAAATTTGTGCTATACTCTGCCAATGCGCCCGATCCGCTCTTCTGATATAGGAAACTATCTATATTGCCGCCGCTCGTGGTGGTATCGTAAAAATGGGATTCCCTCCGAGAATCAGGCAGAGCTTGCGGCTGGGACGGATTTGCACAAACGGCATGGCCGACAGGTTGTTGCCTCGGCTCTCACGCGGACCGTTGGCCTGACCCTGCTTCTGGCGGCGATTCTTCTGCTGGTAGCTTATTGCGCCGCACAACTATGATTCATATTGAAGAAAAGGCCAGCTCATGTCTGATGTACTAAACCGCCTCGCTTATTTACAAACCCGCCGCGACAGAACGCCCAACCTCGACCTTGCGCGAGACCTTGCCGCGCGGGAAGACAAGACCGCCATTCGTGAAATTGCCCAAAATATGTGGAATGAAAATAAAAACATTCATTGGGATTGCATCCACGTGATGTATGAAATCGGCATCATCGAACCAAATCTCATTGAACCTTATGGCGAAGATTTTATAAAGCTATTAAAAAGCAAACACAATAACATGGTCTGGGGGGCAATGACCGCTCTCGCGGAAATTGCCAGGGTGAAACCTGAACTCATTTTCAAGCATTTGGATGAAATCAAGAAAGCCAGGGAAGAAGGCTCGGTCATCACCATTGACAATTCCATTTCTGCGCTGGCACAGACCGCCGCCGCGAACGAAGAATACAGCCGCGCCATCCTCCCTTATTTGCTCGAGCATCTATCCACCTGCCGCCCCAAGGAAGCGCCACAGCACGCGGAAAGAACACTGCCCGCCATAAACGAATTCAACAGGGATGAGTTCGTTAAAGTCTTGAAAAAAAGACAAAAGAACCTCGACAGTGCGGCTTTTACACGGCTTGGCAGAATCATAAGGCTGGCGGAAAAACTGTAACCCGTTCACTGATAACTGGACACGCGCCACTGAAATGCTTTACATTTCCCTTGCCCTGCTCATTTTCGCCATATTCTTTTTCTGGCAGTCGAACCGCCAGCGAAAAGAGGCCGGCCTGCCCGGCGGACGGGTCATCTACACCGACACGCGCGGCTGGGGGGAAGTGGAGAAACCGCTTTTTTACGCCGCGCTTGGGCTGACAGGCAAGCCTGATTATCTGATCGAGAAGAGCGGGCAGATCATTCCCGTGGAGGTGAAGTCCGGGCGGGCGCCGGAAGCGCCGTATGATTCGCATATCTATCAACTGGCGTCGTATTGCCTGCTGGTTGAGAAAACCTACGGCAACCGTCCATCGTATGGCATCATCCACTACGAGAACCGTGATTTTGCGATTGAATACACAAAGGAGTTGGAGTCTGCTTTGATTGAGTTGCTGGCAGACATGCGAGTCGATGAAGGGAAGAAAGATGTCGCTCGGTCGCATGATCAGCCGTCCCGTTGTAAAAGATGCGGGTTTCGTCATGTCTGTGATCAAAAGCTGGCATAGGGTCAAGGTATAATTTCGTCATGTCTGCGTCATTTATATCCAAGCGTCCTGTTGTCGTAGCCTATCCGAAAATGCCTGAAGCCTTTGCTGAAGCAGAAGCCATGGCCGCGTTCCTCAGGGAAAAAGGCATGGATGTGCCCTGCGGTTCGCTGTATGACGAGGAACTTCGCAAGGCAGTAAAGAAGGGGAAGTTTGACATGCTCATCGCCGTGGGCGGGGATGGCAGTGTGCTGAGAGCCGGGCATTTGTGCGCGCCTTCGGGTGTGCCTATTTTGGGTGTGAATTTGGGCAGGCTTGGGTTTCTCATTCAAGTGGACCGCAAGGAGTGGCGCGGGTACTTTGAAAAATTATTCAACGGCGAAGCGTGGATCGAGAACCGCATGATGCTGAGGGCGGAACACGTCCGCGCGGGCGAGAGTATCGGGACGTCGAATGCGTTGAACGAAGTGGTTGTGGCGCGCGGGCAAAACCTGCGCCCCGTGCGTTTGACCGCTTTCGTGGATACCCGCCAGCTCACCAGTTATGTTGCGGATGGGTTGATTGCATCCACGGCTACGGGGTCAACCGCTTATGCGCTCGCGGCAGGCGGGCCGATCCTTCCGCCGGAGTTACGTAATATTTTGCTGGTGCCGATTGCTCCCCATCTTTCCGTGGATCGCGCAGTCGTTTTATCGGAAGGTTCTTCTGTCAATATTGCCATCAAAAGTGAAAATGCAGTTCTGAGTGTGGATGGTCAGCCGCCGTCGCCTTTAATGGAAGATGATGTGGTCAACGTGACTGCCGCTGATGTTACCGCTCAATTTGTGCGCTTTGGAGACCCGGGGTATTTCTATCGGAATATCACCGCCCACATGAACGAAAACTCTTTAGGATTCCCACGATGACCGATACGAACATTACCTATTGCTATGCCCACCCCACCCGTGAGACGAGCCTGCGCTGTAAACGCTGTGACCGTCCCATGTGCGCCTCCTGCGCGGTGCGGACTCCCACCGGATACTTGTGCAAGGATTGCGTCCGCACACACCAAAAAACCTTTGATACAGCCTTGTGGTACGACTATCTGATTGGGTTTGGCGTGACCTTTGTGCTTTCGCTGATTGCCAGCTCACTCACGGGGGTGGTGGCAAGTTTCCTGGGGTTTTATACGATCTTCATTGCGGCGGCCATCGGCGGCGGGGCCGGGACATTCATTGCGAACATCGCCCTGCGCGCGGTCAACAAACGCCGCTCGAAGGCGCTTTATACATCCTGCGCTGTGGGCGTGGTCGTTGGCGCGCTTCCAGTGATGGCGGCGTTATTTTTTATGGGAAATATGTTTGCCCTGATCGCGCTCGGTGTTTACATTGTTGTGGTTGCCCCCACTGTTTATTCGCGCATCTCCGGAATTCAACTGACAAGATAACCTTATGCTAACCGAACTCCACATCCAAAACTTTGCGATCATAGACAAGCTTGATCTGCGCTTCGGGCAGGGCCTCATCATCCTGACCGGCGAAACGGGCGCGGGCAAATCCATCATCCTCGATGCGGTGGTCATGCTCATCGGCGGCAAGGCAGATACGACCTTCGTCCGCACTGATTCAGAGGCGGCCTTTGTCGAGGGTGTGTTCCAGCTCAAAGGTCCGGAAAAAGAGGCGGTGCATGAAGTCCTCAACCGCGAAGAGCTGATGGACGATCCAAATTACGTGGTGCTGATGCGCGAAGTCCGCAAGGAGGGGCGCAGTGTGGCGCGGGTGAATGGCCGCACGGTGAATGTTGGATTATTGAAGGAACTTGGCGCGCTGTTGATTGACATCCACGGGCAGGCGGAGCATTTGTCTCTGCTCGATCCTCGCGCACACCTGGGCCTGCTCGATCGCTACGCAGAAGTTGCCAGGCCGCTGACAGAGTACCGCCAAACCTACCATGCCCTGTTGAATCTCCGCCGCGAATTGACAGACCTGCGCAAAGCCCAGGCCGATTCAGACCGCAGAATTGAAATCCTCACTTATCAAGCCGAGGAAATCGAAGAGGCGCAATTGAAAGCGGGCGAAGACGAAGAACTTCGCAAGGAACGCGACAGGCTGGCAAACGCCGAGTCTCTGGCGCAGAATGCACAGGAAGCATTGGCCGTGCTGGAAGAAGGCTCGCCCGAAACTCCCGCCGCAACAGATTTGGTTGGGCAGGCGGCACAGGCGTTGGCCACGCTTGCAAAAATAGATGCGGGCCAGTCCGAGTTGGCGAATCAGGCCGAGATCATGCTGGATACGATGTCCGACATCATCCACGGCTTGCGGAATTATCTCGAAGAGATCGAATTCAACCCGAAACGCCTGGAAGATGTGGAAGAGCGTTTGGATCTCATCCACTCGCTCACCCGCAAATATGGCGGCAACATTCCCGCAGTGATTGCCTACGGAGCCGATGCTCGCAAGCAACTCGAAACCATCACCGGCGCGGCAGACCGCATTGACGAACTGGAAATGCAGGAAGCCAAACTGCTCGAAAAACTCGGCAAGCAGGGCAACACACTGACCGAGAAACGCAAATCCGCCGCTGTTGAAATGGGTAAAGGCATCGAGCTCGAACTCGATGACCTGAAGATGGCGTCTGCAAAATTCGGCGTGGATTTCCAAACCAAGCCCGACCCCAACGGCGCTCCGCTTGCAGATGGAACCCGCATCGCCTTCGACCAAAACGGATTCGACCGCGTGGAATTTCTCGTGGCCCCCAACCCCGGCGAAGGACTTAAGCCGCTGGCAAAGATCGCCTCCGGCGGTGAAACCTCGCGCCTGATGCTTGGCCTGAAAAACGTGATGGCGCGTGCAGACGAAGTCCCTTCCCTGATCTTCGATGAAATTGATCAGGGCATTGGCGGGCGCGTGGGCATGGTGGTCGGCCAGAAATTATGGAATCTCTCGCGCACGCATCAGGTCTTTTGCGTGACGCACCTTCCCCAACTGGCCGTCTTTGGCGACCAGCATTACCAGGTCCAAAAACTTGTGGACAAAGGCCGCACCCTCACCCGCGTGGAAACGCTCGAAGGCGAACCACGCCTGCTCGAACTCTCGCAAATGCTTGGCGAAGTGGGCGAAGGCACGCTCCGCTCGGCGCATGAGTTGTTGCAAACCGCCAGGCAAATGATAAAAAGCCCGAAAAAATAGAATCAAAAAAGCGGACGCTTGCAAGCGTCCGCTTTTTTTGTTGTTTTGGCTATTAACTTAAATGATGAGCGCCAGGGTGAGGGGGGCACCCTAGCGCTCATCAAGGTCAATATTACTACGGCTTTTAAAATTTTGCAAGCCCTTTTTATAAGAGAAACCTTAAAGTTTTCGATAAAATTTCGAGTGCCCTGAGTAGGAATCGGACCTACATCTAAGCCTTAGGAGTGCCTTGTTCTGTCCATTGAACTATCAGGGCGATGCAAAGATTATACACAAAAGAATAAAATATATCCATGCGAAACCCGATGATTATTCCTCCAGTAAATCCGCCAGGAAATTGAACAACCCGCCCGACTCAGATTCCTCCTCCTGCTCTGTCAGGTCACTGGCGACCACCCCGCTTTGCCCATTGATTAACACCAGATGCTCGCGCCCGTCGAAGGGAAGTTCGGTCAACCACACAGGCAGGAGAACCAGCTTGAAGGATTCCACCACCAAATTCGCGGATGAGGTACGCACTAGATTCATTCCATTGATCAAATGTGGGAGTTTCTTTTTATAGGCATTGTAGGTCTGACTGCGGGCATCGAGTGAGGCATCTGCCATCGGCACGTCGTAGATTTCGGCGGGCCAGCTTGCAAGAAAGCGCGGGTCGTATGGCTTGGCAGACTTTATGTCAAAGACGGGGATCAGCTTCAAGAAAACAGCAGACAGTTTTCGGGAAGCAGGAAGCGGCAGGTTATCCACCATCACGGGGTACTGATCCGTCACGCGAATCACTTTTGGCTTGTCGGGGTTCAGGAAGGAGTCTTCCTCGTACTCCACCTTTTCAGCAGTGTATTCGATCGCGCCGCCCACATCAAACGTCCAAAGCGGCAAATACAAACCCTGCGGCAGGTCAACTTTTTTTTCAGGTTTGATCCGCTGATCCTCCACCCATTCGATTAGAAAACGTGTGGCGCGTTTCTGGTCGAAGGCGTGCGGGAGGATGGCATCCGGCGCAAGCAGGTCTTTGGCCTTTTCCAAACTGACCACATGCGGCGAATCGCAATAGACACAATTTGCGGAAATTTGCCCGGGCGGCAGAATGAATTCCGCGCCACAGCCATTGCAATGAAAAACCTGTTCCTGCAACGGTTTGCCATGTCCCTTCATGGTTGCCATCGCAACGATGAAATCTTTTTCATCATCGGTCTGCGGCCCGGCATCGAGCGATTGATTGCGCGTGCAATATTCGCAAACCAGCGCCTGGCCATCCGGCGCAAACGCCATGCGCCCGCCGCATTTGGGGCACATAAATCTCTGCGCATCAACGGCGCGCAACCCTTCGGGCGCAGGCGGTAAATGATCGGGGTCGATCACATCATCGGCTTTAAGCTTGCCGTCCAAAATCGCAAGCGCGCGGCGCGCGCGCGAATGACGCAGGTCATGCGCGAGACAATTCTCCAGCGCCTTGCGTTTTTCAACGCGGTCATCCGTGATCTCGCCCATCCAAAACCATGCCTCGGCCAGCACATCATGCGAACCCGTCATGTAAATTGCGCGGTCGAGGTAACGGCGCGCAACATTGCGGTCGCCTGTTTTCGCTTCGATAATTCCCGTGCGGAGAAGGTCTTTCGAATAATTATCCATGCCTCACCAGTGCGTCCGTCATTTTCGCAACCCGCGCCATTTCTTTCACATCATGCACGCGGATGATATCCGCGCCGCGCGCGATTCCAACAGCCACGGTTGCGGCTGTGCCTTCCACGCGCTGATCGGGCGGCAAATCCAAAGTAAAACCGATAAATGATTTTCTGGATGTGCCCAACAGGATCGGATATCCCAACGAGCGGATTTCACCCAGATGGTTGACCAGCTCAAGATTATGCTCCCGCGTCTTTCCAAAGCCGATGCCTGGATCTAAAACTATGAGCGACTCATCCACCCCGGCATTTTTCGCCAAAGCCACGCTCTCGAGCAATTCCCGTTTAACATCTTCGATCAGGTTCTGATACTCCGAGCCAATATAAGCATTCCCCAGTTTTTCGCGGACATCCACACTGGCAGGGTTACTGCGGTTGTGCATCAAAATGACCGGCGTTTTGTATTTCGCCGCGACATGCGCCAATTCGGAATCTGCTCTCAGCCCCCACACATCGTTGACAATCTGCGCGCCCGCTCGAATCGCCTCTTCAGCGACCTTCGCCTTGCAGGTATCGATTGAAATTAAAGCATCTGGAAACGTTTTATGAATGGCTTGGATGACTGGAATCACCCGCTCCAACTCCTCATCCGCTGAAACTGCCGCAGAGCCGGGACGTGTCGATTCGCCGCCCACATCCAACAGGTCCGCACCTGAGGCGAGAAATCCATCCGCCTGCGATAATGCCGCTTTTACCGTTTCCCCTTTGCTGATGATCCCATCCCCCGAAAACGAATCGGGAGTCACATTCAGGATGCCCATCACATACGTGCGGGAACCCCAATCAAATGTGAACTTCCCGATCTGAAGAGAAGGTGATTTCATGCGATGGTTATATCATTGCGAGGAGCGCCCATGTTCTTCGCGACGAAGCAATGACAGCTATGGAATCTGATCCAACGGGCGCGCCAGCCAGGCTTCGGCTTCGTTGATGTCTGTAAAAATCTTCATCGCAGAGGCAAGCCCCGTCTCCGCGAGCGCGGCCACGTTACGGATCGCATCCGCAATGGATTGGTCTGCCAGCACCACCGCCACGCGGATGTTGCGCGCCGAGGGGTCGCTGTTCGCATCCACCGCCATGCGGACGGCTTTTTCGGGAATCTCCTTTACAGCGCGCAGGTCATACAAATTGCGCGTACGGCGGTCGGAACCCATCAAATGCTCGAGCGCAAATTCGTGCCAGTGCGCCATGGTGGCATCGGAAAGATCGGTGAAGGTTAAGGTCATACCGCCATCGCCGCGGCGGATGACGGTATAGCCAATGCCGGGCGCGGATGTCCAATTGAGAGGTTTTGAGTCAGTCATGAGTCTTCTCCTGTTTGATGAATGCGATTATAACGCAGGGTAATTTTTTTTTCATTTTTTAGAATCACATGCTATAATGCGGTTCTCCCGGGCGCTTAGCTCAGTTGGTTAGAGCACTTCGTTTACACCGAAGGGGTCGGGGGTTCGAGTCCCTCAGGGGTTTAGCATTTTGCTCTCCTCACCTGCACTGCAACACACCTGCCCTGGCGGGCGGTGCCAGGGAACGCAGTGCGGCGCAAGTGTTGTGACCCTTTGTGGACTTTGTGGTAAAAGGTTTTGAAATGTGACATTGTCAAAGTACATAGGTAGACAGGTACACACGTATCAAAGAAGACACGGAAGTGCAAAGTTATAAAGCTCTGCACTTCCGTGTCTTTTGTTTAATATTTTCCTGTTTACTTGTCTGCCTGTTTACCTGCCTCTGCTATAATCCCAAACATGATCCTCGTCACCGGCGCAACTGGTTTTATTGGGCGCACCCTCGTGCGTCAGCTTTCGTCCATTGGATACCCATTGCGCGCGTTGATCCGTCCTTCGCCGCGTACGCCGCGCCTGCCCAAGGGTGTGCCCGTGGAAGTGGCAGTCGTGTCTCTGGCCGATAAGCGCGGCTTGCGCGCCGCCCTGCGGGATGTGGATACCATCTTCCACCTTGCCAGCGCGGAAAATCAGGGCAGCCGCGGAAGTTTGCTGACCACCGATATTCAAGGGACGGAAAATCTCGTCGAAGCGGCGGCAGATGCGGGCGCGGATCGAATCGTCTATCTTAGTCACATTGGAGCGGCGCGCGCTTCGGGATATCCCGCTTTCAAAGCGAAAGGCATCGCCGAGGAGCACATCCGCAATGGAAAGGTTCCATACACGATCCTGCGCTCTTCGCTCGTGTACGGCGCGGAAGATCACTTCACCAATAATTTATCCCGTCTCATCCGTTCTTCGTTGGGAGTGTTTCCCATCCCCGCAGGCGGACGCACCGTGGTACAACCCGTGTGGGTGGAAGACCTCGTCACCTGCATGTTGTGGTCGCTTGAAAAAGACGAAACGCTCAACCAGGTGTACGAACTGGGCGGCAGTGAATTTTTCACACTGCAACAGATCGTCGAAACCATCATGGAGGTAACTCATCGAAACCGTTATCTCACCCCCCTTTCGCCGATCACCCTGCGCGCATTCACAGTCTTTCTCGAAGGCGTTCTGCCGAACTTCCCGATCTCATCCTTCTGGCTCGATTACTTCGCCGTGAACCGCACCTGCGCCATAGACTCGATGCCGCGCTATTTCGGCCTGATGCCCGCGCGCTTCACCTACCGCCTCGATTACCTGCTCCGCAAACCCTGGTACCAGCGCGCATGGAGCCGGGTAACGGACACCCTTGCATCCATCCTCCCAAGACAACCATGACAAACTTCAACATTCACCTGATCGAAACGCCCGAAGAAATGCGGTTGATCGAAGACCTCCAGCGCGCCATCTGGCCTGACTCCGAAACCGACATCGTTCCCATGCACCTGCTCATCACCGCCGTACACAACGGCGGGCTTGTGCTCGGCGCATTCGCCGAGAAAAAACTTGTCGGCTTTTTGTTTGGCTTCCCCGGCCTCGAAGAAACGCCCGACGGCCCGCGCCCGAAACACTGCTCGCACATGATGGGCATTCTTCCCGATCAACGTGACAGCGGCGCGGGCTTTGCGCTCAAACGCGCGCAATGGCAAATGGTACGCCGCCAAAGACTCGATCACATCACCTGGACCTACGATCCCCTGCTCAGCCGCAACGCGCATCTCAACATCGCAAAACTGGGCGCGGTCAGCGCCACCTACCGCCGCGAAGAATACGGCGAAATGCGCGACGGCCTCAACGCAGGCCTGCCCTCCGACCGCTTTCAAGTGGATTGGTGGATCAACACCCGCCGCGTCGAAAGCAGACTTGGCAAACAGGCGCGCCCCACCCTTAAATTGGATCACGTCACCCGCTCCGGTCTGCGTCCCTTTTATTCGCTTCAATCTCCGACCGAAGGCCTGCCCCGCCCACCCGAACATCTCCCAGCCTTTGAAGACCGCCTGCTCCTCGCTGAGATTCCCGTCAATTTTCTCGAGCTAAAATCCAAAGACTTCGCCCTCGCCCGTGACTGGCGCTTCTTCACCCGCGAATTATTCGAAACCGCATTCAAAGCAAGCTATATCATCACCGATTTCGTCTTCGATAAAAACGAAGGCAACCCGCGCGGGCTTTACCTATTAACCCACGGCGAAAGCACACTGGATGAGTTTGAGTAGACTCTGGAGTCCATCGGCTTGCTGATGGAGTAATCCATTACGACTTATGTCTAAAAAGTATGGATGCGGCAACGCCTTCAAAGATCGAAATTCTTAACGCGAATTTTCCGAATGTAGCGAATAACGCGAAAAAATTCGCGTTATTCGCCCAATTTGCGTAACACCGCACTGGCGCGCGGCGCAAGTGTTCGCGTTAAAGGGTTTTCTCTCTTGCACTGGTTCTACACATGAGCCTCCATTACTTCAAGCGGCAAGCCGCTTGACTCCAAAACAGTTAACGCATGAGACGCCCTTGCGGACGTCTCAGCGGTTGAATAGGGAGAGAAACAAAAAACCTTTTACGAGAAAGACTACCTCCGTGTGGATTGATTTTGTTCGCGATTCATCGCATTCATGCCAACAGGGTGATAGGTTGGCTCGGGGCGGTTAATGTTGTAGTCGGAAACAGGGCGCGGCTTGGGCGCAGGGCGTGGATAATTTGCGGCGGGCATGTTCGAGGTCCGCGGTTGAGGCGCGGGGGCTTTATAAGCCGGCTGATTGCGGTAGGTTGAGTAACTGTTGTGAACATCCGCAAGTGTGAAGAGGCGTTCACCCGCTACTGAGAAAGTTCCGATGATGAGCACGCGAATCAACCAGACCATGGCGGCCACAAAGATCGGCACGATTTTTGTCAACGCGGCCTGCCCGACAAGCGACCCGCCCAGCGCGGTGTGATTGGTGATGGCCACAGCCACACCCCACCAGGTAAGCATGGCATTGAACGCCGCGGCAAGCAGCCACGCGCCAAACAGATACCAGACTTCAGCAGGCTCATCGCGGCCCTGCTCCGGGGTGAAGATGCGGGCAATGCCTGCAAAGTCAATTCCACAGAAGGCAAAGGCAAGGATGGCAGACCAGCGAATCCCTGCAAACTTCAAATCGCCAAGTACATCCTGCAAGGCAAACGAAGTGGTGCCAAAATTGAACACCTCAAAGGCAAGCAGGGCGCTGACGAGAATGCCGCCAAAGATCGCCCCGCGTTTAAGAGAAACGCTTTTGAGGAAGGGGAGCAATTCAATGTTGAGGGAACGGTTCATGGGAAATCTCCTTTTTGGAACCAGCAGAAAAAGAACAACTGCTCTTAATATAGAACAATTGTTCTAATTTGTCAAGGTGAAGATTCCTTTTGTTAGCCCAAAGTAGAAATGTCACTTTTCGCCAAAGTTAAAATGTCCCCTTCGGAGGACGCGAAATGGAGACGTTGAATATGAGCACAAAAGAAATCAGTCGGTTGGAAGTGATGCAAAAATTAGCCGAGAAACGCCT
>JACRLB010000016.1 GCA_016235445.1 Chloroflexota bacterium | reverse complement strand
TGCTGAAACAGCAAGATCACCGCTTCCACCCCTTGTTGGTATGCGATGCGTATATCAGTTTCACTCGCTATTGGCTTTGTCTGCATTACTGTTCCTAACACCTATTTTCGCTTTTCGTCTCTATTCAGGCTGAGTAGTTACTAATAAACTCCTATTTCGCAATATCCTAACAACACATCACCGCTGTCATTTCCACATGTATTTTTCCAAGACAAACTACCTATAAAAGCATTATATCCATCACTACTTACACAAATTGGGGAGCACACTGCGGAAACAGTTGATATCACACAGGAAAGGAAAAGTGTTGGTATTTACTTGAAACTTAAAGTCACTATCTCTAAAATATCTGATTATTATATAGATCATATCCCTATTTATTGGATTTAGGGATTATTATCAAAATCACTTAGGAATTATCAAACCTAGTAGTGCCTGCCAGAAAAATCCGTTCTGAAAAGCGACACATAACTGGACAATAAACCAACCACCCTCTGCTTTTCGTGCTCGAGCCGGCATTTTCGCGAAAACTTTTGGAAAAACCACCGGAAATATGACCGTTGCAATAACAATAGCAATAAGAAGGAAGCCTGGTCCAAGGCTTTCCCAACTGACCGGCTTACCAGCCCGATAGACTTCCATCAACTTTTGTCCTATTATTCCCAACAAAACAAAAAGATACATAAGCAATGTGTTTAATATATTTTTGGTTTTGCGTCTTTTCTGTGTTTTTTGGGAATTCGATCCCAGTTCAGGCTCTTCTGGCATCAAGTCAAGATCGAAATATTTGAATATATTCATAGCTTATTCTCCTTGGAATGGCATTTAGCGACCATATCGTAAATATGGAATTTAGAAAAGTGGTCAAATTCTTCATCCTTATTTGGAATAATTGAATCGCCGAATCATATATAACCCTCCTGCAGATTATTATCAAAAATTTGAACGTGGAATTCAAAATAGTGATCAATTTCTTTATATTCATTGGGAATAATCAAATCGCGGTAGACACTCTTTACAGCCTCATAGAATGCCAATAATGCATTAGACCCCACATTAGGATGTCCCAAAAACGATTGCAAGATGGCATGGGCATCTTTCACCCGGATCGTCCCATTGGGCGCAATCACAACCCTGGGTCCACTCTCCAACAACTTCTGCGCAAAGGAGGCTTCTCCCCGCTCACGAACTGCTGTTTCACAACTTAAGAGAATGACCAAAGGCTTGTTCTCAGCAATCTTGTCCCTCTCTTCCTGCGACAAACTCTGCGGATTGAACCTTGTCCCATCCGGAAGATAGATATCCTGTCCATCACTGTGCGCCACAACAATCAACACCAACGGCTTCTCCAATAACACCTTCCTCACCTGCTCACTTGTGGCAGTTTGTGAAGGAATGCCCGTAAACAATTTATCAAATTGTGCCTGCCATGTTTGATCATTGTCAGAATACCATGCATCCGGATTGCTCGTCTCTTCGGGACGCGGTATTCCATTAATTGCCCTGGCGTTCTCCGCATCAAACCCCTGCGGTGTTCGTAAAAGCTCCACATTCCTCCTGATCCGCACCTCATCCACATTCTCTGCTATGAGCGGGATCTTGTTCGGAAACAACGACTGAAACGACACGCCCTGAATATTTCCACTGGATATCAGCATCATCGAACCAGCCTGGCCCACCTCCACCACGCCCGCCAGTTTCCCGCGCAATGCTGATGGGTTTTGAAGCATATATGCTGGAAGTGTATAGCTCTTATCGTTCACCGTCACCACCAACTCCTCTCCCACTTGACGGCTGATCAGGATCTGCTCGACCACTCTCGCACGCCGTAATCGCAGCATCACTTTCAGATCTTCCAACTCCTTTACCCCTGCATTCTGCCACGGCGCTAATGCCTGACCGGATACCACTGTCAATGTTCCATCCTCCTCCCAATCATACAACTCCGGTTTGCCATCCTCCATCTTGTAAAAGATCCTGCCACTCGCATCATAGCGAACCAATTTCTCAATCTCCCCATTTCTCCCGGTTTCGCTCTCAAGCCGCCCGCCATCATCATATCCAAACCCCCGTATTGCCGCATTATTCCCATCATACAACCCCGTCAACTCTCCCCTCTCATACCTGAAGGTAAGCTCCCCTTCGGTTGAACTCATTCGTTCCACCCTGCCATTATTTCCAATGGATACTTTCAAGTCCTGCCCATTCCTTTGTATGTTCGTCAGCACACCATCCTGGTACAGATACTCCGTACCATTCCTTGCATCCTGCATGATGTTGCCCTGAAGATCAAAGAAGATGGAATTAGTTTCATAATACGAGAAGTTACCGCTCTCGTCATACTCTCCAAAAAAAAGCTGATACCCGTTTGCATATTGTTGCAGCCATGCCCCCCCTTCTCATTCACGTACACGATCCCACCTGTCTCTGTGTCCTGACTCGATGGTGACAATACAAGTGGTTCCCCTGATGACGAATCATTGAACACGAAACCATTCCCCTGGATAGTTCCCTTTTGTAGTAAACGCGGCAACTGTAGTTTCCAACCTTCTGACTTGTACTCCAGCACAGGCGCCAGGGAGAGCGGCAGTTCAATCTGAAACGTGATCCCCTGCTCGAGCTGGGTCGTGGAAATCGATCCATAAGCGATCCCCTCTCCGTCCACTTCCACACGCCCCACTCCCGCCCAAGCTCTGAACCGATCTGTCACCTCCTGCAACCGCACCAAGGTTGCTTCTTTGGCAGTCTTAATTACAGGATTCACCCCTAAATCCACGCCACCCCATAACATCAAAGTTTGAACAACATTTCCCTGCTGGCTTTGACGTGTCACAGTGATTGCAGGCGTGGTAAGAGGTGCGGCACTGTAATAGGAAGGTGAAGCAGTCAGCCACAATTCAGGTTGAATTGGCAGGTTCGTCTGTTTGAGCCAGTGCGCCAAGATCGTCCAGCGGGCGGAAGCATTCAACTCGTTGAAAACAGGGAATTCAACTGCATATTCATCAAAGTGGTCGGTGAAATGCGCCGCAAACGTCCGCCCGACAGGATCAGGTGGCTGCGATTGGGAAGTCTGCCAATTGGCATCAAGGTATTCGGTATCTACGGATAGGGAGAGCGCTGTGATCAACATGCCCAGCCCATCCTCTGTTTGTTCGATTCCTGCCGTTGGGACCTTAAACCAGAACCGCCGACGAACTTCGTCTTGGTCTTGTTCACCCAGCAGAAGTTCAAGGTCAAACATATTTGCAAAACCAGGCACGGATGAAGTCACCGAGGCGCCGGTTATATTATCCTGCCCAATCGAAAGAGTCTTCATCAGGCGGTCCGCTTCGAACATCACCCATCCTAAATGCGTGTTCTCGGTTTGACCTATATAGCGGACGTTTTGAACCGTTTCGCTGCCGGCGGGGTCAATGCTTACACCTGGATACTCCCCAGTATAGACGGCGCGCAAGGCAGTTAGAAAATCGTCGCGTGAGGTGGATGTGTTCGCCTGCGCTGGAGGGCCAAACACCACCAGTTGACCACTGGCTGTATCGTAGAACGCGCCTTCAGGATACGCGATCGCATTCAAACCATCCAACGGGTTTTCTGCGGTCGAGACAGGGAGAAAGACTGGAACTGTATCGGAAGTTATCGGTTGACCATCAAGATCATATACACCCGTTTGTTGACCGCTGACCGCGTACTCGGCAAACACCAACCCTGAATCCACCTGAACAGGGACATCACCATCGGGGAGATATGTTGAAGTGGGGATCGGCCCATTGCGCTGATAGGCCTTATATCCAACGAAACTACAAATCAATAGCAGAACAACTCCCACCAGTGTAAAGGCACATCCCTGCTTGCGTTTTTTTAAAGAAATATCATCAGTTTCCCCGTACTCACCTTGCAATGGAGGCAGGAAATCATCATCATATTCTGACGGCTTCCGCTTTATTTTGAACATATGACCTCCGTGCGCTTGAACGTCTTCAGGTTTTAAATTTCAGAAGATTTGATGATTATCCAAATTACGAATCAATCCGATATTATTGAAATTTGGGGAAAAATCTTTCAATCAATGCATTATAAAAAATAATAGACCAAAATAAAATCATTAAGATGACTAGGGCAACACTCCCCACAAATGGACCACCCCGTCGTTTCCACCCGTGGCGACCAGCCGATTATCGGTAGATACAGTCAGGCATTGTATTGGAGTGGAAACATATATCGTCCTATTTGTATAACTATATTCCTGTATCCCCCAAAAGGTTAGATTAACCTCATTTCCGGACACCAAAACCTCCGGAGCGTTCGAACCGTTAAGGTATTGCAATCCTCGAACCTGGAGTCCTCCATCGTTCAAGACAGCCATCGTCTCTGCATTGCTGACCCGCCAAATTATAATGTTGCCCTCGTCCGTGCTAGCCGCGTACCATTCACCATCTTCATCCAGAGCAACACCGGAGAAAAATGGTTTATTTTTCTCGTAAATGATGGCACGCCCTATCTTCTTTTCGAATAGATTCCAGACATATGTCTTCGAATTCGAAGCTGCTGCAAGAAGAATCCCATCCCTAGAAAAAGAAAGCCAGCGCACATCGCCTCCGAGCCTGCCGGAAGACTCCTGTTTTTCGCCGTCATTCACACTCCAGATATAGAAATTTCCATAGGTCGTCCCACCTACTATTAATTGGCTATCAGGAGAAAATAAAACGCTAAAAAAAGGGCTGCCCTCGTCCAAGGTACGAATTTTCTGTCCGGTCAAAGCATCATAAATTACCAGCCCGTTCTCACCAGCTGTTCCGATCCATCTACCATCGGGCGAAAAGGAAGCGTACAAACCTGGTATTTCCATCAGAACCTCAGTTGTCCATATACGCCAGATCTTGACCGTCCCGGTAGAGTCCGATGTTGCTATCATCGTGCCATCAGGCGAAAAGGCAAGGCTGGTAACATTTTCACCTACAGACCAGTAATAAAGTTCTCGCACACTATCTACATTGTTAGCCGAGATCGGGAGCGTATCGGGAAATGGAGTGGGAGAAATCTCAACGACAGGTGTATTTCGAGGTTCAGGTGTAATAGTTGAAGTTGGCGAAGAAGCCACAAAGGAATCAAAGATTGGAACACCTTGCGCGACGGCGACAGGAATTTTGAACAAACTGACTGCACCAATTCCCGCCAGAATCAATAAAGGGATCAAGACTAGCCATCCTATCAAACGGGTGAAACAGGAACGGGATGCGGTTGGACGGCGTTGTTCCAGCACCACAATCTTTTGTTTCTGTTTTATAAGGATCTCTGCACTTTGTTTTAGAAGGTCAAGGATGACCGTTACAAATGTTGTGTTATTCAGGACAGGTATATTTTGTTCCAGAGAACGATAATTGCTCAGCACACCGGTAAAATCGTCGGCATCCAATGAATTCTTAATAACCTTTAGCGTAAGGTCGAAATCCTCCTCGTGTTCTAACAGGTTTTCATCACTAAAAGTGGGCGTTAAATAGGCTACTGTATTATCATTTATATCTGTCAGTTCTGTGGGTTGCGGCTCGATTTGTACAGCTTTCAGATCAGCGCTACAGTTTGGGCACTCCTGCAACGTATCAATGACTTTTTCGTGACAAATAGGACAAGTTTTATAGGACATCAGAATTGTATTTCCGTAATCGATTTCTTCTAAGTTATGGTCCCCAGCGGGGTTGCCAGTCGCAATAGGTATTATTCGTGAGTCGAATTATCTTTGTAGGATCATCTAACTTGATAATATAAATTTCACAACCACGATCAAAATCTTCTGGATAATCCACGTATCCTGTAAAAGCTACCCACTTGCCATCCGGAGAAAAACTGGGGGAGGCGGATGTGGGAAAAAAAGAATACATCACTGGATCATCCCCATTTAGTGGAATCAGATAAACCGAACGAGCGCCATACTTGCCAACATATGTAACAATCGAACTGCCTGATGGCGAATAATCACTACGTCCAGGGAGAGAATTCATGAAAGTAATCTGCTTCACTTCTGTTCCATCCGCATGCATGGTAAACAATTGAACAGACCCATCACTTGATGCTGATGATGTGAATAAAATCAACTTCCCATTCGGCGACCAGGATGGATCCCAACCATCACCAGGAGAAATTCGATGCGGATTTGACCCATCACGATTCATGATCCAAACCACCTGTTCTCCCCTCTCGTCATGGGTAAAAACAACTTTCGAACCATCGGGGGATATCTCCGGGGCAAACAAATTTCCACCAAAATCATAGTTTATCTGTTGCGGGGGTTCTCCAGCTAAGCCAACCTCGTATATCTGATACCTTCCAGAAATATTGGATGAATAAATAACACTCTTCCCGTCAGGCGCGGTGGATGGGTACCAATTATCCTTGTCATTATCGGTCAGCTGTGCCCATGCGGAGCCATCAGCATTGATGATACAGATTTGATTACGCCCTTCGGCATGCATTTGACAGGTAAACACAATTCTACCGGATGGTTTCATATTCGCCTGGGGCGGCGTTGGCATAAATGAAGTAGCGGTTAAGGTTACTGGATTATTTGCAGTATTTTCAGGTCTTGGAGTATGTGTTTCTTGAATTTGATCCTCCGGTGTGGTCGTCGAAATCTGTTGAACCGCTGTAGCAGTAAAGGATTCAGTTGGAAGAATACTTACAAACCAATCAACAAACCCACCCATAATATTGACCCTGCAACAAAAAATAATAATCAAGCTTAAGAGAAACAACCCCATCAATCGAATGGATAAAGATTGCGATTTTCCTCCATTATTTGGTGGCTTTGCAGAAACCGATAATTGGCTTTTATCTGCGTCTTTTAACCAGGAAACTCGTTTAGGTCCCGACAGCGGGACAACAGCACCGCAGTTGAAACATTCTGAAGTATCATCATCAATTCGTTCACCACAAACCAGACAACTTTTCATGGGTGTTAGAAAACAGGTTTTTACGCAGCCAGCGGAATTTTGAGTATGCCTATAATCATGGACTACAAGCAATTTTCTCTATCGCAACATCTGGATTAAGCTGGGTCCGCACGCCAAATTGATATATTTCCTCGCTCCCATCCGCATATTTTACGACACCGTCGCCCTTTTTCCACATGTATGTCCATTTAATATGATAGATTATATTTTCCCCAGGACCCGCGGAAAAGTGAAGTTTTTTTCGCTGCCGAATAATTTCCTTATTCTGAACACCGTAATGGACTTCGATCTTTTGCGAAATAAGGAATGCCTCGATACCTCCGATACCTTCACCATGCACGTTAATAAGGTGTTCTTCTGCGTATTCTTTTTCATCCTCATATTCCACCTGATTATTACCATCACAGTTATCAATTGGAACGTCTTCTACATAATCCACCTGATATTCGACAGCTCTTTCCAATGGGTCTCCTACTTGGGGAAGACCCTTGCTAAAATAAAATAATAGACCGCATAGAAGTAGAACAATAATAACTATTGTAACAAGAATGGCTATCCCGATCTGCGTTTGCCCTTTTTCCGAATTCATGTCCCAGTCCCTTCGTTATTGCGGCCATTGAGTCCACCAAAAATGCTGAATACCTTTGATAATACTTGTGATCCAAATCCATTTCGGCTGTTGCCCCATCTTAAGTGTCTCTATGTCAACAACAAACAGGCACCCAATCTCGCATGATCTACCCTGGAGATCAACGCTTTGTGGCAACTTCGAATTATCCAAAATTTTACCAGCGATAGCAATTTGTTTTTTATCGACATCAGGCGACCAACTTACCTGGGTTACATCATCTAAAAAATTTACATTTACATATTGATAGTCTTGGTCGAACGAGAAAGTGGGTTCTTCCGAGTCGGTATTTCCTGAAAAATTATAAATATATATATTTTGACTGCCATCCGAAATTTGCCCAGCAACCAGTATTGAACTCCCATCAGGGCTGGCATCAATGTCAAAAACCTTTATAAAATCGAACGATCCATAAGGGACTATCGTTTGTGTTTTATAAAACGCAAAAGTATTGTTGCTATCTTTCACAACCCAAACAATAATCAAACTAATTTTACCCTCTTGGTTTTCAGACACGATTAATAATCGTTCTTTATTATAGTTTAGGTTATTTTTTGGATCGTTGGGATCCCGAACCGTATCAACCTTAACCCAATCGTATGTAAGTATATTCTGAGTTATTGCATTTGCTTCAAGTTTACTACTTAATTCAAGTTTATTATCCAAGAGCTTATAAGTTCCTCCTGATTCAATAAGGTATAGAGATGTTGCTATTGACTCTTGGGGAGATTTCTGAAGTAGAACTCCAAGTATATTTTTAGGAGAATAACGAATTCGAGAATTTTCTAATTCAGCAGGGCTATTTTCTAGTTTATTATAATCATTGTCAGAAACTAGTAATAATTTTTCGCCATCATTTGAAAGATTGCTAAACAACACAGGCCACGACGTTTGTTTTTCATTGTAACAAACAGCATTAATCCTAGGGATATTTTTCCAAACACTCATGAAAGGCCAGTCTAAAGATTCGCAAGTATCTTTCCAAATTATTTCTTCCCCAGGTGAAAACACCGAGGACTCGGCCTTCTTGTTTAGATGAACAATTTCATATTTATCACTATTGAGTGATTTAGGTCGGGAATAGAGCAACAATGTAGATATATCCCAGTCTTGGAACTCTGCAATCACGGGGGCTGGTGTTGTAGTCAAAGTGGGAGTAGGCGTATGAGATGGAGTCGAAGATGGAGCGCCAATCAGGGGAGCAATCGATGGCGTCAAAGTTACCTCAACTGCCTGCGTTGTTTGCGCAGCGGAAATACCTGCTCCCACATTTTTAGATATACCAATTGCCCATAAAATCAAGATTATCAATAATAGCCCAGCTATACCAAGAGCCCACCTTACCCATAGCGGTATTGGCATCTTTCCGCCCATCGTTGCTTTCTCGCGATCAGGCACTTGCACAATATGTTTTTTTGGCCTCTCTTGTTTCCTTGCGGCAGGAGTCTTCAACAGATAAGGCGAAAGCTGTGCGACCAACGAGAGTGGTAGTAAACCATCAAATCGTTTTATGTTTATTTTCGCCAATTCCGCTACATCTTCCGCAGACAGAGCATTTACAGAATTGCCATGCAGAAGAAAAGTTCCAATGGACATCAACAAGAAACGCTCATCAATCTGATGAAAAAGCGAGCGAACTACACTCGTAATTGACTTGTTATATAAATAACCAGAATCGGCATTTAGTATCTTTACCAGATCAACCCAATGATCGTGGCGAGACTTCTCGCCTCTTGCTTGTGGCGCTCCTGATTCAGACTGTTTCCTATTTTTTGCAACAAGTGAAATGAACCACTTTTTCAAACGCTGAAACCAATTCAGATTGTGCAGGTCCGCAGCAGCACTTTGTTGAGGCTTTTCAGAGGCGATATCTTTTATATTATCTCTTGCCTCTTCCATCCAATTCAAAAAACTTGAAAACTGAATTGGCAATGGCAATTCAGGAATTGTTTCCATAATTAACCAGATATCTTCGGGAGCATGGGAGTGAAGATATCTGGACACAAATTTCTTATACCCCACAAGTTCAGGCGCCGTATCACTGGGATGAAAGTCCTTCGTTTTTTCTTTTTCTGGTCGTATCCAATTATTCTCTTTTGCCGACTCGAATACTTCGGCGCCCCATTCTTTATACTTATCATTTGATGATTCTGAGATGGAATGCAATTCCCGAACATCTACTTCAGATAAATAATCTTTTTCGCTTTTGTTTTTTCTCTTTGTTTTATCAAATAAAGCCAATAAGAATAATTGTCTATTCCTTGAACACGCCTCATAAATACTAGTAGGTATCTGTCCAACCAAAGAGAACAACCCGGGAATCTCCCCCTTCTCATTCTCAATATGGGATATACAGCTTCTGTAAACCTTGTTTGCCGCTTCAAAATTTAGTTCTCTCAAAAATCCCAAGCCGGAGGTTAACATCCACTGGATGACATCGAGCGGGATGGGGTTATTTTTATCATCAAGGCGTTCCATAACCCAAAACACCAGTATGCTTAAGGTTTCTCTTCCCGCGCGCTCAACATCGTTATCGTAAAATATACGAATACATCCCCAAAGCACATCATTCGGCAAGAATTTGCCATCTTCATCTTTAAGAAAGCCCCTGTCAAATAAACGATGAATTGCGCCAAGATTTTTACTTTGTATATAATCTCCAATTACCTCAACTTGAGTAGGGAAAAATTGATCGAACAATGGATCTTTTGTTTTTGACGACTTATTTCGCACTGCATATCGCCAGTTTTCAATGTCTCGATCTGTTATATCGAGAAAACTTCCTTTTTCATAGTAAAAACGCATCACAAGCACAAAAAACTGACGCTGGACGATATCGGTCAGGCTCAGCCCCAACTGGGAAAACTCATCAGGCAGCTTTTCGATTTCTTTCGCAGTGTCCAGCTCATACTTAAAGGAGGATTCGGGTTTTAATATCCATTTTTTAAATTCAATATATTTCTTCGCTGGAGAAATTTCAAGCCCTAGGATATAAACAAGGGCTAGTCCAACCAATTTTCTTGATGGCTTCTTTACCCGCTGCAACAGATCGTAAAATCGAACATAATGGTTTTCATCTTGAAACTTCCCACTCCGCAGTACATCCACAGCCCAGTTTTCCAGTATTTCAACGGGAATATTTTCAGAAAGAGCATGGTTATCATGAAAAAAGAATACAGTATTCTCCCTGTCCTGCCAATTCCCATCCCTCCAAACTGCATCACAGAGATCAATTAATATATCTAAATCTTTCGACAATGCATCATATTCCCCTTTAGCGCGAAAGACTTCCAGTACTTCCCGAATTTTATTCGAAAATTCGCTCATATTCATTCTGCGTACAAAAGAGGCGTTTCAGAATATTTTACTAAGGTATCATGAAAGGCTTTACCGGCATCAGGCATTTGTTTGCGAACCATTTGTATAATAATCTGATAAACCCTGGGGTGAGAAATATTGTGTAAAACTTTATAAAGTCCTCGGATACTTGGCTCAGACATTTCTTCCAAAATATAATCAAAATCATTCTTTTTCACAAATAACCAATAAAATGGATCTGGATTGATCTTGTTACGATGAAGCACGAGAAAAAGATCAAAACCACTAATATCATATTTCTTTATCAGTTCCCTTAATCGATCTGAAAACAGATCTTCGTATACTGGGAATCCATTATTAACTTCTATTTTGATAAAAGTCTTTACTGCTCTGACATAATCATTGTCAGTAAAATTCATATCCTCTTTTATATCAACAATGTTTATCTCCTGTCTGTTTTCCGGTTTAACAAACTCAGAATATTTAACATTATTTGCATCTTTCCGGGAGAGGAATTGAACACGAGGCGGACTGACATTACTGCTAACATAATCAAGCGCAAACGAAACCCATCCGTACTTCGGATAAATCATTTGTTGAACAACATCCATCAACAATAATCGTTTTTCCAAAGACTCATATTCTTCATTATAAATAATTCTTATCTGAACTTCATAACCATTCCTTTCCTTTTCGAGTAATTCTGAAAGGGCATTTACTATGTTTGAGACAAGGTTATTATCATAGTCTTTTATTAACTTAGGCTGAAGGGTTGTGTTATATCTCTCGTCGATGATTATGGCATCTCTGCTACCCTCAATTTCAACATAATCTCTTAAAGCATACACGGTATTTTTCATGCTTCTGTCAATATGCAGAAAGGAAAAAAAACCATAATCTTCGGTTGAAAACACCTCTGCAAGTTTAGAACTATCCAAAGGAACGAACCGTATTTGATAAAAAGGGCGATTCATTGACACCGGATACTTTTCATCTTCGCGTCGGGCTTGAATATGAGCAAAGAACCATCCATTTTCATACGGCAAAAATGCCGCAGAAACTCGTTTCTCCCCGTTTACATATTGAAAGGGGGTTCTTTGGCTATCAGGCATATTAAGCACATCACGAAATTGTTTTGACCGCCCTGCCAAATCTTCCGTATAAGCAAGGTCAAAGAAATCACTGGTGCGATCTGGTTCAAAGTATTTTCCGTACTCCACAAAGGATAACTTAAATTCTGCCATGGCATTAATTCGATTTTCGCTCCCCCATATCGGCATAATGCAAGATGGATTCATAAGACAAATAATGCCCCATACGATCTGCCTTCATGGGAGACTTCCATAATACCTTTTCATATCCGTTCCCGTTCTGTTCGATCTGACTGATACGGTTCTTCTCGATCTTTTCCAAAAGCCAAAAGAAGGGCTTTTCAACGCCTTCAGGTTTCCACCCTTCAGGATCCATGATAGAAGAGTTATTATTATTGTTATTATCCCCGCTGAATTTAAGATTGGGAACACGCTTTCTCGTATCTTGAATATAAATATAACCACAGGCGGAAGTTGCAAATAGCCTTGCTTCATGTCCATCCTGTTGCAATTCCTGTACCAAACCAAGTATTTTTTCCTGCTCACGAGAACCAAGCTGGCGAATCAAGAAAGACTGCACAGCATCATCGCTCGAGCCTTGGATATCCAACTCCCCAAGCGCATCCACCTTTGTAAGACAAAACGCAATATTATATTTACGTCCGCTTCTAAGGACATTATCGTCAAGGAATTTTTTGATTTTTTCGCTGATTTTAAATTTGGAATTCTCCTTCTCCTCTTTAGAATCCAAGACAACTATGATATTCTGAGATCTGACAACAAAGTCTAATGCTGCTTCAACCCTTTTCATTGCATCATCATCCGACTTTTGCAAGTTCGCATGTTCTTCCGAATTACCGTTCTTTTGTTTTAGACTAATATCAGGCACAAGCATCTGCCCCTGATTATCCATTACCTTAATTTCGTGGGAATGCGTATTGACCCTATGTTGAAGTGACATTCGCACGGAAGATTTCGACGGAATCATATTCCTTTGAAACAAAATGCGTTTGGTAATAATTTCCTGAGTGGCAGGAGGGGGCTGAGAGAGATCGTCGTCTTTGACGTCAATATCTCTGGCAGACAACGATATGCGGAAATCTTGATTTATCAAGCCACGCTTGAGATACTCGTCAATCATACGAACACGCCGCTGAAATGCAAACAACAGCCAGGATTTCCCCGATGATTGTGGGCCCCATAAAGCAATCTGGGGAATATGATAAGGTATATTTGCAGGAATAATAATTTCGTCTTCCATAATGGAAAGCCTTTCATTAATCAGATGATTCCATAAGAAGGATGTAATCCACTGTTCCTTCTACGCCGGAACTGATGATATTGAACTTACCAGAAGAAAACAAACCTTGGGCATCCGAAAAGTCACGCGTCAACAATCTTCGACCATTATACGTGGGGGTTAAAATGAACAACGACTTTGCACGGTCAAATTCACCTTCCAAGGTTATAAAGGCTTTTGATTCGCTGATACACCCGTCATACGCCCGAATTGGCACACCAGTTTGCACCTGCCCATCTATGGATTGAACATATTCATAGTTACAGCTTTCCCGATAAAAGCGTATCTCGATATATGTATTTTCCTTGTCACCCGGATAAATTCGGAAGCCTATATAACTTCTTCCAGATAAGGAGACGCGTTGAAGAGCTGTCCATAACTTCCAATGTTCTGGTAATCGAGTTTGCTGTAAAGTAAGAATTTCTAAAACCGGCTCGCCGTTCATAATGGTGTCCAGCCATAGTTGACTATACCCATCTTCCTTCGATGGAGTTAATGTTACCCGTTTATCATTCGAATCCAACCAATCATCGGGTATCCTTGAAAAACTTTCTTCGATCAAGGGAATTGAAAAGTCAGGTTCAGCCATATACTTCAAGGATACTGCTGGCAATTTACCACAAGAAGGCGAAAGATCTGGTTCATAGATCCAACCCTCTGGAGAAGAAACGCCATATCTTGAAGCACGCAACCAAGGCTCATCGTTCAACTTAAAATATAATCGCACTTCCGCGCCTCGTACTAACTTTTGGTTTTGCGGGGTATCAGTCTGGCTTGGCTGTCCATATAAAATCGGTGTAAGTATGTCATCTTTGACGGACGAGATACAGGGGGCTACAGTGGGAGTTAACGTAATCGTGGGGGATAAGGTCGGCGATGGAGTCCTGCTCGGAGTGAGAGTAATGGTCGGGGTTAACGTAATTGTAGAAGTCCATGATGCTATAGCTTGGGCTGTTAGTGTATCCGCATATTCTATTTCATAAGATGAGGTGGCATAGTCGCTTACTTCGACAAACTCCCGATATGTAGGCGTCAAGACTACCGCCGCAACGAAAAAAACAAAAATCAATGACAGAAATGTAACATTTCGGATATGTATCTTCATGACTTCGCCTAGAATCCCAACTTTTTAATTTGCAACACCATCCATAAGAATACAGAAACAACTGTACCCAAACCTACAATCCCAATCACTACAACGCGCTTCGCCAATTCTTTGAAGCGCTCATATTCCTCAGGATAAACATACCCAACTGGAATACCATAATAGAATCGAAAATCGGCATGACATTCCGGGCATTCCTTGTCTGGTTCCTTTGCCATATTTCCGCATAATTTGCATCCGAAATCGCCTTGAGTAATCATTATACACCTCTTGAAAATAGCTAGCGCCTGTTGAATTCTTGAGCCATTTTAACAATATCAGAATATGGAATATATTGTTCTTCCCTCTTGTTACATACTTCGCCAATGTTTCCTTTGACAAACATTTGAAAAAGATGATTATTATTCATGATACGCGCCCGTTCAATAGTATCAAATGCCCAAAAAAATGGTTCATGGACACCTTCAGGGCTCCATTCATCTAAGTTGGCGATCTGACCTTTACTTTTATCATAATTGGCTATCCCGTTACGGTAGCCACATGAAGAGACAAAAAAATAATCTACCTCAAAATTTAACCTATTAAATTCTTCGATTGCCGTAAAAAGTAGAGGTGCTTTATTACCAAATTTTTCTTCAACAATTATTTCAAAGTTCTTCTTCTTGTCTTCAGTTGCAATCCCGATGTATCTAAGTCCATGCTGATCTATTTTGGGAACGCAAATTGCAAGTTTTCTCTTTTTCTCTAACTTATAATCATATGACGATTCCCACAACGCTTCGAGACTAGAGAGAAAGCTCTTGAACACTTCTGGTGTTCTAGCCATATCTAAATCAACAAGTAAAAATATTGCATCAGCAAAACCTGCCCTACGTAAAGAAGCCATCCCCGGTCCTTTTCTAAATGCCTGAGTCATATTTAGATCAGCTTCACTAACTGATCCAGGGACTTGATCGTCACCACGATCATCTATTGCCAACAATTCATGCACATGCGTATTAACCTCGTTTCTTAATGCGCTCATACTATTTGTCTTTTTGTACCAAAATCTCTTTTCTGTTATACCCATTGTGCCCTCAAGAGGAGGGCCTTTTGTGATATCAATGTCTCCTTCACCGTCAATATCAACCAATCGAAAATTGAAACTATTACCCGCTCGTGAGATTCTTCGCCATTCGGTTATTTTTTTAAGGAATGCGTACAATAGCCATGTTTTACCAGAAGAGGCAGGACCCCACAAAACAATTTGCGTGCGCAAGGGCATTCTGCTTTCAATTTCTTCGTGAGGTATTTTCTTGTACCACCTATATATATAGCCATATAATTCAAATAGTTTCAGCTTTTTGAAAAGCCTAAAACTTCCCAGGTTTTCTTCAAATATCTGCCACTCTGAGCGATATACCCACCCTAGAGACAAATTTCCCAATTTCCTAGGACCAGAATGGCACAAATCGCATTCCTTGTCTAATGCAAAAATATAATCATTACCACAAAGCGGACATTTGGTAGGTCTATTACCATACATATATTTATCTCCCTTGTTTCAAAATAGAATATCGGGCCATACACGCAACATTCCCAACAATAGCCAAATGAATAATAATGAAAGTGCAATATATGCCTTTGGTTTTGAATTCTTTCCAATGTACCAAATGATAGTAGCAAGAAGCCCGATCTCGGTCCAAAAGCCTATGATTGCGCCGCCAATATCGCCGAAGACAAGTGTTAAGAAACGAGGGATTACTCCCAATATCATCTCGGTAAAATCCCCCAGACAAACCAGCATCATCACAGGCACTATATGCTTCCGATCCATAGAAGCCCTGCAAAATTTATTTCTTTCAAACTCGGGTCCTACTATTCTTCCCATCATGCTAGGCTCTGAATGGAATGAGACCTTGTTTATCGTGCCATCACTGACGTCAATCCGCAACATCCTTCCATCATATTTGATGTACTGAACGCCATTATTTTCAATTCTCAACCCGTTCGATGACACAAATATTCGCGCCACCAAAGGACGATCATTCAGCCAGATCTCCACAGTTTCATGCTGTAAATCCAACTTAAACACCTTATTCTTTTGCGTTTCAGCCCAATGATCATTGTAAATTGTGACATAAAGGAATCGACTATTCTCAGGCTCAACGGGAGCTTGATATTCGTAACCGAAATCTCCTATAAAAGTATGTATTGAAGGATCGTACTCATAGGAGATTCCATCAGGGCTTATCAGGAAATTTATCGGAGAAAATGGTGGACGATAAGTAAAAACGCCCGACACCGGGCTGGTAAGCGACAAAATTACAAAGAATACTATTGATAGACCCCAAAACAAAATATTCTTAGTCATACACGAAACTCCCCTTTCTATGTTGTCTCTTTTATTTTCAACCGGATAGTGCAAGAATATTTGTTATAAATCAACTCAATGAATTTAGCACTCGAAATACAATGAGTAATACAACCCTTATAAATCTACGTCCACACTTAGAAACTCTCCGCAATTAGAACAAATTTCCTGTCCCTTGTGTGCCCGCTTCCCGCAGTTTTGGCATTTCACACCGCCGCTAAATTTATTGAACCCCAGTGAAATTGCCCCAATCATACTACCGACGCATAATAATGTGAATATTAATCCGGCAGGAAATGGGCTGGCGGGGACGAAGACGGCGTCCACCACATCCTTGTTGCGCCAGACCGCCGTGCTGCCGTTTACCTCGTCCGCGTTGCTTTGGATGATCCTGCCTACACGTAAGGTGATCACCCGGTCATATCGCAATCCGGGCAGGGCAAAATTGTTCAGATCGCCCATGTCGGACGTTTCCATACGGAAGTGATATTGGTCCTCCGTCCCGGCTACTGGTTCGAGAAGAATCGCCCCTAAAGAAACGCCTGGCATGTTCGAATACCCTTCGCCTTCGACGGTCAGTTTATAAGTATTCGAGCTTCTTCTCCACTTTGCTACCAGCCCTTGATTCCGATACTCTGCAACGATATAGTCCAGCGATAAACCGATCCAATTTTCGGATTCCAGAAGGCTGTCTGGGATGGGAACTCCCAATTCCGAACCAACAACCGCCCCGCCGACGCCCATCGCCAGGTCCATGATCGCCTCGTCCACTGTGAGGGCAGTTTCCAACTTCCAACTTTGATCCGTGTAAAAGTAAAGGTCTGTCTCTTCACGACAGCCAGTCAAAATCAATGAAAGTAATGCCAGAATAATTAAACGCTTCTGCATGCGGCATCCTTCAAACGCCGTAATTGGTCTGCACGTACCTGCAAGTATGGTTATCTTTTCATTTCAAATGTTGTGATCTCAATCAATTCATCTTTTTCAGTAGCAATCCCATCAAAAGTTTGTGCCCGCCCATTTACCTTCAAGGTTATCGTGAAGGGCGTTCTTGCTTCGGACTGACAAACCTCGAAGTATTGAACGGCTATTGTATAAATGCCATCCGGAGCTTCGCCCGTAGGCCAATAGATGTTTTCAACCGGATTGGTTGTGGTTGATCCGCAACCAGGATTTGCATCCACATCCAATTCACCCATGCTGACGGAGTTTTTGTGATCAAAATAGATGGTCTCGCCAGCCGGGTCCGTAACCCATAAATCCAGGTCGTTTATGGAGTCCCAGATCAGCGTGACCTGCACATCACCGGTTCCCAAATTCTCGACCCGGGTGGCGGTCGGTTCGGGAGTCTCTGAAGGGACGAACGTAGGTTCCAGTGCAGGTGAAGTCGGGATGAAGGTTGACGTAGCGACAGGGGTTGGCGGCGGTGCAGGCATCCAATAATCGCGGGTAAACCATGCTGTCAACCCAAGGACCAGGAGGATCAGGAACGCCCACCAATAGTCGCACAAAAAACAGACCGGTCTTTCCCACCAATCTTCCTGCATGGCATGAACCCTCCTATTAGCTATAAGCCAAGCAACGGCAGCCAGATATCCCGGGTGAAATATGCGGTGAGTGCGAGGACGATTAGGATCAAGAACACCCACCAATAACCGCACAAAAAACGAACAGGACCTTCCCACCATTCAGCATTCATATTTTACGTCTCCTTTTGGTCGTTAATAACCATTTGTATCGTACGGATCGCCCTTGACCTGTTTGGCAACCGCGCCACCCATCAAACCGCCAATCACAAGCGCAAGCACAACATCCAGCACGATCCAGCCGCAAAAACTGACCGGATCGATTGTTATGGTCATCCCCATTGCGTCACGCACAACGCCGCGAACGATGATAAAGATCCACATCATGAGGCTCGTTGTCAGCGCCGCGCCGACGCCCGCGCCCTGGACGCCCCGCGCCGGTTCATACGTGCGGGATTGTGCTTCCGCCTGGCGGCTTGCGGCTGTGCGCGCCAGAAATATATATGCAACCAATTGAATCAACCAGATAAGGGTATCTCCATCCGTATCAGCCCCGTTCATAAAAAATACCGCAAGGCTGGTAAAAATCATGATAACCCCGCCAATCAAGCCGACCTGAAAACCGGCATTCTTTGATTTAGTGGGTATTAAGTCATTCGAATTCATCGTTTGCCTGCCTCATTGTAATGCTCCAGCCATTCGTCAGGCGTCTCTCTCTCCGCCGCGGCGGCGGTTTGCAGCCGTCGGACCGGCCCCATCGGGTAGTCGCCCGCCACCAGGTCGCGAGCGGTATCCGTATATTCGTATTTTACCCTACGGAAAGTCACCGCGCGTTCTTTTGTATCAAGTAATATGTAAGACGCGCGTTGATCCCGATCCCGAGGCTGACCGACCGAGCCCGGGTTAATTAAAAAATAGTCATTTCCTTTCAGCGAAAACGTCTGCCCCGGAAATATCTTCTCGGCCCGGATATCAAATCCACTTTTGGTCTCTTTCGCGCAGATAAATGTCGGTACATGGGTATGCCCGTAGAATTGAACGATCGATTTCTTCGACCTGCTGCGCATTTTTTTCAGTTCTTGCAACTCCCTGGGGATAAGGATATCCTTCTCCCAGGCATACAGATATCGCGAAAGAGGGTAGGCTTGACAGCCATGCACAAGGATGAATTTCAGCCCATCCCGTTCGACTTTGCGCGGCACAGCGCGGTTGGGCTTGAAGGCTTTCCGCCAATAAGCATCGGCTTCAGCGTTTTGCCTGAGCGCGGCTCGATTGAGGATGATAACATCCACAGGCATCAAGGTTGTTTTGAACCAATCCTCTTCCTTCATAAAAACGTTGCGCCCAATGATTTCGCGTCCCTCCCCCTTGTTGACCTTGACCCGGATAGGTCTTACCGATTTCGGAAGGGCTGGCAGGTCTTCCGGCAAGATCAGGTCCGCCAGCATGGCGTCGTGGTTGCCCATCACCCAGGCATCGGGTTTGACATAGCGTTTGAGAAACAACACGGTGTTCACCGGATGCGGTCCATAGCCCACCAGATCGCCTAGCGACCAGAACTCTTCAGCCTCCATCGCATTGGCGGCATCGTCCAGCGCAGCTTCCAGCGCATGCAGGTTTGCATGTATGTCGGAAAAAATGGCAATTTTCATGATCTAAAAGAGTTTGAACTTTTTCCTCTGTCCTTCCTTGCGCTTTTGATCCAATACATTCGCAAAGGTTCCGACCATTTTTCTTTCTGCTTCGTTGGTGATGCCCGCTTCGCGGGCGCGGGTGAGCAATTTTTCGAGACGGTTCCAGTCCTGCAGTTTCGTCGCGTCATTAAACTCATCCAAAGATGGAAAACCGCGCGTGTCAAGGACAGCCTGCAATGCCTCGATTTGCGCCTCAGCCTGGCGGAACCATCCGTCGGCAATATCCTTTCGTCGTTTGCCTTCTTTTTCGAGATCCTTTGCCGTTTTTGAACGAATAAGGACGGGTTCGCCGCGCGCGTTTTTCGCCCCAACGACAAGACCATCATACCCTCCGCCTTGCCCATTTGGCAGATCGGTGACGGACTCCATTTGCGGGTAAGCCAGTGTGGAAATTGCCGCTTTTGCTGTTTCGAGCGCCTTCTCCCAATCCTTTTTCTTCTCCCGGGTGGGCAAATCCGCAGGATGCGTTTCGGTCTTCTTCAAGGCATTGTGCGCGGCATCCATAAGCCGGGCGCATTCCTTGTCCCATTTTTGCCAGGTCTCAAGTTCCTTTTCGCGTTCCTCCGCTTCTTCCAGCGCTTTCTGCCAGCCCACCAGGTCATTTCTGCCGTAGATGTCTGGAACACGTAAACGATCATCGACCAAACGGCGGATTTCCTCATATTGTCTGGCATGAACAACCTGCCACGCTTCGTTGTTCCCCCTGAACACCGGCTGCACTTTGGTTTCGAGGATTTTATTCATGACGAAAACGAAGTCATCTTCGACGCTGAACTTTTTCCTTACCATGGAAATCACTTCCACCAGGTATTGGTAGGTTTCCTCGGTCTCAGCTAGCCGTCTTTCGAAAGCATGGACCTCCTGCATCCCATCAAGTTCCAACCTGCCGATCCGTTCGGAATATTGTTTCAATATCCCGAAATCGCCGGTGCGGATCGCCGCTTCCCACAAAGATTGGTTATCCGCCTCATTTAGAATCTTTTCAAGAGAGTGGAGATTTTCCAGCGTTGCAGCGATATCGCGCCCGCTCTTTGTTAGTTTATCGCTCTCAGCTGAAAGTTCTGCGGTAAAAATACCAGTAATATCTCCGAACGCCTGCAACCGCGAAGCGAGGGTCGAAGCAGTTTCAATTGCCTTCGGCAATGGCATTTTTGCGGGCTCGAAATCCCTGGCGACTCTAACGACTTTCGATGCTACAGGGGCAAGATCCTTTCTTAACCGATTCAATTCTTCTCTCGAACGCCTTTCCTCCAATGGCTGGTCGATCAATTCTTCCAAGGTTTGCAAATCCATCAGGGAGATGACGGCTTGTATCCTGCCGTCGTCGCTGGCGGTCGCATATTCTTGATTGGCCTTTCGAAGTATCCCTTCGGATGCATTTCTGAAAATATCGTCCCGCAGTATACGCAAGGAAGTTGTATCTGTAATTTTCGGATTCTTAATTCCGTTTTGAAGTAATCGAATGGCATCGGGGAAGTTCCCCGCGCTCGTCTTGTTTTTCGCACCTTCAATGCAAATATAAATCGCCTGGTGGCTTTCCAGTTCGCCCCGTTTCTTTTCGATCTGGGAAAGGATCTCATTCTTGCGATCACCCTCCAATGCCGCGACCATTCTCCGTACCTGTTCAAGGTCTTCAAACGCAGCGCCAAACTTCCCCAATGCCTCATGAACTTCAACCAATGCCAGGTTCAACTCCCAGGCATTGCCCATATCCGGCTCGGACTGCAACTCCCTCAGCAGGGTGGCCGCCTCTTCACCTTTATGATCGTTGTGCATCAGATGATTGGCACGGGTGATCGTATTCCAGATTAGGGCGTTCCGCAAACCGCCCTTCACCGTTGAGATGCCGGGATGATGGTTATCCAGCCGCTTCCAAATGCCCAACGCGCTGTGCCACTTCCCTCCCCTTTCCTCTTGCTGCGCCTCCCGTTTTCCCCACTCGACTTCCACCCAGCGGCCCACCGCCCGTTCATTCTCCGTCTCGAGGAGGTACGCCTCACGCAGCGCTCCAGCCTGCTTCGCCATCTCGTGCAGGATCTCATCCGGGAGTTCGCTCTCCTTCCCCTGATAAGCGGCATGTTTTTGGACAAGCGGCTGGAAGAAATCAACCCGCAGGGATTCGGAAAGCAAACGAGCCGCGCGGCGAGCTTCAGCAGTCCGGAGAGATAAATTGTAGGGGGACCAAGCATCCTCCGCAGATTGAGTTTTATCCCCACCCACATACCGGAATAGCTGCAGTGCTTCCAATCGTTCATCGAAGCCCTTGCGGTTCAAATCCACTAATAAAATTTTCGCCACCCGCTCGCTCAACTCCTGCGGCAACGGATCCCCTTCTTCCGAAGAACTCCTCACCCGATTGATCAACGCGCGCATTTCCGGGCTGCCCACCTTCCCATCCGCCCCAACGTGCGACTGCCGCAACACAAAGGACGGGCTGGTCAGCGCCTTGAAAGCAATGTTGTCGCGCAGGTCGAGCCGGTCACATGCCCTGTCATACAGATCCTGCATCGGCTTATTCTCGCCAATCGCCTCTTGAATTTTCTCCAATTCCTCACGGAGGCGATTTCGAAGAGTGGTTTCCCTTTCAGGGTCACGGCTGTGCTCGCGATTGAGTGTCGCGCTCAGGACATTGTTCGCCTCCGGAATCTCGTCATTTGCCAGCAAGCCCTGCGCCCGCAGGATATTGAGTTCCGTGACTGCATCCGCATGAAGTTCCTCGAAGCGCGCAGCAAGCTTTCCCGCCGTTCCCGTTTTTATCACCTTGTCAGCGATCTCGAACACGCGGCTCCAATCGCCCTTGTCCAACGCCTCGTTCGCGTCGTTGAGTTGCTCGCCCACTCCCTTATACTGATCTATCTCGGATGTCAAGCCGCGCAGGTCCGAGAATCCCTTGAAGCGGTCATCCTCGCTGACTTGCTTGAGGAGCGCCAACCCCGCCGCCCGCTGATTCGAATCCGCGACCTTCTGCCGAATCTCTGAAGCGCTCCGGACATATTCCTTCCAAGCCTTCTCGGTCGCGTCAATTCGCTCTCGAGCGATTTTGATTTCCTCACCAAGCCTGGCGATTTCTTCCGGTGCCTGTGTCTCGGGCCACTGCGCGACCAAATTTTCCGCTTCATTGGTCACAGCGCGGGCATCGGAATACTCCTGGCTGAGAACAAATCCCTCGGCGCGCTTCAATGCGTCATTGATCCTGCTTTGCATCACTTTGATCGCCACAGGCCTGACCTGCGAAATCTGTTCCTGCAACCCCGGAATCGAACCGAACGTTTGGCGAGCTTGCAAGAGGATGCCCAGCCTCCGAACAGGCTCCGTTTCCTGTATTGCCTGCGCCTGCAGTTCTTCCGCCTTCTCCAAAGCCTGAATGTGCTGGTCCACCTCCGCCAGTTTGACTTCCAATTTCTTTTTTTCCCGCTCTTGGAGCGGAGTCTTCAGCGCTTCAGTTAACCGTTGATGCACATAACGCGGTCGAAGTGCCTTGAATTTCTCCGCAAGATTGTGTTCATGTTGAGCTGTATCATCGGATGCCTGCCGCAACAATTCCTGCGCCTCCCTTAATACCTCAAAAGCTGGTCTATCTTTATTGAGTGTTGCATCAAAGATCGTTTTTTTACCAACTGCCACCCAGCCCTCGATCTTTTTTACAGCATCTGCCCGCTTAGTTATGTCTCCGACCCGCATTGCCGTAGTCTCATCTCCCTGTTCTAGGCGCGTCTTGTCATAATACTCACGGGCTTCTTTTAGCAGTCCTAACAGTTTAGTTGGTAGTTTCCCCTCTCCATCTAATGCTTCCGCGTCATATACCGCCTCTCCCAACCGGTGAATATCGCGGCGATCCTTCAAACCTGCGGAAAGACTATCCTGCTGCGCTTTTGAAACCCTGTCTTTTACCAGCCCACCGAGTTCCTGAAGGGCGTATCTTGCGTGGCTGTTCGACTCATCCAGTTCAAGGACAGCCTGGTAATGTTCCTGCGCTTTTTCATTGTTGCCCTTGGCGCGCGCGGCGTCTCCCCTGGCTAATAATTTTTCGATCTCCTGATTTACCTGCACTTGCGCCTGGGATCGCAGATCGCGGGCGGTTTCTTTTACTTCACCCCTGGCATGCTCCTCAACCTGCAGGGTGCGCGCAAGCGCTAGTTGCCACTCTTTATCTACTAGGAGTTTGCGGATAGTATCGAGCTCTTTGCGCAAATTCTCCTGAACATAATCGACCTCTTCGATGGCAATGGTTTCAACGTCAACAGTTTCAAATTCATCTCGCGCTTCCGGTGTCGTTTCCGCTACAATGGTCGTGGCGGCAGGCGCGGTATCGGATTGCTCAAACCCATATATTTTCAGGTCAACGGGGCAATTACCCTTCTGCCCCTCTGCGATCCATTTTTCAAGGGCGCGAATGTCGGCAATAATAAAGTCAACAGCGCCCAAATCACCAGCCGCATCAGCCTCATCGCGCTTTTTTTGAAGATGATTTATAACATTCCCGTAATCCATAGTTACCTTGCTTTCGCCGTGATCTTTCGAATTTAAACGGGCGTTCTCGAATTCATTCAAAAATTCTTGGGCAGATTTATAACGATTCCCCGGGTTAATATCGGTGGCTTTTCGAACCACGCGGGCAACTTGAGGGCTGATTTTTCTTTCTACTTCTTCCCATCGAACCGAGGGCCCGCTGCCTTTGCAAACCTCTTCCCCGAATAATACCACCAAAGCAAGGCATCCCAACGACCATACGTCCCCGGATTGACTCCATTTGCCATCGGATTTTATTTCTGGAGGCAGGTAACAGCCGGGCGTGCCTCCGCTGCTTTCCTTTTCCGCATGGCTTATGCGTTTTGTTAGACCAAAGTCAATGATCTTGATTTTCCCATCGTGAGTGGAAATAAAGTTCTCAGGTTTGATATCCTGGTGAACCCATCCCTTTTCATGCAATGCCGCTGTAATTTTGAGTATTCGCGATATGATGCCCATTCTCGCGTCGAGTTCGGGCTTGCGATCCTTCAAAAATTCCTTTAGATCTTTCCCATCAATATACTCCCAAACCTGGTAGTAAACCTCCCTGGAACCCGCGTTCCAATTTTTCCGCATTTTATGCCCATCGAGAAATGCCACGTCCGTATGCAGCAAGCGGGCGGTAATTTCAGAGGGAATTTCATCCAATATTTCCATTGCCCGCAGCAATTCGTTCCTGGCGTCTTCCCGCGAAGGGTTTTGGGGGATTTTTATTACAACTTGTTGCTTCGTCCATACATTCTCTGCCAGGTAAACGACGCTCATGCTGGATTGATTGAGTCGAGATAGGATTGAATATATTCCCAGGCGATAGCCTTGGGGTAAACTCGAAATCTCATGTGACTCCTGATCCATTCCAGACAATTCCTCGAACATTAAAGCCGCATCGAGCAAAGAAACCGGGCGCTCGCCAGGTTTATCGTCACAGCATGAGGAAATAAATTTATGCAAATTCGGACGGTCGCTAATTTGATTCAAATGCTGCGGAATCGCTTCCGTATCGGGAAGGATGCCTGTGAAGATTTCCAACAAGGCCACACCGAGCGCGTAAACATCCGTGGTTATATTTGCGTGATGGTAGATAAAACTAATTTGTTCGTCCATTTCGCTTCGCCCCTGGTGCAACTCCGGCGCCTGGTATTTTTCCCTTTCCTGCAATTCCTGCTGCACAATGGACAAAACGTTTTGGTCTTCAATCGTCCCGAACGGGTCGTCAACGAATTTGGCGAAATCAAAGTTGATTATTTTTATTTTATTTTCGTCGCTGCTCCAAACTATGTTTTCTAGCGACAGGTTTCGATGAATGACGTTTGCGCTATGAACAAACGCCATTCCGCGGCAGATCTGTGAAGCGATAAGACAGCGTATCTGGAAGGCGAAATTTTTCGGGGAAGAAATGTAATTCGACAAAGGTTTGCCGTTCACCCACTCGGTTGCGACAACGTAACTTCGATCCCGCGATGGATGAACGAACGCCCCCTCACCCGCCAAAACATAATTCTTACCCCCGGTATTCTGGTCGCCCGTCTTTTCGATCTTCTTTAGGGCGTAGAAATCCCTTGAGTTTAATTCGTCCACAAATTTCTTTATCTCTTCTGGACTCGAAACGCTTTCCGGCACGTTATAAACTTTGAGAAGCACCCTGGGAGGATATGACTTTTCGTGCTTTGCAAAATAAGCCTTATATCTCCGCCCGATCCACGCTTCGCTTTCGATGGTGTATCCGGGAATATTCTCGATCTTTCTCGGTGAAAATCCGGTTCGGATCAATTCCAATAGATCGTCATGCCTTCCCAGGATATTTTTTCGTTTCCAGTCCGGCGGCAAAGTAATGGCGTTGATGTCTGTTATAAACCTGATGGAATTTTTGTACCAAAAGACCGAATTGCGATGGGTTTCGCTGTCTTGAACCTCGAAAACCGGCTCCTTTTCAGACGACAGACAAACAAAGCCCTGAACCAGCACTTTACTTTGGGCTTCTTTCAGTCGGCTGACCAAAATACTTACCTGCCTGCCAAGTTGCAGGAATGGATTCTTTCGCGATAAATTTTTATTATTTTTGTCGGGCAATTCCCAATTTTGGGCATCTCCCTTTATTAAGCCGCCAAAGTTCTTGATTTCAAGGACATAAACAGCGTATTTACCCAGGATAATTGCATCGTATTCGACTTCTCCCAATGACGGGTCGCTTATCCTTAAATTTGCCAATATTTTATACTCAGGAGGAAGGTTTTCATCCAGGAATTTCAAAACCTTATCTTCGTTTGAAAACGCATTCCCAAAATAGATCAATCGTTTCGCCATTTTAACCTGCCTCCCATTTGATGATTATTGGTCTACTTTTACAATCGCAATCGCATCCACGCCGATTTCGCCGGTCACACCGGGGGCGACAATCATCCGAAGGCTCACCAACGCCTCCTCAGAAATATCCCATAACCCGAGCGAAATCCAGACCCCAGCATGATCTCTTTGGTTCACCTGGGCCGGGCTGGGGCGCTCCAAAACTTTTCCGTCGGCGAGCAGGGCGTAATCCACCACTGCAGTGGAGTGTTGGGCTGGCATCCAAACATATATTTCATACTTCCCCGCCGGGAGGTGGTTTACAGGAGCCCATTCCACCCAAATCGGGATCGCAAGGGGCTGAGTCAACGCCCGGCTGGAGAAACTGCCGTTCCACCCCAATACATCGGAATAGAGCACGCCTCGATCCCTGACCTGGACGGGACCCTTGTCAGCAGTCACTTCATAAAATTTTGCGTCGAAATCGTCGAGCAGACTGGCCAGCTCGCGCCCGGACGGTAATCCTTCGAGCATTTGGCTGTTTCCAGCACTCAAACGGACAATAAGCAACCGGTCAACCGCAAAAGGAGTTTCCTTCGCAAGCTGGCCTAGCGCCAGTTTAACGCTCACTGATTGTCCCACATTGACCTGATACACACCCAACGAAATCCAGTGGTCATTTTTCTGCTGGCTGTCGTCGAATATGACCTGGCTTGTCCCGCGGAAAGGTTGCGCCGGCTGCTGGTCCAATAAAACGGTGAACGCCTGAGTTTCGCTCGAATACTCCTTTGTATCCATCACAAAAATTTGATAGTACCCAGTTTTATCGAATGGAACATCCACGGTCCATTCCACGGTTGAATTTCCAGAAATGGTGTAAACAAATTTTTCGCTCTTAGAATTCGCATCCGTGGAGGTTGCTTTAATCCAGGTCTTATTTTGGGGATCCAAAGGCGGATCGAATTTCGCATCCGCATCATTAACCATCCAGTATGCATCACCCAAAACAGGGGATGCGGGGAGTAAAGAACTTGGGTCCCGCAAAAGAAAACGCGAAGGCGGCACAGGGGTTGGGGTAAGCGTGCTGGTGGGCGTTAGGGTAATGGTGGAAGTAATTGAGGGAGTGAAAGTAATCGTTGGCGACAGAGTCATGGTTGGGGTATACGCGCCAAATAGAAGTTGTTGCAAGGCTTCTTCATTGGCTTTGTAAACGACAAGTCCGGCCACCACCAATGCGAAACAAACCGCTACCGCGATTGCCGCGCTGATCATCAATCGCCGATTCTTTATATTTATCCGGTCGCTGTGCATTTCCTCTCGCTGGGCAGTCTGCCAGTCGGCAATACTGAAGGATCGAAGTTCCACTTCATGGTTTTCAGGCGGGAAGGTCTGGGCAATATGCTCCATTAACCCACGCTTGTCTTCTCGAAGTTCGTATGCCCTTCTCACCCATCTTGATTTTTCCCATTTACCCCCTTCCTTTTTTGACGTCGCCAGGTATTTCGTCCAAGTGACATCTAACAGAGAACGGATGGCTTCCACAAATTGTTCTCCATAGTCGTCTGTCTTTATAGATTGTTGTAATACACCTTGTAAGAATTCCTCTGTGTCGTCCAGATATTGACGCGCTGAACTTTTCTCCCAATAGACAACCGGTAAAGCCAATTTGCCGAAGGCGCACAGGTCACGCAACAATTGCGTGTCCGCTTTTTTCGACTGGAATTGCGCGGACTTCGAGTCACACCATGAATTCCATGCCAAAGCCTGCGCCAGTTTTTCCTTGAGCGCGCGCCATTCCGGGAACGTGCCAAATTCATCCCGGGTTCGATCCAAGAATTCGCCGACGGACCCCAAATCCCCCACCGCAAAAGTGTTATTGGCTTTTTCGAGTTCAGCGGCAAAACCTTCTTTTCTTTGTTCCGAGGCTAATTTGGCAATTTGATCCCAACTCTCTATGCCCAGCGAGTCGAGCGAGCGGGATGCCCACTTGACATAACTATCCAGGACGGAAACATCGGGGCTGTTATCGTCTTTCCCGGTCTCTTGAAGTTCCTTTTGGCGTCGAACGGCATCTGCCAGACCTTCGGAGTCGCCCGATTTGACCTGGTAGCAACGGTATATGAAATCGAGTAATTTTTGGCGGAGTGGCAATATCAGCGGCTTCTGTGTGTCTGCGTCCAACCCCAGGCTTTCGCCTCGTTTAAACCATGTCAACTGCCCGTCGAGTTGAATGCGTTCTTTCGATAATGCGGCTAATCTCATACGTCGGCTTTCCGTTTGGGAGGCAATCAAAGCCGTCAATGCGGCTCGCGCCGCATTGAATTCGCTCCGAACCTTTTTCGAAAGCGAAGCGATTTCATTTCGTCGGGATTCGTCCCTCTCGCCTACCAATTTGGTGGCTCTCCCCAATAAGACATCTGCCTGCTCCAACCGGGCTGACCGATCTCTCAGCGAGATCAAATCAAAACCGGGAATGATATCTGCCTGGTTCGCCGTCTCCTGCAAAATGATATCAAGGCTTTGGGATTCATTGGCAGCCGGCATGATGGGTAGCAGGATAAAATGAACCTCGCGCAGAAGTTCGTCCATTTGTTCCTGGTATTTTGCGGACTGTTCCGCGGAAACCGTGGACGCCTCTTCCCGCCATTTGGTGGGATACTGCGACGAAGGGACGAGTCTTCCCAGTGAGTCGGCAAGAACGCTCAAAAAAAGCGGCTGGTTGCCTACTTTACTCGCGGCATGAACGGCAATTCCTTCGACCACCTTACCCTTCTCGCCAAGCAGGGTATGTATATCTTCAAGGTTCGCGCAAAAACCGGCATGGTCCGATAATGCCAATGTTTGCATCGCCTCTTCCAACTTGAGAGCAGCTTCGCAGATTTTGTCAAAAGCCGGGTTCCCACCAAACTCCTGTATTCCTATGTCTGCAAAATGGCGCGACGCGCGGACGAAAACATCCATTTTCTCGGTCTGTCGAGATCCCACCTCAAGAGCGGTCACGGATAGTTCTGTCAATTTTTCAAGGCGGAAGGGGGCATCACGATCCAGTCCATAGGCTTCCTTAGCAATTTCAACCGCCTGGAGCGCTTCACCTTTTTCCAACGTTTGTCGCGCAAGGTCGTATTGTTCCAGAGATTTTTCGCGATCAATTTGTGCTTCGGCGTTTCTGATAAGAGCCGCCAAATTGCCCGTCTCATCTTCGATCAATTTACCGGCATTTGGCAGGACGCGTTTACCATCATCGAGTATTTCTTTGGCTTCCTTATACAATCCGGCAGCTTCGCTAAACTTCCCTCTGGTATAACAATTACCGGCTTCCTCCATTAACTTATAGAGTTCGCACTCCGTTTTCAGGTAATCCAATCCTTTCGATTTAAGCGAAGGTTTTCCCAGGGCGGTATTCTCCAGATCAGAGAAACCGTCCCAGGCTGACTGCCATTTTTGCGCATTCGGTTCGTCCTGATCAATGAAATCCAATGCAGCCTTAAGCTCGTTGAAACGCGACTCAAAATCACTGGGAGGGACATCTTCCCCAATACGGGCTGCATGGGTCCAGCGTCGCAAAACAGCCGGGTCATCCGCCCATAATAAGCCTTCTTCGAAGGTTTGCCTCGCCAGTGTGAAAGATCGCCCTTGCAATAGTGCATAGCCGCGTTCGAAATAATCGCCAATGGAAAGTACGCTTTTTGCGCGCTGGATATCATTCTCGACAAACCGCTCAGGGTCCTTGACGCGCAAAATATCCAACGCCGAATAAGCGCGCACTGCCGCCGCCAAGCCCGAATCGCTCAACGGTTTTTTGCCCGCCCTAGCTTGCTCAGCCGCGTCTTCCGCTGTGGCAAGATTCTTTTGCGTCATTTCCGCCAGGCGCTCAGAAGGCTGCGACCAGAAGTTCGCCAGTTGGCGCAATTCCACCAGGACATCCGATGCGCTCTTGAAGCGCGCGTCAATATTCCGGTGCAGCAATTTCTTCAATAAACGCCGAGTCCCCCACGTCGTCTTATCCTGGGAACCATTGATCACCCGGTTAGCAGGTTCCTTCAATTCACCGATAGAATATTCCAAAGTATGGTCCGTCAGCATTGCCAGCAAGTAAACGCCGCCCAACAATATGTCGCGCGCCACGCCGCGTTTTTTCTCATCGCCCGGCTTGATCTCTTCGAGCGTGCCAAAATCGGTCATCCTCAATTGACCACCCCATTTGCTATTGTTTTCCACCCACCATAGATCTTCGAACTTTAGATCAATGTATGTTTTTAGCAAACGCGTATGCAGAATATCCAAAATCCGGTACAGGTGCCAAGCAATTACCAGGGCTTGCAGTTCATCAAGCGATCCTTTCGCCTTTAATAACTTTGGAACCTCTTGCCCATGGATAAATTCCATGATAAGACATGGGAAGCCCATGGATTCGGGTTCAAGCCAAAATTCGCTCAAGCCATAATAATTTGGTGCTATCTTCAGGTTATCCGCCAACGAGTCCTTGGATTCCTCCTCCAAGTGCATAAGGAAAGCCAAGGTTTCGCCTTCTTTATAGAACAATTGACGCGCAAGGGGAAAATCAAGCGATTTCATCGCCTTGACGACCACGTTGGTTTCATTCCCCGGCGGGCCCAATACGGCTCGATATACTTCTCCCGTCAACCCCGACGAAAGTCTTTTTATTATTTTTAGCCTCTGACCATCATGATCGAGGGTTTGCCCCTCTTGAAGCAAATTTTTTTGTGCCATGAATATCCTTCCTTACCAATCTTTCCAGATGGGTTCGTCCAATTCGCATTGCAGGATCACGTAAAACGACCGGGCTAAATCGTTCTGTTCTCCTCGCTTTTTCCAATACTGAAACTCATCCTTTATCTTATCGCGGTAGTTATGCGCTTCAGGGCTTGCGGCGTTTTCTTTGGCGTAATTTCTTACCAAATTCAGATATTGCATGCGCCTGGAAGGGTGAAAATGCTCATGAGGATTTTGGGTGATATCTGTTTCGCTTGGCAGGTCAAGGACGAAACGCTTGAAGGCGATCAGCAAGCCGTCGCCGGCAACGGGGGCAAGTTCAAGTACCGGAAAATTTTCCAGAGAAGTTACAGCCCACAACAAATTTCTCCCAGTTTTATCCTGAACCGGGCTGATAATATTATTGATGAGTCCCTGGCAAAAAATGGTCACAAGCGATTGGTCTGCAAGCATACTGATAAAATCCGGCGAAAGCAGGACCCTGGTCCGATCCAGTTTCCATATCCGTTTTTCATAATTGACGGCGGTTTGTTCCTGCGGATATAAATGCAATTTCTCCGGCGATTTATCAACATAGTCATGGCGGATATCTTGAAAAAACATGACAGTATCGAACGGGACATTCAACCTGAACGAAACGGCGGTAACGCGCGAAGGCTCCCCTTGATCCAATTCATTAATTTCGGAGCGGGGGGTCTCGGAAAAGACAAACGGAACCAAATCGCGGTTCACAGTCTGATCGCGCGAAATCAAATATGACCGCCTCGATGCAGAATTATTTATTAAACTGGCGAGGTTTTGATCGTAGCGAATATAAGCGTCGCCCGCTCGGCGTAAAAAATCAACAAAAAGATTAACACGGCGGCGAAACCAAGCGCCGGTCAGTTCTGACTCGATTCCCTTGGTTTGGGAAAAAGCCAGCGCATAAACGGCGTCAACAAAATTCGCGGCTTGGTCCACCTTGAAGCAGTATTCGGTGGGTGGTTCGGGTCCGAGATATGCTTCGGCGGGCCAACAGACAAGATAAAGTTGGGGATTGCCATCCGGGATCATTCGAATCCACCATTCAAGCCTGTCTCGAATGCGCAGGAACAACGATTTAGAATCATTCATGAAGCGCGAAAGTTCGGGGCGGATGGATTCTGTATAAAACGATTCCATTTCGTTGACATCTTCGCTCGAATCCACTGCGACAGATCTACAAATCCGATCCTTGACTCCCGCTTTCAGGAGTTTTTCCGCGTCCTTCCGGTATGAATTCAGGGCAGAAGATAAATTTTTGGCTTGCACAATGTCGTTTCCGCGGTCCTTCTTCCAGTCAGATGGATTGACTAGTTCCCTCCAATCCGCAACAACTGGAGCTTCCCGCAGCGAACTCTCGCCCGCCGGGGACGGAAATAACAATTGCATCCATGCATGAAGGTCTTTCGATACATCCTGGACATTATCATGCCATTTTGTGAGGGCGTACTGGCATGCAAAGCGTTCCGGTGCATTTGCATTCTGGGGCTTACTGGCGTGAAACCAATTCATGCAATGCGCAAGGTGATTCTCCAACCATTCAAGAGATGAGCACAAATGCGAAATATCGGCAGGGATTTGATTCAAAGCGCGGACAAGGCTATGTGAAATTTGAGATTGAAACGCCGCGACAAATTCCTGGTCAAGGTTTGGGACAATATCAAAATACGCGGGGGATGATGCATCCAGTATCCAATAAAATACCGGGTGAACGTAGGGTCCATCAGTTAATAAGCGCCGGGCCGTTATTTGCGGATTCCCGCCGTTGGTGGTTTTCTTCAAAGACACAATACCTTCGTCAACATTCGTGCGCTCCCCGATAATCGCTGCAGTAGCGAGTCTTGCCGCGAGATACCGTTTAATCGGACTTATCGGAACGTGTAATGTCGCAATACCAGCGCTGTGAACAACCGTTTGGTGGTAATCATGTCGGATCCGCCCGGACGCAGCCATATCCACGTTCAGGTTCTCCCATATCTTTTGAGCTGATGGATGTATCAGGGTAAACAAGGAATCCGCCAGGATTTGTTCAGCAGTTTCTTCAGATGCAGGTTTCTTATCGAAGGAATCTTCAAGAATAAACAACCCATCTAATAGGGCGGAAAAAACAACTTGTTTCCCCCCATAAGAAAAGTTCATACGATGGGGGCCGGGGAAGGTAAATCGCCCGATTTCACGGTATGCGGCAAACACTTCCTGCTTTGGTAGGCTGTTCACGGACGACGATTGCAACGACAATAAAGCTACAACATGTGACAATAAGCCTGGTTTCCCCATGTATTCCGGGAAATTTCGAAGGATCTGAAGCAATTCTCCCAAAATTCCACTGACCGGCTCATCAAGACATCCTACAAAAAAAACCTGCGTTCCATTTCCCAAGTCCAGCAGGCTTTCCTTCAGCCATTCCTGGTATCTCCTGTAATTCAATACCTGTTGAAACAGGGCAACGGCGCTAAAGCGCTTCGCATTTAGCGCCACCTTTGGAATGATCAATGTGGAGGGGCTTTGAAGTTCAAGTACCCGGATGGACCATTCTTCAGATGTTAGCGAAGAGGGAGCTTCCTTGATCAGCAAACCGCGAAGGTTGGGCTCACCGGGCACGTTGCTTTGGGCAATCTTCCCGGATATCAATCTTAATGTTTTCTCCCCTGTCTCTCCCAGAGCAATGATAAGCGCAGCTGGATATGATTTAGCATCCCGATTTTCGCGAAAAGGGAAAGAATCCAATATTGCCTCTCGCATCCTGCCGGAAATGATCGGCTTTATCTTTGGAGCGCTCTGCCAGGATTCAAAAGGATTGGTGCGCTTTCCTCCATACGATAATATATCGCGCAACGGCATCGTAACCACCATGTTTTCCCCTTCGTAAGGCGGCGCAAATAATATGCGGTGCCGCCTTACGAAGGGGATTCTGTTTCAGCTATGAAGAGATATTCTCGACGGATTGAACCGCTTTCAAGTACACGACCTTCGCGACATCCGCAAGATCCTCATGTTCCTTTCCGACGGATTTTCGCAGAACATCATCGCTGATCATGGCGCGGCGATTGGCTACATCGGCAAGGATCGTTTCGACCAGCCCTTTCGGGTCTTCGAGTTGCATTCGATACAAATTAACAACCTCAGTCTTACCCTTGTCCTTGATAATATCGCGCTGGGTTTTCAGGATTGCATCCAGCAATTTGTCCCAATCAACGTACCGCTGAAGGTTCATTCCTGGTCTCTGATCAACACCTTCCATCACAAAATTATGAATGACCTGAAAAATATCCTCACGGGTCGCGCCTTGCAACGACCTATTGGGAATGCTGAGATAAAGTGGTTCCTTGTCGCCGGGAAGTTGGTACGCCCAATAGGAAATCCCACCATCGTCAGCCAACTTGATGAATCCAAGCGCATAGGCGTGTAGGAACATCTCAAAGCGTTCCTTGTCCTCCAGCAGAGCAACGACCTCTGGGTGCAGGGTCCGGTAATTCTTGCCTAAAAGATGAGGAATCTCTGCTTCATAGGAACAGGCATGAATCTCTGCCGGGAAAATGTGCAATTCCGCCGCGGGAATACCGCGATGCGGGTCTGTCACCTGCCGTATATACGCATCGCGACACGCATCCCACATCTGAAAATCCTCGCTTGGAATCAAATCATCCGAACGCACGATGGTCATCTTGTGATGATCCTCGGATTCCACCAGCGTAAGACTCGCTCCTTTTATATGGGTATTGCGCTGTTTCATCTCCTTTTCAAATTCGCCAAAGTATTTTGTGGTCTCTTCATCAACGTTGGAATGAACACGAATGAAGCAGGCAACCACCTCTGGACCATGCACTGAATTGGCGGGCATGTACAATGGTTCGGCTAATTTATCCACGGACTCCGCCAGTTTGATCCCGGTTGGGTAGATTTTCATGACCTCTTTTGCCAGGGGACGTTCTCTATAGATCGCTTTAAACGGCCTTTGAGCCAACCTCAAGATCAATTCAAGATTGTTCTTTGCCGGGCTGTCTCCTTCGCGACGGAAGGGCGTAAAATCGGGCGGCGAATTCGGATCCTCTGAAGGAAATTCTATGCCGCAAGAGAACTGCAAGCCGTCTGATGCATCCTTCACTTCCCACTTCAAACGGCTTAACGCCTCGGTAACGTAGGTTTCGTCTGTCTTATACTCATGTTCGCCAACCAACTGGCTGATTTTCATCATGCGTTTATCTATTTCATGGTTCACATTTACGCTTGCAAGAGAATCCACCATCTCGGGATACAATCCATTGATTTCAGTGTTTGGTTCGCCCTTTGCTAGGTGTTCGATCCAATTTTGTATGTCGTTCAGGCTTTTTTCCGCGATTGCCCGCATTTCCAGGGTGGTTTCCGCGAGAACGCTGAGCAATATATCGTCCTTGCGAACGTCAATATCCCTTTGTTCAGCCATCAAGTAATTCCGCGCCGCGCGATGAGCGTCGGGGTGCGTAAAATCGTCCCAAAAAGGCAGCCAGCATTTCTTCCCGCGCAAGCGGTCGTATTCTTTCAAAGTGGAATCTGCCGCCTGTCGGGTGCGCGCGGAGAGCCGAAGATCTTCATTGCGAACCTGGTTGATCGAGTTTAGGAATTTAATAAAATAGTCGAAGTTCTCGAGCAAGCCTACATAGAAGGCACGAACGTATCCAATCTTGCCTCCGCGCGCGATGCGCGCATCCGGCGAATCGCCGTTGAGCGTGTGCAAGGTCCACGCAAACAATAACTTGCGAAAGCGGGCAACCTGCGCCTGCTTTGCCTGATCGAGCGCTTTCCCGTATTTTCCGCGCAATCGTTCGCCGCTGGCTGTATCAAGTCCGTAATGTTCTTGCCGGACAACCGGAACCTTGCTTTTAATGCGCGAAAAGGCAGCATCCGGGGTATCTCCAGCCATCCGAGGAGGCGGAACATCACGCCAAATCGGATGATTCAACTCATCCTGGATGTCTCGCATGATGAGTTTCCCCTCTTCGTCCTGGCTGATATTTGTCAGGGCGGTCAGGAAGCGATTGTTGCTCAGGGTAAGGCCGCCGCGGGCGATTTGCTGTACCATCGCATTATTGCGCAGCATTTCCTTTTCCCGCACATCCGCCACCAATGGCAGAAACATCGTATTGGAAATTTCATTGCCGCTTACGCTCAATGTACTTGCATACATGAATTTAAGAGCGGATTGAACCCCAACTTGCCCTTGCGGGACCTCCCGGTTACGAACCTCGGAAACACCGATCACCCGGCCGTTGTTGTTGATTTCAGGAGCCAGGAACTGGTTAAGCACATCCAGAGCAAGCTGGTGGGAAAATTTCGCTTCCGCGTAATATACCGGCACCTTCAGCGTATAAGAGCCGACGGTTGAATGATATGGGCGGCGGGGAAGTTGCGCAAGTTTGCCGGCCAAGTTCGTGGTGATGAATTCAGTATAAGCCTTGCCTGCCTGGTCATCTAAAATTGCAGACATGACGTGCGCCAGCCCCGGAAAGAGCCCTTCTTCCGCCCGAATATTATCGAGGGAATTTACTGTTTGCCGCGCAGGATCAACCATGTAACTGACATCATAAGCGCGCCGGTCGAGACGCAAGCGCAAATCCTGGTTTGTCTCATGGTAATTGATCTGCCTCAAACCAAATCGTTCGCTAACGATCATGAAGCGGTCAAGTTCGCGCCACGTTGCGAAGGAACGGGCAAGCATGTCCCGGTCTTCGCCTAGGCCACCTGAGGTGAAAGCGCGCGGTAAAACAAAAAAACCTCGAACAACATGATTTTCACTGACCATTTTTGCGGCTTGCGCACGAACCAATAATGCCATATCAACTAACATTCCAGCGCCAGTACCGCCAGCCAATGAACCAACAATAAAGATTTCAAGTTGCTGGCTTCTTGAAACTTGGCCTTGCAAATCCTGCATGGCGGCCCGAATACGAGATAGAACCTCAGAACGTTGAATGGCGGCGAGATCACGGAAGATCGAAATGCGACCCATATGGCGAATCTGGCCGCTTCCTTCTTTTGTATTGAAAGCCGCCGGGGGCAGTTTGGATAGGAGTGATTTGGCTGGGAACCACTGCAAATGAGGATATTTGCCCGCTGCAATTTCACTCACCAACGCACCGATGTTATCCCCGATGGGGATGAATTCTTTGCCTTCGATCAGACGCACCGCCCCAGCGCTTATATCCTCATCTTTGTTTTTTCTTCCTGTCTGCCCGGTTTCTGCGGTTGTGCGGCTCGTGGTATCAAAGGACAGCAATTTCACGCCAGGCGGCATACTCCCGTTACCAATTTCCAAAAGCTCTTTCTTAAGGAAGGTCAATATCCACTGACCGGTTCCTCCCAATCCGATAACTATTGCTGGACGAGTCATTTTTATCTCCTTATCATTGGATAGAGTTATTCCGTCGGTTCGTAAACCATTTGGGCGAAGGTGTCTTCGCTGTAAATGCTAGGCGTTTTGGGGTGTAATGCGACAGTAAACGCGCGTCCGCTGGTCGAAACACATTCGATCTCAATGCCTTGCTGGTCTTCGGAAAAAAGCGTGTCGAAGGTATCATCTTGTTTTGCTGTTGGCCGACGCTTCTTGCCGGCATTTCTTGCCTTCATGCTTTTCAACATCAATTGCGGGTATAAGTCCAACTCGCGTTTCTTGATTCTTCGCGTGTTTGTGCCGCTGTATAATCCGAATGTGTGGATTTCAGTCGCTCCGTCCGTAAAAACAAGGTTTCCTGATATTTTATTTGTACGAATCGCAATGTTATACACAACGGACACTACAATGAAAGCAATGAATGCGCCCAACATTCCGTAATACATCCCGGCGCGGCACAGAAGGCAATCGGCGCGGGTAAAATCTGTTTTGGTTTCGTTGTTATAGGGCCAGTAACCTTGCTCCAGTTTGTCTGCCGGAACAGTTAAGGTCAAGACATGCACACCTTCATACTCCGAATTTGAAAACTCGCCGACGAACTCTCCCGGCGCAGTTGGATCAGGCATAAGAATGATAGTTCCTATTTCTTCAACTTCTGGCGTTTCACCCTCTCTGGCTTCAGGCAGATATGTTAACTGCGCGGTAATTGCGTTTTCCGGATCAACAAAAACAGCGTCAAGATCGTTGAATGGGTCACCATTTTCATCCGTAACTCTTACCCGGATCGGCATACTCAACGTCTTTAACGGCCAACCGCCGGCAATGGTCGCATGAATACAGCAGGTAGGCATGTCTGCTTCCGGTGAAACAGGGATAAATTCGATGGGGATGACATCCAAGCCTGTAAATTCAGTATCTACACTAAATAATGCAGTAGTCTTATCAAATACTTGGTTCTCATTTGCAGTCTCTATCACCGGTTCACCTTCGTGTGTGAGTGTGGAGCCCACAATTGACAATTTGTAAGCGCCGGCTAAGGGAACTTGTAACGGTTGTTCGGCGCGAAAGCTCTGCGAATCCGGATTCCACAATAATGAATAGTCAACCGCATGGCCGTCAGGGTCGGTTACCTTGGCTCGAACATCAATCTTGAATATTTCCTTATCAGATTGCAGAACAACCGCCCTATTATTGGCACTATCAGTAAGTTTGAATTTTAGGTAGAAAGGATCTGATTCGTTATAAAATGGGGGGCGATCATATTGAGGGATTTCAGTGAAGAGGTCGGTTTGAATACTCGCCTCGATTGGCTCATAATACACATCCAAACCGGATGGGTTGCTTGTTGACATATTCCAGATGCCCGGATAGGGATTAAGAATTGTATATTTTTCGTTTGCCTCAAATACGTAGTAACCATTATCCGGATCAAGAGTAAACCCGCCAGTGGTTTGCCCACCCTGAATGGTGTGTGTCGTCCCGCCAGCATCGGTATAAGAAAGCGTAAACTGAACATCAGCGCTTTGTTTATAAGCGGTGACGATCATTTTATTCAAGTAAGGATTTACTGCAAAGTTGGGACCCCTTAGTAAACTTGGGCGCACACCCACCAACTGGGAAAGGATCTCGCGTAAAGTAGTTGGAATCTGGTTATAGCGTTGATTTTTACTTAGTGAACCGCCATGCTCCTGCGACACAGCCTCCAATTGCCTCACAGCCGTTGGCACATAATCCTCATCACTATTGTGGAGTAGGAGTGTGAATATATAAGTGCTTTTGGTATACGATTCCGCCGACACTGGGTAACTTTCAAGGCAGGCGGTCGCTTCATCGGCGGGGATTGGAGCGTCAGGATGCCTAGCTCGAACATCTGATAAACAATTCTCCCGTTCCCTTAAATCATCCGAAAAATCGAAGTGGTCGTTTATCAAAGAAACAAGCGACCCGGTTGTGGCATTGTAATCAGCGCCTTCGCACTGAAGTGGGGAACATGGCAGGCCGTCTGTAATAAATATGACAACCCGTTTGCGCGGCTCCGGGTCTCCCAATTCATTTTGGCGGAACATTTTTTCAGCTGCAATAAAAGCGGATTCCGGGTAGGTTGTTCCAAGGTTATCAGCCATGACCCTAGGCCTTAGGTCCTCCCGTATCCGGCGCGCGTCTGATGCTGTCACGGGATCTATATCGTACATTTCAATGTCAACTCGCGAGTTTTCTTTGGCTCCAAAGGAAATGACTCCAACACGGTGGTGGCTGTCGGGACATTGATTCATTGCCAAATCCACCAGTAAATCAATCATGCCTATGACGGCATTTTTTCTGTTCTCAGTTGGGTCATTACGGCTCATACTGTCTGATTGATCCACAATGAAAATCACATCCAAATTCGAGCAAGAAGAAAGCGATGTTTCTTGTAAAAAGACCTGATCTTTCTTAGTAATTGTACTAGCATTAACAGCTTCTATTTCTATACTGTTCACACATAATATTATAAATAAAAAGAAGAATATTAAAATTTTGCGGTAGCTTCGTTTCAACATTAGCATCCTCCTAAATTTACTCATCTATCTTACAAATTGGAAATTAATGCCGGGGAAGTTTCTGTTAAGGCGCAATATCTTCCCCTGTATAAACTTCATCCTCTGAAAAAAAACCAGACACACACAACCGCAGAATGCTGATTTATCAGACATAGCTCGGTGAATGATATAAATATTTCTAATATCTAACCCAATTTGTTCCATGACAATACCCCAAGCAAGTTTGTTGTTATCAAATAAAAACTAACTGTTAATTAGATGTCAAGTATATCATAATCCAAGAAGTGTAAATTTCACTGAAAGTAGTCGACTTTGTAACATAGCAGGAAGGCAAAATTAAGGCTTGACCAAAGCCTACTTTCACCATATCATTAGTTACTTGCATTTTCATGTGCAGGGGATTATCAAATTGATAATCATTCAAAAATACCGCCATATATAGGCAAGAGTGTTGAAAAACACAGGGCTTCTCACACATATACGGGCAAGAAACATCGCCCAGTGTGAGGCTAACTCATAAGCCCTTGGTCGGGAGTCCAAATCTCCCCCTCGGCACTACAGACCGCCTAATGGCGGTCTTTTTTTACAGAAGCACGTCATCTCCGTAAGGCGCAATTGTGCGCACCTCAACGGACTATCACGAACTATTCACATAGGGGATTAGCCTGCCAACCCTCCCCTCACATGGACATGACCCATCATTAATCAGCCCCACGCCAGCAAAAAGAATTTCGAGTTGTTTTACCCCTTTCACAGCAGTATCAATAGTGGTATCATTGGCGTATGCCCAAAATAGCAAACCTCATCGCTGACATGAAACGCAACCCAAAGGGAATCCGCTTTCAAGACCTCTGTAAAGTTTGCGAACATTATTTTGGAGAAGCGCGACAAACAGGCAGTAGTCACAGGGTATACAAAACTCCATGGCAAGGCGACCCGCGCGTCAACATTCAGAACGATAAAGGCATGGCAAAAGCGTATCAGGTAAAACAAGTATTAAAGGCAATTGAGCGATTGGAGGCAGAAGGACATGTTGAAAAATGACCGTTACACATATCGCGTTACCTGGTCTGAAGAAGATCAGGAATATGCGGGGTTATGCGTTGAATTTACCAGCCTTAGTTGGCTGGACGAAAACCCCGAAGCCGCGCTGGCGGGTATCCGTGGCGTGGTAGCGGACGTTGTCAAGGATATGAAAACAAATGGTGAGACCCCACCCGAACCGCTTTCCAGCAAACGCTTTAGCGGCAAATTCATGGTGCGCATCCCACCCGAACTACACCGTAAGCTGGCAATCGAAGCGCAGGAAGAAGGCATCAGCCTCAACCGTCTGGCAAGCGACAAACTCAGAAGACAGGACGCATAAACAAAAACAGGCTCATTCAATGAGCCTGTTTTTGTTCCCCCTTCCCCTCACACACCCGCAATCTGTGAGTCCGTGACAGAGTCCGTTGACCAACCTCGCGCGGACATGTCTCGCCATCAATCAGCCCCTCGCATACCCAAATCCGTTTCCGTCCGTGAATCCGTGACGCGAAGCGGTCCATTGACAACCTCACGCGGACATGCCTCACCATCAATCAGTTCCCTCGATTCAACAAAAAACTCGGAAGCCATAGACCTCCGAGTTCTCGTATCAAATTCCTTTTACCCATTTCACCTTGAACGGTTTCAATGTGTTGACCAATCTTTGGTCAGCAGTCCAAAGTTCGATATCCATCCATTCAGCCAGAGCAAGGTAATGGGCATCATACGTGGCAGGGAGGTTGTATCGCATGGCAATTTCACGCGCTTTCAGATGCAGGTTTGCCTCGTTGACCAAAGTGATCGGCAGTTCAAGTGACAGCTCAAGCGTTTGCCAGATGGTTTCAGGGGAGAGGGTGTTATTTTTCTGCTGTTGATACAAACCGTTGGTGACTTCGTAAAATAATAAAGTTGGCGCAACCAAATGTATTTCTTCTGAAATCCACGATTGCCATAATTCTTGAATAGAGGCATCATCAGGTCGAAGCGCGTATCTGAGAATTATGCTTGCATCAACGCAGATTGTTGAGGAGTTGCTCATCGCGTTCTTCCCTTCCCTGGCGAATTACATCTGCAAGATCGGGCAAAGCTTTACCAGCAAGCTCCTTGCGGATTTGCGCGTGCAAAACTTCGATCCGCTTCTGTATATTTGTATTAGATTTTGCGGCAACCAATTGATCGTACGCCTTCTTGGAAATGACCACAACCTCAGCCTTGCCGCCGCGCTCAACAATAACAGGCGCAATTTTTGCCTGCTTCATCACATCTCCAAAGTTGATTCGTGCCTTTGTGGCGCTAATAGTCTTAAGCATGGTGTTCTCCTGATTGATTAACCGATTAATCAATTGGAAATATACTCTTGAGGCGAATATTTGTCAAATACCATTCCTTTGACAACCTCACGCGGACATGTCTCACCATCAATCAGCCCCTCGCTAACTTTCTTTGTTTTACAACAAGAGCAATTGGTCGGTTTTTGGTGGATAAAACACACCAATAATTACAAACGGGTTTGGAGCAACATTATGGAACCTGTGTGTCGTACCTACAAATAAATACAAGTCTTTTTCCATGAATTCATCAAAGTATTTCTGTCTTACTAATTCCAACGCAGCCTGCTCATCGCCATCGGTTCTATATAAACAATTCCAAAATAATGCTCCAATTTCCCAATCTTCAATCATCATTTTTCGGGGTTCGGTATCTCCCTCTGAGAAAAAGCGGTAAGAAAATTTATAGGGTAATTTCTTGATGACTTTTCTTTGCCCATTATTTGTTGGCATTTCAAACATATTCATTTGCTTGAGTTGATCCAGCCATTCCTGCTTCCATTCGCGTTCATCATCTTCAACAACAAAGTCAACAATACGAGCAGGCTTCAAAGTCGCAAGTGATTTTTGTTGCGGGCTTTTTGCAAGCCGAATTAATTCAGTCATAGATGAATACACTTCTTTCAAAACATAGCTTTTACGCCCCATCCAATCGTTAGCAGTACCAATCTTGTCTAAAATCGTAATGTGCTCATCTACGCCAAGTTTAAGACGATAACTTTCGGGGCGAAAATCCTTTGTGTTGCGAACTAAATCAAGTTCTACCCAGGAATATTTCGGATATTTATCCCCATCTTGTAAAAAGCGAAATGGAACAGGATAGATTCGAATCCATTTTTCCCCGTCTAACAATCCCGCCGTACATACCAATTCCGTATAGCTACGCGATGGCAATGGATAGGTTTTAACCGTAATTAGAACTTTGGCTTTTGGAAGTTCATCTGGCAGGTAAGGCATTATCGCCCCTCTTTCTAAAGATGGATAACAGGCTTAGGTAAAGATTTTTCCTTCTCTAAATTTTCAATCAAAGTATGCCGATGGCAGAAATGATGATCAGCTTCAAAACAGACCATCGCGATACGCGAATATTTAGCGATCAAATTGCGTAATTGCGCTTTTGCTTCTTCTTGATTTGGCAATAAATCAGACTCGTACTTACTAAAGAGCTTTTCATAAGAAACGCTCTTGCCCAACCCCTTACGCATTGCTGATGGTATCCCAAGTTCAGGAATGTGAACGTATTTCATCCCAGCTTTTTCAATATAGTCGCTAAAGCTCTTTTTCGAGAAACCATATTTCATAGATTGTGGATTATTACGCACATCTACCACTGCCATAATGTTGTTGGCGATTAATTTGTTTAAAAACGCATCAATTGTTAGTCCTTCATAGCCAAGTGTGTAAATAAAAGGCTTTTGGTCGGTATTCCATGCAAACTGAATTTGTTTTATTTCTTCCGAGTCAAACAACTCAGCAGCAATTTTGCTACGAGAGGCAAGCTGAGGATATTCTCGATATGTTTTTCGAATTAAATTTCTTCCGCGAAGCCCACTAGCTTTTAGTCTCAACAACGCATTCTTATCGGCAGTCGTTATTTCTTTTAGGTATGAATGCGTTGTTTTCAATTCGAAATCATCAGTGGCTTTCAACAAATTAAGCTCAGTTAATCGCCTCTTATCATAATAGGATAGAAAGCTAAATGGACCATACTGATAAGGAAAAAAATCATAATGATTCTTGCCAGTTGTTTGACAAAAATTAAATAGAAGTTTTTCGCAATCTGTTCTTTTCAGACTGCCATCAAAAACTTCAAGCAAGGCTAAGAGTAATTTTCTACGGTAGTACATCATCGCTTTTCTCTGAGATTGATTTACAATTGGCAGTATGACATGGAAGCCATCGTATTTAACCCGTGAACAAATGGAAGAAAGGCGACTGGAAGGTGGGCGCCTTTTGAAAGCAGGCAAATTAAGCCAGGCGGAAATTGCGCGGCAATTGGGTGTTAGCCGAGCAACAGTCAGCAATTGGGCCAAGGTAATAGAAGCGAAAGGCATGCGAGGTCTCCGAAAAAGAAAAGCGGCGGGTACTCAATCCAAACTGGACCCATCGCAAAAGCAAAAGCTGAAGTACATGTTGGATCGCGGTGCATTGGCGAATGGATTTCCAACAGATCGTTGGACGTTGGGACGCGTGCAGCAGTTGATTCAGCAGAAGTTTAAAATTACTTATCATCCCAAATATGTCAATCGCTTGTTGCGGAAATTGGGTTTCAGCCCGCAAAAGCCTCTACCGCAGGCAATTGAGCAAGATACAGCGCTGGTTACGGCATGGTTGCAGCGAGATTGGCCAAGGATAAAAAAAGTCTTGGCGGCTCGGCGCAACAATCGTATTTTGGGATGAATTTGGCTTTTCCTTTCAAGAACACTTGGCAACGACTTGGGCTCGTCGGGGAAAACGCCCGATCTTCCGTAGAGTTACGAAGGAGCGTCGCGCAGTCTCCACTGCGGTAGCGTTGACCCTGTCAGGCAAAATCTACAAAAAACATTTTGAAGGTTCGGTCAATAGCGAAACACTGATTACAGCATTAAAACATGTTCAACGACACATTCCAGGCAAGTTCATTTTGATTTGGGATCGAGCCAGCATTCATACCAGCAAAAAGACAAAAGCATATTTGCGAAACCAGCCTGAAATCTTTGTTGAAGAATTACCTCCGTATGCTCCTCAACTTAACCCGGAAGAATATTGCCATGGTAATGTCAAGCAACATCTCAAAATGCTCGTCCTGAATGCAAAGAAGAAATTCGCTTCATGCTGGATCGTGGCTTTGCTCGCTTACGCCATAGACCAGATTTACTGCTCGGATTCTTTCACAATGCAAAACTTTCTGTTAGGCAACTTAGGTTAACCTGAATAAAAGCCCATCTCCTTATTAATCTCTTTATCACTTCTCTTTCGACTATCTCCCAACAACTCCTTCCAAAACGCATCATCATACCTGCGAGACTTGACAGGCAGCGGCATCGGAACTCCCCATCCTAATAATAGAACTTCCTCTTTCGGTTGCAGTCGCGCCAGCATACCGCGCAGAGCGTCCCGTCCCGAAAGACCCGAAAGCACGGCTTGAATATCCAGGTCATCGCCGAGCCAGCCGCTGATGCGCGTCCCCAACTGACTCATCACCTCATCATATATCTGCGACGGGCGCTGGTCCACGATCAGCAGGGTCACGTAATATTTGCGCAATTCGCGCGCGATGGTCGCGAAGGTGGTCTGCGCCGCCATCTCACGGTTGAGCAGTTTATGCGCCTCCTCCACCACGATCACCAGCGGACGCGGCTCGAATACTGAGCCTGTCGAAGTACCGTGCGTCCTGAATTCGTTGGTCTTCTTCTCCCACGCCGCGCGGATCTTGCGCGTCAGCAAATTCGACACGAGCAGATAATCCAGGTCGCTTTCATGTTCGCCATACGACAGCACCACATGCTGACCATTCTCCAGCGCGTCGATGATATTCTTCACGCTGTCCGCGGCGGGCTTCTCGACGATATACGGCTTGCCGAACAAGCGCCGCAGTTTATCGTGCAGAGCCTCCGCCGCCATCACGTTCACGCCGTTGCTGTCCGCCCACGCCGCCACACTCCCCTCAGCAGGCACTTCTTTCTTCTTTCCTCTTTCATCCTCAATCGTCACCTGATTCCGATTCATCCCGCGAAACTCTGCAAACCATTTATCCCTGAACGACCCATACAACGCATTCAACGTGGTGGGCGTGGTCTCTTTCAGATTCAATTCACGGCTCAACGTTTCAATATCACTTGTGGATATGTCGCCTGTTGAGATTTCCAAATTAAAGTCGGGGACTTGCCCTCTGATGGTTGCTCCTGCTCCCAAGCCGACGATTCGTATCTTCGACTTGAACTTGGTCTTGAGTCCCGTCACGGCTTTTTTCGTGTCTGACGCCACATCGTCAAACCCGTACTCGTTGTGCATGTCCAGCACCAACACCGACGCCTTGTTGTAGTGCATCAACCCCGCCAGCACCAACCGCGTCAAAAACGACTTGCCCGTGCCCGTCGCCCCAAACACCCCCGACGACCGCTGCACGAACTTTTCCATGTCAATACATACAGGATGTCCCTGCTCGCGGGTGTAGCCGATGATAAAGTTACCTGTCTTTTCTGGGTCACCATATATTCCTGCGATATGTTCGGGCTTCGCCATTTCTACTGGCGAATGGTGAGGCGGAACAGTCTTTACAGGAATCGGCTTTGGGTCTTCGGGGTTTTCGCTTCGCCATTCCACATACTTGGGTGAGGCAAGGTCAGGTCCAATATCCTGCATCAAGGCGGGTAGGATTTCGAGGTTGGTATATAAAGTCCTTCCATGCAATGCTTGTGCCAATTCTGGCGGAAAACGTTTTTCCATCTGTTCATCCGCAAAACGCGGATCTGTCGCGCCAAGTTGAATGTCAGTCACAAGCCCGTAATACCGCCAGTTGGAATTTTCAATGACAACAAACGCGCCTTCCTGTACTTCTTGTGCAGAGACGGTGAGTCGCGCCTGAAATGATTCCTTTAATCCACCGCCAACGATATAACCAATTTGATCTTTATTTTCAGCCATAACATCCTCCAAAATTGGAGTCGAACGACTCCTGTCGTTCGACTTACGCCGAAGTCAGACGGAAAGCGTTCAGACTCGACTATTAAAACCCCGAAGGGGTGAACTGATTATAGAAAATAAATCATTGTTCGTCCCAACCCCGAAGGGGTGTCATGAAATTTACCAAACCATGTCATCCCTTCGGGATTATGATTCTTTTTCTTTCCAAATCTAGAATCATTGCATCCCTTCGGGATTGTTGCTACGAAATATCCGCCAGCGCACCCAACGCACTCATCAACGTCGGATAATCATCGCGCAGCAAAGTAATCAACTCCTGAATGGCATTCTCGCGCCACGCAGAATCTTTGTGCGCCTTGGACGCCTGCAACATATGCGCCGCAAGCACCTCGCCAATGGGAATTTCCTGCGCATGGAGAATATGCCTGAAATACCCAAATCGTCCCGCAGACGTGAACCTGACCAAATCCGTGTCATCACACAAATAAATCACATCCAAACTCAATGGCGGACGCGGCGGCAGGAGGTGATGCACCTTGCCATCCTGTTCATATCCCACCGCCAGCACAGACATCTCCACGGGCACGATGCGCCGCTCGCGGTTGTCCTTCATCACTTCCTCGCTGACGTTATCCGCTGTCACCAGTTGACGCACCAGCCCGTCATCGTCAATGTGAATATCGTGGATAAGTCCGTAGACTTGATAGCCCTCGCCCAACGGCGCGCGCACCAAAGCGCCAAAGGCAGGCACGGTCAATTGCGACACGCGACAGCCCGCAATAAAGCCCGTTGTCCCAGCCCGCAGTAAACGTCCGATTTCGATTTGTTGTGTCATAAGTCTCCTCCCGTCATTGCGAGAGCGTTCTTGTTCTTCGCCCGAAGCAATCTCCCTCACTGTGTTGGGGATTGCTTCGTCGGGAAGAGCGCCCTCCTCGCAATGACGAATTATCTACGTGTTCTTCCCTTCAAATCTTTTGCGGATTGTTTATTCGAGCCTTCATCCAGCTCTTCATTATTCTTCCGCAACTCCATGGACAACAATTGCTCGATCTGCTGTTTCTCTTCATTTTTCACAACAGCAGTCTCGTGCGCGCGGTGCAATAGATATGGATACGGTCGGCTGCCCATCATGCGGCATTGCTCCACCAGAACCGCGTGAAGTAAATTCAACTTCGCTTCATCATCCACCACCCACCTGGGGACTTCCACTCTCACAGGCCAGGGATGTCCCTCGGTGCCGACGTTCAGATAGAAGAAGTGTAATTCCAGCACGCCTTTGTAACTTTTTTCCGAACTGGATTGAATCTTGAAAATTGCCGAGCGATGACCTGGGGGCAACAGCGGATTTTTCGCTTCGCCGAAGAGCCAGCGGTCACTCACGCCGCGCAAGGGATGGAACTCACGCAACTTTTGCAGTTGTTCATTGTCGGCAGAAATGATCTCAAGCAAACGAATGACCAAGTCTGCGGAGGGTTTGTCCACGTAACCTGCGGTGATCACATCCCGCGATTGCAGGCGGGAGAGCACAGTCTTATATTTTTCAACGTAATCCAAATACGATTGGGTATCTTCGCCTTTTGCGCCCCACAATTCGATTGGCCCATCAGTAAATGTAACAACCGCACCCTTGATGCCTTTGGATAATTCATCCAACTTGGTGCGTTCGGCCACGTCTCTTTTGAGCGCGACCATGCCGTCTGAAAGCGGGTAGCCGTTTGGCAAAAGGTCATCGCCGTAGAGCAGTTCGGTATCTGTGAAAATCTCTGGCGCTTCGCCTGAGTTCAATTTCATCGTGATCGCCCCCACGTTGACCACGGAATATTGGATTGCGGCGTGTCTGTCGGGGTTGATCTGCGAACCGTCCGCGGCGATGAGTGTGGCTTGGATAACTGAATCAGGCGTCGGGTGGGAAGAGGCGAGATTTTCACCCGAAGGGAGCGGAAGCGCGCAGCGGATGTTCGTGTCAACTGCTTTGGCGGCATCCACTTTAGAGCGCAGGAAATCCAAATCAGACCCGTGTTCAGCCAACAAGCGGCGCGCCTCGGCTTGCGCATCTTCTTTCTTCTTTCGTCTTTCTTTTGCGCCCTGGCCAATTTCTTTTATTCGAGTGTAGATTTCCTGATAGTTGATCGGCATTGGTTTCCTTAGAACATTTGTGCAAAATTGTAGCCGCAAATGGTCTAAAATTCAAGGGAACTTTTTTGGGAAGGGCGCGTCTACTTTGTGAATTACAAAAATTAAAGGAGAACACCATGCGTACTAAATTTTTTGCTTTTTCCATTTTGGCTCTGGCTCTCGTATTGAGCGCCTGCGGGCCGACCACCATCAACCAGGCCGCGCCGGAGAACCTGCGCACGCTGAACGTGAACGGTGTGGGGCAGGTTTACCTGACCCCCGATATTGCCTACATCAACATCGGCGTGAACACCCAAAGCGCGAGCGCTTCTGAATCAGTGGCGACGAACAAGGATAAGTCCAATGCGTTGATCGAGGCCATCAAAGCGGCGGGCGTGGACGCGAAGGATATCCACACCACCAACTTCAGCATCTGGTCGAACCCGACCTATGACGAGTTGGGGCAGGCTACGGGCACAAACTATGTGGTGGACAACACCGTCAATATCACGGTGCGCGATCTCGACAGCCTCGGCGACCTGCTCGACTCTGCCATCAGCGCGGGCGCGAACAGCATCTACAGCATCCAGTTCGATGTGGCCGATAAAACCGCCGCCACAAAAGAAGCCCGCGCCAAGGCTGTGGAAGATGCAAAGGCACAGGCCCAGGAATTGGCCGATGCCGCCGGCCTATCTCTCGCGGAAATTCAAACCATCAACTTCTACGAAAGCAGTCCCACAGCCTTCTTTGAAGGCAAAGGCGGCGGTGGCGGCGTGACAGTGGAAGCCGCGGCGGTTCCGATCCAACCTGGCCAGCTTGCGATTTCTGTAACGGTGAATGTGACCTACACGATTAAATAACCGCTTCTCTCTTAACCGAAGCCTGCTCCTCCTTCGAGGGGCAGGCTTTTTGGCCCCCACCCTACCCTCCCCCAAATACGACAGAATACCTTCGTATTTGGGGGAGGTGCCCTTTAGGGCGGAGGGGGTCGAGGGGGCTTATAATCCCCGCATCATTCTCAATCAAGGAGTCTCTTCATGTTAAGAGTTGGATACATCGGTCTGGGATTAATGGGCAAGTCCATCGCGCGGAATATTCTCAAGGCGGGCTTTCCACTCGTCGTTCACAACCGCTCCCGCGCCGCAGTGGACGAACTGACTGCCGAAGGCGCAACCGCCGCGAACTCGCCAAAGGAAGTTGCCGAGCAGGTGGATATTGTCTTCACCAACCTGCCCGACTCGCCAGACGTGGAAAAAGTGGCCCTCGGCGAAAATGGAATCCTTGCGGGCGCAAAGGCAGGACTCATCCTGGTGGATAACTCCACCATCAAGCCCGCCTCGGCGCGCATGATCGCGGACAAGTTAAAAGAAAAAGGCGTGTTCTCTCTCGATGCCCCCGTCTCAGGCGGCGACATTGGCGCGAGGAACGCCACGCTCACCATCATGGTCGGTGGCGATGCCGAAGCTCTCGAAAAAGCGATGCCCGTCTTTCAGTCCATGGGCAAGACCATCACCCACGTCGGCGAGGCGGGCGCGGGACAAGTAGCCAAAGCCGCGAATCAAATCATGGTCGCCGCGCAAATGGTGGCGATGGGCGAACTGCTCGTCTTCTCGAAAAAGGCAGGCGTAGACCCCCGCAAAGTTGTGGAGGCCATCAAAGCGGGCGCCGCGCAATGCTGGGCATTGGACATCAAACCCCCGCGCCTGTTCGAAGGCAATCGCAACCCTGGCTTCAAATCCTACATGCAGTTGAAAGACATGAACATCGTTTTGGACACCGCGAAGGAATACGGCGTTCCGATTTCATCCACCGAAGAAAACACCAGGTTCTATCAGATGATGATCGAGCAAGGCATGGGCGAATTGGACAATTCCGCTGTGGTGGGAATCATCGAAAAATTGGCGGGCGTGGAGATCATTTAAAAGTTGAAGGATCAAACCCAATCTCCAATCTCCAATCTCTATCCCCCAATGCCCCTGGAACTCAACCACCCCGCCCCCGATTTTGAATTGCCCGATCTGCGCGGCAATCTTCACCGCCTGAGTCAATATCGCGGCAAAATCGTCATCGTCAATTTTTGGTCTTGCGAATGCCCGCACTCGGAGAGAACCGACAAGGCTATCCTGTCCATGTTCGCGCAGTGGCAAGAGGATGTGTCCATGCTCACGATTGCCTCGAACCGCAACGAAAATGCCGAGGCGTTGAAAAATGCCGCCGAAGCACGCCGCCTGCCCACGGTCCTGCATGATGCGAATTGCCTCGTCGCAGATTTATTCGAAGCGCAGACCACTCCGCATGTTTTTGTGATGGATCGGGACGGTATCCTGCGCTATCGCGGCCCGGTGGATGATGTCACCTTTCGCAATCGAATCCCCACCCGCTTCTTTCTGGACCTGGCAGTTGAGTCGCTGATCGAAGGGCATTTGCCCAAGCTGACAGAATCTCCCGCCTATGGCTGTGCGATTGTGCGCGAAATTTAGAAAAACGTCCCGCAGGTTTCTTTTCAAATTGAAGGCAACCTGCGGGACGGTGCGTAACATTTCATAAAATTTGATAGAATGAAACCGTGATCGAGATTAAAGAGCGCAACGGATTTTTGAACAGAATTCATCTCTTCAACGGCTTGAAAGATGATGACCTGACGGGTATTTCAACGAAGCTGGAAGAGCGCGTGTACCCAACAGACTCTGTAATCTTTGAACGCGGCGCAAAACCCGATGGGTTCTATCTGATCTTCAAGGGCAAGGTAAAGGTGGTTCGTCCGCGTGACCGTGGCGAGGATTTTCTGGCATGGCTCAACCCAGGGGATTATTTCGGCGAAGAGGCTTTGTTCGAAAACCGCAACCGTTCGGCGACCATCAAAGCGGTTGAAGATACCACTGTGCTTTTTCTTTCCCGCGAGGGGTTTGAAAACCTGCTCACAAAATACGAAAAACTAAAACCGAATTTTCAGGTCTCCATCAAAAGCCGCAAGCTGGCGCGCGCCACCATGTTCAAATGGCTGGGCCCCAACGAGGTCATCTTCTTCATTGCGCGCCGTCATAAGATTCGTCTGTATCAGGTTTTGATCGCCCCCTTCTTTTCGCTGGCATTGCCCATTGCGCTGTTTGCATGGGCGGCCTTATCCTCTGCAACCACGCCTGTGGCTGTCGGTTTCATCCTGCTGGTCGGCATCCTTTTATGGACGCTCTGGCTGGTGATTGATTGGAGCAACGATTATTATATCGTCACCAACCAGCGCGTGGTCTGGGTGGAACGCGTCATCGGCATCTACGACAGCAGGCAGGAAGTGCCACTCGCCACGATTCTCTCGGTCAATGTGGAAACGGATATGATCGGCCGCGCGCTGGATTATGGAAACGTGGCCGTGCGTACCTTCGTTGGCAATATCAAATTCGATTATGTGGACCACCCCAACCAGGCCGCGGATATGATCCGCGAGCATTGGGAGCGTACGAAATCGAGAGGCACGCAGGCGCAAAAGGATGCGATGAAGAATGCCATCCGCGCCAAACTGGGGCTGACGGTGATAAAAAAGCAGGAGGATCCATTGCCTCCGATTGCTGCGGCAGAAGATAAGGAAGTGCAAAAAAAGGGATTGATCCGTATTGTGCTTTCCAACCTGTTCAAACTGCGCGTGGAGGACGGCGGCACGGTCATTTACCACAAGCACTGGTACATTTTATTACAGCAAATGCGAAACCCCCTGCTGTTCTTTTTGGGGCTGAATTTCCTGGCGCTTATCCGCACCTGGAGTTTGTACAACAATCCCAACGAGGCCGTCTTTGAAAGCCTGGAAAGCGGCGGCTTCCGTCCCGATACCATTCTCGTCACTCTTCCGCTGATCATGCTTCCCTTCATTGGCTGGATGATCTGGGAATATATCGACTGGAAGAACGACATCTTCGAAGTAACAGCCGATGAAATCATAGACCTCGATAAAACCCCGCTTGGCAAGGAAGAGCGGCGCTCGGCACAGATCGAAAGCATCCTCAGCACGGAATACAAACGCGAGGGACTGGTGGGGTATTTGCTTAACTTCGGCACGGTGTTTATTTCGGTGGGCGGCACAAAACTTGAGTTCCAGGATGTGCTCGACCCTGCCGGCGTGCAGGCAGATATCAACCGCCGCCGCATGGTGCGCCTTGCCAAGAAAAGCGAGGATACCGCCAACGTGGAACGCGAACGCATGGCGGTCTGGCTGGCGGCCTATCACCAGAACCTGAAAGAGTTTGATGCGCCCGTCAAAGTGGAGGAAGAGGATGAGTTGGCCAAAGCCGGCATGGGCGGACAGCTTTCTGATGATAAGATCGAAGAACAAATAGATGAATTCGTGGATAACCAATCCATGGACGATATGGATTTCTAAACTTTTTACGAGAAATAGACAAAAAAACTTGCTACTGTACATCCCTCTCTCTCTCTCTCGTAAAAACCCTAAAGGTCTTTTTGGAAAATCGGGTATTTACGAAGGGCAAGCAGACCTTTGGGTTTCGTGTACGGTAGAGAACAAAAAAATAAAAGAGGAAAAGAACAAGCATGGCATTACGACAAATCGTACACCTGCCCGAACCCGTTCTGCGGCGCAAGGCAAAACCAGTCACAACATTCGACAGGGATTTACAAACCCTGATCGACGATATGATCGAAACGATGCGCGAAGCGCCCGGCGTTGGGCTGGCCGCGCCGCAGATCGACCTTCCCATGCAACTGGCAGTGGTTGAATATGTGGAAGGCGAAGATGAGGAAGAAAACGAGGATGCCCCTGCAAAACCGAAGAAGCTCTATGTGCTCATCAACCCTGAGATCACCAGGGTTTCAGATGAAAAAGTGATCGGCGTGGAAGGCTGTCTCTCCATCCCCGGGCTTATCGGCGAAGTGGAACGCCACGAAGCGATTCAAGTGAAGGCGCTCAACCGTCACGGCAGTCCCGTCAAACTCAAAGTGGATGGCTGGATGGCGCGCATCTTCCAGCATGAAATTGACCACCTGAACGGCGTGCTGTTCACAGACAAAGCCATCCGCGTTTGGAAACCCTATACTGAACACGGGAACAAATTGCGCTTTTGTCGAATGAAATTCTTAACGCCAAGTCGCAAAGGCGCGAAGGAAAAGCCCTTGAATCTTTGCGACTTTGTGACTTTGCGTTAAAAAGGAAAACCGCAATTCATGGCCGCGCCCAGTATAACCACCAACTAATCTCCAATCTCCAATCTCCAATCTCCAGTCTCCATTCTTTACCCTCCAACTCTACCCTCCAATTCTCCTCAATGCACCTCAAACACCTCTCCCTCACCAACTTCCGCAGTCTCACCCGCCTGGATGTAGAACTTCCACGGCGGGCTGTTTTGCTGGTTGGCAGTAACGCGCAGGGCAAGACCAGCGTACTCGAGGCGATTTATTTTCTGGCGGCGTTCACATCCTTTCAAACCCATGCGGACAGGCAAATCGTCAATTTTCACGAGGCGAAGAATCCGCTGGCGGTGACGCGGCTTGTGGCGGATTATCAGCGCGGGAAGATGAAGCATCGCCTTGAAGCGCGGCTGATCCTCGAACCGACAGGCGTGAACGGTCAACGACTCCGCAAAGAGATTTTGCTGGAAGGGGTCAAGCGTCATGCCAATGATGTGATCGGGCATTTCAACGCGGTTATCTTCGTGCCGCAAATGTCGCAGATCATCGAAGGTGGACCCGATGAGCGCCGCCGTTATCTCAACCTTGCGCTGGCGCAGGCTGTCCCGTCGTATGCGCGGGCGTTGAGTGAATATTCGCAGGCGCTCACCCAGCGCAATGCACTTCTCAAAGCATTGAGTGAAGGACCTGCCCTGAGCCTGTCGAAGGGGGGGAACAGCGACCAGCTTCAAGTGTGGGATGAAGCGTTGGTCAAGTTTGGGGCGCAGATCATTTTGTGGCGCATCCAGGCCATTCAGGAAATCGAACGTCTCGCTTCGCGCATTCATCACGAGCTGACTCGCGGAACCGAAATCCTGCGCCTCGCCTATGAGCCTGCTTTTGACCCGCTGGTGAAGCCAGAGAAACAACTCGGCCTGAAACTGGATACGGCCATTGACCGCTCTTCGATTGAGTTGAATGAAATTCAGGATGGGTTTTTAGCGCGGCTGAAACAAATCCGCTCTGAAGAGATCGCGCGCGGCGTGACGACGATTGGCCCGCACCGCGACGATTTGCGCTTCATCATCAACAAAGCAGACGTGAGCGATTACGGCTCGCGCGGACAGATCCGCACCACGCTGTTGGCGTTGAAGCTCGCCGAGGTGGAATGGATGAAGGAGCGCACGGGCGAGTACCCGGTCATTCTGCTGGATGAAGTGATGGCAGAGTTGGACACGAACCGCCGCGCCGATTTGTTGAAATATGTGGGGGAAGATCAGCAGGTCTTGTTTACGACAACCGACTTGACCTTGTTCGCGCCTGAGTTTGTGGATGGCGCGGAGGTTTGGGATGTGAAGGGCGGGGTGGTGACGCCGAGATCAAAGTAGGCCACGCTTACAGCATGGCAATTCAAACCCAAAGGTGGCCGTCACTTTAAAAGTGACGGCCACCTTTTTGATTCAATGTGGTAAAACTGTGCAATAGACGTTATCGGAAATAAACACAGGCACCGTCCCGAAGGTTTTTCTTGAGGAATTTGAACGCCTGACAACAACCTTCGGGACGTTTTTTCTAATTACCGATAAAGTCTAATGAAAAAACAAAGGCAGAGATTACTTTGTAAGTGATGGCAATTTTCAAGAACGATCTTTTATCGTGAATGGCGTAAAATTCGCGTTGTGAACTGTCATTTACTTTTCATCCACTGCCAAAACAGAAAGGTTACCCATGCGCTCTTATAAATATTTCGATATCATCATGGCGTTTTTCGTCGCTGTACTTATCGTCAGCAACATTGCCTCCTCGGCCAAGATCGTGGACTGGGGCGTCAGCCTTTTCGGCATCCCACTTGCTTTTGACGCGGGCACATTGCTTTTTCCCATCAGCTATGTCTTTGGGGATATTCTCACCGAAGTGTATGGCTATCAACGTTCGCGCCGGGTGATCTGGACGGGGTTCTTCGGGCTGGCGCTCACAGCATTGGTTTTGTGGCTGGTGGGCATCATGCCCGGCGAAGCCACCTGGCAGGGATATGCGGGCGACAGCGCCTACCAAGCCATTCTCGGCGGCATGAGCGCCGGTGGGATCGTACTGGCAAGCCTGTCAGGCTATTGGCTCGGTGAATTTTTCAATTCGTTTGTCCTTGCCAAAATGAAGGTGCTCACAAACGGCCGCTGGCTTTGGTCGCGCACCATCGGCAGTACGCTCGTTGGGGAAGCCATTGACTCGATCATCTTTGTTGCCGTCGCTTCGGCATTTGGCGTCTTCCCATGGAGTCTGTTCCTCACGCTTACCGTCACCAACTATCTTTTCAAGGTTGCGATCGAAGCGGGCATGACGCCGCTCACCTATTTCTTCGTCGGCGCATTGAAACGCGCAGAGAATGAAGATTATTACGACCGGGATACAAATTTCAATCCATTTACAATTTAAGTCATCTACGGTTGCTTCAAAATAAAAGCATGGTTGACTGCTAACCGCGCTTTTCGCAGGCTGGCGAAATTAAATAACTGATGTTGCGCAAAAGACCTTATGACCCCTTCGGGGTCATAATAATTATAGACTTTGGCAAACAGGCGATTCAACCCCGAAGGGATGTCAGGGTGTGGAATATTTTTCGGCACTCCGCGTGGGGCATGCCTCGCAAGTCGGAGACTTGCGCCACATTTCCGGCGGGATTAGGGACTACGTCAGGTGAATGAAAAAACTGCGTACCATCGGTTAAATACAAAGAGATGGATTGCATATTTTGCAATCCATCTCTTTGTATTTCAAGCTCTGGCTACCAGAGCGGGAAACCAATTATGGAGGCAAGCCAGGCCACCATGGGGGGGTAGATTTGCAAGCCGACCACGCCGACGATGATTCCCAAAATTGCGCCTGCGATAATGTCTGAGAGGTAATGCACGCCCATGGCGACGCGGGCTAAAGCTACCAGCGGGGCCCAAAGCCAGAGAGCAGTGGCAAGCCAGGGCGGGGCGAGAAGCGTTCCAACAACGGCGATCAGGAAGGAGCGGGCGGCGTGTCCTGATGGGAAGGAGTGCGGGTCGGTGTTGCGATAAATCCCGCCCCATTCGCCTGCGGGCCTTTCGCGGCGGACGAGGAATTTAATCGCAAGCACCACGCCTGCGAGGCCAAGGATGCCGAAGAATTCGACAACTTCCCATTGCTTCCAGGCTGGGTCGCTGAAGAACCAGGCTGTGATGAGGGCTGGGGCCCAGATCCACGAGTCGCCGGAGTGGGCGAAGAGGGCGGCGATATTGCGCAAAAAGCCCGGCTTTTCAGCCACACGCATTTGACTGGAGAGTCGGGCATCGAGTTCGAGGATGGAGCGAAGGCTCATTTTTTTCTGGCCTTCGTTTTGACTTTTATTTTTGGCGCGGATTTTTTAGCGGGCTTGTGCTGTTGATGAGCCATGTCTGCGCGCATGATTTCGAGTTGATGGGGTTTGTCCACATCCATGCATGGTTCGGCCTGCGGCCAGATGAGTACCCGCCCTTTGATTCCGATTCTCTCTGAGGCGCGTTCGACCAGACCCTGCAAGGTAAACTGGCGCGTGAATAATTGAAAGAGGGTGTCCCAGCCAATGACGGCGGCCTGGCGCAAGGGACTCTTGCGGTTGCCGATCAATTGCTCCCAGGTATCGAGGTGTTGTGTGGTTTGGTTTACGTGGATGACGTTAATATCTGCGCCGCATACTTCCATGTCTTTTAGTTTGGTGAAGGTGCGTTTCGAGGTTGGAAAACGCGCCTCCATCACTTCGCGCGGGCAAACGCCGTAGTAGAGATCGTCCTTTGTTTCCATGCAGGTTTTCACCAGCCAATCCACCATGTCGGCTTTGAGGGCGGGGATGTCGGAGGAGACGAGGAGAACGTATTCATTCTTTTTATTTAATTCAACGGCTTTGTTCACGCCTGTCACGATGTTCGCCAACATGCGTCCCTGGTTGGAGATGTAGTGCAGGGGCTTTTTGCAGGTGAGTCCGCTTTTCGAAGAAAGGCCGATGATGATGACGTTATCTACTTTTTTGGAATCGCCGAGGGCATCCAAAATCCATTGCACCATGGGTTTGCCTGCCACGTCGATCAAGGCTTTTGAATCGCCGTTGGAATAGGCGTACAACGGGTCGCCGGGCTGGGGGATTCCGCCGGCAGTTATGATGGCATCCATACATTCTCCTTGCGATTTACGATTTTGGATTTGCGATTTTGGATTTACGATTTTGATTTGCGATTTGGATTTGCGATTTTGGATTTGCGATTTTGGATTACACCATCAAGCCAATTACAAATCGCCAGTCGTAAATCGTCAGTCGTCAATCGTCAGTTAGTTGAGTTCCTGCAATTGGGGTCCAAAGCCGAGTTTATCGAGCAGTTCGGTTAATTCAGGCCAGGTGAGGGGGCGTCCCTTGCCGGAGACGGCGACGAGTGCGGCTTCCATCATGTTCGTGCCGAAGGAGCGGCCTTCCAATACGGGGGTGGTTGTGATGAGGTATTTCACGCCCGCTTTTTTGAATTGAGCCACGTCTTCGGGAGTGGTGGTGTTGGTGACGATTACTTTTCCCGTCAGGTCATCGGGCATAAAGCGTTTGATGTAATGGCAATCGCCTGCGATAACGGTTGCCCACGCATAATATTTTCCAAACTTGGGTGTGCGCTTTTCCTGCTTTTCGCCGGTGGGATAAATCCACGCGAAGGGCAGGCGGAATGCAATTGGCAGCATCAATGCGGCCACTGTCTTAAGCTGGCTGAGCTTATGAAGGGCAATCGGAATATCCAGCCCAAACATCAGGTCGCCAAAGATGGTTTCATAACCGGCATCGGCAAAGGCCCGAGAGAGACCCCAGCGGTCAACGCCCACGGCGACAAGCACCTTGCGTCCGCGCGAGTTGATGTAATCGCCAATTTTCTGATCTAAAAATGCGGGGGCTTTATTTTCGAGGGTGTTCTTTAATCCGCCGCCATCCACCAGCGGGGTCTTTTTTACATATCGGACTATGGGTGTCACGGAATGCAGGGGATACCATTTTCCATCGACGATAGCGCCCAAATCTGCGCCGCCCACGCCGAAGGCATCCACTGTGCCGTCGAGTTCCTTGTATTTTAGGGCGGCGGCTTCCATGTCGCCATCTGTGCCGATGCGCTCGATGCTGACCTTTTCGCCAAGCAAGGTCACTTCCACGGCCTTGTCGCGTTTGGATGAACCAATGCTGATACTCACGGCTCGTTTCATGTATTGTCTCCTCTTAATGATGGGTTGCCGAAAGTATACCCCAAGTCAGATGTGAAGAATGATGACGAAACGGGATCAGGATTCAGGTCCAGCAGGAAGCGTGAAAAGGAAGGTGGAGCCGCTTCCCGCTTCGCTCTTGACCCATATCCTGCCTCCGTGTACTTCGACAATTCTCTTCACGAGAGTGAGCCCAATGCCGGTGCCCTCGGAGGCGGCATCGAGTTTGTTGAAGAGTCCGAAGATTCTATCGTGGTGGATGGGGTCGACCCCCACGCCGTTATCACGGACGAAGAAAATGGGGTATTTATTTTCGTATCCGTCGAACCCGATCTCGATGCGGGGCGCGGGGACGTTCCCCATAAATTTTGCGGCATTATCAATCAGGTTTTGCATCACTTCGATCAGCCGTTGGCGGTCTCCATACACCGTTGGGAGATTTTCATCAACATTTACCTGGATGTTTTTTTCCTGCAAGCGCCCATGCACGATCTCCAGCGCTTCAAGGACAAGCTCGGAAAAAGGAACAAGCTGGTAGGGGTTTGTCAACCGTCCCACGCGCGAGAGTTCGAGCAGTTCATTGAGCAGGGTTTGCATTTTGTCGGTTGCATCGGCAATGCGCTGGGTATCTGCCTTCAAGCGGACGATGTTTCCGCTGGCGGCATCCTGTTCCAAAAAGCCAAGAAAGCCTTTGATGGTGATGAGCGGGGATTTCAGGTCATGTGAAACGGTATAGGTGAAGCGTTCCAGTTCGCTGTTTTTCTCTTCCAATTCATTGATGAGTTTCTCGCGTTCGGTCTCCACCCACTTGCGCTGGCTGATATCGCGCACCATGATAATGGTCGATTCGGAGGTGACTGCCGTTACGCGCGCCTCGAAAAACTGAACCTCCTCGCCGGGCGGCAGGCCGTATTCGAAAGCATGTATTTGCTCGGTGGCAAGGGTTCGTTCGATGGCAAACATGGCTTGCTCGGCGATCATGGGCGGGAAGAGTTCCTTGATATTCCTGCCAATGAATTCGGCAGGCGGCATTAAGGGGGCTATTTCGGCGGATGCCATGAAATCCAAAAACGTCCCGTTTCTGGCAACTTCAAAGATCATATCGGGAATGGATTGCAGGATGGCGCGCTTGCGGGCTTCAGCGTTTTGCAGATCGTCCTGCGCCTGTCTTTGCTCGGTAATATCATAGAACATGGATAGGACACAGGGCAGGGCGTCGATCTCGATCAACTCGTAGAAGGCGATGGCATGGCGGGGTTTATGGGTGTTGTACTCGACGAATTCGTAATTGGGGTTGAGGATGGAATGTTTTTGTTTTAGCTCGTTCACAAACCGCCAGCGTTCTTCGCTTGAATCCCACATCTCCAGTTCTTCCGCCGCCCTGCCAATGGAGGTTTTGGGGTTGTACCCGGTCATATTCCAATAGGCGGCGTTGGCATCCTGCAAGCGGCCTTCATCCATGGTGGTGATGCAGATCGCCACCGGGCTGGCGTGGAAGACCTTACGAAAGCGTTCTTCGCTTTCCTTCAACGCCCGCTCAGATTGTCTTTTTTCTGAGATGTCGTAGAACATGCAAAGAATACACCGCTGGTCTTTGATGTTGATCAATTCGTAATAAGCAATGGAGGTCTTGTTGGGCTGGTCTTTTCTTTTAAATTCAACCGGCACATTTTGCAAATAGCCTTTTTCCAGCAAATCCTGCTTAAATTTGCCCCTTGCCTGGGCATCCTCCCATAAATCCAACTCCACGGAGGTTCTTCCCAACAGCTGTTCAAGCGGGAGGCCGCTCAGTTCTCGAAATGCCTCATTGGCTTCCAAAAACCTTCCCTCTTCCAGGGTTACGATCACAATGGCAACGTAGCTGTTGTTGAATACCTTGCGGAACAATTCCTCGCTGGAACGCAAGGCCTGCTCCGCCGATTTGCGTTCATTGATTTCCTTTTGCGCCTGCCCGTAGAGGCGGGCATTATCAATGGCAAGCGAGGCGAGCGCGGCAAACCGCTCCATAAGGTGAATCTGTTCCTGCGTAAAGGGTTTTCCCTTATTCACATGGGCAATGGCAAGCACGCCGATGACGGTGTTTCCCACTTCAAGCGGGACTCCCATCACTGCGAAAAAGTTGGCATCGGAAAACAAGGCTATTCTTTTTTCCCAGGTAGTGTAGTCGGTCACAGCCAGCGACTGTCCGCTTGCCCAAACAGTACCGGTTACCCCATGGTTCCTTTGGGTAAGCGTTCCATTATATTTTGCAAAAACACCCTGGCCCACCTCCTGCCGAAGCGCTGAGTCATCCGGCAGGACAAGCTCAATCAGGCCATGTTCGGTATTGACCAGGTCACATGCGCGGGTGAGAATGGACTCGAGCAAAGGCCGCAGGTCAGAGCGGTTCAATAACCCCAGCGCGGTTTCATTCAAGGCCGTGAGATAATCCGCCTGCCTTTGTAATTTCTCTTCGCTCCGCAGGCGTTCTTTTAACTCGAGGCGGGCATCGTGAAGCGAGCGGTTTAGACTATGGATCAACAAATAGATGAGAAAGCCTGAGAGGACAAAGACCGCGGTAAGGTCGCGGGCATAACTGTAGGGATCATCCATCTGGAATATGCGTATCCCCTGCTGTTCCTCAAATGCAAAATACCAAAGCATGGTAATGCCAAGCAGGCCAAAGAAAAGCCCCTCCCGCCAGCCAAGCAAAAGGGCCGCAAGCAGGATGATCACAAGGTAGGCGATGGCCGCCACATCCCGAAGGCCGTCTGAGTTCCAGGCTTGATACGTCATATCCAGCCAGGTGGAAGCCACTAAAAACAGGCCGGCTTCGCGCACATATCCCCTGCGCAGCATCACCTGAACGATGACAATGATCAGAATCACCAGCGGCAGGGTGAGCATGGACGAACGACTTAACCATCCCCCGGTCAATATGCGGGCCAAAATAAGTGAAAAAACAATGGCGATTGCGCTCCACCCAAAAGAATTCAGTGTTTGCGCGAGGCGGGTTTTCTCTTCGTTATCGAAGATCGGACTGCTGAATAAACGATGAAACCGATCAGGCATGTAAATGATTATATATCATGTCTGTCTCAAACAACCAGTAAAAAAACGGTTCTCTGGGAGTTGCCGTGATTCTTGTACACGGATCATACGGAGGGCACGGAAAAACTTTTTAAATCCGATTTTTCTCCGTGAATTCCGTGTACTCAAAAGGGTTAATCACGGCAACTCCCAATGACAAAAAAACGGGCGGGATTTTTACATCCCGCCCGAAACCATTAATATGGCTTTTCCAGCAGACCTTCCAGCGCCTTTTTAGACGCCTCTTCCACAACTGTGTGCTGACTGCCCCCATGCGAGTCCATCGTCACGACGACAGGGAATTCCTTGACCTCGATGACCCACATGGCTTCGGGAACGCCGAAATCCAATTTGAAGACTCCATGCACCTTTGTCACCGTCTGCGCGAGGAAGGAAGCCGCGCCGCCGATGGCGTGGAAATAGACGCCCGGAGTTTCCTGACAACCTTTGAGCGTCTTTGCGCCCATGCCGCCCTTGCCGATCACCCCTTTGACGTTGAAATGCTTCATCACATCCGCCTGATACGGCTCTTCACGGATGGAAGTTGTCGGCCCGGCGGCGATAAATTTATACTCTTTCGTATCCAGCCCGCTGACCACGGGTCCGCAATGATAGATGACAGAGCCGTTCAATAGTTTTTTCAATTCTTCGTACACCTGCAAATCATCGCCCTGCGGCGGACGGGTTTTTTTGATGAAGGTCTCGATCATCCACTTGTGGGCGGCATCACGCCCGGTGACCATCATGCCTGAAAGCGCAACCGAATCGCCAACTTTCAAATCGCGAATGGCCTCATCACTGACTGGCGTAGTTATCTGTTTCATGTTTCTCTCCTAACGGATTACGGGTCTCGATAACCTTCGGGGCTACTCGACCACCAATCGCAAATCTCAAATCGTCAATCGTAAGTGATCTCTCCGCCCTTCACCGTCAACTTGCGGCGGCGATACGCCCAGCACATATATGAGACAGAGACAAAATAGGAAGCGGGCAAACGGCTGAGGCCAACGATCTTTGTATCCAACACGGTGGTCTTGCCGCCAAAGCCCATGGGGCCAATGCCCATTTCGTTCGATTCCTTCGTCAGGCGTTCTTCGAGTTCGGCGAGCTGTGGATCAGTGTTGCGTGTGCCCATTTCGCTGAACAACACTTCCTTGGATTTAATATAGGATGAGCCGCGGTCACCGCCAATGGACACGCCCAAGACGCCGGGCGCACACCCCTGCCCCTGCGCTTTTTGCACCGCATCCAAAACGACCTTGCGGACGCCAGCCAGGTCACGTCCCGCGCCGAGGGAATTCTCCGGCAGGGAATACTGGCGGCCCACATTCTCGCATCCGCCGCCCTTGAGCATCAACTCGATGGTGAGTTCGTCGCCTTCCACTTCTTCAAAATGGATGTAAGGGAAGTCGTCCCCGCCGAGGTTATTGCCTGTATTTTTATCGTAGATGGCATCTACGGCGTTCGGTCTCATATACGAACGTTTGGTTGCTTCGACCATCGCGGCACGAATCTGCGCCTTGAGCTGGATCGTAGACCAGCCCAGCGGATAATGTACCTGGAAAATGGGAGTCCCCGTATCCTGACAAATGGGCGTGGAATTAGCCCGCGAAAGATCGATATTTTTCAGGATGGTTTCCAGCGCGCCGCGCGCGGCAGAGCCTGGCTCCTCCTTTTCAATGGATGCGCGCAGGCGCTTCTCCACATCGGGCGGCAGGGAGCTGGATGTCCGCCGAATCAATTCCAGAATTTCGTTGGTTAAATCTTGCATGGGAGCCTCCAATACTGATACGAATCATACTCCCGAATATGGGAAATTGCCATTTAAAAATTGAGAGCCAGATAGATTTTACAATCTCTGACACTCCTTCGGGGGTAAAATGAACGCAAGGGTGTATGTTGACAAACACACGAGGGGGGGGGGTATGATAACAGCAGGTAGGTGTGAGCACATTCAGAGTATCTATTAAAAGGAGGTTAACATGAGCATGAAAAAACTAATACGATTAAGTTTCCAAACACTAATTGTGATGAGCCTGCTGATTGCAAATACATCAAGCGCGGCGGCTGGAGGCGGGAAAGGCAGTGACACCTATATTGGTCAGGTAAGCGCTTCCGCATCTAAATCTCTTCCGCTTCCTAAAGCAGGGGAACCAGGATATCAGCCTAACATCTCCCAACCACTACCTGGAGGTGGAACAGCTACCGCTACGGCCAAGCTCGCATGGACTGTATCGCGTATGGACGGTATTGCGAAGAGCAGTCTTAGTTCTAATACTGTTGGCACATACAGTATATGTGCTACCACAGTGCAACTGTATATGAACAGTTCCCCTCAAGGAGGAGCAGCGCAGGTTTGTGCAGCAAAAACTGGCGGAGGGTCGGTTACATCCAAAAAGAGCAAAGTTGTAGCCAGCGTATTTGGCAAAACCTGGCGAGTTGATACATCCCATGGGTTTTCAAAAACGGGATACGGTTGGTATCCAACTTTGTCAGTATCCGCAACGCCATAGTCCGTAAAGCGCTCACACCTACCCAAGAATTTAGGAATCAAGGGCATAATAAAATGCGTGCAAGAATAATCTATGTACTATTGGTTTTTAGTCTGATTGTTACAAGTTGCGCCCCTCAACTAAATATTCAAGAGCCGTCTGTAATTGACTGGGATGATTTACAGATTGCGCCAAAAACGAATGATGATTTATGCGCAGAAATATCGCCTAAAGAGTTGAATGATTGGGAAAATATCAAAAAGGATTTCACCTATGGCTTAGCTTTAGGTTTTCTTCCAGAAGACGTTTTAAACCCACATAAAATAGCACATGAAACTTATTGGGTTAACACAAACGAACAACTGTTATTTGATTGGCTCTTTTGGTATCCTGAAGGGAATGAAGGACCGGCAAATTTGCGATTATTTGTCTTATTAGATGAGCGCCAACTCAACAACGCCCTTCCTCAATCAGGCGTTTACAATGATATAGACCTTGAAAAGGGCGATGATAAATCCATAAAAGTAGCTATCCCACCCCTTTCTGCCGGGATTCATGACGTTATTGTTGTTGGAATTCCATACCCACAGAGTGATCCTGACGAATATGGCAGGGCAATATTAGTATATCGGCGAATCACCTTGATCGCCGAGCCAGCATCTTCACCATTTAGAAAAATAGATTTTATTTCACTGCCTGTAGAGGGGTCAATGAAAAAAAATGATCCGAGGATGTCTCTTGAATTAACACTAAAAGAATCTGGAATTGATGTGTGGAACTGGCCCAATCCGTGGTTAGATATTGATCCAGGCACGCCGACCCACTTTTTTGCGCTGGCAGGTTATGAAGATGTAACTAATCTGGATGCCCCTCCAATGGATCAGTTGGAAACAGCATTTTTCTCCTTATTACTTTTTACAGATTATCAGCAAGTCGAAATTAAGCCCAACCAAATGGCTATATATGGCAAAGTAAACAAGGATACTGCATACGCTCGAATCCCCATAACCATAAATCCACTTTCAGAGGGAAAACATCCTATGCTTGTTTTGCGAATAGATTCTCCTGGCGTTCCAATGTGTATTCTGAAAGGTAATCCAAAAGAACGAATATTGCCAAACAGCATCTACGGCAAGTTGGTAGGGATTAATGTTCTTCCTCAAAAATAAAGGAACAATAGTGTTTTATTGGTTTATCACCCTCACCCGCATCACATACTTGTTCACGCCGCCGAAGCGATATTTGTATTCCTCGTCGCCGCGCATGAAATCGAATTCAGTGCGTCCGTTTTCACAGCACCATTGTAGGATGTGAGCAAGCAAGACCCAGCCGGGGGAAAGGTCCATAAATTCGCGGTTGACGCCGGCGTTGTAGCCCCAGAGTTTATTGCCGTAATCAAAGTTGAGCGCCGCCGCAATGCGTTGACCGTCGGCTTCGAGGAAGGCCAGCCAGAGCCAGCCATTCTCATGCGCGGTGCGGATGACCTCCCGCATTTGCGTGCGCATGGGTTCGCGCAAAAAACCTGCCTTGTTTGAGTCCTGCTCCATCAATGTCAGGAAGGCATCTATTTCCGCTTCGGGGTCGGACATGTCGGAGATGAACCAGCGCACGCCGCGTTCGCTTTCGATGGCGCGGCGCAGTTTACGGCGGATTTCGTGACGCTGTTTCTTTTCGACCCGCGAGAGATATTCATCAAAGTCGCCATTCAAGGCAATGCGCGGGGTGGGACGGTAAATCTCTTCGAGATGAGTCCAGCCGCGTGATTCGGATTCGGCTTTGAGGGCGGCGAGGGTTGGGGATGAATCAGGGAGGTTATACCAATCGAGACTGGACCAACTGTCGGCGAAGGAAGAGGCGAGGAAATCCAACAATCCAGTGAGGAAGCGCGAGTGGTCGTCCATCCGCACGATCAAATCCAGATAGTCGGAGATTTCGATACTGCCGATTAAAAGAAGCGCGGGTTTGGTTTCGTACTCTGCAATGAAAAGCGGGGCGATGCCGATGAGCCTGCCATCTTCGCGGGCGGTGACGAGAATGAGTTGGGCGTTCTGCCACTCGCCGCCGCCGCGATGTTCCCACCAGCCGCGTTGATATTCGTGGCGCAAAAAGGGAGTGTCACTGACCGAGTCTTTCAACAGGTCGTTCCACTCCTGTGCGTTTAGTTCAGAGAAATCTTTGTGAAGTGTATATTCCATAGCCGCCGAATTTTACCAGTTATAATAAATCGTAATAACGACTTTAGTCGTTCATTTAAAAAGCGACTAAAGTCGCTGCTACAATGCTTTTTCTGACAGGCGCTTAAGGCTTATTCTTACATGGCTCTCGATCTCACCCTCGCCCCGCTTTACAGAATCAATGGACAGGAAATTACCAGCCTGCCTGGGTTGCTGGCTTTAACGCCGCCGTCCAACGCGGCGCGCATTCGCACACAAGACAGGCTGTTGGTGTATCTGCTTCTAACGGGCAATGCGGTTTTTTCATCGTCTGAATATTTGCAGGTGGCGCAGGATGCCGCCAATGCGTTTTATCAAACAGCGGGGTCCACCACCAGCGCACTGCGAACTGCAACCGAACTTGTCAATAAAACTTTGCTCGACCGCAACATGTCCAGCAGTGGGCGCGGGCAATATGCAAACGGCTGGCTCACGCTGGCGGCCCTGCGCGATGCGCAATGCACGCTTTCGATCAGCGGGCCGATGCACGTGTATTGGTTTGGGCAAAATGAAACCCGTCACATTCACGAGCCTGGCACATCGGGCAAGGGGCTGGGCATCAGCCAGAACACAAATATTTATTATGGTCAGGTGGGGTTGAGCGCGGGCGATCGAATTCTGCTGGTGGGCAGAACGCCAGCCGCATGGGAAAGCACGCTCGACGATCCGCGCCCTTCTTCGTTGGATGCGATGCGCCGCCGTCTTTCCACCCTCACACGCGATGATCTAAATTCAATTTTGATTCAAGCCACAGACGGCACGGGCGAATTGCGTCTCTTAAAAGGGACGGTTGAAATTAAAGAAGAAGTTAAGGAGGAAGCGCCTTCGCCTCCTCCTTTAATCTCAACCGCTTCGGCTCCGCTCAGGGCAGGTCTGCCTCAACAGCCCGAAGCAGAATCCACGCCCGGGCATTTTGACTCTGCCGCCGAAGAACCTGAATCTATTTCAGAAGCATCGGCGCATTATGTTCAACCTTCGGCATACGCCATTCCCCCACAGCATGAGGAAGCTTTGCCGCAAGCACAGGCAAATCCATTAGCCAGCCTGCCGCGCAACGCCATGCCGCGCGAGTTTCCTTCGTCCATTCCGAGGGCAGAGTCAAAGCCGCAGTCTGTGGGCGCGCCTATTGAAGCAATCGAAGAAGAGGGACAGGCCGAAGAGCAGATCATTCCACCCCAAAAAGAGACGGCGCCTGAAGCGCCGCGTGAGCCTTCTGCGAGAACCCGTCAGACGGCAAAAATGCTTGCAAGCGGCATTCAGGCGTCCCGAAGAATGAGCGGCAGTTTGGGTGAGAAATTCCGCAACTTTGTGCCGCGTCTACTGCCAAATTCAGAAGCGGCTGAAAGTTCCATGCCTTCGACCACGTTGATGGGATTCATGGCGATCCTTGTTCCGTTGATTGTAGTGACCCTGATGTTCGTTGTCTACTGGAGGTATGGGCGCAGTGAGCAATACGATACCTATCTACAGCAGGCGCAGGAAAACCGCGCACAGGCGGTGACGCTCAGCAACCCTGTGGAACAGCGCGTTGCCTGGGAAAATGTTCTGCTCAATGTGGAGATCGCCGAATCGCACCGCGAAACTTCGGAGACGATCACCCTGCGCAAGGAAGCGGAAACAAACCTGGATGCCCTGCTTGGCATTACCCGCCTGCAATTCAACGCGGCCTTCAGCAGTAAACCAAATATCGATGTGAGCCGCATGGCGGCCAATGAAACGGAACTCTTCCTGCTGAATGCGGCAAACGGCGAGGCCATGCGCGCCTTCTCTGCCGCGGGCGGGCGAGGCTTGCAGTTGGACACAACTTTCAACTGCCGCCCGGGCGTGTATGGCAATTACACCGTAGGCCCGCTTGTGGATATTCTGGCATTGCCGGGGTTGAACGCCATCAACGCCACCATGCTTGGCATCGATGCAAGCGGCAATCTGCTCTATTGCGCGCCGGGCATGGTGGCTCAACCCATTCCCCTGCCCACGCCAGACACGAACTGGGGACGTGTGACGGCCTTTACTTTGGACAATGGCAACCTGTATGTGCTGGATGCGCCCGCGCGCGCGGTTTGGGTTTATAACGGAAAAGATGGAACATTCGTAGACCGCCCGTATTTTTTCTTCGGCAAGCAAACCCCAACCCAGGATGTGATTGACTTCATCATCTCTGGCGACGATTTGTACATGCTCCATGCCGATGGGCATATCTCGATCTGCTCGTACACCATTGTTGAATCAAGTACATCGCAATGCCAGGATCCGCTTCTGCTGGTAAACCCGTTCAGCGCCTACCAGGGCAGTGACCTGTTCAGCACGGCGCATTTCACTCAATTGCTTTTTGCCGCGCCCCCCGACCAGGCCCTCCTGCTGTTGGATGCGGACACGCAGGGCGTGATGAGTTTTTCGCCGCGTTCGCTTGAATTGAAAAGCCAGTTTCGCCCAGCCACTGGGGCCGCCAACCCGATCCCTTCCGGGCCGGCGGGCGCGGTAACGGTCAGCCCGAACCATGTGTTGTACCTGGCAGTGGATGGGCAGATTTATTTCGCCACGAACATGCCGTAACCAACAAGGAGGAGTTTATGTCCAATTTTCTCAGCGTTTTTTTTAACCTGTTCAAGTCACCTGCCGCTGGGTCGAAATTCCCAGCAGACAGCCCAACCGAACCCGCCCAGATCACACAGATCAAAGCGCTCCTGATCGTGTACGACCCCGTGATGGACAAAGCAAGCGGCACAACTCTTTCACAGCAACAAAAATGGTTCAACGTTTCCGACCTGGTGACAGGCTTCATGGCAGATATGCTCGAGGTGACTGCCGGGCTGGTTCGTTACCAGATCGTCGAGCGCGTGGATGTGGATGAATTCCCAGCCAAGACGGACGGATTCCGCTACACCCCGCAGACGTATATGGATGTTCTCCAGGGCAAAACCGCGCCTCACATGCCGCAGGAGGTGGATTACAACGCCATCCTCACCAAATACAACATCCTTCAGCGTGTGGCCAGGAATGAAATTGACGAGGTCTGGGTTTTTGGTTTCCCTCACGCCGGCTTTTACGAATCCACCATGGGCGGGCCGGACGCGTTCTGGTGCAATGCGCCGCCCTTGAAGAACACATCCGCCAGCAAGCGCCGTTTTGTGATGATGGGTTTTTCCTACGAAAGATTTATCGGTGAAATGCAGGAGGCGTATGGTCACCGCGCGGAATCGATCATGGAAAAAACCTTCGGCAAATTATCGGGCGATGCAAATTTATGGAAACGCTTCATCCAGTACGAGAAGACCGCGCCGGGCAAGGCCGCCTGCGGCAACATCCATTTTGCGCCCAACAGCCAGCAGGACTATGACTGGAACAACGCGGCCCCCGTAAAAAGTGAATGTTACGACTGGCAAATAAATTTCCCGAACTTCAAGGGCGATGTGCGAATCGTCAACGCCACCGAATGGGGCAATGGCGATATCCGCGCGCATCATAAATGGTGGTTCAATCACTTCCCCCGTGTGGCGGGACGAAAAAATGGAATCCATAACAACTGGTGGCAGTACGTTGCCGCGCCGCAAAAGGTGATAGTTTAAGTGGAAAGATTTTCTTCGCGCCGGTGTTTGGCGCGAAGTTTTTTAAATAACTCACCGTACGCGATTTACTCGAAGACCCCGAAGGGGTCAAATGATTCTAGTTTTTGGGATGTGCCAAATTCAACCCCGCAGGGGTGTCATAGCTTGTAAAATCAATAGGGTGTGTTTCAAATGAGTTGAAGGATAGAACGTCCCGAAGGTTTTCTCGAAGACTTTGACCCTTTTTCAAACCTTCGGGACGGTTGTTTCAACTGAAATGAAACACACCCAAATCAATATCATCCCTTCGGGATTTGGAATTCTTTCACGTAATTTTCTATCATCCTGCCATCCCTTCGGGATTGAACTGCGTAAGGTGAGTAAATATCATAAATTCAGTAGTCACGAATTTTCTGCGAAGCGCGGACTCCAGTCCACTTTGCCTCTGCAAAAATGCGGACTAAAGTCTGCATTCCGCTCAATCTGTGATTTACTGAAATTAACAAAAATGAAATAAAGGGCTGATTACGACCCATTTGCAACGGAAAACGAAATAAATCAGACATAAAATATTAACAGCAATCATGATCAACCAGCTCAACCTGTACATCGCCTTGATATACCTGATCGCCGCGATACCCTACGCCTGGCTGGGGTTATACGCCTGGCGTAAGCGACCCGCCGTGGCAGTGACCCCGTTTGCGTGGGCCATGCTTGCCATGTCCACCTGGGCGTTCATGTACAGCCTCGAGATATTCCTTCCCAGCCTGCCTATAAAAATATTCATCGTCAAACTCGAATATCTTGGCATCATTTCTGTTCCTGTTTTCCTGCTTTTTTTTGCGCTTGAATTTACGGGCAAAAGCCACCTGCTTACCCTGCGCACAAGGTCCACGATCTGGGGGATTCCCATCCTGACCCTGATCCTCGTCTGGACGAACGAGTACCATCATTTGATGTGGGATATGGAGTCCATTTCCATCATCCGCGGAATCAAGTTGTTGGATATCGACTTTGGGTTCTTTTTTGGAATCCATGCTTTATATTCCTATATCCTGCTGGCATACACAAACATCCTGTTGATCGTCGAGTTGATCCAAAGGCCGCGAATTTACCGCATCCAAATCAGTTTTGTAGTGCTGGGAATTCTCATCCCCGTAGTCGGCAGTCTGATTTTCATCAGCGGGATCAACCCGATAAAGGACCTGGATGTCACACCCCTGTTCTTTTTACCGACCGCGCTTGGGCTTTCCTGGGCAATCACCAAATACCGCCTGCTTGAAATACTGCCCCCCGAACACCTGACCGTGTTGGAAACCATGAAAGACGGCGTAATCGTATTGAATCCGCAGGGACGGGTTTTGTACATCAACCCGATCATGGAAAAATTAATCAACCGCACGGAAAACGATGCAATCGGACAGCCGCTTTCCCAGCTTTCAGAGCAATACACCGAAAAACTAAAGCCCTACCTGGCCGGCGGAGAACACCGCGCCGAGATGATGATCCGCGAGGGCCGGCAGGAAAAATTCTTTGAATTGAACGTCTCCCCGGTCTCCTCGCTCCCTCACTCACAGAATCAGATTCACCCCGATACCATCATCATCCTGCACGATATTACCGAACGCAAAGAAACGGAACTGGCATTAACGCGCCGCGAATCGATCATGTCTGCCATCAGCATGGCGGCGGAGCAATTCCTGAAAGAATCCGCATGGGAACATAACGTGCCGGGAGTCCTCGCGCATATCGGGCAGGCGGCAAACGTCAGCCGCATCTATATCATTACCAACGACACAGACGAGGATGCGGTGATTCGTTCCAGCCTATGTTACGAATGGGCAGACCCCAGGGTGGCCTCGCAGATCGATAACCCCGCATTAAAACAAGTTCCATTGCGCGCGGCAGGCTTTGGCAGATGGGAAAGCTACCTCTCCCGAGGCCTGCCCATCTACGGCAAGGTCAGCGAATTTCCAGCGGAAGAGCAGGGTTTTTTACAGGCATTGGGAAGCCTCTCCATCGCCGCCATGCCCATTTTTGTAGATTCGCAATGGTGGGGCTTCATCATGTTCGACGAATGCCTCAGCGAACGCAGTTGGACGGGCACCGAACTCGAGGCGCTTTACATCGCCGCCAATATTTTCGGCTCGGCAGAATCACGCGCCCGCACCGAACAAAAACTGATCCGCCGCCAGCGCACCCTGAACCTCCTGCATGAACTGGTGAGCATATCCCTGCAATCCAGGGATATAAAAGACATGGCCCAGACCATTGTGGAACGGCTTGGTGAATTGATCCATGCCGACGGCTGTTTTCTCGCCTTGTGGGACGATGCCACAAATCACGCCATTCCCCTGGCCGCCTATGGCCCCTTTGCAGAAATCTACTCCAGCCTCGAGGTAAAACCCGGCACGCTCACCCTGACCGAATCGGCTTTAAAAATGGGCGTCACCCTTGTGGTGGAAGATACCAAAAATACCCCCCATGCCGGCGAGCACATCAAAGATTTTCCCTCTCACTCCGTGCTGGCGCTGCCCTTGATCGCCATGAAACAAAAGCTGGGCAGTATCATCCTTGCTTTCGATAATCACCACACCTTCCAACCCGAAGAGATCATGGTCAGCGAACAGGCCGCGGCCTTGATCGCGCTGGCCATGGAAAAATTCAAAGCAGTCGAGCAGGCCCAACGGCGGGCAGACACTTCCGAAACCCTGCGAAAAGCCGGGGCGGCCGTCACAAAAATGCTCGAACTCGATAACGCAATAAACCAAATTCTGGATCAATTAAACCAGGTGGTGCCATATGACAGCGCCTCCGTCCAATTATTGGACAATAACGAATTAGAGATCGTCGGCGGGCGCGGCTGGGAAAACCCCGAAGTCGTGATCGGCATTCGCTTCCGCATCCCCGGCGACAACCCCAACAGCGTTGTCATCGAAACGGGCAAACCCTATCACCTCCCCGAAACCTGGAAAGTATTTAAAGCCTTCCAGGAAGCCCCGCACGATCATATCCGCTCGTGGCTGGGCGTGCCGCTGATTACCCAGGAAAAAATCATCGGCCTGCTCGCCATAGACAGTGCGGAAGCGAATCACTTCACCGAGGAAGATATCAACATTGCCTCAGAGTTTGCAAACCAGGTGGCCGTCGCGCTCGAAAACGCGCGCATCTTCGAAGAGACTCAAAGCCAGGCCATCACCGACTCGCTGACAGGCCTGTACAACCGACGGGGATTATCAGAACTGGGCAAGGTCGAGTTTGCAAGATCGGTTCGCGTGGACAACCCATTTTCAGCAATCATGATCGATCTCGATCGTTTCAAAAAAGTGAACGACGCATACGGCCATGCCGCCGGCGACCAGGTTCTCTGCGAGTATGCCAATCGCTGTAAAAGCTGTGTTCGCGAAATAGATTACATAGGCCGTTACGGCGGCGAAGAAATCGTTATTCTCCTCCCCGATACAAACATGAATGCAAGCCTGGCTGTGGCCGAACGCCTGCGCGCCGCCATCGCAAACACGCCCATCCGCCTGAGCGAGGGACAGGAATTAAATATAACCGCCAGTCTCGGCGTAGCTTGCAAGGATGAAACTATAACCAGCCTGGAAACGCTCATCGCGCGCGCCGACCAGGCCATGTATGCCGCAAAGCACAAGGGACGCAACCAGGTCGCATCCAGCCATTGAACTCAGCCAGGATTCGATTTCCAAACCTGATACAAACCCAGCCTGCCGTTTTCCCCATCGGATAAAAAGCTTTCGCTCAGACTCATTTCAGCCTGCCCGGCCAACCCAGGCAGTTCCTCCGCTGAAAAATGATGCGCGTACCGCAAGCCCTCGCCCCCACTGCGCCAGTCCAGCAAATAATCTCCCTCGTCCACATCGTCATCTGAAAGCCCAACCCTGCTCCACGGCTGGATTCTGGCTTTCAATTTTTCGCTGTTCAAAAACTGCCAATTAGACAGGATGAATTTTCCATTTGGCTTCAACAACTTCTTCACCGTCCGCAAAATATCGAGGCGGATTTCGTTGGAAGGAATGTGGTGCAAAGTGGCAAAGGCAGTAATCAGTGACCAGTGGCCAGTGATCAGCGGCTGATTACTGGTCATTGACAACTGCTCACTGGTCACTGATAACTTCACTATATCCACCTCCCGAAACTCAACCCCCAGCTTGGATTCTGCCTCTCGAAGCAGAGGCAGGCTAAAATCCAGGCCGAGAAGCGGAGCCTGGTGGCCGCGCCCAAGCAACTCGCGCAGGAAATGCCCGTTGCCGCATCCCAAATCCAAAACAGAATCATCCTCCCGAATGGTTTCGAGAATTTTTTTTACGCCGGGTTGCAAGCGCTGGCGGGTTGCGGAAAAAGAGCCGCCGAAGCGGTTGTAAAACTCGCGGTTGATCTCAAGCAAGCGTTCGGCTGTGGCAGAATTCATAACGGCATTATAACGGAGTGGAAGTGACAGTCACTTTGGATAAGCCAATAACGGTATAATCTCGGCATGTTAGCGGTGCAAGAGATCGAGAGACTTTCAGAAGAGTTTGAGACGAAGACCCCGCAAGAGATCATCCAATGGGCGGTGGATACGTTCTGGCCTGAGATCGCCATGAGTTCATCTTTTCAAACCCAGTCCATGCCGCTTCTGCACATGGTCACTTCGCTTAAGCGGGGCATCCCCGTGTTCTTCATCGACACGGGTTATCATTTTTGGGAAACGCTGATGTTCCGCGAAAAAATCGCATCCGAGTGGAAGATCAACGTGATCGATTTATACCGCGACACGCGCTGGGATGTGTTCGCGAGGCAGAACGTCCGCAATCTGCCGCTGGATGACCCGAACCTGTGCTGTTATTTGCACAAGGTACAGCCGATGCAAAACGCGTTGAAAGATATAAAGGCATGGGTCAGCGGCATTCGCCGCGACCAGACTTCGGTGCGCGCGAATGCGAAGATTTTGGAAATGCAGAACGGCCTGTTGAAAATCAACCCATTGTTGAATTGGAAAACAGTGGATATTCAAAATTACATGGAAGAACACAACCTGCCCGTTCATCCGCTTTACGAAAAAGGATATAAAAGCGTGGGCTGTGCGCCCTGCACAATTCCCATCGGCGTGGATGACGATGAACGCTCCGGCCGCTGGGCAGGCCGCGGAAAAGTGGAATGCGGCCTGCACACCGACATGTTCCGTAAAAAGGATATTGCGGAAGTGCAGGATGAATTTCAAATGGATGTGATGAAGGCGAGCAAATAAAGTGACAGTCACCTTAAAGGTGACTGTCACTTATGGATACATTTTATGGAATTTACCGAACGACGACAACTCTGGAAAAAGATCAACACCCTCACCCCGCAAAAACTTGCGCTGGCTCATCACGTGTTGGATGAGATACGCGAAGGCAATGACGTGATGAAGGCTTTGCGCAGTCATCCATTGGATGAAGGCGGCTATCTCACCAAGGCCGCGCTGGTTGCCGCGTACAACCAAATGGTGGAAGCAGGCACGATCAAGCCAGACAGGGTCTTGCTGGAACGCATTCGCATGAAACCGATGCGGACACTTTCAGGCGTGACCACCGTCACTGTGTTGACCAAGCCCTATCCCTGCCCGGGGAAATGTATTTTTTGTCCCACCGATGTGCGGATGCCGAAAAGCTATCTCCCCGATGAACCCGGCGCCATGCGCGCGCTTCAGCATGAGTTTGATCCCTACGAGCAGGTCCATAACCGCCTGCGCGCATTGACCAATCTCGGCCATCCGACTGACAAGATCGAACTGCTCATCCTCGGCGGCACGTGGTCATCGTATCGGCGCGATTATCAGGAATGGTTCGTCAAACGTTGTTTTGACGCGATGAATGCCCCCCTGCCTTCGGCATCCCCCCATTTGGCTTCGCAAAATGGGGGGACAGAGGGGGGCGTGGTAAACCTCCCAGAGTCACACACAATTAACGAAACCGCCTCCCACCGCAACGTGGGACTTGTCATCGAAACCCGCCCTGACGAGATCAATCCCGACGAGATCAAATGGCTGCGTCATCTCGGCGTGACCAAAGTGCAGATGGGCGCGCAAAGTTTCGACGACCACATTCTGGAAATCAACAAACGCGGGCACGATGTCGAGTCCACGCGCAAGGCTACTGCCCTGCTCCGTGCCGCTGGCTTCAAGATCGTTTTGCATTGGATGCCCAACCTGCTCGGCGCAACTCCGCAAAGTGACCGCGCAGACTTTGCCAAATTGTGGGAAGACTTCTGCCCCGACGAAATAAAAATCTACCCCAATCAATTGCTGGCGAATGCCGAACTTTACGAATATTGGCGGCGCGGCGAATTCCATCCCTACAGCATGGAAGACCTCGTGGAACTGCTCGTGGATATCAAACCCAGCATCCCGCGCTACTGCCGCGTCAACCGCGTCATTCGCGATATTCCGGGCAACAATGTCGTCGAAGGCAACACGCGCACCAGTCTGCGGCAGGATATTCAGGCCACCATGAAACAGCGCGGCACGATCTGTCAGTGCATTCGCTGTCGTGAAGTGCGCGGCAAAAGCGTGGACTCATCCACCCTGCGCCTCGACGACCAAATCTACAAAGCGGGATTCGCTGACGAGCATTTCATCTCCTTCATCACCCCCGAAGACGGACTGGCAGGATTCATCCGCCTCTCTCTCCCGAAGGCAGGCTCGCCAACTACAGGCATCTCCGAGCTAGACGGCGCGGCATTAATCCGCGAAGTGCATGTGTATGGGCAGTCTCTCGAAGTCGGCGCAGAAAAAACAGGCGCCGCCCAGCACGCGGGGCTGGGCACACGTCTGCTCAAAGAGGCAGAGAAAATTGCAAAAGATAACGGCCACAAAAAAATCGCCGTTATCGCAGCCGTTGGAACTCGTAATTATTATTTAGACCGTGGCTTTGAGCGCGGCGAGTATTATCTGGTGAAAAAGATCTAAAAGATTAACCACAAAGGACACGAAGTACACAAAGGTTTAAAAGACTTTTTGTTCTGGTTTCCTTAGTGACCTTCGTATCCTTTGTGGTTAAAGAATTTAAGGAGCAAATTGAAAACAAAACATTGGATCGCCTTCATCACCCTCGGCCTCATCTGGAGTTCATCTTTTCTGTGGATCAAGATCGGCGTGCAGGAAATTGGCCCCATGGCATTGGTTGCCTTTCGGACACTATTCGGCTTAATCACCGCAGGCGGCATTGCCATCTATCAAAAAGTGGAATGGCCTCGAGATTGGAAAACCTGGGGAGTGTACGCCATCCTCGGCCCCGCCAGCATCGCCATCCCCATCTTCTTTATCTCGTGGGGCGAACAGACCATTGATTCAGCCGTGGCTTCCATCCTCAACGCAACCGTGCCGCTGTTCACCCTCATCATCGCTCACTTCTGGCTTCATGACGATAAGATGACCGTTCCCAAAGTCCTTGGCCTGCTGATCGGCTTCGCAGGCATCGTCCTCCTTTTCAGCGAAGACCTGCTCGCCAGCAAACACCTCAATGTCATCGGGCAACTCGCAGTGATTCTCGCATCCTTATTTTATGCCTGGAGCGCAGTCTACGGACGCAAATATACCCAGCATGTTACAGGCACGGCTTTGCGCGGCGCGCTCCCGCTCATTACTGCAACCGCCTTTATGTGGGCCATTGCGCCCATCGCAGAAAAACCGTTTTTAATTCCCACACTTCCAATTACATGGGTCGCCGTCCTTTGGCTCGGCGTGCTTGGTTCTGGCGTCGCCACCATCCTCCTTTATTATCTCTTACATGAAATTGGCCCAACCCGCACAACCCTGGTCACTTATATTTTCCCCATCGGCGGAGTCATCCTTGGGGTGCTCTTCCTCAACGAAGAAGTATCATGGCAATTGTTGACAGGCTCCGCAATTATCATTGCCAGCCTGCTCGTAGTAAACTTGAAACCGAAAACATCATGAGTGAACATCATTCAGGTTTTGTCGCCATCATTGGCCGCCCCAACGTGGGCAAGTCCACTTTGCTCAATGCGTTGCTTGGGCAAAAAGTCGCCGCCGTTTCGCCGCGCCCGCAAACCACGCGCCGCCGCCAGCTTGGCATCCTCACCATCGAAAACGCCCAAATCGTTTTTGTGGATACGCCCGGCATTCACCAGCCCCGCCACAAACTTGGCGAGTTCCTCAACTACGAAGCCGAAGAAGCGCTGGCAGGTGTGGATTTGATTCTCTGGCTGGTGGATTCATCCTCCCCACCCACAGAGGATGACATCCTCATCGCCAACCTGATCAACAGCATTTCGCCTCGCACTCACCGACTGCTGGTCCTGAACAAAATAGACTCCGTCGGCGCTGACGAAGTATCCACTCACAGCGGGGAATATGCCAAATTGCTGAATCAGGCGTCCGTTATGGAAATATCCGCGGCGAAGCGGCTTGGGCTGGGCGAACTGCTCGAGACTCTGATTCAGCTCCTTCCGCAGAGAATGCCTGAATATCCCGAAGAACAAATCACAGACGCCTACGAGCGCGACATCGCCGCAGACTTGTTGCGCGAAACCTGCCTGATTCAACTGCGCGACGAAGTGCCGCACAGCCTGGCGGTGCGCGTGGATGAATTCAAGGAACGCGAGAACGGCATGGCCTACATTGCCGCGACGATTTTTGTGGAACGCGAATCGCAAAAGGGAATCGTGATTGGCGAAGGCGGCAAAATGCTTAAATCCATCGGCAGCGCCGCGCGCAAAGAGATCGAAGAAATGGGCGGACGAAAAGTGTTTTTGGAACTGCGCGTGAAGGTCTCGAAGGATTGGCGCGATAACCAGAATGCGTTGAATCAGTTTGGGTATGGGAAGAGGAAATAACCACCGTTCTTTCCTCTTTCTTCTTTCTTGAAGAAGAAAGAGGAAAGAATCAACGGCCTTTAAGAGGCTTGAACCCCTCGCCCAACGCCTCATGCGCGACCCCGATGACCATAAATGCTTCGGGGTCGCTTTCGTGAACGATGGCTTTCAAGGTGGCGACTTCGGCGCGGTTGACCACGCAATACAAAACGGGGCGCGAATTGCCTGTGTAGCCGCCTGTGCCTTCAAGGTAGGTTACGCCACGCGCCAATTCTTCGATGACGCGGCTGGAGACTTCATCAGGCCGCGCCGTCATAATCATCGCCGTGCGAACGGTGCCGCCGCCTTCGAGCACCGTCTCAGAGACCAGGCCGCTGACGTACAACGTGATCATCGCGTACAACGCCTGCTTCCAGCCGAAGACAAATCCAGCCGAAAGAATGACAGCCGTATCCACGATCAGGTAACTTTGAGTCATCGGAATGCCGCGCCAGTTGTTGAGGATGCGCGCCAGAATATCCGAGCCGCCGCTCGTGCCGCGCGCGCGATAAACCATCCCATAACCGACGCCGCTGACAATCGCGCCGTACAATGCGCTGAGAAAAATATCGCCGCGCAAATCGTTGATCAACACCTGCGAGTATTCGACAAAGTATGGAATTTTCAACAGCAGGTCTGTTAAAAGAGCATAGGTGACGATGGCAACCGCCGTCCGCATGGCGAATTTAAATCCGCCGAGGAAACGCCAGCCCAGCACAAAAAGCGGGACGTTGCCGATCAAGACCATCAAACCAATGGGCCAGCCTGTGAAGTGATTGATGAGTTGGGAAATGCCGCTCACTCCGCCTGAGGCCAGGTTGGCAGGGATGAAGAACAAACGCAAACTCACCGCCTGCATCAGGCTGGCAATGATAATCAGTAGATAATCGCGCAGGGTGGGCCAGTATTTTTTCATGAAGAATCCTTTTCGTATTTATTGAACTTTATCGGTAATTAGAAAAAACGTCCCGAAGGTTGCCTTCAGGCGCACTATTTGCTCGAAAGAAACCTTCGGGACGGTGCATGTATGTTATTTCCGATAATGTCTATTGCACTCAAATTTTTAAAGTTATTATAGCCGAAGGCTTTCATCCTTCATCTTTCATCTTTCATCTTTCATCTTTCATCCTTCATCCTTCATCCTTCATCCTTCATCCTTCCCCTTCCCTCATCCTCCCTCCCTTCCTTTGGTACAATCACGCCCTATGAAAATCAAAAACTGGCAATTTTGGCTCGGCGTTTTAATCAGCGTCGTCTTCATCTGGCTTTCCCTGCGCGGACTCAAACTGGATGAATTTTGGAGTACGGTTCAAAAGGCAAATTATTTCTGGCTCATCCCCGGCATCGGCGTCTACTTCATCGGCGTGTGGATTCGCGCATGGCGCTGGCATTACCTGCTGGGTCCCATCAAAAAAATCCCCACAAAAACCATGTTCCCCATCACCACCATTGGCTACATGGGCAACAACATCTACCCCGCCCGCGCAGGCGAAGTATTGCGCGCCGTCATCTTGAAAAGAAAAGAAGGCGTGCCCGTCTCCGCCTCCCTGGCAACCATCATCGTCGAGCGCATCTTCGACGGCGTGGTGATGCTGGCCTTTGTCTTCGTCAATTTGTCCGAGCTTGCCAATCTCACGGGCGCATCTGGTTTCGTGGGCAACATTCAACAAGTGGCAATTTACGGCACGGGAATTTTTCTTGGCGCGCTCGGCATTTTCCTGCTGGCGGCCATGTTTCCGCACACCACAGCAAAAATCGGTTTGTGGATGATCGAACGATTGACTCCCAAACGCCTGCACATCAGAATCATCGGCATGATGAACAAATTTTTGGATGGATTAGCTTCGCTCCGTTCTCCCTTTAACGTGTTGATGGTCTTCTTTACTTCGGTCATCATCTGGCTGTTGGAGACGGGCAAATACTGGTTCGTGATGCAAGCCTTCAACTTCAACGTCACCTTCTATGCGCTGATGCTGATGAATGGCATTGTCAACCTTGCCACCACCATCCCGTCCGCCCCGGGTTACATCGGCACCTTCGACGCGCCAGGCATCGCAGTATTAACAGCCTATGGCGTGGACCAGGCCACCGCGGCGGGATATACCCTCACCCTGCATGTGGCCTTGTGGCTGCCCATCACCCTGCTGGGCGCGTATTATCTGGCGCGTGAGGGCGTCAAGTGGAGCGACTCATTACGAGTGGAGGCCGAATAAATGGGTCAGGTTGCACGAAATCATCACACCACAAAGCAGAGAACAAAATAATGACAATTCGCATTTATGTAGACTGGTCGGGAGATCCAGGATTTAAGTTCAGACAAGGTTCATCAGAACTGCTTGTGGTGGCAACCGTCATATCAGATGAAGAACTGGATATGAACAGCCTGCGCTTGAAATTATCGCTCCCGGAAGATTATGAATTTCATTTTTCAAAAACAGACCGCCGCATCAGAGAGCAGTTTAGAAATTACATCAACACTGAATTGGAGATTCCTGGAGTGGTTGTTCTTCGCGTGGACAAACAATTACTTTCATCGAATATGCGTCAAAAAAGAGGAGAACAAGTCATTGCAGATTTAATCACCCATTGTGTCGTCAATCTGCCATTTGAATTGCTTCAAAACTCCACCCTGTATTACGATGGGGAAAAAGAACAACAATCCTTTAAAAACACATTGCGGACAACTTTATCTCATGCAATGCAAGCGGGCATGTTTCTGCGCGGCATAAAAGCTGCCTCCGCAAGCCGAAATGACGGTTTGCAAGTTGCGGATATGCTAGCCGGGTTTATTCGCAATGACCCATCATCCATTCGATCCAACATGGTTAGGATAATCTCATACCCTGATTAAAGAAAAAGAGCCTGGCTAGTTGGGGTTGCTTTTAAGCAGGCTTTTTGTCACCTGCAACCCAACCCGCGCTTTACACACGACTACACCAGGCTGCTGCATTTATAATACACCTCAAAAAAAAGAGAGTCAAGTAATGAAAATAGCAATTATCGGAGCAGGATATGGCGGCATGGTTGCCGCGTGGGATTTGAAAAAAGCGGGGCATGATGTGACCATTTTTGAATCCGCGAATTATGTGGGCGGGCTGGCAAGCGGATTCAAGGAGCCGCATTGGAATTGGTCGGTGGAGAAGTTCTATCACCACTGGTTTCAATCGGATAGCGAAATGCTTGGGCTGATTCGCGAGCTGGGGCTGGAAGACAAGGTGCGCTTCCCCCGCCCGCTGACGGTGATGTTGTACAAAAATAAATGGCATCCCTTCGACTCGATCCTCAACGCGCTTCGTTTTCCCGGACTTGGGTTTGGCCTGAACAAAATCAGGTTTGGCTTCGTCGGGTTATTTCTGCGCCTCACGAATAACTGGCGCGCGCTGGAAAAAGTCACAGCCGATGAGTGGATGTTGAAATGGGCGGGCAGGCAAGTGTACGAGCAGATGTGGAAACCGCTGTTGATCGGCAAGTTTGGCCCGTTCTACAAAGATGTCAACATGGCGTGGATGTGGGCGCGCATCAAGGCGCGGACGACCCGCCTCGGCACGTTCGAGGGCGGATTTCAAAATTTTGCAGATATGTTCGCGGAAAAACTCAGAGAGCAGGGAGTAGAGATTCAGCTTGGGGTGAGTATCAAGTCTATTAAACAGAATCAGGCGTCCCGAAGCGTGAGCGTGGATGGCGAATCCTTCGACAGGGTTCTGGTCACCACATCGCCAAATTTGATGGCGAAGTTATGCCCCGATCTGCCTGAACATTATTTGAAGGGTCTGCTGGAGTTGAAGTCGATGGGCGCGGTGGTGATGACGCTGGCGTTGAAGCATTCGATATCGAAGGATGGCTATTATTGGTTCAACGTGCCGAAGGACGAGGGGTATCCGTTTCTGGCGCTGGTGGAACACACGAATTTTGTTTCCAGTGAAAATTTTGGCGGCGACCATATTGTGTACGCGGGCGATTATTTGGAACTGGGCCACGAATATTTTTCGATGAGCGATGATGAATTGCTGGAACGATTCATTCCCGCCTTCCAAAAATTCAACCCTGAATTTTCGCGTGAATGGGTGAAGAAAATCTGGGTTCACAAAACCAAGTACGCCCAGCCTGTGCCTTTGGTAAATCATTCAAAGAATATTCCCGAAATTCAAACGCCGATTGACGGCTTGTATTTTGCTTCGATGAGCCAGGTCTATCCGTGGGATCGCGGCACAAACTTTGCAGTGGAAATTGGCCGCAAAGCCGCGAGGATGATGAAATGATCTTATCCGACGTTCTGACTCCCCTGATCCTGTCTGCTTTTGCCAGGGAGATTACCTGGCTGGAGGCTTCCTCTCACTATTCATTGGATGAGTTCATCGAAACATTTTTTCACACCCGCGAACGAACCGTGGAAAATCTCGAGGAATTGACCGACACACAGGTGGCTTTTTCATCCCCCGCGCATTCGATCTGGTCGATCAGCGAATCGGTGACGCATCTGATCCACACGCAGGGTTTTTATCACAACAAATTGCTGGATATTTCAACGAGTCAATTGCCGCATTTGGTGGAAGCCGCGCGTGGGTTTGGCGAAGGCTCCAGGCAAAATGTGTCTGCGGATGCTCTGCGCGTGAGCCTGAATGCCGCCACGGAACGCATCCGCGCTGTGATCGACCAAACGCGCAATTCGCATGACCCTGAGAAAACCGAGGTCAACTCTGCCTTCGGCGTTTGCAACTACAAAACCTGGGTTCTGCTGATGCTGGCGCACGAAGTGGATCATTTACGCCAGATGGCGGCGATGAGAAGACTGGCGCGCACGAACACAAAATAAAAAGCCGGCACTGACTACCTTACACTTTGGGTTTGGACGCTGAAAAACGCAGATCAACACAGATTTTTTTTGAAGAATCACGAGAAAAAATCAGTTCAATCAGCGTTTTCAGCGTTCATCAGCGTCCAAATTTAGAGAATGTATGGTAATCAGAAGCCTGCATTAAATTCTGGCGGAAATCAAAAAGAGACCATCCATGCGGACGGTCTCTTTTATCGTTCCAGAGAAATTATTCGACGACGATGACGGCGCCGGCTTCTTCAAGCTTCTTTTTGGCGTCTGCGGCGGCATCTTTGCCGACTGCGGCGAGGACTTTTCCACCGGCGGTTTCAGCGAGGGTCTTGGCTTCGCCGAGGCCGAGGCTGGTGAGCTGACGGATGACTTTGATAACGTCGATCTTCTTGGCGCCAGCATCCTTGATGACCACATCGAATTCGGTCTTCTCTTCGACAGGTTCGGCGGCGGCGGCAGGGCCACCAGCCATCATGGCTACGGGAGCGGCGGCGGAAACGCCCCACTTTTCTTCGAGCATTTTCACGAGATCAGCCGCCTCAAGGACGGAAAGTGTGGAGAGTTCATCCACGAGTTTTGCGAGCTTATCAGACATTGTTTAGCACTCCTTGCTAAGTATTAATTGAAATTCGAATTTTTTTGCGGGTGAACCCGCAGAAAATTGAAAACTAGGCTGCCGCCTGCGCGCTCTCGGAGCGGGCTTTGATAACAGCGGCGAGGCCGCGCGCGGGTTCTGCGAGCGTGCGGACGAGTTTGCCGGCAGGAGCCTGCAAAACGCCCAGCAATGTTGCGCGCATGACGGGCAGTGGGGGCAGGTCCGAAAGAGCCTTCACCTGTGAAGCGTTGAGGGCTTTGCCGCCCATCAAACCGCCTTTCACTTTAACGAATTCATTGCCTTTTGTTGCGTCGGTCAATGCTTTTGCGGTGGAAGCAGGGTCTTTGAATGCAAATGAGATTGCGGTGGATTTCTCAAGGTAATCCTTTGGGATTTCCATGCCATTCTCTGCAAACACGCGGCGGACAAGCGTGTTCTTGACGATATGGAATTCACCGCCCGATTCACGAATTTTCGCGCGAATGCCGTCGATGGATTTCATGGTCGCGCCGCTGTATTCCACGAGAATTACAGCTTCACTGCGCTTGATCCAATCCGCATACTGAGCCTGCACTTCTTCCTTGCGTTGCTTTGAAATTGCCAATGGTTATTCACCTCCTTTCAATATAAAAGTCTTTGCCACTTACACAGGCAAAGACTTTTAGTCCCCGGAGGGAATCAACGCGGGTGCGTTGAATTTTTCTATCAGTCTCCACCTGAGCAGGAAATTAAGCCCATGCTTTCACACGGACACCCGCCTTCATCGGCGAAGTGGATTTTTAGGGATAAACGAGTATCGCTACTCGGCACCTTGCATATGTTCGTTGGGGTCGGCCTTTACGCCGGGTCCCATGGTGGTGGTGATGGTAATGCGCTTCACGAAGTTACCCTTCGCGCCCGACGGGCGGGATTTGTTGACCGCATCCACCAAAGCGACATAGTTTTCAAAAAGTTTATCGGCATCGAATGAAACCTTGCCGATGGAAACATGAATATTGTTGGATTTATCGAGGCGGTACTCCACGCGGCCAGCCTTGGCTTCCTTGATGGCGCGTTCCATATCCTGCGCGGCGACAACCGTGCCAGCCTTTGGGTTTGGCATGAGGCCGCGCGGGCCAAGGATACGGCCCAAGCGACCCACCTTACCCATTGCATCGGGTGTCGCGATGGCCACATCAAAGTCAAGCGCGCCGCTTTCGATTTTCTTCATGGTCTCGTCATCGTCCGCAACGAGGTCAGCGCCGCCAGCTCGGGCCGCGGCCGCGCCTTCGCCCTGGGCGAAAACCAGCACGCGGACTGTCTTACCAAGGCCGTGCGGGAGCACAACTACATCGCGCAACTGCTGGTCCGCCTGACGTGAATCAAGCGTGGTGCGCATGTGAACTTCAACGGTTGAATCGAACTTGGTGATCGAGGTTTCTTTTGCAAGGGCAACTGCCTCGCGGGCAGGGTATACCTTGTCCACATCAACTTTGGCGGCGGCCGCCGTATATTTCTTTCCGTGTTTAGCCATTTTATCCTCCGTGGTGCCAGCGGACGGCGCAAAGCCATCCTCCCACAAAATTAGTCGGTTACCGTAATACCCATCGAGCGGGCGGTGCCTTCAACCTGCTTCATCGCGCCTTCGAGGCTGATCGCGTTGAGGTCTTTCATCTTCAACTCGGCGATTTCCTTCACCTGGGCGCGGGTCACTTTGCCAACCTTTTCCTTGTTCGGAACGCCGGAACCCTTCTCAACCTTTGCGGCTTTGCGGAGCAAAACTGCGGCAGGCGGAGTGCGAAGCACGAACGTGAACGATCCATCGGTGTAGATGGTGATTTCCGCGGGCAGGGTCTCGCCCGGGCGGTTGGATGTGCGGGCGTTGTATTCCTTGCAGAAGGCCATGATGTTGATACCATGGCTTGCCAGCGCAGGACCGACGGGAGGCGCAGGATTTGCCTTGCCAGCCTCGAGCTGAAGACGAACGATTGCTTTTAACTTCTTTGCCATTTTGACTTAACTCCTTTGTGGTCTTAGCGGGTCATTTGGGAGACCCTCCCACCGCATCAGGCCTGACTGAGGCCTGCTACTGTCCAATTAATATTTTCTACCTTACGCTTTTTCAACCTGCAGGAAATCCAACTCAACAGGCGTTTCGCGCCCGAAGAAACTCACCATCACGCGCACCTTCGTGCGTTCCATATCAATTTCAGCAACCATGCCGCGGAAGTCGTTGAACGGCCCGTCCACAATGCGGACGCGCTCGCCCACCTTGTAAGTAACCTTGACCGTGGGCGCTTCGGCTTCCATGCGTTTGACGATTTGCGCAACTTCCTCGGGGCGCAAAGGTGTGGGGTTGTTGCCCATGCCTACGAAACCTGTCACGCCGGGGGTGTTGCGAACCACATACCAGGAATCTTCCGAGAGAGCCAGGTTTACAAGCACATACCCGGGGAAGATGTGACGTTCCACCGTGCGGCGCTTGCCATCTTTGACTTCGATCTCTTCCTGGGTCGGAATGACGACATCAAATATCTTGTCTTTCATGCCCATGGTTTCGATGCGCTGTTCGAGGTTATGGCGAACTTTGTTCTCGTACCCCGAGTAACAATGGATCACATACCAGGCAGGACCTTCAACCACTGCCTCCACGGGGGGCAGATCGGTGGGGATCTGCGTCTCGGAGCGGGGAGCAGGCTTCGGGTCCGAAGTAGAAGCGGAATCGTCCGCAGGAGCAACCTGCTCCTCGGATTGTTCATCCATCGATTCCTGTTCCATCTGCTCTTGCGGTTCCGGTAAATCCATCAGATCCTCAATTCAAATTAAAGGCCAAGTACCAGACCAAGCAGCTCACTGGCGGCATAATCCATACCTGCGAGAAAGATGCCAACAACAACCATGACCAAAAGCACAAGCCCTGTCAGGCGTTTTGCTTCCGGCCAGGTGGGCCAGCTCACTTTGCGAAGTTCTCCCGTGGTTTCACGGAAGTAACGCTGGATGCCGTTCTCTGTCTTCCTGACTTTCTTTGCTTTCTCAGCCAAGGGAATTCTCCTTCTTTCATTTTACGGCTAAAACGCCGCCTGCTCTTGAGAAGACGGCGTTTTACCTCAGGCAGGCCAGGTAGGAATCGAACCCACAACCGCTCGTTTTGGAGACGAGTGCTCTGCCAATTGAGCCACTGGCCTAAATCAGGGGTGGGGGTTGAACCCTACCCCTACAAACTACTTCGTTTCGCGATGCACTGTATGTTTGCGGCAGCGCGAGCAGTACTTGTTGAACTCCAGCCGATTGGGATCGTTGCGGCGATTCTTTTCGGTGGTGTAATTCCGCTCTTTGCAGTCATTGCATTGAAGCGTAATGACCGGGCGGACATCTTTCTTCTTGGAAGCCATCTTAAACCCTTACTTTCTACGTCTTACTCGATGATCTTGGTAACGACACCCGCACCGACGGTGAGACCGCCTTCACGAATGGCAAACTTCACGCCCTGCTCCAGAGCCACGGGCACGATCAACTCCACCGTCAGGTTCACATTGTCGCCCGGCATGACCATTTCGTGCAGACTGTGCTCTTGGTCTCGCGTAAGCCGACGATCTCGATTGGCTCACCCACTTTAACCACGCCGCGGTCAATACGACCTGTCACCACTGTGCCGCGGCCTTTGATCGAGAACACATCTTCCACGGACATCATGAACGGTTTTTCCGTATCGCGCTTCGGTTCGGGGATGTACTCATCCACCACCCGCAGTAATTCGCGGATCGGAGCATATTCGGGAGCGTTCGGGTCGGTCGAGGCGCTTTCCAAAGCCAGCTTGGCTGACCCGCGCACGATCGGGGTCGTATCGCCGGGGAAGCCCTGCTTGCTCAGCAGTTCGCGCAGTTCCAGTTCCACCAGTTCGAGCAGTTCGGGGTCGTCCATCATGTCGACCTTGTTCAGGAAGACGACGATCGAGGGCACTTCCACCTGGCGGGCCAGCAGAACGTGTTCGTGGGTCTGCGGCATCGGGCCATCGGGGGCGGCTACCACCAGAATGGCGCCATCCACCTGCGCCGCGCCGGTGATCATGTTCTTGATGTAGTCGCGGTGACCAGGCATGTCTACGTGGGCGTAGTGGCGTTTGTCGGTGCGATATTCCACATGCGCGATGTTGATCGTGATCCCACGCGCTTTTTCTTCGGGGGCGTTGTCGATCTGGTCGTAGGCCTTGAAATCCGCCTGCCCAGAAAGCCCGGCTACTTTGGTGATCGCCGCTGTCAGCGTGGTTTTGCCATGGTCGATGTGTCCCATCGTCCCCACGTTCAGATGCGGTTTGCTTCTGTCAAATTTTTCCTTCGCCATAATGAAACTCCTTGAATTATGAAAAAACGTTTACGCTTTTAAAATTTCTTCCGCCACCGACTGCGATACTGGCGCATAGTGGTCAAATTCCATATTAAACACACCGCGTCCCTGCGTTGCTGAACGAAGTTGTGTTGCATACCCAAACATTTCCGCCAACGGAACCATCGACTTTACAGCCTGGGCATTTCCAAGACGAACTTCCATGCCCTGAATTAAACCGCGGCGGCTATTGATCTGACCCATGACATCGCCAAGATACTCTTCCGGTACAACAACTTCAACTTTCATCATAGGCTCAAGCAAAATGGGGTGTCCTTTTTGCACGCCTTCTTTGAAGCCTAAAATAGCAGCCATCTTGAACGCCATTTCACTTGAATCAACTTCATGGAATGAGCCGTCGAACAATGTGACTTTTATATCAACGACAGGGTATCCAGCAAGCACACCGCCCTCGGCAGCTTCTTTTACACCTTTTTCAATTGGGTTAATATATTCCTTGGGAATGGAGCCGCCCACAATTTTGTTTTCAAATACGATACCGCTTCCGCGCTCGCCCGGCTCCAGGGAAAATACAACATGGCCGTATTGACCTTTACCGCCGGATTGCTTCGCGTATTTGTAATTAACTTCTTTGACCGTTTTAGTAATTGACTCACGGAAAGCAACTCGCGGAGCGCCGACATTTGCCTGCACTCTAAATTCGCGCAACAGACGATCTACGATAATATCAAGATGTAGCTCACCCATTCCACGAAGAATGGTCTGACCAGAGTCTATATCCGAGTTTACGTGAAGCGTGGGGTCTTCTTCAGCCAGCTTACGGAGAGCCTCACCCATTTTTTCCTGGTCGCTGGAGCTTTTGGGCTCAATCGCGATGGAAATAACCGGTTCAGGAAAGGAAATAGTTTCAAGGACAAGCGCTTTGGTGTCGCAAAGTGTATCACCCGTGAAGCTTTCCTTGAAGCCTAACACAGCGCCGATATCGCCGGAACGAATTTCATCCACATCCTCACGATGATCAGCATGCATACGTATCAAGCGGCCGATACGTTCTTTTCTTCCTTTTTTAGTGGTATTTTGAACTGTTTGTCCCTGGCTCAAAACACCGGAGTAGACACGAACATAGGCGAGACGGCCCACGTATGGGTCCGTTACGATCTTGAACACCAAGGCGCTAAGCGGAGCGTCATCCTGCGCAGAAATATCAAACGTGTTTTCCGGGGCGCCGGGTTCAGATACTGTGATAATCGGTTTATCTGCTGGGGAGGGGAGGTAATCAATTACTGCATCAAGCAAAACCTGCACGCCTTTATTCTTTAAAGAAGAGCCGCAAAATACAGGCGCAGCTTTTGTATTAAGAACGCCTTTGCGAAGAGCAAGTTTGAGTTCTTCGATGCTAATTTCCTGAGCTTCCAAGAACTTCATTGTCAGTTCGTCGTCAAGTTCGGCGATCTTTTCCACCATCCTGGCGCGGGCTTCCGTGGCTTGTTCTTTCAAGTCGTCTGGAATTTCAACGATGTGAGGTTCTTTCCCCAGATCATCTTCCCAAATAACCGCCTTCATTGTAAGAAGGTCTACTGCACCCTTGAAAGTAGCTTCAAAACCAATCGGGATTTGCATCGGAATCGGGTTTGCACCCAGGCGATCAATGATTGTTTCAATGGTACGCTCATAGGATGCGCCAACACGGTCCATCTTATTCACAAAACAAATGCGCGGAACACCGTAACGGTCTGCCTGACGCCACACTGTTTCGGACTGCGGTTCCACACCCTGGACCGCATCAAAAACAACAACGCCGCCGTCCAATACACGCAAAGATCGCTGAACTTCAGCCGTGAAATCGATATGGCCTGGAGTATCAATGATATTAACCTGATATCCCTTCCACTCAGCCGATACAGCCGCCGAAACAATGGTAATGCCGCGTTCGCGTTCCTGCACCATCCAGTCAGTCACGGTCGTACCATCGTCAACAGAACCGATGCGATGTGTCATGCCGGTATAAAACATGATACGCTCGGTAGTGGTTGTTTTCCCAGCGTCGATGTGGGCAATGATGCCTATATTTCGGTATTTTTCCAACGGATGAACGCGCGCCATGCTAACTACTTCCTGCTTCCTTAAGAAGATATTTCAAAATTAAATACGGTAATGGGAGAAAGCGCGGTTGGCTTCTGCCATCTTGTGGGTTTCATCGCGCTTACGGATCGCTGAACCAGTCTCATTAAAAGCATCAACCAGTTCAGAAGCAAGTTTATCTGAAAATGATTTGCCAGAACGGTCGTGAGCGGCGGAAAGAATCCAGCGGATCGCCAGGGTGGTACGGCGGTCAGAGGAAACCTCCATAGGTACCTGGTAGGTTGCGCCACCCACGCGGCGCGGGCGAACTTCCATTGCAGGGCCTACATTTTTAAGGGCGCCGTCAAAGACATCCATGGGATTCTTCTCTGTCCGCTCTTTAATCAAATCCATTGCATCATAGATCAGGCGCATGGCAGTGCTTTTCTTACCTTGCTTAAGCACATGCTGAACCATCGTTTGAACGTTGATGCTATTAAATCGGATATCGGGAAGAAGTTCCCGCTTTTCAGGTTTTGCTCTACGCATGCTTTATAACTCCATCTACTAATTACTTGGGGCGCTTCGCGCCGTACTTTGAGCGGCCCTGCTTACGATTGGCTACACCAGTAGTGTCAAGGGAACCGCGTACAATGTGATAACGCACACCTGGCAAATCCTTCACACGACCGCCGCGAACCAACACAACAGAGTGCTCTTGAAGTTGGTGACCTTCACCGGGAATGTAAGCTGTTACTTCAATGCCGTTGGTCAAACGTACGCGGGCAATCTTACGCAACGCTGAATTCGGCTTCTTGGGGGTCATTGTACGAACAACAGTACAAACGCCGCGTTTCTGCGGCGCGCCCTTATCCTGGCGGAACCGGCGCTGCTTGAAACTGTTCAATGTGAACTGCAAAGCCGGTGACTTGCTTTTTGCATTTTTATTTTTGCGGCCCTTGCGGACCATTTGATTTACTGTCGGCACCTTTGCCTCCGATTACAAATTCTTTCGAGATTACATTTTTATATTCGCAAGAAATGAGACCATCAATATCTAACACCTGATGGCCTCATTTGTAGCTGCCAATTGAGTCGAATGGGGGTAAAGCCATTCTTGCTTTCCGGGCAACGGCTGGTTATTCTATCATGCCGTATTGGTCAAGTCAATAGAAAATACTACTTTTTCCTGGATTGATTCTCGCCCAGGCTCAACAAGCCTGTGTCATGCTTCGGTGGATGCGTCTTCTCTTCGTCTTTACCAAACTTAACCACGTCCCCACCTTCGTTGATCGCCTCTACTGCAAGACCAAGGGACTGAAGTTCTTTGACAAGAACTCGGAATGAAGCAGGGATACTTGGCTCTTCGATTGGTTCGCCCTTCACGATCGCTTCGTATGTGTTCACACGACCTTGAACATCATCCGATTTGACGGTAAGCATTTCCTGAAGAGTGTGAGCAGCGCCATAAGCTTCGAGCGCCCAAACTTCCATTTCACCGAAGCGTTGACCACCGAACTGCGCCTTACCACCGAGCGGCTGTTGTGTGACCAAACTGTATGGGCCAGTAGAACGCGCATGGACTTTATCTTCCACAAGGTGATGCAATTTTAAAATGGTCATTACGCCGACCGTGACGGGCTGATCGTAGGGGATGCCAGTTTTGCCATCGCGCAAGGTTTGCTTTCCAAGAGTGGGAAGAGGAATGCCCTTTTCTTTTGCCAATTCCTGGGCTGTCTCGATCACCTTATCTTCGGCAACACGACGAGTAACGCCATTCGTTTCCATCCACAAACGCAAACAGGCTTTTACTGTTATTTCGTCCAGTTCAGGATCTTGATTGGCAATATCACGGTCTTCGAGAAGGATTTCGTCAGGGTTGGTATAGCCCTTTTCGCGCAACCATTCTTTGGCTGTGGCATGATGCGCGTATTCCGGGTCATTCAGGCTGTAAACATCATATTTGCGCTTATCCAGCCAATGTTCAAGATACAGGCGGCGAACTTCATCATCATCTTCGATGGAATTGGCATCGTATTCCTGTTCTTTGAGCCATTCCCAGGCGCGTTCAGCGGATTCCTTCCAGGCCTGATCCATGATCCAGGCGCGCGCGAGTTCAGCTTCAATCTGCTCTTCGCTTGCTCCATCGAAGACGGGCGTGATTGCACGGAAGCCCATGCGTTTCGCGGCCCAGCCGAGATGCACTTCGAGCACCTGACCGATATTCATACGACCAGGTACGCCAAGCGGATTCAAAATGAGATCAACGGGTGTACCGTTCTCAAGGAACGGCATGTCTTCCACAGGCACAACCTTGGAAACCACACCCTTATTACCATGGCGCCCTGCCATCTTGTCACCCGCTGTGATCTTGCGGCGCTGAGCAACAGAGACACGCACCATCATATCCACACCAGCAGAGAGATCAGAGTTGTCTTCGCGAGTGAACACTTTCACGTCAACAACCTTGCCGCGTTCACCGTGAGGCATTCGCAGGGAAGTATCTTTCACATCACGAGACTTCTCACCGAAGATGGCGCGCAACAGGCGTTCTTCAGGGGTAAGTTCTTTTTCGCCCTTGGGCGTGATCTTGCCGACGAGAATATCGTTCGGGCCAACTTCTGCGCCGATACGAATGATGCCGTTCTCGTCCAAATCCTTGATCGCGTCATCACCCACATTGGGAATGTCGCGTGTAATTTCTTCAGGGCCGAGCTTGGTATCGCGAGCCTCAACCTCATGCTTTTCAATATGAACAGAGGTAAAGCGGTCATCCTGAACAAGGCGTTCAGAAAGCAGGATGGCATCTTCAAAGTTACCGCCTTCCCATGAAAGGAAGGCCACGACAACATTCTGTCCGAGCGCAAGCTGGCCGCTGTCTGTTGAGGAAGAGTCGGCGATGATATCGCCAGCCTTGATCAACTGTCCCTTCACAACGGATGGGCGCTGGTCGATACAAGTGCTTTGATTGGATCGCTGATATTTGCGGAGCTGATAGACGCGGTTCCCGCTTCGCTTCTCTTTTACGGTGATGCTTGATCCTGTTACCGAGACAACTTCACCGTCCGCCTCAGCCACTACAACCTGACCCGAGTCAAGCGCGGCATGACCTTCCATGCCCGTGGAAACAAGCGGAATTTCAGGGCGCACCAAAGGAACCGCCTGCGCCATCATGTTCGAACCCATCAAAGCGCGGTTGGCATCGTCATGCTCAAGGAATGGAATTAAAGCGGCGCTGATACCCACAACTTGATGCGGAGCAACATCCATATAGTCGATGGATTCTGCATTGGAGAACATGAAGCCCGAATGGTAACGGCAGGAAATACGTTCGCGGGAGAATTCCTTGTTCTCGGTCAAATTCGCATTCGCCTGCGCAATTGTATATTTATCCTCAGCATCAGCAGAAAGATAAACAACTTCCTCTGAAACGAATGGCACAACACTGACATCCATTTCATACTTTGCCAATTTCTTCACGGCCTTTGCTTCCAGCAAAGTACCAGCCTTGAAAAGCAATTCTTCAGACTTAGGGTCGTAAACATCCTCACGCAAAGTACGGCCTTCCAGGCGTTCGCCATCTGATGGAAGAGTTTTATATACCCTGCGGTAAGGGGTTTCAATAAATCCATATTCATTCACCCGCGCAAAGGAGGCCAAACGACCGATAAGGCCGATGTTTGGGCCTTCAGGGGTTTCGATTGGGCAAATACGTCCATAGTGCGAGTGGTGAACATCACGAACATCAAAGCCAGCGCGCTCACGGCGAAGACCGCCAGGCCCCAACGCTGAAAGTGTGCGCTTGTGGCGCAGTTCAGCAAGCGGGTTGGTCTGATCCATGAACTGAGAAAGTTGGGATGAACCAAAGAACTCGCGTAAAGCCGCAACCACAGGGCGAATGTTCACCAAAGTTACAGGAGACAGTTGCTCCTGATCACGGATGGACATGCGCTCTTTGATGACACGTTCCATTCGTCGGAGGCCGATACGCAACTTGTTCTGGATCAACTCACCCACCGTCTTGACGCGGCGGTTGCCGAGATGATCAATGTCATCCGGGCGTTCAGACCCATTATTGATCTGGATCATACGGCGGATCAATCGAATCACATCGCTCTTTGTAATATTGCGGTGAGGGATCGGGATGTTTAGGTCGAGCTTCTGGTTTAATTTATAACGACCCACGCGCTCCAGGTCGTAATGCCTCTGGTCAAACAATTGCTCTTCAAGGAACTGGCGGGCATTATCCAGAGTGGCAGGGTCGCCGGGGCGCATCTTCTTAAAGAATTCGATCAACGCGGCTTCGGCAATGGTGTGATTAGTCAAATCCCAATCTGGTTCCTGTTTGATCGTGGATGCAATGAACATTCGATCAGGGTTGTTATCCACTTCTCTGAAAATAGAAAGAATTTCTTCGTCAGTGCCGTGTTTGATGGGCGATTCTTTGATACCATCGCTGACAGCGGCAAGAGCGCGTAAAAATACAGTGATTGGCACTGTGCGCTTGCGGTTAAACTTTAAAATAATATAATCGGATTTACGGGTTTCAAACTCCATCCAGGCGCCACGGTCAGGAATCAATTTCGCCATTGCAAGCGGGCGTCCCGTAGCCCGATCTGCAGGAGCTTCAAAGTAAACACCGGGGGAGCGAATTAACTGTGAAACAACCACGCGCTCCGTGCCATTTACAATGAAAGTGCCCTTATCTGTCATCTCCGGGAAATCTCCAAGGAAGATATCCTGCTTTATCGGCTCCGGCACATCCGGCCCGGCGAGAAGAACCGACACATACAAGGGACTTGAATAAGTAAGATCGCGCTCAACGCATTCTTCAATATTATGTTTGGGCTCGCCAAACCAGTATTTCAATCCCCATTGTTGAGATTCAGGCCCGCGACTCGGGAAAAACAACTTCATTCCCTTGTTATATGACTCGATTGGGGAAATCTCATGAAAGAGATCCCCTAGACCTTCCTTCTTGAGTCTTTCAAAGGAATCAAGCTGCACTTCTATTAAGTTGGGTAGATCAAGCTTGACTGGAATTCTTGCGTAGCTTTTTTGGGGCAAAGAAGGTGCCATTCTTCTCTCCTGACTTTTGGCTGAGTGATGAAACGATTTTAACTGCCCTAATGGACAGCGACCTGAAATTATATCGAAACGAATGTAAAAAGTCAAGCACGAGAATGTTTTTATAAATAATTGTATATATTGCCCGGCGCTTTTCTTGACAATCCATATAACTGCGTGTAAAATCACGGACGCTTAACAACAAAACATATTGCCGAGATAGCTCAGTTGGTAGAGCACGCGACTGAAAATCGCGGTGTCCCCAGTTCGATCCTGGGTCTCGGCACTCTCGGCCAGGTAAGTAGGTCGTAATCTGCGGGCGTAGTACAGTGGTAGTACGTCTCCTTGCCAAGGAGAAGGTCGTGGGTTCGAATCCCATCGCCCGCTCAAACATGGAGGATTGCAGATTGGAATTCATTCAGTCGGCAATCCTCATCGTGTATATGGCGTCGTGGCCAAGTGGTAAGGCAAGGGTCTGCAAAACCCTCATCACGGGTTCAAATCCCGTCGACGCCTCTAAACAACGAGTCCGCAAGAGCGGACTCGTTTTACTTTAACAACTCGCCATACGCAATATCCCGTAGGGGCGACCCGACAAGGCATAACCGTACACGAGTCTTATAAGAAAGAGTCGTCGCTGTGTCAAAAGTTTCCTAAAAATACGGATGGGTCGCCCGTACTGCGTAAGGTGAGTCAACAACTCACTTTACGCGCAACGGCCACCAACATCGAATTTCAAACGAAAAGAAATCGCCAACTTATTACAATTCATTTAGAATGGATTTTTCTACAAAAATGTCTATAATAATTTAAAACCCAACCTCTTATGAAAAAGCCCCCCTATTTTTCTCTATTTTAAACCCCTCTCCGCTTATTTTGTAATAAGAACATTATGGATTCTATTTTTTGACAAAACCAAAACCCTCTTTATTAATGCCTCAAAGGAATATCCCGATGGATGAAGTCCCTGCCCACAGCGAGAAAAAAATCAAAGCATTGATCGAGAACGGCATGGACGCAGCAGCTTTGTGTTCAGCAGAAGGGAAAATACTTTTTCAAAGCCGCGGCGCGCTGCACATTTTAGGGTACTCACCAAGTGAAATGACTGGGAATAATTTTCTTGATTATGTGCGCCAGGAAGACTGGCAAAAAGCAAATAACGCCTTACAAAAAATAATTGAACATCCTAATGAAAGCGTGGAATTTATAGTGCAATGCGCTTGCAAGGATGGAAATTTTAAGTGGATCGAATTTAATGGAACAAACCACCTGGACAAAAAAGACTTAGGCGCTATCGTTTTCAATTTTAAGGATATAACCGAGCGAAAGATATTTGAAACCGCCCTCTTTGAAGCGGAGGAACGTTACCGCCTTCTGGTTGAAAACCTGCCTGCCGCCATCTTCATGGACAAATTCGACAACGATCAAACATCCCAATACATGAGTCCTCGCATACTAGACCTGCTCGGTTATACGGCAGAGGAATGGATGAATGACATAAACCTTTGGGACAACTCGCTTCACCCGGATGACAGGGAACGGATTATCGCAGAAGACATCCGAACGAATAAAACCAATGAACCGTTTCGAACTGAATACAGGATGCGCCATCGCAGCGGCCACTATGTCTGGATAAGAGAAGACGCTTCTATAATAAAAAGCGAGGATGGGGTCCCTCTCTTTTGGCAGGGTATTTTGCTGGATATTACCGAGCAAAAACAGGCGGAAGAAGCCTTGAAACGCCGTGATGCGATTCTAAGAACCGTCGGACTATCCGCTGAACAATTCCTAAAAAGCGCTGATTGGGAAAAAAACATCCAAAACACCCTTGCCCAACTGGGTATGGCAACAGGCGTCAGCCGCATTTATATATTCAAAAAAGAGTCAGGGATAAATTCAAATGGAATTGTGTCCAGTATCTATGAATGGATCGAAGAAAGCGGCACATCACACCCGCTCACTCAAACAGTCGATCTCGAGCAGGAAGGCTGCTCGCGCTGGCTGGAGCTTTTCAACGAAAGCCTGCCAGTATTTGGAAATACAAAGGAATTTCCGCCCGACGAACAAAGGTTTCTACAAAAACAGGGAATCCGTTCAATTGTCTGTATACCAATTTATGTTGAGACAAACTGGTGGGGATTCATCGAGTTCGATGAAAACAAAATGGAGCGCGAGTGGAGCCATGTCGAAATGGACGGTCTGCGCGCAGCCGCAAACACGCTGGGAACTTCCATGGAGCGGAAAATATCCGAAGAAGCCCTGCTCAACAGCGAAATCAGCTATCGCGGTCTGTTCAACGCCGTACAGGATGCGATCTATATTCAAGATGAAACAGGCCATTTCCTCGACGTCAACGATGGCGCAGCTCAAATGTACGGGTATTCAAAAGAATTCTTCATTGGAAAATCCCTCGAATCTCTAAACGCCCCAGGAAAGAATTCCACGGAGAACATCACCCAGGCCATCCAATTAGCGTTCGAAGGCAAACCACAACAATTCGTATTTTGGGGAATTCGAAGCAACGGAGAAATATTTCCCAAAGATATCCGCCTATTCAAAGGCGTATATTTCGGAAGGGAAGTCGTTATCGCTGTTGCCCAGGATATAACCACACGAATAAAAGATGAGGAAGCCCTGCAAAAACAATTCAGGGAATTAAGCATTCTTCACCTGGCGGCGCTCACCGAATCCACCGCCAAGGATTCAGATAAACTAATTCAGCAAATTACAGATATAATCAGTAGATCACGAAAGAGCGACACGAGCATGACGAGAAACGACATCAGCCAGATCGAATAAGTTCTCAACGGCATGAGCAAACATACGCGCCAAGCGGCGCAAGGTCAACCAAAATTTGGAAAAAGGCTTGGCCGG
>JACRLB010000051.1 GCA_016235445.1 Chloroflexota bacterium | reverse complement strand
TGCCAAACCCGCACCTGATCACCCCTGGCGCAATTACCCTCTGCCTACTTCGCGGTAAAAAAGTAGAAATGTCACCGCCCTGCAGGGCGGTGACATTTCTACTTTGGAATTCAGGTGACATTTCTACTTTGGGCTAACACCCCGAAGGGGTGTCATCGCTTGTAAAATCAATATCATCCCTTCGGGATTTGGAAATCTTTCGCGCAATTTTCTATAACACTGCCATCCCTTCGGGATTGAACTGCGTAAGGTGAGTTAATTAAAAAAATTCCTCTCCCATGCAGGGAGAGGAATTGGAAATAAAAGTAAAAAGGGGTAAATAATTCATTACTTACCACCCTGAAATATACGGCTCCCATTCGCCATTATCTGAAAGGTGCTTGCCGAAAATATAGGCCGCGTTCGCTGGCGGTTCCTTTGGAACATGCATCAGGTGCATATGAACTTCATCCACTTTGCGCCCGCCTTTGCGATGGTTGCAGGCCGGGCAGGCCGCCACCAGGTTTGTCCAAATATGCTGGCCGCCCATGTGGCGCGGGATGACATGATCCACCGTCAAACTGCCGTCGCGCCTGCCGCAATACTGGCAGGTATAATTGTCGCGGCGGAATATTTCGCGGCGCGTTAACTTGACGCGTGGGCGCGGCCGATGAACCTGATGTTCCAGCCGAATGACAGATGGGCGCGGAAGCAGTTGCGAGATTGTACGGATATGCCCGCGTCCATTCGCGATCATTCCAGCCTTGCCAGCAAGGATCAGACCAATAGCCCGCCGTGTTGAGCAGATGTGAATCGGCTCAAAATTAGCATTGAGTACCAATACGGGTTCCTGCATTTTTGCTCGACAATCTGCGTGATTATACATCCACTTGATTGAATCGGTAAAAGCGCCATCCCTTGAATCGTTACAGGAGCATTTGAAATGAACATTATGATCGCAGGCGGCTCAGGTTTTCTTGGGCAGGCGCTCACAAAATCTTTCCTTGCCGATGGGCATAAAGTTTTCATCCTCACGCGCGGCTCGCGCGCGCTCAACGGCGCTCAGGCGGTTCAGTGGGATGCAAAAACAACGGATGGCTGGGGGCATCTCGTCAACGAAATGGATGTGGTCATTCATCTCGCCGGGAAGACTCTCGCCTCCTGGCCGTGGACTGCCGCCACAAAACGCGCCTTCCTTGACTCGCGCATCCTTCCTGGCCTGACGCTTGCTCAGTCCATCCAACAAGCGACTCACCGCCCGGGCATTTTCGTCCAAGCCTCTGGCATTAATCATTACGGCCTGCGCGGCGCCCTCGCTGACGAATCCACCCCGCCCGGCGATGATTTTCTTGCCCAGCTTACCGTCCAATGGGAGGATGCAACGAAGTCAATCGAAGAGTTGGGTGTACGCAGAGTTGTCATTCGTAATGCGGTTGTGCTTGCAAAGGATGGCGGCCTTCTATCTCTGATGGCGCTTCCCGTTCGACTATTTGCCGGCGGGCCGCTGGGTTCCGGCAAACATGCCATGCCGTGGATTCACATCCACGACTGGGTGGGGGCAGTGCGGCATCTGATCGAAAACGAAAATGCGCGCGGCGCGTATAATCTGGTCGCGCCCACGCCCACATCCAACGCGGAATTCAACCGCGTTCTTGCAAATGTAATTCACCGCCCATACTGGTTTCCAACCCCGGCCTTTTTATTGCGAACCCTTTTGGGGGAAATGAGCGTCTTGATTCTGGAAGGCAGGTTTTCCCAGCCCAAACGGCTGACCGAGTCTGGGTACCGGTATCAGTTTCCAGGTCCGCATGAGGCGTTGGTTGATTTGCTTGGTTAATGTCAAAGGAGAAAAAATCCATGAAGAAGTTAATCCTATTGCTGCTTGTCTTTATCACAGCCTGCGCGCCGTCTGCGCAGGACCCAGCCCTTGTTTTGCCTGAATTTATCGCGACGGATACACCTTACATTGACCCTGCTTCGTATCCGAGCGCGCAGGTGGAATTGGCTGTGCCGAATCAATCGGCAAGCGGAATCGAAGTCCGCATGGAGCGCGCTTCGATGGAGGGAAAAAGTGTGAACGCGGATGTCTGCTTTACCCTGCCCGATACATCCGATTGGGCGATCTGGTCTGCGAGTTTGAATTACAGCGGGACGGTGTTGCAGGAATATGGCACAACGCTGGTGAGTTTGCAGGAGCCAGCGGCTGGTGTGGCGGGCTTGCGCTGTGACACATTAACTTTTGTCGTTCCGCCCGATGCCGACCTGACCAATGCCACCATTGTGATCGATTCCATTGCGGCTACCCCGCGTGAAGGTGAATATTGTTCTGTGTACATGCCGAAAATTCAGCAAGCCATGCTCGAACGCGGCATCGGCATTGTGTTGGATTGTGTGGATGTGAATGGCTTGCTGACCATGCAGATCGTCAGCATTCCGCCGGAGATGACGCAGGAACAGGCCGAGCAAATTGTTTACAGTGATGAGTTTTACACTGTGAAAGGCCCGTGGAGTTTTTCGTTCAATTTGTCGCAGTAAAAATCCTGTTGTATAATGGCGGCATGTTTGACTTGACCTTCACCCCCAAATATTATTACTACACTGCCCCCTAACTTTTGCGGTAGTGTGCTATCAACGCGCCCTAACTATCGCGGGCGCGTTTTTGTTTGTCAATTCGTAGTGCAAGATGACATCTTGCACTACCCAGGAGAATGTTATGAACATCGAAGAACAAGTTGAATTATTGATGCAGGGCACGGAGTATGGCGATGAAGATTTGAAGAAGGCCATGACCGCCGAACTCCGCGAGCGGCTGACTCTTGCTGAAAAAGAAGGCCGGCCTTTGCGCGTGTACTGTGGGTATGATCCCACGTCCACTGATTTGCATTTGGGGCATACCATTTCCATGCGCAAACTGCGTCAGTTTCAGGATTTGGGACATGATGTGACTTTTCTGATCGGGAGTTACACGGCGCTGGTGGGTGATCCCTCGGATAAAAATAAAGCGCGTCCGATCCTGACCGAGGAGAAGGTGGCCGAAAATGCAGTTACCTACGCTGAACAAGCCTTCCGCGTGCTGGATCGGACCAAGACGAAGATTCGTTATAACGGGGAGTGGCTGTCCAAACTCAACCTGGTGGATTTGATCCGCCTGGGGCAGAACTTCACGGTACAGCAATTTTTGGCGCGGGACAATTTTGCAAACCGTTTGGAAAAAGGGGAGCCGATCTACCTGCATGAGACGTTTTACGCTTTGATGCAGGGTTACGATGCCGTTGCGATGGAGACTGACGTTCAAGTCGGCGGTTCAGATCAGTTATTTAATATCATTGTGGCGGGGCGTAAATTACAGGAATCACAGGGGCAAAGGCCGCTGGTCGGTGTCGTTACGGGTATTTTGCCCGGTACAGATGGCGGCCAGAGAATGTCCAAATCTACGGGTAATATTGTGCCGATCAATACGGGCGCGAACGATATGTTTGGCAAGCTGATGTCTGTGCCTGATTCGGCGATGGGCGTATACATGCGGCTTGTCACACGTTGGAGTCCGCAGGAGATTGACAGGCTCGAGAAGGATGTGGCTTCGGGGGCATTCCATCCGCGGGATGCGAAGATGAAAATGGCAGGCGAGATCACCGGTATTTTCTACACCGATGATGAAGCAAAAACAGCGCAGGAAAATTTCATTAAGATGTTCCAGCAAAAGGAAATTCCCGATGACATGCCAGAATTTGATTTACAGCCCGGCCAGACGGTGGTGGATGTTATTTTAGCGGCGAAACTCGCCGAGAGCAAAAGCAAGGCGCGTTCTTTGATTGACCAGAAGGGCGTGCGTTTGGATGGGGAAGTGTTGGAGCGCGGCGATGCTGTCTTTCCGCACTCCGGTGTTTTGCAGGTGGGCAAGCGGCGGTTTTTGCGGGTTAAATAAATTCAACAAAAAAGATGCGATGATGAAAATCACCGCATCTTTTTTGTTTTACCCGTCACTTTTTTTTCTTCGCGGCTTTCCGCGTTTTTTGGGGGGCAGGGTGGATGAAATTTGATTTTGCCCCGATCAATTTTTTGAACTCATTCACTACCTGTGGATCGAATTGTTTGCCTGAGAGACCAGCAATATATTTCATGACATCTGCTTCAGGCCAGGCGTCACGATAGGGGCGGTCTGAGAGCAGGGCGTCCCACACGTCTATGATGGCGAAGATGCGCGCAGAGAGCGGAATCTCTTCGCCTTTCAACTTGCGCGGGTATCCGTTTCCATCCCACCATTCGTGGTGGCAATAGGGAATGTCCAGTGTGGGGCGCAGATAGGTGATGGGGGATAGCAGGTCGTAGGCGTATTGGGGGTGCTTTCTCATGTCTGCTATTTCTTCATCGGTGAGGGCGCCTGGTTTATGGAGAATGCTGTCGGGCACGCCCATTTTGCCGATGTCGTGCAGTAATGCGCCACGGCGGATGTGAGTGATTTCAGATTCGGGAATGCCCATTTGCCGAGCCAGTTTCAAGGTCAAATTGGTGACGCGCTGGGTGTGTCCCTGAGTCTCTTTATCGCGGAGTTCGAGGGCTTTGCCCCATCCCTCAAGAGTGGTGTCGTAGGCGAGGGAAAGTTCCTGATTACTGCGCTGGAGGTTTTCGAAAAGCTGGGCGTTGTCAATTGCGATGGTGGCCTGCCCGGCGAGGGTTTTCAGGAAGTCTTTCCAGTCGGTTGTTGGTGTGAAGGTGTCTCTGAAGTAGGTTTCGATGACGCCCCTTGTCGAGCCTTTGCTGAAAAGTGGTATGGCGTAATAGCTTTTAAAGCCTTCATTGGATAGATAGTCTGGAAGCAGGTTCGTTTCGTCTTCGATATTTTTTATGAACAGTTCTTTGCGGCTCAGGAGTATCTGGCTGGTTAGTCCATCGCCAATGCCGATGGGCTGGCGTGATGAGGCGGGGTTCATAAACCCGGCGGCGGTGAAGTTATCGAGCATTTGGCTGTTTGGGTTGTAGACGAGAATGCGGGCGGCGTTTACGCCCATTTTTGTTGTAAGGTGTTCTGTGAGAATATCCAGTGTGATGTGCAGGTCGAGGCTGGAGGTGATGGCGGTGTCCATTTCGCGCAATGTGGTGAGGCGACGAATTTGCTCTTCGTTTTTTTGGAAGAGGCTGGAGCGATAGATGGCGTTGCCTGCAATGTCGGCCAGGGTGGTGATCAGACGAACATGGTGAAATTCAACCTGTCTTGGGTTTGGGATGCCGACCATGATGACGCCGATTGTTTCACTGGCAGTGCGGATTGGAACAGCCACGCCTCCCCAGCCTTTCCCGAAGAAGTTTGCGTTTTCGGTGTGCGCAATCGGGTCATTGATGAATTCCGGGCTAACGTGGGTGACGCCGCTGGTGTAAACCTTTCCGATAATTCCTTCGCCGGGTTTAAAGGTGGTTTTTGGCAGGCTTGCGAGCCATCCACTGGTTGCATGGGGTTTCAGCGCATCGATCTCCGGATCGTAAAGTAATATGGTGGCGGTGTCGCTTTCGATGCTTGCTTGAATTTCGTTCAGGAGAATGGGAAGCATTTCATGGGTATCTTTTGCCGCGCGAAGCGCGAAGGATACTCGATTTACCATTTCCAATTCATCGAGTCTTTGGCGTGTTTCGATGTAAAGCCGTGTGTTTTCAAGGGATGTGGCGGCTTGATGCGCGAAGGTCTGCGTGATTACGGCATCGTCCTGGCTGAAGGCGTGGGGGGAGTGGCTGTCAATCGTCAGGTAGCCGATCACCTGTCCGCGGGAAATGAGCGGGACTCCCATCCAGCCGCGCACATGCTGTGAGTCTGCCCAATTTTCGAAGCGCACATCCTGCCTGCAATCATCGATGATTAGCGCCTGCCCGGTTTCATTGATGGTTTTACAAAGAATGTTGCTGGATGAAAATATTTTATTCAATACCTTTTCGGGGTTGGGCAATCCTTTTGCGGCGGTGATGCGAATATGCCCGCCTTCAATCTCCAGGATGGATGCGCTGTCGTATGGGGCGATTTTATATAGCCACTCGAGAATGGCGTTGTGAAGCGATGGAAGATCGAGTAGATTGGTAAGCTCTGTTGCGGCGCGCATCAGTGTTTCTGCGCTTTCACTGCGCTTCTTTTCCGCCTCGAAGAGTTGAATCCTTTCGAGGGCATTTGCCAACCCCCCGGCAATTGTGTTGAGGAGTCTCTCATCCTTTTCGGTGAAGATATCTGGCTTGTTGCTTTCCACATTCAAAGCGCCAAAGACTTTTGACCCGCTAATGATGGGGACGCAAAGTTCGGAGCGTGTGTTTCCGGTTACTTCAAAGTAGGATGTGTCGAGGGAAACATCGTTTGCACGGATCGAGCGTCTGGTGGAAACAACCTTTCCACTAATGCCTTTTGAAATGGGCAGGCTGACACCGACGTTTTCGATGTCGGTGCCGCGATAGGAAAAATGCGGGGTCAAAACATCTTGTTCTTCATTGAGCAAAAGGATGCCGTAGTTGTCTGAATACAGTGCGTCTCCGATAATCAGTAGTTCACGAAAAGGCTTGAACATGGTTTACTTGGCTCTTACCAAGGAGACCAAACCGCCATGTCCAAGCGCACCGTTAAAAATAACCGAATTCTGAAATCTCAACAAGTGCTGAATGCCTTGATCGCAATCG
>JACRLB010000008.1 GCA_016235445.1 Chloroflexota bacterium | reverse complement strand
TTCAATACCGCCTCTTTTCCGCCTTCATACGCAGCATTGATTTCTTTTTCAGTTGGCAGTCGGATTGGTTCCATAGCTTTGATTGTCTCTGAGTTTCTCTTTTTTGACAACCCTTCAAGTAAAATTCACTGTGTAGTTACAAAATAATCATGATGTGTTTTGTTTTAATCCAAGAGGAGATAAAGCCATGTCAAAAAAACTGCTCTTCCTTTTTATGCTTATCCTCGCCGCATGTGGGCAGGGACTCAATTCACCTGAGTCATTGACGAGCGGTCTCGAAGTTCAAGTATTCGTCGGCCCAATGTGCCCCGTTGTGCAGGAGGGCGTGGAATGTCCCGACCAGCCTTATCAGGCCACATTGACCGTCCTCAACATGGACGGGAAGGAAACCCTGCAATTTGAGACGGATGAAGAAGGAAGAAGCCTTGTCAACCTGCCGCCCGGTGATTACATTCTGCGCCCCGAAAGCCCGCAAGGCTCGCTCCCCTACGCCGACGAGCAAAATTTTACCGTCCTCGCCGACCAGATAACCCAACTCATCGTTGTATACGACAGCGGCATTCGATAATTAACTGACTTTACGCGACAACGCTCGTACCGCAACACATTATCCCCGTAGGGGGTTCATGTTGCCCTTGTCCAAGAAGCGTCCAAAGCGCAAGATAAATCTTGGGTAGTGGTTAAATTGTAAGTGATGGCAATTTTCAAATCTACAACCGAACTGCTTTTTTAACGCGAATGGCGCGAATCTGGCGAATTTCGCCAATATTTTTTGAAAATTCGCGCTATTCGCCCATTAGCGAAATTTGCGTTAAGAACTGTCACTTGCTTTTTATCCACTACCAAATCTTGCGGTACGAGCGCAGGCGAGCAATTAATCTATCGAACGATCTGCTCGTAAACGCTTTCGGGTATATCGGTGGTTTTATAAATGAGGATATATTCCAAACCATTGATAAAAATGGTTTTTTCAGGCGTCGCGCCCTGCAAGGCTGTCAGCACCTTTTCCGTTTCAGGCTGTTTATTTTTCACAATCGGGTACAACACCAGATAATCAGACTTCCGTATTTCATCGGCAATGGACGTGTAATCCTCTTCGATCAGATACACCCGCTTGAATACCAGGGTTTTCCCGGGAAAGAAGAAGGAAAACGTGCCCATCCCGTTGTACACGTACGCTTGAATTTTCTCTGCATTTGGCTTTTGCGCCAGATAATCCGCCGCCTCAGCATAGCCTTCGCCATATCCATAGGTTGCCGCCTCGCTTGCAAATGGATTTTTATACGTGAAATAATACGGAGCATAGGGAAGCCCAAAGCCAATCTGGGCAACGGTTAAAACAATCAATGCCGCGAAAGCCGCATAGGTGTGAGATAACCACCTCCAGCGGTTTTGCGCCCACAGCAGGGCGTACCCCCAGCCGATGCCTGCGATTACATCGAAAGCCACATAACTGCTCATGATGTAATGCGCGGCATTACGTCCCTGTGCGATTCCAAACATCAACATGAATAACGCCCCGAGCACAACCAGATATCCCAGGATGGACTTAATGACTCGGTCTTTATTTTTTGAGAGGAGAAAAAACGAGGCAAACGCCAGTCCAAACCAGGTGAGGAAAGTGGTGGAGGATGCCCAGTACCTTAGGTATTGATAAATCCCTTCAAAGCGTGTCACAAGGCTAAAGCTGGCAGGTTCCAATTCTTCGGTCACATCGAGGCGGGCGCCCTGGAAGGCGTAGCTGAAGGCATTGCCATATACTCCCGAAAGCATTTTCCCCGGCGCAACCCACATCCCCGGCCACACGATGAAATACACAAGCGCGGCAGTCCCAAACCAGATCGCAAAGGTTTTGACCGCATCCTTGAATCTCGCGCCGAACGATGTTTCATCCCGTTTGAACAGCCCAACGAACATCATCAAGCCCACCACCCCCAACAGCGCAATGGATGTGGATTTGGTCAACTGCGCCAGGCCAAATGTCGCGCCTGAAAGAAGCAGGTAAAAAAGTTTACGCTCCCTGTTCAGGTAGACCTGCATCCCTAAAAAGGAAGTGAGCACAAATAATGCCGCCATGCTTTCCATGTTAAGCAGGCGGGAATGCCCAAGAAAGAAGGGCGCTATGGTTGCCAGTGCAATGGAAAAAAACGCGGCACTGTCTCCAACCAGCATACTCAAGAGAAGGAATGCTGTTACAGCCAGAACTGCCAGAATACCCGCCTGAATAAAGCGGCTGATACGGACAAGATCAATGACTTCCTTGTCGTGGCTCCGCATGAATTCTTCGAATTTCGGTTTACGGGTATCAAAAAATCCCTTTCCATAACCGCGATATTCGGGGAAGTAGGAATGCAAGGCTGTGGAAATGATCCACATATTCGTTACTCCCGGGTGGTATTCGAAATAAGTATTTTCAAAGTCTCTGTGTGTAACTGAGTAATAAAAGTTCGAGCTTGAGATGATCCAAAAGGGTTCATCGATATTAATGGCGCGGTCAATATTGATTAATCGCGAAGGCAGGGTGAGGGCCAGCAGAAGAATGGCAAGCCACAGCCTGCTTTGATTTATTTTTGAGGCAATCGTTTTCATAAGTCTGCAAGCGCCTCGATTAGTTCAGGCGGGAAAGAATCCACTTTATAGATATGGACATACGGATACCCATTCAATGAAATTACATGGATCGGCTCAACTGCGGAGAGGACTTTCAGGAAACTCTGATAATGCGGCAGTTGACCCTGGTTGGCGTAATAAACAATCAAATAGTCAGATGCGTCGAGGTTTGCCAGCAAATCTGCCGCATGTTCGCCATCCGCATAATATGGACGGAAACTGATGGCTTTGCCGGGATAAAAATAAGAAAAACACCCGCGGCTGTAGTAGGAAAGCACGGTTGTATTTTCAGCGTCAGGTAATTCGGCCAGATATTCCGCGGCAAGTTCCAGCCCTTCCCCATACGGGAAGTGGGGAAAATCGTTATACCAGCCCATCGAATACAGGATCGGGTTACGGTACGTGAAATAATACGGGAAGGCCGAGACGGAGCTCCACGCTTGCGAGATCATCACGAGAGATAACAGCGTATACTGTCCATAACTGCGGGGGAGTGACAAACGTTCTGCAAGCATTTGGAGGAAATAATACCAACCCAGCCCCGCCAGCAAATTCAATGACAGGTAACTGGAGAGAATATAATGTGGAGAATTTCGTCCCTGCGCCATGCCAATCAACAGGATGAAGGCAACGGCATTCGTTATTAACAGCGTAACAAAAAGCCTGTGTTGTTGTACCAGCTCACGGGTACGTGCGAACGGCAGGGCGAGTCCCAACAATACACCGATCCAGGTGAAGGGAGTCGTTCTATAGAAGAGGACCTTTGCCACTTCCCAAACGTCTGCCACGTTCGTGTTCAGGCTGAACTTGGAGACATCCAAATCTTCCGTGACGGTGAGGCGCGCGCCTTGCAAGGCATAGCTGAACGCATTGCCATACACTTGATACAGCATTTTTCCTGGCGCAACCCACATGCCGGGCCAAAAGATAAAATAAATTACAGCCAAAATTACAAACCACAGCGCAAAGGATTTCAAACCATTCAGGGTCGCCTGTTGCCATCCCTGCCGGCGTTCTTGAAGGATGTGCATCAACAACATAATTCCCATCGCGGCAAGCATGGCAATTGCGGATGATTTCGATAATTGTGCAAACCCTGCCGCTGTTCCTGATATAAGCAGGAAGACCACCCTGTGATCTTTGAAAAGGTAAAGGGCAAATGCAACCAGAGAAACGAGCACGAAGAGCGAAACCATCCCTTCATGATTAAGCAAACGAGTCTGGCTTAGGTAGAAGGGGTCAAAGACAGCAAATACCAAAATAAACGCTGCGGCCAGTTTTGGAAGAAATCGCTGAAGCAGGTAATAAAGCAAAAGAAAAAGAACAAGCAGAACAAAAACCTGAATGACCCGCGCATAGGCCAGCAATACCAGCGGGTCGTATCCTTTTCCGTACATGAACGGGTCGAGCCGTCCTTTTTCGTAATCGAGATACCCCTGCCCAAAGCCGCGATATTCGGGGAAGTAAGCCATCATCCCGAACGAGATGATCCACATGGTGGTGACGGCAGGCTGGTATTCATAGACCGTATTCTCGAATTCTCTCTGCCCGAGCGCGTAATAAAAATTCGCGCCCTGGCTCAACCACGAAGGCTCGTCGAGAGTAACGAACGAGTTGATCTTTGGCAGGCGCGGCGCGAGGAATACAACGGTCAATAAAATATAAATTGCAATGTCGGTTATTTTTTTACGAGGCATGAATCGGATTATAACATGCTGATTTTCGGCGCATTCGGGATGGTAAAATCATCTGCGTGAAAGAAAAACTCAACCAGCTTCTTCAAAAACCGATTACGATACCCGCCCTTTTGCTCGTGCTTGTTTTTCTGGCATACGGCCTGCTCATCCCGTGGATGGGCTTTTATTGGGACGACTGGCCCTTCGCATGGTTCCTAAAATTTTTCGGCCCCGCGGAATTCATCGAAGCCTTTCGTCCCTTCCGCCCATTATTGGGACCGATCTTTACGATGACGACAACCCTCTTTGGCGGACATCCCCTCGTTTGGCAAATCCTCGGCCTCATCATCCGCTTCCTTCTTGGGCTTGAAGCCTGGTCGCTGTTTCGAAAAGTATGGCCCACCCGACAAGAGTCCGCGTTGTGGGTCGTTCTGCTGTTCACCGTCTACCCCGCCTACGGACAACAATGGGTCGCGTTGACTCACGTCAACCAGGAACTCATTCCGCTCCTCTTTCTTCTCGCATCGTTTATCGTCACTGCCCACCTCCTGCGCAACAGACGCAACACCAAATACCTGCTTCCGCTTGCCATCCTTTTGCAGGCTCTTGGTTTGTTTTCAACCGAATATTTTTTCGGCCTTGAAATTTTGCGCTTCTTTTTCATTCTTGCCATTTTCGCAGAGACAATAGCTGACAAAAAAGAGCTGATGAAAAAGGCTGGCTTGCAATGGCTTCCATACTTGACCGTCTGGGCCGTCAACGCGGCATGGACATATTCCTATCACCAATCCACTGCCTACAACTCGTACAAGATCAACGCCTTTTCCATGCTTTCGCCGCTGGCGCTCATCAACGAGTTCATTGCCACCCTTTCATTGTCTGGCTTCACCTCCTGGCTTGCGGCATTTAATATCTTCGCGGCAGTGGATGGTTCAGCCACACAGATCATTGCGTTTGCGATCTTCCTTGTTACTGGGTTTATCGTTTTTTTTGTGATGCAGGGAAGAAACGAGGAACAACTCGCAACTCAAAACTCCCAACTCGCTACTGTCTCCTGGGGCTGGTGGGCAATGACAATCGGCCTCGTCGCCATCTTCGCAGGCAGGCTTCCCTCCTGGGCGGCGGGACTGCCTCTCAAAATCGAATTCGACTATGACCGCTTCTTTATCTCGATCATGCTTGGAGCGAGTCTATTCATCGTTGGGCTGGCAGATTTGACGTTAAGAGAGGGGCGGGCAAAGCTGGTCTTCTTGAGCATTTTGATTGGCATATCCACTGCCCATCAATTTACAGTCGCGAATACCTATCGGCGGGATTGGGCGAATCAACAAGACTTCTTCTGGCAGCTTGCATGGCGCATCCCCGCTCTCGAAAAAAATACCGCCCTGCTGACTTATGAATTGCCGCTTCAATATGTTTCGGATTTGCAACTGACCGCGCCGCTTAACTGGATCTATGCGCCAGAGCTAAGCGGCCGCACCATTCCGTATGTTCTTTATTATCTCAAGACCAGGTTTGAGACACCAGCGTTGAAAGCGAACGAATCGGTGGAATTGCAATATCGCACAGTCAATTTCAACGGCTCAAGTTCGAACAGTGTGGTGATCTACAAGGAAGCGGACGGCTGTCTGCGAGTCCTTGACCCGATCTATGGAAATGCAGAGACGGTTCCGGGCGCGAACATTTATTTGATCAACGCCATTGCGCTTTCCAACCCTGGCCTAATACAGACAGATGCGCCCGAATTAATTTTGGATAAAACTTTATTCGGCGCTGAACCTGCGCACGGTTGGTGTTATTTTTACGCAAAAGCTGAAATTGCCCGCCAGCAAAATGACTGGGAGCAGGTGGTGAAATTTTACAACCAGTCTCAGCAGAATGGATTGAGCGCGTCCATGCCAGTTGAGAATTTGCCTTTCATCGAAGCCTTCGCCTTGACAGGCGACATGGACACGGCCATAAAATTAACCGAACGCACAGCCAGGGCACAGAAAATTTTGTGCCCGGCGCTTTCCACTCTTTGGGAGCGTGTTTCCCGGTCTCAGGGTTCTTCGGCTGGCGTTGATACCAGCCTTCAGGATGTGTGCAAGCCATAATTTGCGCAGGGGGAAAATAAAGCGGCATTGCTCGAAAGAAACCTTCGGGACAGTGCATGTATGGGCCACTGCAAAAAGGTCTTTAACCACAAAGGACACAAAGTACACGAAGGTTAATAGATGAAGAGCATTTCCTTTGTGTTCCTTCGTGACCTTCGTGGTTAATTGGTTTTTGCAGTAGAGTCATGTATGTTATTTCTGATAATGTCTACTGCACCACCGCATCCAAATATTTCAACCCCGACCCTGTATTAAAAATAACAATGCGCTCATCTGGTTTTACCCAATTTTGCTTGACGAGTTCTTCCAGTGCGGCAAGGCAGGCGGCGCCTTCGGGGGCGGCGAAGATGCCTTCGAGGGCGGCCAGTTTTTTCTGGGCGTTGATTAGCGCTTCGTCGCTGACGGCCACTGCTGTGCCGTTGCTTTCGCGGATGTTCGCAAGGATGAGGCGGTCGGCGAAGCTCTTTGGCACTCGCAGGCCGGATGCCACAGTCTGAGCGCCCAGCCAAAAGTCACAGAAAGAGGCGCCTGCGTGGAAGGCCTTGGGGATCGGCGCGCATCCCTCCGCTTGCACAGAAACCATCCGCGGTCGTTTCACATCCTTTAGCCAGCCGAGGGCTTCCATTTCAGCGAAGGCTTTCCACATGCCTACCAGGCCTGTGCCGCCGCCAGTGGGGTAGAGGATCACGTCGGGCAAGGTCCAATCGAAGGCTTCGGCAAGTTCGTAGCCCATGATCTTTTTGCCTTCGGTGCGGTAGGGTTCCTTGAATGTGGAAACGTCGAACCAGCCTTCTTCGCGGGCTTTGACGCCAGCCATGCCGGCGGCGTCGCTGATGAGGCCTTCCACGAGAATCACTTCTGCGCCTGCAATGCGGCTTTCCTGAATGTTGGCGTTGGGCGTGTCTTTTGGCATGTAGATCAGAGCCTGCAAGCCGGCGCGCGCGGCATAGGCGGCCATGGCTCCGCCGGCGTTGCCGGCGGTTGGGATGATCACTTTTTTAACGCCGAGTTCCTTTGCGCGGGAAACTGCGGCGCAAAGCCCGCGGGCTTTGAAGGAGCCGGTGGGGTTACTGCTTTCGTCTTTTACAAAAAGATTGGAAAGCCCAAGTTCGTTTCCAACACGGGGGATTCGGAGCAGGGGCGTATCGCCTTCGCCAAGCGACACGATATTTTCAGGGTCTTGCACGGGAAGCATTTCATGCCAGCGCCACATGCCTTTGGGCCGCGTATGAATCTCGTCGCGGTCCACTTGCTGGCGGACGGCGTTCAGGTCGTAATTCGAGATGAGGGTGGATTGGCAATCCGGGCAAAAGGTAAGAACTTCGCTGGCGGAAAAAGATCTTCCACAATCCGAGCAAGTCAGATCGATCAGATACGATGTTTTCACAATATTCAACCTTTAAAAAAATATATGCTATCTGGGGTTGGGGGCTGGCACAAACGCTTCGACACGCGCCCACAACTCGCGGATGTTGATCGGCTTGGACATGTACACATCACAACCGGCAGAGAGCGCTTTTTCAGCGTCTCCTTTTAAAGCGTTGGCGGTAATGGCAATGATGGGCACATACGCCAGGCTGGTTTTTTCGCTGGCGCGAATCCTGCGCGCCACTTCGTAGCCGTCGATGTCGGGCAGGTTGATATCCAGCAGGATCAGGTCCACATCTTGTTGTTCGGCAGTTGCCACCCCTGTTAAGCCGTTCCCGGCTTCAAGCAATAAATACCCGCGCGATTCGAGCGCGCGTTTGACGAGCATCATGTTATCCGGGTTGTCTTCAATGTATAAAACGTTATTTCCCATAATTAAATTCTCCTTATTGAATTGGGTGTGTTTCAAATGAGTTGAAGGATGGAACGTCCCGAAGGTTTTCTCGAAGACTTTAGCCGTTTTTCAAACCTTCGGGACGGTTGTTTCAGCTGAAATGAAACACACCCTATTGAACTCCGCTTTTGGATTCGTTTTTTTCTTCGATCACGTGAATGACCTGATCCACAAATTTGCGGGTGGGCAATGAGCCTTTTTGATACAGCGCTTCAATGTGACCGTTGAGGCGGCCGCGTTCTTCCATCGTAATATCTTTTGCGCTGACGACGACCACGGGAATATCCTTCGTGCGCGGGTCGAGTTTCAATTCCTCCACCAGCCCAAAGCCGTCCATGCCGGGCATGGTCAGGTCGCTGACGATGAGATCGGGCAGTTTTTGGCGCGCTGTTGCCAGGCCTTCCCAGCCGTCTTTGGCGTGGTACATGCGGTAATTTTTTCTGCCTTCCAGCAATCGCCGAATGAGCAGGGCGTCGTCGTCGTTGTCATCAATCAATAACACAGTTGTGGTCTTTTCGTCCAGATTTTCGAGGGCGGCTTGCAAGCCTTCGCGCGGCGCGGGGGACTGGTCTTTGCTGAGATGCACATCCACAGCCCACTGATCGCCGAGTACATGCTTTTCGACGGGGAAGGTGTGACCTGTGCAGTTGATGACGACTTTTTCATCCGCGCCGATTTTTCCTTCTTTGGATAATTTTTCGAATCCTGCGAAGGCGACGGCTGTTGCCGGTTCGACGGCCATTCCCTCGCTTTTGGCAAGCGCGCGCATGGCCGAGTAGGCTTCAAGGTCGGTCACTGATTCCATCAGGCCGCCGTATTGCTGGGTGAGATTCCATAAATACGTGTAGGATTTGCCAGGGTCGCCTGTGGAAAGGATGATGATGCGCGTGTCGGGGATGACAGGCTCGGCAACATCTTTGCCAGCTTTGAAGGCTTGCACCATCGGGGAACATCCGTCCGCCTGGATAATGGCAAGCTTGGGGATTTTATCGATCAGCCCCATTGCAAATAATTCTTTGAAACCCTGATACACGCCCAGCGGACCAAGCCCGCCGCTGACGGCTTGAATGTACCAATCTGGCGCGCGCCAGCCCATTTGCTCGACGATCTCGTAGGCAATGGTCTTCATCGATTCGCGGGCGGGGACGGAGCTTGCGCCGCGATCCAAAAGTAGATTCTTGCGCTGGGCGAACTGGCTGGCGATCTGTTTGGTCTGGTCGTAATTGCCGCTGACGCGAATCACTTCCGCGCCGAAGAGGGCGGCTTCGCGCAGTTTTTCCTGCGGGACGAGGCTGGTCATGAAGACCCAGAGTTTGATTCCCGCCCGCGCACAGGCGGCGGCGTACGCCACGGCGGCATTGCCTGTGGATGCGATGACGGCTTCGCGGATTCCATTTTCGTTCATGGCGGCCACGGCTACTGCGGCCTGCCTGTCTTTGAAGGAAGATGTCGGGCCGTAGCGCTCGTCTTTGATGTAAACAGAACCATGCCCCAGATTAGGCGCGAAGCGTGCTGACAGCCAGAGAGGCGTTCCGCCAGCGGGGTAGAGGTCTAAAGCGGAGGGATTCTCAAGCGGTAGGACATCCTGATAACGCCACAGATTATTTGGGCGGTTGGGGATGCCGCGTAGAATTTCGCGTTTGAAGGCTTCGTAATCGTAATGCGCTTCGAGCCATTGCGATTGACAATGTTTGCAGGCGGCTGGCACGAAGGGTTCGTAGGGCTGTTGGTTGCCGCAGAGGGCGCATTGCAGGAAGGTTGGTTTTGCCATGTTAGAGTTTTCTTGTGATGGGTTCGGATGCGGCTACTTTTGATTCGATGGGCAGGGAGACGTGGAAGGTTGCGCCCTGGCCTTCGATGCCGGAGCTTTCAGCCCAGAGGCTTCCGCCGTGCAATTCGATGAGGCGGCGGCTGATGGGCAGGCCGAGGCCGGTGCCGCCTGCTTTGCGGGTGGTGGATGAATCGATCTGCGTGAATTCCTGGAAGACGGCTTCCAATTGGGATGGGTGGATGCCGATGCCTGTGTCTTTGACGCTGATGAGTGCGTTTTCGCCTTCGCGCGCAATGCGTATCGAGATTTTACCTTTCCCTGTAAATTTCATGGCGTTGTTGAGGAGGTTGATCATGACCTGGCGCAAGCGGTTGCGGTCTGCGCTTATTTCCAGTTTGTGGTCTGAGTCGGGGTGCATGAAGAGGGCGAGGTTTTTTTCACTGGCAAGCGGGGAGGTGATGCTGGTAACTTCTTCCATGATCTCGTGCAGGTTGAATTTTTCGATGATGAGGTTGAGCTTGCCCGATTCGATCTTTGCCATGTCGAGCACGTCGTTGATGAGGTGGAGCAGGTGCTGGCCGTTCTTTTGGATGAGTTTGAGGTCGTTGTCCATGTTGGGGGTCAACGGGCCGTCGAGTTCTTCGAGCATCACATCTGCAAAGCCGAGGATGGAGTTGAGCGGGGTGCGCAGTTCGTGAGACATGTTGGCGAGGAAGGAGGATTTGAGGCGGTCCAACTCGCGGAGCTGGGTGACTGTGGCGGCCTGTTCCTGGTAGAGGCGGGCGTTTTGCAGGGCAACAGCCGATTGCGCCGCAAGCGTGTTGAAGATGCTGGCATCCTCCTGGGTGAAGCGGCCTTCGATTTCTGATTGTACGTCGAACACGCCGAGGATTTTATCTCCCACGATCATGGGCACGGCCATCTCTGCGCGTGTTTCAGGGAGCAGGGCGTTGGGCAGAAAGTCCGGTTCACTGCGGACATCGTTGACAATGATCGCGTTTCGTTCGCGGGTTGCGCGCGCCACAAGGGATCGTTCCGTGTCCATGGAAATGGCGTGGCCTGCCGCCACCATTTGAGAGCCGACATCCCCCGCTCCTGCGGCAAGCAGGAGGGTCTTCCATGATTCATCGGCAAGATAGACATGGGCATGGTACAGGCCGAAACGTTCCTTTGTTAAGTCCACCACGGTTTGCAGGAGTTCATCCGGGTTTAACACGGTGGAGGCGGTGGTGGACAAGGCCGCCACGGTTTCCAACTGGTTGGCGCGTTGGGCAATGATCGTTTCATCCAGTTTGCGCTGGGTGATGTCGGTATGGGTTCCGGCCATTCGGTATGGCGTTCCATCATCCCTGCGCAGGGCCTTGCCTCTGTCGCGGATCCAGCGCCATGATCCGTCTTTGTGACGCAGGCGGACCTCAACGTCGTATTCTTGCGCTTGTTGTTCGAGATACTCATCGAGGGAGTGGGTTGCATAATCATGGTCATCGGGGTGGATGAGGTCTTCCCAATCTTGAAAGCCCCTGGTTAATTCATGCTCTTCATACCCAAGCATCGACTTCCAGCGGGGGGAATAATAGATTTGATCGTTGGCAATGTCCCAGTCCCAGAGGCCGTCGTTGGAGCCTGTAACAGCCAGTTTGTATTGTTCCTGGCTTTTTTGAACTTCTGCGCGGCTGGTTTCCGTCTCTTCCAAAAGGCGCAGGTTTTCAATATGACTGCTCAACTGCTGGGTGATGATGGAAACGATGCCTGAGGCGTCCCCTTCCATATTCTCCAGCGACTCTACCGATAATTCACCGATATTTTCGCCGCGCACAAGGATGGGGTAGGATAGGGCGGGCTTGCCCTGATTGCTGTCGTTATTGATTAAAGGTTGTACCGTATTTTCGCGGTAGATATAGCCCTCTGCAATATTTGTGCGGGCATTGAGATATTCTTCCCAGCCTTCGCGTGTCAGGCGTTTCGATACCTGTTCGGCCTCGAGGCGGTATTTTTCGGATTGAGCCAGCAATCTCAAGTTTTCGATATGGCGCGAGAGTTGCAGGGCGGTGTTGTGAATGATGTCGGCTTCTGTGGTGGTCCATTGGCGTTCCGTGCCGTCCATGATGTGAATCTTGCCAATTTCGATCCCTGCCACGTGTACGGGCGAATGAAGCGAGTTCAACTCCTCGGGTTCGTCCGCGCTGTTGATGTAGGGAAGGATTTCATTTTGGCTGAAGATGTACCCCAGCTTCTCGCTTCTTTCCACCGCGTTGAGGAAATCGGCCCAATCGGCATAGGATTGCCGTTTGGCCTGCTGTTCCACATCCTTGCGCGCCTGATTCGCTTCTTCGAAGAGAGTTGCGTTTTGAACCGCCACAGCCAATTGACCAGCAAGGGCTTCGAAGGCGGGCAGGTTGTTTTCATTGAGGGCATCGGTCTGTTCGCTTTGCATATCCAGAACTCCCACCACACGATCACCGATTAAAAGCGGTACGCTCATTTCAGAGCGGGTGTCTGGGAGCAGTGGGTTGGGCAGGAAGGCTTCGTTGTTTAATGTGTCTGCCACAATGATGGCGTGCTTTTCGGAGGCCGCGCGTCCATTCAAGGAACCCGAACCCACCAGGAGTTTATGCCCCTGCTGTAAAAGCTGTCTGCCTACCTTGCCCGTTCCAGCGCGCAGGGTAATGGTGCGGCCGGATTGATCCGCAATGTACACCTGGGTGTAGTACAAACCAAAGCGGGCGTGGATCAATTCCACTGCGTCGTTTAATAACCCGTTCAAGTTATCCACCCGGGTTGCCACGGTCCTGCCTACTTCAGATGCCAGCTCGAGATCGTGGGTGCGGTCTGCCACGCGCTGTTCCAATGTGCCAAACAGGTCGCGCAACTGTACGATCATCGAGTTGAAGACGTTTGCAAGCACGCCAACTTCGTCATTGCCCCTCACGTTGGCAGACACATTGAGATTACCGCCTGCCACCTCTGCGGCCACTTTCGTTAATGAGCGGACAGGTTTTACGACCTGACCTGTGAGAACCCAAAGCAATGCCAGCGCCAGCGCCAGCAGGCCCAGTCCAATGGATGTTTGTCGAACTGCGGCGGCGGCGGCGCCCTCGGTGATCTTCTCGTAGGGAATGCTCAGCCCGATATACCAGTAATTTTCACTTTCGCCGAACTCAATCGGTGAAAAAACACGCAGGTACTTGCCGTCCGGGCTTTGGCTGATAAATGTTCCCGCTCTGCCCAGGTTCGGTTTGATTTGTTCGAAATCTTCATAGACCGAAGTCACAGGCTGGAGAGTCAACTCAGGTTGATTGCGAACAGCAACCAATGAGCCTGAATCGGTGAACAGGACTGCGCTGGCGGTTCCGTCATAAAGATCGATTTCATCGACAATGTTTTGAACGAAATCGATTTGCAAGTCCACCCCTGTAACGCCATAGAAGCGGCCATTCTCCACAATGGGAATCACCATGGAAGTCATCAAAACATCCACATTGTCCACGGGGTACAGGTATGGCGGTAAAACAGTATTCTTCTTCGTTTGGCGGGGGAGGAGGTAAAAGTCGCCGACGCCCGGGGTTTCATAATCAACGATGGCCACGCCTTCGATTATTTCCGGGGCGGTTCTCACCCAATAGGGAATAAAACGCCCGCTTTGATCGTGGGTTGGCATATTGGCAAATTCCGCATCCAATCCGTCAAAGGCGTTTGGCTCCCATAACGTCCAGGTTCCCAGGAATTCGGGGTTTTCTTCGAGCGTTTTCTTCAAAATCCCGTTTGCCTGTTCGCGCGTTAAAGCGACAGGTTCGTTGGAGTCTTTTCCCATGCCCAGGCTGTGAGCCAGGTTGATGGCAACGGTCAAAGCAGGCTCGAGTTGAATTCTTACACGGCCCGCCTCTTCTTCGGCATGTACAACCGCATTGGACTGGGCGAATTTAATTTCCTCGGCGCGGAAGGTGGCCACCGAGTACCCCACCAGAATAACCGTTACCAAAATAAGGCATAACCCTGCCCAAAGGGTAATTTTCGATTGGATCGAAATCTTAACCTTCTGCGCGAATGATTTTGAACGCTCCGCTAAAAACGGTTTTAGAACAGGCTGGGTCGGAGAATCCGCACCCCGGGCCTCGTCAACGTTTTTCGTTTGCTGGGCCAGCTCCGTCTCCAGGCTGTTGATGCGTTTCTTCATCGCCTCAACTTCACTCAGGCTGGCATAGGATGGGAGTTCCTGATCCGAAAACAGGCGATTGATTCGTTTCTTCATATTGTCATCTATTGGCTGTTGATTGGTCATGGGGCAACTCTCTTTAACGGTCTTCCATCAGTACCGATTCAGCCAGGCTGAGGACAATGCGCGAATCCCTTGCGCCCAGCGCCTGCCCAAGCTCACGGACTGCAACCTGTAAGGCTTGTTCCACCGAAGCGGTATTTTGTATTTTTCTGCCAATCGTATTGATCAGCGTTTCCTTGTCAGCCTGCTGTTGGGTGAAAGAATAGGTTTGAGCATTCTTCAAGGCCGCCGCCACCTGAAAGGCAATAGACTGGAGCAGGTCAGCATCCGCTTCCTGCAAGCCATCCACCGCGTTTTGTTGCACATCCAGCACGCCGAACACTTCCGCGCCCAGCGAGATGGGCACAGCCACCTCCGATTTTGTGTCTGGCAGCAAGGGGTTGGGGAGCCAGCCCGCGTCTTTGGATGTATCGCCCGCCAGAATCAACGAATTGGTTTCAGCGGCGCGGCCCACCAGGCCTTTGCCTTTGGCAATCTTATGTCCGCGCGCCAGAAGCGCCTGACCGGCTTCGCCCGTTCCTCCCATCATGATCAATTCATCCCCTGATTCATTAAAAAGATAAATGTGGGCATGGTAGTAATGCAGGGCGGTATTCATCTGCTCCACCACTTCTGCAATAAGCTGTCTCTCATCGAGGATGGTGGAAAGGCGGCGGCTGACTTCTGCGGAAGTGGCCAATGCCCTCGTGCGGTCTGCCACTCTTTTTTCCAGAGTCGAAGCGAGCTCGCGAACCTCCTGCTCCTTTTCAACAGCCCGCTTCAGAGCCTCATCTGTACTTTGAGTCGCCAGATACAAAAGGACAAGGGTTAACCCCATACCCGAAGTAATAATCGCTATCGAAGCGAAACTCGTGGCATTCGCTGGCGCGGGCAGAATGCCGTTAATTTCACCCAGCGTCAGGGCTATGCCGATCAGACTGCTAATCAAAAAGAATACAACGCCCGCCCGCCGATTGACCAGCAAGGTTGCCATCACCACAATGGATGGAAAATAGATAACCCCTGCAGAGCGGATGGTGCCCCCCGAAGCAAGAATCATGGAAACACCGATGAGGAAAAAAATGAGCATCCCAATACTTGGAAGGCTGACCCAACCGCGCCGCATGAGGAAACGCCAAATTACGATCAGGCCGAGTCCAAAAGCCATAACGAACAATTCAAAGGTGCGGGGTTCGCCATCTGCCGGGCCGGTAATTACCCCTGCCATGGCAACAAACAGCACATAAGTCTGTGCAACCAGAATCACATGCAACAGGCGCGCCCGCCGGGTTTTCTCCTCATTGTCCGCGAATATCGGGGCTGAAAAAAATCTGCGAATGGAATTCAACATGGCCTTCTCTACCTCTCTCCATGATTGGATTTCAACTTGATGCGGGTACTGGCGCCCAGGGCGCGTCCAACTTCACGGATGGCCGCCTGCATCGCGCTTTCCACCGTCGTCTCACTTTGGATTTTTTGACTGATGGAAGAGATCAACGCTTCGCGCTCCGCCCGGGCCTGCGCCCCGGCATACGAACGGGCATTTTTCAAGGCGACAGCAACCTGGCTGGCAATCGACTGAAGAAATTCGACATCCTCCATATAAATATCGCCGATCACATCATCCTGCATATCGATCACGCCCAGCAGTTCATCTCCCGATAGAATCGGCGCCGCCACCTCCGCCTTTGTATCGGGCAGGAGGGGGTTGGGAATCCAATCCGAATCCCTGGAGGTATCGGGAACCAGAACGCTGGCTTTCGAGCGGGCCGCCCGCCCAACCACGCCGCGTTCGATGGAAATAACATGCTTTCGTTCAAGCAGGCTTTTCCCGGCCTCCCCGCTTGCTCCCGCCAAAACAAGAGTCTGGCCGTCTTCACCGAGCAAATAAATTTGCCCATGATAATAGTTATAGGTCGTTTTGATTTGTTCCACCACTTCAGCAACCAGTTGTTTTTCATCGAGAATTGTGGAAAGCTTGCGGCTGATTTCCGTGGATGTAACCAGGGCTTTGGTTCGGTCGGTCACACGCTGTTCCAGTCCCTCTAAAACATCCCGCAACTGGCTGGTCATGGCATTGAATGAATTCGCCAGCAACCCGATTTCATCCTGAGAGTTGATGCCTGTAACCATTTGCAGGTTGCCGTGAGCCATGCGTGTTGCGGCATTTGTCAGGTTCTCGATTGGACGGATGAACTGGTTGCCAAGGTAGTAGGAAAGCAATGCAACGCCCATCAACAGCCCCAGCGAGAGCAGTGAAATTAACCTCTGCGTTGTTTTGATGGGGGCCTGTGCCTCGGAACTATGCTGGTGAACCACCACAAACCAGCCGAGATCCTGAAATACCTGGTCGATCCCCGGCAGGTTTGTCTTAATCGAACTGCGGCTGACAAGGCTTATATTCCCTTCATAGTTCATCTCGCTAAATTCCCCGCCGCCCTCGGCAGGTATTGAAACCGATTCTTCCGATGCAGACAACAACCCCTTCGATGGATCGTCGTTCAAATATTGACCGTCCGCAAAATACAGATCCGCGTGGCCGGTTTGACCGAAATGACCGCCTTCCAGGATGGAATTGAATTTTGAAATATTCAGGGTAATGCGGAGCACACCCACATAGTAGGAGCGATTATGCCCGGAAATGGGGATGGCCATGATAATGGCGTTAACTTTGGTGTTTTCATCAAACACGGGCTGGCTGATGTAAATACCGCCCTTCCCGTCACTCCATGCCTTTTGCCACCATTCTTCATCGGCCTGGTAATAGTCTGAAGTTTGCACGGTGGAAGCGATCACCGCGCCATATTTATCTGTGATGAACGCCTCCTCGATTTCAGGATAGCGGGATTGAAATTCCCCTAATTCCCCCGCAAGTTCATTGTCCAACACCCCGCGGACCAGATCGCTGAATTCCGATGAATTTCTCCATTGACCATCCAGCGCTTCGAGTTTCCCCAAATCTGAAGTGCCGGTGGCGTTGCTGTCTTCGACATTATCCTGAATGAACTTGTTGAGCCCCAGGATGTTCAACTGATCCAGGCTTTTCTCCAGCAAAAGGGATATTCCCGTGGAGGTGGTTTTTGCGATGGCATTGAGGTCCTGCCCAATCAGGTCACTGGCCTGTTTTGTGTACACACGGTTTGTCACGAAAGCGCCCATGACAATGGAAACCAGTGAAGTTCCCACAAGCGTCACAATGAACTTCGTGCGGATCGAATAACTTCCAAACTGGCGAATGATTTGCGATGCCTGATAGAGGATGACGAGTGCGGTAATGTATGGAATTAACGTTTCAAGCGCCGGGACGGAAAGCCGCTCCCACCAGGCAAACAGGTCCATCAAAAAAACGGTCACGCCCAGCGTCAGGCTAATTAATATGGTGCGCGGAGCTTCTTTGCTGGTCAGCGCCTGCCCTGCCGCCATGGTGGTAAAGATAAACAAGCCTGTGGCAAGCGCCAGCCCAAGGTTTGAAACCCACCCAACCAGGAGCAAAACAAAAATCCCCAGGCTGAGGATCATCAGGTTTATGGATGCCTGGTGCCGATTGTCCCGCGCGATGACGGCAGTGTAGAGCATCATCATACCCAGAACCACCATGGCAGATATGATTCCCAAAACCTGCCATGCCTTCGACACGCTATAGATATAAAAATAAATAGGTAAAGTGGAAACAACCAGCCCCATGATAACGAGCGAAATTTGAAATGCTCTGCGGCCCGGGGGTGTTGTTTCTGCCAGAAGTTTTGAAAACCATTCTCTCATGCTAGTCTTCCTTTAAATTTGATTTTGATGCCGTGCAAATCTCTCGTAAAAACCCTAAAGGTCTTTTCTGTTAATCGGTGTTTTTGCGAAGAGAGAGGAGACCTTTAGGGTTTCCTTGTACGGTAGAGAAATTTTATACAGAATGGCGAATGTCGGAAACAGGCAGGGAAACGTTAAAACAAGTTCCCTTATTCAACTCACTCTGCACGCTGATTTGTCCATGATGCTGTTCCACAATGGATTTGACGATGGCCAGCCCAAGCCCATTGCCTTCCACCTCGCCGGCCTTCCCCTCACGCGCGCGATAGAAGCGGTCGAATATGAACGGCAGGTCTGGGGTTGGGATTCCAAACCCGTTGTCTTGGATGTTGATCAAAATTTGTGAGTTGTCCATTTTGGCGGTTAGCTGGATTTCCCCGCCCTTTGCGGTGTATTTGATGGCATTGCCCAGCAGGTTGCGGAAGAGTTGGCGCAACTGCAACGGGTCGCCGTTGACAGGCGTCGGCGCGGAAAGAGGCGTGAACTTCAGGGTTTGTTCCTTCTTTTGAGCCTGCGGGGTAAATTCATCCGCCATGTCGGCGAGCAGGGTTTCCATATCCACGGTGGTATGCTTTTGCATGGCGTCCAAATCCATCTGCGCGAGCGACATCATGTTCTGGACAAGCTCGCCCATGTTGGCCGCCGCCGATTGGATGTATTTCACAAACTCATGTTGTTGCGGGGTAAGCGCGCCCACCTGTTCGAGCAGGTTGCTGAAACCGGAGATGGCGGTGAGCGGATTCTTCAGGTCGTGCGATGCGGTGGCAATGAATTCGTTTTTGACCTTTTCCAGGTCTTTGAAGCGGGTAACATCATGCAAAATTGCCACCTGCCCCCCGTCTTCGATGGGGGTGATCAACGCCATAAAGGTGCGTTTGTCGGCCCAGATCACTTCAGCAGATTTGGAGACTTGCGATGCGCGCGCTTCTTCAAGAATTTTGATGAACGCTTCATAGCCCGCCCCGCTGGGGAGCGGTTCGTTGATGGGTGCGTTGAAATCGGTAAACAGCTTTTCGCCCGCGGGGTTCAAAAGGCACAGCCTGCCGCTCTTATCGAATAACAAGATCGCTTCTGCGGCATGTTGCAGGATGGCGGCCAGCCTTTTTTGTTCCTGGGCCACATCGGCATACAAGCGCGCATTTTCCACGGCAATTGCCGCCTGGCTTGCAATGGCTTGCAGGAGCAGAAGGTGATCGGGGTTGAAATAATATTCCTGCTCATGGGTGAGGATGAGCAAACCCAATAATTCGTGGCGGCCGTTTAAAGGCGCGATGACCGCCGAACCAATAAAGGGATTGTTATCATTTTGCCAGAGCGGGTTGTTGAAGGCGTTGTTTACAACCAGGCCCTGGGGATCGTCCTTCAAATGCGCGATCAGGCTTTCGGAAATCTCCAGCTCATGGGCGTGGTCTTCAGCGGGAGATAACGAAACCTGATAATTTTGCCTGGCGCTGGCCCCCGAAGGCAGGATGAGCATATTCCCTTGAATGGCGCCCAGCGTTTCCACCGTGCGTTTGAGCAGAACATTAGCGAGGTCTTTAATATCCGTGCGCGCGCTTAATTCCCTGCCGATCTCAGGCAGAAGATTCAATTCACGGTTGCGGCGGCGGATGATATCCTCCGCCTCTTTCACCCGCAGTTTGGTGCGGATACGCGCCATCAGTTCGTGGCGGTCAAAGGGTTTGGTCACATAATCATCCGCGCCCAGGTTCAAACCAGATTGCACATCCGAAGGATCGAGGCGCGCGGCGGTAAGAATAATTACAGGGATGTGGCTCGTTTCAGGGTCGGAACGAATATCGCTCAGCACCGAGAAGCCGTCTTTCAGCGGCATATTAACATCCAGCAAAACGAGGTCTGGCATTTCGTCGCGCACTTTTTCGACGGTTTCCATGCCATCCTGCGCAATCACCTGATCGTAGCCCTCGTATTCGAGATAACGCACCAGCAGGGTTACATTGTCCGGGCGGTCATCTGCAACGAGGATCTTGAATTTTCTCCTGCCTGCCGGCGGCTGTTTGACAGGCTGGCTGACATTGTTCATCTCTTGCATGGCTTGCGTGGCGATCTGGCAAATCCGCTCGGGGCGCACAGGTTTCACGATCACTTCGTTCACCTTCAAACGCTGTGCCGTCACTTTTAGGCCGGGCACATCATAGGCAGTGACGAGGTAGGTGTAGGAAGGCCGCCCGCCGGGGTGTTTTTGCAGTTTTTCGATCAACTCCAGCCCGGTCATCTCCGGCATGATCATGTCGGTGAATAAAATATCCACGCCTTTGTTTTTTACTTTTTCCAGGGCTTCACGGCCGCTCGCGGCAGATACCACTTCCACCGAGGGGCCAATTTGGGCAAGGGCGCGCGCCAGTGTAGTGGCCGTGTTGGGGTGGTCGTCCACGACAAGGATGCGTACCTGGTCAAGCAGGGGAGGGGCTGATGTGTTCATCAGACCATTCTCCCTGAAATTTCAGATGGGAACGTTAGCTTGGATGTCAAAAGGGTTGGGAAAAGTTGGGGGACGAAGAACCCGCTTCCAGCTTAGCTGGAAGCGGGTTCCATCCATCGGGCCGCTTCTTTGTCTGATTGATTGTCAATCCGACTTACTCACCTTACGCGCCCTCACCCTACCTCTCCCGAAGGGAGAGGGGACTCCCTTCCCCCGCACAGCGGAGGGGAAGGGCAGGGGATGAGGGAGAGAAACGGCGTAAGGTCACTTACTCAATCTGTCACGAGGCGGTAGCCCTTGCCGCGGACATTGATGAGGTAGGTGGGTTTGTGCGCATCCTTGTCGAACGCCTGCCGCAGTTGGTGGATGTGCCATTTGGTGAGTTCCTGCGCCTCGCGCATTTCTGCCTGATAGCCCTGCGCTTCGGCAACGAGGGTTTGATAATCCACGAGGTCTGGGGCGTGCCGCGCCAAAACGAGCAGGTAATCGAAGGAGGTGGGCGGCAGGGTGATGACTTCCTCGTTGACTGTGATGCGGCGGGTGTGCAGGTCCAGCACGATGGCGCCGCGTTTGACGAAGCGGTCTGGCGCGGTGAGTGTGGGCTGTTCGGTTGCATCTGCGGGGGCCTGGCCGCTTTCCATGCTTTTCAGTTCGCTTTGCAAGGCTTCGATTTGGAGAACGATCTCGCGTTTGCGTTTTTCCTTCTGCTGTTGCGAGAGGATGGATTTTACGCGTTCGATGATGCTTTCCGGTTTCAGCGGTTTTAATAAATAATCGCTTGCGCCGTATCGCAGGGCTTCCACGGCTGAGTTTACATCCGGCTGCGCCGTGAAGAGGATGACGGGAATCTGGGGATAATTTTTGTGAATTAATTTCAAGGCTTCCAGCCCCTGAATGCCGGGCATACGCAGGTCGGTGAAGATCAGGTCGAAGTTCGTGGTTTTCAGGAAGGCCAGCCCCTGCTCGGCGTTTTCGGCGGTGGTCGCTTCAAAACCAGCCTGCTGTAAAATGCGCGCCAGAGTCTTGCGCAGTGGCGCTTCATCGTCGATGATTAGAATGTGCCCGGAAATGTTCATGGTGTTTCCATTCTCCTGGTTGGCAGCCATACGTTAAAGGTTGCCCCTCCTGCAGAGTTGTTTTCTGCGGTGATGCGTCCGTGGTGTTTGAGAATGATATCGTAGGAGATGGTCAAGCCAAGCCCTGTGCCTCTTTCCTTGTTGGTGATGAAGGCCTCGAAGATATTAGGGAGGATGGATGGGTCGATGCCGTCTCCGTTATCCGAGATGGAAAGGAAAACCTCGCTGTTGCTCTCGATATATTTTGTGCTTACGTTCAACCTGCCGCTGTCCACCACTGACTCGACGGCATTCATCAGGAGATTCAGGATCACCTGGCGGATCTGATCGCCAAGCGCGGGGATTGACGGCAAGGCGGGGTCGGGGTGAAATTCAAAGGAGATATTGTTGTGCCTGAGATGGGTGGAGATCAGGGCGTAGACATCTTCCACAACATTGTTGATTTGAACGGGGGTGAAATCCTCGGCCTGGATGGGGCGGTAGGTGGCGCGCAGTCGTTCGATCATGGCGGCCATGCGCTCCGCCTCCGAGAGCACGATATCCAGGTCCTGCTGGCCTTGCAGAGACAAATTCCGCTCTGCTTTGAGGAGGAACAAGGCGTTTTGGATGGCTTGCAGGGGGTTGTTCAATTCATGAGATACCGAGGCCAGCAAACGTCCCATAACTGCCAGCCGTTCGTTTTGAACCAGTTGATTGCGGGCGGTTTTTTCATGATGCAGGGAGGTTTGCAGGTCTTCATACAGCCCCGCTTTTTGCAGGGCAATTGCCAGTTGGTCGGCAACGGCGCTGATGATTTGCAGGTCGCGGTTTGTGAATATCTTTGGCGGGGCTTGTTGAATATCCAATATGCCGAGGATTTGACCGCCAATTTTTACGGGTATGGCCATTTCGGACCTGGTTTCCGGCAGGTAGGGGTTGCGCAGGAAAAACATTACCTCATCCACATTATTTGTAAAGAAAGATGCGGATGTTTCGGCTGCGTAGCCCATAATCCCTGAACCGGCTGGCAGGCGGTAATTTTGCTCCTTTAGTTTTTGCCCGATCTCCCCACTGCCCGCCTGGAGAATAAAATCGCCTGTCGGCGGGTCGATAATATAAACCTGCACGTGATAATAGCCAAAATTCTTTTGCAACAGGTCGGTAACAGCGGACAGTAATTCATCTGCATTCAGCGCAACCAATCCCTGATTGATCTGATACAGAGAGTCGGTTTCCTTCAATGCCTGTTGCGTGCTTTCCAATAAATTTGCATTTTCAATGGCAATGGCGGCATGGATGCCGAGGGTGCTCAGCAGGTTTTTTTCGTTGTCTGTAAAAACCTGCGCCAGACTGCTTTGTACGCTGATGGTTCCCAATTTCCGTCCGCCGCTGATGATGGGGGCCACCATCAGGGAATGGAATAGCGGAACCCCGCCCAATTTGATAAACCTGTCGTCGGTGGTGATATCCAGGATGTTGATGGTTGTGCCCTCTGCCAGCACCTGCCCGGCAACACCTTCGCCCAGGCGCATTTTTGTTTTTCCATTAGCCGTGTCAATGATGCCTGCCACCGCTTCTGCCACAAGAAATCTTTCGTCTTCATCCAAAAGATGGATGACAGCCTGCTCTGCGCCGGAGATGAGTTCCTTTGCGGAGGAGGCGATCAATTCCAAAAGGTTCGAAAGGCCGATGCGTTCACTCTGGCTGAGCGCGCGCGCGATGCTCGTCAGCGCATCTGATTCTTTCAGGCGCTGTTGAAGCTCGAAATCCTGCTGGGCGTTCCAGAGGGCTATGGCAATTTGATTCCCGGCCTGTTCCCCCCGTTCAAGTTCTTCTTTTGTGAATTTGTGGGGCGTATGGTAAGCGAGCAAAATTGCCCCCAGTTTTATTTGCCCGTAGCTCAAGGGGATCCCCAGCATGGAGCGGGGGCGAAAATGGCCGGCTATTTCGGGGCTGGCGTACGGGGAATTGGTAACATCCTCAGTTGCGATCACGCGGCCTTCGCTGATAACGGACTTTGTCATCGACACCTGCTGGGAGGGGATTTCAAAATGACGGCTGTTTTTTTCGAAGGTGGCTGAAGGACTTAATGGAATGGCTTTCTTTAAATCGTCGTTCCAGCGGGTCAGGGTGCAGTCATCCGCTTCCAGCAGGATTTTCAAATCCTTGATCAATACGCCCATCATTACATCCGGGCTGGTGGAGGCGATGATGGAACGGGTCATATCGTTGAGAAGGGAAAGATACCGCTCGCGGGATAGCAGTTCGATTTCCTTTTGCAAACGGTTTTCGATGCTTTGTCTTAACCTGCCGGTGAGCGTCCCCACGAATAATAAAATAATACATACCGAGAGAAAACTGCCATCGAAGAGGGTGGCGGATGGGTTTCCTTTCAGCCAGAATGCGAGCAGGACGTTGATGAAAATTAGAGAGACCGCCGCCCCTGCGCCGCCCGTTGTGCCAAATAGAAAGCCAATAAAACTTACGGGTATGACGCCTGCTATAAAAATGGATGCCCCGTATGTTTCGACCAGCCATGCCGCGCAAATTATATACACCGCCATGCTGACGATGGTCATTGTCCATTTTGCGCGGTTTGTAAGCTGATACGGACTCATGTGCCTCCTGCCGGGCGAGCGTCACCTTGCTTGGATAAAGCCTGTTTTAACGTCGATCATGGATAAGGAAATTTCGATTTCTTTTTATACGCGGATTGGACGGAGCACACGGTTGACTGTACTGAAAAAAGACCTTTAACCACGAAGGACCTTCGTGGTTAAAAAAGGTTTTTGCACTAAAGCCATCCGTTAAATCTGTGCCTTCCGTGTACATGGATTTATATCCGTTTTCACGTTATTTTAGCATTCCAGCCTGCATTTCGTGGTAACGATAATTCCTTTGCAAGAAAAGAAAATCCCGCAGGGTTTGCCTTCCTGCGGGATGCGGTTTTACTTTGCGTATTCGGTTGACCTTGTTTCGCGGATGACTGTCACCCTGATCTGACCCGGGTATTGCATGGTTTCCTCGATCTTCTTGGCGATGTCGCGCGCCAGCCTTGCAGAGGCGAGATCGTCAATCGTATCTGGTTTGACGAGGATGCGCACTTCGCGCCCCGCCTGAATGGCGAAGGCCTGCTGTACGCCATCGAACGACATGGACATTTCCTCCAGCGAGCGGATGCGCTTGATGTACGCTTCGAGGTCTTCGCGGCGTGCGCCGGGGCGCGCACCGGAGATCGCATCCGCTGATTCAGCGATGACAGCTTCCACAGTCTCCTGATCAACTTCATGGTGGTGGGAGGCGATGGCGTTCACTACGATGGGGTTGACGCCGTAGCGTTTGCAAAATTCCGCGCCGAGGCCGGCGTGTGTGCCATCCTGGTTGTGATCCATGGCTTTGCCGATATCGTGCAGGAAGCCGCCCAGTTTGGAAAGCTCCACATTTGCGCCAATTTCAGCGGCGAGGATGCCCGCCAGTTTGGAGACCTCCACTGCGTGGGCGAGTTGATTCTGCCCATACGAAGTGCGGAATTTCAACCGCCCCATCATGCGCAGTACTTCCAGGTGAAGCCCGGAAACATTTGCATCATACGCGGCCTGCTCGCCCGCTTCATTGATGATTTTTTCAACAGCTTTCGTTTCATCTTCCACGATCTTTTCGATGTGCGCGGGATGAATGCGGCCGTCCAAAATTAATTTTGCCAGTGCGCGGCGTCCGATCTCGCGGCGGACAGAGTCGAAACAGGAGACGGTCACAGAGTCGGGGGTGTCGTCCACGATCACATCCACGCCTGCGGCCTGTTCAAAGGCTTTGATGTTGCGCCCGTTGCGGCCTACGATGCGTCCCTTCATTTCCTCGCTGGGCAGGGTGACGACGGCGCGGGTGACTTCGGCCACGTGTTCGGATGCGACGCGCTGGATGGCGTCTGCGATCAATTTGCGGGCGCGCTTCTCGCCTTCTTCACGCGCCTCTGCCTCGATCTGACGGATGATTCTGGCCATGTCGCCGCGGGCTTCCTTTTCCACAGCGGCGAACAAATCTTTGCGCGCATCGTCCTGGGTCATTTGCGCGATCTGTTCGAGCTTCTTTACCTGGTCTTCAAATAATTTGTCGATCTCGTTGGCGCGCTTGTCCACCTGCGACTGGCGCTTGTTCAAGGTTTGTTCGCGTTGTTCCATTTTGTCGAAACGGCTGTCGAGTTCCGAGCGGCGTTTATCGAGGCGTTCCATTTCACGGTTCAACTCGATGCGGCGTTCCTTCATTTCCGATTCTGCGGCCTGCACGATCTTGGTGGCGTTCTCCCTTGCGCCGCTTTCGATCAGGCGCGCCTGCGAGTTTGCCGCTTTTAGAATATCATCGGCTTTTTCCTGGCGCGCTTTTGCGGCGCGTTCGGCCTGGTAGCGGTGGAAAAAATATCCAGCCGCCACGCCAACGACGAGCACAATCAAATCTATTAATAGGATTAGCGGGTTCATGGTAAATCCTCATCTTCAAAATATTTCGCGTGAGCGTCCGCGTGCGTCTCGTTCCAGGTTTGGGTGACGACTGGCGCGATGACGGAGTACGGAAAGCCGCGTCGTGCGAGGTACTCGGATAGTTTCTTGCGAAACTCGCCCCATTCCTGACCTTTGAGCCTGCCAGCTCGTTTCCGGGCAGATTCATAGGCTAGGGCATTTTCATCCACGTTTGAGACTGCGGCTTGCACAGTTTCATCGTCGAGTCCTTTTTGACGGAGTTCCATCGTCAACACACGGCGGCTGCGCGGGCGGAAGGTGTTGCGATTTTCCACCCAGACGCGGGCAAATTTATTATCGTTGGCAAGTCCATTCTCTCGAAGCCGTTCGATGGTTTCCTCAACCACATCTTCGGGAATTTCGTGTTTATGCAGATTCTGCCGAATCTCTTTTTCGGAACGGGTGCGGTAGCTCAGGAAGAGCATGGCTTGTTGCAGGGCCCGTTCGCGCGCGTCATCGGCTTGCAGTTTGGCGGCCTTTTCATCGCTGAGTTCGTCGCCAACTTTGAGCCACGCGGCTGTGATGCGCGCCAGCCCGAAAGCGAACTCGCCATCAAGGTGAAGGTTCACCCGGTTGCGGTTCTTTTGCGGTTCGATGGCGGTTATCTTTTTCATGTTTCTCCCTCTTCCTCTGGGAGAGGGGTTAAAAGCACACAGCCGAGGCGTCCGTCTTAAACGGCCTCGGCTGTGGAAAATGTCTGGGTGGGCTGACCAGTTCCAGGTCCGGAAAGAAGCGGGAGGTGGATAGGTCAAAATCGCGTGACAGGGTTTACGTCACGGTTGGCTGTCGAACATTAAGGTGAAGCCAGCTTTTTTCTCAAAATTTTTCCTGCATGAGACTTCACAAAATAACTCCCAATTATTGGAGGGAGGTGGTGCGCCAATTTCCAGTCAGTTTCGAGCAAAGGCCGCGGGTGCGGCGGAAGTGTCTAATTATTTTCCAAATTATACTTGAATTTTACCGATTGTTAACATAACTTTTTCATGGCAAGGGTGTACTTACTTTTGCGAGAATCGTGACAATTGGAACTATCTGGTTTGGGTGAGTTGTGCAATAATTCATGAGTTGTAAATTTCACTGGAGGCACTATGGCTAAAATTACGCGCGAAGATGCACTTGAATATCATCGTTTAAAAGGCAAGCCCGGCAAGGTGGCGATTGTCCCCACCAAGCCGATGGATACCCAGCGAGACTTGAGTTTGGCATATTCCCCCGGCGTGGCGGAACCTGTTTTGGAGATCGAAAAAAACCCTGACGATGCCTACGAGTACACATCGAAGGGCAACCTGGTGGCTGTGATTTCCAACGGCACGGCCATTCTCGGGTTGGGAGATCGCGGCGCACTGGCAAGCAAACCCGTGATGGAAGGCAAAGGGGTGTTGTTCAAGAAATTTGCGGATATTGACGTTTTTGACATCGAATTGAATTCACACGACCCTGATGAAATCATCAAAGTTGTTGCGGCGATCTCTCCTACTTTTGGCGGGATCAATCTCGAAGACATTAAAGCCCCTGAATGTTTTTACATCGAAGAAGAATTGAAGAAGATGCTGAACATTCCCGTTTTCCACGACGACCAGCATGGCACGGCGATCATTTCCTCTGCCGCATTGGCGAATGCGTTGGAGATCGTGGGCAAGAAGCATGATGAAATTCGTATCGTGATTTCGGGCGCGGGAGCTTCGGCGATCTCCTGCGCGGAATTGGCGATCCGTTGGGGGGTGAAGCGCGAGAACATCATGCTCTGCGATAGCAAAGGCGTGGTGTACAAAGGCCGCAAGGAAGGCATGAACAAGTACAAGGAACGCTTCCTGGTCGAGACCGATGCGCGGACTCTGTCTGATGCCTTGCGCGGTGCGGACGTGTTCTACGGCCTTTCGGTGGCGAATGTGATGACGCCTGAGATGGTCAAGTTGATGGCGCAGGATCCAATTATTTTTGCGATGGCGAATCCTGACCCGGAGATCAAGCCCGAGCTTGCGAAAGCCGCGCGTAGTGATGTCATCATTGCCACAGGCCGTTCTGACTATGCAAATCAAGTTAATAATGTTTTGGGTTTCCCGTTCATCTTCCGCGGTGCGTTGGATGTGCGCGCGAAGCAGATCAACGAAGAGATGAAGTTTGCCGCGTCACAGGCTTTGGCGGCATTAACAAAAGAAGACGTGCCCGATTCAGTCATCCGCGCCTATGGCGGCGTGGCGATGAAATTTGGGCGTGAATATATTTTACCGACCCCGCTTGATCCGCGCGTGTTATTGTGGGAAGCGCCCGCCGTTGCCGAGATGGCGATGAAGACGGGTGTTGCGCGCAAGAAAATTGATATTGACGAATACCGCGAACAACTTGCATACCGCCAGGGCAAGGGTGAGCGGATTCGTTATTTCTTCCAGAACAAGGCGCGTTCGTCGGGTGGGACGAAGCGCGTGGCGTTTGCGGAAGGCGAGGAGCAGAAGATCATCCGCGCCGCGTATCAAATCCAGGAGGAGGGCATTGCCACCCCGCTGTTGATCGGACGCGCAAGTGTGATTGAGGAGCACCTCAAAAATCTTGGGTTGGACTATAAGCCTGTGATCGTTGACCCGAATCAATTTGACAAGTTGGATGCGTATGCCAAAGCCTACTATGAACTTCGTCAGCGCAAGGGCGTGATCGCGAGCGATGCCCCCAACAAAGTGCGTGACCCGAACATCCTCGGCTCGTTGATGGTGAAAATGGGCGATGCGGATGCCTTCATTTCAGGCCTGACTTTTGATTACCCTGAAGTGATTCGCCCCGCTTTGCAGATTCACCACACGGCTGTGGGTGCGGCGCGCGCGGCGGGTGTTTACATCATGATCGTGGATGATAAAGTCTACCTCTTCACCGATGCAACTGTGAACATCGACCCGACAGCCGAAGACCTGGCAGAGATCGCCTGTCTCGCCGCGGATTATGCGATGAAACTGGAGATCGACCCGCACGTGGCTTTCCTTTCGTTCTCCAATTTTGGCTCCACGCCGCATCCGCTTTCGGACAAGGTCCGCAAGGCGGTGGCGTTGGTCAAAGCACGCCGCCCCGACCTGCGCGTGGATGGTGAAATGCAGGCCGATACCGCCGTGGTTCCAGAAATTGCGGAAGAACGATATCCGTTCAGCGCGGTGAAGGATGCGAATGTGCTGGTGTTCCCCTCGCTTGAATCTGCGAACATCGCCTACAAATTGCTTTCACGTCTTGGCAATGCAAAGGCGATTGGGCCGATTCTGCTTGGCATGGGGGCGCCTGTCCATGTTTTGCAAACGGGTGACGATGTCAACGCCATTGTGCAGATCGCTTCGGTGGCGGTGATGGATGCGATGGGGAGGTAGTTCAGTTGTCAGTGAGCAGTAAACAGTGAGCAGTGGAAGCCCTGAAGGTTGAGAAACTTTTGGGGCTTTTTTTGTTTAATCAGACGCGATGCGTGAGTCCTTTTACAGTTTACTGATCACTTCCCCTATTTGTTATACTCGGCTTTATTTTGAAAAAGGAAAACACATGACCAACCTCGAATCCATTGCGCGAAAAATTACGGGTATTCTTTTTGCACAGCAATCCCTGGCCTCGGCGGGGTTCATTGCGGCGGCCACGCTTAATTCGATTGTGGGCAAGGAACTCAGCCAACATGCAAATTGGGCGGGCGTGCCCACGGCGGTCTATTTGCTGGCGGGGGCGTTCTCCGCTTTCATGTGGGGATATGTCTTCGATGCGATTGGCAGGCGCGGCGGGCTGGTCACTGGTCTAACCGCTGGCGCGCTCGGCTCTGGCGTCACGTTTTACGCAATCGCGATTCAATCGTTTCCCGTTTTCCTCGGCGGCATGGTGTTGATGGGAATCGCAAACGCGGCGGTACAGCTTGGCCGTTTTGCGGCGGCGGAAGTGAACCTTCCTGAACATCGCGGACGCGCGATCTCGAATGTGGTCATCGGCGGGACGGTTGGCTCGGTCATCGGTCCGTTCGTGGCGGGGCCTGCGGGCGGCATCGTCGGCGCGTGGGGCATCAATGAACTGGCGGGCGCGTATCTCGTCAGCTTGATTCTGTTTGCGATTGCCGCGGTGGTTGTGTTCATTGGCTTGCGTCCCGACCCGCGCGAGATCGGCAAACAGGTGGCGGAAAAATTTCCAGTAGCAGGATCAGGCACGGGTGAAGTCCGAAGCGTGCTCGAGATTTTTCGTCAGCCCGCGGCATTGGTCGCAGTCGTCAGCATGGTCTTGGGTCAAATGGTGATGGTGCTGGTGATGGTCATCACGTCCCTGCACATGCGCGACCATCAGCATGAATTGACGGATATTTCTGCGGTGATCGCATCGCACACCTTTGGGATGTATGCCTTCTCGATCATTTCAGGCCGCCTCGCGGACCGCTGGGGGCGGGGTCCTGTTATTCTGATAGGTTCGGCCACGCTGATTGTTGCCTGCGTCGCCGCCACGATTTCGCCCGATGTTCTGCCTTTGAGTGTGGCGTTGTTCCTGCTTGGGCTGGGTTGGAATTTTTGTTTTGTGGGCGGCTCCACCCTGCTTGCCGATCAGCTTTCGCCGTTGGAGCGTTCACGCACGCAAGGTTTCAATGATCTGCTGGTTGGCCTGGCCTCTGCGCTGGGAAGTTTGGAAAGCGGGATCATCTTTGCGTCGCTGGGATACAACATGATGGCGTACGTCAGCGCGGGGTTTGCGCTGGTTCCATTTACGGTTGTGTTGATTTGGATGCGCAGAAAATAAATTTAAAAAAAGAAGCGCGACGGATGTCGCGCTTTCAAAATCGTTGTCTACTCCGATTTTTCGCTGGAAGCAGGTTTGCTTTCTGCGGATGTGCTTTCCTTCTTTTCTTTTGCTTCTTTTTTATCGGTCTTCTTTGTGGCGGAAGAGACTTCGCCTGAAGGCGACTTGTGGTCTGTGGCGTAGAAGCCTGAACCCTTAAAGATGATCTTGGTGGGGGTGATGACCTTTTTGAGCGCCTTTTTACGGCATTCGGGGCAGGTCTTCAGCGGGGCATCTGTGAAGGATTGGTGCCGTTCGAATTGGACACCGCATGATTCACAACGATAGGTATAAACTGGCATTTTTTCTCCTTGCTACTTCTGGAACGATTGCGAGATTATAGCTTGCATGACAGGGCATGGCAAGCCTTAAGACGCGCCATGTTATAATTTTCTTATATATATACATAGACCTGACAGGTTTTCATAGGGTTCAAGTTATTGCATGAGGTTTTGTTGAGATAATGTCAGGTTTGGTGGAGAAAACCATGCTGAAAATCGAGATTATCTATTGCGCTGTTTGACATTACACTGACCGGGCCGTGAGTCTGGCGGATGAGTTGCTCAAGAATTACGAGCACGTGATTGAATCGGTGGCGTTGATTCCTTCGGACGGAGGCAGGTTCGAGGTCGGCGTGAACGGGGGGGTGGTCTATTCCAAATTGGAAAAAAAACGTCACGCGGAAGCGGGCGAGATTCTAACTATCATTGCAAAGATGGTTGATTGAGGTTATGAATGGCAAAAAAGGGTAGAGTTTTTTCGGGCGCGCGCCCCACGGGACGCCAGCATTTGGGGAATTATCTCGGCGCGATCAAGAATTACGTTGGGATGCAGGATGAATATGACTGCGTTTATTGCATTGTGGACGTCCACGCGTTGACCACGGTGGAAACCACGCAGGAACTGAAATTAAATACTTTCGAAATGGCGTTGGATTGGCTCGCCGCGGGCATGAGCCCTGAGCAGTCGATCATATTTGTGCAGTCGCATGTGCCTGAAGTGATGGAACTGCACACGTATCTTTCGATGGTGACGCAGTTCGGCAAATTGACCGACCTGCCGACCTTCAAGGAAAAAGTCCGTCAACAGCCTGAGAATGTCAATTATGGATTGTTGGGTTATCCTGTTTTGATGACCGCGGACATCGTGCTGTACAAGACCGATGTCGTTCCTGTCGGCATTGATCAGGCTCCGCATATCGAGTTTGCGCGTGAGATCGTCCGTTCCTTTAATTATCGCTACAACACCAAGGTCTTGATCGAGCCACAGGTGCGCCACACTGAAATTTTGAAGGTGGTTGGCATTGACGGCAAAGACAAGATGAGCAAGAGTTTGAACAACCATATCGAGCTTGCCTCCACACCAGAAGAAACCACCAAGCGCGTGCGTGAAATGGTCACGGACCCTGCCCGCCAGCGCAAGACCGACCCTGGCAACCCTGATGTCTGCAACGTATTTACGATGCACAAGATCATGTCTCCACAGGAAGAAGTGGATATGATCAACGTCGAATGCCGCAGGGCTGGCATCGGCTGTGTGGATTGTAAATTGCGCTTCGCCGCCAACTTGAACAAACACCTTGAACCCTTCCGCGCCAAACGCGCCGAGCTTGAATCTCAGCAAAGTTATGTGCAGGATGTTCTGAACGACGGCGGAAAGCGCGCCCGTGCCATTGCTCAACAGACAATGAACGAAGTCCGCGAAGCGATGCAACTTCCGTAAATAGTAATTGGTAATTGGAGATTGGTAACAGGTCAATTACCAATTACAAATCTCCAATTACTCCCTCCTCATGCGCCTACTCATCCAACGAGTTTCCCAAGCCAGCGTTACCGTCAATCAACAGACCATTTCCAGCATCGGAAAAGGTCTGTTGATTCTATTGGGCATAGGCCACGGCGATGGGGAGGAACAAGCAAAGTTCCTCGCAGAGAAAGTTGCGAACCTGCGCATTTTTGAAGATGAACAGGGCAAGACCAACCTCTCTGTATTGGATGTGAAAGGCGAAGCCATCGTCGTTTCGCAATTCACTTTGTACGCCGATACCCGCAAGGGACGGCGTCCCTCCTTCATTGATGCGGCTTTGCCAGAGGTGGCATCTCCGCTCGTAGACCGCTTCGTCGAACTCCTGCGCGGAAATGGCGTGCCGACCCAATCAGGTCAATTCGGCGCGCACATGCAAGTGGAAATCCACAACGACGGCCCTGTCACCATCTGGCTGGAAAAATGAACAAAGGGCCAAACGCCTTTCAAAAATTCATCCACCGCTTATTGATGTTGAAATGGGTTTCCGCTTTTCTTGCGGTTGTTCTTTATCGTCTCGATGCAATTGCCTGGAAGTTGAGCCGCGGCAAACATACCGTCGCCGAGATCGTTGGCCTGCCCATCATTCAACTGACCACCATCGGCGCAAAGACGGGTCAGCCGCGCACCATGCCACTGGTCAGTTTATTAGACGGGGAAAAGATCGCGCTGATCGGCTCCAACTTTGGGCGCAAAACCAACCCCAGTTGGTATTACAACCTGAAGGCCAACCCCAAATGCACCGTGCAGTTTGGCGGCCATGCCGTCGAGTATGAGGCATATCAGGTGGAAGGCGAAGAGCGCGAGAGATACTGGCAAATGGCCGTTTCCTATTACGCAGGCTACGAAAAATACAAACAGCGCGCACCACACCGCCAAATCCCCGTTATGCTCCTTGAGAAAGCCAAATAATTGCCAATATGAGAATTTCATGATAAAGTTGAAAGGTAGGATGCAAGTAGGTTTTCGTTGTGGAAGTATCACGAAGGACGCTCGAAGCACAACATTTGAGTTGCTTTATTTACCACCCGATGAAAGACATACTGCGTCACCTTATTTTCACTTTTGCTTAGGAGGCAAAAATGTCTGAACGTGTAATCGGTACGGTAAAGTGGTTCAATGGAACCAAAGGTTTTGGTTTCATCGAGCGCGAGGGCGGCCCGGATGTCTTCGTCCATTTTTCGGCAATCAAGGGCGATGGCTTCAAAAATCTTCAGGAAGGCCAAAAGGTGGAATTCTCCATCGAAAAAGGCCCCAAAGGTTTACAGGCCGCTGACGTAGTCGTTCTCTAAACATTACTGACCAAAAAGAGACTTGTTGAAAAACAGGTCTCTTTTTTTATTTGGATGAATATACCGCAATAATGCGACATGAATGTCGCGGTACATTTATACACTCGCTTCTTTCGGCGCCCAAAGCTGGGCATCTGTTTCTACAGCCATTGCCCCCGCTGACAGCATATCCGCCGCGTCCCTGTCCGTCCACACCCCGCCCGCGCCGATGACGGGAATCCCGATCATCGCCGCCGAGTGGACAACATCCAACGCACGCGGGAAGAGGGACTGTCCATATAGTCGCCCTGTGACGATCTTCCCATCTTTGTCGTACATCGCTCCGCGAGGTGATGCAAGGCTGATTGCATCCGCGCCGTGTTGAATTAACTTCGGGCCTAAACTTAATACCTGCTCGTGCGGCAATGCAAAGATCAGCGGGATTTCCCCAACGCACATTTCCAAATTCAATAAAATAATATCGTCTGAAAGCAGGGGCGCAAAACCAAGTTGAACCGCCATCACGTTTTCGGTGTTTTCAAGCCCACGCACCATGCGTTGTGTCTCTTCGGGCCGATCCGCCATCAAATGGACGATAATGGGCAGGTGGGTACGATTCCATTTGGCGGAGTATTTTTTCAACACATTGCTGAACCCGGGATTCGGCAAGCCTGTATGGAGCAGGAATCCGCCGGGGAATTGGATCAAGCTCGGTTGGGCAGTCGGCAGGCGCGGGCGCAGAGAGATCGGATTCGTCACGAAGGCGCCGAATGAATCAATCGAGAGTCCATTGTGAATATCAGGCGCGAATCCCAATGATCCCGCTGAATTGATGAGTGGTTTGCTAAAATATAAGTCGCGTTTCATCTTTATTTCCCGTCATTGCGAGGGCGATGTTCGTCGCCCGAAGCAATGACGAAATTGGAGAAATCATGCAGTCCTTAAAAGGAATTCGTGTGTTGGATTTAAGCCGCGTGCTCGCAGGCCCATATTGTACGATGGTTCTCGGTGACCTGGGCGCGGAGGTGATCAAAGTGGAGCCGCCCGAAGGCGATGAGACGCGTGCGTGGGGGCCGCCGTTTGCGGGTGGGGAGAGCGCGTATTATTTATGCGTCAACCGCAACAAGCGCGGCATGGTGGTGAATTTGAAAACCGACGAGGGGAAAAATATTTTGCGCGAGCTTGCCATGCAAAGCGATGTGCTGGTTGAGAATTTTCGCCCCGGCACGCTGGAAAAATTTAGCCTGGATTTTGAAACCCTGCACGCACTGAACCCGAAATTAATTTATTGCTCGATCACTGGCTTTGGGCAGACGGGCTCGATGAAAGATAAGCCTGGCTACGATTTTATGATTCAGGCGTTGGGTGGTTTGATGAGCATCACTGGCGAACCCGAAGGCGAGCCGATGAAAACTGGCGTGGCGGTTGTAGATTTATTCGCGGGACAGAATGCCATCATCGCAATTCTGGCCGCTTTGCAAGCGCGCACTTTAACGGGAGAGGGACAGCATCTCGATATCGCCTTGTTCGATTCGCAGTTGGGCTGGCTGGCGAATGTTGCCAGTAATTATTTGATCTCGGGCAAATTGCCAAAGCGGCATGGCAACGCGCACCCGAATATCGTCCCGTACCAAAGCTTTCAAGCCAGTGACGGATGGTTTGCGATTGCGGTGGGGAACGAGAAACAGTTCGAAGCTTTTTGCAAAGTAATTGGTAAATCGGAATTGGTACGTGATCTGAGATTCGCGAAAAATTCAGCGCGTGTGGAAAATAGAGATGAATTGATTCCTCTGCTCAAGTCTATTTTTGTGACTCGCAGTGCGAGTGAATGGTTGTCTGTTTTGGAACAGGCCGAAATCCCCTGTGGACCGATCAATAATTTTGAGCAGGTCTTTTCGATGCCGACTGTGAAGGAACGCGAGATGCTTGTGAAAATGGATCATCCCACCATTGGCGAGTTGCCTTTAGTCGGCTCGCCGTTGAAGATGAGTGACACGCCTGTGGAGTATCGGTTACATCCGCCGTTGATGGGGGAACATACGGTTTCGATTTTGCAGGAACTATTGGGGTACTCAAGCAATCAAATTAGTAAATCGCAAATGAGCGGCGTGGTAAAGTAAAGTAAGCAAGCAAGCGGGATTATAATTAGTGCATGAAGAAATTCCGTCCGAGAGTGCGTGCGCTCAAACTTGCTCAAGAGGTCCGCAAACGCTTGATGGAAGAATTGGGCCAACCCGTCAAAGTGATTATGTTTGGCTCCCAGGCGCGTGGCGACGCGACGAAGGAATCGGATATTGACCTGCTTGTGATTTTGCCTTCGTTGGACAGCAAGATGTTGAATCTTGCATTTGACATTGCATGGGAAGTTGGGTTTGATGCAGGGAAGTTTATTTCCACCATCCCTGCGACGAAAGAACACATCACCCAATATGGATTTCTCCCTTTGTATCGGTCCATTAAGAAGGAAGGGGTGGTTGTATGACCGACGATGATTACAAACGCGCTTTAATACAACATCGTCTTGAACGCGCAAATATAACCCTGCTTGATGCGTATAATTTATACAATACAGGTGGAAGTCCCGTAAGCATTGTGAATCGATCTTATTACGCGATGTTTTATGCCGCCCTGGCTTTGCTTGCCACAGTGGACAAAGAGTCCTCAAAACATCTTGGTGTACTTTCGTTATTTGATGAAATATTTGTAAAGACCAAAATTTTTCCTAAAGATATGAGCAAAATGCTGCACAAAGCTTTCGATGTTCGCCAGATCGGAGATTATGAAGACAATGCCAATGTTAATATGGAACAAGCCGAGCAGATATTAAAGTCTGCAGAGCAATTTGTTAAAACTGCTGAAGAAAAAATATCGCAAGATCGGTAATTCCTAACCAATTGCAGCCATTACCCGTTCTAACAAAAACCTCCGAGTTCTTAAAGAACTCGGAGGTTTGGTCTTTAAGCTACACCGTCTCCATCAGCCCCATTGCCTGCAACATCTCTTCGTTGCTGGCGAATTTGAATTCCTCCACCCCGCGCTTTTTGGCTTCCTCCGCCTCCACTTCCTCGAGGCGTTTGATATCGTCTTTCACGATGATCGGCTTGTGCAGTGATTTCATTTTTTCAACAACCGCTTCGGCGCTGACGTTGGCGGCCTGCTTTGTCTGCAAATATTGGAAGACAGCCTTGCCAGCGTTGATTCCGTCACGGCGGGCATAACCTACCAGTCCCTCGCTTGCCTTGCGAGACCAGCCCCCGACGAAAATTCCTTCAACCGAAGATTCGTATGAAACGCCTTCCACGGGGAAGCGTGGTTCCTTGTTTTTGACAAACTCGTTCCATTCGGTGGGCAAACCGAAAGAGTCGTCCACTTTGTCGCCAATGGCGAAGATGACCGTATCCACATCCAGCATACGTTTTACGCCAGCGCCTTTGGCGCTGGTCTTGCCGTCTTTTTCGGTGAGGATGTTATCCTCCACTTCCAGTTTTGTCAGCAGGCCATTCTTGCCGTACATGGCGGTGGGGGAGGCGAGGAAATCAAAATGAAAATGCGCATCCGAGGTTTTGGGGTCTGCCTTCGCGAGAGAATCCAAAATTTTGTGCCGACCAACTTCCAGGTCCTGATGAATCGCGGATAGGGCAGGGCGCACGCGCTCCATTTCCTTGTCAAATTCCTGCAAGTTGAGATATCCGATCAAGTGCTTCATCTCTTCCTTGGTGAAGTTGACTTCGAGAGGGCCGCGCCGCACAATGGCGGTCACTTCCTCCGCTTTTTGCACATTGATGAGATGACGGGCAATATCCACCATCACGTTACCCGCGCCAATGATGGCACAGCGTTTTCCAAAACGGAATTTTTTCTGGCTGAACGGCGGGAGCTTGTTGTAAAAATAAACCACATCCTTGGCATGGTACACGCCCTCGAGGTCTTCGCCCGGCAGGCCAAGAGATTTTGTCCCCTGCGCGCCAGCCGAAACAAGCGCCGCATCGAAGCCCAGCGCGCGAATGTCATCGAGCGTCAGGTCGCCGTTCGTGCCAACCGAAACATTCCCATAATAATCAATGTTTGCAAGCTCAAGCGTTTGGCGGAACTGCTTGCGCAGTCCCTCTTTCATCGTATGCTTTTCCGGATAGATGCCATATTCAGCAAGCCCGCCGGGTTTAATATCGCGATTGAAAATCGTCACATGCGCGCCCTGGTTTGCAAGTTCGCGCGCGGCAAACAGGCCAGCCGGCCCCGCCCCTATAATTGCTACAGAATAAGTTGAAGTGCTCATATGCCTCCGTAAATCAGACAAAAACTGTGCGATTATATTTTGAAATCATGGAACTAGCAAGTTGTTCGAGCGTATTCTAATCATGTCTTTATAATTATTCCATTACCTAAAAGGTCGAAAAAGGTTGGAAAAAGATACCCTTTTTTATATTAGACTTTTGTGAGAAGTTGTTAAAATAGGACTTACGCAGTTCAAAATCTTTAGCCGCGAATTACACGAATTACACGAATTTTCGCGAATTTCTTAAATAATTCGTGCGAATTCGCGAAATTCGCGGCTGTTCTTGTGGTGTTGCGTAAGTCCTAAAAATCAAAATAGTTGCCGGGTTGTATCTGTGTTAATATTGAAGATAAGCCATCATCGACCGGCGGTTTTTTCTCAACAGGAGGCCTCATGAACACTGAACCCAAGGATGATCCCGGTAAAAAAATGCGCAAGCTTTTGGGAAGTTCATCTCCCCTTATGCGCCTGCCCCAAAAAAATTTAAATCAAAAAGAGGATGAAAGAGCGGATGCGCCCCCCAAACAGGACACTGCCGCCCCCGCCTCTCAACTCAAAAAGATAAAACCCGCTTCATCCCCCAAGCCGAAAACTGCTCCTGCCGCGAAAGGCAGGATACTCCTCTTTGGCCCCCCTCTTTGGAACATTGCCAGTGTTCTTTCGCTGTCGGTCAATGTGATATTGATTATTGTCCTGCTCCTTCTCGTTGTCAGCCTGAATAATCTCGGCTTGAGCATTACCTCCATGCTCAACATGGGCACAGACCTGCTGGGCGGCTTGTACGGCAACTTCGAAAAAATGGACCGCGCCCACATCACCACCGATATAAAAGTCGAGACAACCATCCCCGTACAGTTCGACCTGCAACTCAACCAGCAGACGAACGTCGTCCTCAGCCAGGATGTGACCATCAACAATGCGCTCGTCACCGTCAACACCGGCGGGCTTAATATCGCGCGCGCCAACACCACCATCGTCCTGCCATCGGGAACCACCCTGCCCGTTTTTCTAAACCTGACCGTCCCCGTGGACACCACCGTCCCCGTAGTTCTCAATGTGCCGGTGGATATTCCGCTGGAAGGCACGCAACTGCACGAACCCTTTGCCGGCTTACAGGAAGTTGTAAGACCCTTTTATTGTATGATCAACGCCAACGCAGTTAATTTGAACGGAGAACCGATCTGTAAATAGCGGCATTTATTGGAGACCAATGGCAAACCCCATCACGCAAGTCACCCTGAAGAACGGCATGAAGATCATGCTCAAAGAGATTCACACCGCGCCCATCATTTCCTCGTGGGTCTGGTACCGCGTCGGCTCGCGGGATGAACCCACCGGCAAAACCGGCATCTCGCATTGGACAGAACACATGCAGTTCAAAGGGACGAAAAAATTCCCCGCAAACATGCTGGATAAAGCCATCTCGCGCGAAGGCGGACGCTGGAACGCCTCCACCTCGCATGACTCAACCCGCTATTACGAGACCATGCCCGCCGACAAAATTGACCTGGCCCTGCGCCTCGAAGCAGACCGCATGACGAACAGCATCTTCAATGAAAAAGAGGTCGCCTCCGAACGCACCGTCATCATCTCTGAACGGGAGGGGAGCGAGAACGAACCCATGTTCAGGTTGAGTGAAGCGATGCAAAATTACGCCTTTCGCGTGCATCCCTACCACCACGAGATCATCGGAGACATGGCAGATCTGCGCACCATTACCCGCGACGATCTGTACGCCCACTACCGCACCTACTACGTGCCAAATAATGCAGTGCTTGCCATTGCCGGTGATTTTGAAACGAAGCCCATGCTCAAGCGCGTCCGTGAATTATTCGAGCGCATCCCCAAAGGACCGATACCCACCCGCCTTGCCCGCCCGGAGCCTCCACAGAAAGGCGAATTGCACTTTTCTGTGGAAGGCCCCGGCGAAACGACATTCATCCAACTGGCCTATCACTTCCCCAACGCCACCGACCCCGATTACCTCCCCCTGCAAGTGTTGGACAGCCTGCTCAACGGCGCAAGCGGCCTTTCCTATAAAACCTCCCGTCTCTATCGTGCGCTTGTAGACAAAGGCCATGCCGTGGATGCCTCCGGCTGGTCCGAAGCCTCGATAGACCCGTCCCTCTACCGCATTACCATTACCGTCCACCCCAACCGCCAACCCGAAGACGCGATTGCCGCGCTGGATGCCGAGATCAAAAAATTGCAGGATGAATTGATACATATTGATGAAATCAAACGCGCGGTCAAACAGGCGCGCGCCGTTTTTGCGTATGGAAGCGAGAACATCACCCATCAGGCCTTCTGGATGGGCTACACCGCCATGTTCTCCACCTATGATTGGTTCACAACCTACCTGAATAAACTCGCCAAAGTGACACCCAAAGAAGTACAGCGCGTGGCGCAAAAATACCTTCAACCCAGCAATCGCATCATCGGCACGTATATCCCGAAAGGCAGGGAGGGCTAAATGGCTGTATCTTTTGCAAAACCATCCCTGCCCGGCCCAAAGGATATTTATCAGGCGGTTCTTTCGAACGGCATCACTGTGCTTGCGCGCTCCAATTTCAACAGCCCGTCCGTCAGCATGGGCGGGCATCTTCCCGCCGGCGCGATCTTTGAAAGCGATGAAAAATTAGGCCTCGCCGATTTTGTGGCATCCTCTTTGATGCGCGGCACGCAAACCCGCAGTTTCGACGCGATCTACAACGAGCTTGAATCTGTGGGCGCAAGCCTGGGCTTTGATTCGGGCGTACACAACGCAAGTTTCGGCGGGCGTTCGCTGGTTGAAGACCTTCCGCTTTTGCTCAAACTGCTGGCCGAGTCTTTGCAAACGCCGTCCTTCCCCAAAGATGAAATCGAAAGACTGCGCGCACAACTGCTCACCGGCCTCGCCATCCGCGCGCAGGATACCGCCGATATGGCCGACATGGCCTTCGATCAAATGCTGTTCCGCGAGCATCCCTACGGCAGGCCCAGCGACGGCTTCCCTGAAACCATCCAATCCATCACGCGCAAAGATATGAAGGATTTTCACCGCCGCCACTTCGGGCCGAGGGGCATGGTCATTGCCATCGTGGGAGCGATCCATCCGAAGAAAGCTGTCGAGGCGGTGGAAAAATTCCTCGGTGGCTGGCAGGTTACAGCTCAGGAGGATGCGCCGCTTCTTCCCCCGCTCAAGCCTGTTCGCACAACCATGCGGCATCATCATACGCTGACGGGGAAATCCCAATCTGATCTCATCGTTGGCATGACAGGCCCGCGCCGCAAAGACCCCGAGTATATGGCCGCGTCTTTGGGGAATTCGGCGCTGGGGCAGTTTGGCATGATGGGGCGCATCGGCGATGTGGTGCGTGAAAAATCTGGTCTGGCGTATTATGCGTATTCGTCATTACATGCGGGGGTTGGCCCAGGCACCTGGGAAGTGAATGCAGGCGTGAACCCCGCGAATTTGAAGAAAGCCATTGGCTTGATCGAAAAAGAGTTGCGCCGATTTGTGAAGAGCGGCGTGACGAAGGAAGAGCTTGCCGACAGCCAGGCGAATTACATCGGGCGATTGCCGCTTTCGTTGGAATCGAACAGTGGTGTGGTGAGCGCCATGTTGAATATCCAACGCTACGATCTCGGCATGGATTATTATCATCGCTACGAAAGTTTGGTGCGTTCTGTCACCCGCGGGGATGTGCTCGAGGCCGCGCGAAAATATATTGACCCAGACCGTCTCGTGATTGCAACAGCCGGGCCGTGATGGAAGTAAATCGTAAATCGTAAATCGTAAATCGTAAATCGTAAATCGTAAATCGTAAATCGTAAATCGTAATGATGATTTTGAGAACAGGCGTTGACTTGATAAATATTAGCCGAATCCGCGATGCGCTTGAACGTCACGGGGAACGTTTTGTTGCGCGAATTTTTACAGAAGCGGAACAGCGCGAAAGCGGTGGGCGAGTCTCTTCGCTGGCGGCAAGGTTTGCGGCAAAAGAGGCGGCGGCGAAAGCGCTGGGCTGTGGCATTGGCAATGTCGGCTGGCTGGATATTGAAATCAAGTCAGATGAAAATAAAGCGCCATATTTGGTTTTGCATGGGGAGGGGGAGCGGCTGGCAAAGGAATTGGGGCTGTCGAATTGGTCTGTCAGTTTGAGTCACACGGAAGATCAGGCGGTTGCTTTCGTGGTGGCGATGGGTGAGTAGTTTGACAATGTCACATTTCAAAACCTTTTACCACAAAGTCCACGAAGGGGCACAAAGGAGAGCAAAATGCTAATACCAAAGGTTTCCTTCGTGACCTTTGTGGTTAAGAACTTTGATTCCAGCTTTAATGTGATATTGCCAAAGTAGATTGCCATCCATATTAAAAAGATAAAGTGAGGCATCCATGAAAATTTTTTTGACTTCTTCGATTATTTGCTCCATTTTAATGATCACCGCCTGCTCTGCACAGCCCTCACCCGAAGCGGCCGCTGTGTTGGAGAATACCATTGTCCCCACCCACCCACCCACCACCCTCCCCACTGAAACCCCGACCCAAACTCCCCTCCCAACCTATTCAGAAGACCAGCTTTCTGCCATGTCAGATGAGGAAAGACTCTCACATGCCCCAGATAAAATTGCTAACTTCACCAAAAGCAATGTCAGTGAAACCAAAAACAACATCATTGTCTACCGCGATGCAGACGGCATAGCCCAAATGGTCTTTGACCTTACTACCGCCAAAGAACTCACCCTCCCCGAGGCAGGGATTGTTGAAATGCCACTAACTACAGGTGAGCATTGGGAAGTTTTATATTTTGAAACTGCCCGAAAGGCAATTGACTATGCAACGTTGGTAGATGGTGCAAAAGGAACGACAATGGATATGCACACTCACCCTGATCGTGCTATTTTTGAGCCATTGATATATAAAATTGTTGGTTTTAAAATGGTCAAAGGTATACCTGTCTTTGATAAGAAAACAAGTAAAGCAATTTCTGGGATACTAGTTTTCGAGACATCTGACGGCACAGCAATATTATATATTGATAGATATGATCATATGCATGTAATTTATATTGATGACAACTCTCAAAATGTAATTAGAGCTGCTTTTAATAAAGATGCGGAGCCATTAGACACTCCATAAATGTATACCATTGAATTATTGTTGAAATTGTCCTAAGATTTATGTAATGAACAAATGGTGGATATGGGCAGTATTGATATTAACAACAATAATAACCAGTTTTTATATTGTTTGGACAAATCCCCGATCAAAATTTGCAATTTTAGATTTGATTTCTCCAAAAAACAAACCTGCTGAGGGTTTGCCTAGTGAATTAGATCAGAATTTTGATCCTTCTGTGAATGAACCTCGCTTTATAGTCGTCGGGTTAGGAAACAGTGAAAACTCTCTGCAACTTGAATATGTCTTTCCTCCACACCTTGCTGGTCAAAAAATAGAAAGCACACTCATTTGCGAAAAAGGAATAAGAGCACGAGAACAAGGACAATCTAAATTGAATGAAATTAGCTTATCTGATGCAATTTCAAAAATAAACCCTGAGAATATGCCGATCTTAATGATTGGATTATGTGAAGATTCAACTTGCCAAAATATCATAGGTAGATGTGATTTATTGTTAAATTAAATACATGAAAATAAACTGCTGGACAAAAATATCAATTACGGCGTTTGTTTTTATACTTAGCCTTTTTGTTACAAATAACATACAAGCAGCATGTACATATACTCCATATCCGCCAATTGGTCCTGATGTTAATCCGCCATCAGGAGAATGTCATAATGCTGGTAACGGTTCTATTGGTACGGCTGTATATGCTTGCTCAACAAATTATACTCAGTAGATCACGAAAGAGCGACACGAGCATGACGAGAAACGACATCAGCCAGATCGAATAAGTTCTCAACGGCATGAGCAAACATACGCGCCAAGCGGCGCAAGGTCAACCAAAATTTGGAAAAAGGCTTGGCCGGATTT
>JACRLB010000007.1 GCA_016235445.1 Chloroflexota bacterium | reverse complement strand
ATCTCGTTGGATGGCACGCGTGTGCCTAACGCTACTGGCTTTTCGGGGTTGTTTTTCTTCGCTCATCCAGCGAAGTTTACCCGAATCACCCCAAAAGCCTATCTTGACAGGTTGTTAAAGTGCTTAACTTGTGAGCGATGCCCTAAATCCATTTCATCGAGAAGAACGTTTACAGCCAAACGGTCTTTGACTTCGACAACATGAATCCAATTTGAATTGGATACCTGCTGTTTGGCCTTGCTTTTTTCCCGCCCAAATGTAACCGTTTCATCAAATACTGCTTGTGGAATATAAACTTCCCCAAATAGCTTTTGTAATAATTCAAGCCTGCCGATAGAGGCTAATCCAATGAGAGGTGTGGTGTCAGAAACAACAATCATTTTTTGGCTTTTGGTGTGAGTTTCTTTACAGCTTCAAATTCTTCCTTGATTTCATCTTCTGAGTAATTAACAAAAGCAATTCCGCGGGTTTTTAGTAACTGAATGAATTCAAGACGTGAAATCCCAAGTAATTTGCCCGCCTTGCCTGATGAAATTTTTCCGTCCGAGAAAAGCGAAAACACCAGCCACTCCGAGATTCGGCGCTGGATTTCATCCTGTCCTATTCCCAAATTAAGCAAGTTGACTGGAATATCTACGCTAAAAGATGTTTGAGTCATTGGAAACTCCTTGTTTCCATAATTTTAGCACGGTATATTATTTTCTTCTTTCTTCCAACCCCTTCACCATCAACTCCTTCGCCACGTTTGGGTCGGCTTTGCCTTTCGTGGCGCGGGCGACCTGCCCCATGAACCATTGGAACAAGGTCTCTTTGCCCGCGTTGTACTCATCCACTTCCTTGGGGTTGTCGCTCAGAATTTTCGTGACGATTTCCTGGATGAAACCTTCATCGGAGACTTGCGCCAGATTTTTCGCTTTGACAATTTCCTGCGGATCGCCTCCATCCTTAAGTAAATCTGCCAGCACAACTTTGGCATTGTTTCCGCTGACATTTTTTTCCGTGACCATGTCTATCAGTTTGGCAAAAGATTCAGGCGGCAAAGTTACCTCTTCGATATCCACGCCCGAGTCATTCAGGTAGCGCATGAACTCGCCCGCGATCCACGAATGCACGGTCTTTGCAGAACTCTTTGATTTTGCGAAGACGCTCTCGAAGTAGTTGGCAAGCGAAAGCTCGGATGTGAGAAAACGCGCATCGGACAGAGTCAAGCCAAAGTCCGAAATGAAGCGCGATGTTTTTGCTTCGGGCAGTTCGGGCAGTCGACTCCGAATCGATTCGATCCACGCGTCCGAAAATTGAAGCGGAGGCAAATCAGGTTCGGGGAAGTAGCGATAATCATGCGCCTCTTCCTTCGACCGTTGGCTGGTCGTCACGCCCCGAACATCATCCCAGCCGAGAGTTTCCTGCACGACCATGCCGCCATCCTCGTAAATTTTTATCTGGCGTTCGATTTCATATTGCGAAGCGCGGACAAGCGCGCGGAAACTGTTGAGGTTTTTGATTTCCGTGCGCGTGCGAAATTCATCACTGCCAACGGGACGCACCGAAATGTTCGCCTCGAAACGCAGAACGCCTTTTTCCATGTCACCCGAGTTGACGCCGAGGTAACGCAAAATGGCGCGGACTTTGGTGGCGTAATCGAGCGCGGTTTCGACGGTGCGAATATCAGGCTCGGAGACGATCTCAAGCAAGGGCACGCCTGCGCGATTGAAATCTATGAGCGCATAATTTTTTTCGTGGGCAAGTTTGGCGGTGTCCTCTTCGATGTGAACGCGGCGAACGCGCACCCTCATCCCCAACCCTTCCCCCGAAGGGGGAAGGGAGTCCCCTCTCCCTTCGGGACGTGTGCCCGTCAGGGTAGAGGGATAGGGTGAGGGAGCGTCAACATCCAGCCACCCCTTTTCGCAGATGGGCAATTCATACTGCGAGATTTGATAACCCTTGGGCAGATCGGGGTAATAATAATTTTTGCGCGCGAATGTATTGTGCTTGTTAATGGAGCAGTTCAACGCGAGACCAACGAGCGCGGCGAGTTCGGTTGCCTTCTTGTTGACGACAGGCATGGCGCCAGGCAACCCCGTGCAAGTGGGGCAGATGTTCGTGTTCGGCTCAGGCGCGGAGCCGTAGTCTGCGGAACAGCCGCAGAACATTTTGGAGTTGGTGAGTAACTCGCCGTGAATTTCAAGTCCGATGACGGGTTCGTAGGTTGGTTTCATAGTTGGGTGGTCTCGTTGGTGAGTGATTGGTAATTGGTAATTAAGTGGTCAGTAGTCTGGCGCGGAGGGCGGTGATGTCGGTTGGGGTCATGCCGCCTTGGAGGAGATAATTTTCAATGTGGATATTCGCCAGTGTTTTTTGCAGAACTTCGTAGGTGTTGGTATTTCGCTCTGACAGAAGTTGGTCTCGCACAGGGTCTGCACTTAATTCGTAATCAGCGGTGATGTCTTTTAGAGATACGCCAGCGAGGGCGAGCAATAAAAAAGCGATGATGCCTGTGCGGTCATGTCCGCGGATGCAGTGGAAGAGGACTCCGCCAGGCTGGGCTTGGGCGATGGCTTTGAGGGCGGCGGCATGTCTATGTGCCCAGAGGTTCAACGCGTCGGTGTAATACAGTGGCGTGCCCCAAAGGTCGGAACTTGCCCATTTTTCAACGAACTCTTTATCCGTCACATCTTCGATCTCCACCGAGACCACTTGAATGTCAGGGTGGGGCGGGGTGACGATGGGGTGATCTTTTTCGTCCAGTCCATGCGTACGGAGGGAGACGATGGTGCGGATGCCGTGCTCGTATAAGGCTGACCAACCGTCTGCTGTGAGTCGGGCTGGCTGGTCGCCGCGGACAACGGCTCCCCAATGGGTTTTGCTGCCATTGGAAGCAACCATGCCTCCCAAGTCGCGGACGTTGTTGCAGCCTTCCCAAGTGAGAATTCGATTTGTTGTCATGGTTTGTTTCGCTGACAATTGACGATAGATATCCATGGTCTATGGCCTGGCGTCTGCGGTCTTAAGAGGTTTCGACTCGCTTTTTCAACGATTGCGCTTCGGTTGTTACGTAAGACTCGACGGTCTTGCTCATTAACTTGCCGATGATGGAGCCGAGAAAGCCCAGGAAGGAAAAGGTCAGCGTGAGTTCGGTTTGGTTCGCGCCTTTTGCGCTGAGGATGTGCTCTGCGACCATGCGCATACCTGGCGCGCTGGTTTCCCATGTAAAAATGGAGGGCGATTCAAAGACGGTGACTGTCCACACGGCGGGTTGAAGTTTGGGCTGGAAAACCTTGTAGTGATTGTTGAGCTTCAATTCAGGGCTGTCCAACACTTCCACTTTTTGGACGGTGGGAGTCCATTCGTGCCAGCGGGTGACATCGGAGAGGACTTTCCAGATTACTTCCTGGCTTGAATTGATGGTGAGGGAGGTTGAGAATTTGGTCATGTTTCCTTTTCTGACGATAGACCGTGGACGATTGACGATGAAAAAAGTCGCAGGTCAAAGGTTGAAAGTCTGTTGTCTGTGGTCTATGGTTGTTTTGCTATAATGACTCCAAATCGGAACAAGGAGCCCTACTTATGAACGCAGATGCCTTTCATCATTTTTATAACTATCACTTTGCCGAGAACCGCAAGATTTTGGAGCATGTCTCTGTGTTGACCTTTGAGCAGTTCACCCAGAAAGTGGATTACTCTCGCGGGTCGGTTCGGGAACAGATTGTCCACCTCATCGACGCGGAAGATGTGTGGATCAGCGAGTTGCGCGGCGCTCAACCTGCCGAGCCTTTACCTGAAACGACGGATGCCGATGACCGAGACGCCATCCGCGCATTGTGGGATGAGGTGGAGCAGAATACTCGCGCTTATCTGGCAGGCTTACAAGACGAACAGTTATTTTTCAAGCCAATTACCGACCCCGAAGAGGACAAGAACTTGATCGTCTGGCAGGTCTTGCTTCATATTGTTAATCATGCCACGGATCATCGCGCTCAACTTCTGCGAGCCTTGCATGACCTGGGCGTGGACACGAAATCTCAGGATTACATTTTTTACGTTTATGAAAACCCGTAGAGGAGTTCGTGAGCAGTTCGCCGTGAATTTCAAATCCGATGATGGGTTCGTATTGGGTCATGGGTGGGTGGTCTCGTGGTAATTGGAGATTATTTGCGTTATCCAATCTCTAATCTCTATTAACTAATCTCTGGATTTCTCTTATGCCAATCAGTCACTTGCTGGTAGGCGTGAGCGACTTGGAAGAGGGTTTGCTCATCAAGATGTTTGCCGATGAGTTGCATCCCAACGGGCATGTTGTTTGAGAAGCCAGCGGGGAGTGCAATCGCGGGGACGCCAGCGGGGTTGGTCGAGACAACGTAAATATCCGAGAGATACATTTCCAGCGGGTCGCTGGTCTTTTCGCCGAGTTTGAAGGCGGTGGTGGGACAGGTCGGGGCGAGGAGAATGTCAACGGAGGCAAAAGCAGTTTCAAAGTCCCGACGAAGAAGCGTGCGTACTTTTTGAGCCTTCAAGTAATACGCGTCATAATATCCAGCAGAGAGGGCATACGCGCCAAGCATAATCCTGCGTTTGACCTCATCGCCGAATCCTTCGTGACGGGTTTGAAGGTAGATGTCAATGACGTCTTTTGCATTTTCTGAAACGGAGAGACCGAAGCGTGTGCCGTCCATGCGGGCGAGGTTGGCGCTGGCTTCGGCGAAGAGCAGGAGATAGTAAACGGGCAAGCCGTATTTGGTGTGGGGGAGCGAGACTTCGTGAATTTCCATGCCGAGTTTTTCGTAAGCGCGTATGGCTTCCTGCATGGCGGACTCAACGCCCGCTTCCATGCCTGCCACGAAATATTCTTTGGGGATGCCGAGTTTTAATTTGTTGACGGGTTGGTTGATGTTTTGAGTGTAATTGGTAATTGGTGATTGGTACGTAGTGCTGTCTTTTGGGTCGTGACCTGCGATGTGTTCGAGGACGGTGGCGCAATCGTAGGCATCACGCGCGAGGGGACCGATGCAGTCGAAGGAAGAGACGAGCGCGATGAGTCCGTAGCGAGAGACGCGACCATACGTTGGCTTGATGCCTGTGACGTTGCAGAAGCCCGCGGGCATTCGCACAGAGCCGCCTGTGTCTTCGCCGATGGCAAAGCTTGCAAGGCTGGCAGACATGCTCGCCGCCGCACCGCCGCTCGAGCCGCCAGGGACGTGGTCGAGATTCCACGGGTTGTGGGTGTTGAAGAATGCCGAGTTCTCACAGGAGGAACCCATGCCGAACTCGTCCATGTTGGTTTTGCCGACGAGGACAGCGCCAGAGTCCGCGAGTTTGTCCGTGACGGTGGCGTTGTATTGCGGGACGTAGTTCTCGAGAATTTTTGATGAACAAGTGGTGCGGACATTGCGAGTCGAGATGCAGTCCTTCATCGAGAAGGGAATGCCCGTCAGCGGCGTAACGTTCTCACCTTTGGCAATGCGTTCATCGGCTTTCCTGGCTTGTTCGAGCGCGAGATCGTCCGTGACCGTGACGTAGGATTTGACTTTCGTGTCCACTTCGTGGATGCGGTCAAGCATCGCCTGAGTCAACTCAACGGAGGAGATTTTTTTTGTAGTGAGAAGCTCGTGGGCTTCGCAGATGGTTAAGTTGGTTAGTTGCATAATTAAAAACCTTTAACCACGAAGGGCACAAAGTACACAAAGGAAGAGCAAGGCATTAAACCCCAAAAAGGTTTTAGTTTTCCTTCGTGACCTTTGTGTCCTTTGTGTTTAAGAATCATTCGTCCCCCAAAACGGTCGGCACTTTGACATAGCCGCGTTCTGATTGCGGCGCATTCTTCAAAAATTCTTCGCGGCTCATGGATGGTTTGACCACATCTTCGCGCAGGACGTTTTCGGCGTTGGCGATGTCTGAAGCAGGCGGGATGTTGTCCGTATCCACTTCGTTGAGCATATTGAAGTAGTCAATGATGGACGAGAATTGTCCGCTGAATGTTTGGGCTTCCTCTTCCGAAATTCCGAGGCGCACGAGGTAGGCGACGTGCTGAACGGTTTTGGTGTCGATTGTTTGAGTCATAAAACCTCTTTACCACGAAGTGTCACGAAGGTACACGAAGGAAAAGCCTTTAAAACCTTTGTGCCCCTTCGTGACACTTTGTGGTTGAAAATTATTCAAACTTAATATGCAACTCTTTCAACTGCTTCGGTTCCACTTCTGAGGGAGCGTCCGCCATCACATCGCGTCCCGTTTGATTTTTTGGGAAGGCAATCACTTCGCGGATGTTGGGTTCGTCCGCCAACAGCATAACCAACCTGTCAATGCCAGGCGCCATGCCGCCGTGCGGGGGAGCGCCGTATTCGAACGCTTCGAGCATGTGTCCGAACTTCGTCTGAATTTCTTCGTCACTCAAGCCGAGCATCTGGAACATCTTCATTTGAATATCGCGGCGATGAATACGGATCGAACCCGAAGCGGTCTCGTATCCGTTGCAAACCATGTCATACGCATCCGACATTACCGCGCCAGGGTCGGTATCGAACTTCGGCAGGTCGTCCAACTTCGGCATCGTAAACGGATGATGCTCCGACTCCCATGCCTGCGTTTCTTCGTTGAACGCAAAGAACGGGAAGTCCACCACCCACGCGAACGCCATCATATTTTTATCCGCCAAATCCAATTTGTCGCGGAACCACAGGCGCAATCCGCCGAGAACTTTATTTGCAATCGCACGAGCATCAGGTGCGAAGACGATCAGATCACCGACTCCTGCTCCCGTTTTGGATTTCAACGCCTCAGCCTCTTCCGCCGTCACAAACTTTGCCGCGCTTCCTTTCAAGCCTTCGCCTGTCACTGCTACTGTTGGCATTCCCTTCCCCCCAAGCGACTTCGCCACTTCCGTGAGCGCATCGATCTCCTTGCGAGACATGTCCGCAGACTTTGGCGCAACGATGCACTTGATGACTCCGCCCGCCGCCAAAGCAGATTGGAATACTTTAAATTCACTTTTGGCGAAAACGTCCGAGACGTCGATCAGCTCCATGCCAAAGCGCAGGTCAGGCTTATCCGAGCCGAAGCGTTCGAGCACTTCCTTATAAGAAAACTTGGGCCACGGCGACGAGAATAATTTCTTGTGCGGCGCAACTTCGGGAAGCATCTTGGTAAATAAACCTTCCACCAAATTCAAGACATCATCGCGATGCACGTAGGACATCTCAAGGTCGAGCTGTGTGAACTCTGGCTGACGGTCGCCGCGCAGGTCTTCATCACGGAAACAGCGCGCGATCTGGAAGTACTTGTCCATGCCAGCAACCATCAGCAATTGCTTCAACTGCTGGGGAGATTGCGGCAAAGCATAGAACTGCCCAGGGTAGACACGCGAGGGCACAAGGTAGTCCCGTGCGCCTTCGGGAGTCGCTTTGAACATGATGGGGGTTTCGATTTCGATAAAACCTTCTTTATCGAGATAGTCGCGCATGAACTTGATGACCTTGTGGCGCAGCACCAGATTCTTCGTCAGGCGCTCGCGGCGCAGGTCAAGGTAGCGATATTTGAGGCGGGTGTTCTCATCGGGCAGGTCCGCATCCGAGCTGACCATGAAAGGCAGAGTCTTGGCAGGGTTGAGGACGGTCACATTTTGGGCAATGATCTCGATCTCGCCTGTTTCCATCTTTGGGTTGGCCATGCCATCGGGTCGTTTTTGAACAAGTCCCTCAATTTGCAAAACCCACTCAAAGCGGACATTGGCAACCTGATCCAATACTTCCTTGGGCAGGTCTGGGTTGATGGTGATCTGGATGGTGCCTGAGCGGTCACGCAGGTCAAAAAATGCCACCCCGCCGTGGTCACGCCGACGATTAACCCAGCCAGACAGCGTGACGGTCTGTCCCGCATGGCTGGCTCGTAATTCTCCACAAGTATGAGTTCTGTACATGATGTCTCCGATTTTGTCATTGCGAGGAGCGAACGCTAGTGAGCGACGAAGCAATCCCTGACTCGAGAAGGATAATCTCTTCAGGCATTCCTTCGACCTCGCTTGGGATGAACGCCTCGCAATGACATGGGATGTAGATAAAATAAATCGCCCTTCGCGTTTGCGTTGGGCGATTTGATTTGACTTTAGTTTTTGTCAACCAGTAAAATTTTGCCCAACGACACGGGGATCGTCATTATCATTATTATTGTCGTTATTGCGGGCAAAAAAGTTATGGTTCAACATCGTGGCGGGGATTATAGCACAAAGCCGCGGGATTAGATTTTGGGATTTCTTGTATAATGGCTTTGCTTATTATTTGTGTGATGTGGAGGTTTCATGAAGCTTCAAGTAAGTGAACTTGAAAACGGGATTCGCCTGATTGCCTTGAAAGGCAGTCTGGACAGCAATGGGGTGTATAGCGTGGAAGTGGATCTTATCCGCCATTGCGCGGCGGATAACCTGAATGTGCTGGTGGATCTTTCCAAGGTGAGTTACATTTCTTCCATCGGAATTCCGATGTTGATCCATGCCGCGAGGTTGGTGATGAAGCGCGGGGGGAAGATGGCACTGCTGAATCCCCAGCGGAATGTGTTGGAGGTGCTGGAGTTGGTGGGGGCTTCGCATATCATCCCGATCTTTTATGATCTGGCCGCCGCGAAAGCGGGGATGTAATTTGTTGCCCCGCAATTATTCCGCCGCGCCGTACAACCGCCTGTAGACAATGTGTATCTCATAAATATTGCGGATGTAATTGCGGGTCTCTTCAAAGCGCACGGATTCCAGGAACAGGTCGGGGTCGTCACCTGCAAGATTCTTCCATTCCAGTGAGTTGCCAGGTCCGCCGTTGTATGCGGCGAGCGCGGCGTATAAATCTCCATTGAACAGCCTGAGATTATTGGCAAGATAATGTGCGCCAAATTGCACGCTGACAAAAGGACGGTACAGATCATCTTCCGTGTAGTTGGGCGGCTTCCCAAGTTCAGAAGCGATCTGCGCGCCCGTGGATGGAATGATCTGCATCAACCCGCGCGCGCCCGCGCTCGAGCTGACAAACCCCTCGAACAAACTCTCCTGGCGGATAACGCTGAACGTGAACAGCGGGTCAAGCCCGTCTTTCTGTGATTCAGGAATCACAAGATCGGAGTAATACAGCCCGTATCGGATGCGGCTGAAATAAGGCGGCGCCATCATGGATTCGGTGTGCTCATCCAGCCCAGCCAATGTCAACACCTGGCGCGCCGCAAAAATGGCAGAGCGATACAGGCCCAATTCCGTCAAGTAATTTGCCAGGCGGTAACTGCCAACCGCATCCTGCTTTGCTTCCAGTTCTGTACGCAGGCTTTCAAATTCAAGGCGCGCTTCTTCGTATAAACCCAAGTCCCAATATTCTTTGCCGCGGACCACACGCTCGTCCGAGCCAAAGGCGCCCAAACCGCTCAAGTCGGTTTCAGGCGCGAGATTGAAAGTCAATCGAATCCAGGCATCCGCGTCCCTGCGCTCGGCGGCCAGATCAGGTGTGAAATTGATAGAAGAAGCCGGGCTGAAAGGCGCGCGCTCGCCGAGCAGGTCACGCGCGCGTTCGCTGTAATAACCGCCCGAGTCGAGGTTTTGTCCAACGCGCCAGGCGTTGAGCGCGGCTTCATTGTCGCCAAGTTTTTGCTGAGCTTTTCCAACCCATAAATAAGCGCGCGCTTGTCCTGTCGCAGAGGGTGACAACGCGCGACTGCGCTCGAATGAATCCAACGCCGATATGAAATTTCCCTGGCGGTAATAAATGACACCCATCAAAAACACTGCATCAGAAGCCTGTGCTGTGCCGGGGTATTCATTCGCAACCCGCGCCCAGGTTTCCACGGCTTTGTCATATTGCCCGCCGCGCTCGTAGATGCGCGCCGCGCTCATCAAGTACTCTGTGGAAAGCGTGGTGTTCGGAACCGCCGTTACAAAATTTAAAAGCGTTTCCGCCGCTGTCGAATAATCCCCCTTTTGCGACCATTCGATGAAAGCCTTTTCGCCCCACGCATCGCCCCAATTCGGGTGAGAGGGATAACCCGCAATGAAGGTTGCATAATCCTGCAAAGCCTCCTCGTAAAAACTTAAATTGCGGCGCGATTGCGCCCGATAATAATAAGCCGTCCCATCATTGTCCACAGGATTCGATTCAAGATATCGGTCGAACGCGGCGATGGCAACCCCATATTGCCCTGCGAAAAAATCCACCAGGCCGCGGTCCAACTCGCTGACGGCGCCGCCCGCATCCAACAGCGCAATCAGGCTGAGATATGAATAAAAGGACAGCGGATAATTTTCCACAGCGAGACGAAATTTCCCCAGCGCCGCTTCATTCTGACCCTGGGCCTGATTCACCAACCCAGACTCATACGCCGCCTGAGCCTTGATGTAATCGTTCGGCGCGCGCGCTGTGATGCCGTCGTACAACGCCAGCGCGAAATCATAATTCCCCATTTGCGTATGCGTGGATGCGACCTTGAAGTCAATCTCAAGATCATCCCCAAGGGCGGGGGCTTGAATGGCGGCGGTATACGCGGCTAAAGCCGTCGAATAATTATTTGCGCTGTACAGCGCGTCACCGCGTAACTCCTGCACGTAGGCATCCAGATAGCCCGGGCGAAGCACAAGATAGGTCTGCCACGAATCTGCGGCGGACGGGTAATTCTCGAGGCGGTAAAACACAAAGCCTTGCATGAAATACGCCTGCGCGAGATACGGGGAATCTGGATATTCATTGATCAACGATTGCAAAGCGGTGAGGGTTTCGTTGTACCGCTCGCTTTCAAAATAGATGCGCGCCTCACCCCATTTGGCAGAGGCGCGCAGGAGTGGGTCTGGAGAATCCTGAAGAACGATCTGGTAATCGAGGAGCGCGCTTTCGTAATCCCCATTGAAGAGCGCCTTGTCGCCTACGCTCACACGGGCAGTGACAGGCGGCGTTGGCGTGACGGTTGGTGTGAACGTCGCTTCGGGAGTGGGGGATTGGCTTGGGGTGAGCGTCCAGCCTGGGGGGAAGGTGGGAATGTTTGGGAGGATGGAACAGCCTGCAATGGAAACAACAAGCCAGAGTTTAAGAAAGAGGCGGGTGGTCTTCATCTCATTTTTATACTGGCAAAAGACAGGAGCGTCAAGCAAGGTTGTGTTCGAGTCGTGGGTGATATATAATCGCGCCTGCTCGATTTAAAAAATTAAGAAGAGGATGAATGAACGAACAGTGCAAAATTTATCGTTTGGTTCCGTTGATTTTGGTTGCCTTTATAGCCTTTGGCTGTGCGGCGGGAGGCAATCAGACATCCGCTGAACAAATCACATCCAGCGGTTTTGTTTGCCCGGAGCCGAACCCGCGTGTGGAATTTGAAAGCAAGGAGATCAATATCTTCACGTGGACGGAGTACGTGCCCGCCGACATCCTTGATTGTTTCGGCCTCGTCTATGGCGTGGATGTGAATGTGGATTATTTTTCTTCCAACGAGGAACTGTACACAAAAGTATCGTTCGGCGAAAATGTGAATCCGTATGATGTGATTCACCCCAGCGATTACATGATCGGTGTTTTGATGCGCGAAGGCCTTTTGCAGAAACTGGATGCGGGCAAACTTCCGAACAGCAAAAATCTGGATGCAGGTTTGGTTTCAGCCTATGGCGACGCGGTGAATTATGTTGTGCCGTACCAAATGGGCACGCAAGCCATTGTCTACAACAGTGAGACCGTGGAAACCCCGCCGACATCCTGGGTGGATTTATGGAACTCTGAATACGAAGGCCGCATCGTAGCGGTGGACGATAACCGCGTGGTGATCGGCGCGGCTTTGCTCACGCTTGGCTACGACGTGAACACGGCCGACAAAGCCAAACTGGAAGAGGCGAAACAAAAACTGCTCGAGTTGATGCCGAACATCCGCGTCTTTGACAGTGACAGCCCGAAGACTCCGCTGTTGGCTGGCGATGTTGATCTCGGCATTGTCTGGAACGGCGAAGCATTTTTAGCTCAACAGGAGAACCCTGCTTTTGAATATGTGTTTCCAGAAGAAGGCTCCATCATCTTCTACGATGGCATGGGCATTCCAGGCAAGGCTCCGCACCCTGATGCCAGTTACGCCTGGTTCAACTACCTGATGCAGGGCGATACTTTCTGGCTGACGCTGGTGGATTATCCCTACACCAATCCGAACTCTGCCGCTCTCGCATACGCAAAAGCGAATCAAACTGAAGTGTACGATGCCTATATGGCTTCTGCGGTGACGAACACTCCCGCTGTGGAATTTACAAAAGGGCATGAAGTAAAAGACCTTGGCGCGGCGCTTTCTCTGTACGATGAAATCTGGACTGAGATAAAACAATAGGTAGTGTATCTGGACTCCATCAGCTCGTGTGCCCGATAGGGTATGCTGATGGGAGTTTCGGGCAGCGAGCTGCCCGACTCCAGATTAAGATCAAAACAACGAAATGGAATTCATGTTAAATTTTTCCGCAACTATAAATGAATCCGACCTGCGCCTTGCCATCGTTGAATGCGGGCGCATTGCATACGAACGTCATTTGATGACATCCAATGACGGCAACATTTCAGTGCGAATGGAAAACGGCCACATCCTCATCACCCCTTCGGGAATTTCAAAGGGACGACTGAGTCCAGATGATATGCTCATCGTCGATCTGGATGGCAACATCATTTCTTCCAAGCCAGGCCGCAAGCCATCCTCTGAAACGCCCATGCACCTTGAGGTGTACAAACACCGCGAGGATGTTCGCGCAGTTGTACATGCCCATCCCATTTTTGCGACCACGCTCACCGTTGCAGATTTGGAATTCCCCGTGGATGTGCTCCCCGAAGTTCTGCTCACGCTCGGCGATGTGCCCACCACAAAATATGCCACGCCTGCTTCGCATGAAGATGCCGAAGTCATCCGTCCGTTTTTGAAAACGCACAACGCCATGCTGTTGCGTCAACACGGCAGTCTCACCTACGGAAAAAATCTCGATGAAGCGCTCGTCCATTTGGAGCGCATCGAACACGTCTCTGAAATTTACTGGCGCGCGAAAATGCTCGGCGAAGTGAAACGAGTCTCATCCGAGGCGCAGGCAAAGTTGATTGCGTTGCGCGAAAAATATTTTAAGAGGTGAAAACATGCGAACTGTATTTTGGGAAAACAACGAACTAAAAATGATAGACCAGCGCGTTCTGCCCGTGCGTTTTGAAATCCTCGCGTATCGCGGGCATAAAGAAGTTGCCGCGGCAATTACGGATATGGTTGTCCGTGGCGCGCCTGCCATTGGAGCGGCCGCTGCATTCGGCCTCGCCCTTGCTGGATATGAATCCGCTTCCTCCTTAACCTCGGGCCTGCTCGCTGACCTGCAAACAGCTTCCGCCACTTTGAAAGCGGCGCGTCCCACGGCCGTGAACCTTGCCTGGGCGGTGGATCGACTCATGGCGGCCGCATCAACTGTCAGCGCAGAGCGAAGCGCGGATGAAATCCGTCAACTGGTTTTGGATGAAGCGCAAAAACTCGCCGATGAAGATGTCGAGATCAACAAGCGCATGGCAGAACATGGCGCGGCGCTCATCAATGACGGTGATACGATCATCCATCACTGCAACACGGGCGCGCTCGCCACGGTGGATTGGGGGACGGCGCTCGGCGTCATCCGCACGGCGCATGAGCAGGGCAAGAAGATTCATGTGTTTGTGGATGAAACCCGTCCGCGTTTGCAGGGCGCGCGCCTGACAGCCTGGGAGTTGGAGCAATATGGAATTCCCTACGAAATCATCAGCGATAACACAGCGGGATATTTCTTGAAGGCTGGCAAAGTGCAGAAGTGCTTCGTCGGTTCAGACCGCACCGCCGCCAATGGCGATGTGGCAAACAAGATCGGCACGTACATGCTTGCGCTGGCGGCATTCGATAACGGCGTGCCGTTCTATCCTGTTGTGCCAACCTCCACCATTGACCTGTCCCTCGCGCATGGAGATTTGATTCCGATTGAAGAACGCAATCCGCAGGAAGTGCTGGGCCTGGAGTTTGAAGGTCAGCGTGTTGCGCCGATAAATGCGAAAGCGCGTAATATCGCTTTCGATGTGACGCCGAATAAACTGGTGACGGGTATTGTGACTGAAAATGGTGTGGCGTACCCGCCGTTTGAAGTAAATCTCATAAAGGTTGTAAAGCAGTGAAAAGCGTTGTATAGTTATGGTCAACCGTTGTGTTCTGAGAGGTGCATCATGTTGCAAACTATTGAAGCGATAATTGACGAAAAAGGGATTCTACGAATGCTTGAACCCGTAGATTTGCCGAAATTGCGGAGGGTTATTGTCACAATTTTAAATGAAGAGCCGACAGAAGAGTCGCTCAATCGAGCAATTCATAATCAAAAAATTGCGCTGATGGAACAACAGCAGGCAAGTGGGTATGCCAATTTTCCTTCGAAAAAAGATGAGGCAGGCGAATGGGAGTCTGAACAGGAATGGGGGAAAAGTTGAATCAGGGCGATATTTACTGGTATAGATTTCGTGCTCCTGATAAGCGCCGCCCCGTCTTGATTTTAACGAGAACTTCCGCCATCCCATTGTTGACCGGGATCACAGTGGCTCCGCTCACAACTACAATCCGCGATATTCCTTCCGAAGTCCTTCTGACGCCAGAAGAAGATGGCGTGCCTGAGACGTGCGTTGTTAACACTGATAATATTCAAACCATACAATAAAGAGAATTTAGGATCGCTTATTACTCAATTGTCACCGACAAGAATGCGCGAAATCCTCGATGCAATACGGTTTTCCCTGGGGTTTGATACTTTTGAATAAATTCAGCGTGTTTTCCGAATTCTCTGTTTAAAAAACTGCCATTTTAAAAACTTTACATTCACAAAACCACGTGATAAACTTTTGCTCGCTCGATAAACTATGGCGCACTCGCAAGAGTGCGCCATTTACTGCGACAAGGAATAACTATGGATATTTTGCTCACTGGTTCTGTTGCATACGATTACCTGATGACCTTCCCCGGTCAATTCAAGGAACAAATTCTCCCCGAACGCCTGGCTTCGATCAGCCTTTCTTTTTTGGTTGATTCGATGTCCAAACAGCGTGGCGGCATTGCCCCGAACATTGCGTATACCATGGCGTTGCTGGGACAAACCCCGCGCGTAATGGCAACCGTCGGCGAAGACTTTGGCGATTACCGCGCCTGGCTGGATTCAAAAGGCGTGGACACGTCCCTGATGAAAGTCGTCCCTGGCGTATTCACCGCTTCGTTCTTTGCCACGACCGATCATGATTCTGCTCAAATTGCCTCTTTCTACCCTGGGGCAATGGCATACTCTGCAACGCAGTCCATCAAGGAATTGCCGAACAGACCAGACCTTGTGATCGTTTCACCGAGCGCCCCCGATGCCATGATGAAATTCCCCGCAGAATGCCGCGAATTGGGAATCAAATATTTGTATGACCCAAGCCAGCAGGTGTTGAGACTCGAAGGCGAAGAACTGGCGCGCGATATGGAAGGCGCATACTTCCTGTTCTGCAATGATTACGAATTCGGCTTGATCTCGAAGAAGACAGGCTGGAGTCTGGATCAGATATTGGAACACGTGAAGGTACTGGTCATCACACGCGGCAAGGACGGCGCTGACCTGTACTCGGACGGAGACTCGGTTCATATCCCCACCGTCCCTGAAGATGAGGTCGTGGATCCAACGGGCGTAGGGGATGCCTTCCGCGGCGGCTTCCTGGCAGGCTATGCTCACGGCTTTGGCTGGAAATTGTGCGGCGAGATCGGCTCACTTTCCGCAGTTTATTGCCTCGAACAGCGCGGCACACAGAACCATGCCTACACTGCCGCAGATTTTGTAAAGCGTTTCCGCCAGCACTTTGACGATGGCGGCAAGCTGGATGTGTTTTTGAAATAAGTTGGTAAATAGTAAATGGTAATTACTATTTACCAATTACCATTACAAATTACTAATTAATAACTTACCAAATAAGGAGCAATAAATGAATAATTACGATATTAAAGATTTACAACAAGCCGAAGGCGGCCGCCGCCGTATTGATTGGGCCGAACGTGAAATGCCCGTCCTTCGTTCCATCCGCGAGCGCTTCAAGAAAGAGAAGCCTCTCAAGGGATTGCGTCTTTCCTGCTGTTTGCATGTGACCACCGAAACCGCAAACCTGATGATCACCCTGCAAGAGGGCGGCGCGGATATCGTCCTCACGGCTTCGAACCCGCTCTCCACTCAGGATGATGTGGCCGCCGCTTTGGTCAACCAGTTTGAGATTCCTGTCTTCGCGATCAAGGGTGAAGACAAGGTCACTTACTTCAAGCACATCCGTGCCGCGTTGGAACACATGCCCCACATGACGCAGGACGATGGCGCAGACCTCGTTTCATCCCTTTTCTTCATCGAGATGGGACGCTTCGAAAAACTCGAACCATCCCTCGCTACATGGGCGCAGGGTCTGAGCGCCGAAGAACGCAAGCAAATGCTTGCGAACGTCATCGGCGGCACCGAAGAGACTACCACGGGCGTTATCCGTTTGAAGGCGATGGAAGCTGACAAAGTTTTGAAATTCCCCGTCATCGCGGTAAACGATGCGTTGACCAAGCACTTATTCGATAACCGCTACGGCACAGGCCAATCTACGGTGGATGGAATCATCCGCGCAACCAACGTGCTGTTGGCTGGCAAGAACTTCGTTGTGGCTGGCTATGGCTGGTGCGGACGCGGTCTCGCTTCCCGCGCACGCGGCATGGGCGCGCAGGTCATCGTGACCGAGATCGACCCAATGAAGGCGCTCGAAGCCGTCATGGACGGTTTCCAGGTGATGCCAATGCTGGACGCATCAAGAATCGGTGATATCTTCTGTACTGTGACTGGCGATTTGAACGTAATCGACAAGCATCATTTCGAGGTGATGAAGGACGGCGCGTTGGTTGCCAACTCCGGGCACTTCAATGTCGAAATCAACATTCCTTCGCTGGCGGCGATGAGCGTTGGCGAACCGAACCTTGTCCGCCCGTTTGTTGAGCAGTACACCACCAAGGATGGACGCAAGATCAACATCCTCGGCGAAGGACGTTTGATCAATCTCGCTTCCGCCGAAGGGCATCCTGCTTCCGTTATGGACATGTCTTTCGCCAACCAGGCATTATCCGCTGAATACATGGCGAAGAATGCGGACAAGCTGGAGAAGAAAGTCTACTCTGTGCCGGCCGATATTGACAACGAGATCGCCCGCCTCAAGCTCGAAGCCATGGGCATCAAGATCGACATCCTCACCCCGGAGCAGTTGCACTATTTGAATTCCTGGGAAGAGGGAACCTAGTTCGATTTACGATTTTTGATTTTCGATTGATGATTGGCCCCGCGAAGAAATTCGCGGGGCTTTTTTGTAAAATTTTTACTGCCGTACATTCTCCCCAGGATTTCTGTAGACGATTTGAGATATTTCTCAACTTCTTTTTTTTAGCCATTCAATTTGAGCGAGTTCAGTCACTTCTTCAAACTCTGGGTCGCCGGTCATGATGATGCCGTTGATTTTTTGCGCGGCAACCACCACAAACGCATCTGCGTATGAGATTGGGTAATTGGCTTTAATGTGCGCGGCGGCAAGTACGGTTTGGTTGTCTGCTGGCAGGATTTCAATGGGCAAACCCTGGAGTAATGTCAGAATATCCTGCGCGCTTGCCATCCCTTTATTTCTTTCTACGTTGTATAAAATTTCCCCGACGTTAATGATGGAAATATATACATGGCATTTGTTTTGTTTCGCATCTTGTAGTATTTTCTTTACCCTTTGCGCAGAGGGTTCGCCTTGAATGTATGCCATAACAGCAAATGCGTCCAGGATATAAGCGGGGAGCTCATCCATTCAGAAATCTCTCCTCCCTCTTTTTTTCAAGTTCACGGTCTTTTCTTAATGCCTCTGTCAGGGAATCTCCGCCTTTTAGCAAACCATATCCCTGCTCAATCGGATTCTTGAAGGCAGGCAAAATTGCCAACACGCCGCCGTAATCCACGATGACCACTTTCGTGCCGGGAATAAGGTTATATTTTTTTCGCATTTCCGCGGGGATGACCACCCAGCCTTTGTTTGAAACTGTCAGCACCGAATTCACTTCTTTGAGCGCCATGTTTTTCTCCTTTGTTATACTTATTGCAATAAAAGTATAACATGCTATTTTGCTTCACATAGCTCCTTCCACTCATCAATGGACAGGGTTTCTGCTCTTCGCATAAAGTTTATGCCTGCGGAGGTGAGCAATGCTTCTGCGGTTTGCGGTGAAATGTGCAGTCCTGCTGAAAGCGAGTTGCGCAGGGTTTTGCGTTTTTGGGCGAAACCTGCTTTGATGAATTTGAAGAAGGTGTTCAGTAATTTTTGGGGGATGAGCGGCTCGTCGTACATATCAATTCGCAGGATGGCGGAATCCACTTTGGGGGCGGGGTGGAAGGAGTCAGCGGGGATTTTGGCGGCGATGCTGGGACTGCCGTAGACTTGCACGCTCAATGCCAGCAGGCTTAAATCTCCGGGTTTGGCGCAAATTCGTTCGGCTACTTCTTTTTGGATGGTGAGTATCACGCGGCGCGGTTTGATGTCGCCTTCGAGCAGGTGGCGGAGGATGGCGGAGGTGATGTTGTAGGGAATGTTCGCGGCGACGATGTAATTGGGCTGGTCTATTAATTCTGAAATGGATAGTTTGAGAATATCGCCATGCACAACACGTACGTTCTGATAAGGCTGGAGAACTGCCTGTAGTGGGGCAAGCAGGTTACGGTCCAGTTCGACCGCTGTCACTTTTCGGGAAGAAACAGCCAGGTAACGAGTCAAACTGCCGAGGCCGGGACCAATCTCCAAAACACAGTCATCTTCCAAAATTTCTGCGGCGTCGGCGATTTTTCGAAGTGCGGATTCATCCTGTAAAAAATTTTGACCGAGGGCTTTGTCGGCGCGCAGGCCGTAGCGTTTGAGAACGGCGGCGGCGTTAAGCGGGGGAATGGATTTGTATTTCATTCGCAGACCACCGCTGAATCTTCATCGTCGGTAGCGATGCCCAGAATGGGCCATGTGCCCGCGTGAAATTGACCGACGTAATCGCGGAGGATGTTGAAGTCGGCGGCGAGGATGGAGATGCGTTTGTTGAAGACGGGGTCGAATTCGCGGGTTTGGGTGAAGAGTTCTTGCGGGAAACTGGTGAAGGCGATGTTCTGGGGGGGTAGTCTTGTGCCGAGACAGGCCAGTTGTGAAATTTGCTCGGGGGTGAAGTCGGTGCGGATGTTGTCTTTGAATGATTCGATCAATTCAGGGATTTGTGTGACCACGCCTGGGCTGGTGAGTTTTTTGCGCAATCCGCACAGGATGATGTTTTGGTTGTCTGCGCGTTCAAAGCTTCCGCCTTTGCGGTTGCGCGCCACTTTGAGAGCCTCGGCTCCGCCGAGGTGGTGAGCGCCAATGGATAAGTCGGTACTGCGGGAGGCTTCTTCGCTGGTTATGTTTACGTCGATGCCGCCGAGGGCGTTGATGATGTTTTCGAACGTGCGCATGTTGATGGAAATATAATGATCGGTTTGCACGCCGAAATTTTTGTTCAGGGTAAGCGCCAGCAGGCCAGGGCCTGCGCTGGGGTCGTCCCAATATTTGAAGCCGGGCTGGCCGTATAAATAGGCCTGGTTTAGTTTTTCGTGATCCTGCCCGTCAAGATTATCTGAAATGTGCGGGATTTCAACCCACAAATCACGAGGGAATTCGAGTACGGTTAATTTTGGCGTGACAAAATCCACGCGCACGATGCGGATCGCGTCCGCGAGGCCGTAGGTGTAATTGTCTCCGCGTGTGTCTGCGCCAACGACGAGGATGTTCATGATGTTCGGTCCGCCGCACATGGCAGACGGCGTGGCGGTGGGGAAGGATACCGTGGGCGCAAAGGTGACCAGCCCGGCGGGCGTGGGCGATGGGCCGGGAGAGACTGTCCACGTGGGCGGCAGGGATTGCTCGCTGATTGGCAGTGCGGCCCCCAGCGGCTGGGAGGCAAAGGCCTGGTAACGTGAATATGTGAAATATCCAAGCCCAACGAGAAGCGAGCAGGCGATGATCGAAAGCAGGGTGATGATGTATTTTTGGGATTGGGTCATTTTAGTTTAAATTTATTTTCGTCCTGAGCGGAGCCGCGTGCTTTTCGCGGCGCAGTCGAAGGACAGGGATGTAAAAGACAGCATTTTTTACATCAACTCGTCCTTCGACTTCATTCCTCGAAAATCACTCGTCATTCCGCTCACATCGTCCCGATATCCTTCGGGAGGACGAAACTGCTTACTTCAAAAAATATGGAATCTCCGCTGGCGCAGGCGCGAGGAAGTAAACCGTCACCCAGCCGGAGAGTCCGCCGATGGCGTTGTCGTTGTAGCCCAGGTCGATCCATTTTGTGCGCGGCACGCCGAACGCCGTTTCGATGATCGGCCCGCCGCCTGTGTCGCCAATGGTGGCAGTTCCGTAGCCGGGGATATAGACCTTCATGCCAGCCAGGTACGAATAGATCGAATAATCCACTGCCACAATGCCATAGCCTGCGGGCGCGCCGCTGGCGGTTCCGTACGAGCAACTGCCCGTGCCTGAATTGCAAGGCGAATACCAGGATGCGTACATTTCCGTGGCGAACCAATATTCGTAGGGGATGTTGCCGCCCACAGGCGCAAGCACAATTTTCGTTCCGCTTGCCACGATCTGTTTTTGCGGCTCGCGCAGGACGGTTTCATCTTCCGTTGCGCGGCTTACTTCAATTCCATTTTCATAGCGGATGCGCGTGCGCGCCATCGCGAGTCCATTCACGCCAGGCTGGATGATCTCCTCCTGCCCAAACGGCACATCCACTGAATCAATCGCTTGCTTTTCAAACGGGATGGACTTCAAGGCCATGCTGATGGATACGTAGACTCGCGTCACGCGGATTTGCCCATCTGCGGGCGGCGCTTCGCTCTCAAGCGGACGGCTGGTATCCAACCCTGTCAGCGGAATCCCAGCCTCGGCAAGAGCAGAGCCAACCGTCCCTGCGGCAGAGCGGATGTTGATCGCATCCTCACCAGATGTGATGACCAAATCCCGCGCGGGAGAATAGGTCACGGTCATCGAGTCGGTGACGGCAGTTTCAACGGGCGGGTTGACCAGGTCGTTCACACTGAGTGAAAGCCCTGCTTCACTCAAAGCCTGCCCCACCGTCAGCGCGGAAGTTTGAAGCGTTTGTTCGCCTTGCGGGGTGACGAGGGTGAGCGAGACCGTGCGGCGCAATTGCAATTGAATTGGATCATTCGTCGTGATGGGTTGATCCAACGCGAGAGGAATTCCATTGACCAATACGCGGTCTGTGGCCTGCAACCTGATGCCCGCCTCGGTCAGAATCAGCAACGGCGTTCTCAGGCTGGAGTTGACGGAGAGGATTGTCTCGCCGTCAAGGATGGTAATGGGTCGAGGGGAATTTGACTGGCATGAAAACAAAAACAGAATCAGCGAAAATGCCAGCCAGCGAAAAAGTTTCATGCAGATAATTATAAACTACTGGCAATTTTCATCTTCGCAGTCACATTCCAGGCCTTTGGCCTTGTCAAACGACTCGCGGCCTTCGTTGATGGAAAAGTAGATCAACCCCAACGCGCCAAGGCTGTCTACAAAACCAAAGCCGGTGAATTGGTAGATGAGGCTGGAAACCAGCAAGACCACCGACATGTAAATGCAAACCATCGTACAGTTTGCGTCTGCAAGAATGGGCATGGAGTTGAGCGCCCGCCCCACTTTGCGTTTGCCTGTCACCAGAGCCCGCATGATGGCAATCGAAATGATTGAAATCACCAGCCCTGGCAGGGTTGTCTCTGGCTTGTGGTTGGTGACGATGTTATACACGGCGGATAGGCCAAGACCCACAGCAAGGATATAAAATGCGGTGCCTGTCACCCGCAAGGCGGTAATTTCAAAAGGCGTGCGAGATGTATCAGGGTTTTGCCGAATACGGTTTACCATCACCAGAATGCCAATGCCAGACATCACCTCGATGAACGAGTCCACGCCAAAACCGAAGAGCGCAAGCGATTCGTCGCTGACACCGAATCCAATCGACACCAATCCCTCTGCAATGTTGTAGAAAATGGTAAAGACCGCCAGCCAAAGCGCGTAATTCCAATAGTTTTTTTGCATGGATTGATGGGTAATTGTAGACATAAGAAGGCTCCGGTTCAAAATATGATTGAGTATACCCGGGTTGAAAATTAAATTTCAGCGGCTTTCGTTCCAGCCGAATAATCATTTACAATGGAGATATGCAAAAACCATTGATTACCAGCACGAGCAATCCACTAATCAAACAGGCGCGCGCGTTGCGCCAGAAGAAGGCGCGCAATGAAAGCGGGTTATTTCTCGTGGAAGGGATTCATCATGTGGGCGAAGCCGTGGAAGCGGGCTGGGATGTTGAAACGATCCTATATTCATCGGGGGTGCTGACCAGCCCATTTGCCCACGAATTGATTACCCGCTTCTCTTTCAAGCCCCAGCCTGTCACTGCCCAAGTGATGGAATCATTGGCTGACAAGGAAAACCCGCAGGGCATTATTGCCATCGTCCGCCAGCGAAAGAGTCAATTGAAAGATGCCAAACCATTTCGCCGCGCCGTTGCGCTTGTCTCGCCGCAGGACCCTGGCAATGTGGGAACCATCCTGCGCACGCTGGATGCGGTCGGCGCCGACGCGCTCTTCCTGCTCGATGGCGGCGTGGAGCTGTATCATCCGTCTGTGATCCGCGCCAGCATGGGGACGTTGTTTTGGAAGCCAATCATCCAAACTTCATTCAACGATTTTCTGGGTTGGGCGCGTGAGGGAAAATATCAACTCATCGGCACATCCGCCAAAGCAGACGTGGATTATCAGACCCTCGTACCGCAAATCCCCTGGGTGTTGGCGCTGGGCAACGAGCAAAAGGGACTCACAAAAGAGCAAACCGCCGCCTGTGATGTGACCGTATCCCTGCCCATGCAGGGACGTGTCAGCTCGCTCAACCTTGCCGTTGCGGCGGGCGTTTTGTTGTATCAACTGGTTAAGTAACTCAACTTACGCAAAAAAAGTTGGATTGCGGATTTTAGTCCGTGTTTTCGGCAAGAAGCGGACTAAAGTCCGCAGTCCGAATAAAAAAAGCCTTCTCGCGCAGAGAAGGCTTTTTTTACAGAATCAATTTTCAGGTAGGAATGAAGCGGAGGCGTCCTGAGCCGTGTCGAAGGCGTCCTGAGCCGTGTCGAAGGATTAGAACTCATCCTCATCTTCGAGCCACTCATCATCATCTTCATCAGATTCCTCATCTTCCCATTCCCCTGATTCTTCATCTTCGTCCCAGTCGTCTTCTTTGACAACAGCGGCGTCTGATGGCGAATAGGTGGCACAGCCGGTGTCCGGGTCCAGCTCCACTGCGGCGGCGGAACAATAACCTTCATCAACGAACACACAATCTGCGTAGTGACACTTAATACGGGGCATTTTCACTTCCTCCTATGATTGGGGGTTTTTTACCAGGCGCATGACGGCAAGGACGAAAATGAGCGTCATGGCAACCTGTGATGTGACACAGAACGGGCAGATGGCTTTCAACAGCGCGATCTCCACATAGACCAGCCAGACGGTAAAAATAAAACCCGTCAGCGCCATGCCGAAGATCATCAACGTGCCGTTTTGTTTGAAGAAAGTATTGCGCTTTTCGAACAAAAGCGTCCCGAGGATCGCCGCATAGCCAAGAATGCCAATGGCCGCCACTGGGAACTTATTTACTTCCGAATAGCGGCTCGCGTTCACAGTGGAGCAATCGCCGGAACCCAGGCACATGCTGTCGTTGGATGTAACCTTGTAGATGGTCATATAAATCGAAACAAGCAAACCGATGATAACGAGCGCAAGCGATGCGCGATACAGCCATTTATCCATGCTTCCTCACAGTAGTAGAGCCTCTATTTCCTGACCAGCAGGCACGCATTTTACACCAGCGGGGATAATAAGTAAAGCATCCGCCTGCACCAACGAAAGCAAATTTCCAGATCCCTGATGCCCCGTCAAACGGGCGGAGAGAACGCCATTTTTTTCGTGGATTTTTGCCCGCAGATAACTTTCCCGCCCATCGGATTCGACCTCCTCCACGCTTCTAACTTTAACCCGACGCCTGCCTCCGTCCAATTGGCCGCTCAGCCGCTCGAGCACGGGACGCACGAAAACCTCGAACCCAACGAATGCCGAAACAGGGTTGCCAGGCAGACCGATGAATTGCCTGTCGAAATATTTTCCGAAAGCCAGCGGCTTGCCCGGGCGCATGTTGACCCGCCAAAAATTTAATGAGCCATTGGCTTCCACAACTTCCTTCACATAGTCAAACGCGCCCACGCTCACGCCCGCAGACGAGAGAATGAAATCCACATCCTCGCGGAGGGCTTTTTGAAAAAGCTCTTCCACTGATTCGCGTGTGTCTTTTGCCACGCCCAGCCGCAGAACTTCACCGCCTGCGCTCTCGATGGACGCCGCCAGCGTATACGAATTCGAATCGCGAATCTTGCCCGATTCAAGCGGAGCGTCCACTTCGAGCAATTCATCTCCAGAAGAGAGCAATGCCACGCGCGGCTTTTTATACACCTGCACATTTGAAATTCCAAGCATCGCCAGCAGACCCAAACCTTGCGGCTTGAGGGTTTGCCCCTTTTTCAAAACCACTTCGCCAGCTCGAATATCCATGCCTCGCGGGCGGACGTTCTCTCCCGCTTCGATAACCTTTGTAAATGAGACGGTTTTTGGGGCGGATGTGCCCGCTTCACGGTTGTGAAAATCTGTGTCTTCCACGGGGATGACGGCATTTGCGCCTGCGGGCAATTGCGCGCCCGTCATTATCCGCGCGGCTTCACCGGGTTGGAGAGTCACACTCGGCGTGGAACCTGCCGGGATGTCTGCGACCACGCGCAAGGCGCCGCCCTGAGCCTGTCGAAGGGTCACGGGTGAGGTATCTTCTGCGCGGATGGCAAATCCATCCATGGCTGAATTGTCGAAGAGGGGGAAATCGTACGCGGTGGAAATATCCACTGCCAGGATGCGGTTGGCGCACGCCGCCAGAGAAATGACTTCTGTTGCAGTCGTTTGAAAATGTGAAAGGATGCGCTCACGCGCTTCGGTTACAGATAACATGTTGAAATCGGCGGGATTATAACGCATTCAAATCAATCTGGAGACCAAAAACGCCCTTACACCCCGTTTTGTATTCTTGTTAAAAGAAAACCACTTCCGCCTGTAAATAGGCATAAAAATAAAAATGAATCCCGCCAGAAAACGGCTGGAAATAATTGCAAGAGCGTGTCAATGGATTGAATACTTTCAATAGGGCTAGTTGGGTTGATAATAACTGTAAGCCCTAGGATGATCGACAATCCCATGGCGAGCCAGCCACCGCGACTGATTCCGTAACAAAGCCTGGGAAGCCAATTTTCAGCCCAGGCAAGTAAACTTAAACTGACACCAATGGCCAGGGATATATACCAGATCGCCATTGCGTTTTGTATTGATTTCTTTGCTTCATCCAACAGGGCAATTTCGTGGCCGTTAAAAACAGGTATGTTGTTGTCGAATTTCAGCCTTTTTAAAAACCGAGTTCCCTGATCGCTGCCAAGATAAACCACGGTTTGCAAAGCCTGTTGGAACCGTTCTGATTTGGTCAGGCTGGTTGTTTTGGACATGTACGGCATTGCATATTCAATGCGAATGAAGGAAGGTGTGAGTAAAAAGTTTAAGCTGAGGCCAAAGAGCACAATTTGCACTAGGATTGCCGCCAGCCATGGAAGCACAGATGAAATGGCTTGGTTTGTCACCTCGCGATGTTCAATGGTCCGCTGGGTTCGCAAGGCAATCGCAATTGCAAGGGTGTTCAACAGAAAGCCATACGTTGGGAACAATGAGTTGGTGTTGAAAAGAAATACCGAGATTGCCCCGCCAGAGCTGAGTTGGTACAAGATGGGCATGAACCATAAGGAAGGCCAGTAAAACGCGAGCAATATGGAGAACACATCGGCTGGATAGAAATAACGATCATGCATTTTGGGCAGGAGGTAGGGAATCAATGCCGTTGAGATGAATGCGATGAGGATGATGTATTTGCCACTCAATTCTGCTGTTGCCTGCCAGGTTGTGTACATCCAGACAAGCGTCGCCACGACCGTAATTGCAAAACCGAACGGTAGGACGATCGAATACCACTCACGCCGGAAAAGATTATAAATGTTTGGCGCGTTCATTGAGAGCAGGTTAAAGGTGTCTGATTGTCTTGCATAAATCAACAACGCATCGGCGAACGGCCTGCCTAATAGCACAACGGGTAAAATGGCAATCAAGTATATGAGTGGGGCGACACCAAGATACAGCCAATGGATTCTTTTTCGAAGAGCCATCACCCCGAGGAACGGCAGCAAAAAAACAGCCTGTGCTTTGACTGAGAACGCCGCTCCAAGTGCCAGCATGGAAAAGAGTGGTTTTTCTGTCATTAGAAAATATAAGCAGACCAGCAATGCGGAAGTGTAGATCGAATCAGCCTGACCCCAATAAGCGCTGTTCAAAATAACGGTAGGCGCGGCAAAGTAGATTGCCGCCGCAAGTGGAGGTAAGTTTCCGTGTTGATATTTTAGTTTGACGATCTTATATACGAAGATTACACCAAGTAAATCAAAGCAAATGGGAATGAGTTTAATTGCGGTAAGCGGTGAGATAAGCCCGTATGTGAAGGTGGCAAGCGCGAGAAGATATGTATAAGGCGGTGTATAGTTGGAGAAATTTGTCCCTAGCGCCTTGTCGATTCCTCTTTCGTGTAATTCCTGATACCAGGGCAGGTTGTATACCACCATATCAGGGTTTGAGTTGGGTATTGCCACTATTCGCAGAACAACTGCCGAAAAGATCAGCAGAACGATTATGATATTGATAGTATTGTCTTTTTTTAGTCTCATGGTGATAGCTCAAAGTCCCTTGTTGAAGTGTGCTTCGGTATGCGGCTTCATGACTACTCAGTCATCAGATATATCAAAATACAAAGTGATAGATTTTTCGCACAAGATCAATAAACATTTCTTGCCAAACAAGTTCGAAGGTCATGTAATACATTAAGTAGACACCTACCCCACCCATGAGCACAGACAATCCAATCAATACCTTTTCCAGCCATCCCATTTGTTTAATGGCGCTGGCAAGAAGGATGAAGAGAAAAACCATGAAGTCCGTTGTGTAACGATATCCAAACTGCACCCAGCCTGTCGTATGGTACATCCAAAGTGGGATTAAAATACCAATAATCCCGGCCCAGGCAGGGATAACAAAACTATCGCGTAGTTTGGCGCGGAAGATTAGTAAAAAGATGGGGCTAGCAAGGAAAAAGCTCATCCCAAGTGGGTTGAAAAAATTGGAAAGCTTCCCAAATTCGTGGCTAATTGGCTCAAGGTAGGGACAGGCTTCATTAACGCTTGGCAACGGGTTCAAATCTAGGTTTGGCATTCCAAAAAGGGACACATAAATATTGCACGACATATATTGAACATTGAAGCCGCCGCTGCGGGCAAAGGTTTGAATCAATGCGTTTGTTCCGCGCACGTAGCCATAGCCAAAATCCAATGGGTTTCCAAATCGTAGTTGATTGTACGTCAACATGACCGCTATGCATCCCGCCAACATAAAGCTGAAAGGAATCATTTTTTTCAGAATGGATTGGATGGCGCGTTCCTGATATAGGATAAATATAAAATAGAACAACGCAGAAAATATGGTTGGGGGACGGGCAAGAAACGCAAGCCCAAGCCACAGCCCAGCGAGCCAGGGCTTATTTCGAACCACCCCCCGAGCATACAAGATCATGAATAATAGGGCTACAAGCTGTGCATTGAACCAAACCGACCCCATGCTTGAAAGCCACCAGTGGGCGGTGCCAAGGGAAAATACGACGATCAGCCAGAACCTTGTGGATGGTCTTTCCACAAAGTCACCTAGAAAGAAATTCATCAGGGTAGCGTTTACGGCGCCGATTAAAACGCCAAACAGAACATCGCTGAACGTTTTTCCAAACAAGATCACGAAGGGTACCAACAACAGAGCAGGGGTGATGCCTCCAGGAACATACCATTTATCTTCAAATAGAATGAGATCGTAATTACTTTCGGGTAGGGTGACAAGGTCAGTATGGCCATGCAGGAATGAATAGGCAAGGTAGACGTATTGTGGGGTCTTGGATTGTTCTGTAATCTTTATGCCGGTGCTGAATCCATAAAGAGCAAAGGTAGAGAGGAATACGATAAGTGCAGAGTTATACTTAAGAATATAAGATATTTTCATGGGCTTTGATTTCATAGATGCAATAGTGGATATACATTTCACCCCGGATTCGTGCGGTGCGCTTCCATTACATTAGGCAGATTTTCGATGCGGGTGAGGATACGGCTGAGCTGGGCAATATCTTTTACTTCGATAATCAGCCGCAAATCGGCAATACTGCGGTTGACATTCACCGTCACGTTCGCGATATTGATATTTTCATCCGAAAGCAGGTTGGAGATGTCGCTCACCAGCCCCTGACGATCATAGGCTTTGATATTGACAGGCACGGGATACGTCCGTTCCACATGCCCCCAGCCCACTTGCAAAATTCTCTCGCGGTCTTTGGTTTGCAAAATATTCGGGCAATCCTGCCGGTGGATGGTTGCGCCGCGTCCGCGAGTGATGAAACCCACGATCTGATCACCTGGCATGGGGTTGCAACAGCGCGCCATGCTGGAAAGCATACCTTTCAAGCCAACCACTTCCACCACGTCTGTGGATATCGTTGGCCTGACAGGCGCGTTTACCGAAAGAATATCTTCCGTTACTTCGTCCTCTGCAAACTGCTTGATGATCTTGCTGATGGACAAGTCACTGCAACCGAGTGCAATAAACAACTCATCTGGAGTTTTATACCCGAGATCGCGCGCCAGCTTTTCAAAGTTGATCTCGGTGATGCCAAGCCTTTGCAGTTCGCGTTCCAGCGTATCGCGTCCCTGCGCCAGGTTTTGCTCATCCTCCTGCTTCTTGAACCAGACCTTGATCTTCGAGCGCGCGCGGGAGGTTCGTATGAGGCCGAGGTTTTGATTCAACCAGTCACGGCTGGGTCCGCCGCGTTTGGTGGTGAGTATCTCAATCTGGTCGCCCGTCTTTAATTCCTGGTACAAAGGCACGAGCTTGCCATTTACCCGCGCCCCGCGACAGCGATGACCAATATCCGTGTGAACGTGGTAGGCGAAGTCGATGGGGGTGGAGCCAGCGGGCAGGTCTATGATGTCGCCGCGCGGGGTGAAGATGTACACGCGGTCCTGAAACACATCACTGCGCATGGATTCCACGAATTCGGCGGCGTCATTCACATCCGAACGCCATTCCATCATCGAGCGCAGGGAATTGATGCGCTGTTCGAAATTCTTATCGGAATGCTTCGTGCCTTCCTTATATCGCCAGTGCGCGGCGATGCCATATTCCGCGTTCAGGTGCATCTCCGTCGTGCGGATCTGCACTTCCAGCGGACGTTTGTCTTCGTACACCACAGCCGTATGCAGGGACTGATAAAAATTATCCTTCGGCGCGGCAATGTAATCATCGAACTCGCCAGGGATGGGCCGCCAGGTGGTGTGGATGACCCCCAGCGCGGCGTAGCACGATGGCACATCTGGCACAATCAAACGCACGGCGCGCACATCATGCACCATATTGAAGGGCTTGCCCTTCTTTTGCATCTTTTTAAAAATCGAATAAATATGTTTGGGCCGCCCGCTGATCTCGGCTTTGATATTATTTTTCTCGAGCAGTTTGATCAGGCCTTCTTTTATGTTTTCCAACTGCACTTCACGGTCTGGTCTTTTTTCAGCCAGCAGTTCCGCAATTTCCTTATATTTATCAGGGTGCATATGCCGAAAGCCGAGGTCTTCCAATTCCCACTTGATCTGCCAGATGCCCAGTCGGTTTGCGAGCGGGGCAAAAATATCCAGCGTCTCCTGCGCGATGCGCCTGCGCTTGTGTTCGGGCATATACCCAAGCGTACGCATGTTGTGCAAACGATCCGCCAGTTTGATCAATACCACGCGCACATCCTCGCCCATGGCAAGGAAAGTCTTTCGCAGGGTCTCCGAGATCATATCCTCTTTGCGGCCAAGCAGGGCGGGTTCGGTCAGAGGCTCTTCGATTTCGTTTCCATTGTTGCCATTTTCGGCGTGCTGGTCGCCGCGCGAAACACGCGGCAGGTGGGTGAGCTTGGTCACGCCGTCCACCAAAATTTTTACCGTATCCCCAAAATCACGGCGGATGTCTGCCAGGGTGATGGTGGTATCTTCCACCGTATCATGCAACAACCCCGCCGCCACCACCTCAGACGGCACTTTCAAATCCGCGAGGATGCTGGCAACCGCAATGCAGTGATTGATGTACGGCTCCCCCGAATGCCGCTTCTGTTCGCGATGCGCCTGCTCTGCCACAATGTATGCGCGTTGCACCAGCTCACGGTCTGTGACGCTGTAGGTTTCTGGAAGTTGATCCAAAAGTTTTTCAAGAGGAATTGCCGCGGATGCTGTTTTCATTCGGATAATTGTACTACGCGGGATAAAAAATCAAAGCAGGCACAGACGCTTCTTACCGCGCCCATGCCTGCTTCTGTTTCCTGATGGTTTTTACAACACTGGAATTGACTCTGGAGTCCATCAGCTTGCTGATGGGCTCCAGGAATTACATGGTTTTGATCAACGCCTGACGGCTGTTTCGCAAACGATCTGCAATGATGACGGTGATGCGCTGCATGACCTTGAAACCTGCTTCGGGATTTTTTTCCAGCAGGTTCATGAAAGGTTCGGCAGGGATGACGAGCAGGTTCGAGTCTTCGTCACATTTGGCGCTGGAAGTGTAATGGTGGGGCGGCACCACGCCAGACCAGCCGAAACTTTGAAACGGCGTGGATACAAAAGAGACGGTGACGCTTTCAGGCCGTGAGGTGAGATTTACAAGCAAGGCAACACTGCCATTGATGAGGAAATGTAACTTATCCGCTCTTTCGCCTTCGTGGAAGACAAACTCACCTTTTTTGCAGAACTCTTCCCTGCTGATGGCGGCGATCTCTTCGAGCAGTGATTCGGGGAGTCCGTTGAACAGGCCGAACTGGGTTAAGATTTCTGTGCTGATCATTTTGCCTCCGGGTGATTGGGGGTGGAAAATGTTTGTTTGCTGAGTCAGTTGTCAGTTAAGAACGAGGCGATGCTTTTCATCCAATTATTTGATGTGGTCTTTGATATCGTCGCGCAGGTCGAGCGAACTTCCGAAGACGACTCCAAATAAAATAAATACGAGGGTTGCGCCTGCGGCGGCGATGATGGCGTAGGGCGAGTTCCAGAACATTGGCAGGATGAAGACGAGGATGACGCCGAGGATGAGGGCGTAAAATGGGGCTTTGATGATGTGGGGAATATCCTTCCACGCTTTGGACATGGAGAAGGGTTTGCGCATTCGTTTTTCTTTGACGGAACTGCTGTGTTGGAAGTTGCGCTGTTTGACGAGCGGGTCGCGCGCTTGAAGTTGTTTTTCACGGAGTCGTTTTAGTCTTTCCTGTTCATGGTTGGACATGTCTGCCTCCTTTGTGTTTATAATTGTACAGGATTTTATATCGCATGGCTATCACGAATAATGTTACAAGATTTTTGGATGCGCGCAAGGTGAAATACACGGCGCACGAAGTTCCCGCCGAAAAACTGGGCGCGGTGGAAGTTGCGCGTTTGATGGGCGTGCCCGCGGAACAGGTTTTCAAGACCATCGTCACCGTGCGGGAAAAAGGCAAACCCGTGCTGGCGGTGATCCCCGCTCCGTGCGTGGTGGATTTGAAATTGCTGGCGTCTTTTCTGGGTGAGAAAAAAATGCACCTGCCCAGCGAGCGCGAAGCCGAAGCGTTGACGGGATTGCAGGCTGGGGGTATTTCCCCGCTGGCGTTGATCAACAAAGGCTTTCAGGTGGCGCTCGATTCTGCCGCGCAATCTTTCGCTGAAATTTATATCTCAGGTGGTCAACGCGGATTGGATATTCAATTAGGCGTGGCTGATTTGGTGAAGTTGGTAAACGCGAAGGTCGGGGCGGTCAGCAGGGTGGAGTGAATACTGAGAAGAAAGAAGAAAGAGGAATTCGAATCTTTCTTCTTTAGAACTTAGTAACTGTTTCTTGAAGGCTTTTGGTTCATGTGTAAAGAGTGTGCAGGCTGAACACTCGGACTTTCAAAAAAAAACTTAACGCGAATTTTTCGAATGAGACGAATGACGCGAAAAAATTCGCGTTAAAAGATTTTGATCTATTGCACAGAGTCTACACATGAGCCAGGCTTTTTTACCACAGAGATTACAGAGAGCACGGAGAAAAAACCTTAAAAAAGCCCCCGTGTTCTCTGTGGTTAATATTCTTTTCTTTTTCAATTTTCGGATTTAAGAAACGCTCTCTTACGCAAGACCACAAGACCTGCCGCGAATTACACGAATTTTCGCGAATTTCTTGAATAATTCGCGTGAATTTGCGAAATTCGCGGCTAAAGATTTTGAACTGCGTAAGCCCTATTCTTTCTTCTTTCCTGCTTACGAATCTAATTCAGTGACTTGTTTGCCGTTCACCCAAACGGTGTAATGCCCCGTGGGGAAACTTCCAAACGGGATGTTGACCTCGAACGGCTCGAGAACCTGAATGCAGATTGAATCGGGTGACGAAACAGAATATACATCCACAAGAATTTTGTTTTCTGAATCTGGGGCGCTCACTGCAACACGCAACTGGTGGCATGGTGTAGGCAGACTGCCTTTGAGGTTTAGCATGAATTGCAGGGGATAGCTTTCGAGCGCGAGCATATTGATTTCATCCACGTATGCTTCGCCGCGCGTCAGGGTTAAATCGGATGGGCTGGGAGCATAGCCGTCTGGCTGAGGCGCAGAGGGGGTTTCGCTGTTGACAGGCTCATCCATTGCAGGGGCGCACGCGCTTATGGCGAAGAGAAGGGCGGTTAATATAATCAAAATTTTTTTCATGGGTCTCCTTTTTTACCCAACGTTTCAGGTGGATGAAAAGTTCCGTCAATAGGTAATGAAATCCCCTGCAAAACTTTCGTTCACCCAAACCGTATACCGCCCATCGGAGTAAACGCCCAAAAGCAGGCTGGCTTCAAATTGCTGGAAGACATTATCGCAATCGATGTCTGTGTTGATCAGGCTGTACACCTCAATAAAGATTTGAAAACTTGCGTTGGGCGGCGCCACATCAATTCGCAATTCGTTGCACACGCTTGGCAATGAGCCTGCGATCTTCAACTCCACGCGAAAGGGGTCGAGGTCAAAGCGCTCCAACAGGCTGGCGTTGTTGACGATGGCACTCGCCAGCCTCAAACCGACATCTTTCGATTGCGGCCTGTATGGATTTTCCTCCACCAGAATTATCACAGGCACGGCTATGGCCGAAGTTGGCGCAGGGGTGGGAACGACAATGCAGGAAGTTAAAATCAGAATCGGGAGGATGAAAATGCCGCGCTTCAATTGGATTATTTTCACGACTCGTCCGCCTTTAACCTGACATTTTCAAACAGCTTCGGCGCGGCGACGTAGATTCCGCGTCCACTCACGGCGACGGTTGAATCTGTCAGTTTGATTTCGCCTGTCGAGAATATTTTCCGCTCATCCCTTTGAGTGATGCGCGCTTCGAGTTTCAGCAGTTGATGTAGCGGAAGCGGCTTATGATAATTGATCTCCAAATTGACCGCCGCCACTTTATGTCCCGCCGCCCAAACGACCAGCCCCATGGCTTCATCCAATATCGCTGCAGATGCTCCGCCGTGCGCATGACCGGGCGGCCCCTGCTGTGCTTCGTTCAAGGTGAACTCTGAGGTCATAATGCCGTCATCGTCCACGAACCAGGTGAGTCCAATGCCGTGCGGGTTGTCATGTCCGCACACGAAGCACCAGCCGTGATAGGGGAGTTGTCTTTTCATGGTTCTATTTAACCACAAAGGGCACGAAGGTACGAAGGAAAAGACCTTTGACTTTAGACCTTCGACCTTTATTCCTCCTTCATCCTTCATATTTCATCATTCGTCTTTTTCATGCTAGAATTCGCAAATGATGATCTATGTCAAGTTGATTGCCAACTACCGCGAAGCTCTTCCACCTCAGGCAATAAACGGCGTGGTGGAGATGGATGTCCCAGACGGGACGACGGTCTACGACGCGATTTCAAAATTTGACATCCCGCTCGACGACACAAGCGTCATCGTGTTGAACGGCCTCACTGTAGATATGAACACACGCCTTGTTGAAGGCGATATGGTCACAGCATTTTCCGCGATTGCTGGCGGTTGATTCTTAATCCACGAAGGACACGAAGAAACACGAAGCAAAAAAAACTTTCGACTTTTGACCTTCGACTTTCTTTATCCTTCATCCTTCATAATTCATCCTTCAAGGAGAACCTCCCATGTACGGCTGGCACCTCAGAATTTTACGTGTAAACCTCACCACCAAAAAAGTCACCCAGGAAGACGTTGACCCGAAGATCGCGCGCGATTACCTCGGCGGGCGCGGATGGGCGATCCATTATCTTTATAAAGAGATGAATCCGATGGCGGATGCGCTTTCGCCTGAAAATATTTTGATCTTCGCCACAGGCCCGCTGACCGCAACCCCCGCGCCAACTGGCAACCGTTACATGGTCGTCACCAAGTCCCCGCTGACGGGGGCGCTGGCGCACTCCAACTCGGGCGGTGAATTCCCAACCTGGATGAAGCGCACGGGATTCGATATGTTCATCTTCGAGGGGAAATCGTCAGAGCCGGTATATCTCTTCGTAAACGAGGATCAGGTCGAGGTCAGGTCTGCGGCGCATGTTTGGGGGAAGGATGTGCATGAGACGACGGACATCTTGAAGGGTGAAACATCCACCGAAGCGAGAGTCGCATGTATCGGGCAGGCGGGAGAAAATCTTGCGTTGATGGCGGCGATTATGAATGACAAACATCGCGCGGCGGCTCGTTCTGGAGTCGGCGCGGTGATGGGGTCGAAAAATCTCAAGGCGGTTGTGGCGATGGGAAATAAAAATCCCGCGCTGTATAAACCCGATGAGATGCGCGCGTTGAGCGTGGACACGTCCAAGAATGTGGGCGCGGATGTGAAGAAGGGCTCGAACATGCGAATTTACGGCACGTCGTATGTGCCGCAGGTGACGAATACGCTTGGCATTTTGCCGACGCGAAATTTTTTGCAAGGCACGTTTGAGGGCGTGAATAATATTGACGGCGATGCGCTCAAGAATCAATATTTGATTCGACACACGCCTTGCTATCGCTGTCCGCTTTCATGCGGACGACTGACCGAAGTGCCCGATGGAAAATATAAGGGCAAGGGTGAAGGTCCTGAATATGAAACCATTTCATCACTGGGAACAGGTTGTGGGGTGAGCAACCTTGCCGCGTTGGTGAAGGCGAATTATCTGTGCAATGAATTCGGCATGGACACGATCACAACAGGCATGACGATTGCCGCCGCAATGGAAATGTATGAGAAGGGTTATATCTCGGAAGAAATAATTGGGATGCCGTTGAAGTTCGGCGACCACGACGCGATGATCGAGATGATAAAAAAGATGGCATATCGTGAAGGCTTTGGAAATGATCTCGCGCAGGGCAGTTATCGTCTCGCGGAAAAATATGGTCATCCTGAAATTGCAGTCACCACACGCAAACAGGAATTCCCGGGCTACGATCCGCGCGGCTCACAGGGCATGGGCTTGTTGTATGCCACATCCAACAAAGGCGCGTCTCATATGGAAGGTGATGTGGCCTACGAAGAAGTCTTCGGCGTGCCTGTCAAAGAGAATCCGCTGATGACTGAAGGCAAGCCTGAACTCGTCAAGCACTTTGAAGATTCGTTTGCGCTGATGGATAGTTCTGGCTTGTGCGTCTTCGTCGCCATTCGTTATGCTTTCAGCAAAGACCGCATGATTCTGCCTCAGCGCCTCGCCGAGATGATGAACCTTTCCACGGGCGCGGGCTACACTCCCGAAGAAGCGTTGAAAGCTGCCGAGCGCGTGTATAACTTGGAGCGCATGTTCCTGCTCAAGGCTGGCTCTGTTGAAGATACCCTTCCGCACCGCATGTTGCATGAACCGCTTCCCGATGGGCCCGCCAAAGGCAAGGTTGTTGAACTCGATAAGATGCTGCCTGAGTTTTATAAGTTGCGCGGCTGGGATGAGAAGGGTGTGCCGACGAAGGAGAAGTTGATCGAGTTGGGGTTGCCGAATTAAGGATTTGCTATGTAAGAGCGCGAGTCAGATAGTTTGACTCGCGCTCTTTTCTTAATCGATCTAGGATACTATTCCCATCATGGCCGATACAGATGAAAACCTATCTCCAGCAGATGTTTTATGTACCACCTGCGGCTTGTGTTGCAGTGGACATTTATTTCTCTGGGCAAAGCTCAAATCCGTTGAAGTGGAAACAGTTCGCGGACTGGGCTTGAATGTGCTTGGGGTCGAACCTGAAAATCGCGGCTTTGGTTTGCCTTGTCCGCTTTGGGCGGGCAAGTGCCCCATCCACACCTCGCCCGACTATCCACATGCCTGCCGCACTTATAAATGCAAACTGCTCAAACAGGTTATTGACGAAAGCACTCCGCTCTCCGATGCGCTGGCTGTTGTTGAGCAGGCAAAGAGATTGATCAATGAACTGAAAGCGCTTTTGCCTGTTTCGCCAGTCAATAATTTTCGTGAGCGTTTGGTCGCTCACATGGAGTACCTGGACGAATCCATGGCACTTGGAAATGCAGATCTGGAATTTCGGCGGAAAGCTCGCGAGTTATTGAGTCTGTATGAAAAACAATTCGGCGTAAAAGACCTGGTCGACAAACAAGCGGAAGAGTAATCGCAAACCGCTCCCTGCGCCGTCCCCGGCGCAGGATTTCCTCGTAAATCGCCGCCGGGGACGGCGCTTGAGCCTGGAGTAATCTTATCGGTTATACTCGCCCTACATTTCAAAAGGAGAGAGCCTCATGGAAATAGACCCCGTCTGTAAAATGGAAGTTGACCCCGCCACCGCCCAATGGAAATCCGAATACAAAGGGAAGACCTATTATTTTTGCTCCCCTGGCTGTAAGGCTTCGTTTGACAAGGAACCCGAAAAATACGCACAAGCCGAATCCTGAAATAATAAAAATTCAATTCGAGTAAAAATATTTCATGATCGAATGGCTAAAACGGCGGGTGCCCTTACGCCCTGGAGAGTCGAGGCTGGTTTTTTCCCTCGGCTTTATTTTATTTGCAAATTACGCCGCCATGGGCATCACCAAGGTAGTCTCCGTCAGCGGATTTTTGGCTGAAGTTAAAGATCATTATATTTTGCTGGTTTGGGCAATCGACATGGTCTTGCTGATTCTCGCAACGGGAATTCAATCCCTCATCGTAGATCGCTTCGACCGCGTAAAACTCCTTGGCGGCGTATTGCTCGTTTTTGTAATTCTGTATGCCGCACTGCCTTTGACCTTTCTTTCAAAATCCTTCCCCGCCTCCATCAGCTACACCCTTATCTACCTCTTGAACGACCAGCAATGGCGCTTCTTTCCCGTCGTTTTCTGGATCCTCGTCAACGACATTTACGAACCTGCGACAGGCCGCCGTGTAATGCCGATCATTGCGATTTTTGCATTCCTCGGCGCCATCATTGGATTGGGGATTGGGGCGCTCGACGCCAAGCTGGAAATTGGTCCCGTCAAATTGTTATTGCTCAACGCCTCGATATTTTTCCTCGCCTGCCTGACAGCCCAATTCGGTCTGCGGACGGTTAAGCTCGCTCCGCCTGTTCGCACACAAACTACGATGAAGGAAACTCTTTCAGAAGGGTGGGAGTTCATCAAAACCATCCCTGCATTTGCATGGTCTGCATTGGGGATGCTGGCCGCAGGCAGTGTGATGACCATTCTCCTGTATGATGCCCTCTCCGATGCAAAGCTAAACCTCGGAAGCGGCTTTCAATCCTTTTACGCTCAATACAACCTTGCGATTGCCTTCGCGTCCATTTTTGTGCAAGGCATTTCTGCAAAGCTCATCGAACGCATTTCCTTGAAACGCAGTTTTCTCATTCAACCTTTTGTCATGCTTGGCTCGGTCATCGCGAATTTTTTCATTCCCGGCTATGTGGGTAGTTCAATTTCCCAGGGCGTTTCGCGCACAACCTACGACACCGTGGACCTCTCCGCTCGAAAGGCATTTCAGGCCATGGTTCCCAACGAAAAGCGCGGGCGCGTCAGCATATTCATTGACAGCTACCTGCCCTCCGCTGGAACCATCATCGGGAGTTTGACAGCCTTCGCCATTATCACACTGGGTTTGCAGTTTGGGTTTACCCGCGGGCAGTACACGTTGGTCTATCTGGGCGTTGGGATTGCGCTTGCTTTGGTGGCTGTGTATGCGGCTTTCCGCGTCCGCGCCACGTATGAGCAAAGCATGTTGAGCTGGCAATTGAAACGCCGCACCCGCGGGGCCAGCGTGTTAGACAAGCTGGATTTTGGGGAGGATGACAAGTAATGCCTGCGTGTTTGGTGAAGCAGGTTGAAAATGTCGCAATCTACGATCTGCTTGGTTCAGGCGAAACAGAGCGAATCGAAAAAATGCTTGGGCTTTATACCAGGCTCTTTCCGCGCTACCAGCATTACGTCACGAGAATGAGGCGGCGCGCTCAGTTCGGCAATGAACATCGCGAGGGACACATCCTCCATTATTGGCTGGTCGAGGTGAACGGTCAACCAGCAGGAGTGCGCACATTTCGCTACGTCCGCGGGCGGCGCTGCGGCCTGGCTCATGCTCTGGCTGTCGAGCCTTCCTTTCGTGAAATGATGGTTGAAAATCACAGGCTGGCGGTATTCATTATTTATGAGTGTCTTGCCCAGGTCATTCGAGATGCCCAACAAAAAGGGGATCCGCCTGTTTTTGGGATCGCCAACGAAGTGGAGCCAGACCGCCTGATGGAGCACTACATGCGTAATGGTTTGGTGCAATTGCCGTTAAAATATGTCGAACCTGTTTTCCCTCCAGAAGTGGAAGGCCGAAGCCGCCAGGAGGAACTCGCAATCACTCGTTTTTCGCCAATGCATATCGGTTTTTTGCCAAACCCCGAAGTAAAAGTGGAAGCATATACCCGCGAAATGATCTCTGATTTCGTAATGGCGTTTTTGGTGGACCACTACGGTTTACCCGAACAACACCCCGCCGTTCTCGAAGTTCTCGAAACCATTAATCCATAGGATGTGATGATGAACGAACAAACAACTGAGCCTGCCAAACCCACCAGTCGTTTTTTCAGCCTGCGCCTGAAAATCTGGATTAGTTTTATTCTTATTTTCACCCCGGTATTTGTCGCCAGCTATTACTGGTTTTATCAATACACATCAGACCGTGTTTTTCAGACCATTACCGACGATCTTCAAGAGACTATTCAAGGCGCCATCCAGGGGATGGATAAAGAGGGCTTCGTACAGCTTTACAAAGAGGAAAGCGCGGATAACCCAGCCTGTCCGCCGGAGAAACCCAGCGCCGATACCCCCAAGGATAAAAATGGATATTATCCGGAAGACAATCCGCTTTACATGGAACACGAATACTGGTTGAAGGCAGTTCAGCAGATCGAGCCGCAGACTCGTATGTATACCTACATAAAAGGAATTGAAACAGGCGAGATCATAGCCATTGGAAGTACCGGCTATTTCCGCGAGCCGCGCGGCGGGTTTAGGTTCTGCCAGCGTTACACCTCCACATCGTCCAATATTTACAATGGCTTGACAGCCCAGGTGGATGCCTGGGAGCCTTACAAGGATGACTTTGGCAGGTGGATCACCACGTATGCCCCCATCATTGACGATAATGGCAATGCCATTGGCGCCATCGGTGTGGATATCGAAGCAAGCTACGTAGAAGAAGTCCGCGCGAACATTCTTCGTAGTGGAGCAATCGCATTCATCATAAGCTACATCCTTATTTTCCTCCTGGTTTTTTGGCTTTCAGGTTTTCTCACCCGTCCCATTATCGGCCTGGCGGGGGTTGCAAAGCAGATCGCAGAAGGGGATTATAGCTATGAATGGCAGGAAGATAGCGGCAACCCGCGAAACTTCCGTGACGAAATTGACACCCTTACAGGAGTGTTCAAGGTCATGGTCGATAAAGTAGCCCAGCGCGAAAAGACATTGCGTGCCCGCGTCCAACAACTCGAGATCATGGTAGATCGCTCCAAGCTGGACAAGCAGGTGCAGGAAATCGTCGAAAGCGATTTCTTCCAGGATTTGCAATCCAAAGTACAGGGAATGCGCAACCGCTTCAAGAAGGAAGAATAGTTTGCATCCTTTCCCCCTTTGTGAACTTCGTATACTTTGCGTTTAAAAAGATTTTCCAAAAACCCATTCTACATACCGAACTTGACACAATGAAAGCCATGTTCTAAAATAGTCTCACGATCTAAAAAACCGACGTTTCAAGTGAAAATTGAGCGTTAAATTTCCCCCAGGAGGGCTGGCTTGTCTAAAAACCGTACGCAACAAATGGTGGACCGCCTGCGCCAATTACAGGCATCCTCGCCAGATATCGAAGCATCAGCGGTGGTTAGCGTTGATGGCTTGAGCATCGCATCTGCTCTTCCGCAAGGCGTGGAAGAAGATCGCGTCTCTGCCATGTCTGCGGCGATGCTTTCGTTAGGTGAACGTATTGCAGGCGAATTGGGGCGTGGCTCTCTTGAGCAGGTTTACATCAAGGGCTTGAAAGGGTATGTTGTTTTGATGTCAGTTGGTGAAGAGGCAGTTCTCACCGCGCTGGCACGCGAACAGGCCAAACTTGGCCTGATCTTCCTTGATATGCGTCGCGCCGCCGAAGATCTGGCGAAGTTGATCTAGTGGAGTTTTTATGGCCCCCCTTCAAAAAAGTGGATTGTATTACCCTAATAAATTTGGATTGATCACCATCAAATCGCTGGAAGAGGTAATGGGCAAGAATGGCTTGAACGCCATCCTGAACCTCGGCGGCTTGAATCATTATGTTGAAAATTACCCGCCCGACAACCTGGATAAAGGTTTTGATTTTGTCGAGCTCTCCGCCATTGGTTCCGCACTCGAAGAAATGTACGGGCCTCGCGGCGGGCGCGGACTTGCCTTGCGGGCCGGACGTGCGACTTTTTCCGATGCGCTCAAGAATTTCGGAGCGTTGGCCGGCGCGGCAGATTTAGCCTTCGTCGTTCTCCCGCTTCAATCCAAACTGAGAATTGGCCTGCCAGCTTTCGCCAAAATATTTTCCCAGCTGAGTGATCAACAAACAACCGTCGAAGAAAAGGACACCGAATGGGTCTGGACCATCCACAAATGTCCATGCTGTTGGGGACGCACAGGCGTGGATAAGCCCGTTTGTTTTATTTCAACAGGTTTATTGCAGGAAGCCCTTAAATGGGTATCTGGCGGCAATGAATTCCGCGTAAACGAATCCAAGTGCGTTGCAATCGGAGACAGCGTCTGCGAATTCATCGTACAAAAAGAACCAATTTCATAACCGAAAAGAACCTGGCATGACAGACACCAAGTCCAAAATACTCATCGTTGAAGACGACCTTGACGTGGCTGAAATGCTGAATGCATATTTCCGCGTTCAGGGCTATGAAGTGTTTACCGTCAATTGGGGCGAAGATGGAGTCCGCTCCTCCCTGCAAGACCACCCAGACCTGGTCATCCTTGATATCCGCCTGCCGGACATTGACGGATACGAAGTAGCCCGCCGGATGCGCGCCGACCGCCGCACCGCCGATATTCCCATCATTTTCCTCACCGAAAAGCGCGACCGTTCCGACAAGCTCCAGGGCCTCGAAATTGGCGCTGACGACTACATCACCAAGCCCTTTGATGTTCAAGAATTACGCCTGCGCGTTCGTAACGCCCTAAAAAGAGTAAGCCAGGGGTCCCTGACCAACCCCGTCACCGGCCTGCCCGAAGGCGCCCTGGTGGACGAAAAACTCTCCGAAGTCATTGGCAGGGATGGCTCGGCTTTATTGTTCGTCCTGCTCAACAACATGGATTCCTTCCGCGAAGCCTACGGCTTTGTGGCATCAGACGATGTTCTGCGGGCGATCAGTTTAATGATCGTCAATACCATGCGTGAAGTCAGCCGCCCTGAGGATTTTCTCGGCCACTTAAGCGGCACAGACTTTGTGCTTGTTTTACCCCCATCCAACCTTGTTGCTTTGGGCGAGAAATTACACACACGGCTCGATCAATCCATGGAATATTTTTATCCCATCAAAGATCGCGATCAAATGGCAAAACGCTCCGATAAATTAGGCGCAAAGATCGTTGAAATTCCCTCGCTTAAGACCCAATTTACAACGGTGGATCAAATAAAAGCGGAGTTGTTGCGAAACAAGAAATAGGTCTTGATTGCATATTACAGTTATTACACCCACCTATAACGAAGCGGAGAACCTGCCCAAACTGGTCTCCGCTTTATTTTCGCTCCCTCTCGATTTGTATCTCCTCATTGTGGACGATAACAGCCCGGACGGCACAGGCCAGATTGCCAATGAACTTGCGCTGAAACACCCTGGACGAATTGGGGTTCTTCACCGCCCGGGGAAGATGGGACTGCGCTCAGCATATCTGAATGGGTTTCAGAAAATTCTGGATGGCGACGCCCAGGCCATCGTTCAGATGGATGCGGATTTTTCCCACGATCCGTCTGCGCTGGTGGAGATGACCAAACTCCTCGAAACCTGTGATGTTGTGCTGGGGTCCCGCTATATGCAGGGCGGCTCTGTGGATCAACGTTGGCCTGCCTGGCGAAAAAGCCTTTCCGCTTTTGGTAATTTTTATGCGCGCAGTATTCTGGGACTGCCTTTGCGCGACGTCACAACCGGGTATAGAATGTGGCGCAGTGATGCCCTCAGGCAAATGCCGTTCGAGCGCATTCATTCAAGCGGTTATGTATTTCTCGTGGAAATGGCATACCTTGCCCATTGCCTGGAATTCAAGATCGGAGAATCCCCCATCCATTTTGCGGACCGGCGCTGGGGAAAATCGAAGATGTCGCTGAAGATTCAAGTGGAGGCGGCGCTTCGCATCTGGCAGGTGTGGTGGAATTATCGCGATCTTCGGCAGGCGGGCAAGTCTGCAAGATTGTAGGGTCATTCGCTCCCTACCCAAAACCAACACTCTCTGATAATATACGAGCCGCACGCCGACCCATTGACTTCAAGCCCTCGGCTTTCCCGTCGGGGGTTTTTGTGTGTAAGTGAAGAAAATTTTTCTTTGCCCTCGAATAATTAAAATGTTTATTGAAAGAAGAAACCATGCAAATTGAAAGAACCGACCTTCGTAATATTGCCATCATTGCCCATGTAGATCATGGCAAGACCACACTCGTGGATGAATTGTTGGGCCAATCTCACACCTTCCGTGAAAACCAGCATGTCGAAGAACGCGTGATGGACTCTAACGATCTCGAGCGCGAGCGCGGCATCACCATTCTTGCCAAGAACACCGCCATCACACTTGTTGACCCCGAAACCAAAGCGCCTATAAAAATCAACATTGTGGACACACCCGGACATGCCGATTTCGGCGGCGAGGTCGAGCGCGTGATGAACATGGTCGATGGCGTATTGTTGCTTGTCGACGCGGCTGAAGGCCCCATGCCGCAGACACGCTTTGTGTTAAAGAAGGCTCTCTCCATGGGGCACAAAGCCATCGTGGTGATTAATAAAGTCGACCGCAAAGACGCCGAACCTGCGCGTGTGCTCAACGAGACCTTTGACTTGTTTATCGAACTTGGCGCAACAGAAGAACAGGCGGATTTCCCTGTTGTGTATGCCCAGGCGACTGCCGGGAAAGCCGGCCTCACCGCAGACCTCAGCCCTGATCTGCAACCCATGTTCGATACGATCCTCAAGCATATCCCGGCTCCCAAAGTGGAACCCGATGCTCCGTTACAAATGCTCATCACTGCCCTTGGTTACGATGATTATCGCGGCGTAACCGCCATTGGACGTGTCTTTGCAGGCACGATCAAAGTAGGCCAGAAATTGACACGCATGAAATTAGACGGAACCAATTCACCTGAAACTGCGCGTTATCTTTACACTTTTAAAGGACTTAATAAGGTTGAAGTAGACGAAGTTAAAGCAGGTGATATTGTTTCATTGGCAGGCCTGGAAGGGATCGCCATTGGCGAAACCCTTGCAGACCCCGCCAACCCGGTCGCGTTGCCCACCATCAAAGTGGAAGAACCAACCGTCCGCATGACCTTTGGCGTGAACACATCCCCGTTCACCGGCAAAGAAGGCACCTGGGGAACTTCACGAAAATTGCGCGAACGTCTATTCGAAGAACTCCGCACCAATGTGTCTTTGCGTGTGGAAGAAACCGACTCGGCTGAAAACTTTTTAGTCTCTGGCCGCGGCGAACTGCATCTGGGTATTTTGATCGAAACCATGCGCCGCGAAGGCTATGAGTTCCAGGTTTCACGCCCCGAGGTTATCTATCACAAAGCCGAAGATGGCGCCGTGCTTGAACCTTTTGAAGAAGTACATATCGAGACCAGCGCAGAAACTGTCGGTGTGGTGGTGGAAATGCTGGGGAGCAGGCGCGGCAAAATGACCGAGATGCATGATGCAGGTCAGGGCATGACGCGCATCGTTTACATTGTCCCAACGCGCGGCCTGCTTGGCTTCCGCTATCAGTTCCTCACATCCACCCGCGGTGAAGGCGTCATGCACACAATCTTCCGCGGCTACGATGAAATGGCGGGGCCAATGGCTTCACGCCCGAGAGGTTCGATTGTCGCCTGGGAAGCAGGCACGACCACCGCATACTCACTCAAGAGTGCAGAAGAGCGCGGCATGTTGTTTGTGGGGCCCGGCGTGAGCGTTTATGAAGGCATGGTGGTTGGCGAAAATGCCCGCGGACAGGATATCCCGATCAACGTCTGTAAAAAGAAGCACCTGACGAATATGCGCGCATCCGGCGGCGACATGGAAATCCGCCTCACCCCGCCCCGACAAATGTCCCTGGACGAAGCGATTGAATACCTCTCTGACGATGAACTGCTGGAAGTAACCCCTGAAAGCTATCGTATTCGCAAACGCCTTCTTTCCACCGACGAACGCGGCAAGCAAACAAAAAAAGTGAAAGAACAACTCGGCGAATCGTAATAAATTTTTCAATAAAAAAACCTCACAATTATTGTGAGGTTTTTTATTTTCATCGATCAGCAGGTTAGGGTGACTGTTGAACTGCTTGTCGAGCCGATGGCATTAAAGGCCACGATGGTATATCCCACGTTTTGCCCGGAAAGCAGGGTAATGGTTTCGATAAACTGCGCGCTGTTTTCAGGCAGTTCGGCCACCTTCTCGCCGTTGCGCAAAACGCGGTATCCGCTTTCGCCATCCTTGTCCGTCCAGAGGATGGCGATGTTGGCTTCGTCCGTCGCGTAGTTGCATTGCACATCCCATTTTTGCAGGCTGACCTTTTCCGGCTCGCCTCCCTGCGGCGTGGGCGGCGCGGCCATGGTCGGCACGGTTGCGTAACTGCCAACAGGCGTGGCGAATTCGCCAGACACCCAACAGTTCCCAGCGGAGGTGGATACGATCCAGTAATTGGGCGGGAAGAAGCCGATGATCTCCACCGAGTCGGATGGCAGGATTTGAGTCACTCGTTCATAATTTACGCCTGGGCCTGTTCGGCAATTTGTTACATCGCCTACGCTGACCATTGGTTTGGAATACGTGGGTGTTGCTGTTTCCACATTGCCTGAGTTTGTCGTTGGGCTTGCGAGCGGCTCCGCGCTGGGTGATGAATTGACCATCGCCGCCTGCACGGTGAGCGCGGCGGCGGTGGCGACCTGTAGATTTGGCGTGTTTGTGACAGGCAGGTTGCAGGATGAAATTATGATTCCCGCCGCAAGCGCGAGGCCATGAATTTTTTTCATACGCTTTCTCCGATGATGCTTTCGCTATTCCCCATCGCCTTCCAGCCATGTGGACATGTATTCGGGTTTTTCCATTTCCATGGCCTGCCCGGTAATTTGCAAGGGATGGAAGGTATCCACCATCACGGCGAGTTCCTGGGTTTCTGCTTTGCCAATGCTGGCTTCGGTCATGCCGGGTTGGGGGCCATGCGGCAGGCCAAAAGGATGCAGGCTGATGTCGCCGCGGTCTATGCCTTTGCGGCTCATGAAGTTGCCTTCGGCGTAGAACAACACTTCGTCTGATTGGATGTTGGAGTGGTTGTACGGTGCGGGGATGCCTTCGGGGTGATAGTCGAAGAGGCGTGGAACGAAGGAGCACACCACGAAATTGTGGGCGTCGAAGGTTTGATGGATGGGTGGCGGCATGTGCAGGCGGCCTGTGATGGGTTCAAAATCTTCGATGTTGAATATCCACGGGTAAAGATAGCCGTCCCAGCCGACCACGTCGAAGGGGTGGTAGTCTAGAATATGGCGGGATAATCTGTCGCGCACTTTCACGCGGACTTCGAATTCGCCGCGTTCGGTGTGGGTTTCCAATTCTTCCGGGACTCGGATGTCGCGTTCGCAATACGGGGAGTGTTCGAGCAGTTGACCGTAATTGTTGCGGTAGCGTTTGGGGGGTTCGATCTGCGATGGATTTTCGATGGTGAAGAAGCGCGCTTCGCCGTCGAGGTGCATTTGCCAGGTGACGCCAAATGGGATGACGATGTAATCTCCTTTGCGGAAGGGCAGGTTGCCGAACTGGCTTTTGAGAACTCCTTCGCCTTCATGTACCCACCAGGTTTCGTAGGCTTGTGAGTTGCGGTAGAAAAAGTCCATGCTGTCTTTGGCGTGGGAGATGCCGAGGATGACGTCGGAGTTGCCGAGGAGTGGAATCCGTGCGGTGAGTGGATCAGGCCCGGGCGGAGTTTGAGCGGTTTTGAAGGCGCGGTGGCGGATGGGGCCAAAGTCTACATAGTCTGGTTTGGCGGGGCCGAGGTCTTCTGTCATCTTAACGCGCGGAGGGAGGAAGTGGTGGTAGAGGATGGATTGGATGGAGGAGAAGCCTTCCAGCCCCATGACTTCTTCGCGGTAGAGTTTGCCGTTTGGTTTTTTGAATTGGGTGTGGCGTTTGTGGGGAAGGTTGCCGAGCTTGTGATAAAAGGGCATGTTGACTCCTGCTCTAAATTATTTTGAGATTAGGACGTATGTGTGCGGGCCTTTAAGTTTTGCCTGGGATAGGGCTTCTTCCGATTTTTGGAGGAGGTATTCGTTGGAGAGCGACGATCCGCCGGGATGGGCGCTTGCCCCAATTTGCAGGGAGAAGGCTACGGTTTCATTGTTTTCCCCGTCGAACTTGTTCGTGAAGATTGCAAGCAGTCTCTCGCATACGGTGCGCGCGCCGGCCGCGTCTGTGGTGGGGAGCAGGATATTCAGGCGGTTGCCTGCGCCGGTGGGGATATCCACAGAGCGGATGTGGGCGTTGATTTCCGCCGCGAAGATTGCGGATGCGTCGGGGCGGGGGTCTTTGCCCAGTATGGATGAGGTCATTTCGATTTTGAGTAATGCAAGCGGCGCGGGGTATCGCTGGGAACGGGAGACTTCGTACTCGAACAAGATATCGAATACTTCTCTGCCGTACAATTCTTTTCCGCGTGAAATCATTTTTTTCATTGGGGCTCTCTGTTTATTGTGGATTATAGATCACAACGCTTTCCTGTTTGTTTGGGTCATTGTGGGCAATCACGGCGATTACTTCCTCTGTCTCACTATATTTTGTTTCCATTGATAATAACCCGTGGGATTTCCAGGGCGATTAAAATCCAGTCACATGGATCGATTCGATCATTGCGTCCAGATGTTCCAGATAGGGCGTGAAGGAAAAAGTATCGGCGCTGTTCAGCCGTTGGGCAACGGCATCAAGGTAACCTGAAAAGTCATCCTGGTTGAATGGAATCCCGTCCGCAGGCAGTGCGGCGTTTGGATCGCCATCCGCTGTCAGGAAGGGCGCGTTGATGGGCAGGATCGCCTGAATATAATACTCGCCATCGTCCGTCAGTCCCTGATAATAGTAAAACAGGTCTTTGTTATTCACCGTCTGGAAATTTGTGAATATCTGTGTAAGGTAGCGAACGCCGTGCCCGTTTTTGAAATTAACCGCATGGAACTGTGCGCTGAAATCACTGCCTAAAACTTCTTGGAGCGGCTGGCCGTCCACATATTGCAGGGATTGCATTGCGCTGATAATGCCTGCGGTATTTTCAGTATATTGTGAGTATTCCTCAGAACGGAATATCATGATGTGAGGCTCGAACTGCGTCCCGTTCAACGCGTAAAGATTAAGTGTGAGCTTCACATGCTGCGGCATGGCCCCGTTGGAAGGATTGATGTATGGATATTCAACATCAGTGTTCGTGACTGCTGTTGAATCGTTGGCAATCCCATTCGGGATAACGAATGAAACTTCAGCAGTGTTAACAGGAGCGCCATCAGGTGTAAGTTGCGCGTTTTCCTGTGTGGCTTCCATGGTTGGGGGAGCGCTTGCTGTCAACGCATTGAACGTGGCTGCCACAATTGTTTCCACACTCTGTTGTGATGGTATTGGCGTGGCTGGGGTTGCCAGCCCGCAGGCCAGTGCAAAAAATAAAAACCCCGCCAAAATTAAAAACTTTTTATTCATTCCTTCTTCCCTCCGGCTGTTTTTTTGTATTTTTTGCTACCGTACATTTTCCTCGTAAAAAACCCTAAAGGTCTTTCTTGCCAATCAGGAATTTGCGAAGGGAATGGAGACCTTTAGGGTTTGGATGTACGGTAGAGAATTGTATTTCATTTTTTTATTAACGGTTGCAATATCCAGTTCAGCATCCAACACATGAATGTAGCGCGGATATGGGATTTTGTCACAGGACCCAAAGTAACTATTTGGATTGGCGTAATATTCAGTTTCGATCGTCGTTTGTTATAAATTGCCGCGCCGTTCCTGTTCCAGTTCCAGCGATTCGAATAAGGCTTTGAAATTGCCTTTGCCGAATCCCTGCGCGCCGTGGCGTTGGATGATCTCAACGAACATGGTGGGGCGGTCCTGGATGGGACGGGTGAAGATTTGCAGGAGATAGCCTTCGTCGTCCTTGTCCACGAGGATGCCGAGATCGTGGATGGTTTTGTAATCTTCGTCAATTTTGCCGATGCGGTCGGGGAGGGCTTCGTAGTAGGTGTCTGGCACGCGCAGGAATTCCACGCCGTTCTTGCGGAGTTTGTCCACGGTTTCGAGGATGTTGCCGGTGATGATGGCAACGTGCTGTGCGCCGGGGGTGAGGTAGTAATCGAGGTATTCTTCGATCTGGCTTTTGCGCTTGCCCTCGGCGGGTTCGTTGATCGGGAACTTGACGCGGCCGTTTCCATTTTGCATCACCTTGGACATAAGCGCGGAATATTCGGTGGAGATGTCTTTGTCGTCGAAGTGCATGAGCTGGCGGAAGCCCATCACCTGATGATAGAAGTTGACCCAATGATTCATTTTGCCAAGTTGTACGTTGCCGACGATATGGTCAACGGCGGCGAGGCCCGTAGACTCAGTTTCGTAATTGAGCGGTTTGTAGGTTGGGGCGAATACGCCTTTGTAATCGGCGCGGTCTACAAAGACGTGCAGGGTTTCGCCGTAGGTGTAAATGGCAGAGGTACGATAAATGCCATAATCATCCTTTTCTTCGCGCGGCGCCCATGCGGATTTCCCTCCGCGGGATGTGGTGGCCTGCCAGGCTTTTTCCACATCGTCCACTTCCATGGCGATCACTTTGACCCCGTCACCATGCAGCATGTGGTGCGAGGCGAGCGGGCTGGAGGGGGAGTAGGGAGCGGAAACAACAAAGCGCGCCTGCCCCGATTCGAGCACATATGAGGCGAAGTCGCGGTTGCCAGTTTCAAGCCCGGAATAGGCCACGGGTTTGAAGCCGAAGGCCTTCCACCAGTAATACATGGCATGTTTTGCATTTCCCACGTAGAAGTGAACGTGGTCAACAGATTTGATTTGGAGGAAGTCTGCTTCCTCGGTCATCGGGCGTTCTTCGGGTTTCGCGGTTGTAGCCATTGAGCCTCCTTGGGTGAGATGGAGGGATTCTACGACAAAGAGAGTTTGAGCGCAAATGAAAACCGTGAGAGCAATGAAATTGCTCTCACGGTTTGGATGTGAATCTTTTTCGAAAACACTATGGCTTGCAGGCGCTCCCGCCGCTGGTTTGGCAGACTGTACACGTTGGGTCGGGCTGACAATCGGAAGGGCAGACCAATGTGCAGGCGGGCGCGGTCGGTGCGATGCTGGTTAAACCTGGCGGCAGGGTTGGACCCGCCTCCACTGCCACGCCGCTGAGATTGCCGCTCACATTGCCGGAAGATGCCGTTACCCAGCATTGCGCATTGAATTTCTGCCAGAAAACAAAATACCACAATCCGTTTGAACTGATGTTGAGAATGTCCACCGTGTCGCCTGCGGGTATGGCGGTGAGTTCAGTGAAGGCTGTGTTCGGTCCTTTGCGACAGAAGGCGTTCTTCGTCAGCGTGAGGGTTGGAGGAGCCACAGGCGTAGGCGTAAGTGTGAGAGTAGGTATCGGAGTTTCTGTGGGGACGGTGGTCGGCGTGGCAGTGACGCCAAGCACTGTGATGTTGACCTGTGCATAATTGCTCCACTCGCCGCCCGTCGTTTGCCCGCGTACTTGGATGAGGTATTCCCCGGGCTGGGAGGGAGTCCACGGTTGACTGATCACAAACAAAGTCAGGGATGAATCGGGGTTTTCATCCGTGCGGACCACCTCGCCATTGGCGGATAATTCCACCCGGGCGATTCCCGATAAGTCTGTTGTGTGGGAGATGATCTCGATCTCGCCCAAGGGGAAGGTTGATCCGTCCAGCGGAGAATCGATCCACGCGGTGGGCACGCTCTCGATTTGGGGTTCAGGCGCGCTGGTTGCATTGCCGCTGCACGCGGCAAGGACTATGCCGATCAGGATGAGTGTGGTAAGTTGACGCTTCATGGTCGCTATTCGCCTTGCTGTGGAATGATCTCGGTCCACTCGTCGCTGGTGGAACTGGATGAACCGCCCGGAGCCGCCCCGGCGGGTGGGGAAATGAATGTCGTCGAGCAGGTTGCCGACGCGGTGATGGTAGTGTGCGAGCCAAAATAAAGATATTGCCAGTCGTCGTAGGCATCGCCGTAATAATTTTCAAGTTGCGAGCCGTAATAGGTATCGGCGTATATCTGTTCGCGGCCCGGAAGCCAGAAGCCGCTCCCACCGGGCGGAAAGACGCCGCGTTTATCTTTGAGCGCGAACGTAAGCGCGGTGGATTCGCCCGGCGCAAGCACAGGCGCAGAGACGTGAATCTGATCGAACAGATTTCCGTTGATGGGCGCGCCCTGCCAATAGACGAGATCGCCGGATTGATAATCCTGCCCAATGAAAATCTCCTGACCGATCCATGAATCATTCTGGGCGAATCCGCTGACATTGATGTTGCAGGAAGTGTCAAATAACTGCGCGTCGGGGAAGGCTGAATCGGGAACATCCGCCTTGCGCGTGAGTTGCACGGTGACCAGCGCGGGTTCGAGTTGCCCCTCGTGCATCGGCTTGACCTTGATCGCGGGCGGAATACATAACGGTTCGATATTTTTATCGTGCGCCTCGTATACGCTCATGCAAGCCGAGTTTCCAGCTTGTTTCCCGATCTCCTCCACTGCCGCGTCGATCCCATCGCGGATCAGGTCTTTACATTCGTCGGTGCAAGGGATGCCGGTTTGTTCTTCGAGTTGTTGGGCGAGCAATTCGGTCAATTCGCCCTTGCCGGTTTCGATCAACTGATCGTAATTCGGGAGCGAGGGCGGCAAGCCTACATACGTCAGCGCGGCATTCACGGCAACTTCCGCCGCGGCGTGGCAGGCATCTTTCACAAACTGGCTTTCGGTGACAAGATTGGCTTGCAGACATATCGGGTTATATACGGCGATAATATCCACTACGAAACCCTTGAGTGTGTTATAGGCATTCGAGACGAAATTGACCGCGTCTTTCAGGAAGCCGGTGATCTGATCCCACGTGGAAGGCTCCTGATATTGATAAGGCGTGGGGCAAATATTCGTACCGACCGGCTTTTCGTACCAAATGGGAGCCACTCCGAGAAAGTCAAGATACGTCGTCCCATAGTACGGATTTTCCACAATGGTCACGCAGTATTTGTATTTGTAATCCGGGAAGTGAATGGGCCTGAAATCGGTGATCTCGATATCGTAGGCAACAGGCGGCGCGGGCGGTTTTTCCAGCTCGGAGATAACGACTCCCTCCTGCGTTTTCAATGTCAGCGTGATGGTATTGGAGGGAGTGCAGTCGGGTTGCCCATTCACAAGCGGCAGGACGCGCGCATGGAAAATCATCTCTTCGCCATAGAAAGGCGGAAATTCGACGGTGAAGGTTGTGCTTTCGTTTTCACTGGATACAGTGCCGTTCGTGTAAAGATACGCCGGTTCCAATTCGCAGGAACTGCCGAACGGCTGTGTGGAGGTCTGCCACAATCCGCTGGTGATGCCGGGCGGTAACTGCCAGCGCAAGGTGTGTTTTCCCCCGGTAGAACTTACGACATGTTGTGTGAAATCGGCTGTCACCTCTCCCGTTGTGCAGTTTGTCCCATTTGAACAAATTTCGAGAAATCCCGGCAGGATCGCCCATGGTTCCCCGTTTTCGCTGGCTTCCACAATGCGTTCGAAGCGTCCGATGAAGACCAGCGCGCCGCCTTGCCAGCCCCAGGCATCTACGGTGACGTGAATATCTTTGGATGGGGCGGATGTCAGTAGAGGGGCAAGGACTTCCTCGAGGTCGAAGAATCCATTTTTTGGAGTGAGGAATTCGCCCTGATTTCTCGGCACGCGGCTCCACGGTCCGTTATCGAGCGAGAGGTAGTAATAGGTTCGGTCCACGAACACGAGATCGGATGAAAGAGGTGAGTTACTTTCAAACGGGATATCGGCGTTGGGTTGAAAGTTAATTTGCGGCGCTGAACTTCCCTGCGCTTCGTCTGAGTGCGGCAGGTCGAAATCCAGGTTTGGGAATTGACTTTGAATCTCGGCCTGGTAGGCATTGAGGATTTTAATCGGACTATTGAGCGGGATCGGAGCGAAGAAGTCGGAAGGGAGATACGGGTTCAGGTCGTGGATCAACTGCGGGGTTGTGTTGAAGCGTTCGGCGAGTCCGTTGAGGGTGTCGCCCTCTTCCGATTGTATCAGCGTGGTGGAGGTTTCGACTGCTTCCGAAGTCCAGACGATAATGGAGTTCGAGGTGTAGACGTTGCCCTCGTTATCCGTTGCTCGGGCTTGCAGGGTGTGCATACCGGGGTCGGTTGACGCCCAACCCCAGTGCGCGCGGTTGTATTTGGGCGACTGGCTCTCTTCGAATGGCTCATTGTCAATCAGCAGTTCGACGATCTTTGCGTCGCCCGTGATCTGCACGGATACCGGAACGGAAGCGAGCGCGGGATATTCCGATCCGCCGGCGGGTTCGGTGATGAGCAGGATTAGTTCGGCTGGTTCAACGTTCTGCGATTGTTGCGTAGGCGCGGGGGTTTGAGAGGCTGGCAGATTGCAACTGGCGAGGAGAATTACAACAAGCAACGATAGATTGAAGATGCGTCTGTGCATGAGTTCTCCTTGAGTCGATGAATCTTTTGATGTTTTTGTGAGGTAACGATTTTGCTCAACCAAATTCTATAAGCAGACGGAGGTATATGGCTGGTCCATTATGAAGTTGAAATGTTGGATATTCACTTTTGTGGCTGGCTCACAAAAAACTCCCACATGATCTCGGTGGAAAAATCCGTTTCACAGTTTGACCTGCGCGACCTTCCCGCCCGTCATCTTTTGCAGGTCTTCTGTCTTTAATTCAAAGATCGCGTTGGGCGTGCCTGCCGCCGCCCAGATGGTTGGGTATGATAGGAAATCCTCGTCGATGTACGTCTCCATTTTTTCAGTGTGACCGATGGGCGGCACGCCTCCGATGGCGTAGCCGGTAACTGCTCGGACAAAATCGGCATCTGCGCGGCTGATAGTTTCTCCTGCGTAACTGCCGATGTGTTTCTCATCCACGCGGTTTGCGCCACTGGTTAAAACCAAAATCGGCTTGCCGCTTGCCTTGCCCCGAAAAATAAGCGACTTGACGATTTGTCCAAGCTCGCATCCTGCGCGGTCTGCCGCTTCCTGCGCCGTGCGCGTGGACTCGGCATGTTCGACCACGAAATATTCATAACCGAGTGAATTAAGTAAATCCTGTATTTTTTGAGCGGAGGGGGAAAGTGGTTGCATCAGCCAATTATAATTGGCGAATGCCCACACAAGAAGAAATCTACAAAACCGAAGGGGATAAGTATGAGGCCTTGATCGCGCGCGAGGATTATCAGGAAAATATTCTCAAATCCCTGCGCGAGATTACGCCTCTGGAAAACCGCCTCGTTCTGGACCTCGGAGCTGGCACTGGACGACTGGCCTGTATGCTCGCCCCGCACGTTGAACGCGTCTGCGCCTTCGATATTTCAGAAGAAATGCTGAGGGTCTGCCGCGAGAAATTCACCGCCAGCAAATTCGCCAACTGGCAGGTGGATGTCGCCGACCACCGTCAACTACCTGTGGAGGACCACTCCGCCGATCTGGTTATCTCTGGCTGGAGCGTGAGTTATCTTGCAGTGTGGAACCCAGATACGTGGAGGAGAGAACTCGAGAATTGGCTGGGCGAAATGAAACGCGTCTTAAGACCGAACGGCCATATCGTCCTGTTTGAATCGCTGGGTACGGGGAATGAGTCGCCGATCAAACTTGAACATCTCAAGGATTACTATCCCTGGCTGGACGAAGTCGGTTTCCAAAATAAATGGATCCGCACGGACTATAAATTTGAGTCACTCGAAGAAGCGGAATATTTATCGCGCTTTTTCTTTGGCGATGAGTTGGGAGATAAAGTGAAGAAAAATAACTGGGTGATTTTGCCTGAGTGTACGGGTGTGTGGTGGAAACAAACATAAGAGGGTGTGCTACAATTATGCCACCCGATTAATTTGAAACAGAGATGCAAACAAAGCCTTAATACGTATTAAAGGAGAGAGTGGTCTTTTGCGTTCACGTGAATTGGTAACTCCTGAGCAAGCCAGTGACGAAATCCTCACGGCCCAGGTGGCTCGAGGCAATAGCGCCGCGCTTGAAACCCTTTATGACCGACATGCCTCGACCGTGTTGGGTATATCCTTGAAAGTGACAGGTGATCGGGCCGTAGCAGAGGATATTCTTCAGGAAACCTTCTGGCGCGTGTGGCGCAGCGCCGCTACCTATGAAGCCCAGCGAGGCTCTTTTACAAGCTGGCTCTTCCGGATTGCGCGCAACCTTGCCATTGATACCTATCGCAGACAGAACACCCGTCCGCAGGCTGTGCCTGATATGGACGATACCGACTCGGCGCTGGAGCAGATGCCTGACCCGGGAATGGATGTGCCGCAGCAGGCTCAATCGGTATTTGTCCGCCGCCAGGTTCGCGCTGCCATGAAGTCACTGCCGCAGGTGCAAAGGCAGGTAATCGAGATGGCTTATTTTTATGGAATGACGCGGCAGGAAATTGCAGAAGCAACCGGGGAGGCGCTTGGGACGATTCACACACGCGCCCGCTTAGGCTTGCAAAAATTACGCGATGAACTCGATAGAGAAGAGTTTGAAGGATAAGAATGGATATAAGGCAGATCGAAGAATTGCTTCCCTTTTATGCGCTTGACGCCCTGACCGATGAGGAACGGGAACAGGTCGAAGTTTATTTGCGCAAGCGCCCGGAAGCGCGCGCGCAAATGGAAGAAATGCGATCTGCGGCTTTGGCCCTGCCTTATGGAATAACGCTGATGGAGCCTCCGCGTCGCTCGAAGGATGCGTTGATGGCGCGTGTCGCGGCAGACCAGCGTGTGCGCGGCTCCTCGAAACAGGAACAGCCGTCCCGTCCGCGAGTGATGCGGTTGGAGAATTTATTCCAAATGTTTAGCTTGGGGGCTGCTATCGCCGCCATCCTTTGGGCAGTTGTTTTGAATTCCCAGCTTTCACAATTACGGAAGGAAGTGTCGGCGCTTGGCACGGCTTTGGTAGCCCAATCCAATTCGATTGATCAGCTTAACAATTCGGTGAATCAAATCAACGCGAATACTCCCAAAGTGAATCCGTCTAACGTGATTACGGTTTCCCTGAAGGGGACGGATACGCGGCCTCAGGCTCAGGGACAGTTGATCGCTGACCCGAACAGCCGCTCTGCTGTATTGGTGATCGCCGGCCTCGCCCCGTTGGAGGCGGGTAAGGTTTATCAGGTTTGGTTGATCGAAGGAAGCACGCCCAGGAGTGCGGGCTTTTTGGCTATGGATGTGCATGGGCAGGCGATATTGATCCTGAATTCTGAATCGGTGATTGGGTCGTTCGATGCATTGGGTATTTCGATTGAGCCTGAACAAGGCAGTCAACAGCCGACAGGCGATATTGTGGTTCTTAGCGATTTGTAAGATTTATTTTGTTCCGCCAAAGGAGTATTGCGACGGTCAGTCGCAATACTCCTTTTTGTTTTAACTTGCGGGCTGGCAACAAAATAAGCATTTAAGCGCTACGTCAAATTGCCCCGCTTTCGAGAGATGCAAAATGAATGAGCCTGCGTATGAATAGATAGAAACCCCGCGGGCTTGACCATTTCTGAGGAAAGGAGGCAGACTGTCTCAATTTTATTTGATTGGTATATTGTTGAAAAATAAAAAAGCGAATCCAAATTTTAGAGGAGAAAAACATGAAAAAGATTTCGACAGTTGGGCTATACAGCCTAATGTCCCTGGCTTTAGTATTTGGCTTGGTTGCCATGCCTGCAAAAGCGGCAGATCATCTGGATGCTCCCGGGCTTACCCCTCCGGGCGGCGATACACGACTCGATATCACCGATATATATGCGTTTCAATCCCCGAGCAATTCAGCCAACACGGTGCTGATCTTGAACGTCAACCCATTGGCTGGTGTGTTGAATGACGGTACGTTCCGTCCTGGCGCTTCGTATGAGATCAAGGTTCAGCGGAATCAAGCAGACGATGAAGGCGAAACTGAAGTTGAGACCCTCACCTACAAGCTCAGTTTCGGCGCAGCCGATGCCTCCCTCAACCAGAGTGTCACACTGCGCCTTTCCGATGGCGATGGCAGGCATGTGCTGGCCAAAGGTATGACCGGCCAAAACATCTCGATTCCTGGCGGCGGTATGCTACGCGCGGGTGTGTTTGATGACCCGTTCTTCTTCGACCTCAACGCCTTCCTGAGCGTGAACTTCTGCGCTCCCGGCGCAAATTTCTTCAATGGATTGAATGTTTCCTCCATTGTGCTGGAAGTGCCGAGTTCCTGGCTTGGTTCGAATAACGTCGGCGTTTGGGCACGCACCGTGCTCAAGGGCAAACAAATTGACCGCATGGGCCGACCCGCGATCAACACTGTGTTCATTCCCAACAACCCATTCGAACCCAATGGCTCTGAGCCTTCACAGAAGAATGCCTTCAATGCGGGCAAGCCGAAGAACGATCAGCGCGATTTCCGCGGTGAAGTTGTGGATACCCTGCAGATATTCTACGGCACGAACGATCCCACTGTGGATGCGCTGGCTGATTTCCTGCTCCCGGATATTCTTACTGTGGACACTTCCTCCGCCGCCGGCTTCCCCAACGGACGCGGCCTGGCCGATGATGTGATCGACATCGAACTCGGCCTCGTGACGAATGGGGCTGTGACTACAGACTGTGTTGCAAACGACTCTGCCTTCACAAACACCTTCCCGTATCTCGCCCCTGCCAACTAGCAGGTATTCAATAATAAGTATGGAGGCGGCGACCCGCCTCCATACTTATATGCTGATTTATGAAATGGAGTTTGACAATGAAGAACCGTAAAGCAATTTTATTTTTATTATCCATTATTTCCCTTTTGGCTTATTCCCGCATCTCCGCGGTCAACCCTGCCGCCCTCCCAGCCGCCAGGGATATTGACGGAAGCATGCTGGCAGATATTCCACCGGTGGATCATGCAATTACGGTTTTTCAGAACAGGATCAAGCAAAACCCTGCCGATGCTGTAAGCTACAGCATGTTAGGCGAGTTATATATGCGCCAGGCGCGTGAAACCGGCGATGTGGCCGGGTATCAACGGGCGCAGGAAAGTTTGAATAAAGCGCTTGAGTTGATCCCGGGTTATTCGCCTGCCGGCGCCTCCCTCGCTTCGGCGTATTATGCCCAGCATGATTTCGAACATGCGCTGGATCTGGCACAACGAGTCTATGAAAGCAACCCCAGGAACATCTCCGCGCTGGTAATTGTGGCCGACACACAGCTTGCGCTTGGAAATTATCAAGATGCTGAGACCATTTATAACGAACTGCTCAAAGAGAATGCCACGCCTCCTGTGCTGGCGCGTCTCGCTGCGCTGGAGGAAGCCAAAGGCAACCCGACAGACGCGCTGGACCTCATCAGCCGCGCCGCAGGTGAAGCGCTGCGCTCCGGCGGCACGCGCGAAAGTGTGGCCTGGTATGTTTTGCGTGTGGGCGATGTTTATTTCAATATGGGGGAAGTGAAACAGGCTGGCAATTATTATCAAGCCTCGTTGAGGATCTTCGATCATTATCATCTCGCTCTGGCGGGACTGGGCAAGGTGCGCGCCGCCGAAGGGAAATATGACGAAGCCATTGCATATTATCAACAGGCGATCAACATTATTCCTCAACCGGATTTTCTCGCCGCGCTGGGTGATCTTTATAAGATCACAGGGCAACCCGATCAGGCCAAGGTTCAATATAACACTGTCGAATACATTGGAAAACTGGCCGCAATCAACCAGCAAATCTATAACCGCCAACTCGCCAACTTTTATTCTGATCACGATTTGCATGTGCAGGATGCCCTGCGCCTGGCGCTATCTGAATTAAAGTCTCGCAAGGATATCTATGGCTATGATGCCGCGGCCTGGGCCGAATATAAGAACGGCAACTTCAAAGAAGCGCAAACCTTTATGGAGAATGCCATGGCGCTCGGCACACAGGATGCCCGCCTGTATTATCACGCGGGAATGATCGCGCTGGAACTGGGCGACAAAATCAAGGCGCAGGAATATCTCACCCGCGCGCTGGAGATCAACCCACACTTTTCTATTTTATCCGCCGGCCAGGCCAAAAAGACTTTGCAATCCCTGCAACTCGCGCAGGCGAAATAGCAGCAATATTTCAATGAGGTTCTTATGAAAACAATTCGCCGTATTTCCACTGCACTGCTCACCTTGCTGATATCGCTAACAGTTACTTCCGCTGCTTTTGCCCACCCGCTGGGAAATTTCACGATCAATCATTACACAGGCTTGGATGTGAGCCGTGATGCGATTGGCATTGACTTTGTGCTCGACATGGCGGAGATCCCTGCTTTTCAGGAGATAACGACATTCGACGCAAATGGAAATGGTCAAGCAGATTCTTCGGAGGCCGAGGCTTATCACGCGGACAAATGCAAATCGCTTCAACCGCACCTGAGCCTGCTCCTGAACAATAAACCGCTAGGCTTAACCTTAGGGTCTTCCTCCGTTGATTTCCCCGCCGGGGCAGGCGGTTTGCCCACCCTGCGCCTGACGTGTGAATTCAAGGCCTCGACTGCAAACATAACGCAAATGACCAGCCTGTCATTCGCTGATAATTCATACAGTGAACGCATTGGCTGGCGCGAGATTGTTATTGCCGCAGAGGATGTTACATTGAGCGGTGACTTTTCCTCCGCGAGTATCAGCAACCGCCTCACTTCTTATCCTCAAAACCTTTTGTCGAATCCGTTGGATCAGCGGCAGATCACACTTGGCATTGACTCTCTCGCCCTGACCATGCAGAACAATTCGGCGGATGCCGCTCAGCCAATCGTTGCGATTGGCGGCAATCGCAACGATGCGTTTACTCAACTCATCACATTGCAGAATCTCACACTTCCCACTATTCTGTTCGGGCTTCTGGTCTCCTTCATTTGGGGCGCAATGCACGCCATGACACCCGGTCACGGCAAGACGATTGTCGGCGCGTATTTAGTAGGTTCGCGCGGCACTATTAAACATGCTGTTTATCTAGGGTTGACCACCACCATTACACACACGCTCGGCGTTTTTGCGTTGGGATTGATCACACTGTTCGCGGCGCAATATATTGTGCCAGAAAAGTTATATCCCTGGATGAGCCTGCTTTCGGGATTGTTTATCGTTGGTATCGGCATCAACATTTTGGTCGAAAGATTCAAATCATCAGGATTGAAGGAATTTTTTAATACTCTCAAAAAGAAAACACCAGCTCCTGTTGCGGCGTTTTCATCAATTCAACCTCTTGTGAAAAAAGCGCGCCCCGCGCAGATCGGTCATTCGTACAGAATCGCGCTTCATGCTTCGCATGGAAACTCACATACCCGTGATCTCGCGCACGCGCATCCTCACGCCCATGATCATCAGCATGATCACGACCATGCCGATCATTCGCACCTGCCTCCCGGCGCAGACGGCTCACCTGTCACATGGCGCAATTTGCTAACGCTAGGCATATCAGGCGGAATAATTCCCTGCCCTTCTGCTTTGGTTGTATTGCTGGGCGCGATAGCATTGAATCGGATCGGCTTTGGTTTGGTATTGGTGCTGGCTTTTAGTTTGGGGTTGGCAGGCGCACTGACCGCCATCGGGATGATGTTTATTTATGCGGGACGGCTCTTTGATCGATTTGTATCAAAAGGTAAGGTTATTCGCCTCTTGCCAGTATTGAGCGCGCTGATTGTTTCCGTGATTGGGGTCGGGGTCATGATAAAAGCCCTGGCAGAGATGGGAATTGTCTGACAAAATATATTCAGGAATTTTCTCTCAATCTTGCTTTTCCATGTCACCCTGAGCGTTAGCGATACTCCCTTTTTTTTTTGTTATTGTCTGATGAATGTTCCATTTTGTAACTCTGCAATTGTTTGTTGAATTTCTTCAACTGTGTTCATGACGAAAGGCCCGTAGGGGACGATGGGTTCTTTGAACGGTGCGCCTGCGATGAGCATGAATTGAACGCCCGCATCTGTCTTGACCTCGACCTGGTCGCCATCGTCGTTGAAAACTGCCATGCTGACAGATTCAACCACCTCACCTGAAAATTCACCCGCGCCGTTAAAAACATACGCGAGGACGGTGTGTCCGCTTGGGATGGGGAGAATGAATTTCGAAGCAGGAGCCAGCTTCACGTCCATGTAAAGAGGCGAAGCGGTGATCTCTGTCACGGGGCCGCGAATCCCATCCACTTCTCCTGCCACGAGTCGAATGGTCGCGCCGTCTTTTTCCACAATGGGAATGCTTCCCGCGCTCACTTCCCGATAGCGGGGCTGGCTCATTTTTTGCGCGGCGGGCAGGTTGACCCAAAGCTGGAAGCCATAGATGTTTCCGCTTTCGCCGCGGCGCGGCATTTCTTCGTGCAGGATGCCGCGGCCTGAGGTCATCCATTGCACGTCGCCCGAGCCGATTTTGCCCGTATTGCCGAGGCTGTCACGGTGGTTGACGGAGCCTTCGAGCATGTAGGTGACGGTTTCGATGCCGCGATGCGGGTGGGTGGGGAAGCCGCGGCTGGGGCCTTCAAGGGGGTTGTTGAACGCGAAATGATCGAAGAGCAGGAAGGGATCGTAATTGTTGCTGGCGCGCGGTGAGATGGAGCGCTTCAATAAAACGCCCGCGCCTTCGATAACGAGTTGCGGTTCGATAATGTGGGAGATGCTTCTGCTGGTCATGTGGGTTGGACGATTTGTGGGTGGGATGTATTACAAGGTTATAAATTTCTGAGATATGCATCACGGTTGTTCAGGAATTCTTTTGTCAATGCCACGTGTTCCAATTCATCATAGCCGACCTTGCGGATTTCTCCATTTTCAAAATTCAATATCTGTGCATCTGGAAAAGCCAGGATGATGGGTGAGTGCGTGGCGATGATGAACTGCGAATCTTCAGTGAGCATTTGCTTCAATGCGGAAAGAAATGAAAGTTGGCGCAGTGGAGAAAGCGGGGCTTCGGGTTCGTCCAAAAGGTACAAGCCGCCTGGCACGAAGCGCGATTGAAACAAAGCCAGAAACCCCTCGCCATGCGAGCGCGCATCGAGGCCGTCTCCATAGCGGCGTTGGAGTGCGCCCGCTTCATTTTTGTACGGCATCTTTGCAAGGTCTTTTGCAAGCTGTGAGCGGCCTGCGTATTCCCTGTCCACATTTTGCAGTTCGTCTTCCAGTTCCCGCTTCGTTTGCGCGATCTGTTTTGCGTAGCCAAAGAAATCCTCGGCGCGTAAAAAGAATCCCTTGCGCGTGCGTTTCGTCCACGTGAGGCGGAAATATTTCGCGAGCTTGCGCGCATGTGCGAGGGAAGGATCGGTGTTTACGCTTTCACTTCCCACCGTCACAGAACCAATCGCGCAGGCCATCGCTTCCATCAACGTCGATTTGCCCGAGCCATTCTCACCGACAAAAAAAGTGACAGGCGCATGAAATTCAATTTCTTTCAACACACGAATGGCAGGCACGTTGAATGGAAAAATATCCGCTTCACGAATTTCTTTTTTCTGAACAGAACGCAAATGAATCATTTTCTTATTTTATCTTCTCTACCGTACACACAAACCCTAAAGGTCTCTTTTTCCCTCGCAGATTCTCAATTCACCGAAAAGACCTTTAGGGTTTCTTTGCGAGGAAAATGTACGGTAGCAAAATTTTATCAAGGATAATTGGGAGGCTGTGAGAATATTCCGCATTTTCCCGTGAGACGTTCAACTTAAGGATATTCGACTCAGGGATGGATTCCAGCCACTCGTTGACATAGCCCTCCAACAACCCCGCATCTTCACTGGACGCAATGTTGATCCTGTTTCGAGCGGCCAATCTTTCGCTGATGGTTTGTGAATCCGCGCTCAGGGCAATGATCAGGTCTGGGGGCGGGAGCAGGTTGCGGGTATGAAAATAGAAGCGGCGGCACAGATCGTACTCGGCGTTGTTGAGCAATCCACGGGTATGGAAGAGGTGGGTGAAGCCGTGAAAATCCAGGTCGAGGCCGCCGTCCATTAAGGCGGGCAGGTCGCTTTGGCGGAGTTCGCGTTCCTGTTCGGCGCGATAGAGCAGGTAGTCCATTTGATTGGCGAGCGCGTATTTTGCATCTTGTTTGAAGAGCGCCTGAAACGGTCTTTCGGTGTGTTGCTCGAAGGCGGTTGCAAAATTTCCTTTTTTGCCGAGCGTGCGCGCCAGAGTGGTTTTGCCAACCCCGCTCGCGCCGACGATGACGATGAGTCTGTTCATGTATTTTCCTGTGCCATGGTGGAGTATCCGCCACTTATAGCATGGCAGTCTGCGCCGTACAAGAGATGATGTGACGTACTTATGGACTATTTAACATGAGAGTTTCGCTGGGTATAATATGAGCCAGGAGAATTATGAAAGAGCCAATTAGTCTAACTTCAGATGATCCCATCATCGCCTCGTTGAATTTCAGGCCGTATCGAAGCATGGTCAAACGCGGCGTATTTTCTTTTTCCCCTGCAAAGAATGAACCACAGACAAAACAGATTTCGACCCCCTGGGGCGCTCAATTGATTGCAAAAAATGGGGATATGCTCGTGTTTGAACTGGACCAGCCGAACGACGTCTGGCCGGTGGATGCGGAGATATTTGACGCAAGTTATATGATGCTCGAACCCGGAGTTTGCATCAAACGCGCGGTTACCCTGCTTGTGCCTCTCACCGATGTTACCGAAGGCGACGCGGATCGCATGGTGGCAGTCAATACTTTGGAAGGGGTGGAGACCGTGCGCGCCGGGGACTTCTATTTAGCCAAAGGGGTAAAAGGGGAGATTTGGGCGTATCCGCTGGAAAAGGCCAATGAAATAATGAGACCCGCTGAATAGCCAGCGGGTCTTTTTTTTATTTACCCTTTGCAGGGACTTTCACGCTCCGTTTTTGAATTCTTGATTTTCCCGGGGCTGGTTTGCTCAAATCCGGGAGACCGTCAATCGCCCCGGCGATGAATCCTTGAATATATTTGGCGGTGTTGATGATCTCGATCTTTCCGCCTGTTTCACGCATCAATTCCACCATGTGGCGGGTGAGGCGCGCGTCGCGGTCTTTGGGACGGCCGCCGAGACCGTTCCAGACGGCAATCAAGGTTACTTTGTCTACACTGCGGATGAGGGATGAATAGAGCGCCCAGCGGTTGTTGCGTTCGTAGGGGTCGTCTCCTTCCTTCACTTCGCCGATATTCTCCGCCTGATAGTACTCATCCACAAGCGGGTGACTGCGAATCTTGTAAAAGCGGTCGATCCAGCTTTCACCACCAGGGGATACAAATTCGCGAATGTATCCTGCTTCAGGGAGGGGCAGGTGCGCGTCCACGTGGATGCCCTTCTCGGCGCATACCTCGGCGAAGATGATCTCACTGCCCGATGAAAGGCCGGCCAGAATGGCAATGTCATTTGGCCCTGCGTTGTATTTTTCGAGCTTTTTGAGAATCTCGCCGCGGATATCATCCTCCCTGTCGGGCGGGAAGGTTTTCTTTTCCTTGCTGGGGTAATCCACCATGTACCCTGCGAAAATAAAGACCTGTCCTTCGGAGGCGGTTGTTGTTTTCTTTCCTTTTTTGATTTTGCCCGGGGATTGGTGTACATCATCTTTGCCAACGCGGCCCATTTCCTCTTCGAGGATGCCAATGGCGGCCTGCACATATTCACCCCGCAGTTCCAGGGCGCGTAAAATCTCCAGTTGAGAAAGGGAGGCTTGCAGGAAGAACAGACTGCGCCGCGAGGCTGTCAGCGCTTTGCGGTACGAGCGAATGACATTGGCGGTGTTATCGGCTGTCAGGGCGCGCAGTTCGGCGAGCGAGATCAATGTCCAATAATCCACGTTGTCATCATCCACTTTTGTTTCCAGCGCAAAGATCAGGGCGCCTTTGAGTTCGGGCAATTCCCCGCGAATCCTTGCAATATCCGGGTCTGGGTCTTTTTTATCGTCGAAGCGGTCTGCCAGGTGGATTGCAATCGTGGAGAGCGTGAGTGCGTTTACGCCGGGATAATAATTGTTCAGGTCGATGCGATAGCCTTTGAGATAAATATCGATGGCCTTGATCAGCCAGTGATACGAATCGAAGGCGGCCTTGAGGCGTTTGGCCTTGTCTGGAATATCCTTCCAGGATTCAGCCCACATCTCCTTGTAGATCCGTCCCAAATAAGAGATGGCTTCGCTATCGTTGGGAAAATCGGTCAGCAGGCTTTCGATCTTTACGATGGCTTCGTCCACGCGGCCAAGGCGGTTGAGGTGAAAGGCTTCTTCACGGCGGAAGGCATGGTTGGTTGGGTTCGCATCCAGCCCTTTGCGATATTGTTCCAACGCCAGTTCATTGCGCCCCATGTTGGCAAGCGCATTGCCGGCTTCGCCAATGGCCTCTTCCTTGATGAGCGGGTTACGGATTTCCTCGGTGAGCAGAAGAATATCACCGATGCGCTTTTGACGCTGGGCAACCGTCACCCGTTGTTTCCATTCGTTGTATTCGCGCCAAAAACCTGTTGCCAGGGGCGTGCGCAGTGTTTTTCGATCCGGTTCCACCAGCCCGGAAAGCAGGTTGTAGATCGGGCTGTGGACTGCATCGCGGTCGGAGGCCCAAGTGTCTTTGGTCATGCGCGCAATGGCCTGGATATCGTTTTTCAGGAATGCAGGGTCGGGCACGCCTTCGGGGGTGATGTGATACGGCAAGGTGCGCACGTTGAAAATATCAAAGGGCATGTAGGCGCGCCCCGCCTGGATATGCACCACGCCGCGTTTGCGAAACGCATGACGGATACCCAATTCATAGAAAGCATTGGCGTTGTCTATGCTCAGGTCGCAGAGGACGAGGTCTGCAAGCAAAAGCTCCTGAAACATGTCGGTCAGAATATCGCCGGAGGATTTCTCTTCGTCTGCGCGGAAGGGTTGGAAGCCCGCCGCTTTCAATGCGGGTTTGATCATCAGCTCGTAAATGGCGTTGAAGTCGTAGGGCGACTCGTCGGCGCCTTTCTTTTTCCCGAAGGGCATCACCACAAAAGCATGTGGAAGAATTAACGGCCGCGTCTGGCTGGGACTTTCAGCTGATTCCACGACTGGGGCAGTCTGCGCCGCTGTGGCAGTGGATGCGTCAGCGGGGGCGGTGGCCGTTGGTGTTGCGGCAGGCGTCGCTGAGGGGGAAGCGGAGGGGGTGTTTTCCTTTGGTGCGGGGGCGGCGTTTTGATCGTCAGTCATGATTAATATCCTTTGGGTTATCCCTTGGTTTCCTGAGATTTGGGGTAACGGGATAGCAGGTTGTTCAATACGGCGGGCGGGGTGTTGCGGCCAATATCCACGCCTGAGAATTCTTCGGCCAGCCCTTCGAGTGTGGATTTAAGCCCGGCGATTCGCTCTTGAATGCCTTTTTGCATGGCTTCGAGTTCGGCCTTCACGATATCCGAAGAGGCTTCTTCTGCGAGGGTGTTCAGCGCGGTTTCAAAGGCTTCGCTGAGGGTTTCCTCTGCTTCGCCAAGTTTTTCGCTGGTGAATTCGACGACTGCGTCTTCCATGGATTGTTTGAGCCTGCGGTCTGATTCGCGGGCTTCTTTGATGACGCGGTTGATGAGGTTGGCTTCTTCTTCCAGGTCGGATTCTTTGAGGGCTTCCTGCATGGCTTTGATGTATTCGACGTTCTGGCTCCAGAGAATATCTTCGGTGGAGCGTACGATCTTGAAAAACTCGGTGGAGTTTTTTTCCCTGCCGCCGAGGTTTTTCCAGTGGTCGAAGAGGATGCTCAATTCGACGATGACTTTGCTGTAGTTTCGGACGATGGAATCAAGATTGCGCAATTCCTGCCAGCCGATGAATACTGCGGTTAAGGAGGCGGCCAGGGCTGTCCATAATGGGAGGAACACAGCGAACATGGCGCCGAAAACGCCGGAGAGAATGATAAAGGCTTGCAGGCGGGTGCGTTCAGCCTGTCTTTTATTTACCCTTTCTACGTGCCAGCCAAGTTGAGACTCCAGCCTGTATTTGAAATATTCGTCGCCGGCCAGGTCGTCGAAGCCGGGGTCGCTGTATGGATTATCCGGTGAGTAATTGGGGGGTAATGGCCCTGCGTATGGCGGCATGGTCAATTCGCCGTTCATGCCGCGAAAGACCGAGCGTTGAATTTCCGCGAGGCGTTTCTCCAGCCAGGCGTTGCGTGTGGGTGCGTTTTTCAGGACGGTGCGATAGTTGTATATTTCCTTGAGAATTTCTTCCGCCCCGGCGCGCGCGATCAGCCAATCGCCGCTCGATAGAAATTTACTGCCATAAGCGGCCAATGCAGATGCGAGGATGGGTGTGAGGATCAAAAGGAATTTAAGTACAACCCCCAGCAGTGAAAATAACTCCACGGGGAAGACTGTGGTGAGAATGGCGAGGAGCGTTGCCAGCACACTGAGCGCGGCGATCCAGCGGCGGGAGCGCAAATGGGCTTTGGTTCTCTTTTTTGCGTAGGTATCCATTTGCGCGTAGCGCGTCCATGCGATTTCAAGGATGGGCGTGGGTTGTTGAGGTTGTGTTTCCATAAAGGTTCCTCTTTTACTGCTGGGGTAGGTTGGGGCAAAGCGGGCGGTATTCCTCTTCCTGGAAGAAGAAGCTCCACTGGCTTGGTGTTAAATTTCTGACGAGGCGCGAACAGGCCGCTTCTGCGAGTTGGTCTTTTGAAATTGGAACGAGCAGGTTGACATCCCAGATTTGCAGGCTTTTTCGGGAGACGGAGGAAAGCAGGCGGCCATCCGGTGAAAAGTTGATTCCTGAAACAAAATCTCCATGCGGGATGCGGACGATTTCTTCGCCAGTGTTAAGATCCCAGAGGTAGACGTAGCCGTCCGCGCCGGCGGAGGCGAGCCAGCCCATTTTGGAATTAAAGTCCAGTGAGGTGATTCTTCCGTCCTGCAAGAATTGGTAGGCGGGCTGGGAATAATCCTTTTTGTTCATATCCCAAACAAAGATACTGCCATCGGAACTTGTGGTGGCCAGCCAGTTCCCTTCAAGATTGAATGTAAGCGACCTGATATCGCCGACCTGATCGAGCGTGGCAATTTCGGTGTTGGAAGTTGTGTCCCACAGAACGGTTTTGTTTGCAAAGCCGATTGCTAAAATTGGGTCTTTGGGGCTGTACGCGGAAGTGAAGGCCACATCCGTAAATTGAAGTTCATTTATCTGCTGACCCGATTCGATCTCCCAAATGAAGACGCTGGTATTGCCTTCGTTGGTTGTCGCGAGGAATTTGCCTTCTGGGCTGATGGCCAGTCCGCTGATGTCTGAACTGTGGGGCAGGGAATGTAAAACCTTTGTTTCCAGGTTGTACAAAACCGCCCTGGAGTTGGAGACCTCTGAGTTGACTGAGATGGCGATCCATTTTGAATCCGGGCTGACCTTTAATTGCGCGGTAAGCTCATCGAAAGTAAGCACGTTCGTCCCCAACGTGCCGTCGTGGATGGTGGTGAGCTGGTCTGTGGGAATTTGCCAAAGATTTTTGTCGTCGGTATTGATCAGCATCCACTGGCCGGCAGGGTCGAACTTTGCCTTGTTCACGAATTCCGTAAAGCCGATGTAGCCAACTCTTGCCTTCAATAAGGAAACGTCCCAAATGGTGATATTGCCATTGCGGTCGCCAATGATGATCTGGCTTCCATCCTGGCTGAACGTCAGGGCGGAGCCAACTCCATCTATGGATGCTTCGAACATTAACGCGCCCGTTTGGGAATCCCAGAGTCTGGCGGTTAGATCGTAGCCTGTGCTGAGAATCCATTCCCCGTTTGGGCTGACTTCCACGCGTTGGACAAAACTGCCATGGGACATGCGTAGTTTTTCACGCCCGCTTTCCGAATCCAGCACGCGGACGATTTTGTCGTCTGAAACGGTGACGAACCAGGAACTGTCCGGGCTGAAGGCAACATCCTCCACCCAGTCCGGATGTTGGATGGCAAGAGTCTCTCGTCCGGTCTCTGCGCGCGCGATGCGTGCGGAACTGTCTTCGCTTGCGGAGGCGAGGAGTTTTCCATCCGGGCTGAAGGCCAGGTTGAATATTTCTGCTTCGTGGATGGGGCCGGCTTCTACAAGGCTGGTCATTGCCTTCCAGATGCGAACCCCGCCCGTTTTTGTGCCAACGCCCAGCCATTCTCCGCCGGGGTGAAATTGGACGATACTCACAGGGCCTTTTGAAAAGTTGTAGTTGTAGACATTTTGTCGAATGTCGATGTTGACAATGGAGACGAATCCATCCTTGCGCCCGGCGGCGAGCAGGCTTCCATTGGGGCTGAGGTCAATATCCAGAACATTTGCCTCGTAGTTGAATGCTTCCAGCGGGGAGCCGTTCTTGAAATCCCAAAGCCGCACAGAACCATCCAGGCTGGCGGTGACGAGAAGGCTGTTGTCGTTGGTTAGCATGGCGTCGGTCACGTCACTTTCGTGCTGTACGCAAAGGACGCGCTCTCCCTGCCATGTCCACACACAGGCGGTATGATCCGCGCTGGAAGAGACGATGTATTGCCCGTCCTCGCTGATGTGGAGATTCCATATCCGTCCATTGTGTTTCACCTGCGCCGCAGGGATTGGCATGATGCTCAGGTTGTGACGCAGTACATCTTCCGCCTCGGTGGAAGGCTGGCGGCTTAATGATTCGAGCGCCAGTAATGTGCTGGTGTTTAATTGCCCGGGCCGTTCTCTGTACGCCCCGGCTTGCGCCGCACTGCGTTGGGCTTTTGCTTCGTTTTCATTTTTAAGCGCCAGTTCCTGTTTTTCCTCGGCAATTGCCTGCTGGGTGAGCGCAACTTTTTCACTGGCCGCGGCGGCTTCTGCGCTTCTACGGGCGAGGTTTGCATTTTCTTCAGCCGAATTCCATTGAAGCAATGCAAAAATCCCAAGGAAGATGCTCAAGATCATAACCAGGCCGATGCCGATGGTGAGATTTCTCTGCCGTTGAACCGCATTTTTTCGGCTGGAACTGATGTATTCGGCTTGAACGGGGACAACCTCGCGGCCTGTTTGCTCGGTGGATTCGGTCATCCACTTTTCGCCGTTCTCCAGGTCTTCGCCCTGCAGGAGGTAGCTTTTACTCTTGTTCTTTCGCTCCCATTCTGTGCCGCGTTCGAGCAGGCGGGTGTGTTGCTGTACCCAGCCCAGGTCGGTTTGAATCGCATCCACTAACTTTGGAATGGTTGCCCTGAAATCATCCTTGCGGGAGCGCAGATACACCCAATTGGTGGAAGCCAGTTTGGGGTGCATCTTTTGTCTTTTTTCAGGGTCGCGATACAGAACGGGAATGATCTTTTTGTTGTTCTTAATCCCCAATTCCAGTTCGTTCTGGCAGATTTGGGATTTCAGCGAATCAGGGCTGATGACAAACACAAACGCGTCTCCGCTCTCGATGGCGCCTTGAATCTCCGACATCCAGTCTGAGCTGAGGGGGATGCCTTCCCAATCCACCCAGGCGTCGATGCCGGCGGCATCGATGGCATCGTTCAATTTGCGGACGAATGCCTTATCCTTGCGTGAATAAGAGATGAATATTTTTGTTTTGCGCGCAGTGTTTGATTCAGCCATGCCTGCTCTTTATTTTTACCGCGCAACAAACCATGCGGCAACGTACCCCTCGTGTGTGGCGTCTTTGACCTTAAGCCATTGATTGTTCGCGCCGATCTTTGCTTCGCCGCCTGTTTCTGTGACGGTAAATTCATAGCCGACTGGCACACGTTTGATCAGGCTCGCGTCACTGACGACAGGCTGATTGCGCAGAGAGACGGCCTCTGCGGTCGTCCGCACTTTGACAATGCCGCCCGAAGCTGGCGCAGATGTGCTTGCTGATTGCGCGGTGGAGCCGCCGGCGTATTTGAGATACCAGGCCGCAACATAGCCTTCCTTTTTATTGCCGTCCCGCACTTTGAGCCACTGATTTTGGATGCCAATCTTCGGGATCGTTTGGTTGGCAGGCTCGAGGCTGATGAGTTGTTCTGTGGTGGGTACGCGGCGGATCAATGTTTCGGCTGAAATCACAGGTTTACTGCGGAGGGATAATTCTTCGGTTGGGTAAAATGCCAGCGCGCCAGGCGGAACGGGAGCCGCGGCAGGGGATGGCGCAGGGGAAGCAGGACTGCCACCCGGTTTCGGGGCGGGAGCTGTCGAAGGGGAAGGAACAGGCACGGGGGAGGAAGAAGCGGGCTTGCCTTTTTGCTCAGAGACATACCACGCGGCCACATAGCCCTGATCGCCCGCGGGGTCTTGTACTTGAATCCACTGGCCTTGCACGCCGATCTTCGACCTGGCTTGTGTCTTCGACTCGAGGCAGATCAGTTCCGTGCCTGCCGCCATGCGTTTCCACAAGTAGCCGTTCACAGAGGGTTCGGCGCGCAGGGAAAGATCATCTTCGGCGGCATACAAAATAAATTTTTCAGCAGGCACTGCCACCTTTGTCACTTTGGGAGGTTCGGGTGGGGTGGCGCTGATCGAATCAAACCATAAAACGGCGCTGATCTCGGATGCGATTTTCGCGCCGTTATATTTATAGCGTGTTGTCAGCAAAACATCTTTGCCTGGAGCATCGCCGCCGTATTTGTATGGATCGTAAAGCGAATAATCGTCACCCTTTTTTTCTTTTACCAAAACAAAATGGGTTTGGATGCCCGCCTGCTTGTTCCAGTCCACTTGCAGGATGACGGGTTTGCCTTGCGCCACAGCCGAGTCGATCAACGAAATCGGCGCGGGCGAGGTCTCGCATGGCTGCATATCGCGGTAGGCGCAATTCGGCCAGATGTATGGCAGGACACTGGGGATAAAAAACGCCCCCTGAAAACCGCCGGCATTTTTCATTTTGTCGTTGACGGTTACGGGGGTTTCGTTATAGCCAATCCCATTCAGCATCATGGTCACAGATGTGAGCAAACATCCCCAGCCGCCAATGGTTTCCTTCGAGTGCCCAAGCGCAGTAGACTTCCATGCTTCATCGTTCTGGTAAAGGTTCTTTGTAGCAAACATACGGCCTTACCTCCTGCGTTCAATAAATTAGGACTTGATTGGATGATTTTACCCGATATTCATTTGCAACAAACTTGCAACTTTTTAAGGCTGGATGACAAACCCGCTTCAGACTTCGCCTTGGCCTGATTGCCATTCATGAGTAGTTATCATGGCTGTTGCTTTGTGGCTTCTTCCAGGCGCGCGCACAAAACCCGCATGATCGCAAGGCTCACTTCTGGCCGTTCACGAAGAAGTCCCTCGAATGATTTTTTATCGAAACAAAGGAAGTGAGAATCCTCCACGGCAATCAGGGAAGCGATGCGAGGCTCACCGCTGATAATGGACATCTCGCCAACTACATCGCCCGCTCCGCGCCTTGCCACTTCTCTTTCATGTTCTTCCGAGTTTTGCATCATTACTTTCACTTCGCCATGCACGATCACGAACATTTCTTCGCCTGATTCGCCCTGTTCAAAGATAACCCCATCTTTTTCGACATGATGTTCGCTGACCAGCGCCGCCATGTGTTGCAAATCTGAAGGGGAGAGGTCGCCAAAGAGCGGCACTTTTCTCAGCAATAAAACCCGCTCCATCGTTGAAAGTGATGCGTGTGTATTCATAGGTTTACCTTCCAATACAAAATGGGCGCACCCGCGCATCCATTCATCGGGGTCTTGAAGAAGTTGGGCAACAATTTCTTGCGTGTAACCAGTATGGGGATACTGCTGGTCAGGGGATTCCCATACTTGAAGAAGCGGCTTGATTAAGCGCCAGTCGCGCACTGCTTCGAGTGTTTCGAGCGCGTTGGCTTTTTGCGTGGGTGATTTGCTTTGCAGGTTCTCGATTGCCACATGTATGCTCTCGCGGTCGTGCAACAGACCCAATGCCCGCAGGGCTTGCAAACCGAATTTGTGGGATTGGTGAAAAATGAATGCCCTCAGCAGGGCAATACGCTCTCCGCTCTCTCCGATCAAGTCACTGCCAAGGCGATGATAGCGCAGGGCTGATTCGATCTTTTTGGCGGCAAAGGATTTAACTTCACCCTCGCGCCCATGAATGGGCAAATGCTCGAGAGCGGTCAATGCGCCTTCGGAGTATGCAGGGTTGTTCATTGCTTGAATTACATGGCGGGTTGACTTTTTGCCAATCTGTGCGAGCGCAAGCGCAATGCCTTCGCGGGCAGATGAATCTTCATCGTTGAGAGAACCGATCAGGGTTGGGATTGCATCCTCTCCGCAGGATGCCAGGGCAAGCGCGGCGGCGCGGCGAATGGATGCGGCTTTATCGTCCAGTTGCTCCGCGATCAGTGAGTAGGCTGGCATGTCGCCCAGTTCAGACATGGCATTCAACGCATGAACGCGCTCGGCAAGGGCGCCATCCACACAGGTGCGGCGAATTAATTCGCGGGCATATTCATGTTCGTGGATTTTCAACAACCCCAGTGCGGCTTCAATTTGGACATGCGCGTTTTCATCCTGTAATTTGGGTTCGAGCAAAATGCCCAGGCCGCGCGGGTAGGGGGATAAATGTCTCAGCGTGAGAATGGCTTGTTGGCGGGAGGCAGGTTCGGGGTCGTCAAGAAGCGTGGAAACTTCGAGCATGGCAGGTGTGTGATGAGTCAATCCTCTTAGGGCGGCAAGGCGCACATTCAAATCTTCATCCTGCAAAGAGCGGACGAGAGTTTCAGGGGTGTTCATTTCTCCCAGCATTTCCACGGCAACGCGCCGTATCGATGGGTCGGGGTTGGTTGTGTTTTCCAACGCCACAGTGTGGGAGGTTGAATCGTATGGGCTTGCGCGCCCGGTGAAAATGGTTGGGCGGCCTTCGCGCAGTGAACTGACCAGCGCGCCGCGATAGGCAGATGATGCGCGCAGGATGATGAAACTGGTGATTGCCGCGGCGGCCAGCCCAACCAGGTAAAGTTGTTGCGTGGTGAAGTTTTGCTCGCCGATGATCAGAATGCCGCCCGCCAGAAATACGCCCGCCTGTTCGGGCACGCCGTTGAGAAATGCATTCACCTGATCGCGCTTTTCGGGCGGCACCGCGCTGAACATGGTTTGCCAGGCCGCGTCTGCGATGCCTGAAAGCCAGAGCGTTTGCGCGAATCGAAATACCACGATGACGGAAAAAATATTCGAAAACGAGAGCGCGCCGAAGCCCAGCAAATAAATGAGCGGGAATACCAAAATCATATTCATGATTCCGAAGCGGGCATATAGGCGGTTTGCAAAAAATATGGAAGTAGCGAAAGCGGCGGCTGTGCTCAGGCCGTTGAATAAACCGAGGAAGGCGGCGAGTTCGTTTTCGTCGGTGTATCGCGCGGCGGCGGATCTTGAAAATGGCAGGGCGATGGAAAAATATAAAACTGAAAAAAGAACAGCCGCCGCAGAGGCCCAACGCATGAGCGCCGACCCGCGTACGTAGCGCCAGCCTTTTTTTATTTCTTCGATGAAGGCCGGGGAACGCCGTTTGACGCGCCTCGCATCTGGTCGCCGCTTTGGGCTGGTTGCTGTTAAATTGCTTTTTCCACCCATCAGCATTCGCGTCATCCCAAACGCCGCTCCCATGCAGGCGGCCCACACGAGCACAAGGTTTTGCGTCCCGATCAGGTTGACCAGTGTGCCGGTGCTGATTCCGCCGAGCACGGCGCCAAGAATCCGCGCGGCGTTGAAAATTGGGAACAGCCTTTTCGCCTGCCGCGCATCGCAAACCGCGCCTGCGGTATTCCATGCGATCATGCTGATGATGGTGTTGAGTGATTCCTTGCCGAGCCACAAGGCGGGGTAAACAAGTTTGGATGCGCTGAAAAGCAGAACCCATGCGGCCACGAGAAATAGTACTGCGGCCAAAGGGATGAGGGTGTACATCCGCTCGCGTTTGACCCTGCCGAGCAGGCCTGTGATAAGCAGTGTTGTGATTAAAGAAAGGATGCCCAGCCCCATGTAAAGATAGGGCAGAAGGTCTGTGCCGTAGCGTGCGAAATACAGCGCCTCGATGCCCGTGCCGCCGAGGCTGTATCCTGCCGCGCTCAGAAGCATGATGCCAGTGAGCAGGGCGGCGGTTTTGTTTTCTTCACTGCGGATGTTGAGGAGGGAGGCGAGTTTGTTGATCACAAAAGGCTGGGGCGGTCTGCTTCTGCAAGCAGTTCTTCGATGATTTCGAACCACATTTTGTATGGATTTTTCTTGCGGAATTCCATCTTCACCATGAGACGAGCCAGAAATACGGGCCTGGGTTTGAGCATTTTGACGCGGACTTCCAGTTTTGTGCGCCTGCCTTCATCCGTTGGTTCAAACATGAGCATTTCACGGAACATGGCCTGGCCGTCCACAGTTTCGACGGTGGCATATTCAAAGGGGCGCCAATCCAGTATGGTTTCCTGTGAGATGCCTTTGCCGTGTGCGCAGTGATTGATGGAGCCAACTCCAGAGCGATCGCCTTTGCCGCGTGAGATGGCCGTCCAATGCCCCATGCCGCCCATGGTTTTGTTGCGGTTTTGTATATCCATCATCCAATCCCACAAGCTGGCGAGGGGTGCGTTGATTTCGCGGCTGGTGATTACGTCTGCTTCTTCGGGCGGGATGGTGACTCTTTGGGCGGAGGTCAATGCCTGATGGCGGGGAATCAGGTCGAAGGTCCAGGTGGGAACCGTGCCGAGGTGCTCGTAGGTTTCGTCCTGTGGATGGAGTCCATCGAATTGCATGTTGAGGCATTCGACGGCAACCTGCGTGAGAAGCGCGTAGGCTTTCCAGCCGGTGTTTTCGGTGATGTGGTTTTTTGTCAGGCGGTGGATGAGGTTGACGTCCGAGCCGACGAGTTCGCGGATGCCTGAAATATTTTGAACGATGTAATCGCCGTGATGGAGGAAAAATTTGAGTTCAAGGGCGCTGATGTTTTGGCAGGCGCGGCAGGTGCAGGTGGTGGCGCGTTGGGACGAATCGCGTTTGCGGCGAAATGCAATGTATGTATTTTCGATTAACTCTAGCAGGGATTCTGGGCGAATGACTCTCTCTGCGTCCACGTTTGCGAAGACGGCATCGCCTTCGAGTTTCGAGATGGTGAAGATGGTTTTGAATTGCCCGACGATGGTTTCCAGTAAATCGGTGAGGATCCCGTGGGCGTGGTCCAACTCCACCTGCGCGAGGTAGCTTGTGTAGCCGCTGATATCTGCCAGTACGAGATAGCCGTGTTTGGTCTCTGTCATGGATAAATCCTGATAAGAAATGTCCAAATTAGTATAGCACAGGCGGGGCGAAGTTAATCGTTACGATTGTCTTGCGCAAGGGTGAGTTTCTTGCAGAAAATTTTAACGCCAGGCCGCAACGGCGCAAAGCGAATCAAAACTTCGCATCTTTGCGAGTTGGCGTTAGTGGTCTTGGGCAGGTATTTGACCCAATGTTTGTCCCCCCGCTTCTGTACCATGTAAATACGAGAAAAAATGTAAATTGCTCCTTGCGTTGTTTTCGGCGCAAGATTTATTTGTAAAACGCCGCCGAGGACGGCGGCGTGAGCGTATGTAGTTTAAGTTCTATTGAAGACCTTTTTACAACAGGCTCGTTTATGGGGGTGTGGAATATTTTTTCGGCGTACCCTGTAGGGCAAATCTCCGACTTGCCTCGCAAGTCGGAGACTTGCGCCACATTTCCGAAACTTTAGACCACACCCGTTTACGGTTTCCAGTTTTTATAAAGTTGATATGCGGGCGGTGGTTTTAATTTGTGGTCACGTTCGCGTACCCGTTCTGCCAGCCATTGAAACCACTCGAAAGCAGAGTCGCGATTCCATGCCGCGCGGATCTCTGAAACATAATTTTCCAGTTTGTCCCATGAAAGCAAAATGGGGCCGCTGTAGGCATCCTCCACCATCGAGATTTCGATCTCGCGGCGGTATACAAGAATGCCCAGCCTTTCCCAGGTTCCCAACAGCATGTAGAACGCCAGGTACTGATCCTGTGGAAGATTGTCTATTTCCTCTTTGGCAGGGTTGTGATTTAGATCGAGAACGTACAACAAGCCTTTGATGAATTCGTTGGTCTGAAAGGAATTAAGCATCAGAATGGCGGCCTCGCGTTTTCGCATGGCTTGAAAATTCCGCAGGTTCAAGATGCCAAAGATAATGCCGAGGATAACCGCGCTCGTCGAAATAATCTGAAAAATAAGGGGCAATGCCATCGAGAAACTCCTTTCGCTTTTCAATGCTGTCGTGCTATCGTATATCTCTCTCGTAAATCTGTGCGAAAGGCAAAACGCGAAATACGCAAATCAGGCAAATCACGCGAATTTTTCGCGCAATTCGTTGAATTCGCGGCATTCGCATTAAGAATTTTGATACGATGCCAATCGCTTGCACACTCCTTACACATGAGCCAAAATATTTATGTTGCGCGAGTATAGCACGCGGAATCAAAATGCGGCAAAACGCCGCATTGATTTGGAGGCAGGCAGACCCTCTTTTTATTTTTGATATTGTTTCAACCACCAGGCCGCGCTTGGTAAACCGCTTTTTTTCACCGCGTCCACCAGTTTGTCTATGTCAAAAGTAACGCGGCGCAGGTCTACATCAAAAGAATCATGAGATTGCCCAATGATCGTATATTCGGCCCAGGGTAACAGGCGGGGCGGGTTGCCCGGCGAGAAGGCAAACTCGAAGGCGTTGCCGATACTACCAGAATTCAAGATCAGTTTTTTTCCATAGCGCCGGTACATTTGAATGTGCGAGTGACCGCCAATGAAAACAGACGCGTTCTGCCCTGCAAAATATTTATCCAGCGTTTCCGTGGGTGTAGTGGCCTGAATGATATCCGTGGCTGAAAGCGGCGACCCGTGAAACGCCAGCAACTGCTCACCGTTTGGAAATGTCAATTCATGCGTGTTCTTAAAAGATTTTATAAATTCCAAATCGTCCGAAGTGAGTCGCTCGCGGCACCAATACAGGTCTGGAATCAAGTGCTGGGTAATTTCATACTGCCCGGCATGGTCGGGCTCCAGAACGGCTTCATCATGATTGCCTTTAATATAAATCCCATTAAATGACCGCAGAGCCTCCAGCGCTTCCCGTGGCTGTGGGCCAAGACTTACCGTATCCCCAAGGCAAATGATCAGGTCTGCGCCCTGGGTTTTAATATCTGCAACAACCGCTTGCAGCGCCGTGAAATTTCCATGAATATCAGATATAAAAGCAATGCGCATCAGCTTCCCTTTTCCTTCACCATTGTACACGAGACCGATGGGTATTTTGAGATTTTCAACCTAAATAGAACTTTTGGGTGATGTTTAATTTTCTTGACATTGTTTCGCTTCCTTGTCTGCGCCCATGCCTGCCTGCTGACCTACAGACACGTTTTACGCTTCAAGAGAGTGAATGAAAACCTCGCTGGTATTCACTTCAACTTCGATTGCGTCACCGTATTGAATTTGCGGAATTTCACGCGCAATGACCTCGATCAGCGCTGGGTTTTGGAAATGTGTTTTCTTCGTCTCGGGGTGCGGATAATACACCCAGCCTGAATATTCAACATTCTTGAAGAAGGCCTTACAGCGAGAAAAGGAAAAGGTCTCTGGTGGATGCAGGTCTGTCCATTCGACCAACTCGAAGGTGAGTTCGGGGTGAATCATCCTGAACTTGAGCGGCGCAATGGAAATGTTCAGCGTGCCGTTGAAGTACTCGTACAGATCGAGGCCGAGGGCTTTGAAATACGGCTTTTGTTTTTCCAGCGAACTGTATGGATAATCTCTGGATGGGCGCGAGGCGACCTGATGTCCGCGTGTGAGGATGCCTTGCAGGCGTCTGTGCATAATGCGGCGAAGTATACCCGTGACGGTCGTAAATTGTGGCCGCGGGAATTAACTATCAGGTGTGGGAATGTTTGTCGTTGGGCTGGCAGGCCCGGGCGGGGGAGGAAGCGAATGGGGCTGTAAATCCACCCTCAATTGTGCTACAGTATGAGTGTCTGATGTTTTGTTCCATCAGGCAGGAGCAAGGCTATGGAAGTTGAGGTTGGGCGAGTGTTGAATTATTACAGCCATCTCGGTGTGGCGGCGCTGTCTTTGGTGGACAGTTTGAAGCTGGGGGATCGCATTCATGTTTTCGGCCATGCGACTGATTTCTCACAGCGGGTCACTTCGATGGAGATCGAACATCATAATGTTCTCTGGGTCAAACCTGGTGAGAATGTTGCCATCAAGACCAATCGGCCTGTTCATGTGCATGACATTGTGTATCGTGTGATCGAGGAGGAAATGGAAACGATCACTTGATTGATGCGGTTCATTTGTTCGAGATACGAGCAGGCCATGCGAAGGCGGTGCTCTGGTTTATTGCGTCTTGAAAAAAGGGGAAGTGTGTGTGCTAGTCTTCAGTTTTCAAATGTACCCACAATTCTCAAAATATCAAATCCCTCTGCAAATGGACGTTCCGCCAGTGCGCCGTGCCGCACCATGATGGAGCGGGTCAGTTCAGCGTTGAAGTAATAACGATCCTGGTAGGTTTTATATTGCGCGAGCGCTTCGATCTTTTTGTTCACATCTTCCTCAGTCACTTCCACGAGAAAATGCGGAAAGAAGCCATACGAAGAGCGGACAACGTCGAACCCCAGCACGGTGATTCCCCGAAACGCGCGCAGGGCTTCGTCGGTCATGGTGTTGTGATCCTGGTGGACGTCCTGCTTCGAGTGGGTGAAGATCAGATCAGGCTGGAAATCTTTACGCAGTTTAAGAAAATATTCAAGAATGTCCTGCCTCGAGTCGGGGAACACGCGTGTGTTGAAAGGTCCAAACATAACCTTTTCCTCGGATACCCCAAGTATTTTCATCGAACGTAGATGTTCTCCCTTTACGTTTTGCAGGTCTGGGTTTTTCTGGTTATCTGAAAGTGTCACGCACAGGATTTCTGTCTTTTGGGCGATCTGATGCAGTAAAGCGCCGCACCCCAACTCAATATCGTCAGGGTGTGCGCCGAGAAAAAGGATTCGTTTTCCGAAAAAATTCATTTTTGTAATCGGTGATTGGTAATTGGTAATTTGCAAGAATTTAATTACCAATTACCAATTACATCTCTATTTCGTCGCCAATATTCCGCCGACAACCTTGGTCATCACCAATTTGCCGTCACGGTCGAACCATTTCTTTGCCACGGCTTCGATCTTGCCGATCAGAGCTTCATATTCATCCTTGCCGTTGAACATGGATGTCCACAACTTGCGGTCTTCGCCCAACGAAGCGCGGACGTAGTCAATGAATGGCGCAACCTCGGGGAAGGTCAGGTGGTTCTCGAATTTATGCAATTCTGTCTTCGCAAAGATTTTGTCAATGGTGTTGAAAATGTCACCCTTGAATCGTGAGGAGCCTGGCATGGGAGGGATGGCCGCACCAGTCGCTTCTTTGATGATGTCGTAGAACATCTGCTTATTCTCTGGCAATGGGCCAGAGACGAAAAGCCGTCCGCCAGTGTTTCCCGAAACAGCATCGGGACTACGAAGCACACGATGAGCTTCACCAAATGTAAAGTCCAGGTCGGAGGCGTAGTAGATCGCGAAGGCGCTGGTGCAGAGGTCGAAGGTGTTATCCGCAAACTTGAAGGGCTGGTTAAAATCTAAAAACTGAAAGTCAATAGTAGAGCCAGTTTCCGAATTCTTGGCGCGGGCTTTTTCGAGAAGTTCCTCGGAAAAATCCCCGCCAGTGATCTGCGCGCCGCCTTTGGTGTATTCGTTGAAAAGAAAACTTAACTTGCCTGCGCCACAGCCTACATCCAAAATTTTCATACCCGCCTGGGGTTTGAGCAGGTCGTTCGTCCAAACATCGATGTTGGCCGAGCCGTATTTTTCGTGGATGTCAATCCGCATCAGCAGGTCTTTGCTGGGTTCCTGATAATCAATTTTCATTTGTCTCTCCTGTAAGTATTTTGACAATGTCACATTTCAAAACCTTTACCACAAAGTCCACACGCGTGCCTGCTGCACGGTGCAGGCAAAGGGGCACAACACTTGCGCCGCACTGCGTTTGTTGCAGTGCAGGTGAGGAGAGCAAAAGGCTAAAAACGAAGGTTTCCTTCGTGACACTCACCTGCACTGGCGCACGGCGCAAGTGTCGTGCCTTTGTGGTTTTGTACTTTGGTTTCAGTCTTAATGTGACATTGTCAAAGTAGTGACGACTAAAGCCGCAACTACTAAAAAATGATTTTTGGATTATACCAAAAATCAATTCAAAATTCAGCGGGTGAATTTTGAAGCAAGACCTGACAGGTTTTCACAGTACGGTTTACGATTCTGAATTCTTTCCATGCCGGAGTTACGACCGACTCAAGGTAACTGCTCAGGCAAGCGCCTGCGCGTTCCCTGCCCGCCTGGACGTAAACGTCCAGGCTATCTTTACAAAGCCGCCTAAAGGCGACTAGTCCGCTTTAGCGGACTTTGTAAAGATAGCCGTAGGCTTTAGCCTACGGCGGAGCAAGGTGCCTGAGTAGTTACGACTCAAGTCATAATGAAACCTGTCAGGCTTTTAACCCATGATAGAATTCGCGCACTGGAGTAACCATGGCGAGCAAAATACAATCTGTTAAAGGCACGCGCGAATTTTACCCTGAGCAAATGTCCCTGCGCAATTTCATTTATGAAAAAGTGCGCGCGGCGTCTCAGGCTTTTGGCTATCAGGAATGGGATGCGCCATTCATCGAAACGATTGATTTGTACGCGGCGAAGTCTGGCGAGGAACTCGTCAAAAAACAGTCCTTCACGTTTCAGGATCGTGGCGGTGATTTCGTTACGCTCCGCCCCGAACTCACGCCGAGTCTCGCGCGCATGATCGCGGCAAAGCAGGGTGAATTAACCTTCCCCGTGCGCTGGTGGTCGTTCGGTCCATTCTGGCGTTATGAACAGCCGCAAAAGGGACGCTCGCGCGAATTCTTTCAGTGGAATATCGACATGCTGGGAGTCAATTCACCAGAAGCGGATGCAGAACTTATAGCCGTTGCCGCAACCTTCCTGCGCTCGGTCGGACTTAACCCTCAGCTTGCTACTATTTTCGTGAACAATCGCCGCCTGATGGAATCTGAATTCGATGCATTGGGTATTGCCCCCGATAAACGCCTCGAAGTCTCAAACCTGGTTGACCGTCGTTCCAAAATGGAACCCGCCAAATGGGAATCCTACGCGCTCGAGTTTGGCCTGGATCAAAAGCAAGTGGATGGCTTGAAGGATATTCTCGGCAATTTCGATTTGTGGAAGAAAAGCGACGAGTTGACCCGTCTCTTTGCCGCGCTGGAAGCTCTGGGCGTTAAAGAGTATGTCAAATTCGACCCGAACATCATGCGCGGACTTTTGTATTACACGGGCACGGTCTTCGAAGCGTTCGAAACTAGCGGTTCCTTGAAGCGCGCCATCCTCGGCGGGGGACGGTATGATAACCTGCTTGCCGATGTGGGCGGACAGCCGCTCTCTGGGGTCGGCTTCGCGATGGGTGACGTGGTGATCGGCATTATTTTGCAGGAAAATGGTCTCCTGCCTGAATTTATCCCCACGCCTGCTGAGGTGTTGGTAACGGTGTTCGACGAGTCTATGTGGATGAAGTCATTCGAACTGGCGGCGCAATTGCGCCGCGCTGGGATTAATGCGATGGTCTATCCTGAACCTGTCAAATTGCAGAAGCAATTCAAATTTGCAGACAAGATGAAAATGAAGATCGCGCTGACAGTTGGCCCTGACGAGGCGGCGAATGATTCGGTGGCGGTAAAGAATCTCGCAAGCGGCGAGCAGGTGACAGTTAAGCGCGAAGCGGTTTTTCAATCCATAAAGGAGTTGTTGAAAAATGCCTGAGATTAGACCAGTCACAAAAGATAATTGGCGCAAGTTGATAAAGCTTCAGGTGCGCGAAGACCAGAAGAATTTTGTCGCATCGAATGTGCATTCCATAGCGGAATCTCAATTTGGTTACGACGAACCCGTTCATGGGCATTGGGATTTTCATTCGTTTGGGATTTATGATGGCGAGACCGCTGTCGGTTTTTTGATGTATGGCTTTAATTTCGGACATCCAAAACAGCAGGCTTTTATTGTCCGCTTGATGGTGGATGAAAAATTTCAGGGGAAAGGCTACGGGCGTTTTGGGATGGAGAAGGCGCTTGAAACTTTTCGCGCTGATGGGCGCATCAAAGCGGTGGGCATCAGTTATGAGCCAGAAAATGAAGGCGCGCGAAAACTTTATGCCAGTTTGGGGTTTGTCGAGCCTGGGGAGATGCTTGGAGACGAAACGCTGGCCGTGTTGAAGTTGGGGTGATAAATAGACTCAAGAAGATGGGTGGAGATTAGCGGACTCCTCCCTGCTTTAAGAAAACCCTGCCGTGTAACCCGCATTTCTTGACACATTCATGGTGCGCCTGTAAAATCCGTCTGCTTTTAAGGCGAAAGCCCATATTTTTTATTTCCCCCGGAGGATATACTCACATGTATTATATGCAAGGACTTCAAAATTTTGAAGCGGTCGCAATCTGGGTTGTATTTGGCGTTGCCATTGTCGGCCTTTTGTATGCGATCTTCCTTCGAAACCAAATCCTGCGTGAAGATAAAGGCACGGAAAAAATGCAGGAAGTTTGGAATGCGATCAAGGACGGTGCGAATGCGTATTTGCAAAAGCAAATTCGTTCCATCGTTCCATTGATCGTTATGCTCACTTTCGCACTTTTCCTTTCCGTCTATATTGTTCCGCCATCTCCGGAAGCCCTTGAGCGCTTTGCGGATAAAACCCCCGATCAGGTTCGTTTCATTATTGGAATTGCCCGCGCGCTTGCCTTTGTGATGGGCGCAGGCTTTTCGCTGACGGTTGGACAGATCGGTATGCGGATGGCGATTGAAGGCAATGTTCGGGTTGCATCCGCTTCGAGGAGATCATTCGGCGATGCGCTTCGCATTGCCTATCGCGCAGGCACCATTACCGGTATGCTCACCGATGGCTTGGGTTTGCTTGGCGGCACCATCATCTTCATCATCCTTGGCATTGCGGCCCCGGATGCTCTGCTCGGCTTTGGCTTTGGCGGAACCCTGCTCGCGCTGTTTATGCGTGTGGGCGGCGGTATCTTTACCAAGGCGGCTGATGTCGGCGCAGACCTGGTCGGTAAAGTAGAAGCAGGCATCCCTGAGGATGATCCGCGCAATCCTGCTGTGATTGCCGACCTCGTCGGTGATAACGTCGGCGACTGTGCAGGCATGGCCGCTGATATTTTTGAATCCTATGAAGTGACGATCGTTTCGGGCCTGATTCTTGGTCTGGCCCTCTGGCACACGACCGGCCGCCTGGAGTGGATCATCTTCCCGTTGATGGTTCGCGGCATCGGTGTGTTGTCTTCCATTATCGGTACTTATTTTGTGAAAGCTGGAAAGACCGGCAAGAGCGAAGACGCGATGAAGGCGATTTTTAGCGGTTTCCTTACCTCTGCTGTGGTTTCTGCGGTGATGTTCTTTATTGCCGGCTTCTTATATATGAACAATGCCGCCATGAACGAGTGGGGCGGCTGGTGGCGTATGCCCGCCGCGGTTGGCGTTGGCGTTTTGCTTGCCATCGTGATTGACCGCCTGACCGAATACTTTACCGGTACCCATGCCGCTCCTGTGAATGACATCAAGAAAGCCGCGGATACCGGCCCTGCCACTTTGATCTTGAATGGTATTTCGGTTGGTTTCGAGTCGTCTGTTTGGTCTGTGCTTGTGATTGCAGTGACCATTGTGGCTTCCATTTTCATCTTCGGCACCATCCCTGGCGTTGACGGCACTATCCGCGCCACTTTTGTGTTGTATGGCGTTGCGATGACCGGCATCGGTATGTTGACCCTGACCGGTAACAATGTGGCAATGGACTCCTTTGGCCCGATCGCAGATAACGCAAACGGCATTGGCGAAATGTCTTGGTCTGGCAAGACAGACAAGGCAACCAAAGATGCCCAGCAGATCATGGCCGACCTTGATGCAGTGGGTAATACTACAAAAGCCATTACCAAAGGCGTTGCCATTGGCTCCGCGGTGATTGCGGCTGTTTCGCTCTTTGGCTCCTTCCTTGTGGATGTGTCTCGTGCGCAGGCCAGTTTTGGAACCCCCGCTGCTGAGCAAATTCAGGCAATTGGCATCCGCGTTGACGTTCCGCAAGTGTTCGTCGGTATGCTCATCGGTGGCGCGTTGCCCTGGTTGTTCTCATCCTTTGCCATTCAGGCCGTAACCCGCGCCGCTTCCCTGATTGTGTTGGAAGTCCGCCGCCAGTTCAAACTGGGCGTGTTGGAAGGCAAAGTTAAACCCGATTACAAGCAGGCTGTGAGTATCTCCACAACTGCCGCTCAGAAGGAACTCGTGTCTCTTGCGCTTCTCGGCATTGTCACACCGATTGTGGTTGGCCTTACCCTGCAAGTGGAAGCGCTTGGCGGTTTCCTGGCGGGCATCATTGTTTCAGGTCAATTGCTGGCTGTGTTCCTCAACAACTCCGGCGGCGCCTGGGATAATGCCAAGAAGTTGATCGAAGACGAACCCAAAGACCCGAAGAACAACCTTGGTAAAGGCTCCGAACGTCACAAAGCTGGCGTGGTGGGCGATACCGTCGGTGATCCATTCAAAGATACCGCCGGCCCCGCTCTCAACCCGATGATTAAAGTGGTGAACCTTGTTGCGGTAATCATCGCCCCGATTGTGGTGCAATATTCCCAACCCGATTTGCCCCTTGGCGCAAAGATTGGCGTTTGGGTCGTTGCGCTTGCCTTGATGGGTGTGCTTGCCTGGGCTGTGATCCGCTCGAAGGCCCCTGCCCAGTCCATGACTGCGGGAATTGAAACGCCGAAGAAGAGTGGCAAGAGGAAATAAGAAGACTTAGAAGAAACAAATAGATTCCAGCAATTGCTGGAATCTATTTGTTTTAAATTCACCTAGGTCAACGACTATGAAGTATAGGGATGTCTTTAATTCCAATACTACTAATCAATGCTCTATATGGTAATTGACTACATAATGATTTCCCTTTGACAAAATGAATGTGAGCTATATTTTACGGAATTTCCTGCACATGCCAGCCCCCATCGCTTTGTAGACAGATTTTTTCCATTTGATAGGGCGGGTTTATGTAGTGGATTCTATAAGAAACAAAAGAACCATTTTCCTCTCCTATAAGCCTTTCCAATTTCAACCATGCTGGCGTATTTTGCGGGATGGGAGAGACGTTCATATATAAATGGCGAACAGCGTAATTACGTTCATAGGTTATATATGTGTAACCCTGACGATGTATCTCAAGCCAAAAAGCTTCATTCGAAATCAGCGATGCATCCCTGATTTCAATATATTCTATGTTTTTGGAAGAACAGGCAAATAATTCTGGGCGAAGATAATAACGGAAGGCATTTAACGCTAACACCCTTTCCCCAGGTTTCGCTATTTCATTGACTGGATCAAGGAAATTACAAAAGATAAAATCGCCGCAGTGAGGGACGTTGTTTTTGTCAATTGGGGCGTAGGCATCCACTGCGATGAATATATTTCGGCCAATTACAAATAAAAGCAAAAGGATAAAAATACCTTGTGAGATTTTTTTGTTGAGCGGGTTCATCTGTTCAAGATTGCCGCTGATTGCTTCTGCGATTGCCAGATATATTATCACCCATAAAAAAAGAACATACCTTATTTCGAGCACGGTGAAATAGGCCATAATCCATGCAACCAACACAAATGTTGCAATGATGGTAGTTTTCCTTAAATCCGCATTCAATTTTACAATTAACCTTGATTGTTTCAAGAGGAGCATTGGTAAAAATGCAATGATCAACGGGGAGATGCTCCCAAGGCTTTGGGCGGTGTTTATAAAGGTTGCCACTAGAGGATAAAAGGCACGTATTACCCATATTTGCTGCGGGTCAAATGACCATTGCCAAATATCTGTATTGACCTTTAAAGTATTATTGATTGGCGCAATCGGGTCGCCGAGAATCATCCAGTTCGCAATGAGGTGTGCCACAAGCAAGGCTGTCACTGGACTTGCGATCCATAGAAATGATTTTAGGGATGAAAGCAAAGAGCCTTTGTTGGCCATATAATAAATACCAATAAACCCGCCCAAAAGAACTACGTTATAAGGTCGCATAATCATTGCAAAACCGGAAAATATGCCAACCAACAGGTAATCGCTGGCGCGTGTGCTTTTCTTTGCATTGATGAGCCAATAAACTGACGCCAACGCAGGCAGTGTAGTGGCGAGTTCGATTTTTCCATCTCCAAAGAGATCTAAAAAAGCAGTCGATGTTGCAAGCAGGGCGATGGTGATTGTTTTCCCTGTATCGGAAACGGATGTTTGTTCTGCCAACCCCATACATATAATTATGATGAAAACTCCATTCATCCAGGAGAAGAGACGAGCCGCCTGATCGCCAAACAATTGAATGATGGCCGTGTACAAAACTCCAATGTGGAACGAGCTAACAACAAAGGAATCGTTCATGAATGATTGGACTTGATGGCTTGTGGCTGCAAGCTTGGCGTTTGAAAAATACAGAGCAACCGAATCGTAACTAAGGCGAGCGGATGCCAGCAGGGATGTTGAAAGGATAATTGTTATTGATATCCAGAAAATTACATCTTCAGCCTTTAAGTTGCTTTTAATTAGTTTGTTTTTATTTTGTTTCTGATATGCAAGATAAAGCCTTTTTACATGTACTACTCCTGTCAAAGATCCAATCGAAACAACAACAGTGGCGGCAAACGGCGATAGCTTTCCCGGAATACCCAGCCCCAACAGGATAAATGAGTAAATAATTTCTCCGACGAGGAATGAAGTGATTATATTGCAGAGCCAGCCTGTTAGCGGTAATTTTTTTACCTGCCAAATATTTTTTGTAAAAATACTGCCCAGGAGGATACAGGCAATTACAAAGCAGAGCATTCCCGTAAATGACAGTGAAAGGTTTTTTGTGAAGGAGATAGCATCCATTTTGGTGAGTTTTGAAAGAAAATTGCCCCAATTGTTCAATGATGAACCATATATATAGCTTGTCCTGCCTGAATATAATATGAATAATCCTACGACCAAAGCGAACCAAATGGCGTGAATTGAATAAATGATGTTTGTTTTTGAAAATGAAGGCTTCATATTAACTTCCCTTTAGTGGTATAAATTGCGGACAAATTATCTGAACAAAGAGCGCGTTATGAAAATTCTTATCGCAGGCAATTATTATTACCCCGAGCACATGGGCGGCGTTGAAGTAGTTTCCTGTAATTTAGTAAAATATTACCGTATTTTTGGACATTCTGTGCGTTGGGTGGCAGCTGATGTTTCACCTAATTTTCGAAGAGTTGACGATGGGGATGTTCCAATTCGTGCCTGGAATATTACTGAAGAGAAGTTCGGTTTTCCGCACCCAATACCACGCTTGGATTTGATTCCAAAGATATGGGACGCTGTCCATTGGTGTGATGTGCTACATTTGCAGGATAGCTTGTATCCTATTAATATTCTATCGTTTATTTTTGCTAAACTTCTGGGTAAATCGATCCTTTTGACACAATATGCGAAAAACATTCCTTACGAACAGCGCTATAAACGCATTCTGCAAAAATTGGCTTATCGAACAATCGGCTGGTTCATGTTTAATTTTGCTGACCGCCTGGTCTTTATTACCGAGACTGTGCGCTCTGGCATGGCATATTTAATGCCGAATGCCAATCTTGAAGTTGTCCCGCTGGGTGTTGATACAGAATTTTATAAGCCTATGATGGAGATGGAAAGAACTCAGTTTAGAAAGCAATTGAGCGGGAACGAGGCAGCCCCGATTATTTTATTCGTTGGGAGGCTTGTGGAACGCAAGGGCGTGCATTTGATCCGCCCGTTGATTGAAAAGCATCGGGATTGGTTTTGGGTTTTTGTTGGCAGGCCAGATGACTTTAATCCTGCTGATTGGAAATCGCCAAATTTGATTCATTTGCAGGATGTGCCCGAAAGCGAATTACGAAAACTTTTTGCCAGTTCAGATGTTTTGGTTCATCCATCTGTGGGGGAAGGCGTGACATTAACGGTTTCGAACAGCCTGGCTTGTGGAACTCCAGTCTTGATATCGCAAGAGTCGCTTTGTGAATTGGATGAAGATGTGCGTGATTTGTTCTTTGCTATTCAGCCGGTGACAAATGACATCGAAGAGAAGCTGAAGTATGCTCTTTCTGATTTTGACCGGCTTAAAAGTCTGGGAGTTAAGTGCAGAGATTTTGCAATTCAGAGATTAAGCTGGAAAACAATGTGTGAGAGGTATTGCGAAATATTATCAGAATTAAAATCAGCGGGAGATTAAAAAAATTATTTTGGACGGCGGGCGGATGCAATAATGGACTCTGTCCAATGTCTTTGAATGCGCCCAATTTCCATGAATTTGATGAACATGGCGAATAGACGAATGATTTGCCATACGACGAAGAGAGGAAAATGAACGAATAATCCTGGGCCAAGTTCTTTGATTTTAATATTGTCAAAGTTGGTAACTGTAAGGATATGTTTTAGTGATAGTGGAGACAGGATTGTAAAATGTGTTAAATCGCCATAGATGACATAACCAGGCATTAATCCTTCGCCGTTTGGAGTTTGCAGCACAAATAGCCCGCCTGGCTTAAGAGCCTGGTGGGTAAGCTGCAAAAGCTCGAACAGTTCCTCTTTTTTAAAGTGTTCGATAAGATCGATGGCAAATATGATCTCAAACTGGCCTTCGTTCGAACTCAGGAAATCAAAAGCGTTTGCGTGAATGGCATTAAATCCTCTTTCTTTTGCTATTGCAATCTGCTCCTCGGAAATATCCACGCCAGTGAGGTTGGTGAAGCCTGCTGATTGTAAATAACGAAGCATAAAGCCCTGACCGCAGCCAAGTTCGAGTACGGGAGCGTTACGATCATACCCTTTTAGAAGCGGTAGATACTTTTCGTTGTACCAAAGTTTGATATGTAGAAAGCCGAATTTTTCCCGAGGCTCTCCTTTTTTGAATGCAGAGTAATATTTTTTGTACAATGGGTCGCGGATATCTTTCATGTGATGGTAGCCCTTTACCTTTTTGGATTAATCCCTAAAATACTTAAAACAAAACTACTAAGAATAATCTGCCCTCCTGTCATAATGGCGAGGCACGCTCCGTAAATCAAGCGTACGCTGTTATCAAAGCCAATGCTGTCAAAGCCGGGGGAGTATGAAAGGACAACTGCTCTAAGAATAAGGAATATGCCAAACAGGAGGGTTGTAAAGCCAATACCCAAACCGATTTCAAGATTGAAAAATCTAAATAAATTAAAAAATAAGGGACGGTTGGGAAGTAGCCCGAAATTATATGCAAAGACCCTGGTAATGGATGCGAAAGAAAGCGTGGTTAGCCCAAGCATCATAATTGTTCCTGCGATAATGAAACTATGAAAGTCAAGCGGACGAATGCCAATGTCTACCGGTCCAAAAAACAAGGCAAAACTGCTTATAATCCCTATGCTTACAAGAATCAACCCCGGGTACAAAAACAACCATGACGGGCTATAGATCAGCAAAAACCGTAAATGCCTCCATCCATCACGGAAACTTCGCAAATGAGGGGGGCGGTCTCTGCCGTCGGGAGAGAGGGTGGTTGGCACTTCGCATACCTTCATTTCGAGAATGGAGGATTTGATCACAATTTCGCTGGCGAGTTCCATGCCGGTGGTTTGCAGGTTCATATTTTGGATTGCGGATTTTTTAAAACCGCGCAAGCCGCAGTGGAAATCGTTGGCGGGGGTTTTGAAGAATAATTTTCCAAGAAATGAAAGGATGGGGTTGCCGATATAGCGGTGATGCCAGGGCATGGCTCCTTTTTTGATGCCACCCTTGAAGCGATTTCCCATCACGAGTTCGTACCCCTCGCGGAGTTTTTCGACAAACGGCATCAAGTTGACAAGGTCGTAGCTGTCGTCCGCGTCTGCCATGATGATATATTTGCCATGCGCCGAATCGAAACCTCCACGCAGGGCGCTTCCGTATCCCTTTTGCTCTACATGTACAATTCTGGCGCCTGCTTTTCGGGCGATTTCAATCGAGCGGTCTGTACTGCCGTTGTCTGCCACGAGGACTTCCCCCTCGATATTGTGTTTTTTCAGAAAGGCAACCACTTTTGCCACGCAAGCTCCGACGGTTAATTCTTCGTTCAAGCATGGCAGAACAACGCTCAACTCTATGTTGGAAAAATCCATCGAATTTGCCTTTCGGTAAAATGGTATAGTACAACCTGCAAACCCAGCAGGATATTCGTATTATACCTGTCCGATCTCATACATTTCCTTGAATCGATAATTGCAATCAACTTATGACAAACAAAAAAGAAATGACCAGTTTGCAGTGGGTACAGCTTGTTGCAGGGGCCGCCATCGTTTTGGGAAGTATTGTCCGCTTCCTGCCCGGGCTTCAAGCTGGGTTCCCATTAAACGACGGGGGGATGTTCCTGCAAATGATTCGGGATTTAAAGGACAGTGGGTATGCCCTTCCGCAAGTGACTTCCTATAATCAATTGCAGATTCCGTATGCATACCCGCCGTTGGGGTTTTACATAGGCAGGGCGCTTTCCGATTTGTTTCGCATTTCTGAGGTGGACCTTCTTCGCTGGGCGCCGCCGCTGGTGAATTCGTTTTCCATCCTTGTTTTTTACATGCTTGCCCGCGAACTTCTTAAATCAAAACCATTGGGGGCGCTGGCTTCCGCCTTTTATGCGTTGACTCCGGGTGCGTTTGGCTGGTTTGTGATGGGCGGCGGTTTGACGCGTAGTTTCGGTTCGATGTTTTTCCTGCTCTCTATTTTTTTTGTTTTACGGCTCTTCCAAACGGGACGGGGGAAATTTGTCGGGGCGTCTGTTGCCTTTTGCGGGCTGACAGTTCTCAGTCATCCTGAAGCGGGGATTCATGCAGCGTGGACTTGTATCCTTATGTGGCTGGTCTTCGGGCGGACAATCCAGTCTGTCAAGGGCGCTGTTCTTGTGGGCGCGGGTACATTGGCTGTTACGTCTCCGTGGTGGTTGACCGTCATTTCTTTTCATGGGCTTGCGCCATTTTTATCTGCCATGCATACAGGGTCGTACGGGACTCCGCTTTGGACTGCGTTGACGAAAATGATCGTTGGCGATGGGGTTATTCCTGTGCTCGCAATGTTGCGTTTGATCGGGCTGGGATGGGGGCTTTGGAAAAAACAATATTTTCTTCTTGCATGGACGTTCCTGCCGTACCTTGTCGAGCCGCGCAGTGCGCCGAGCGTGGCGTTTTATCCATTGACTATGTTGATCGCGCTGGCGTTTGCAGAGGCAATTCCATTTTTGATTTCCCGATTGCGAAACATCGAAATGAATTTTGATGAATTATATAAGAGCAAGGTTTATAACGCTTTCTTCTTTCTTGTATTGACCCTTCTGTTTGTGGACTCTGGATTGTATGGGTTTCGCCTGGTGGGCAACAGCCTGAAACCTGCCGACCGCGAGGCGATGACCTGGATCACGGAACACACCCCCGTTGATGCGAATTTCCTGCTGTTGACTGGCATCCAAAGCCCGGAGATCGACCCGTTTGTCGAGTGGTTTCCTGCCCTGACCGAACGCCGCAGTCAATCGACGATTCAGGGATACGAATGGCTTCTGGCGGATAAATTCTTCGAGCGATATACAAAGCTGGCAGAATTACAACGCTGTGAATCCATTTTTTGTGTTGAAGATTGGTCTGCTCGAATGGAACTGCCTTCCACATATTTTGTTATTGTCAAATCCAGCAAAAGCGGAATATTGGCTGAATCTTTTTACGGCTCGCTAAACTATATTCAGGTATATTCAAACAACAGAGTTTTGGTTTTCGAAGCCATTAAATAATAGACGTTATCGGTAATAAGCCACAAGCTTTAATGGGACGCAGATAAACGCTGATTTTCGCTGATTTAAAAGAATGGCTCTACCGTTTCTGGCGGGATTGAATTTCAAACAACAGATCTTTTGCCGCTAATTTACCCTACGGGCACGATGTCGCAAATTTTCGCAAATTGGTTTGAAAATTAGCGTGAATTAGCGAAATTCGTGGCAGATTTTTTTAGTTGGTGATAGTTTTCCCGTTAAAAACTGTAGAGCCAAAAGAATTTATCTGTGTTTTTTTGCGCGCTTCGCGGTCAGCGTTCCAATTTTATTTCCGATAACGTCTAATAAAAAGCCCCGAATACAGTTCGGGGCTTTTTATTATTTCGTAAACTTCCTTTGCCACTCAAACAATTTGTTCAACGCCTCGATGGGCGAAAGCGAATTCACATCCAGCCCTTTCAACTCGTCCAGCATGGGGTTGGTTTCCGGAAAGAGCGCCGCCTGCTGTGCCGCATTCGGGTTGATCTTTACTCCGCGGCCAGACGAGCGTTCAAGCTCAGCCATGATCTCATTCGCTCTTTGCACAACAGGCGCGGGAAGGCCAGCCAGTTGCGCCACGTGAATGCCATACGAGCGGTCCGCGCCGCCCGCGATAATCTTGTGCAGGAAAATAACTTTATTATCCGCTTCGCTGACGGCCACGTTGTAGTTGCGGATGCCAGGCAGTAACTCGGCGAGTTGAGTCAGTTCGTGGTAATGCGTAGCGAATAGAGTCTTTGCGCGCAGGTGCGGATGATTATGGATGTACTCGATGATGCCCCACGCAATCGAAAGCCCGTCGTACGTGGACGTGCCGCGGCCAATCTCATCCAATATCAGCAGGGAGCGCGGTGTGGCGTGATGCAAAATATTCGCCGCTTCCACCATCTCCACCATGAACGTGGATTGCCCCGCGTGAATTTCATCCTGCGCACCGATGCGGGTGAAGATGCGATCCACCAATCCAATTTTTGCAGAGGCGGCAGGTACAAACGAACCCATCTGCGCCATCAACACGATCAACGCCGCCTGCCGCAAATAGGTGGACTTACCCGCCATATTCGGCCCGGTGATAACCCGCACGATCTCGCCTTTTTCAAAGATGACATCATTCGGGATGTACCTGTCTGATTTCAATAACTGTTCCACAACAGGGTGACGCCCCTCGCGGATTTCCAATTCGCTTCCTTCGTGGACCTCGGGCCTGGTGTAGCCTCCGAGAGCCGCCGCCTCCCCTAAAGCGGACAAGACATCCAGTTCCGCAATCGCCCTGGCAGTAGACAGTAACTTGTTCGCGGCCTTCCCCAGTTCCGCGCAGATTTCCTTGAACAGCCTAACTTCAATCTCGCGGATGCGTTCTTCGGCATTCAGCACCAGCGTTTCATATTCCTTCATCTCTGGTGTGATGAAACGCTCTGCATTGACCAATGTCTGCTTGCGGATGTAATGCTCTGGCGCTCGTTCTGCCGCGCCGCGTGAGATTTCAATGTAATAGCCGAAGACTTTGTTGTAGCCAACCCTGAGAGTCTTGATGCCCGTCTTTTCTCTTTCAACGGCTTCAAGGTTTGCGATCCAATCCCGCGCATGTTTGGATGCCTCGATGACAGAATCCAATTCCTGCGAGTACCCTGCGCGGATGATGCCCGTATTTTGCAAGGTAGCGGGCGGGTCATCGTCAATTGCGTTCTTCAAAAGCGAAAGTTCATTTTCGCAAACCGACCACTGGTGACTGATTACTGATGACTGCCTACTGACCACTTCCTTGACAACAGGCAACTGCCCCAATGTATTTCTCATTGCAACCAGATCACGCGGTTGACCTTGACCCGCAATCAAGCGATTAACGAGGCGCTCCAAATCTGCGAGCGGCTTCAGAGCATCTCGCAGTTCAGCGCGGACCATTCCCTGCTGGACGAAATACTCCACGCCGCTTTGGCGGGCTTTGATCTTTTCAACATGCAGTAGTGGCTGGCTGACCCATTGATGGATGAGCCGTTTGCCCATGGGGGTGATGCTGAAATCGAGAGTCCCAAGCAATGAGCCTTTACGCCTCCCCCGACCAGGTTCAGCGGGGTCGCCGCGCAGGGTTTCATCCAATTCCAAATTGCGGCGGGTGGATGCGTCCAAAGTCATGAATTCGTTCAGGCTGTAGGAACGCAATGAGTTGAGCAGGTTCAGCGCATCAGGCTGGGTCTCTTTGAGGTAGGTCACAATTGCGCCCGCCGCGCGAACTGACAGGCTGTTGGCTTTTAACCCAAACCCGTCTAATGTGGCGGATTTGAATTGATTCAGCAGAGTCTCATTGCATTTGCCCGCTTCAAATTTCCATGAAGGTAATGCAGTCAAGTGACCTGTGATTCCATCGGGCAAAGTTTGGTTATCTGGGTAAATGATTTCGGCAGGGTGAAGTCTCGTCAACTCGGCGCGCAGGGCTTCGAGCGGAAGTTCGGTGACGGCGAATTCTCCAGTGGTGACATCTGTATAGGAAACAGAAGCAGTTGTCAGGCCCGCACTGAGCGAAGTCGAAGTGTCAAGAAAGATCGAGGCGAGGTAGTTGTTCGCATCCCCGGGCAGAAGTCCAGGTTCGGTCACAGTCCCCGGAGTGACCACGCGAACCACCTTGCGCGGAAATATTCCCTTCGCTGGCTGGTCGCCGACTTGTTCGCAAATCGCAACGTGATAGCCTTTTTCGATCAGGCGCGCGAGATAATTTTCGGCGGCGTGATAGGGAATGCCCGCGAGCGGAACGCGCACACCGTTGCCGATGGGACGCGAGGTTAGAACGATATCGAGTTCGCGGGCAGTGATCTCGGCGTCTTCGTCGAAAGTTTCGTAAAAATCACCGAGCCGAAAAAAAACGATTGCATCGGGATATTCGCGTTTGATATCCAAATATTGCTGGCGGACGGGAGTGACATCATCATTGGGCATGGGCTTGATTTTACTATGACGGAACGACTTGGGCTATAATTTCGGCGATTATGACATAACCTTCAGGAGAATTATTTATGTATAAACTTGTTCTCGTCCGTCATGGGCAAAGCGCCTGGAATCTCGAAAATCGTTTTACTGGCTGGACGGATGTTGACCTGACCGATCTTGGCCGCGCCGAAGCCGCTGAAGCGGGCAGTCTCTTGCGCGCAGGCGGATATGATTTTGACATCGCCTACACCTCTGTGTTGAAACGCGCCATCAAAACCCTCGGCATCGTTCAGGATGAAATGGATCGCAACTGGCTGACCGTCATCCGCGCCTGGCAGTTGAATGAAAGACATTACGGCTCACTGCAAGGATTGAACAAAGCCGAAACCGCTGCGCAATTTGGCGAAGAACAGGTGAAGGTTTGGCGGCGTTCGTATGATGTTCCCCCTCCAGCTTTGGAATTGACCGATGAGCGCCACCCCAAATTTGACCGCCGCTACGCCTCGTTGACTCCCGAACAATTGCCAGCCACCGAGTCACTTAAGATTACACTGGATCGCGTTCTGCCTTACTGGCATTCCACACTTGCGCCTGAAATTAAATCGGGCAGACGCGTGTTGGTCGTTGCTCACGGAAATTCCATCCGCGCACTGGTGAAATATCTCGATAACATCTCCGAAGCAGACATCACCGAGTTGAACATCCCGACCGGCCTGCCGCTTGTCTATGAACTCGATAAAGATTTGAAGCCGATCAAAAATTATTATCTCGGCGACCCTGAAGAAGCCGCAAAGAAAGCCGCCGCGGTTGCAAACCAGGCCAGCGTGAAGTAGGGTTTTTACCGCGAAGGACACAAAGTTCACGAAGGAAACCTTTGTGAACTTCGTGTTTAAACGGAGTGGAATCGATTAATGAATCCCGATTTTTTGAGCGAACTAAAAAAACGCTTCACAGGCGACCTGCGGCTTGATTCTGCCTCGAAGATTTTATACTCCACTGATGCATCCATGTATCAGATCGAACCACTGGGGGTGGCGATTCCCAAAACGCAGGATGATCTGCAAGCGGCGGTGGAACTGGCCGCGAAATATCGAATCCCTATCCTGCCGCGCGGATCGGGTTCCTCGCTTGGCGGACAAGCCATCGGCGAAGCGTTGATTTTGGATTGTTCGCGTTATCTTGATTCCATTGTCGAAATTAATCCAGAAACTCACTCGGCAATTGTGGAGCCTGGGGTGATTCTTGCGTCCCTGAATCGTGCCGCCGCAAAGCATGGACTGATGTTCGGCCCCGACCCCGCATCCGCAGAGCGCGCCACGATGGGCGGGGTGATCGGCAATAACGCCACGGGAGCGCACTCTATTTTGTATGGCATGTCTGCGGATCATTTGATTTCTGCCGATGTCATTATGGCGGATGGCGGCCTTGCTGTTTGGAGAGAAATGAATGTAGATGAGGAAAGAGGAAAGAGGAAAGACGATTCGCTTCTTTCCTCTTTCCTCTTTGCCGCCCTTGAAATTCGCGAGAAATATGCGGATGCTATAAAACAAAGCTACCCAAAGACGTGGCGCAACTCGGCGGGGTATCGTTTGAATTACCTTTTGCCGTGGAGTCCATCCACGCCGCCGCAGTGGAAAACGGATCACTCTTCACTGGTTACTGATAACTATCCTCCCATTCAGCCTTCATCCTTCAGCCTTCATCCTTTACTTGCTGGCTCCGAAGGCACACTTGCAGTGATGCGGCGCGCCAAAGTGAATCTCGTCCGCAAGCCGAAGCATACGATTTTGGGCGTGCTGGCTTATGAAAGCATTGCTGAAGCCTGTGACGATGTGCCGCGCTTGCTGGAATTTCATCCAAGCGCAATTGAGTTGATCCCGCGCATGATTCTGCAATTGGCGCGGAGCGTCCCTGCGTATGCGCGGCAAATGGGGTGGGTGACGGGCGGCGCTTCGTCTCTGCTCAGCGCGCCTGCCGCAGTGTTGGTGATTGAATTTAGCGGGGATCAACCGTCGGCTTTGAAAGAGGCGGCCCTTCGGCTTCGCTTCCCTGAAGGGCCGCTCCGCTCAGGGCGAATATCCAGTGAATTAATAGCAATCGCAGAGTCCAATGAAGAGCAGAGCCGCGTGTGGAACATCCGCAAGATGGGGCTGGGGATTTTGGATTCGCGTCCGCAGGCGGCGAGACCCGCGGCCTTCATCGAAGATTGCGCCGTGCCTGTGGAACGGCTGGGCGAGTTTGTACGCGAGATCGAAAAGATTTTGACAGAGCATAAAACGGTTGGCGGAATTTACGCCCACGCTTCGGCTGGATGTTTGCACATCCGCCCGATTTTGGATTTGCAAAAAGGGGAAGGTGTGCGCGCCATGCGAAGCATTGGCGAACAGGTATTCGCTTTGGTGGTGAAACTGGGCGGTTCGATGAGCAGTGAGCACGGCGATGGAATTGTGGCGGGCGAGTGGATCGAAAAAACATACGGCGCGGAAGTGACCGAAGCCATGCGAATGCTGAAACATGCCGCAGACCCGCATAGCCTGTTGAACCCCAAGAAGATGCTGGACGCGCCGCCGATGGATACGCATTTGCGGTATGGAGAAAATCATCGGGTGAATGTCTGGAAGTCCGCTTTGCATTTCGAGCACGAGCGCGGGCTGGCTGGCGCAATCGAGCATTGCAACGGTCAGGGGGTGTGCCGCAAAACAAGCGGCGTGATGTGCCCGTCTTTCCAGGCGACGAGGGATGAGGCGTTCAGCACCAGAGGCAGGGCAAACCTGTTGCGTGCGATGATCGCTTCAACGGGGCCAATCGAAAATCGTAAATCTGAAATCGTAAATTCTGTTTACTCTGCCCTCGATCTCTGCCTGGCCTGCAAGGGCTGTACTTCGGAATGCCCCAGCGGTGTGGATATGCCGAAGTTGAAATATGAATTCATGAACGAGTATTACAAAACCCATCGCAGGCGATTGCGCGATTATTTGTTTGGATATTTCCACGTGGCGGCAAAATGGCTTTCGCCCATTGCGCCGCTGGCAAATGCTTTAATGAAGGTGGGCTGGATGCGCAGGTTGATTTCGCGCGCGCTGGGGATTGCAGAGCAGAGACGATTTCCCTTGTTTGCTTGGAGAAAAACTGCGCCTCGACTGCGCTCCGCTCCGCTCGGCGCGAAAAATGGGAGGGTTATCTTTTTATCGGATGTGTTCTCGCGCTACATCGAGCCAGAGGTGGAAGAGGCGGCTTTCGATGTGCTGAATGCGCTGGGCTATGAAGTGAAGGTGTTGCCGATCATCGGCGCGGGGGCTTCGTTACTTTCCAAGGGATTCATCGACGCGGCGCGCAGACATGCGGAAAATGTTTTAGCGGAGATTCAAGCTCTCGACCCTGAATCAATTGTCGGCGTGGTGGGATGCGAACCGCCCGAAGTGTATTGCCTCAAGCATGAGTATGTCGCATTGTTGCCCGAACGCCGCGCAGAGATTCAATCCATCACAAAAAAAGTCTGGCTGGTGGATGAGTTTGTTGTTCGTAATCTGGAGTCGGAGAGCTTGCTGTCCGAAAAACTGCGGGAGCTTGCTCCCGCACTCCAGAAGATTATCTTTCATCCGCATTGTCACCAGCGCGCCGAGGGGCTGGCGGACGATGGGTTGCCCTCTGGCACATCTGCGACGGTGGCGATGTTGAAGATGTTTGGCTTCGATGCGAATGTGACCGATGCGGGCTGTTGCGGCGTGGCGGGCACGTTTGGTTATGAGGCCGAGCATTACGAGTTTTCGATGCAGGTGGGCGAGTTGGGGGCGCTTCGCGAAATGCGGAATGCAGAATTCAGAATGCAGAAGGTGATATCTACTGGCGCGGCGTGCAGGTTGCAGATTCAGCATGGCGCGGGGGTGGAGGCGAAGCATCCGCTGGTGTTGGTGAGGGACTGTTTCTTAACTCTTTTTTTGGACACGGACAGCACGGATTGAACTGAAATTCACGGAAGAATCCATTAAAAATCCGCTCTTTTCTGTACGCGAAGCGTCCGTGGCATCCGTGTATAAAAATAAGGCGATATAGACTTAATAGGACTTACGCAGAATGCTTTTTTGTCCGCTAATCTACGCTAATCCACGCAAATTTTTAAAAGGATTAGTGTAAATTCGTGGAGATTAGTGGACTCTTTCAAGGTTTTGCGTAAGTCCTGCTTAAGAAACGCTCTCTGAGGGATGTGTTGTTGAGGTAGTCTAATTTGACGGAGTTTCCTGCGCCGCATCTTTCATGGGAGAGTTGGGTGCATCTTTATAAACCGACAACTGATCAGCGCCGAAAGAGCGGCCACGCTGATACATGCCGCCCCAAGCGAAACCCATGCCGCGAAACTGCGGGCCACGGAATACGCGAGATCATGCCCAAGCGGGATGAGATTCGACTCGGAGAACATGGCGGGAAATTCAGGGATGACGAATTCAACCCACGCCCATTCAAAGGCGGGGATCGCGGCGATGCCGATGCTCAACAGGATGAAACCTGTGATGAAGATGGGAACTCCCCACCAGTTCAGCCATCCTTTGAATGAACGCACGCCGAACAGAGCCACAAGAAGAAGAAAAGCCAGCGGCAGGAGCGGGCTGAGATTTAATGCAATGTTGATCTTTTGCAGCGCCGCTTGTGGGTCTTTGCCAAGCGGCCCGCCGCCGCTGGCTGGGTTGGAGGCGGAAGGCGGCTTTACAAGAGTTGCCTCTTTGGGAAGTTCAGCGAGCGCTTCGTTCAATTGACTTTGTAATTCCTGCGATACCTTTTCGAGCGTCTCACCTGTTGCGGCGCAAACGACAGGCGGCTGTCCTTCCATGCCGAAGTCAGTGGAATTGATTTGCTCCTTTTGTTCTTCGGTGCAAGGCGGCTGGGCGTTGACCATCATCTGAATAAAATCTTCACCTGCCTGGCCTGTGAGGCGCGCCTTCAATTTTGCGAGAGGCATGGTTACTGTGTCGGTTTCGCCGTTCAGGTACGCGGAGAGTTGATCGAGTGTGGCTTCGGTCATCTCCTGCAAATCCTGCGGCGGGAGCAGGTGCAGGATAAGCGCCTGCCAATTTTCTGATGAGAGATTCTTGAGATAGGATGGCTGGGGGTCAGAGTCACTCTGCGGGCTGGGTGATGGCCTTTCGTCGGGCGGCCCACTTTCAGATTGGGGATGGGAGGCGCGGCTGAATTGATCGAGGCAGGACTGCGCCTCTTTTACTTCGCTTTCGGTTGGGTTGCGCTGACCGCTTCCGATCTCCACGTAGGCATCTTCGCCCAAAACATCCATCAGGCAGGTTTGCAGTTCAGGCGAGGCGCCGTCAATGGAACAGCCAAGCGGATTGGCCTTGCACGGGTCGGCAATGAATTCCTCGACCAGCGAGAATTGTTCCGCGACGAGGGCAGGCAACTGCTCGTAGACCCCGTTCTCAACCAGTGCGCGCTTGTACGTTTCGGAATTCAACAAGACATGTTTGACCCCCAACAGCAGGAATACAAGGATGCCCGCGAGAACAGCCAGCCCCGCGAAAAGCGCCGCGATGGTTTTGGCAATGAAGTTGAAAATAGAGGCAAATATTTTTCGCATTTCTCCTCTCTTTCATTTTCTTCATCATAGTGCGAATCAGGTCGAAGCGTGCAAAGCTGTGAGGGATTTGTAAAGGGGAGGATAAGGCAGTGACCCGTTCTCTTTGCCCGTTCTTTGTTCTGTGCGCATGCAAAGGCTGTCAAGGGAGGTAGATTGTTCGCTGGGCTGTGAACACCCCTCGCCCTGCCCTCTACCCTTACGGGCACACGTCCCTCAGGGAGAGGGGGGAGTCGACACGGCGAAAAGTCTTCATACTTGGGGTGAGGGAAAAGGGGAATGCTGACAACCTTTGCGTACACACTTTGTTCTTGCAGGCTCTTGCATGGATATGCTTTTTCCTGTATCCTAGACGCATATCCCTCATTCATCAATCGCAAGGGGACAGATGCCCCGCAAAATATCCGAAGACCAAACTCGCAAGGAAATGATTGACCCGCAACTTGAAAGCGCGGGTTGGTATTTGCGCGACCATTCCAAAGTGAAGATCGAAATTCCCGTGGATGGGTACGATAAAGAGCCGTGGAATGGGATATCGGATTACACGTTGTATCGTGCAAATGGGGAAGTATTGGCGGTAGTGGAAGCCAAAAAAACAGCGGTGGATGTTCGGCTTGCAGAAGCACAACTCACGCATTACGTCACCGAAATCGAAAAGCACCAATCGTTTCGTCCGTTTGGATTTTTAGCCAACGGACTTGAAATCCATTTTGTGGACGTGGGGATAGCGCACAAGCGTGAAGTGTTCGGATTCTTCACGCTCGCAGATCTGGAAAACCTGCTGTATATCCGCCAGAATGCCAAGCCGCTCAGTTCCATCGAAATCAACAACGAGATCGTTGACCGTTCCTACCAGCACGAAGCCATTCGACGTGTGGGAGAAGCCTTCGCCAGTGGTAAGCGCAAAGCCTTGATCGTCATGGCAACAGGGACGGGTAAAACGCGCACCACGATGGGATTGATTGATGTGTTCATGCGTTCCAATCAGGCGCGGCGGATTTTGTTCGTGGCTGACCGCGATGCACTCGTGGAACAGGCAAAGGATGATGGCTTCGAGAAATTCATTCCCAATGAACCATGCACGCGCCTGCATAGTTGGAAAATCGAAACTGGCAACCGCCTCTACGCGGTGACTCTTCAAACGCTGAGCAATATCTTCGAGCAATTCTCGCCCGCCTTCTTTGACTTGATCGTCTTCGATGAAGTTCATCGTTCGATCTATAACAAGTTCAATGAGGTCTTGGAATATTTCGATGCTCGTCAGGTGGGACTGACCGCTACGCCCGCCAATTACATCAACCGCGATACCTTCCTTGCCTTTGATTGCACAGATGGCAAGCCAACTTATTTATATACCTACCAGCAAGCAATAGATGATAAATTTCTTGTGGATTACAACCTATATTCTGCGCGGACCAAGTTCCAGCGGCAAGGCATTCACGGCGTGGACTTGACCGAGGAAGAGCGCAACGCCCTGATCGAAAAAGGACTCGACCCCGACGATATCAACTATGAAGGCACGGAACTGGAAAGGGAAGTCAGTAACCGTGACACGCTGCGCAAGCAGTGGGAAGAAATTTGGGAAGTTTGCAAGAAAGACTCTTCGGGACAATTGCCAGGCAAGACCATCGTCTTTGCCATTACACAGCAACATGCCTTGCGACTGCAATCCGCCTTCGATGAGATGTATCCGCAATTCCCAAATCTGACCAAGGTCATCACGCATAAATCCGAATATCGCGGCACGCTGGTGGAGGCGTTCAAGAAGAAGGACGAGCCGCGCATTGCCATTTCGGTGGACATGCTCGATACGGGCATTGACGTTCCCGAGGTGGTCAACCTTGTGTTCATGAAGCCTGTGCAATCGCCGATCAAGTTACAGCAGATGATCGGGCGTGGGACGCGGGTGCAAGCGGCATGCCGCAATCTGGCGTTACTGCCGAACTTCGAGAAGAAGGATTTTCTCATCATTGATTTTTGGGAAAATAACTTCAGTCGGGAGGCGAAGGAAGTGGTTGATGTATCCACGCCTGTGTTGGTGACGATCTTCAATACGCGCTTGAAATTGCTGGAGACCTATCTCAAAGACCAGAAAGACCCCGATTGCAAACAGGTGATCGCTGACCTGCGCGAGCAGATTCAACAAATCCCGACTGACTCGTTCACCATTCGCAAGCACATGCCAGAGATCGAAGAAGCGTGGACAGACGCCTTTTGGGACTATTTGATTCCGAGCAAGATTGAATTCCTGAAATTGAAAGTCGCCCCGCACTTGAGACTTGTCCCTGGTGTGGATGTCGCCGCCGCGACCTTCATCAGCAAAGTGGAACGCTTGAAGTTGAAGAAACGTGAAAAAGACCTGACAGGTCTTGGAGACCTGTCAGGTCTCATAGGGTCGATTGTGGAAGATGCGCAGAGTTTGCGAGACACGATTTTGTCTGATGGTGAAATCAAAGCAAAGAGCATGTGTGTCCCTGAAAAACTGGTTGAATTCTCGAACAATGAATTGAATTTGCTCCGAGATGTTCTTTCACCATGTATGAAAAACAAAATGCGTTATGACTCTTTCCTTGAACTCGATTTACTGGATTCCATCGCCATCAGCGGCTACATTTTGCTCACCAAGAGCGGAGAGAAAATGTACGTGGCGGAATATCGCCGTTTGGTAGAAGCACGCATTTTGGAGCTGGTTGCTAACCACCCAACGATCAAAGCCATTCAGCAGGGACAAAAAATTGACGACTGGCAATTGCTCGAACTGGAGCGCACGTTGACCAAAGAACTCGGCGAAGGCGATCTGGAAGTGACGCCTGAAAACTTGAAGAAAGTTTTTGCCCACACCGCCGATAGTTTTCTCGGTTTGGTGCGCCAGGTGCTGGACATGCAATACCTGCCCGATTACAAGGATGTGGTGGCGCGGCAGTTTGAAGATTACGTTATTAGGCACAACTACAACGCCGACCAAATTCGTTTTTTGCGTACGGTGCAGAGCGTGTTCTTGCAGAAGCGCCATCTCGAAACCGCTGACTTATACGAGCCGCCGCTGGATATGTTTGGCGCGGATGCGGTGGAGCGATGGTTCACAGATAAGGAAGTGGAAGAAGTAGTTGAGTTAACTAGAAGGCTTCAAGTGTAGGCGGTTTGAATGATAAAAGGCATCACTGTATTTTTCCTTGACCTAATAATTGGCAGTTTAGCCAGTAAACTTATTGATGTTTATTGGGGTAAGCAACCAGAGATTACACCTATAATTATTTTCGCTGTTTTGGGTGGCGTACTTTATGTGTTTATTCAAGAAGAAAGGGAGTTGGCGCTAACTTGGCGCTTTCATCGAATTCGATTTTTGTTTAATTTGCGAGACCACTATAAACGGTTGTTAGAAATAAAATTAGGAAGAAAACTTAATGTAGCTAATGAGTCTTTGGTTGATTCCTTTATCACAATTTCAAATGGCAAAACTGAAAGTGATCTAAGTAGATATTGCTTTGATAAGTTAGTTTACGGTAAAGAACGACAAAAAATTTTGATTATTGGGGAGCCTGGCTCTGGCAAATCCTTTGGCTTAACCCAAACGGCTTTCTCAATAGCTCGGCACTCAATCAGGAAGCTTGGTTGTAGGTCTTCTATGCCTGTGCTGTTGCGTTGTGATGAATACAAGGAAAGCCTACTTCAATTACTGAAAAACAAGATACCTTTGATGAGTAGAGGGGAGAGCGGAAAAGTATTAGGTAAAGGCGCAGATCAATTATTGAGAGATGGAAAAATTTCTTTATTACTTGACGCCTTAGACGAAACTGCACCTGACAGCAGAATGGCACTACTCAGAGAGATTGAATTATGGAGTACATCTAACGCCTATGAAAAATGCACTTTGATAATCACAGCTAGGCAATCCGTTGATGTTGAGCTCTTTGAGAAATTGGGTTTTGAAATATTCGATGTCAAGGAATTGACAAACGAAGGCGTAAAGCACTTTGTTGATGTTTACAAGCAGAACGATCAAATCACCGAGGATGTTTTTACAACAATTCAAAACAATAACTTGATTGGAGAGCGAGGATTAGGGCGAAACCCTTTTTGGTTGAGTCTTATGGTGCAGCAGAATGTATTTGCTGGAGACTATGTTGTAATTCTTGATAAGTCTATCAGTGGGTTATTAAAAACGGAATGGAACAAGGCAAAGCTTCCTGACAATTGGAGAAAGAAAAACCCAGTAGATGTTCAGGTTAGTGAAACGCGTCTGGCATTATCGTACCTAGCTTTTGAAATGGTTCAGGATGAGATATTGGCACTTGACTTTGATGAGGCGACAAAAAAGCTAGAGAGTTTTATCAACTCAAAGGATATAAAGGATTTAAGTGGAAGCGATGTTATTGAATTTTCTCGGGATTCTTATATTCTTGAATCGTCGCGTTTTAATGGAAGTAAGCAAAATCCTGTTCGCTTTCGCCACCCTTTGATAAGAGATTTTCTAGCTGCCTGTTATGCTCTAAAAGAAGAAATTGTCGATAACAATCAACTTTTGCTTGATGATAATATCAAACAATGGTGGAATGTTTTATTTTTTGCCTTGAATCTGCTTAGCGACCTCAAATCTTCTTGGCTGAATTTACGGAGGTATTCAAAGTATCTTGAGTTTGTGGCAGGGGCAAACAAGCAAACGGCAGCCGTTCTGATGCTTGCTTGCTCTATGTCTGTCATGGAACGAATTATCAAAACAGAAGTGTATGAGATCACATTGAAACGTCTAGAACAAATAATAGGCGAAGGATTTTCCGATGAGTTTAAACATGCGTTAGATATGGCAAGTAGTGTTTCTCCAGAAAATCTCGTAGAGATTATTGGGGACTTAAATAAGCAAAAAAAGCCTGCCAATATTCAAATGACAATTGATTACCTTGTGGAGAAGGCGATCAAATCGGGTCATAAATCAAGATTATTGCTCCATTTGCTTGAAAGTTTTCATCTCCAGAGTGAAGTTGTAAATGGGTTGACTGTGCTTGGAAAACGATCAATTGCACCACTTACTGAGTTTCTTGATATGCAAAACGAGTATTCGAGATGGGATCATATGCCTTATTCGAGAATATCCGATAATGAAATACAAGAGTTAAAAGAGCAAGAAAATGTTCGGCGGAAAATTATTGCATTATCTGCTTTGGCAAGAATAGACCATAGAAAAGCAGAGCCTTATTTGGTAAAAGCACTCAATGAATTTCCTGCGAATCAAAAGAGCAAAGTCTTTGATGCTATTGGAGAAACAGGCGACCCCAAATTTATTCCAATGTTACTTAAGGAAATGAACGATCCTCTTGATAAAACGGCAGATATATTTATCAATTCATCTGTTTATCGAGCCTTATCCAAAATGGGTGACAAAGGGCTTGCCGCGCTCTTAAATTTACTACGAAGTACAAAGCAGAGCGAAGTTAATATATGGGGTTTGGACAATGCAATTGTCTCATTTGGATCCGATGCACTTGAAGGGTTGCGAAATCTAGTACGCGGAGGCAGCAAAGACACGGCGGCAAAGGCTGTTATTGTTCTCGGAAAATTAAAGGATAAGAGCATCCTACCCGATCTCGCTAGGCTTCTTAAGAGAAATGATTTCTTTCTTAATCTGCAAGTTGTCAAATTAATGACTGATTATGGTGAGGAAGCCGTGCCGTTTTTGATCGATTCGCTTGCATCAGAAGAATTTGAGAGCCGTTTGGTGAGCTCACTTTTTACTGTAAAGGCGCTAGTTGATATTGGCAAACCAGCTATTCCATATTTAATTGAAGCAACCCATCGATCCGAAAAGCCTGTTATCGTAAATTCGATTGATGCAATTGGGCAAATGAGTGATATCCGAGCTGTAGATAGATTGGGAGAATTGTTGAATTCAAGTAAAGACCCAGAAGTTCTTATGGAGACAGCCATTGCACTTGGCAGGATAGGTAATTCGAAATGCAGGCAAATACTTAGAGGAAAGCAAAAAGAGCAGAAAATATCTTGGAATACAGATGTTGCCGTGATGATGGGGTTGATAAGTTTTGGCGATTTTGAGGTGCGTAAAAAAGCTTTGCTTTATTTAGCAAATGGAGGCTATGCAGAGGAGGAAGAGCTAGATATTTATCTGCGAAGGGTAATAATACAAAACTTTGCAAAGCTTAGAGATATAGGTGCAATACCAGCAGCAAGGAAGTTTCAAAGCGAGCTGAGAGCCATGAATACTAAAGAAAGTTTAGATTACGCAGATGGTATCGACAGTTTTATATTAGCCATTGAAGGCAAGAATGATAAAAAAGAAAGCGATTCAGAGGAGCTTAGGTAACCCATGCTCACCGACCCGAAACTCCGCTCGCAAGTAGATGCCCTCTGGGGTACACCGTCCCGAAGGTTTTGTTCAGGCGACTCGATTTATCCACGCAACCCTTCGGGACGTTTTTAGCAGGTAACCATGCCATATCGCGGTGATGCTTTTGCGCAAGGGCAGTATTATCATATCTATAATCGCGGGGCGGGGAAGGCGAAGATTTTCTTCAATGATGGGAATTATCAATATCTTCTGCGGTTGGTGAAGGAGTATGCCCCAAAGTTTGGCGTGACGGTGATTGCCTATTGCTTGATGCCCAATCACTATCATTTTCTCTTTCGGCAGGAAACCGAAGTTCTCCTGTCAAAGTTTATGCAGGTGCTGTTTAATGGATATGTGCAGGCGTTGAATTTGCAACAGGGACGCACAGGTACTTTGTTCGAGGGACGTTTCAAGCATAAGTGCGTGGACAAATGGGAATACTTGATGGTACTTTGCAGGTATATTCATCGAAATCCTGTCAAGGCGGGATTGGTGACGAGACCCGAAGATTGGGCGTATTCGAATTATCGAGAGTGGATTGGGGTGAGGGATGGCGTGTTGGTGGATAAGGTTTTTGTGCAGGATCATTTTCCGAGTGCGGATGAGTATGTCAAATTTGTGAATGATGTTGAGGATGAAGAGAAGAGTTATGAGAAGATTTCGAAATATTTATTCGATTAACCGTCCCGAAGGATTCTGGAAGGCGACAAGATTCTACACGTCAACCCTTCGGGACGTTGTACTCGCGCAACCAACGTCCCGAAGGGTTTGTCCAAGCGACTGGTTTTTTCTACGCGAGCCTTCGGGACGGGTGTTCGACCTTCGGGACGGTAAATAATGCTCACCGACCCTAAACTCCGCTCACAAGTAGATGCCCTCTGGGATAAGTTCTGGACTGGTGGTCTCTCAAATCCGCTGGATGCTATCGAGCAGTTTTCGTATTTGTTGTTTTTGAAGCGTTTGGATGACCGCGAGAATGCGGCTGAGAGGCAGGCAAAACGCAAGGGGACGACGTATCAGCCGTCGGTTAAGAAGGAGATGCGTTGGGGGTATTGGACGCAGATGAAGGCGGAGGAGGCGTTGAGTCATCTGAAGAATGTCGTCTTCCCAGGGTTGGTCGAACTGGCTGATGTGAAGTCGTCGTTTGGGGAGTATATGAAGGGGGCGCAGTGTAAGATCAATAAGGCGGGGTTGTTGATAGAGGCGTGCAATTTGATCGATCAGATGAGGATCGCGGAGCAGAATCAGGATGTGCAGGGCGATCTGTATGAGTATATGCTGGGTCACATGCAGTTTGCGGGGCGCGGTGGACAGTTCCGCACGCCGCGGCATATTATCCGCATGATGGTGCAGATGGTGGATCCGAAGCCGCGCGAGCGCATTGGCGATCTGGCGGGCGGGACGGGGGGGTTTCTCGTCAACGCGCACCAGTATATTTTGGAGAAGCATACGTCGGCGGGGATTTTGGAGTACGATGCCGAGGGGCAGGCACACCATCTGATCGGCGACCAGTTATCGGCGGCGGAAAGATCGTTCATGTCGACGAAGAAATATTTGCGGGGTTTCGATAATGATTCGGGGATGACCATCCTGCGGATTGGGTCGATGAATCTGATGCTGCACGGGATCGAGTCGCCGCAGTTCTATTACATGGATTCGCTGTCGAAGTCGTTCGATGATGAGCGCGAGTATGATGTGATCCTGATGAACCCGCCGTTCAAGGGTGCGGTAGATAAGGGCGGCGTTCATCCCACGCTGCCAGCGGATACGACGAAGAGCGAGTTGCTTTTTCTGCATTTGATTTTGCGCGCGCTGGATATGGGCGGACGGGCGGCGGTGATCGTGCCCGATGGGGTGCTGTTCGGGTCGAGCCGCGCGCATGTGGAGATCCGTAGGAGGATCATCGAGGAGAATCGGCTGGACGGGGTGGTGTCGATGCCTTCGGGTGTGTTCAAGCCGTACGCGGGGGTGAGTACGGCGGTGCTGTTCTTCACGCGCGGCGCGCAGACGAAGGACATTTGGTTCTATGATATGGCGCACGATGGTTTTTCGCTGGACGATAAACGCGTGGCGATTGATGAGAATGATATTCCCGATGTGGTGAATTGTTGGGAGAAGCGGGCGAATAAGAAGTTCGTGGAAAGTAGAAAGTTGCGCGTGGATGAATTGCGGAAGGAGTTGACTCCGTTGAAGGAGAAACTCTTGAAGTTGCAAGCGGATATTAACCGCCTCACCTTCGACCTTGCAGTTGATCCTGTTTCTGATGGTAAATCTGCCGCTGATTTATCTGCCTGCCAACAACTCGTCACTACTCTTGAATCTCAAATCTCTGCGCCACAAGCAGAACTTGACCGACTCACGCGCCAATTCTGGGTTGAAAAAGCGAAAGTAGTAGCCAATAAGTACGACCTCTCTGCGAGTCGTTATCGCCAGACAGATACGGATACTGTGTATCACGAGAAGCCGTCCGTAACACTTGAACGCCTGACTCTTTTGGAGCAGGTGATGATTGATGAAATTACTGAACTCAAAAAGTTGTTGAAATGAAATACGACTCTGTTCAACTTGGCGAAATCAGCGAAGCAATTCGGGGAGTTACTTTCTCTGGTGATGAAACATCACGAGTTGCTTTTGACAATAGTTTGGCTTGTTTGACTACAAGCGGGGTTCAGGATGTAGTGAATTGGGATTCGCGTCGTTTTATTCCAAGAAATCGCTTGGCAAATTCAAAACAACTTCTTCATGAAGGCGATATTTTGATTTCTACCGCCAATAGCAAAGAACTTGTTGGTAAATCTTGTATTGTTGACCGATTACCTTATGAAGCAACCTTTGGAGCGTTTGTCACAGTTATTCGCCCGAACAAGAAAGTTACACCAGAGTATCTTGCATTTTGGATGAGAACAAAAGAGTTCTTAGACAAATGCTATCTTATGTCTTCAAATACAACGAATATTTCTAATTTACGCACTTCTGAGTTGCTTGAATACGAAATTCCCCTTCCCCCGCTGACCGAGCAAAAGCGGATTGCGTCCCTGCTGGCACGCGCCGACCGCCTGCGTCAACTGCGGCGGACTGCGCACGATCTCGGCGATGCCCTGCTCCAGTCCGTGTTTTTGGAGATGTTTGGACACGTAAGAGTAAATGATAAAAAATGGGAATTGGCAAGATTTGAAGATGTTTGCGAAACTCGGTTAGGCAAAATGTTGGACGACAAAAAACAAACTGGCAAAAACAAGCGTCCTTATTTGCGAAATTTCAATGTTCGATGGCATAGTCTTGATTTGTCTGATATTGCTGAAATGGATTTTGACGAGAAAGACCGAAAAGAATTTCGGCTTCAATATGGCGATGTTTTGATTTGCGAAGGTGGGGAAGTTGGTCGAGCCGCAATTTGGCGTAATGAAATGGAAGAATGTTATTTTCAAAAAGCATTACATCGAGCACGTCCCAATTCAAAACTAGCAAATCCAGAATACATTGTTCATTTACTTTGGTGGATGGCGCAATCTGGCGGCTTGGTTGATTCCACTTCACAAGTTACGTTTGCACATTTGACTGGTGAAAAACTGAAAGAATTGGTGATACCTGTCCCACCGTTGAGCCTGCAAGAAGAGTTTGCGGGCGTGGTGGCGCGGGTCGAGTCGCTGCGAGGGCGGATGGGCGAGTCCACGCGGCAGGTGGAGGGGCTGTTTGAGAGTCTGCTGGCGGAGGCGTTCAGTTAGCCCCCTCTGTCCGTTGGACATCTCCCCCAAATGCGACGGTGGTGCTGTCGAATTTGGGGGAGAACATGGGACTTAGATTTTTTATGAACATTGAAAGCATATCTAAAATTTTGATTTCAAGAGCAACCGTCCCCTCCCCAATTTCGACGTGCTCTCCGTCGCAATTGGGGAGGGCTAGGGAGGGGAAGAAATGCCACGTCCACCCAGAAGCAACCCAAAGACCAGAACCCACGCCATTGAACTGCGAAAAGAACCTACACCCGCTGAGCGAAATCTGCGAGCCTGCAAGAAGAGTTTGCGGGCGCGGCGAGGCGGGTCGAGTCTCTGCGGAGGCGGATGGGTGAGTCCACGCGGCAGGTGGAGGGGTCGTTTGAGAGTCTGCTGGCGGGGGCGTTCGCGTAAAACGAGTTGAAAGACCTGTTTCCCTGGGTATTTGTTTACGTGTCTACGTTTTTACCATCCCCTCGATTTCTTTCAACACAGATTCTAAATCGGGAGCATTTGCCGCAACAACTTCATTTTCCCCAATGTGTTTGTGATGCGGCGCGGTTGATAGATCAAGATAATGACGCGCGTTGTCGTAACGAAAGATAACTGTCTCGTCAGCGCGCTGGTAATGATAGGCATATTTATAACAATGGGGCAATTGTCCCTGTTTTAGTTGGACAAACTCTCGAAAATGCAGTTGCGAACCGTCCACGAATTTGACTTCACCGCGTAAAACTATAAAGTCGGCTTCGCGCTCTTCCTTGTAAATCATGGAACCGCGCGTGAGATTTCCTAATGATGCAACTGCTTCTTCAGTGGCGCGGACATACTCGTCAATCATTTGATGCGCGCCCCCTGGATTATCTTCTTTTTTTCTTCCAGTAGATTAAGCGTATCAATCTCACCATCCCACTCAATGAAGTCCAGCGTTTCGCCCAGATCATCGGCGGTGAAGCGGCGTTTGAATTCATCGGTGCTCATCCCGAATTTCTTTTCGAACTCACGCAGGCGATCCCATGTCCGCAGGATGGCATACTCCACCAAATGAACTTCACGATCCAAAGCGCCGCGTAGGATTGACTCAAACCGACTTGCATCTTGAATTTCAATGGTAATGTGTTGTAACATTTCGTTCTCCTTGTCAGCCAAATATAACTGGCTGATGGTATTATAGCAAATAAATGAATGAAAACTTGATGACGCCCAACTCACCGCCGCTGAGCCTGCAAGAAGAGTTCGCGGGCGGATCTCGGCGTTTGAGCCTCGCGAGTCCACGCGGCAGGTGGAGGGGCTGTTTGAGAGTTTGCTGGCGGAGGCGTTTTCGTGAAGAACCGTCCCGAAGGTTTTATTCAAGCGGCAAGATTTATCCACGCAAACCTTCGGGACGTTGTCCATGCGTGCGTGGTGGCGCGGGTCGAGTCGCTGAGCCTGTCGAAGTGTGGAGGGGTTGTTTGAGAGTCTGCTGGCGGAGGCGTTCGCGTGAAGAACCGTCCCGAAGGTTTTATTCAAGCGACAAGCATTATCCACCCGAACCTTCGGGACGTTGTCCCTGCGGGCGCAGATTTTACGAACCGCACATCCATCCAATGTTGAATGGATCGCAAGAGGAACTCGCCACGTGAAAAGCCGCAAAACGAATCATCCCCAATTGATATTCGCTCTCCTCTTTCTGCTCACCGCCTGCGTCTCCGCCCCCGTCACTTCCACGCCAACACAGCCGCCTCCCACCGCAACCGCCACAACTCAGCCCACACCAACGCCCACCTTTTCGCCGTTGCCCACATCCACACCGCCCGCCGTCCTCATCACCAGCGGAGATTGGGTCGAGCCATACATCGCCCTCACCTTTGACCTCTGCCAGGACCCCGATTACCCCGCAGGCTATGACGCCGCCATCGTGGATGTGCTCACGCGATATGCAGTCCCTGCCACCTTTTTCATGGGCGGCGACTGGATGCGCACCCACCCCGAAGAGACAAAAGCCCTCGCCTCAAACCCGACCTTTGAGCTGGGCAACCATTCCTGGAGTCATCCCAACTTTGAGACATTGTCCCCCGAAGCGATGAGCCAGGAAATCGAAATGACCGAGGATGCACTCTTCCAACTCACTGGCAAACACTCCCGCCTCTTTCGCCTGCCATCAGGCACGTACAATGACTTGAGCCTGCAAGTGATCGCCGAACATGGCTTGTACACCATTCAATGGGACTCCGTCTCTGGCGATCCCGACCCAGCCTTCGACGCCGCAACCATCCTCGCCGAAGTCCAACGCACGGCGCGCAAAGGTTCCATCGTCATCATGCACGCCAACGGACGCGGCTGGCACACTGCCGAAGCCCTGCCATCCATTATTGAATATCTGCAAAACAAGGGGCTTACCCTGGTCACCGTCTCGCAATTGATCGGGTTGGAGCCAAAACCATAACCCTATGACCAACAAGCAACCGCAAAATCCCCTGCACGGCATCACCCTTGAAATGATCCTAACCAGCCTCGTCGAGCAATACGGCTGGGAAGAATTAGGCCAACGCATCACGATCAAATGCTTTACCGACAACCCGAGCGTCAAATCCAGCCTGAAGTTTTTGCGCAGAACTCCCTGGGCCAGAAAAAAAGTTGAAGAGCTGTATCAGAAGTCGGTTGGGAAGGATGCGTAATAATCGTGGCTCATTGGGAATCGCCGTGATCAACCAGCGAATAGCGCAGGTCGGATTACCAATCCGACTTGCGCGGCTGGGCAAATTTATTCCGATGGAATCATGATCATTGCCGCCAGATAGATCAATATCCCCGGCGCGCCGCCTGGAACAAAAGCGATGAACATCGCAAGGCGGAACCAGAACGCGCTGATGCCGAAGAATTCACCAAGCCCGCCGCACACGCCAGCGATGATGCGGTCGTTTTTTGACCTGCGTAATGCCTGTCTTTGTATTGTCATTTTTCAACTCCTCTTTTTACAGAACTGTATACGGCGGGTATTTCAAAAAGTAGCGAAACCCATCCGCATGGAGTAAACTTGCCCAAAATGGAAACACTGCGCGAAAATTTTGAGCAATGGAGTTTTGTAAAATGAAGCGTGTCTTGATTCTCTCTGCGCTATTTCTTTCCGCCTGCTTGCAGGAAATCCCCAACGGCTGGACGCCCCAGCCCACAGTGGAAATGAAACCCACTGAAACGGAAATTCCACAGCAGACAGAAACCCCCGTCCCGCCGACTCCCACTGCGTATGTGGAATTTCCACCCGCCTCCCCGCTTCTCGCTGGACCGATTGACATGATTGCCCTCGGCGACAGCCTTACCCACGGTGACGGTGACGAAACCGCGCGTGGCTATCCGGGGCGGGTTTTGCAAATGGTTAACGCTCTTCGTCCCAATTCATCGTTGACCAACTTCGGCCAATCTGGCTGGAGTTCTGATGCGTTGATCAACGGAGATCAGGGATTGCCCGGACAACTCCAGCGCGCGATTCCAGAAGTTGAATTCTCCAGCAAACAAGGGCGCAACCCCGTTGCCTTTGTGTGGATTGGCAGTAATGATCTTTGGTATTTGTATGAATACGGCGGGGATGTAAATGATGAAGCGGAACAACTCGATGCTCAACGTTTTGCCGCAAACCTCGATGCTCTTTTCATTGGACTGCGCGGCAAGGGAGCGCAAGTGATTATTGCCCTGCTGGACGATCAATCCAGGCGCCCGGTTGCCTTGAAAGGGGAGGCTTTCACCTCGATCACACCAGACGAACTGAATCGCATGTCTGTGCAGGTACAGCGTTATAACGAGATCATCACACAGAAAGCAGACCGATACGGCGCATTGACCGTGGATTTCTACTCCACCGACATTTTCACCAACCCTGCCACCCTGTATGATGACGGCAACCATCCAAACCAGGCGGGCTACGATCTCATCGCCGCGAAGTGGTTCGAGGCTTTGTCACTGCTTTTGAAATAGATTTTTTGCGCCTGTTTTTGTTCCTGAAATTCAAGGCATACGCGGCCACCGCAAAAGCGACCGAAACATTGAACGAACGTTTTCCGCCGCGCATGGGGATGTAAATAATTTCATCCGCCAGTTTGAGCAGGCTGGGGTCTACCCCGGTCACTTCATTGCCGAGCGCCAGCGCCGCTTTCTCTTTGCGCGTTGTGGATGCCAGCCCGATATCCACTGCTTGTTTGCCTTCCTCGAGCGCGTAAATCTTCCAGCCTTCCACTTTTAGCTTTTTGATTAATTCGACAGCGTCTTTGTGATAAGACCAGGCGATAAATTCCTCCGCGCCGAGGGAGGTCTTTGTCACCGCTTCTTTTTCAGGCGTGGGTGTGATGCCGCAGAAATAAGCATGGTCAAACCCGAAGCCGTCTGCACTGCGCAGGATCGAGCCGACATTCCATGCCGAGCGGATGTTGTCCAACAGCACGGCGATCTGCCTGTGTTCTTCGTCTTTGCCTTGGTTTGCAGAAATCTTTTCCGTGCGGATGCGCCTGGTGAGGGCAACCCGCGTTTCTCCGAGGCAATGCGGACAGCGCGCTCCGAAGGCATGTCCTTCGGTGAGCGGGTAACGTAACCCGCAGGATGTGCAGACGCGAATTTCAAAGGAAGAGATGGGCATGGGGTGTGCTGGCAGGCTTGGGCGCGGAGGGAGGCGCGAGTCTGTTATTCGACTTTGTTGATTTCAAAATAGTCAAACGAGGCGGTGGGGAGTCTGGCGCCATCCACGTTTTGACCCGCGACCAGCCCCACTTGAAGCGCTTGCATGTTTACTTCCTGCCTGGTGACGAGATACCAAACTTTGCCATCAGGGCTGGAGAAAAAACTGAAAAGATTGCCCTGCCGTACGACGCGCAAGGACAGGCTGGAGAGTTCCACTTTGTTGATCACGCGCGGAAGGGTGAGGTTTCCATCGCGATAGATGTCGAAATACAGTCCCTGCCCCTCGCAGTTGTTGACGGGGTCGCAATAGGAGTTGCCGGCTTGTATGAAATTTTCATTTGATTCATAAAGGATAAGCCCGGCAAATTGATTGTTGTCTTTCGGGTCGAACAACAGGCTGGTTTCGATCATAAAATCTCCCGCGGGCGCGGGGCGCAGGAGCAGGTTCGGCATATTGCCGAGGCTCACATAGCCGCTGTCTACTTTGATTTGGAGTGAGCCAGGCACGCTTTGAAGACTCCAGTTTTTGTTGTTCTCGTTTGTCCACTTCCACCCCGCTCGCAGGGTGGAGTTGAAATCGTCGCGGAACGTGGGGTCGTTTTCCTCGATCTGTATGTTTGCAGTTGGCGTTATTGTCGGTGTGAGGGTTTGTGTAGCCTGGTTGATCACCATCTGGGTTGCCTGGGCGGCGAGTTGTTCCAGTTCGCCTGCATCGAATGCGGGTGTTCGGGTGGGCGGAGCCATCAGGCAGGCGCTGAGTGTGGCGCAAATAATGATCATCATTGTTAAGAGTCGTTTCATGTATAAATCCTTTAAGGGAGATTGGTGGTGGAGTTAAATAAATGACAATGGCGTAGTAACGATTTTATTCGTGGGTTTATTAGGTGAAAGCGACTGAAGTCGCTACTACGAAAAAAGATCACTCGTGCGGGGAGAGTTATAAATATACTTCATTTTATGCGTCTGAGCGATTTTTTCCCCGTCTCTGTTTGAAGCGACTGCCTGCTGTCTACCGCCCCAATCCCTCTTTTACAAGGCGCGGCACAATTTCCTCCCAGCCCACCGTCATCAAGTGGACTCCGCTCACGCCTTGTTTGGTTTTGATCTTTTCGATCAACTCCAATGCGATCTGCACGCCTTCCTCCTGCTCGTTGCCTTTTGCTTTGGCGGCTTCCATGCGCTTCATGATTTTTTCAGGCACGAATATGCCTGGTATTTTATTGTTCATGTAAACGGCGGTTTTGTAACTTTTTAGCGGGGTGAGGCCGATCAAAATAAATACCTTGTCCAGAACATTGCGTTTGGCGAGTTCGTTCAGCCATTCGTCGATTGCGTCGGCGTCGAAAACGACATTGGTCTGGAAGAACTGCGCCCCAGCATTAACCTTTTTCTGCTCACGCAACGCCTGGAATTTCATATTGGATGCAAAGGGCGAGGCCGCCGCGCCAAGGAAATATCGAGGGGGAACTATGATTTCACGCCCATCCAGGTATTTGCCTTCGTCACGCATTCGCCGCAGAATCCACAATATTTGAATGCCGTCGAGGTCGACGATGTCCATGCGGCCATGCGGGGCGGGACCCAGTACCATGCTGTCTCCCGTCAGGCAGAGGATGTTTCGCAAGCCCAAAGCCGCCGCGCCCATCGCGTTGGATTGCAAACCGATTCTGGTATTCTCACGCCCAGTGACTTGCATTACGGGTTCTGCGCCCATCTCCAGCGCCAGTTTACTGCACGCCCATGATGACATGCGCGGGATGGCGGATGAACTGTCTGTGAAATTTAGCGCGGCCACGTGTGGTTTGAGCAATTCGATGTTCTGTTTCAGTTTATCGGTGTTGGTTGAGGTGGGGGGCGTTATTTCAGCGGCGACCACAAACTCGCCAGCTTTGAGTCTGCGTTCCAGTTCGGAGGCGGGTTCTGTATATTTTGGCGCGTGATATAACGAGTCGCCTTGCCACCACTCGGGCTGGCGCACAGGCTGAAAGATGGAATCCAATGTTTTCGAAACAGAATCAACTTCACCCGAAGAAAGATGCGACACAATATTTTTCACGCCGATTTTTTTCGCCTGGTCGAACACGGCGCCCCACGATTCCATCCCCGCCTTTTCCCAATCCAGTGGCGGCAGTACTTCCAGCAGGAATGCCTCGCGGCCCAGTTTGAAAGAGCGTTCGTAAATTTTGTACCAAATGCAGGGGCGTGATTCGTCGACGTAACATTTTTCGGGGGTCGAGCCGCCGCAAGGCCCGTTGCGCAAACCCTTTGGGCATTCCATCGGGCAGATCAAGGCGGTCTCTTGCAAGAGGCAGTTGCCGCACATGCGGCACCCGAAGAGCGGGCCTTTTATTGCGAGTTCTATTTTGGCGAGCGCGCGTTTTTTGAGCGGCTGGCGTTTGAACGGCATGAAGGGCGGTTGATAGCGGCGGCCTGGGGTAAAGACGGACATGCGAACATCTCCTTGAAATTATATATAATATATAATTCTACCCAGACTCTATTTTTTTGGAAAGGTATAAAGTGCCCGAAGGGTAAAGTGCCCGAAGGGTAAAGTGCCCGAAGGGTAAAGTGCCTGAAGGGTAAAGTGCCCGAAGGGTAAAGTGCCCGAAGGGTAAAGTGCCCGAAGGGTAAAGTGCCCGAAGGGTAAAGTGCCCGAAGGGTAAAGTGCCCGAAGGGTATAATTTTGATATGATGAAACGATGCGACTTTTGGAAATTGATTCCGCTTCTTGCCTTAATCTTTGGCTTGTTTCCGTCCGAGCAGGCATTTGCCCAGCCTGGCCATTTTTCTCCCAACCTCTCTGCGCAGGAACTCGTTGACGAGGTCAATGCATTGCGCGCTTCCAACGACCTTCCGCTGTACGAAGTGAATTCGGCTTTGATGAATATTGCCCAGTCCCACGCCGAATACCTTGCGGATAAAGGCATCATCACCCATTTCAGTGAAAATGGAAACCGTCCCTACCAGCGCGCGTTGGCGGCTGGCTATTCCGTGGCAGGTGATCTTGCGGTGGGTGGCTCTTTTGCCGAGAATCTTTATTCTGGCTCGAATGTATCTCCCGCAGGCGCAGTGATCTTTTGGCAGGGCGATGCGGCCAATGTAGAAACCATGCTCTCTCCAATATATGAAGATGTGGGCGTTGGTGTTGCCGCTTCCAACGGAATTACCTATTACGTTCTGAACGCTGGCCTCGAAGGGGACGCGTCCATTCCCACCGCCACCGCCACTTTATCGCCCTCCGAGTTTGTGATCGCCACGGCTGGTAGTTTTGGAACGCCTGCCATCGTCGTTTCACTCAGCACGCCGATGGAAAATGGAGAAATATTCCACCTTGTAAAAAAGAACGAAGCGCTTTGGAGCATTGCGCTGGCATACAACACCACCGTGGAACAATTGAAATTGCTGAATGGCCTCGCCACCGATGAAATTTTTGAAGGCCAAACCCTTTTGGTTTTTCGTCCCATTCCAGATACTGCAACTCCAACGCTGGAAATAACCGCCACGCTGGGCATCCCAACTTCCACATCCACAAGGCCCGTCACGTCTACGGCAACCTCCACGTCCACGCCTGTGCCAACGCCGCCTGCATCCGCTCAGAGCGGGGGATTGGTGGTGGGGATGATCGTGGCATCCGCGTTGTTTGCGGCTGGCATTGGCGCCTGGCTCGGACGGAAAAAGAAAGACACGGCGGCGGAGTAATATCACCCGCTTTTGATTACATCCAAACTTCTCACTTTTGATTCTCTTTGATATACTCGTGTTGTGAAAAAAATCACAAATAAAAAAATGGAAAGGGTAATTTTATGAGTGAACTTCGAATCGATTCTCTTTTGCCTGCCGAGATGGCAACCCGCGCAGAATACCTGGGCGTTCGCAAAGCGGAGATGCCCGCCTTTACCATGCTGATGCTTTCGATCCTGGCAGGCGCTTTCATTTCATTGGGCGCGATCTTCGCCACAACCGTCGCGGCGGGCGGCATGTCTGTCACTGCGGCGGATGGGGCGGTGGCGTTTTCCACAAGCTTGCCGTATGGCGTCACGCGGTTGCTCAGCGGACTTGTCTTCTGCCTCGGCCTGATCCTCGTCATTGTGGGCGGCGCAGAACTGTTTACAGGCAACAACATGATCGTGATGGCCTGGGCCAGCGGCAAGGTCACTGGGCGCGCACTCCTGCGAAATTGGGGAATCGTGTATGCGGGCAACTTCATCGGCTCCATTGCCACCGCTGGATTAATGTTTTTCAGCAAGCAATACACCTTCGGCTCAGATGCCGTTGGCATTACCGCACTGAAGATCGCCGTTGCAAAATGTGATCTTGAATTCGTGCAGGCGATTGCATTGGGCATCCTCTGCAATGCATTGGTTTGCCTTGCGGTCTGGCTTACATACAGCGCGCGCACCACACTCGATAAGATCGTTTCCATTATCTTCCCCGTTACAGCTTTTGTGACAGCGGGCTTCGAGCATAGCATTGCCAATATGTACTTTATTCCCTACGCCTTGCTGGTAAAAGGGTTTGACCCCGAATACATGGCGAAGGCCGCAGAGAAAGTCCCAAACCTGGAGGCGCTCACCTGGAAAGCTTTTTTCATAAACAACTTAATTCCTGTTACCATTGGCAATATCATCGGCGGAGCGGTTCTCGTGGCCGCCATCTATTGGGTCGTTTTCCTTCGCAACAAGAGAGATCGATAAGGAGAAGCAATGAAAGCATATATCATGATCAAGATCCATGCAGGGGGCGTGAAAGAAGTCGTTGGCCATCTCCGCAAAATCAAGGGCGTCCTCGAAGCTCACATGACCTTCGGCCCCTATGACGCGGTGGCCGTCGTGGAAGCGCCCGACATCGCCAACCTCGGCGCGATCACGGCTCTGGAAATCCAGCCCATCCCTGGCGTGGAGCAAACCCTCACCTGCCTTGCAGTGGACGTGTAACCTCACATTTTTTGTTTCATCGAATCGGGCTGACTCGAGTCAGCCCGATTTTATTTCCCGCATTGTTATGTGGTATCCTAAAAACCCCGTTCATGAAAAACCTACTTCGCATCTCCACATTTCTCAAACCTTACATCTGGCAGGTTCTCGCTTCACTCGTTATGTTGTTGACGTTAACGGGGCTCAACCTGCTTGTGCCGCGCATCATCCAATCTGTGATCGATGTTGGATTGGTGGGCGGTGAGACGACAAATCTGATTCGCTCCGCGCTTCTTTTGTTTGCGCTCGGGCTTGGTTCGGCAATTTTGAATTTATCTCACCGATACATTTCCGAGTGGATCGCCGTCAACGTTGGTTATGATTTACGCAATCGTTTATACGACCATATTCAATACCTGCCGTTTTCCTATCACGACCACGCCCAAAGCGGACAGTTGATCTCACGCTGTATCGAGGATGTGCGTTCCATCGAGAAGTTTGCAGGCTCGTCCATTGCCGAATTGGTGCGATTCGTTTTTCTCTCTGTCGGCATTTTGGCTGTGATGTTTTCAGTGAATTCCAATTTGGCGGTGATTTCGCTCCTGCCGATCATCCCGCTCATCATCATGACTTCCAGCTTTGGGACAAAGATCGGCAAACTATTCTTCGCCGTGGATTCGGCCATCGGGGAGGTGTCCAACCGGTTGCAGGAGAATGTGACGGGTGTGCAGGTGGTACGTGCATTCGCCCGCGAAGATTACGAGATCGAACGCTTTGACAAGGCCAACAAGGATGTTTTCAAAACCTGGGTGCAGGTGATCGACGAGTGGGCCAAGATCATGCCCACCACCAACTGGCTGACCCTGGTCAGCACCATGTTAATTCTTTGGTTTGGCGGACAAATGGTAATGGATGGAACGCTCACCATCGGTGCAATTGTCGCCTTCAACGCTTACATCCTGATGATGGCGGAACCCGCCCAGGCGTTGACGGGACTCGTCAACGCGGGTGGTGAAGCCGCGGCGGGCGCGCAACGCGTGTTGGAAGTGTTGGATGTTGCGCCTGCGATTCAGTCCAAAGATGGGGCGATCAAGTTGGAGAATTTACGCGGCGAGGTTGCGTTTCGCGGGGTGGGGTTGAAATATCAAAACGAGAAAAATGCCTCATTGGACGGAATCAACTTGAAGGTCGAACCGAACCGTTTGGTCGCGTTGATCGGCCCAACGGGTTCGGGTAAAACATCTTTCGTGAATCTCATCCCGCGTTTTTACGATGTCAGCGATGGCACGGTTTTGGTGGATGGGCACGATGTCCGCGAAATTGATTTGGCTGTGCTGAGAAATCAAATCGGGATCGTTTTGCAAACCTCATTGTTGTTTTCTGATTCGATCAAAAATAATATTGCCTATGGCAGGCCCGATGCAACGATGGATGAAGTGCTCGCGGCGGCGAGGGCGGCGCAGGCGCATGAATTTATCGAGGGATTTCCAAACGGCTACGAGACTGTGGTTGGTGAGCGCGGTGTGACCTTGTCTGGCGGACAGCGTCAGCGTGTGGCGATTGCGCGCGCGTTGTTGATGAACCCGCGTATTTTGATTTTGGATGATTCTCTTTCGAGTGTGGATACACAAACGGAGAAACTCATTCAGGCCGCGCTGGATAAGTTGATGGAGGGCAGAACCACTTTTGTGATCGCACATCGCCTGTCCACCGTGCGGCGGGCAGACATGATCCTCGTGATGGACAAAGGCTGCATTGTTCAACGCGGCACGCATGACGAGCTGTTGAAAGAAGGCGGCTTGTACAGGGAAATTCACGATCTGCAATTGGTGGGGCAGGCGCGGTTTTCCGATGAAATGGAAATGGCGGAAGAGATTGTTGGCGTTGAGCGCGGCGGCGAAAAACATGAGAACACCTTGATGCAGAGAAAGTCGGATACATAATTCTCGCTGAGCGGAGCCATGTAAAAATCTGTCCTTCGACTGCGCTCCTCAAAGGGCGTTCGTCGCTCCGCTCAGGACGAAATGCTTCGAGCTGAGCGGAGCGAGGACATGCATTTTGTCCGAACGCAGTCGAAGCGCAGGGTGAATAGGAAACTTGAATTTTATACAAACCTGTCCTTCGACTGCGGGCTTCGCGAAGTGCGCTCAGCCCTCCGCTCAGGACGAAGACTCTTCGCGCTGAGCGGAGAGAGGACATGCACTTTGTCCGAGCGCAGTCGAAGCGCAGGGTGAATAGGAAACTTGAATTTTATATAAACCTGTCCTTCGACTGCGGGCTTCGCGAAGTGCGCTCAGCCCTCCGCTCAGGACGAAGACTCTTCGCGCTGAGCGGAGAGAGGACATGCATTTTGTCCGAGCGCAGTCGAAGCGTGATTGTTGAGGTGATATGCCATATCGTGTATATATTCTCGAATGCGCAGACGGGTCCTATTACACCGGCAGCGCCGCAAATGTGGAAGAAAGATTATTACAGCATCAGGAAGGTGTTTACCCAGATGCTTATACGTTTACCCGCCGACCTGTAAAGCTTGTGTGGTGTTCTGAAGAAACAGCAAGGTATTCGGATGCGTTGCGTTTTGAAAGGCAAGTCAAAGGCTGGAGCAGGGCGAAGAAAGAGGCTTTGATGCGCGATGATTATGATGGTATTCATGAGATCGTGAAAGAAGAACGAAAGCGAAGAGAAAAAAAGAAGAAGGACTCGCGCTGAGCGAAGTTATGTAAAGACCTGTCCTTCGACTGCGGGCTTCGCGAAGTGCGCTCAGCCCTCCGCTCACATCGTCCCGATGTCCTTCGGGAGGACGAAGACTCTTCGCGCTGAGCGGAGAGAGGACATGCACTTTGTCCGAACGCAGTCGAAGCGCAGGGTGAATAGGAAACTTAAATTTTATATAAACCACGTCTTTCGACTGCGCTCCTCAAAGAGCGTTCGTCGCTCCGCTCACATCGTCCCGATATCCTTCGGGAGGACGAAAAGGAATTATGACCAAAATCATCCCCCCAACCTTCATCACCCAGTCTGAGGAAATCCTCGACAAGATGTACGACCCCAAAGTGGCGCGTGGACTTTTGCGATTCGTCAGGCCGTACACTCAGCAAATGCTCATTGCTTTATTTTTCATGATCCTGGTGACGGCGGCTTCCGTATCGGGGCCGTATTTTGTGAAGCTGGCAATTGACGATGGCATTGCCGTAAATAACATCGTTTCATTAAAGCAGACCGCGCTGATCTTCCTTGGTGTTTCGGTAATTCAATTGGGCGTGAACTATCTGCGTGTGCGCATCATGTCTCGTGTGGGGCAGTATGTTTTGTATGACGTACGCACTGCCATGTTCGGGCATTTGCAAAAACTCTCGCTGAGTTTTTACAACCGCTACAGCGTGGGACGTGTCATCACCCGCGTCATCAACGATGTGGGCACACTGCGCGAATTCATCACCTGGGCGGTGCTGGCAATCGTCCGCAATTTGCTTGGGATTGTCGGTACGTTGATCGCGATGCTGGCTTTGAATTTGAAACTATCCCTGCTGACCTTCGCCGTTCTGCCTTTCATGGTTTTGGCAACTGTGGCGTTTCGCTCGGTGGCACGCAAGAATTATCGCAAGGTACGCGCCGCCGTTTCGTGGACGAACTCTGTGCTCGCGGAAAATGTCAACGGGGTGCGGGTGGTGCAGGCGTTTTCGCGTCAGGAGCGGAATTACAAAACCTTCAAGGAATATGTCAACCGCTATTTTTACGAAACCAGTCTCGATGCGGCCAAGGTCGCTTCGGTGTTCACTCCCGTTGTGGATGTGCTTGGCGCGATTGCAACCGCGCTGGTGGTTTATGTCGGCGGCACGGCTGTGCTGGGCGAGTCCATTACCCCGGGGGTGTTGATCGCTTTCGTGTTGTATGTGGACCGTTTCTTCGAGCCGATCCGCGATTTGAGCCGCCGCTTCGATACGCTCCAATCCACGATGGCGGGCGGCGAAAGAATTTTGGAATTGCTCAACACTCCGGTGGATGTTCGGGATGCGGAAAATGCCGCAGAATTGGAATCAATTATCGGCGGGGTGCGATTCGAAAACGTCTCCTTCCATTATTCCGATGACCCGACTCTTGTCCTCGATCAAATTAATTTGGATGTAAAAGCAGGGGAGACGGTTGCGTTGGTTGGCGAGACGGGTGCGGGCAAGACGACCATCGTAAAACTTCTCACGCGCTTCCACGACCCAACCGACGGCTGTTTGCGCGTGGACGGTGTGGACTTGCGGACGGTGACTCAGCAATCACTGCGCGCTCAAATGGGCATGGTTCTGCAAGACCCGTTTCTGTTCAACGGCACGGTGAAGGAAAATATTTTGTTCGGGCGTTTGGATGCCAGCAATGAAGAAGTGATCGCCGCCGCGACTGCCGTTGGCGCGCATGATTTTATCCTCGGCTTGAAGAACGGCTACGAGACTTCGGTGGAGGAAGGCGGGGCAACATTGAGTGTGGGTCAGCGTCAGTTGATTTCATTTGCGCGCGCACTGCTTGCCGATCCGCGTATTTTGATTTTGGATGAAGCCACGTCTTCTGTGGATATTCAAACCGAGCAGATCATTCAACGCGCGCTGATAAAATTATTGAAGGGGCGCACATCTTTTGTGATCGCGCATCGCTTGTCCACGATTACGAATGCAGATAAAATAGTTGTCATCGATGGCGGAAAGATCATCGAGCAGGGCAGGCACGCGGACTTGCTCGAGTCGAAGGGCCATTATTACGAACTATACAAGACGGGATTTCAGGAGTAAAAGATGACCGATACTCAAAATGAATTTTTGTACAAAATGTCCAGCCACCTCCGCAAAGGGCTGGCCGAAGCACAGGCCAAGGTCAATGACTTGTATCGCATCGAAGAATTGGAGGATTATATTGATATCAAGGATTCTCCGATTGAGCATATTCAGGCGGCATTGGCCCCGCTCGTTGGGCAGGTAAACGATTTTCAGGATTATGCGGAAACCGTCACAGGCCGAATGGAATTGGATTTGCAGGATGTGGATATTTATGCCCTGCTCGATGGCGTGATGACCATTGCCGACCAGTTGATCGAACAAAAAGCTGGTGTTACATTGGAGGAGGAAATTCCAGAAAATCTTCCGACAATCGAAGGCGACCCAACCCGCCTTTCGCAGGCTTTGTTGAATTACATCCATAACGCTGTCAAGTTCACTGAACGCGGGACGGTGACCGTCCGCGTGGTGAACGAGCGCAATCAAATTGTCTTCGAAGTCAATGACACGGGCATTGGCATCCCCGATGCAGACCAGGAACGGGTCTTCGAGCCTTTCGAGACCATCCTCGAAGATAAAAACGATCCGCGCCTCGGCTTTGGGCTTGGCTTGAAGATCGTCGAGCACATCATTGATTTGCATGATGGCGAGACCTGGTTCGAAAGTGAAGCAGGGCAGGGGAGTTCGTTCTTCTTTACGATACCCCTGTAAAAAAAATACCGGGCCACGTACCAAATTCTGTTGAAAAGACCAAAAAAAGCTGAAACTTGCAAAATTGTTATTGATTCCCTCTGTTCGACAGGCGATGACACGGGCGGATTTGGTTAAAATCATTTTAAGAGGAAAACGTATGAAATTACACCGCTTTTTATTTTTTGTTTTTATGCTGTCTGTGTTGACGTCCATTCCATCGAGCAATGCAGTTGCCGCCAATACCACCCTTTCACCGACTGCCAATAAAAATTTGAGCGGCAGTTCGGTAGGGAGTCTTTCCGCATTGGATACCATTGACCATGCTACATTTATGGTATTTAAGACCCCGGATAAAATCTACAAAGGCTATCGCACGTACAGACTGCCCGCTTCGATGCCGCCTCAATCGGTGAGTTCCCTTAAAGTAAAAGTAAGCTACCGCGGGTTGCCTGCCGGCTCCCAAACCTGGACGTGGTACGCATACAACTGGTCTTCTGGAAGCTGGACAAAGATCGGCACAAACCAGGGCGCAAAGAATAACATTTGGAAAACCTTTACTTTCAATGTGCCGAACCCGCAGGCACACGTCCAGGGGAATGGCGTGGTGCGAATTCTCTTGCAATCCAATAATGCCAGCGGTAATGCCAGTATCGATTACGAAGGAGTGTTGGTAACCACGGCTTATGTGCTTGGCAATGCCCCCAACATCCCCGCCAAGTGCGCGGTTTTTCCCGCCAATAATTATTGGAATACCCCGGTCAACACATTAAGTGTTGATTCAAGATCCTCCGCATGGATCAACTCCATCGGCGCCGACAGGCATTTTCACATGGACTTTGGCTCCGGCTTATGGGATGGCGGCCCCATCGGCATTCCATATAACGTTGTCTCTGGCTCGGCAGTCACAAAATACGATGTCGATTTTTATTACCCCGAACAATCAGACCCAGGCCCATACCCCATCCCCAATAGTCCCGCGCGCGAGTGGGGTTCGGACCGTCACATATTAGTTGTAGACACGGACACTTGCATACTTTATGAAACGTATGATATGTCATTCAGCGGCGGTCAATGGTCCGGCGGTTCTGGCGCAATTTGGGATATGGGCAGTAACGCCCTGCGTCCCGACGTATGGACATCCGCCGACGCCGCAGGACTGCCTATTCTGGCTGGTTTGGCGCGCTACCAGGAAATTGTAACAGCCCTGCAACAGCCAAACCCGAACGATCAAATCATTCCTCACGCCTTGCGCTTTACAGTAAACTGTTCGCCGGATTGGTACATTTGGCCGGCACGACACCAGGCCAGGAGCGGTTCCTGCGCCAACCCCGTCCCGTTTGGCGCGCGTTTCCGATTGAAAGCCAATTACAACATCAGCGGCTTTGACCCTGTTTTGCAAGTCATTTTACGCACCATGAAAGTCTATGGAATTGTCAATGCAGATAACGGCGGCCCCTGGGTTATCAATGGCGTCCCGGACCAACGCTGGGATAACGTCATGCTCCACGACCTGGATGTTCTGACAGGCAGTGATTTCGAAGCGGTGAACACTGCCTGCATGAAAGTAGGCATCAACTCGGGCCGGGCAGACCTTGCCAATTGCCCATAAGGGAGATTTGAAACGAATTTCTCTACCGTACAAATACGAGAGTAGTATCCGTCATTCCCCACTCGGGAACGATGTCGCCGCCCAAGAGCAAGAGCGGCGGTTTGCAATGACGGATGTGCGGTAGAGAAAAAACGAATTGCAAATATTTCTGACCGGTGGACTGGCGGTCGGGAGGTGGGTAGGCGTTTTATCGAAAAACCGGGGGTCACAATAAAAATTGACAATCCATCCCAACTCCTGTACACTTCTCGAAATCATATTCGGCCAGTTGAAAGGTTATCCATGGACATAGACCTCGATCTCTACCGTCACGAAATCCGCACCTCGTCCGACCCCATCGTCCGCCTTTCCGCAATCGATGTTTCGCCTGAAAGCCCACAGCGCACCATTATTTTCATTCATGGCTTTGGCGGCAAGGCGGAACAATGGCAATTTCAAATGCAAAAATTCGCGATGGATAACCGCGTCATTGCATTGGACTTGCGCGGGCATGGACTCTCCGACAAGCCCGCCACTGGCTACGACATGCCGCGCATCCAACTGGACCTGGAAATTGTTTTGACCCAGTTGAAAGTATCCACGCCTTTTGTTTTGATCGGCCACTCCTACGGCGGCGCCATCGTCACAGAATACGCGTTGAATCACCCGGACCACATCGAAAAATTAATTCTCATTGCCACCGCAGGCGAGTTTAAAATAAAGCCCTTATTCAAACTGGCATTAAATCTTCCCGCCGCATTATTGCGTTTTGTAGGCCTCTTCACGCGTAAATGGCTTCACGCCCCCCCACACGCCCTCAGGCAATTTTACCTGTACAACCTATCGCAATGGGTGGGCTGGGACAGGTTCCCGAAACTAATCGTCCCAACCATGATCATTCGCGGGCATCGTGATCTCGTCTTTGAGCGTCCGTCGTTCGAGAAGGTGGCAAAGTCCATTCCGGGCGGAGAGGAAATCGACGTGCGCGCATCCGGCCACATGGTCATGTTGGAGAGGCGCGAGGCAGTCGATCGGGCAATCGCCAGTTTCCTCAAAGGCGAGTCTAAAAAATCGTGGCGCGATTCCGCCTTCGTCGCTCCCAAATCTTCCCGTGACGAATTGAAGCAGGAACGCGCCTGGCTCAACCATTATGAAGACGGCGTGCCCTACACAGTGGATGTGCCGCGCATTCCCGCTCATCTTTTATTGCGCTCTTCGGTGCGGCGTTTCCCTAACCGCCCTGCTGTTTATTTTGAAGGTTCGAAATTAACCTACCGACAATTGAATCACGAAGCCAACCGCTTTGCCAATGCCCTGCTGGCATTGGGGCTTGGCAAAGGCGCGCGCGTTGTTTTGCTTTTACCGAATATTCCGCAAATGGTGGTCGGGTATTACGGCGCATTGAAAGCGGGCGCGGCGGTGGTATTGATTCCGCCAATGACCGACCCTGTTGAATTGGCGCGCCAGATCAAGGATGTGGATGCGAGCCTGCTCGTCACGTTATCCACCTGGTCTGGCTTGGCGAAGCAGATCAAGCAAGAGACGGGCGTGCCGCATGTGGCGCTGACCGACCCCGCGGATTATCTTGCGCTTCCAAAACATCTAATCTCCCGCTGGCGCAACCGCGGCCTGGACCTATCCAACGCCTTGCACTGGAATCGCTGGCTTGCCCAGCAAAGCACAAAATCATCCGCTGTGGAAGTTGCTCCTGAAGACCTGGCCGTCATCATGTTTACGGGCGGCACAACGGGACAATCCAAAGGTGTGATGCTTTCGCACCGCAACCTCGTGGCGAATGCACTGCAAACCCGCCACTGGCTGCCGAATGCCGAAGAGGGCAAGGAGAGGTTTTTGTGCGTTGTACCGTTCTTCCACAGCTATGGCATGACAACCGCCTTGAATGTGCCTGTTTCCATTGGCGCGGCATTGATCTTAAAACCGCAGTTCATCGTCCTGGATGTATTGAAGGCTATCAAGAAATACAAGCCGACCATCTTCCCTGGGTCGCCGAGCATGTATGTGGCTATCAATAATTTCCGCGGCGTAAGAAAATACGGAATAAAATCCATCAAGGCTTGTATCAGCGGCTCCGCGCCCCTGCCTGTGGAAGTGCAGGAGGCTTTCGAGAAACTCACCAAAGGCAAACTGGTGGAAGGCTACGGCCTCACCGAAGCCGCGCCTGTGACTCACGCCAACCCGCTGGGCAAAAACCGCAGGGTAGGGACGATTGGCGTGCCTCTGCCTTCCACCCAGGCCGCCGTGGTGGATTTGAAAACAGGCAGTAAGGAAGTGCTGCCTGGGCAGATCGGCGAGCTTGCCATCCGCGGGCCGCAGGTGATGATGGGGTACTGGAAGAATGAAGAGGCTACAAAAGAAGTGTTGACCGCAGACGGCTGGCTGTTGACTGGCGACGTGGCGCAAATGGACGAGGATGGTTTCTGCCGCATTATCGCCCGCAAGGCAGACATGTGGTATCCTGAAAAAACTGGCAGGGAACCCGCCTTCCCACGCGATGTCGAAGAAGTGATCTACGAAATCCCGCAGATCAAGGAAGTGGCCGTGGTGGCTGTGGCTGGGCATCCATTTGCGTTTATCATTGGCGCGAAACAAAAACCAAGCGCTGAGGATGTGATTGCGTATTGCAAGCGCAGACTGCCCCCGCATCTCGTCCCGCGCTTTGTGATCTTTATGGATGAATTTCCGCGCACGTTCATCGGCAAGGTTTTACGCCGCGAACTTGCAAAACGATATGGAAAACAAATCGCTGGAGAATAGTAAGAGACTGTTTCTTAACTCTTTTTTGGGACACGGACAACACGGAGTAGACTGAACTTCACGGAAAAACCATAAATAAAAGCCGCTCTTTTCCGTAACATCCGTATCCAAAAAATAAGGCGTTAAGAAACGCTTTCTAAGGGTTTTGTAAGCGCCCAAAGGCTTACGAAGTCTGGTAAAAAAGAATATGATTGCGAACATGAATACGAATAAAATAATGCCTCTCGATGGGGTTCTGGATAACCAACAAAAAGTGAACTACGTGCGGCATGGAGCGGGCGCGCCAGTCATCCTGACGCATGGGCTGGCCGCTTCGCTTCACGACTGGGACGACCTGCTCCCCGAGCTTTCGGCCGCGGGCTATGCTGGCTATGCCCTCGACCTGCTTGGACACGGCGAAAGCGAAAAGCCTGGCGGTGCGCACGAATACACCCTTGAAAACACCTTTGACCATTTTTCGCAATGGATCGATTCGCTTCAACTTGATGAACCGATGATCCTGGTCGGTCATTCGCTGGGCGGGGGGTTGTCTCTGTTGTATGCGTTGAAGTATCCCGAACGGGTGCGGGCGTTGGTGCTGGTCAACCCATTCTTCGATATTGCCCAACTGCCGCCTGTCATGCAAAGGATATTTCGCCATCAACTGATCAACACCAATCTTATTGACAAGACGCCCTACCGCCTCTTTCGCTTGTTGGTGGATATGACCAGCTTCAATTATCACTTTGGCCATCGCGAGACTCATATTTTGCCTGAGCGCATCCGCTTCCAGACTGCATTGGACTATAAACGCGCCTCTTCTGGAATTTACAACATCCCGCGCACGCTTCGTTCTTCGACGATTGACCTGTCTCGCCTTCACCAGCCGACTCTGCTCCTGTGGGGTGAGCGTGATCAAACCCTTGCGCCCTCGTCTTTTCCACAGCTTGCAAAATCCCTGCCGAACGTGGTGGGTACGCATACGATGCCAGTGTGTGGGCATGTGCCGCATCAATGCCACCCTGAGACGTTCAACCCGTATGTGATGACGTTTTTGAAAAATTTATAATGCCTCACGTTTCCTTTCGGGGGCAAACTTTTGACACTTTTCACCGATGCTCCCTGCGCCGTCCTCGGCGCAGGTTTTCTTTGTAGAACGCCGCCGAGATGGCGGCTTGAGCATGGTCACCGACAGTTTTGTGTTACACCTCTTTTATACTCTCAACCCCGAAGGGGTGAGATGATTGTAGAATTTGAATTGCAAATGTTTTGAACCCCGCAGGGGTGTCATTGTGTGTCTGAGGGGGAATGCTTATTGAAATAGAATCAACCATCCGTTAAGAAGGAAGCGGGGGGATATGTCCGCCATTTTTTAAGAATCCCGTAGACCAATCACCCCTTGCCAATGCTTGTGTAAGATGCTAAAATGCCGAACACTTTGACCATATGTACGGGGATGCAGAGCTCGAACGCCCATATATGGCTCTAACATTTGTTCTATAATTGGAGAGATACCTCGGATGCGTTGTCCATATTGCAAGCATCATGACTCTAAAGTTCTGGATACTTCCCACGATAGCCACGGGGGGATTCGACGCCGCCGCGAGTGCCTGAAATGCAGGCAGCGCTTTAGCAGTTATGAGAGACCTATTCTTGCCACGCCGCTTATCATCAAGCAGGATGGCGCGCGCGAGGAGTTCGACCGCGAGAAACTGGCGCGGGGGATTCGTATTTCCTGCGCCAAGCGGCCTGTTTCGGCGGCGGACATCGAGCGGATGATCGGGCACGTGGAGACGCAGTTACAGAAAATGGGCAAGGCTGAGGTGTCTTCCCGTGTGGTGGGTGACCTGGTGATGACCACTTTGAAGGAAGTTGACCAGATCGCCTACATCCGCTATGCGATTGTGTATTTGGGTCTGGACGATCTCAAGTCCATCCGCACTGAAATAGATCAGTTACTCGAAGATTAAGTTCACGGCAGGGACTTCCCCTCACAAGGGGGGAATGTCTTTGCCGTTTTGTGTCCAACATACCGTAGGGACGACCCGCCTTTGATAAACCAGCAAGACGGTTGATCGTGAGGGGTTGCCCCTGCGATACGATGACTAACTTTTATAGGAGAGAAAAGATGGTTCCAAAATCTGCTGAACCCAAAGTTAAGAATGGTTTGTTGCCAACGCCTGCCATTGCCAAGGGGATGCCCAAAGCCGCCCTGACGGACAACGCCCGCCAGGTGTTGATGAAGCGCTACGTGCGCCGCGGCGACGATGGCAAGCCTGCTGAGAATGTCGAAGAGATGTTCTGGCGTGTGGCGTATCACGTTGCGAAAGTGGAAGAACAATGGGGCGCGGACGTGGACAAACGAACGGTTGAGTATTACCACCTGCTTTCCAGCAAGAAGTTTTTCCCGAACTCTCCCACCTTTACCGGTGCGGGAACTCCGCTTGGGCAGTTGGCTGCGTGTTTCGTGCTTCCGATCACTGATGACATGGGGCGCCACAGCGCGGGCATCTTTCAGACCTTGCGCGATGCCGCACTGATTCAGCAGACAGGCGGCGGAAACGGGTTCTCGTTTTCAAGATTACGCCCGAAGGATTCGATGGTGAAAACTTCGGCTGGGCGCGCGACGGGGCCTGTTGGCTTTTTGCGTGTGTACGACCATGCGTTTGGGGAGGTGGCTCAGGGCGGAAGCCGACGCGGGGCTAATATGGGGGTGTTGCGTGTGGATCATCCGGATGTGGAAGAATTCATCGAATGCAAAACGAACGAGAATCACATCACAAACTTTAATATCTCTGTTGGCATTACCGATGCTTTTATGCGCGCGGTGAAGAATGATGAGGATTGGGAATTGAGATTCCCCGACCTCTCTGAAGTGAAAGAACGAAATTTTGACGGCACGATGGAACAAGCCGAAGCCGCTGGAATAAAAATTAACACTTATAGAAAAGTGCGCGCGCGCGACTTGTTCAATAAAATCGTTAAGCAGGCTCATCATAATGGCGAGCCTGGCATGTTGTTTTTGGATGCGGCTAATCGTCAAAACCCTGTCCCGCATTTGTATCAATTGGAATCAACAAACCCATGCGTGACTGGCGACACTTTAATTTACACAGATCAGGGTTTGCGCCGTGCCGATGAACTTGCAGTTGATGGACAGGAAATTAATGTCACCTCAGATGCTCGCTTTGGCGCGGATACTTTTCTCCCCGCCACACACGTTTTCCAAACAGGCACAAAACCAGTGTATCGCTTGATGACTCGTGAAGGTTACGAATTGCGGCTCACAGAAGATCACCGTGTAATGACTTCTCGCGGCTGGGTCGAAGCAGGAAAATTGCAATCAGGTGACCGCGTTCATATCTTGAATCGAAAAGGCGGCTTTGGCAGACAAGGCACTCTTGAAGAAGGGCAGGTGCTTGGCTGGCTGGTTGGTGACGGTACGGTAAATGTTGTGCGTGCTGTGCTTTCATTCTTTGGAGATGAAAAACAAGAACTTGCCCCCGCATTTGCTGAGATGGTGACAAATATTGTTGAGAAGCCTGGTCAACGCCGCGCCTATCCTGTTAGTGCAACAGAAGTTACTGAGCGTGATGAAGCACGGGTTAGTTCAGAACGTTTGCGAGGCTGGGTTGCTCAATATGGAATTACAGAAAAGAAAAAGCACTTCATCCCATCTGCTGTTTTTGCAGGAAGTGAAGCCATTCAACGCGGTTTCCTGCAAGCCTTGTTTACAGCTGATGGACAAGTAAATGATGGCGGCGAAAAAGGATGTTCAGTGCGCCTTTCATCAAGCCATATGACTTTACTTAAAGATACACAACGCTTGCTTTTGAACTTTGGAATAGCAAGCCGTATTTATGAGAATCGTCGACTAGGCGGTGTACGCCCAATGCCAGATGGCAAAGGTGGAACAAAGGAATATTTCCATTTGCCACAACATGATCTAGCGATTAGCAAGACCAACTTGATCCGTTTTGCGAATGAAATCGGATTTTTAACAGAGGCCAAACAAACAAAATTGGCTGATTATCTTAGCCGCATGATTCGCGGCCCTTATGAAGAACCTTTCCTTGCAACAGTTCAGGTAATTGAACCTGATGGCGTTGAACCTGTGTATGACTTACATCAATCTGATACACATTCATTTATCGCGAACGGTTTGGTTGTTCATAACTGCGGAGAACAATATTTAGGCAGTTACGAAAATTGTTGTTTGGGTTCTATAAATCTTAATGAACATTGTGCGCCCAATGGCGGCGTTGATTGGGAATTACTCCGCCAGAGCGTTGTGTTAGCCACACGGTTCCTGGACGATGTTGTCGAAGCCAACGGATATGTGCCTGCCGTGCCACAACTCAAAGATGCCGCTCATCGCGCGCGGCGCATTGGGTTGGGCATCATGGGTCTCGCGGATTTGATGTATCACGCGGGCGTGCGCTACGGGTCTGCAGAGGGGCAGGAGTTCGGCGCGCAGGTGATGGAGTTCGTGCGTTATCACTCGATGCAGACGAGCGTCTCGCTTGCCGAAGAACGCGGACCTTTCCCCGCCATCGTTGATTCTATTTACGATATGGATGATATGAAATGGCAGGCTCCCAAAGCGTTGACCAGCTATCAGCATAACTGGAACAGGCCCGAGGTTAAGTGGGAGGCGATTGTCAGCGGAATTAAAAGTCACGGCATCCGCAATGCGGCTCAGACCACTGTCGCGCCTACTGGCACAATCGCCACGGTTGCTGGTTGTGAAGGCTATGGTTGCGAGCCTGTCTTCGCGCTCGCGTATATCCGCCATGTCAACGATAACGGCAAGGATTTGAAACTCACCTATGCCAGCCCGCGTTTCGATGAAGCTCTCAAGAAGCTTGGCCTCGGCGAAGAGAAACGGCAGGAGATCGTGGAGCAGGTGATGAACGATGGCACCTGCCAGAACATCGCCGAACTTCCGCAGTCTGTGCGCGATACCTTTGTGGTTTCGGGTGACATCACTGCCGAAGAGCATGTGCGGATGCAGGGCGCACTGCAAGCCTTCGTGGATAACTCGCTTTCAAAGACCGTCAACTTCCACGAGAACGCCACCGAGGACGATGTGGCGCAGGCCTACATGATGGCCTGGGAACTTGGCTGTAAGGGGATTACGGTGTACGTGACGGGTTCGCGCGATGTGGTTGTGCTGGAAACCAAAGCCACTGCGGATAAGAAAGCGCCTCTTCCCGCGCCGACAGTTGCTCCTGTGCAACAGGCAGTTCCTACCCTGTCTCCTGCTTCGGGGACGATGTGGCATGGGACAAAGAAACCGCGCCCCAAAGCGCTCACTGGCCGAACGTACAATATCGAAACGCCCGTGGGCAAGGCCTTCATCACCATCAACGAAAACGGCGGCGACCAGCCCTTCGAGGCTTTCGTCAACACTGCCAAGGCTGGCTCTGAAATTGCCGCCGTCTCCGAGGCCATTGGACGTTTGATGTCTTACATCCTGCGCATGGCTTCGCCCATTGCTCCCGTAGACAGGATGCGCGAGATCATCGTCCAACTTATCGGCATCGGCGGCGGACGTTCGCTCGGCTTCGGCATCAACCGCGTGCGTTCCCTGCCCGATGGCATTGGTCAGGTGTTGGATCAATATCTGAATGAGAAGAACGGAGTTGTCACTGAGGAGGTGAAATCCAACGGCGGCAACGGGCACTCCCTTTCGGGAGCGGATGGCGAATCCCATGCGCCTGCCATGAAGATCGGGGATATTTGTCCCGAGTGCGGGGAGGCGGCGGTGGTCAACGAAGAGGGGTGCAGGAAGTGCTATGCTTGTGGGTTTAGCGAGTGCTAGACCCCTCCCGTTCTCACCGCACTGGCGTACGGCGCAAGTGTCGGAGACCCTCCCTGCCTAAAAACGACTGAAGTCGTTACTACTTTGACAATGTCACATTTCAAAACCTTTACCACAAAGGGGCACAAAGGAGGGTACCCTTTGTGGTTTTGCACTTTGGTTTCAGTCTTAATGTGATATTGTCGAACTACGAAATCAAGACGAATTTATGCCCGCCTGTACCAGCCGTATTTGGGGAGGGCAGGGTGGGGCTGGGACTGGTTGTATAATTGAAATCGAGGTGACGTATGACCACTTTTGAACAAACTCTTTTACGTGAAGTTGCCACCCTGCCGGAATCTCGTCAGGTGGATGTTTTGGCATTTGTCCGCTTTCTCAAGATTAGTTTGCCAAATGAAGAAAAGGTCAGGGAGGATTTCAAGGATGCCCTCGAAGACGCACGCGCCACTGCGGAAAAATATGACATTACCCAGGAAGATATTGAAGCTGAAATTCGCGCTGTGCGGGATGGCAAATGAAGCGTGTGGTTCTGGATACCAATATCGTTATTTCCAGCGCGTTGGGCGGCGCGCTGGTTTTGATTCTGGAAAGATGGAATGATGGGAAGTTTACCGTCATCGTCACAAGTGACATTCTCAGCGAATATTTTGAAGTTCTCAACCGCCCTAAATTCAGGTTGAAACAGGAAACAATAGATAAGATCGCGCGTTACCTTTATCAGTTTTCAGAATTTGTTGCTACCGAGGAACGAATCCAATTCGTTGAGGCCGACCCCAAAGATGATAAATTTCTTGAGGCGGCCATTGCTGGAAAAGTTGACTTTATCGTAAGCGGAGACAGCCACCTGCTCGATCTCAAAGAATTCCGATCCATTCCCGTTATCTCGGGACGCGAGTTTATTAATTGGCTGGAATCAAATGAATAAACGCCAACCTGCTCCTATGATGAAGGTCGGGGATATTTGTCCTGAGTGCGTGGAGGCGGTGAATGAAGCGGGGTGCAGGAAGTGCTATGCTTGTGGGTTTAGTGAGTGCTAGCGGTAATACAAGTGACAGTCACCTTTAAGGTGACTGTCACTTTTTGGCTTAGAGAGCATTTCTTAAGTCCTTGCGGTTTCTTTTTTCGTACGCGGATTTAACGGAAAACACGGAAAAGAGCGGCTTTTTTTATTCAGTCTACTCCGTGCTGTTCGTGCCTCAAAAAAGAGTTAAGAAACAGCCTCTACGGTGACTGTCACTTGGTTATTGCTTAGCTTTTCTTTCCTCTGGATTTCTTTTCCGCTTCGAGCGTTTCCTTGTCCACGTTGTCTTTGCCTTTTGTGGATTCTTTTGTGGAAAAAACGCTCTCTGCGATTTCCTGTAATTTCAAGGCGGCTCTGTTCGAGAACATGCCAACGAGACCCGCCATGCCGATAAACCCGAACGGGCTGGCGGCGTCCACGGTTGCGTTTGGCGAGAATAATCCGCCGCGCAGGACAAAATAGAAGATCACGCTCAACGATGAACCGATGAAGGGCAGGAGGAAATACATCAGAATCCAGCTTCTTGCAAAGGCGCGATTACCCACGTACCAGAAAAGGGAGCGGAATCCGTGAACGAGGCTTCCGAGTCCGCCTGCCATCATCACAAGCAGGATCATACGCGCCTCGTCGGATACCTTGAATTCCCAAAACATGAACCCCACTATTTTTGGGCAGTTCACTGCTTTGTCCGCCGCGATCTCGCAAGGGAAAAATGCAAGGATAGCCCACAAACTAAGGATTCCGAATGCAATAAAATAGATCGTGAGTGTGGTAATCCATCCCCAATTTGCGCGAAAGTTGCTCATGTCATCCTTTGAGTTTGTTTCTTTTTCGACTTTCGGTTTCTCTGCTTTTTCCTTGGCCATTTCGTTTTACCTCCTGCGGGTGAAATTTTAATAGTTGCTTTCATTCATTTGGGTGTGTTTCATTTCAGTTGAAACAACCGTCCCGAAGGTTTGAAAAAGGGTCAAAGTCTTCGAGAAAACCTTCGGGACGTTCTATCCTTCAACTCATTTGAAACACACCCCATTCATTTTATCCCTCTTTCCCCAACTGGGACGAGCGAAAGAGATTAAACACGAGGCCCGCGAAGGAAGACCTTGAAAATCCCTGCCGCTCCGTGAAAAATAAGAATCTCACTGGTTAGATATTAATGCCTCACCTTACGCAGAAATTTTTGGTGAGGTTGCCGAGGCAGTATGTTTTATTTTTTACGCGCAATGGCGGTCAATGACCCGTTATCCGAGTAGATGCTGAAGCGATTGAGGAAATTGATAATGGCTGTGATGAATTTGCCCGGGGCGCCGCTTATTCGAAATATTCGCCGAAATAGAAAACCAAGCGTGGCGTATTGCCCTGCACTGCGGACTTCAAGCACTTCAAAATCTTCCTCCAGCACGCGGCGGATGGTTTTGGGCGTCCAGTAGAAAACGTGCTCAGGGAGTTTGTAGGATACCCAGTTTTTCCCTGAGACTTTCGAGAGTGTACTGCTTGGGTCTGGGGTGGTGATGGCGAGCACGCCGCCCAGTTTCAAGAATCCATGAATGGCTTTCAGGAATTTCTTTGGATCATAGATATGTTCGAAGGTGTCGAAGGCTACGATCAGGTCGAAACTTTCTGGCTGGTAGTCTGCTGATTCGATGAGGCCGAGTTGAATGCGGTCACCCCATTGCTTCTGGGCCATTTCTACAATGTAATCGGAAGGGTCGAGACCGTGAACATCGAAGCCGAGTCTTTGTGCGGCGGTGAGAAAGTAGCCGGGGCCGCAGCCAATATCCAATGCGCGGCCTGTGGATTTGTAGGGAGCAATTTGTTTCAAGCGAAGTGAAAACGTTTTGACCCAGTTTTCACTGATTTCGAGGTATTCGTCATAGCCCTGGCCTGAGATGTTTGAGTTGTAATAGGCTTCATCTTTGTATAGTTTGAGGATGGCTTCCTGAGTGAGGCGGGGGGAGAGGTAGGTAAGACCGCAGGAGGAACAGTCCACAACTTTATGGGGGGGGAATTCGTGGCGGAGAACTGCCGGGGCGGAGGGTCCGCAAATTGGGCAGGTGGCAGTTTCAAGGTTTAAGAGTGAAGCGGTGTTTGTCATTTTCTGAGTATCCCTGCCAGGTCGCCACGGTCTCTGCGGGCGAAGGCGTTTAGTAGACTTTTGTTTAATTGGATCAATGCAAGGAGCAGCATGAGTGTGCCGCCTGTTGCAAGTAATTTATCCCGAAGGGTTGTGGGGAGAAATTGTAAAAAGATGATGCGCGCGATTTCGTTGAATGGCGGGTTGAGGATGACCGGGGTGAGGAGTTTTGAAAAGCCAACGCCTGCCAGAAAAACTCCAAATACAAAAACAATCATCCAGAATTGTGTGCCGTAGCTTGGCTCCAGCCAGCGCCAAAAACTTGCGCGAAAGTATACAGCAAGGGTGTCGAAAAATGTGCCAGCCAGATGACTCAATTTCATGCGTCCCATGCCGCCTTTGCGCTGGTAGGTAACTTCGACTGGATGCTCGACGATCTGGTAACCGAAGCGGGATGCGGCGACCAGCAATTCGATGTCGAAGGCGAAGCGGCTGATGCTCAGGCGCGGGGCGGCGGCTTCTAATACTTCTCGCTTGAAGAGTTTGATGCCTGTTTGGGTGTCGGTGAAGTTAAGGCCAAACAGAAACCCAATGCTGTGACGGTAGACTGCGCTGGTGATCTGGCGCGGGAGTGGGAAACGATTTGCAAGCGTGTCTTTGATTCCGATGACTGCGTCGGCGCCGGTCTTTTTCATGACGGCCTGCAATTTTACTATGTGGTGGGGGGCGATTTCGAGGTCTGCATCCAAAAAGGCGATGAGTTCACCTTTGGCTTCTTCGAATCCGCGAAATAGTGAAGCGCCTTTGCCGAGATTGGCTTCATTGCGAATTACTTTGACGGGGTACCTTGCTTTTGCGGCGCGTCTGGTTTCGGAGAAGGTGTTGTCGCTGCTGCCATCGTCCACGACGATGATCTCGAAATTGGCCTTTTTTATCGAACCGCAAACTGCCATGAGGTTGGCGAAAATATGCGCCCCTTCATTGTAGGCGGGCAGGATGATGGAGAGTGTTGGAGGTTGTTTGTTTTTCTTGGACATTTAAATTTATGGGCCGCTTTGTATTTGTAGAACCAGTACAGGGGCTGTCCGTCCACGCCGTGGATGTGGGGGAGTTCGAGCCTTAAGCCAGGCCAGCCGTTCGGTTTATGACTCTGTAATCAAAATTTCAAGACCTTATGGGGTAACGATGGCAGTAGGGGGCAAAATATAAGCATAATACAGAACCTCGCTGTCCATTCTGCGTTTAATCGCTTCATAAGACCCGCCTGGGAATTTTTCCATCACTTGTTGAAGCAATTCCTGGTTTTCTGGTATGGCCACGAAAAACGCGCCTCGTTTCGGATTAAGGGATAATTCGGGGATCGACTCTGCGTTCAAATCAAATTTTGGATTTCGCGGGGTTAGAAAATCAGTGGTCGGGAAGCCGGCAAAAATTCGCGGCAGTCCAAATAAATAATAATCGTAATTTTCTCCAAGTTTTTGCAGTTCCAATCCAGTCTCCATACCTAATTCACCGCTGGCGTCCTGGAAAAATCTTCCCTGCCAATAAGAGCCAAAATAGAAAGACAGGTTTTGGTATGCAAGCGCCAGTATTAGAATGAAATTCAAGCCATAGACCCATGTTTGTTTGAATTTCAAATTTAACATAACATTGGATATTTGTATTGCGCCCAGGGCTATGAATAAGCCTGTTGCGGGAATTGTCATAAGAAGCCGCGTGTTTGCAGGCGGGCTCACTGTCAGGAAGCCGCCCAGTGTCATCACAGACCAGAACCACATTTGTAGAATGAAGTAGCGTTCTTCGAAGAAATAGCGGAAACTGGCTGTAATCCCGATTAAAAAGAAAGCCGCCCCCAATGTTGTCAGATACGGACGATCAAAATTCAGAAAATTACTTCCCGCGTTTTGGGCGAAGAAAACCAGGGTTGTCTTTAAAAACTGATCAAGCAGAATCTGCAGGGCGCTTTGATCGGTCTGTTCCACCTGGGAGGCCAGCCAGCCGTTGAGGAAGATGCCCTCCTGCCCAAGCCGCGTCATGAATAGGTCTGGACGTTTGATAAAAAAGGTTGCCATGGGAGCGGCTGTGACGACCAGCCCGGCCAAATATGTTCCCAACTGTGACAGGTTGTTTTTCAGATAACCCTTTTGCTTGATCGCGAAATATACGATTGTGCCGACCCCCATTGCCAAAACGAGCCTTGTACCCACGTAGGTGTAAATGGTTAGTCCACTGGCAATACCCGCCAGAAGATAGGCAGGCAAACTCTTAAGCCGGGCAGCGCGGAAAACGAGCCAGATCACAAGTGGCGCCATCAGACAGTCGAAGATATTGTCTACTCCGATGCGGCTGAATTGCAAGTGGAAGGGATAGGCAACCAGAAAACCGCTGGCAATTAATGCAATTTCAGCCCCAAACCATTCTCGCGCCAGAAGGTAAAGCGTTAGGATGCTGAGGGTTCCCGTTATAACGCTTACCATTTTTACGGCAAACATGGTTTTTCCGAAAATCAGCATACTGAAAGAAGTGGGAAGAAAAGAAATGTTCGGCTGGCCAGACCAGCTTGTGTCGAATAAATTTGTAACCGCGCCATTCATAAGGCGGAGCGCGTCTAACCCAACCGAGGCTTCATCGCCGGACCATGGATAGGGGTGGTCGGTCAAAGCCATCATGCGGATGATCAATCCGGCGGCCATGACCACAGTCGCTAAACTGAATTCAGCCTTATTCGCTTTAATCCATTCCCAAATATACCGGGGGTGAATGGGTTTCCATTTCGAAACCCAGAGAATACCGATCGTGAGGCTGAGAATACTTAATAACCATTCGACTGTTGCGGTGTAGTCCAGCTTTTGGGTGCGGGCGAAGTCTGTAACGTTGAAAACAAGCGCAACGGTCAGGCTTATTGTTGCCAGGAAGAGTAACCCCGGGGAGAGATATGGTTTCAACAGGGTAATTTCATCGTCAGTGAGCGGGTTTTTTTCAATAGAGCGAACGACTGATAAAAAAAGCGGCAGGGCTACAGCCAGCAAGCTTATGCCTGTTGCGATTTCCTGCCTTCGCATGAATGTGATTCCAACGATGGTCAATCCGGCGGATAGAATAAACCCAAGAATGCGCAGTGTGGTGTTGCGAATCGGCGAACTCATTATGCTCGATACTCCCGGCTGACTTTGGGGTTGTGGAGTTTGTTGGGGCAGGCCTTCATCTTCAGACGCCGAGTTTTTTTCGCTCTTCCGCCGGGCGATCCGAAGGGCCGTTTTTTGTTTTACTACACTGAATAAAGTGTTGATTTCAATGGCAGTCCCCTGCTTTTTTTTCAGCCATTTAATCAACAGCCAATCCAAAATTACAGCGGCAATAATGATTGCGGCGATCAAAAAAATCTGCGTCAAAGACATTGGGGTTTTCCTACCGAAGATTGGTTTCCATGCGCGATATCACCAGCCGTTGAATTTCGCTTGTGCCTTCGTAAATTTCGGTGATCTTTGCGTCGCGGAAATAGCGTTCGATGGGAAGTTCCTTGCTGTAGCCCATGCCGCCGTGAATTTGCACGGCCTGGTGGGTGACGAACATGGCGGTTTCGGATGCAAATAATTTCGCCATGGATGCTTCCAGCGAATACCGTCCGTTGGTTGCCTTGGCTTTTTCTTTTGCAATCGCGGCGTTGTAGGTCAGCAGGCGGGATGCTTCGATGCGGGTCTTCATATCTGCGATTTTGAAGCCTATGCCCTGGAACGCTCCAATCGGTTGACCAAACGCCTCTCTCTGACCCGCGTACTGCCTCGCGGCTTCGTAGGCAGCTTCTGCAATCCCAAGCGCTTGCGTGGCAATTCCGATGCGGCCTGCATCCAAAACGGTCATGGCGATCTTGAAGCCTTCGCCTTCCCCGCCGAGTCGATTTTCGATGGGGATGCGGCAATTCTCAAAGATCACCTCACTGGTTGCGGAGGCGCGGATGCCGAGTTTGGGTTCCTTTTTTCCGCGCACGAGACCGGGCGTATTGCCTTCCACCAAAAATGCGGATACGCCTTTTTGCTTTTTCCCGGGGTCTGTCATCATGAAGACGACAAAGTAATTTGCCACTGGCCCGCTGGTGACCCAGGATTTGCTTCCGTTCAAAATGTAGAAATCCCCATCACGGGTGGCGCGGCTTTTCATTGTGCCGGCGTCGGAGCCGCTTTGTGGTTCGGTGAGGGAGTACGCGCCAATGGCTTTACCGGAGGCGACGGGGGTGACAAATTTTTTCTTTTGCTCTTCGGTGCCAAATTTTAGAATGCCATGTGAGTACAACGAATTATTGACCGACATGATGGTGCCATGCGAAGCGTCCACTTTGCAGATTTCTTCGAGCGCAAGAACGTAGGCGAGAGCGTCCATGCCTGCGCCGCCGTATTCTTCGGGGGCTTCGATTCCCATAAACCCCAGTTCGCCCATTTTTTTGATCGTTGAATGTGGAAACTCACCGCTCTCGTCGAATTCTGCCGCGATGGGGGCGATCTCTTTTTGGGCGAAATCACGCGCCGTATCGCGGAGCATTTTGTGTTCTTCGCTGAGAGGATGAATGGGCAGGTCTGTCATTGGTTGTTCTCCAGGGTTGTTTTCATGAGATTATACCGCCTTGCGCGAGGACGGGGAATCTATCCGCGTGGATTCTGCCGGTAGTGGGCTGGCAGGTTTGGGCGCGGAGTGAGGCGATTGTCCCATTCGGCAATTTTTGTTTGACTTTCAATCTTCCCCTTATATAATTATTGGAAGAGGACAGTTCGTATCTAATTTTTAGCGCAGGTGTACTTATGTTTACATGGAAGGAGGTGGCTGGGGCAGGGCTGGTTTGATTTTGTCTGGATGTTGTAGTACCCAACTTAATAGGAGAGAGAAAATGAAAAAGTTTGCTTTTAACTTGATGGTTCTGTTTGTCCTTGCCAGCTTTGTGCTCGCCGCCTGTGGCGCGGCCCCTGTTGTGACGGAGGCTCCCGCCGCTGAGACGGAAGCTCCTGTGGCCGCTACGGAGGCTCCAGTGGCAACGGAAGCGCCTTCCACTGATCTCGAAGGCGCGCTTTCCATTGTTGCCTGGGCTGGTTATATCGAGCGCGGTGAAACCGACCCCAACTATGATTGGGTGACTGAATTCGAGGCGAACACAGGTTGTATGGTTTCGGTGAAGACAGCCGCCACTTCGGATGAAATGGTTGCTTTGATGAATGAGGGTGGTTTCGATCTGGTGACCGCTTCCGGCGACGCCTCGAACCGCCTGATCTCCGGCGGACGTGTTCAGGTGATTGATATTTCCCGCATCCCCAGCTACGATAAAATTGACCCGCGCTTGCAGGATGCCGCCTGGCATACCGTGGATGGCGTTCACTATGGCGTGCCGTATTCTTCCGGCCAAAATGTTTTGATGTACAACTCGGACGTTTTTGGCGCTGAGCCTCCCACAAGCTGGAGTGTTGTGTTCGAAGAAACAACCCTGCCGGACGGTGAATCCAACAAGGGGCGGGTTCAGGCTTATGACGGCCCGATCTATGTTGCAGATGCGGCTTTGTATTTGAAGGCCACAAAGCCCGAACTTGGCATCAACGATCCCTATGCTTTGACCCGTGATCAATTTAATGCGGCGATTGAGCTTCTGCGTCAGCAACGCACGTTGATCAACCGCTACTGGCACGATGCATTCATCCAGATGGATGACTTTACCAATGAAGGCGTGGCAGTCTCTGGTTCCTGGCCCTTCCAGGCAAATTACCTGAAGTATTTTAGCGCTCAGCCAATTGAAAAAGTTGTCCCTGTTGAAGGCGCCACGGGTTGGGCAGATACCACCATGTTGCATGTAGATTCTGCTCATCCCAACTGTGCCTATGCATGGATGGAATGGTCGCTTAACCCCAAATTTCAGGGTGATTTGGCTTCCTGGTTCAGCAATATCCCAGTCCGCCTTGATGCCTGCGAAGGGAATGATCTCCTGGGTCCCGATGGTTGTAAACTTAATGGCTCTGAAGATTTCGACAAGATTATCTGGTGGCGCACTCCCACCTCAACTTGTTCGGATGGCTCCCAGGAATGTGTGCCTTACCATGAATGGGTCACAAACTATGTAGCCGTTATCGGCGGTCGTTAGTCTGTTGTAATTGATAAATATCAGGCGGGTAACTCCCGCCTGATATTTTCTCCTTCCATACCCCGTCATTGCGAGCCGCGTTCTTGTTCCTGGCGGCGAAGCAATCCCTTCGCTGCACTGGGGGATTGCTTCGGGCGGAAGTGCGCCGCCCTCGCAATGACGGAACCTCAGATAAAGAGTCACACATATGATCAAAAACCCTGCCATTCGTTTTGATAACGTGAGCCGCCATTTTGGCGAAATAAAAGCTGTACATCAAGTGGATTTGGAAATCGGCGATGGGGAATTTTTCTCCATGCTGGGACCCTCAGGCTCAGGAAAAACCACCTGCTTAAGGATGATTGCAGGTTTTGACCGCCCTTCTGAAGGCAAAATATTTTTATACGATCGGGATGTCTCCAACCTGCCGCCTTATGAACGGCCCGTCAATACGGTCTTTCAGGATTATGCGCTCTTTCCGCACATGACCATCGAAGACAACATCGCCTATGGTTTGATGATTAAGGGGATGCCAAAGATAAAGCGCATGAAACGTGTGGACGAAATGCTCAACCTTGTGCGTTTGCCCGGGTTTGGGTATCGTAAACCATCCCAGCTTTCCGGTGGACAAAGACAGCGCGTCGCGCTTGCCCGCGCCTTGATCAACCAACCCAAAGTTTTACTGCTCGATGAGCCGCTTGGCGCGCTTGATTTAAAACTGCGTCAACAAATGCAGGTGGAATTGAAGAATATTCAACGCGAAGTGGGCATCACCTTTATTTTTGTGACCCACGATCAGGAAGAAGCGATCACCATGAGCGACCGCATTGCTGTTTTCAGCGAGGGAAAAATCGAACAGGTTGGCTCCCCTTCGGATATTTACGAAAGACCTGCCACTGAATTTGTAGCAGGTTTTGTAGGCACATCCAACCTGGTGAGCGGGGAGATTGCAAAGCGCGCCACCGGCTCCACGAAGACCTTTTCGATTCGCCCCGAAAAAATTCACCTGGGTTTTGCCGGGGATACGCCTGCCGCGGGCATGGCCGCTTTGGATGGGACGGTCCGCGATGTGGTGTATTTGGGTTTGTATACCCGTTATTTGGTTGAAATCGAGGGCGGCGCCGACCTGGTGGTGATTGAGCAAAACCTCAAAACCACTTCAATGGATGTGTTGTCTGCAAAGGGACAAAAAGTGAAATTGTCCTGGCATCCGGATCACATCAGCCATTTGGGAAGTTGATATGCTAAACCGCGTCTCCACTTATTTTTATCGCCGCCCGCGGTTGGTTTTGGCAATTTTCCTTACCCCGCCAATTCTTTACATGCTTGTTGTCTACCTGGGCTCATTGTTTTCACTGTTGATTAATGGCTTTTATTCAATAGATGATTTTACAGGCATCATTGTTCGTGAGTTTACCCTGCGCACGTATGCCCAGACATTCAACCCCGCCAACCGCGAAATATTCCTCCGCACTGCAAGCATGGCGGCCATTGTCACCGTTGTGGATGCGATGCTTGCCTTCCCCCTCGCTTATTACATTGCAAAATTTGCATCCCGAAGATTAAAGACCTGGCTGTTGATTGGCGTGACAATTCCGCTTTGGTCCAGTTACCTCGTCCGTGTTTATGCGTGGAAGTTGATCCTCGCCAAGGAAGGGATTTTGTCGTGGTTTATTGATTTATTCCACCTGACGGGCGTGCTGGATTGGCTTCTGAGTTTTCCAGCCATTGGCGGCTCGTCGCTGTCTCTTTCGCCGATTGGGATGTTCATCGTATTTGTTTATATCTGGCTTCCGTATATGATCATTCCAATTCAAACCGCTTTGGAACGCGTCCCTGCTTCCCTGCTTGAAGCCTCCAGTGATTTGGGCGCAAAACCTTTTCAAACTTTCCGCAATGTAATTTTACCCCTGGCGTTTCCCGGGGTCGTGGCAGGCTCGATATTTACTTTCTCATTAACCCTGGGTGATTTCATAGTGCCATTAACGCTCGGTAATTCAAAATTCTTTGTTGGGCAGGCCGTCTTCTCCTATCAGGGAACGGGCGGCAATATTCCGCTTGCCGCCGCCATGACAATGGGCCCTGTGCTCATCATGGTGGTTTACCTGCTCATCGCCCGTAAACTTGGAGCTTTCGATGCTCTCTAAATCATCCGATACCCGCCCAAAAGCTTCATGGGCTTTAACACTTGCCGCTTTGGGAACCCTGCTCTTTCTGCACGTTCCCATGTGGATTATTTTTCTTTACACCCTAACCCCGGAAGAAGCCACGTATACCTTTCCACTGCCGGGCTTTACAACGAAATGGTACGGCGTGGCCCTGCAACGCCCAGACCTGTGGCGTTCGCTCACGCTTTCTTTTCAAGTTGCAGCGATTGCCACAGCGGCGGCTCTCATCCTTGGCACGTTTGCCGCGGCGGCAGTTTATCGCAGTAATTTCTTTGGCCGCGAATCCATTTCCTTCCTTTTGGTTTTACCCATTGCCCTGCCGGGCATCGTCACTGGCATTGCCCTGCGCACCGCCATCGGCGGCCTCGACATTCCATTTTCATTTTGGACGATTGTCATCGGCCACGCAACATTTTGCGTCGTTGTCGTTTACAACAACGTGCTTGCGCGTTTTCGCCGTACCAGCGCAACGATGATCGAAGCCTCCATGGACCTGGGCGCAAATTCCTTCCAAACCTTTCGGCACGTTGTTCTGCCCAATATTGCAACCGCTTTGCTTGCAGGCGGCATGTTGGCTTTTGCGCTTTCCTTCGACGAAGTCATCGTTACGACATTCACCGCAGGCCAGCAAACCACGCTTCCCATTTGGATCTTTAGCCAGCTATCCCGTCCGCGTGACCGCCCCGTGACGAACGTCGTCGCAACCATTGTCATCCTCATCACCTTCCTGCCGATTTTCTTCGCGCAAAAAATTTCAGCAGAAGCATCGGACACGGAAGGCGAAATGAAATAACTGTGTCGTCGCTGTGAATCGCCGAAGCAAATATTGAAGGTGACAGTCATTTCCAAAATGACTGTCACCTTCTTGTATAATCAGTAGATCACGAAAGCGTAGTAACGACTTTAGTCGTTCGGGTAAAAAGCGACTAAAGTCGCTGCTACGAAGCCCTTTCTTGGACTTGACTCCTTGCGCCTCTTTCTGGACTTTAGGCCTGCTTCGCCGCAACGGCATTTGCCTCAGCTTTGGCTCCTGCCGCTCGAACCAAGTCCCAGCCAACCCGAAGAAGGCGAGGCGTTAATCTTCTTCATTCAACCGAGGTGCAATGACCTTTTCCTATCTCAATCCAAAATGCGAAGCGCGTGACCAGGCCGAGGGCGGGTGCGGTGTGTTCGCGCGCGAAAAAATCTTGAAGGATGAATTGGTTTCCCTGTGGGGTGGGAAGATCGTCCGCAAGGATGAACTCGACCCTGCCATGCCGCGCTTTACCCAGCGCGTTCTGCAAATGGACGAGGGGTTATATCTTGTGACCGCCGAAGAAAAAGAGCCGAATGATTGCTTCAACCATTCCTGCGAACCGAACCTGGGATTCTTCGGGCAGATCGGTTTGGTTGCCATGCAGGAGATTGCCGAGGGCGAAGAGTTGACTTTCGATTACGCCATGTCTGATGGCGAGCCGTACGATGAATTTGATTGTCGTTGCGGCTCGGAAACCTGCCGCGGAAAAATCACAGGCAATGACTGGAAACTGCCCACGCTGTGGAAAAAATATAATGGCTATTTCTCCCCATACCTTACCCGCCGCATCAAATTCCTGAAATGAAATCCTTCCCACTTCGTATTTATCTCATCGCCCTCATCCTGCGCCTGATTCCCATCCTGCTCACCCGCGGGCTTGGCATCGGCCTCGACGACATGTTCCAGTACGATATGCTCGCGCGCAGTCTCGCCTCTGGGCATGGCTTTCGCTGGTACGCGCACGAAGATTTGAAACTGCTCGAACCGTACGTGGATTTTGATCTTTCCACTGCCACAGGCTACGACCCTCAATATGGACTGTACACCTCCTTCCGCGCGCCGCTCTACCCGACATTTTTAGCCATTGTATATTTTTTCAACGGCGTGGATTTTTCCCGCTTCTTTGCGGCACGTCTTGCCCAGGCGATTTTTCTCGGCGCGCCGCTGGCTCCGTTGACCTATTGGGTTGCAAAATATCTTTTTTTCTTTCCTCTTTCTTCTGACGAAATGAAAGAAGAAAGAGGAAAGAAAGATGAACAGGTTGCGCGGGTTGCCGCCTGGGTCGTTGCTTGCTATCCCATGTTGCTCGTTTATCCTTTAGGCTTGGGTACAGAGAATCCCTTCTTCGTGCTTCTTCTTTCCTCTTTCCTCTTTCTTCTCAAATCCATCGAACGCCCGTCGAATTCCAACTTTCTGCTTTCTGGCCTCTTTCTTGCGTTGACCGCCCTTACGCGCTCTGTCATTCTTCCTTTTGCAGGGTTGGCTGGTCTTTATCTATTTTATTTGCATCGCAGGAAAGCCTTGTGGGTTGCCGTTGCATTTGTGTTGGTGATCGCTCCCTGGGTAATTCGTAACTCACTCTTGCACGGCAAACTCACAGGTATCGAAACTTCGATGGGCTACAATCTGTACCTCGGCTATCACCCGCAGGGAAATGGCTCCTTCCTCTTCGGCCCCTCGCTGGATTTGCTCACCATCATGGACGACGCCGAACGCGATGAAGTTGGCACGCAAAAAGCATTGGGTTTCATCAAAGACCAGCCTGAAAGATTTATCCCGCTGGCGGTCAATCGCCTCGGGTTTTTCTTCGGCCTTGAAAAGCGCGTGCTGATGTATTTTTATTCCAACAATATTATTGGATTTATTCCCAAACCAATCTTGTTAACCATTTCCGCAATTTTGCTTTTGCCGTTTGTCTTTATTTCCACCTCTGCTATGCTTGGGCTGTCCTTCTTGCCCCGAAACCCACGCTCATTCCTTCTTATCTCATTACTCGTTGCCTACATCCTCCCACACATCTTCATCCTCGCCGAGGACCGTTTTCACCTGGCGCTTGTCCCATACTTTGCCATTCTCGCGGCGTATTTTTGGACGAACGGGCTTCAAGGCCTGTCTATCCGCTGGCATGAATCGGCGTATGGAAAACTGGCAGTGACTTTTGCGATCATTGGCTTTATCCTGCTCCTTGCCAATTGGGGGTTTGAGTTATCCCGCGATGCGGATAAAATTGCCCAACTACTCGCCCCCAGCGGAAACCAGGCTCGTTTCCCATACTGACCACTGATAACTATGAAATACCTCCTCGGCGAAAAACTAAACTTTGACTGGAAAGTAGTCTCCGTCACCATCGTCAGCGTGTTGTTGTTGATGGTGGATTACTATCACAAGCTCACGGCCCACAAATATTTGGATCGTGTTATTTTGTATCTTGTTATCCCGCTTTTGATTATTCTGATCTTCTTTCGGGAGAATCCGCGGGAGTATGGATTTTCCCTCGGCGATTGGAAATTGGGATTAACCTACACCGCGCTTGGGATTCTGTTCATGGCTCCGATTATTTATTTTCTTGGGAGCGGCAACCCATCCATGCAGGCGTATTACGAACGCTTCCTGCCTGGCCTGCCGTGGACAACCTTCCTCGACCTGATCGGCTGGGAATTCATCTTTCGTGGCTGGATTTTATTTGCCTACGCCCGCAAATTTGGGGCTGAAGCCTTGTTGCTCCAAGCTGTTCCATTTGCGATTGCGCACATCTCCAAGCCAGAGATAGAGACTCTCTCCACCATTTTCGGCGGGTTTGCCTTCGGCTGGGTGGCGTACCGCACGAAATCATTCGTCTGGCCGTTTTTGATTCACTGGTTCATTGCCACGTTTATTATTATCGTGGCGGCGGGAGCGGTATAATTTTATGGCAAACTACACGATTCGCCCTGCATTGGAAGCAGAGTCCGCTCAAATTAAGGACTTAATTCATTTAGTCGGGATCAACCCCACAGGTTTGGATTGGAGGCGTTTTGTCGTGGCGGTAAATGACGGGGGGCAGGTCATCGCCTGCGGGCAGTTAAAACCTCACGGGGCCGACATCCTCGAACTGGCTTCGATTGGCACAAGACCTGAGTATCGCGGGCGGGGCATTGCGCGCGCGGTGATCGAGGAATTACTGCGCGAAAGCCCACGGCCTTTGTACCTGATGTGCATTTCTCACAACGGCCCCATGTACGAGAAATTTGGTTTTCGCCCGATGGATTACAAACAAATGCCGCGTTACTTTCAACGCATCCAAAAGTTTTTTCAAGTTGCAGATGTGATCCGCCGCACCGGCGAGGAACTACTAGTGATGAAGTTGGAGTAGAATTGCAATATGAAAAACGCATTATATGTCTTGCTGGGCGTGATGGCGGGCTTCGTGCTTGCGGGTGTGCTGGTCTTTGTCTCGCGCGCGCCTGCGGGCCAGCCGATTCTCTTACAGCCTGCGCCAACCCAGCCCCCCGTTGTGGTGCATGTGATCGGCGCAGTGCCGCGCCCGGGCTTGTATGAATTTGCGGAAGGCGCGCGCGTGCAGGATGCGATTGACGCCGCGGGCGGTTTGCTTGCCTCGGCCAGTGTCGATTCGATTAACCTTGCCGCATTGTTGGTGGATGGAGAACAACTTACAATTCCGTACCAGGAAGGCGCGGCCCCAGCCGAAGCGCCCACCGAACCCGAATTGCCGAACTCCGGGCAAAACGGTAACCCACAAAATGATTTAATCAATATCAACACCGCCACTTTAGAGGAGTTGGATACCCTGCCCGGCATCGGTGTTACAACCGCCCAGCGCATCATTGACTACCGCACCGCAAACGGTCCCTTCGAATCCATTGAAGAGATTCTCAACGTTTCGGGAGTTGGCCCTGCCACCTTCGAGGAAATGAAAGACCTGATTACGATATAAAAACAAGGCTCATGTATAGACTCTGTCCGAAAGGCCAAACGCGAAGTACGCAAATCGGGCAAATCACGCGAATTTTTCGCCCAATTCGTAACTGCTCAGGCAAGCACCTGCACGTTCCGTGCCCGCCTGAACGTAAACGTCCAGGCTATCTTTACAAAGCCGCCTAAAGGCGGCTAATCCGCTTTGCGAAGCACCCTGTGGGTTAGCGGATTTTGTAAAGATAGCCGTAGGCTTTAGCCTACGGCGGAGCAAGGTGTCTGAGCAGTTACCGCAATTCGTTGAATTCGCGGCATTCGCATTAAGAATTTTGATACGATGCCAATCGCTTGCGCACTCCTTATGCATGAGCCAAAAACAATTATGTCAGGCTTCGACCACTTTGCTTTTATTGCCCCGCTTTATGCCCGCGTCACCTATTCCAAAACGGATGTGATGCGCGAAGCCGCGTCCCTGCCTGTGCGCGGAATTTTGCTGGATGTGGGCGGCGGCACGGGGCGGGTTGCTTCTGCGATTCGTGGCTTGGTGGATGGGATCATCGTAGCCGATGTTTCCCTGGGGATGCTGAAAAAAGCGCCTCTTTCCTCCCTCGAACCTGTGTGCGGTGGTTCTGAATCATTACCCTTCGCTGACAATTCCTTCGAGCGCGTCATCATGGTAGACGCCCTTCACCACGTCATGGACCACGCCCACACCGCCCGCGAAATGTTCCGCGTGCTAAAACCTGGCGGAGCGCTCGTCATCGAAGAACCCGACATCCGCACCTTCGGCGTGAAGCTGATTGCCCTCGCCGAAAAACTCTTGCTGATGCGAAGTCACTTCCTCACGCCCGATGAAATTATGAAATTGTTTACGGACTTTGCGAGTGGGGAGAAGCAAATCAAAACCGCAGATGGAACGGCCTGGGTGATAGTAAAAAAATAACCCCCTCATCCCCAACCCTTCCCCCGAAGGGGAAGGGAGTCCCCTCTCCCTTCGGGAGAGGGCTAGGGTGAGGGAATTTATTACTCACTCGCCAGCACATGCCTGGCAATCACCAATCGTTGAATTTCACTCGTCCCCTCGCCAATCGTCATCAAACGCGCATCGCGGTACATCCGCTCCACGTTGTACTCGCGGCTGTACCCATACCCCCCATGGATTTGAATTGCCTCGTAGCACACCCGCTCGGCCATCTCGGTGGCGTAGAGTTTGGCAATCGCCGCCTCCTTGTTGTACGGGCGTCCCTGATCTTTGAGCCATGCCGTTTTGTAGATCATCGTGCGCGCCAACTCAATCTCCATCGCCATGTTAGACAGCTTGAATTGAATGGCCTGAAACTCAGAAATTACCTGACCAAACGCCTTGCGTTCCCGCGCATAGTTGACAGCCGCATCCATCGCCGCCTGTGCCAGCCCGACTGAAATCGCGCCGATGCTGATGCGCCCCGCGTCCAGCGTGGTCAGCGTCTGCTGTAACCCGCGTCCCTCGGCGCCGACCAAATTCCCCAGCGGCACACGGACATTATCGTAGATGACGCCGTGAGCGGGCGAACCGCGCAAGCCCATCTTCTTTTCAGCAGGGCCGATCTTCAATCCTTTTGAATCCGTCGGCACGAGGATCATGCTCAACGATTTCGACCCGCCCCGCGAGTCTGTGCGGACGAGGGTGATGATGTACTCCGCAATGCCTGCGTTCGTACACCACATCTTCGCGCCGTTGATGACCCATTCATCGCCCTGCTTTTCGGCTTTCGTAATCACGCCGCCCTGAATATCCGAGCCAGCGCCAGGTTCTGTGAGAGCCAGCGCGCCGAGTTTATTTTTTCCGTTCGCAACCAGCGGCAGCCATTGCTTTTTCAACTCTTCGGTTCCGTACAGGGCAATCGGAGCGGTGCCGAGTCCATTGTGCGCGGTGAATGCCAGCGCGGTGGAACCACAGCCCCAGCCCAATTCTTCCATCGCAATCGCGTTCGAAATCGCATCCACATTCGAGCCGCCGTATTCCTCAGGGATGCTCATGCCGAGCAAGCCCACAGGCCCGCCTTTGCGAACCGCCTCCCAGTTGAACTCCTCTTTTTCGTCCACTTCGCGGGCTTTGGGCCGCAATTCCTTCTCTACAAACTCGTGCGCGATCTTCTTCCAAATTACCTGTTCGTTGCTCAAATCGAAATTCATTTTTTTCTCCTGCCATTTTTTGGGGTTGCTTTCATAATCACTTCTCCGACTCGAATATTTTTAATAGTTTATTCGCCGCCTTTAATTTTTTCCCAGGCACAAAGACCTGAACCCGCCCCAGCGCATCCAGCGCAACGGGGTAAATGTGATGCCCGATGGCTTCCTGAATCAACTCCACATCGATGCCGTTCGCTTCGAGATAACTTTCGAGCAGGTCGGCTTCCATCCTGCTGTGCAGTTCGGTCAACAGTTCGTACTTCATGTCGGTCATGGCGTTCTCCAAAAGATGATGAATAGAATTGTCCAAAGGATGCTCACGATCAATTGGCGGATGCCAATTTGAGCGGGCTTCCATCCAACCGCGGGGCGGCTGATGCCCCAGATCGTTTCCAGCCATTGCAGGAGGAACGGGATGAATATAAATCGCGGAACCAGATTTGACAACCCCAGCGCAACGGATAAAACCAGATTAAAGGATGTGTACGCCAAAGCGCGGAATCCCATCCGCCACCACCCGCCTCGAATCTTAACGGAAGCCTGATCGGGTTCCAACTCGCGTTGACCTAACCTGAGATACGTGTACACAATGCTCGCCGCAGATTGAAGCCACGTGAACCCCCAAAGCCACCAGCCAAACGCATCATACCCATGGATGCCGATCCAATATGCGGCAGGCGCAGTCAGCGACAAAACGCCCGTGGCGATGACTTCAATCCCTGCCTGTTTCCTCTCCGCGCGCTGGCTGACCAGCCACAAGTGCCATGCAAAAACGGGTACGCCGGGAACTGCCAGGAATAAAATATAGCCATAACCCTCGAGGATCAACCCGGTCAATGCCAGGGCGGCGATACTGCCGTAGACCAGCAACCAGAAACGGGCGGGGACAAGATCCGTCTTTGGGCGTCGTCCACTGTATGCTTTGACGGCAACTGCCATCGGCTGGCGAATCATAAATGCAGACATCGCCGCGATGAACAGGTTGAAGGTGGCGTAGCTGAAATCTCTGCCTGCGAAAATGCCAACCAACAGCGGACTCAAAATAAATACCCAGGAGCCGTGGTCTTGAGGGAGCGCGATTTGTTTTTTGAAGTAGGGTTTCATCTGGCGCAAGGATACAAGAAAAGCATTGCACGCGCAAGGTTGATATAATAAGAAAAATTATTTCAAGGAGAGATTTGTATGTCCAAAAAAAAGAAGGTAAAGAAGGCGCAAGTCCAGAAATCGGATAACACGATTCAGTACGTTGGGATTGGAATTGTTGTTCTCGTGGCCGCATTTTTTCTGTGGAAGTATGTGCCGTGGGAGTCGTTCGCCGCGAATAATCAGGCGGCTGTCTCCAGTGAACCAGTTTCAGGCGAGCCGAAGCAATATGATGCCGCGCCGCCGATGACGATTGACGCAGACAACAAATATTTTGCAACGGTTGAAATGGAAAAGGGCGGCGGGTTTGTGATTGAGTTGTACGCCGATAAAGCGCCCATTACTGTGAATAGTTTTGTATTCCTCGCCCGCGAAGGATTTTTCAATGGCGTCACTTTCCACCGTGTGCTGGAAGGTTTCATGGCGCAGGGCGGCGACCCAACGGGTACGGGCATGGGCGGCCCTGGCTATGAGTTCGTGAACGAAAAAAGCGACCTGACCTTTGACAAGGCTGGCGTGGTGGCGATGGCAAATGCAGGCCCTGACACGAACGGAAGCCAGTTCTTCATTACATTTGGCGCCGCCGATTTTTTGAATGGCGGCTACACCATCTTTGGCCAGGTGACCGAAGGCATGGATGTGGTTGACGGCATCACCCGCCGCGACCCCGATACAGCCCCGGACTTCCTGGGCGATGCCATCAAGACGATCACCATTACGGAAGAGTAGGAACTGAGTGTTTCAGGGCTTACGCAGAATGAGTTTTTCCCCGCTAATCCACGCCAATTTGCACGAATTTAAAAAGATTAGCGTAAATTAGTGAAGATTGGCGGACTCTTTCAAGGTTTTGCGTAAGCCTTGATTCCATTTATTACTGGAGACAGCATTATGAACGAGAAGCACACCAAAGGCGAAATGCACGGATGCATTGTCTGTGGCAGGCTGTATCAGTTATACGTTGTCAATGATGCGCGGGGAAAATTTGTTGATTGCAAAGTGATGACGGATGGCGGAAGGCATGTCCCCAACCTGCACCACCCGCTGGTGGCTTGCGAAAAACATTCAAATGCGGAAGTGGAAGCGGCGGTCCTGCGGGCGTACGGTCCGCAGGATGATGACGAGTAGCGTACATTTTGTGCCGCAAGATTCTTGCCCTGAGCTTGTCGAAGGGTATCTTGCAAGTGATGGTTTGCCTCAAAACCACATGCAACATAAATGTTGCGGCGCTCTATTTATAAACGGTCATAAAAAACCAACAGCGTGCTTCCGTACTTTCTTTGCTCGCCTTCAACCAAATTTTTCAATTCAACGTCTTCGTATTCCGTCGGGTCGATCTGCGCGATGACCGTCCCGTCTTCGGTCAGCCAGCCCATGTTGTCGTCCACTAATTTCAAGGCGGTTGACCACATTTGTTTGTATTGCGGCGGGGCAATGTAAATATACTCAAATTGTTTATCGGCCTTTGCGGCCAGCAAACTAAAAGCGTCACCGCGCCGAATTTCAACCTGCTTTGCAAACCCGCAATGCTCCACATTTTCTTTAATCGTTTCAACGGGCGCGCGGTTCAAATCTGTAAAGCGCACAAACGACGCGCCGCGGCTGATGGCTTCGATTCCAATTGCGCCCGTGCCGCCGAACAAATCCCACCAGATCGAATCGATCACATCGCCAGCCAGAATGTTGAACAGCGCCTCTTTCACGCGGTCCATCACCGGGCGGGTCGTATCGCCTGGCACAGACTTCAACTTCCTGCCCTTTGCAATTCCAGAAATGACTCGCAAACTCATGACCTCACCCCTACCCCCTCTCCTGGAAGGAGAGGGGAATCAACACTTTTCCTTGCCGCCATGTAATTTTCATGGGATGCGGTGACGGGAACCACGCATCCCGTGCCGAGGATGAAGCGGCGGCCTTTCGTTTGCTTAATTGCATCCTCCGCCTCTTTCTTAACCTCGGCCTGATTCTCCAACGTGAGAGAATCCTGCCTCAGGCCGCCGCAAAGCGCCCCCTTGAAGAGACTCTGCGCTTCGGAAAGGGATGGGTAGGTTTCGCGGTCATGCCAGTTGACGATTTGAAAATCCACCAGGCGCAACAGCGAAAAATAAACATCCTTCCCATGCAGGTGGAGCATGTTGCACCACAGGTCTTTTGTGGGTTCAAGTGTGATCTGGTCGTAGGGCAGGGCGATGGTCTTGTACTCATCGAGTTCGAGCAGACTGCCCTGGGCGTGCTGGATGGCATAGAAGACTCCATCCACGCCGATCTCGATGGCCGCTTCTATAAATTTGACAGCGGACCTGGTGATCGTCTCCAGGCCCTTCATGACGGCTTCGGGGTGTTTTCGGATGTGTTCCAGCAACAGGTCATTGCCTGCTAGATTCTTTGCTTGTGAAAGCGGATTGAATATGGTTTGGATGAGGGGTGTCTCAGGGCTGAGACTCTGCTTGATTAAACGGAGGCAGGCCAACTGTCCAGAAAGATGCGGGGAGGTTGGGTCGAGCGCTGGGAGTTTTTCCCAATCCTCAGGTTTGTGGATGATGCGTTTGGTGTAGCGGCGCGAGCCTTCTGCGTCTCCCATCCAATCATCTTCCACGCCCCAATCTTTTACTGCGAAGGATGAAGACGGCGTGACTTTGACGATGTCAAAATCATAGGCGCTTTGGTGTTGCAGTGTGGCGGCGGCGAGGGCCTCGGGGTTTTGGTCGTCGACAGGGAAGTGACGCCAGAGGGCGATGGGCGTGCGGTCTGTGATCTCCCCTTTGAGGCAGGCTTGAATTCGCTCCCGATGTGTGGTCATTTTATAACCTGCTTTCCAGGCGGTGCCTGTGATAAATTCCTTCGCGGAAGGTTTTTACAATTGTAAATCCATTTGCCTGAGTTGCGGCAAGGCTGGCTTTGTTCCAGGTTTCGATGCTGGCAAATATTTTTTTGTAGCCTTGTTTGCGGCCTTCGTCCATCAGCGCTTTTTGAAGGGTGCGCCCAAGCCGTTGGCCGCGGAACTTTGGGTCAACTGTGAAGTATACACATTCTATCGCCTCATCTTCCATTTGTCCCTGAATGGTGATGCTGGAAATGATCATTTGTAAAAAAACGAGCGGACGGGTGAAAAGCACCTTCAGAACTTGTTTGATGAACCACTTGCGGTCAGTAGTTAGTTGAGAGGTGAGCGCGGATGGTTCAGGAGAGGCAAGGCTAAAACCCATGATCTTGCCTGTTTCATTTTCTTGCGCGTAAAAACCGAACGCGTGTTTGTCTTTGACGGCGATTTCAAAATAGCGCAGTACGAAAGGATAGCCAAGTTTGGAGAGCAGGCCTGCATCTCCCATGTGGATTTCTGCAATGCGGGGGAGCAGGCTGGGGTGGATTTCTTTGAGGGGGTGGAGGGTGTAGTTCATGGTAAATATCCATCAGCAAGCTGATGGAGTCCAGAGATTACGCCAGGCCGCGAATGAGGAAGGGGCCAAGCGGGCGGACGATGAAGGCGGGCAGGCGCTTCCAGATGGCAATGACTAATTGGAATTTTGGATTCTTTTGGTTGAGCGAGGGCAGTTCGTGCCCGGGCGCGAGCCAGTACCAATAGGCAAGCAAGCGCTTGCGCGGCGACCATTTCATTTTGAAGACTTCGTTGCCAGAACCGACGAGGCTTCGGCCCAGGTCGAAGGTTTTGAGTCCTTTTTGAATGGCGCGTTCGATGACAGACCAATACAAAAATTCACCTGCGTAGGTGGAGCGGGCGTGGCGCAGGATGTTGGCGTGGAGATTGAAGACGGTATCGCCTTGGTAAATAAAAACGCCGCCGCCGGATATTTTCCCTTGCGCGTTGTACAACACGGCGAATTCGAGGGTGTCGCCCAGGAGTTCGGCCATTTTTCGCAAATAGTTTTTTGAATGATAAGGCGAGCCGAGTTCGTGCATACTTTTCGCGAGGGCTTCGTAGATGTCGTCCAGCAGGTCGAGGTGGCCGAAGCGGATTTGGAATCCCTTTTTGAGGGATTTGCGGATGTGGTTGCGATGGTCTGATGAAAATGTTTTCAGCAGTTCATCTGGGGTGGCGGGGAGGTCTATCAGGTAGGTAAAGTAGGAGGGGCTTTGAAACCAGTTGTCGGGTGGGGAGGAGGCGCCTTTGTCAAAGCGAATGGAGATGTATTCGGCTTTGACATCTTCTGCGAGGCGGCGGGCTTCATCCAATAAAAGGTCACGGGCTTCGGGGGTTTCAAATGCAAAGCCGCCGTAACTGCCGAAAGGGGCGGTGGCGAGGTAATGCCCGAAGACGGGATGATTGATTTCAACCAACCCCAGCGCGGCAATGGGCTGGGAATTTTCGATCACTGCGCGGCGATAGGTTTTGTATCCGTACATTTCGTGAACGAGATTTAGCCAGCTTTCCAGGCCTGCGAAGCTCAGCTTTTTTTCAAGTGTCGGGAAATTCAGTGATTCGACAATCTGTGCTTTCATTGGGTTGTCTCGCGGATGTAGCCTTCGACGGTGGAGATGGGGAAGTTGCGCAGAAGGTCGTCGAGGAAGGCGGACTTATTAAATGTGAACGGGTAAAGCAGGGGGTTGGCGAGCAGGTCGCGGGCGAAGCGGGCAGGCCAGCGTGTGGGCGATACGATTTCGTAGGGATGTAAAAAGATCACGGGACTCAACCCCGCTTTGAATTCTTTTTCGATAATTTTGAAAACGGTTTTGGGGAACATGCCGCTGATAAAACTGGAGCCGTACGGGAATTCTCCGCCGAGCACGAGCGGTACATCCATGCGGCGCGGGGCGTGGAAGGTGGAGGGTTTTCCGAGCAGGGGGTAGGTGCTGACTGGCGCTTCCCAAATTTTTCCCTTTTGCAGGAGCGTTCCTGCCGGGGCGTAAAGCGAAGAGCTGTAGGTGAAACCGTTTTGTTCGAGAAGCGGGTACACGCCTTCGACGGTGTTTATCATGGGGGCGCGATAGCCATGCACTTTGTATTTTTTGCGCCAGCCTGCGGAGGCTTGCAAGTCCTGCTCGACATCCGCCACCACGGTCAATGGGCGGTGAACCTGGCAATGAAAACCAACCTCGTGGCCTGCGTCGAATATTTTTTGGGGCAGGTCGGGATACCACTCCACCAACTCGCCGACGATATAAAAACTTGCCTTGTTGTCTTTCAATCGTTCGAGGATCGGGTCGATGACGTTCCATGCAAAGCCTTCGTCCAGCGCAAAGCGTTTTTCAGGCGAGAGGAAATCGTACCTGCGGGACGGGGCCAGCCAGGATTCATAGTCAATGGTGAGTAACAGGCGTGGGGATGGGTTCATGGCGGGCAGATTATACCTTGCGGGTATTTCATGGCAGGGTTGTCAGGGAACTCGTTTGATGAGGCAAAAGTCTGCGCCCTGCCTTGCAATTTGAATGAAGGCGGGCTGGTCTCGTAGAAATTTCAGGTCTTCATTCGAGCGGGTGTTGACGAGATAAAAATCACCAGACTGCATTTCCTTTGCCTCGGTGCGAAAGTCGCGGATGGTGATTTCTGGACTGGCATAATACGCCGCGATATACGGTTCACGTCTGACGAATAACCGAGTCCCCGCTCCCGCCTCTTCATTTAATTTGACAACTGCTTCTCGATAACAGGTCAGCCAATACTCTGTTTCATAGGTGCGGAAAGCCCCATCCGTTCTGCCGATGAAGGAGTTGTAATAGGCATATTGATACGGGTGAAGTTGAATCGAAGGAACGATTCCAAACATCAGAATCGCCGCAATTGAAATTATCCTTGCCCAATTATTTTTTATTAATTCAGCAAATTTTTCAAATGCAAATCCTGAGAAAATGAAAACAGGCGGCAGGATAAAAAGGAAGTGACGAAAGCCGTCGTACATCGGCGGTTGGCGGAGAATAACATAGGCGGCGGGAATGAGAAACCAAAACAAAATAAGGGCAAGGGTGAATCTTTTTTGGTTGTCTGATTTCCAAAAACCAACTGCCAGGCCGAGAAAAAATAACAGCCAAACAGGCTCAGTCAGCGTGTAGCCAAGAAGGAGTGGCAGGTAGCGGCGTGGAAGTTCATCCGCTTTGTATTGATCGCCATTGAAAAGGACGGTTAGCTGGGTCGGGTTATCAGACATGAAGCCGAAGACTTCAACGAATTTTTGCAGGGGATTTGTCCACAGGTAAGGCCAGGCGATGAAGGCAATCAGCAGGGTGAGGACTGCGTAGATTGCAAAGCGTTTTATCAATTCGCCCAATTCTATTTTGCGGATTTGACCGAGCGCGTACAGCCCTGTCAACATGGCGGCGAGCGGCCCAAGCACGCGGATGGAGGTGGCAATTCCAAGAAAGAAGGCCGCCAGCAGGGTGGATTTTGAAGGTTTCCAAAAAACTTTATGGTCTTTTCGGACGAGTTCATCCACCATTTCAAAGCCGAAGCATATCGAGCCGATGAAGAACACGAGAAAGGGAATGTCTTTCGGGTTGATGAAGGCATGTCCCCACAGGAGCGGTTGCCATGCAAAGAGCGCGCTTGCGGCAAGCGCGGAAGTTTCGTTCATCCATTTGGATGCGAAGCGATGGAAAAGAAAAACTCCCAGTTGGAATGTCAGAAAATTGACGAGGTGCCAGGCTGAGGCGTTGTCTGAGCCGAGGGTTTCGATCAGCGAAACGATGGGGCGCGCAATCAAAATATAGGCGGGGCCGCGGTTGGCGTGGTCAGTTCCGCTGGAGCCGAAGGCATTTTGAATGTTGAAATTTCCGCTGAGCCATTCGCCGGGTGAGTAGGCGTATGGCAGGGCGTTGGCGTAATCGTAAAAGAGTGGCTCATCCCAGGATAGGCCGTAATTGCGGAAGGTTATCAAGCCAAGCGCAAGGTTGATGATCAGCAGAATGAGGATGGGATGCTTTTGGAGTTTTTGCAAGGTGAATGATCGAATTTTTTTATTTTTGCGAGGTGCGATATGCCTGTCGTTTTTTGGCTTGTTCCATGCGCACTTTTTCTTCGTCTGTTTCTGTTGCCAGCCCGGGGACATTCGTTGGGCGGCCTTCATCATCGAGGGCAACGTAAACAAGATAGGCGGTGTTGGTGTGTGTCCGCTCGCCGGTGACGGGGTTTTCGGCAACCACCTGAACTTCGGCTTCCATGGATGTTCTGCCGGTGTAGGTCACTTCGGCATTTAGGATGATCAGGTCGCCGATGCGGATCGGCTGGCGAAAGGTCATCGAGTCGATGGCAACGGTGACGACTTTCTTTTGGGCATGGCGCATACAGGCCAGTGCGCCGGCTTCGTCCACCAGTTTCATGATCCACCCGCCATGCACATTGCCAAGCAGGTTGGCGTGTTCAGGGTGCATTAACTGGGAAAGCGTAACCCGCGAGACGCGGGTGGTTTTTGGAGCGAGATCGTTTGTCATATAAAAATTCAATCCAGGTCTTGTCTTTGTTCGCCAGAGTCTGCGGTGTGGAGTCTTTCGGGGGCTTCCAATAAAACGTCGATGACGGAGTGGCTGAGTTCGGCCATCATGCGGGCAAGGGGAACTGTGGCAGGGGGGTACACTTTTTGGGGTTGCGGAGGCGGGCTGAGGCGCGGTTTGAGCGTGGACGTCGCCCGTTTGCGAATGATGCGCGGGTCGTTGGTCAGGGTTCCTACAAAATCGCCAAGCACCGAATAGACTTCACGCATGGGGGTTACGAATCCGATCCAGTCTCCGTTGCGGTTGAATAAATACGGATATTGCAGAAACGCCTCTGCGTCGCCCCTGGTTGTGTAAATGGGAATGAGAACTGGTGGAGCCATTAACCTGCCTCGTCAATCATTGTCAATGTCATTATACGTCCAATAACGGTTCACGAAGAAGTTCCACAACATTACAACTCCCACTGCCGCCGCAAGGGTGAGGTTTTTTGCGTAGAATTCGGCGGTGGCGTAGGAGGTGTGGAATATGGTTTCAAAGAAACTCAGCATGGGAGGCTCGACGTAATGCAGTGTGGGCACGCGGATGGCAATGCCAGCCAGGTTCACCAGAAAAAACATGCCAAGCTGTCCGAGCAGGGGACGCGAACGCGATTCAGGGTAGGTCCACAGGCGGTTCCAGGTGAAGTTGCTTATCACGGCGCAGGCGAAGGAGATCGTCCCAGCCATGACGAGGCTCATATCTGTGGAGTGGGAGAGCAGGTTCATGACTCCAAAATCAATCACTGCGCCGAGCGCGCCAACCGCGGCGAATTTGAGGAAGCGACTGCGTTCCTTTTGGTCGGTAAGGATCATTCCAACTCTAGTTTTTGTTTGAAGAATGGGATGGTGCGGCGGATGCCTTCCTCCAAATCCACGTTTGGATTCCAGTTCAATAGCTCATGGGCGCGGGTGATGTCGGGACGGCGCCGTTGCGGGTCACGCGCGCTTCTGGAGTTTTCCTCAAAGATGATGCCTGCCTTACTGCCAGTGACTCTATTTATGGCTTCGGCGAATTGCAGGATGGACATTTCCACGGGGTTGCCGATGTTGACGGGCAGATGTTCATCTGAGTAAAGCAGTTTGACGATGCCGTCCACAAGATCGTCCACGAAGCAGAAGGAGCGGGTCTGGCCTCCATCGCCATAGACGGTGAGCGGCTGGCCGAGCAGGGCCTGCTTGAGCAGGTTGGGCAGGGCGCGTCCGTCTTCCAGATCCATGCGCGGGCCGTAGGTGTTGAAAATGCGCACGATGCTGGTGTTCACGCCATGAAAACGATGATAGGCCATGGTCAGGGATTCTGCAAACCGCTTGGCTTCGTCATACACGGCGCGGGTGCCGACGGGGTCTACATTCCCTGCGTAGGTTTCCGCCTGCGGATGCACTTCCGGGTCGCCGTAAATTTCACTGGTGGAGGCCAGCAGGAAACGCGCATTTTGGATGCGGGCAATGCCGAGGCAGTTGTGCGTGCCAAGCGCACCCGCCTTCATGGTCTGGATCGGTAAATTAAAGTACCCCGATTTTGACTGCGGGTTTGGGCTGGCAGGCGATGCAAAATGCAGGATCGCATCCACTTTGCCGGGCACAAAAATATAATTCGACACATCCCGTTTGTAAAATTCAAAACGCTCGTTGTTTGCCAGGTGCGCAATGTTATCAGGGCTGCCTGTGATGAAATTGTCCATGCCGATGACGTGATGACCGTCTGCCAGCAGGTGGTCGCAAAGATGGGAGCCGAGAAACCCCGCCGCGCCTGTGATCAAGATTCGCATTTCATTATCCTCTTTCGTTTTTTATTTCCAATCAATTTTATTAATCAACCCATCGCCAGTAACCTGGTAGGCCTCGCTATTGCCGCTGTCCACCAGCCAGAGATTGCCCTGATAGATCACCGCAATGAAATCATTCGCCTGTCCTTCGATATCCGCCGGCGCCCAGGTGGGCAATTGCGGCTCGATGCCGTTCGAGTCACTGGGCGGGAAAAGCATTTTTTTGTTCGACCCGTCGCGATCCATCACCATTAAACGATAGCGGCTGGTGTCGCTTTGTTCGATAAAAATGGATTGCAAATAAGCCACCTGAAAACTTTTTTCGCTGCCAATTTGTTGGATCGGCGAGACGGATGGATATGCAAACATGCCCGTTGAGTCGATGATGGAAACAGCCGCTTCATTGCTGAACGAGGCGGCTGAGAGGTCAAAATAGGGCGACTCCTCGCTGGTAATTGGCGCCGGGGCTGGCGCATGGCTGACGAAGTACAGGCTGTTGCCATCCGCGCCCCAGGCAAGCGGGGGAATCCATGCCCAGTCACTGTGCGTGTTCAATGGCGTGATCTCGAGCAGGGGTTTGAGGTAGCCGCCATCCTGATCCACCAACCCAATTCCATCGGGGCGGGAATAGGCCAGCACGCCGCTCGGCGCATACGCAAAAGACATGCCCCACCAGCCGTACACGCCGCCGCTGTTCGCGCTCAACAACCTGCGCGGACTTCCGCCCGTAATGCTGACTCGGTACAAATCATTATTGGCCTGCCAGCCTGGAACTGCACTGCGCGGCTCCACCGTGGAGTAGGCCACGGAATTCGTGCCTGGAATCCATGACGCGAAATGCACCACGTTGGATGCTTGCAAGTAAATCAGTTTTGGCTCCAAATTCCTGGTGCGGACAGCCCACAGAGTATTGATCTCCTCATCCGCAGGCTTTTTGGATTTGCGGGTGAAAACCAGATATTCGCCGTTGGGTGAGAGGGTGAAAATGCGCCCGTCCAGATCACCTGTGCTGACGATGATGCGGCGGTTCGCCGTGGAGCCTTCCATGATCCACGCATTGCCGCCCGCGAGATAGGCGATGGCGCCAGGGATGTTCAATGGCGTGTACGAAGATTGCGCGCCGACCATCACGATCTCTGACAGCGCTTCTTTTAACACCACAGTCTTCACTTCCGATTTGCTGATTTCCAGATTGTCTTCGAGGATTCTGCGGTAGGTGATTTCCTCCAACCCGTTGACGCCCGCCTGCACCAGCCTTGTTTCGCCTTCGGCCAGGGTTTCGTTGCGGATGATTTGCCGTTCGAATGGAACGATGATTTCTTCGGTTTCAAACGCTTCCACCACGCGGGTGAGAGTGACGAGGTCGCCTTCGCTTAACACTGTGTAAAATGGCGGCTCGGTTCTGTCCAGACTGCCTGGGGCGATGCCTGCGGTTTGCAAGGCTTGCGAGACGGTACTGCCAGCGGTGATGCTGATGTCTTGCGCTGTGCCATCTGCCACGATGGTAACGACGATCTCTTCGCCGATCTGCGGGGAGCGGCAGGAAACAATCAGCGTGGCGAATGTGAGTAGCGCAACGAGCAGGTGCGGGCGGAGTCCGAGGCGGGGCATGTCGGGTATAATCCAGCCGCTATTTGATTCGTCCGGTGAGGGTCATGATGCCGTCTGCGATGGTAATCGCTTCCAAACGAAAGCCAACGGCCACCGGGCCAAGCGAGCCTGTGAAGGCTTCGGCGATGACGGTGTTCATGGCGGTGTTGATGCCTTCGGGCGCGGGCAGGGGGCCGAAATCTGCCGAGGCGATCTCGACTTTTGGCTGGCCTGTGATTTCGTCGATGCCGACGTTCATGGTGATGAGAATGTTGGCGTCGAACATGCCCTGGTTTACTTTTCCGTACATTTGCATTTGACCGTTGCGAAGCAGAACTTGCGGCTCGCTGAAGGGCGGGTCTGCCTGCGCCTGTAATATTTCGGTCATGTAGGATGTGAGCTGGCTTTCGGTGATCTGCAATGTGACAATGCCCGACTCTGCGCCTGCGAGAAAAGCCTGTTCGATCTGCGTGCGCATGTTTTGCACTTCATTGGGCGAGTAGGGTATGGTTTGCGCGGGATAATCGGGGCCGCCAACGAAAATGGAACAGGCCAGTGATGCAAGCGCGAGCGATATGATGGAAAAATAAAGTTTGGATGTTTTCATAATTTTAGTTTTTTTGATTTGCGAATATATTTTTTAAGCGGAGTAATTATAGCATGAGCGACTCTCAAACCATTTCAGATGCGGATCTCAGCCTTGCGGCAAAGATCGAGGCGATGTTGTTCGTTTCTGCCGAGCCAGTGCCTGTGACTCAACTGGCGCAGGCATTGGATGTGAATTCTTCGGTGATCGAGCGTGGACTTAAAGAACTTGACGATTCTCTCTTAACCCGCGGCCTGCGTCTGCAACGAAGCGCAGGGCGTGTGCAACTGACGACGGCTCCTGAAATAGCTGGCATCGTGGAGCATTTTCTTGGGCTGGAAGCGACAACGCATCTCAGCCGCGCCGCGCTCGAGACGCTGGCGATCATTGCCTACCAACAGCCTGTCACCCGTCCGCAGGTGGATTCGATCCGCGGCGTGAACAGTGACGGCATGATGAAAAGCCTGTTGAGCAAGGGACTCGTTCAGGAATCTGGGCGCACCGATGGCCCTGGCCGACCGATTTTATACTCTACCACGCCCGAGTTTTTACAGCATTTCGGTTTGAGTTCAATTATCGAATTGCCGCCGCTCGCCGTTCAAGTGGAAGTAGAGACCGAGCATACAGAGTTGTTGAAAGGGTAGTGTTGGCCATGCAGGAACGATTGCAAAAACTACTTGCCCAGGCAGGATACGGCTCCCGCCGCGCCTGCGAGGTGTTCATCACCGAAGGCCGCGTGCGTGTCAACGGGAAGGTTGCAGAGTTGGGGCAGAAGGCCGACCTTTTTGTGGACAAAGTAACCATTGATGGAAAAGCCCTCCCCAAAGCAGAGACTTTGACTTACATTGCCTTGTATAAGCCGCGCAATGTACTTTCTGCCGCCGAGGGACAGGATGACCGCCAAACCGTGCGGAACTTGATTCCAGTTGAAGGGCATCTCTATCCCGTTGGCCGTTTGGATTTCGACTCGGAAGGTTTGATTCTGATGACCAATGACGGTGAGCTGACCAACAAGTTGACTCATCCACGTTTTGGGCACGAGAAGGAATACCGCGTTCTGGTTGCGCGCCGTCCCGATGAAAAACAAATGGAAGCCTGGCGCAGGGGTGTTGTACTTGAGGATGGCGACAAGACCGCCCCTGCCGAAGTGAATTTCCTTTCCACTTCTGGCAAGGGCGCGTGGATTCGGGTGGTGATGGGCGAAGGAAAAAAACGGCAGATTCGCGAAGTGGGCAGGCTGTTGGGTTTGCCTGTTGTGAAAATCATCCGCTTGCGAATTGGCACGTTGAAATTGGGCAGTCTCAAGCCGCGTCAATGGCGGTATCTTACGGGGGATGAGATCGCTGAGTTGAAAGGCGACAAGGTTCCGAAGATGGAAGTTCGAAGCGTTCGAACTCCTGCGAAACGCCTTCATCCAACAGATCAACCGAAACGAGCCCCTAAAGTGGATACTCGTATCGTAGACCGCACTCGTGGCGAGAGACCTTCCACGAAGGAAAAGGCAGAACGCATGCGCGAAGATCGTCCACGAACAAAACGCCGATGATGTTGAAAAGAAAAAAATTGGGTAGTGGGTCGAAATAAATGTTGGCAACCGTAGCGCGAGATATTATCTCGCGCTACATCATTTACTCAATGCCACTACCAAAATTTGAGTCAGTTATACCAGGCATGGCCATGAATTGTAGTTTTCCTTTTTTAACGCAAAGCTGCAAAGGCGCGAAGGAAAAGCCTTTGAATCTTTGCGTTAGAGACAGTCTCTGAGATTCCAATTCACAGCGGAGCGGCAGGGTATAATTCGATTCACAAGCCATGCAAACCGAAAACGGCATAGAAACTCAACTCAAAGATGCGGCGCAACTCTCCGAGGCGGTGTGGGCGGTACTTGCAGAGCGGGTGGGAGGCGCGTGGCTGTTGCGTTCTGTATATAAACTTAACAAGGCGGCGCAAAATGAATTGATGGGCGTTCTCGCCGCCCCCACCATTGATGCCTGGTTGTGCGGCGCGCTCAGCGGGGGCTATTCCCGTTTTACCTCCACCCCTGAAGGAAGCAAACTTAATACGGCGCGCATGTATGCGTTTCCAGTCAACGGCACTTCCCAAAGTGTCATCGTCGGCGCGGATGAACAATCTGCCACGGCGCAGAGAATTTGGAAGTTGACCGCGTCCCTGCTCTCAGGGCGGAGCGCTGTGCCCAATCAACCGTTCCTGCCTGACCTGCAATCTGGTCTGGCTTTCGATCTGCCGCTTGCCCTCGAAAAGACGCTGGGCGCTTTCGTGCAGTCTGTGCCTTGCCAGGGAGCGTGGCTCGCGATACGGCGCGGCGAATCATTCGACATTCAGGCGGAATGGAACGCGCCAAAAGCCAAGGGGGGGTCCCTGCTCATAGACGAGAATCCTGTTCTCCGTCGAGTGAACCGATCCCTTGCGGATGTGCTCATCCTGCGCGGCCAGCCTAATTGGGATAATCTCCCGTACGGCGCGTTGAAGTCGGGCGCAAATGCGTGGGTCTGTCTGCCGCTGGTCATCGGTCATCGGGTCATTGGGGTGGTGGCGTTGTGGCGGCAAAAGGAATTCTCACAGGCCGAGCGCGGACAACTGCGTGACCTGGCGGTGCGAGTGCCGCCCTCGGTGGAAGTGGTGGTGACATTTTCTGAAATGGCTTCGCACCTTCGCAGGCTTGGCTTGCTCAATGACTTTGTGCTGACAGTTTCCTCCGCCCAAAATTTAGACCAGATCGCGCGGCGCATGTTCGGCCTGCTCACCCGCGCCTTCAACACCGAATTGATCGCGCTTTTCCTGCGTTCCAGCGATGGGCGCATCCTGCGCGACTACCGCATGTTCGAAGGCAAATTGAATGTGATCAGCGTTTCGCTTTCAGGGCATTCCATGCAAGCGGTGTTAAAAGAGGGACGTGTCCGCCGCATCGCAGAAACCACACGCGAGGGATTTATCGGCATCCACAAAGGGGCGCGTTCCGAGCTGGTTGTTCCGCTCAAATATCGCGGACAGCCCATCGGCGCGCTTGTCATCGAGAACACCTACGCCGAAGCCTTCAGCCAATATGACGAACACCTGATGGTGGTGATCGCCAGCCATCTGGCGGGACTCATCGAATACACCCGCCTGCGTGAAGAAGCGGAAGGCCGCGCGCGCAGTCTGGGGTTGATCCACGAAGTGGTGCAGGAGGTTATTGGCCTCAACGATAAAAACGAAGTGGCCGCCATTGCCGCCGAACTGGTGGCGCAATACTTCAAATACGAGCTTGCCGTTATTTTGCTGATGGATGATGAGCAAAAATTCGCCATTCAAGGCATTGGCGGCACACATGCAGAGACTCTCAAAGCCGCGCTCGCGGGCGGCGAATTCATCAAAGTGGATGGGGTCACAGGCCAGGTCGCACGCAGTGGGGAAAGCATCCTCGTCAACGATACAGCGCAGGATGGCTTGTACAAAGCCATCAAAGGCTGGGAAGCGCGTTCCGAAGTCTGCGTGGCTGTGAAAGACGGTGAAACCATCCTCGGCATCATTGACGTGGAAAGCAGGGAACAGAATGCCTTCTCGCACAATGACCTGATCGCCATGGAATCGCTGGCGGGCATTCTTGCTTCGGTCATCTCCAGCGCCAACCAAACCCAAAAATTACAGGAGACCGTCCGACAACTGCGCGCCACCGAGATCGAATTGAACGCCCGCATGGAAGCCCAGCAGTCCGCCGAAAACAGGCTTTTGCAAGCCGCCAAACTCGCGGCAGTCGGTGAGATGGCGGCGGGCATCGCGCACGAATTGAACAACCCGCTCACCACCGTCACCGGGTTCTCCGAAATCGTTTTGGATGAACTCGCCAAAGACTCTCCCCATCGCAACGAACTGGAAATGGTCCTGCAAGAGGCGCGGCGCGCCAGCGGCGTTGTCCGCCGCCTGTTGGATTTCTCCCGCCAGGGTGAACGGATGCGCACCAGCGCCGACATCAACGAAGTGGTACATGATGTCATCGCACTCACAAAGCATCTCATCCAAACCAATAACGTAACCCTCGTTCTTCAACTTGCTGAAAACCTGCCCTGGATTTCCATAGACACCAACCAGATGAAGCAAGTCCTGCTGAACCTGATCCACAATGCCCTGCAAGCCATGAAGAACGGCGGCGAGTTGACAGTCGGCACCCACCTTGCAAAACGCGAATCACGAAGCTGGGTCATCCTCAGCGTCCAAGACAGCGGAAGCGGAATCTCCCCTGAAGACCAGGGGCGCATCTTTGAACCATTCTTCACCACCAAAGGAGATCGCGGCGGCACAGGCCTGGGTCTTTCCGTCACCTACGGCATCATCGCCGACCACGGCGGAATCATCGAAATCTCAAGCAAGCCAGATCACGGCTCCACCTTCGAAGTCTGGCTCCCCGTCTAACACATTATGGAAAACCCTTTTGTCTTCGTAGTGGACGATGAACCAGGTATTGCATTGCTCTGCAACCGCCTGCTCACCCGCGCCGGGTACAAGGTCGCCACAGAAACCGACCCGCGCAAAGCAATCGAATACCTGAAAGAAAACAAGATCAACCTCCTGCTCGTCGATATTCGTATGCCCGAAGTGGATGGCTTCGAAGTGATCCAGCACGCCCAACGCCTCCAGCCCGATGCCGCCGTGCTCATCATGACCGGGCATGGCACAGTCGAAACCGCCATCCGCGCCCTGCGGCAGGGTGTCGATGGCCTTCTGCTGAAACCGTTCAGCCAGGGCAACGAATTGATCGAAGCCGTAAAACTTGCCCTCGCAGACAGCCAAACCAAACGAGACGCCGCCCGCACCCGCGCCCTGCGTCCCTTGTTTTCCGTCACCGAAGCCCTGCTCTCTGAAACCCGCCGCGAACCCCTGCTCGAACTCATCGTCAACGCCATCTGCGGCCACATGCAATGTTCACAGGCCGCCTGCTACCAACTGGAATTCGAATCAGGAAAATACTCCCTGCTCGCATCGCGCGGTTTCCCCGCCTCCCAACTGCATTTGGATTTAATTTCCCGCGTAGACGAATCCCCCGCCCCATTATTTATCAACGCTAGCGGCCCAGGCGACTCCACCCTCAAAACGCATCTTTCCGCGCTCGGGCTTGGCGCCGTTATCCTGACGCCAATCCTCCGCCCCAACCTGAGCATGATGCTCTACGCCGCCCGCGCAGTCGGCGAACCCCCCTTCCACGAATCAGACCTCGAGATGTTCCAGATTTTAGCGCGCCAGTCCATTGCCGCGCTGGAGAATGCGCGTTTGTACGCCGAACAATTGGACTACGTCCGCAAGGTGGAAGAATCCCAAAAGGCATTATTGCAAGCCGAGAAAATGGCCGCCGCAGGACGCCTGAGCGCATCCATCGCGCACGAAGTCAACAACCCATTACAAGCCGTGCAAAACTGCCTGCACCTGGCCGGCCGCGAAGACCTGCCCGAAGAAAAGCGCAAGGAATATTTCGACCTCGCGCGCACCGAACTCGAACGACTCATGCTCACCGTCCGCCGCATGTTGGATTTCTACCGCCCCGGCGCAAGTTCTCTTGAAACTATAAACCTGGCTGAGGCGCTCCAATACATCGTTACGTTGATGTCCAAACAGCTTACTGAAACCAATGTAACCGTGGAAGCCGATTTCCCCGCACAGCCCCTGGCAATCATGGCAGTCAACAGCCAGATCCAACAGGTGTTTATCAACCTCATCCTAAACGCCGCCGATGCCATGCCGCAAGGCGGCAAATTGCACATCACAGCCCGCTCGATACGCCAGGGCGTCGAGATCATTTTTCAGGACAACGGTAATGGCATCCCAAAAGAAAAACAGACCAATATCTTCGAACCGTTTTTCAGCACAAAAGACGGCGGTACCGGCTTGGGGCTGACTGTGAGTTACAATATAATTACAGCGCACGGCGGCGTATTGGAATACCTGCCAGACCGCGGGCCCGGCGCCTGTTTCCGCATATTCTTACCTGCAGGAGGAATACAATGAAATCGAATATTCTGGTTGTAGATGACGAGCCTGTCGCCAGACAGTCCCTCACCGATATCCTAAAACTGGAAGGCCACATCGTTGCCTCTGCGCCAAACGGACAGGCCGCAGTTGAATATGTCCGCACGCACAACGTGGACTTGATGATCGTAGACCTGAAAATGCCCGGCATGGACGGGCTGGAAGTGGTGCAGGTGGTCAACCAGGTTTCGCCGGAAACCGAGGTAATCCTGCTGACGGCGTACGGCTCCACTGAAACTGCCATCCAGGCCTTGCGCCTGAGAATTCACGATTATCTTTTGAAACCCGCATCCCCGGCGCAGATCATTTCCACAGTGAAAAAAGGACTCTCCCGCCGCTCGGCCAGGTCTCACCTGAATAGCGTCTCTTTGGCAGATGAAGGCGGCCAGGAAGTTTTCAACTTGAAAGACGGCACAACCGTGGATCTCTCGCGCCGCCAGATCAAGTTCAAAAGCAAAATTGAACACCTGACCCCCGCGGAAGGCCGCCTGCTGAAGATTTTGATGGAAAATAAAGGGAAGGTTTTTTCGCACCGTGAATTGGTTTTGCTGGTTCAGGGTTACGACACCTCCCAGCAGGAAGCGCCGGAGATCCTGCGCCCGCTGGTCAGCCGTTTGAGGCACAAGCTGGAGCAGTTCCCCTCCCTTTCAGAGCAGGTGGTCAGCGTGCGAGGAACGGGCTATTTATACGAAGGCGATAAATAAAAAACTGCAAACAAAAAGGCCGCGGCGATGCGGCCTTTTTTTATTCGTACGGGCCAAAAATATCCTTTGGCAGGCCTGGTGCGCGAATCCACGAAAGCCAGCCGGTTCTCCCGCTATGCGTCGGGGCGGGGGGATGTTCGTACATTACCAGGATCAGGCTGACGGTAAGTCCGAGCGCGCCCATCCATTGGAGGGGGGAAAGGCTTTCGCCAAGCCAAATACTGCTAAAGAAGATCGCAATCAAAAGTTCGGCGAGTCCCAATAATGCGGTTTGCATTCCGCCAATCTTCTTCACCCCCAGGAACAGGGCAATTCTTGAAAAGACGGTGACGAAGGTTAGCCCAGCCACGGGCGGCCAGGGGATGCCTGTGGCTGGCCAGGCGCGGTCGAATAAAAAATAGGCTGGGATGACCACTGCGCTCATCGAAAGCAGTGTGTAAAGCGCCACGGTGGGGGCGGGGACTTCGTAAAGCACGCGCTGATTGATGGGCAGGTGCATGGCGTAAAGCACTGCGGCGCCGATCATCATGAGTACTCCGCTGGCATCCACAGAACGGCCGGGGACGCTGGTAAGCAACAGAACCGCAATCGTTGCAAGGATGATGCGAAAAAATGTCAGGCGGCTGGGGGGTTGATGGTCGAGCACAAGCCAGAGCGCCACAAAGAATGGGTACAACGAGTAGAGCAACTGTCCCAAACTTGCATCGAGCCGTTCGAGCGCGAGATAATACAGCAGGGAGCCCAACCCATTAATTGTGCCTGCAAGAATACAGCCTACCAACCCGACCGGGAAGATATAAAGGTATTGGCGGTAGAAAAGCAAAACAACCAGGAAGAGTATTCCAGCGGCAAAGCCTGTGCGCAGCGCCACCACTGCCAAAGGGGTGAATCCCTGGGTGATGGCGAGTTTTCCAAAAACAGGCGCCAACCCGAGGAAGAACGCTGAGCTAAATGCCGCCGCAATCCCGGCTGTTTGTTTTTTTGGCAAAGGTGCCAGCCTTTATTTGTTTCTGTTCTGGTGGAAGGGATTATTTTATTAACGACTTTACTTCTTCCAGAAATTCGTCATTGAGGAAATCACCCTTTTGCATCAGGGATTGTATCTGGCCGCCCAGCCTGCTTTTTTCATCGGGGGTTAACTCTTTTGCCGTGGCAACAATAACGGGGATGGTCGCAGTTTCGGGGTTGGCTCGCAGTGATTCGATAACGGTAAAGCCATCCATTTCAGGCATCATCAAATCGAGGATGATGAGGTCAGGCAGTTCCTTCTGGATGAGTTCGAGTCCTTCGCGCCCGTTGACTGCTTCCATGATTGTAAAATTTCCCTGCGATTGCAGGATGCGGCGAATAAGACGCCGCGCTTCGGTGGTATCTTCCACGATTACGATCTTGGGGAAGCGTTCGGGGGCAACCTGCGTAAGCGCGGAGAGCAGGCCTTCTTGCGGAGTCTCTTCAACGGTCGGGAATTTGACATCGCGCGACCAGTTGTCTCCAAGGATGCCCGGCTCGGCCGGCATGGTGTGCCCGGTGCAATTGACCACAACCGTATCGCTGGGTTTGATGACCCCGGCGCGGATCAGCTTGAATAAGCCTGCAAATGCGGCGGCGGCGGCGGGTTCAGCGGAGATACCCTCCATCTTTGCGAGAACGTGCATGGCGCGGAAGGCGTCTTCGTCACTCACGCTTTCGAATGCCCCGTGGGTATTGTTGACGTGTTCGCGCAAAAATTCATAGGAACGCCCGGGGTCGCCGGTGGCCAGGGTTTCGATGCGTGTTTTCGGTGATTTTACCGGCTCGGCTTTGTCCAGGCCTTTTTTCCAGCTATCTACCATGGGCGCGCATCCCTCCGCCTGGATGGGGGCAAATGCTGGAATGCGGTCGATCCATCCCATCTGTTTCATTTCGCGGAAACCTTTGTAAACACCCAGAGGCCCCATGCCGCCGCTGATGGCCTGCACGTACCAATCGGGTGTGCGCCAGGGACTGTTTTCGCCGGGTCCCTGTACGGCGGTCAATTGTTCGGCAATTTCAAAGGCAATGGTTTTCATAGCCTCGATGGATGTGATGGTGCGCGCGCCCATATCCTGATACAAGCGGCGTTGACGTGCAAACTCGGAAGCCACCTGCTTGCACTGGTCGTACGAGCCGGTAATCTTGATTACCTGGCTTCCGTAAAGCGCGATCTCGCGCATCTTTACCGCTGGAACAAGGCTGGTTACGAAGGCCCATAGCTTCATCCCTGCGCGGGAGGCGTATGCCGAATAGGATATTGCCACATTCCCAGTGGAAGCGGCGACCATTTCGGTGATGCCTGCTTCTTTGAGGGCGGCAATGGTTACTGCGGCCTGCCTGTCCTTAAAAGAGGAGGTTGGCCCCTGCCTTTCGTCTTTGATGTAAATGTTGGGGCAACCGAGCATCATGCCCAAATTCCCGGCGCGGATCAACGGGGTGCTTCCTTCGCCGAGAGAAAGGCTGACATTGGGATTTCGAACAGGCAGTAATTCCCGATACCGCCAAAGGCCGGCCGGCCTTGTAGAAAGCAGTGCGGGCAGGGTTTTCCCGATCCGCTCATAGTCGTATTCCGCTTCCCTCCATTGACTGCCGCATTTGGGGCAGGTGGAGGATGTTGGATAGTAGGGCGCATTGTGCCCGCAATCCAGGCATTTGATAATAAATGACACTTTGGTTGGATCTCCTGTTTACTTGTTGCCTGCCTGGATTCGTTCCAGTGAACGTTGAATGGACGTCAGCAATTCCTTTTCGCTGAACTCTCCCTTGGCCAGCACCTGCCGCCCAAATTCAGTCAGCTGATTCTTTTGTTCCAACGACAACTCTAGGCCGCTGATGACAATGGTTGGAATATCGCGCAGTTTTTTATCGGCCTGTAACTTCTCGAGAATTTGAAAGCCGTTCATGTCTGGCATGAACAGGTCCAGGATGATGGCGTGCGGCGGGTTTCCAGTGGAGATTATATTCCAACCGTTGCTTCCGCCTTCGGCCAGAATGGCTTTGTACCTGCCGTCATCGCTCAATATCTTTGCGATCAGGCGCAGGTCATCCGGGTTATCGTCGATAACCAGCACATCCCGAATGGAACCGTCCGCATTCAGGCGGTCAAGCGCGTTGACCAGATCATCCTCGAGAATGGGCTTGACGAGATAGTCAGAGGCTCCGAGGTTGAAGCCTTTTTCCAAGTCTTCGATGATACTGCAAACAATGACTGGTATGTGGCGGGTCACCGGGTCGCCTTTCAGGGCGTCCAAAACCTGCCAGCCGTCGATGCCGGGCATCATAATATCCAGTGTAATTGCAAACGGTTTCAATTGGCGCGCGCGTTCCACCGCGCGGGAGGGGTCGGTTAATGGCATAACCTGATACCCCTGTGGATGCAGGTATCTTTCGTACAGCCCAACAACTTGCGGGTCATCATCTATCGAAAGGATGATTTTATTTCCGTTCGGCTGAGTATCGTTTTCCCTTTCCTTGCGGAAGAGCGGCAGGGTAAAGGAGAACATGCTCCCTTTCCCCACCTCGCTTTCAACCCAAATGCGCCCGCCATGCATGTTGATCAGTTGCTGGCAAATGGACAGGCCCAAACCCGTGCCGCCTGTTTTGCGGGTGGGAGAGTCATCCACTTGCGAGAAGGGCTGGAACAGCTTTTCCTGATCTTGTTCGGAAATACCCGGCCCCGTATCCACCACGCTTATCCTGATTTCGTTGCGGCCCTGCGCACCGGGTTTGAGTCCCACTTCCACGATGATATCGCCTTCCTCCGTGAATTTGGCGGCATTGGACAGCAGGTTGATCATCACCTGGCGGACACGAATCGCATCTGCCCGGACCGTTGGCAGGTTCGGCTCGATTACCCGCTTTATCTGAATCGGACGGTCTTTTACCAAACCGCTCATGGTGGAAAGCACGCTGTTGGCCACATCCGAAATGTTGACCTCGTCGAAGGCCAGTTCCATTTTGCCCGCTTCGATCTTTGCCAGATCGAGAATATCGTTGATGAGACCCAGCAGGTGCTGGCCGGAGTTGTAAATGGCGGTCAGGTCTTGCTGTTGCAATTCCGTCACCGGCCCGTCAATCCCTTTTAGGATGACGCGTGAAAAGCCGATGATCGAATTGAGAGGCGTGCGGAGTTCATGGCTCATGTTGGCCAGGAACTGGCTTTTCAGGCGGTCGATCTCGCGCATTTCCATAACGGCTTGCTGTGAAAGCTCGAAGGAGCGGGCATTGTCAATTGCCACCGCAACCTGGTCTGCGAGAGTTTGTAAGACTGCCACCTCATCTTCGGTGAACGCGCCTGTGTTCTCCGATTGAATATCGATGACGCCGATGATGCGGTTGCCAATCCGCAGGGGGATGGCGGCTTCCGCTTTGGTGTTCGGTAGTGAGGGATTGCCGACGTGCAGAGGGTTGGTTCTGATATCGTTGACGACCAGCGCCTGCCCTTCCGACGCCACCTTGCCCACCGTCGATTTGAGATTGATCGGATAGGAATGATTTTGTTTTTTCATTTCAACGCCAGCCGCGCCGGTTGCCTCGCGCAGGGTGGCGTTGAACCCGGTCTCTTCCACAATGTAGATTGCGGCGTAGTAAAAATTAAACCGCTCATTGATCAAGTTCACGGTGCGCGCAAAGATCGAATTCAAATCCAATGTGGAGGTAACCAGCTTCCCGATCTCGGCGGAAACAGCCAGGTATTCGTTCCTGCGGCGGATGGCCTCCTCCGCTTTTTTACGCTCGGTGATATCTCGCGCCACCCAGAAGACCTTGTCTTCAGCGAGTTTGGTTAGGTTGGCAAGAAACCAAAATGATTCATTCCCGACAGGTAATTCATATTCCAGTTGAACTTTTTCGGGGCTGTTCAAGGTCTGCTGAATGGCGGCCACAAAACGCTCTGCGGTTTCCCTGGGCAGAACTTCATGCACGAATTTTCCGAGCAGTTCTTCCGGCGGGCGAATCAGGCGCGCGGGGTTGGTCGGCGCAATGCGTTCGTAGCGCCCGTCTGCGCTCATGACCAGCACAACATCTTCCATCGAGTTGAACAAGGCGCGTAAATCCGATTCAGATTGCCCGATGCGTTCAAAGAGTTGGTTTTTTTGAATTGCGGTGGCAGTTTGATAAACGATGTTTTCGAGAATACGCAGTTCATCCTCGGTGATCAGGCGGTCCAGGTCGTAAAAATCCACGCCAATGGTGCCGATCACTTCATCTTCCGCCAGCAGGGGCAGGATCAGCAGGTTCTTTGTGCCGCGTTCGAGCAGGGCGTCTCGGATGGGGCCTGATAAGGGGTTGTTGGGGGCATCCTGAATGAAAACTGGTTTGCGTGTGTGAATTACCTGCTCGGTGGCGGGGTTGCCGGCAATTGGAATGGGCAGACCGATATTTGTTGAAGTCCCAAAAATGGATACCGCATCTGCGGTCAGAATCAGGGCGTTTTTTTCAGGGTTCATCAATGTGATGCCAACGCGCCCGGCCGAAAGTATCTTCAGCAGATTGTCCGCAATTTTTTTCAGGGTATGTTTAAGATCCAGTGCGCCCGCAACGGATGAAACCACTTCGTTAACCGCGGCCAGTTCCTGCGCGCGTTTTTGCGTTTCCTGGAACAGGCGCGCGTTTTCCATTGCCAGGGATAATTGATCTGTCACCTGTTTGATGAGCAATTGCTCGTCGCTGGACCACTGGCGCGGCTGTTGTTCATCCAACAGCCGCATGGTTACCCAATCCTGTTCGCCTGTTTGAATATTCACGGAATAGGCGGATGAATCTGTGGAGATGGCTTCTGCCCTGTTCATTGTTTCCGGCGAATACAGCCCGGCGGTTTGCCTTCTGCGGGTTGGAATCGGGGAGGCGGCTGATTCGGGATTTTTTTGAACAGCCTTCGGCGGGGAGGGAGGCGCCGCTTCTTCCTTCGCCCTGGGCCTGTCACCCTTCCTAATGACATTCTCTTCGGGTTGGATATCCTTGAAGAGTTTGTTAAGCCGCTTGTCTATTTTCGGTTTCTTTGGCATATTCCATTAGCTCCTGAGCGAGAACGCGGTATTGGGTGGAACCGCGCGCGCCGGATTTGTACTGGGTGATGGGAAGCCCTGCGATGGGGCTTTCACGTAATTTTGTGTCCATTTCGATGACGGTGTTGAAGATGCCTTCGCCAAAGGTGGAGCGAAGTTGTTCGTGGATGTTGCGATGGGTGCGGTTTCTCCTGTCCAGCATGGTGACGAGGATGCGATAGGCGAGGTTGGGGTTATCCTGTTCGCGGATGTTGCGGATGAGCGCCATCATGTTGCGAAGCGCGTAGGCTGAGAAGTATTCTGCCTGGGTTGGGATGAGCAGGAGGTCTGAGGCGGCGAGCGCGTTTTTTGTGATTGCCCCAAGCGCGGGGGGGCAGTCTAGGACGATGTAATCATAAGGAAGGTTGGGCACGGTGCGAATGGCGCGTTGTAGAATGGTGGTGTAGCTCGTGCGCACAGGCAGGAATTGCTCCGATATTTCGATGCGCGAACTCGAGGGAATGAGGTCGAGGTTTTTTACTTCGGTTTTTTTGCAGACATCGAGCAGGGGCATGTTATCCAGCATGATGTTGCTGGAGGTGTTTTCGTTTTCTCCTGGTTCGAAGCCAAGCGCAAGGGTTAGGTTGGCCTGGGCGTCCAGGTCGATCAATAGAACGCGGTTGCCCAACTCCATCAGGGCGGCGCCCAGGGAGAGGGTGGTGGTGGTTTTGGCCACTCCGCCTTTTTCGTTTGATACGGCTATGGTTTTTAGCATGGAGCTACCTCATTGCAATTAATTGTCCGGGGGCGTCATTTTTTGCGGAACGATCTCTATGCGGGTGACACCCAATGCGCGTTTTAGTTCATCCACGGCGGTGTGGATCATTTCCTGCGGGTCGTTGGTTGTGCGTATTTTTGTGGTGATTTCGGAAACGAGACGTTCCCGCTCGGCGCGGGTGGAGGTTTCCTCGAAGAGGCGGGCGTTTTCAGCGGAGAGGGCAACGCTTTCTGCGACAGCCTTGATCAGGTCAACCTGGTCTGCGCTGACGTGTTGGTTTTTTTGGACCTGCACGGAGAGTGTGCCAATGGTTTCGCCGCGCAGGCTGATGGGTACGCTGATCCTGCGTTTTTCGTTTGTTTCTTCACTTGCGGCGATTTTTGATTCGTCATCCAGTGGGATGACGCCTGCGCCTGAATACCAGAATCCGCTTAGTTTTTCTTCCTTTGAGAGGCGTCCCCAGGATTCGCGGATGTATTGGCGTTGAATCGATTCGGATTCTGAAAGTGTCTTTTTTATCTGGTCGAAGAGGCGGGCGTTTTGAATGGCAAGGCTGACTTGTTCGGCTAAAGCTGAGAGGGCTTCGAAATCATCGTCGGTAAATGCGCCAACCTCTGTGCTTTGAATATCCAATGCGCCGATGACCTGTCCGCCTGTTTTGAGGGGCAGGGCCATTTCAGAATGGGTGGAAGGCAGTTCCGGGTTGTCAAAGTAATTCGCGTCTTCTCCCACATCCAGTGCGATGCGTGATTTTCCAGTTTGGGTGACGTAGCCTACGATGCCTTGTTCGCCGATTCTGAGTTGGTGATTGCGCTGGAGCATTTTCTTTCCGCCTTCGCTGTTTGCCGCGAGAAGCATGGCAGTTTGGTTGGTGGGATCGTTCAGGAAGATGCCGACATGATAAAAGCCAAACTGTTCGCTGATGGCGCTGGATATTTGAGGGAGCAGTTCCTGTAAATTCGGAGTAGCGCTGATGGCGCGCGCTACGATGGTAATGGCTTCGAACTGTTGGGCGCGCTTGTTGCTTTCGGCAGTTGCGGCGGCGAGTTTTACGGTGCGTTCCTTTACTTTATTTTCAAGGTCTGCAAACATTTCCCTGAGGCGTCCGGACATTTCGTCGAACGATCTGGATACGAGGGCGATCTCGTCATTTCCTATCACAGAGATATTGGAGCGGCGATCGAGAAGGTCGTCTTGCAGAGCTAATGCATTGTTGCCAAGGATGTCCAGGCGGGAACTGATCGAGCGTGCAACAGAGTTTGCAAATATCAAGCCGATTCCAACTGCCAGGGCTAATGCGAAAATCATTCGAACGCCAAGGTCCAGATATATGGATTGGGAGATTTCGTTGGACAGGAGTTGTCTTTCACTGTGCATCGAAATCAATTGCCTGAGAGAAGGGTGTGTTAAAGTAAGGAGATTGGTGATCTGATCTTCCACCTGTTCGTCATACTTCCCTTTTTTTATATTTTGATAATAAACAGCGGATTCCGCAGTGTATGCCTGGTAATTATTGTTGATTTGAGCGAAGAGTAAAATCTCGTCATTTTGAAGCGCTTCCAGGGTTTGTTGGATTTCCTCTTTTCTATTTTGAGGAATTCCTGAGTTGAGAGTTGATTCCAAGAGAGGGAGCCAGTCTGTTTCATATTCCTGCAATGTGGATGCCGCTATATTCTCGGCGTTTGTGATTTTTTCCAGATGGTTGTTTATTTCTTGCGGTGATAGGGCTGTATTTTCAAGCAGGATCAACTCGGTTTGTATCTCACCCAGGGCAATGTCGGCGTCATTCAGCGCGGTGATGGATGCACTGATGGAAGTGAAGTAGTACTGTTGTTGGTTTTGAATGGCGTTAATGCCTTGCAAAGCGGTGGAGAAAACCGCTATGATTCCGATGATCATAACCAGAATGAGTAAATTTAGTTTCCAGGGGACGCTAATATTGGCAAGGATATTTTCCTGCAAAGATCCCCGTGGCGTGGATGGATTTTGAAGGTCGGAATCAAATGCCATGATAAATACCCTTTAGCGTTTCAAAATTTAAGGCGTTGGAATATGGAGCAGGCATCATCGTTAATCCACTTTCCCGTTCTTTTGTTCGAATTCGATGATCACTTCAGAACCTGGCATGGCGCGTCCCAATTCTTCCACTGCGGTTTGCAGAACATTTTTTAGGTTAATGGATGCGCTGATCTTTCCGGTCACTTCGCTGATGGTCTGTTCTTTGAAGGCATGGCGTTGAGATTCCTGGATCAGGCGGGCATTTTCAATGGACAGGGAGAGCCGCTCTGAAATCGTCTCTGCAAGGTTGACCTCGTCGCTCGTCCAGGTTCGATCCTGTTCGGGGGCGTTGACTTTTAATGCGCCGATTACCTGTCCGCGCAATTTGATTGGAATGACAATGGACGCTTCCTGATGGGTTTCGCTGGCATTGGACACCAGGGAGTTGCCGCGGTTCATCACCTGGCGGATTTCGTCTGTGTCGATGGGGTTTACCAGTTTTTCGCCGCTTGTTAATGTTTGACGGTATCCAATGGCCGCTTCACTGCGGCTGAACTCTTCCCAGCTTTCCTGGATATTTTGCCGGTACAGGCTTTCTGCTTCGGTTAATGCCTGCTGTGTTTGCTGGAAGAGACGGGCGTTTTCAATGGCGATGGCAATTTGGTCTGCAAGGATGCTCATGGTGTTCAATTCTGCGTCTGTGAATGCGCCGGGTTTTGTGGTTTGCAGATCGAGTATGCCAATGATTTTGTTGCGGGCGGTCAATGGCAGGGCCATTTCAGAGCGTGTGTCTGGGAGGTCGGGGTTGTTGAAGAAAACCGTATCAGGCCCAACGTTGAGCAGGATGCGGGGGGCGCTGAATTTTGCAACCTGGCCGATAATTCCGCTCTCGCCAGTTTCCAGTTTGTGACCGCGCGCGAGCATGATTTTTCCGCCTTCGCTGCTTGCGGCTTGCAGAACAACATATTTGCCTGATTCGTCGATGAGGAATATGCCTGTGTGATAGAAGCCGAGGCGGTCACTGACAAGGTTGGCGATTAACGGGAGCAGTACATTTAATTTTTGTTCACCGGTAATCACCTTGGATATTTCGCTGATGGATTGGAGTTCGCCTGCGCGGCGCTCGCTTTGTGTGCGGGAAATTTCGAGTTCGTACGTTCGCTCTGCCACGCCTTGCTCGAGGGAAACAAAAGATTTTCTTAATTCTGCGGCCATGGTGTTCAAGGCCCGCCCGAGAGCGCCGATCTCATCCTGGTTGTGAATGTCTGCGCGCGCATCGAGGTTTCCACCCGCGATTTTTTCGGCGGTTTGCCGCAGGGAGGTCAAAGGAGCGGTAAGCGCGTTGCCCATCCCGAGCGAGGCTATGGAGGCTGTAAGGAGGATTGCGACGATCAAAATTAAACTTGTCAGGATCGTGTTTTGGGATTGCTGAACCAATTCTTCATTGGCAATGATCGCATCTGCATGTAATTCTATTTCAGAAACAAGGATGGCCAGGCCGTATCCAACTTCCGGGAGCGGGCGGTAGTAAATATGTCTTTCTATATCGTTGATTTTTATTGTGGTGGAACCGCTTTCACCCGCAGAGATTTTCGAGAGAGTTTCGAAAAATGAGGGCGGTATGCCGGGAAGTTTGGCGGGATCGATGATTTCGCCAAGCGGCAAGGTTTCAGGCGTTACGCCAAAATCATCGTAGCCGGCCGGGGGAAAGGCTATTAATTTGTTGTTGCGGTCTATCAAAATGGCGTAGCCGCTTTCGCCAATGCTAATGTTCGAGATAATGTTGGTGATGCTGTTGAGCTGAATGTCCATTGCCGCAACGCCGCGAAATCTATTGTTCGAGTCGAATACGGGGATGCTGGTGGTTACCACAAGTCCGTGCAATGCGGCGTCCTGGTATGGGTCTGACCAAATGACTTTTCCATCGGGGTTATCGGATGGGTCTGCCGCAATATACCAGGGTCGTTGGGTTACATCGAAATCTGGCGGTACGATATTTGCCAGGTCTATGTTTGGGTAATATATTGTTTCCTTGGAAGTACCCCCGAAATAAATGGCGATGATCTCCGGGTTGGCTTCAAGGATTGGTGGGATGATGGTTTCAGTTAATTTGATCGTATTTAGCTGTGAGATCAATGAGGGATTTAATTTCCGAACATCCAGCGGGATAAAGATCGAGGATGGCTCGGTGTTGGAATTGTCCCAACTTCCGCCGGGGAGGGTGGTTAAAGACACGGACGCATCCCAGTAGGCGCCGTTGTTGAGCAGGGATTCGCGGCTTAATAAGTTGTTGAGGTTTGCCCCTATCTGGGTGATGTCGCGGCTTTTGGAAGAAAAGAAAGAATTTAATTGCGTTGACTGTTCTTCGATAATTGCGGTTAATTGTTCTTCTTCGTTTTGGGTGACACTTTGCTCCAACCGGCTTGTGAGGTATCTGTTGGATTCCTGCGCCCGGTAATATACATAATAGCCCATGCCAAGAATGGCCAGGAGCGTAATGAGCATGTTGCCCACGATCAATTTTCCGCGCAGGCTTAATGGCACTGATAAAAGTCTGCGGAGAATGAATGGCATTTTGAGTTGGGGCTGATTCATAATAAATTTCTCTTGTTCACAGTTTTAACATGGTACATGCAGAGCTAGGCGTCCATTTTCATTGCAATTGGTTCGATCTGGACGATCACTTCGCCGCCAAGTGCGCGGCTGAGTTCCTGGGCGGCAGTTTGCAGGATCGCTTCAAAACGGGTGGAGGAGCTTACTTTGGCTGAAATATCGGTTGTGATTTTTTCAATATCTGCGCGGCGTTGTGTGGCGCGTAGAAGGGTGGCGGTTTCAATGGCCAGTGAAAGGCGCGCAGATATGGCTTCTGCAATGTCCACTTCGTCCTGGGTGATGATGGCGGCGCCGGTTGGTTTCAGGTTCATCACGCCGATAATTTCATTGCGCAGGCGGATTGGGATGGTGAGGTTCGAGGTTTTGTTGTTTTGGGTGGTGACGATGGTTTCGCCTTTGGCGAGCGTTTCCTGAATAACGGGGTCTTCGAGCGGCTTTTCGAGCGGCTTTGCGGCCTGGTCTATTAATTGAAAGCCCAGGGCTACTGTTTCGGGGCGCAGGATTTTCCATGCTTCGCGGGTTAATTGCCCAAATGCGGATTGCGCCTCTGCAAGCGACTTGCGGGCTTCTTCCAACGTGCGGGCGTTTTGGATGGCGATGGATACCTGGTCTGCCAGGGTGGATAATACTTCAACATCATTTTCTGTGAAGGCGTTTGAAATTTCACTTTGCACATCCAATGCGCCGACGATTTGCCCGGCAATGCGAAGGGGCAGGGCGATTTCGGAGTGGGTGTTCGGAAGGAAGGGATTGTCAAAGTAAACCGCATCAGTTCCAACGTCCAGGGCGATGCGGGGTTGGCCGGTGGCTGTGACATATCCTACAATCCCGGTCTGGCCGACGGGGAGTTTGTGTCTGTTTTCGAGCATTCCCTGCCCGCCTTCGCTGTTTGTGGCGCGCAGCACTGCAAATTCGCGCTTGTCGTCCAGCAGGAAAATTCCGGTGTGGTAATGGCCGAATTGTTCGCTGATGACCTGGGTGATGCGGGGCAGGATGGCATCCAGCCCCTGGATGGATGATACGGCGCGGGAGACCTGGGCGATTGCTTCAAATTGTTTTGCGCGTTTTTCGTTGTTGCGGTTGGCGAGGTCAAGTTCGAGGGTGCGTTGATTGACGCGTTCTTCGAGGGAGGTGCGCAGGTCGCTGAGTTCGATGTTCTCCAGTTTTTGAGTTTCTTCGCTTTTTCTAGCTCTTTGGATTGTGTCGTTTAATCGATTGAGCAGGAGTTGGATAATTCCGGCGCCGCCCAGCAAAAGGATCGGTATGACGATTGCGTCGTCCAGCCCGGCCGGCACATTTAGGATCTTACGGTTCAAATCATAATATGCCACAACGGCCACAGAAATGATGGCAAGCGGGACAACAAGGTAGTTTGAACGCCTGCCCAAAAGGATGGCGGCAATCACCAAAATTATTGGAAGACCTACCATGGCGGTGTTCTTCAACCCATTCGATGCCAGCGCAATGACGGTTACGGCTGAAAGCAATGCCATTGGGATGATGAGCTTTGCCATGCGTATTCTTCCGCGGAGAACGAGGTAAAGCGAGATCAATTCCAGGGCGAGTGTGATGGAGAGCGTTGCCAGCGCCTGCGGGTTGCGCGAGCCTTCTCCCACGGCGCCGGTCACCAGGGGCAGAAGAGCGATATTTACAACGAGGACGAAGAATAGGATATTTCGCGTCAATCGAACGAATGACGGGTCGTTGTCGTCTTCATCTTTAAAGTAATCAGATAGATTTAATTGCATTTCGCGCTCCGGGGCTTTCTTATTGCCTGGGCTTTCGCTGTGTAAATTGAATTGCGATCTCGGTTCCAGGAAGTGTACTGCCCAGTTCCTGAATGGTGGTTTGGACGATGTTTTCGAGGCTGACCAAACTGCCGATCTTCGATGAAATCTCGCCGATGGTGCGTTCTTTGGCGGCGCGTTTTTGGGCGTCTTGCAGAAGGCGGGCGTTTTCGATTGCAAGTGCGGTGCGGTCTGCTGTTGCCTGGGCGAGGGCGATTTCTTCTTCCGTCCAGATGCGGTTTGGGTCTGGCGCATTTAATTTGAGCGTGCCAATGCGAGTGCCGCGCAGGGTTAATGGGATGGTCAGGCTATGGGCGGTTCCATCTTGCGACGATGGCTGGAGTTGTCTGGCCTCGACGCCGTCGAAGTGATATCCTCCGACTATTTGGCGGGAGAGGAATTGACTCCATTGTTGTTCGCTTAATTGCGACGATATGATCTCGGCTTGCGCGAGAGCTTCCTGGCTTTCCTGGTAGGAGCGCGCGTTCTGGATGGCGATACTGACCTGTTCTGCCAGTGTCGAGAGGATGTTTACATCCTCTTGTGTGAAGGCTTGCGATTTTGTGCTTTGCACATCGATGGCGCCGAAGGTGTTGGAGCCGATGCGCAGGGGAAGCGCGATTTCGGAACGCGTTTCTGGGAGGTCGGGATTGTTGAAGAAAACCGCATCATGCCCAACGTCCAGGGCGAGGCGGGGTTGTCCTGTTTTGGCGACGTTGCCGACGATGCCGGTTTCGCCTACGGGCAGGCGGTGACTGCGGGTAAGCATCCGCCTGCCGCCCGGGCTGTTGGCGGCTACGAGGATGGCGTATTCCTTTTGGGCATCCAGAAGAAATATGCCGATATGGTAAAAGCCAAGTCTTTCGGAAATGGTTTCGGTGATCTGCGGGAGCAGGGCATCGAGCGTTTGGGTGGAGCTGATGGTGCGGGAAATGTGCGCAATCGATTCAAGTTGGGCGGCGCGGTGTTCGTTGCGCTGGTTGGCAATCATCAGTTCGGCGGTGCGCTCATTTGCATATTGTTCAAGATTTGCTTGATTGTTTTTAAGCTCGTTTTCACGCTCGCGCAATTGTTCGTTGACTTCGCTTAATGTATCCTGCTTGCGGCCTGCGTACCCTGCAAGCAGTCCGATTACGATTGGCGCAGTATCTACAATCCATAATAAAGGTTCTGTGCTTTGAATGTAGAGCATGTTTAAAATGTTGAGTGGAAGATTGGAAAATATAACTTCCAGAACAGTGCCGAATAGCGGAAATGTGAATCCAAAAACTGCGCCGAACATGGCGTAACGCTGTGTCTCATGAAGGCGCATGTGATTCGATTTATTGATCACGATGTATACCTCGAAAATTCCTTCCACTTCTTCGGCGGTTATTCATGTTCCTCGCCTCCGATCTCGACCGTAACCTGGGCGCCGCTTAATTGGCTTCCCAATTCCCTGACAGCGGTTCTTAAGATCGTCTCGATCTCTGTTCCCTGGCCGATCTTGGCGGAAATTTCGCTGATGGCGCGTTCTTTTTCCGCGATCTTTCGGCTATCGTTAAGCAGGCGCGCATTTTCGATGGACAGGGCTGCGCGTTCGATAATCGCGGCGATAATGTCCATTTCATCCGCGCTCCATTCGCGGTTGTTGCCTGCCTTGAGGTTTAGCACTCCGACCACTTCTCCGCGAAGTTTTACCGGCATGGTAAGCTGGGATATTTTGCTGCCTTTCGCTTTTTCCCGGTAAATATTTCCAAATTGAATGACTTCCTTTGCGCCGGGCACATCCAGCGGGTCTGCCAGGAAACTCGATTTCATGCTTCGCCTGCGAATGCCGGCAAGTTTTTGCGAACGGGAAAATTTTCCCCATCCTGTTTTTAATTCATGGCGATACACCAGTTCCGCTTCGATCAGGGCTTTTTGAGTTTCTTCGTAAAGGCGGGCATTTGCAATTGCAACAGATACCTGGTCGGCCAACGTTGTCAGGACTTCAATATCCTCCTGATAAAAAGCGTTTGGAATGGTGCTTTGAATATCCAATACGCCTATGATTTCTCCGCTTGCTTGAAAAAGCGGAAGCGCCATTTCCGAACGGGTTTCCGGGAGGTCGGGGTTGTTGAAGTAGATGGCGTCGCCCCCCGTATCGAGAGCGATGCGTACTTTCCCGGTTTTCGCCACATACCCGACAATGCCGGTTTGTCCAACGCGAAGTTTATGGGATCGGGCAAGCATTCTCTCCCCGCCTTCACTGTTGGAGGCGCTAAGCGTGGCATACTCTCTGTTTGGGTCGATCAGAAAAATACCGACATGATAAAAATCGAATTGCTGGCTGATAACCTGCGTAATCTGTGGAAGAAGGTCCTGAAGGTTTTGGGTGGAGATTATGGCGCGTGTTATCTGTGATATTGTTTGGAATTGCCTGGCGCGCTTTTCAATGCGCAAATTTGCGTTTTCCAATTCCGTAGTTCGGTCTGCAATTCGTCTTTCGAGAGTGTTCGCCAAATTGATTAGTTCTTTATTGCTGGTCTCGAATCCCAATTCGTTTTTTGTGCTTTGTTCGTATAATTCCTGAATACTTTTGGTTGCGAGGTTGACGGTGCTTGAAACAAGCAGGAACCCCACGCCAAATACGAAAACAGTTCCCACGGGGGAAAAGGCGGCATTCACAGGCGTCATCAGGCCGTTTTCCACCATCAGCATAATTGCTGTTTGTAATAAGACAAAATAGAGAGCCACAACGGTTGCGGCGCTTCTTCCCAGGAGCAGGCCGGCGAGGGTAATGATCCATGCAAAGAATAGAATGTAGGGGCGGGGTTGTCCGGTGAAACTAATACTGACGTAGGTGATTACTGCAGTTAATGCAAACACAAAAATGGCGCTGGCCGGACGCAGGTAGCCCCTGTGTGTGAGGATCGTTACAATTAAGTTAACGAAAACGGTAGCCGCCGCGGCGGGAATGCTCCTGGAAATAAATTCTGGAAAGAGTAGTGGAATAATGAGCAGGCTTGCGGGAATCAGCCATGCGCCCAGCGTGATGGCATGGAGCATTCCGCCAAGCCGGTTTTGCTCTTTATCTTCAAATACAGGTGGTTGCAATACACTGCGAAACGCCTTTAGCATTTTTTTCCTTGATCAAGCATTATCATTTGTCTTTTCCTGAAGAGGTGTTTTCACTATTAAATTGCAACACAACTTCGGAATCACCCAAAACCCGTTCCAACTCTTCGGCGGTTGTCTGGAGGATGTTCTCAATATTCAAAGCGGACCCAATGCGCGCAGTGGATTCGAGGATGGTGCGTTCCTTGGAGGCGCGTCGTTGGCTTTCTTCCAGCAGGCGGGCGTTTTCCAGGGTAAGCGCCGCACGGTTGGCGGCCGCCTGGGCAACGGCAATTTCCTCTTCGCTCCAGTTGTGAGACGGATCTTCCTGTTCAAGGCCGATCACGCCAATCACCTGGTTGAGCACCATCAGGGGAACCAGGAGCGTATTTCTGTTGCTTCCCGGCCCGTGGCTTTCCAGTTTTTGGATAATGATGGGTCTTCCGCTTTCCAGTTTTCCTAATAACTCTGCCGGGAGATTTGGCGGCGTGGCTCTGATTTGAAGACCGTCATATTCATAGTTAGTGATGTTACGTTCGTCAATTGTGGATTGCCAGATCTGTTTTACCTGAACCCGGTTGGCTTTGGTGAGTTCGTTGAGTGTGCCTTCCACTTGCTGTACCAACTGGGCGTTTTCGATTGCCGCAGCGAGCTGATCTGCAAGGATTTGCAGGGTTTGGATATCCTGCTGATTAAAGGCATTGGGAACATTTGCCTGAATATCCAGCGCGCCGATGGTGATACTGCGGCTGCGAAGGGGGAGGGCGATTTCCGAACGGGTATCCGGCAGGAATGGGTTTTCAAAATGAACCGCATCATGCCCAACGTCCAGGGCGATATAGGCCTGCCCGGTATTCGTCACATTGCCCACCAGCCCAGTTTTGCCTACTCTTAATTTATAGTTTCTGGAGAGCATTTGATCTGCGGCAATACTGCTTGCGCCACGCAGGATGGCATACTCGCCGCGCTCGTCCACGAGGAAGATGCCGGCGTGGTAGTAGTTTAATCTTTCCCGAATGAGGTTGGCGGCCACATTAAGCAGGGTGTCCATGTCTCGGATTACGGCAATTTCGCGCGCCACATCGGCGATGGTTTCAAGCTCCAGTTTATTCTTTTCCAGTTCTTCTGTGCGTTCGTAAATGCGCTGTTCCAACCCAACCAGATTCGACTGGAGTTGGTCTGCCATCGAATTAAATGCCGAAGACAATAACCCGATTTCATCGGAAGAATTGACATTTGCGCGCGCGTCCAGGTCGCCCTGGGAGATTGCATTTGCCACTGTTGTCAGGGCGAGGATTGGGTTTGTAAGCGCCCTGGCTACAACTGTGGTAATGATTGCTACGATAATCGAAGCAAAGATCACCAGGATTGTATTCGTTTGTGTTTGTGCCTGAACATCGGCAAGAAAGACGGCGGTTGGCTGGCTGTATGCAATAACCCATGGACGGGTATTCATCGTTGCCACGGAAACCGTGTCGTCCCCCGCTATGTTGGGGGTTATGTCAACCCTGAAGAAGGGCTGTACTGCGGCGTTGTCGAGCGCGTCTTCAAATTCGATAAAATGGGTGGTTTGCTCTTCACTTGGAATATCCAAGAATCGTTTGATCTCGACGGCAAGCAGGTAATCTACCGGGCTGAGCGGCGCAATGGATGTTTGGATGAGGTCTGGATTTTGGCTGTCTGCCAGGCGAATGTACATTTGATCCAAAAGCAAAACCAGCGCATTGGCGGATATTTCAGAACTGCTGACAACAATGGATTGCAGGACATTTGAATCGTATTTGACCCTTAGAATCCCAACAAAGCTTCCGTCTGCTCCCAGCACCCTGTTGGCAAAGGTGATCGTGGTCGTGTCGTTATCATCGTAAATGACTTCGGTAAGGATTGGTTTGACGCTAAACCGCACCTGGGGAAAATACGCTTCATCCGCTTCGTTTTTTTGAGAAGTCTGCTTCGCTGAATTCAACAGGATATTCCCATCCACATCCACCAGCGCGTAGGAAATTATATTGACCGAGTCTTTAACGCTCAACTTGGCCAGCAGGTCTTCTGCGCGTATTTTTTCTATACTGCCAGGGCGTTGCTCCGGCGGCAGGGATAGATATTCTGTAAAGTCGGATATCTGCGATTCGATGCTGATCGAATCCAGCGTGGTCTGGATGAATGTATCCAGGCTGTTTGCAGTTTGTTCTGCGCTGGATCGCAGGGATTTTTCGGCGCTGTTGGTGAGCGCTTGTTGTGTTTGGAGAATATCGCGCACTGAAAGGGCGATCAGCGGCGCAAGTGAAATGAACAGCATAAACAATACCAGGCGCGTTTGCAGGGAAGCGCGCCGGGCGATGGTATTCTGGAAATTGTTTTGCCCTTCAAAATTATTCAGACTCATCTTAACCTTTTTGTAAATCATTTTCTACTGTACACGTAAGCCCTACAGGTCTGCCTGGCATTCGTACAAACCCGATTAACAAAAAGACCTTTGGGGTTTCTTACGAGGTAAATCAACCAATAACGCTACTCGATTGGCGTTACTTTGCTGTTTTCGGCAGGGGTTGCCAGTTGGATGAAGGAACGGGACGTTCCAAGCGCAAGGCCAAGCTCTTGAATGGTGGTTTGCAGGATATGGTTAAAGTTGGTGGAGGCGCCAATTTGGGTTGTAATGTGGGCAATGGTTTCCTCCTGCTCGGCGCGCTGGGTTGCGTTTTCCAGCAGGCGGGCGTTTTCCAGCGCCAGGGCGGCGCGTTCTGAAATTGCCTGAACCATTGCCACTTCATCTTCCGTCCATTTTCTGTTGGATTCAGACGCTTCGATATGGATCACGCCAATGACCTGGTCGCGGAGTCTGACGGGAACTGCCATAGTGGGGGAACTGCCCTTCGGGACGGGATGCAGGATGACGGTCTCGCCGGAGACGGCGGCTTTATCAAAGGTTGGGTTATTTTCAGTCTGCGAATTTGAAATGGTTCCATCCGCGGTGAATGTATATCCAACGGCTTGATCGCGGTTTGGCTGTAATGCGGCTTGCCTGTTCACAATTTTAAATTGGGTGGATATTCCATCGCTTTCGAATGCGCGCAGGTTTTTTATTACAACGGCGATCTGGTTTGCAAGAGTGCTGAGTGTGTTTGCGTCTTCTGCATTGAAGGCGGAGGATTTGGCGCTTTGCACATCCAATACGCCAATGATGGATGTTCCATATTTCAAGGGAAGCGCAATTTCCGAGCGGGTATCGGGGAGGTCGGGGTTGTTGAAAAAAACCGCATCTGCGCCGGTGTCGAGCGCGATACGCGGGCGGCCGCTTTGCGCAACGTACCCTACAATGCCTGTGCCTCCAACCCTTAGTTGATGGCGGCGCGCCAGCATTTGCTGACCGCCTTTGCTGTTGGCGGCGCGCAAGGCGGCGTACTCGCGGTTTTCGTCCAGAAGAAATATGCCAACATGATAAAACCCAAGTTTCTCGCTGATGCTTCGGGTGGCGCGCGTCAATAATTCAGCGGGCGTTTCATGGATGTTTGCCATGATCTCCTGCGAAATTTCAGAAGCCGCCTGCAAACGCATCGTTTTGATTTGCATCTGATTGTTTGCCTTGTTCAATTCATTGGTGCGCGCCTGCACCTGGTCTTCAAGGGTTCGGTTGGTTTCCTCGAGAAGTTGATTGGTTGTAATCTGGTCGTTTCTGTTTGTAACCGCCGCGCGCAACAATGCGCGATGGCGGTGGAACACGGCGGTCATTGCAACCATGATTACGACAAGGAAAAATGTATTAAGAATCACATACTCTGGGTCTGTTGCGTAGGGGTTTGGCAGAAGGTTGCCTGCTTCTGCCGCGCCGGTGGCGGCGAACAGGACGGTCATAAAAATACCAAGCAAAATTGCAGGGAGGTTGCTTGAACGGCTGTACACATGCGCCAAAAGAAACATTCCCAAAGTTCCTATCCATATCATGTCATGCACCCCTTCGCCCTCAAGGATGGATACCAGGCAAATGGATACGGCTGTCAATGCGGGGAAAATGATTAGATATTTGTAGCGCCCACGAATGGCCTGAATCAAAGTGAAAAGCGCAACCGCGTTGGTAATGACCGACGCGGTGACGATCACTGGGTTGCTGTACGTAAAATAAGCCAACGCTGTGGCCAGGAAACCAAGCGACAGGGTAATGATTACTTCTGCGCGCTGGCCGAATTCTTCGCCGGGGCGGTCTTTGAACAGGAAATCGCGGAGATTAAATGGATTCATTGCATTTATCTTTCAACAGGACGATTTGCGCTTCCATGCGGACCTGTGGCCTGCTTCTGTCCATCAGGCTGATTCAACAACTGGAAAGTGACCGAAGTGTTGCCAAGCGCCTGCCCAAGCTCCTGCACCGTTTCACGAAGAATGGAATCCATATGGGAAACGCCGCTGATGCGCGCGGAAATATCGGAAACGAGTGATTCGCGGGCCGCGCGTTGTTGAGACTCGCGGTACAGGCGGGCGCTTTCGAGCGCGCCGCTCAACTGGTCAGACAGGGCAATGGCGAGGTTGGTTTCATCCTGCGTCCACGCTTCGGCAATTTCAGATTTTTTCAGGCGGATTGCGCCGATGGCCTGTCCGCGAATTTTTATGGGGACGCTGATGGTAAGCCCGTCTGCGCCGAGGATCAAGTCTCCCGTCTCGAAGGCTTTGGCGAGGCTTGGTTCAACCGCCTCGCCATGTGTTTCGATGGTGGCGGGCTGTGTGGCAATGTAACCAATGCGCGGCTGGTTGTGGAGGATTTTGCTCCAGGCTTCACGGCTTACTTCTCCGTAAACGATGCGGGCGGCATCCAGTGTTTTTTCAACTTCCTCGAACAGTTTTGCGTTTTGAATGGCGACTGCAATCTGGTCTGCTAGGATTTGAAGTGTGGAAATATCCTCTTCACGGAAGGCTTGAGATTCCGTGCTTTGCACATCCAAAGCCCCGAGGATTTGCCCACCCACAACCAGCGGAAGCGCAATTTCCGAGCGGGTATCGGGGAGGTCGGGGTTGTCGAAGAAAACAGCATCCTGCCCAACGTCCAGAGCGATGCGCGCTTTTGTATTTTCAATCGTGTAGCCCACAATGCTTGTCTCTCCAATTTTAAGTTGGTGTTTTCTTTCCAACATGCGTTGTCCGCCTGGGCTGTTAGTGGCGGTAAATACGGCGTATTCCTTGTGTTCATCGAGCAAAAATATGCCGGCATGGTAGTAGCCAAAGTTTTCGTGGATGAGGTACGTAGTTCGTTGCAGGAGTTCAGAGAGTTCGCGAAAAGATACAACGATCTTTCCAACATCTGCAACAGTTCGCAGTTGGGTGGCGCGTTTATTAAGCGCGTCGGTGCGTTCGTTTACGCGTTCTTCCAGAGTTTCAAAGGCCTGATGTAAGTTTGTAGTCATTTGGTTGAAGGCTGTAGTCAGGTCTTCGAGTTCGTCGCGGGTTCGTATGTGAATTGGGTCGGCGGCCTGGCCTTTGTTCAAGAGTAATTGTTCCGGCGAGAAGCGGCTGGTGTACAAGGTTAAGCGATGGAGCGGTTCAGTGATGGATAAGGTAAATAGATATAAAATGGCGCTAAAAATTATTACAACAAAGATTGCATAAATAACGAGGGTGTTTTGTAGTTGGGATGCCTTCTGAAAAAGTTCAGCTTGAGGGAAAGCCAGCCCAAGCGACCAGCCCGTGTCCAGCCCGACTGGTGTGTAGGCTACGAACATGGGTTCGCCGCGTGTATCAACTACATCGGCAAAACCTGTATTGCCTGCCATCATTGTTGAAACCAGGGCGGCCCAGCCTTCGGTTTGGGAAGACTCTGCGGCGGTTAACATGGAATCGACCATTACCTGGTATTCGCCTCCATTTTTTCCGATGCCGAGGATGATGCCTTGAGGGTCCAGTAGAAAGGCATAACCTTTTTGGCCAACGGATATACTGCTTACAATTTCCTGCGTTTGAGAGAAGGCAATATCAGCGGTTGCCACACCTTTGACATCCCCGTTGTTGTCAAAAAATGGCGCGCTCCAGGTAACCATCCAGATTTCGCCGCCGCCTTCATCGAAGTAGGGGGGGGATAAGACTGGCGCTCGTTTTGCTTTGGGCAGGGTGTACCACTCCCAGCCGAAATAGTTATAGTCTGGATTTCCGAGCTGGGTAAATCGGAGTCCGTCGCTGGTGCGGCTGTAATAGGGTGACCAGTAGTAAATATTAGGTTGAAATTGATAAGGCTCGTATGCTATGGTGGAACCAAATATCTGTTCATTATGGTCGAGCGTATTGCTGATGGTGTTAAGAATGGTCTCTTTGTCGTAGTTTATCACTTCGGCGGCGGCGGCCAGGTCTATTGCCACGCTTCTCGTCCACACCAGGTTGGTGCGGATCAACTCTGCTTTTGTATCTGTTTGCGCTGTTAACTCCCCTTTTAGTGTATCTGTGAGAGCGCTTTGCGCCGCCCGGATGCTCAAGATTGTAGAGACGAGGAAGGCAAGAATCAATAGCAGGATTACTATTAATGGAAGCTTGATTCTGAGGCTTAAGCGGCGGCTTACAGCCCCGCGTATATTCGGAGGGGATGTTTTTGACTCGTGAACGGAATTAGGAATGGGTGAATACATATTACTTCAACTTAAGCGAGCTGGTGTTTTTTCTGATGGGTGTGCTCTCTGCCTGGGGAGCGCCAACGCTGATCTCGGCTTCTTTTAGATCGAACACTTTACGAAGTTCAGCGGTAGCTGTGCGAACAACAGATTCGATATCCAGTGTTTCGCGGACTCGGGTGGAAATATTTGCGATCATTTGGTCACGCATGGCGCTTTTTTGAGCTTCGTCTACAAGGCGGCTGTTTTCGAGGGCCAGGGCAACCTGATCTGCAATTTTTTCCACGAGCACACGTTCCCGCTCCGACCAGTCGGTGGCTGTGCCTTTTCTCTTTAACGTGATGCCGCCGATCTTTTGCCCATGAAGTATTAATGGAATTTGCATCCCGTCATTGCTGTCTTTCTTATTCGTTGAAAACACAGGCCGTACGCCGGCGGGGGTGTATTGGTATGCAGGCTTTTGGCGGCTGGTAAGTTTTTTCCAGGTTCGCTGTGTCTGGATGCTTGTAGTAATCTCCAGTTGGCCGACCAGGCTCTTGGTCTCATTAAGGAGGCGGACGTTATCAAAGGTGATTGCGGTCAGGTCGGCGAGCGTTTGCAGGATTTCCGCATCCTGTGCGCTGAATGCCCGCGGCTGGTCTGAGTGCAAATCCAACAACCCAAGAACATTTCCGCGCACGGCGAGTGGCAATATCATTCGCGAACGGGTGATGGGGAAATTCGCATCACGCACGAAATTAAGGCTGTCGATGTCGGATGAAATGATGTAGCGATTTTGTTCCACTACCTGGGTAAGCGGGTTTCGCAGGTCTGGTTCCACGCGAAAGGCATGTCCGATTAATTGCTTGCCCGTTGCCGAGGAGGCCGCTTGCAGGAAGGCTATTTTTTTCTTTTCATCCAGTATATACAGCCCCACATGGTAATACCCAAATTTATCGGATGTGAGCTGTGTGACCGTTTCCAAAAGATCCGTAATATTCTGAATTTCCGCCACAACACGGGAGACGGTGGCAGAGGTGCGTAATTGTGCGGTCTGTGTTTCGAGTTCATCGGTTCGTTCGCGGACTTTTTCTTCCAATTGTGCGCGTTCCGTGCCGAGAGCATCGAATGCGCCCTGCATATCCTGAATTACGCGGGCAAACGCATCTTTAAATTGCCCGAAAGCGGCAACAAGCAAAACGCCAGCGATGGAGAAATCAAGGCTGTACACAAACCAGTCTGAAGGCGTGATGGCTGGAATATTTGCAGTTGTAAATTTGTAAACCCCAATCTGCTGAAGAGCGGCCAACCCAACAATAAATACGATGCTGATGATTAATACAAACAGATCGGTTCGATGGTCGAGCAGGAGGGACGATAGGATTATGCCTGTCAGGAGAAAAAGCGACCCGTCTGCCCAGGGCCCCCACATCAGAATTGCATTCACGCCGATGGTGAAGGATATTAATAACAACACATAGGCTCGAATGGAATATGACACCGGCAAAACCGTTAGCGCCACCAGAATTAAGTACATTCCAACGAAGAGGAATCGATCGCTGAGCGTGGCTGTCGGAAATGAGGCAATCAGGGGAAAGATGGCTATAAAACTTGCGATTCGTAAGATGGCCAGAATAAATCGTTCGCGCCATTCCTTGTAGTTGAAGCTGGCGGTCAGAAAGGACGATCTATTGAACGGGTTGCCGCTATTCATAGTCGCCTCCATCCATGGATAGCTCAATCTCCACTTCAGAGGCTTCGAGCGACCTGCCCAGTTCGCGAACAGCAGTTTGAAGGATACCTTCCATATTTGCAGATGTCCAAACTTTGGAAATGATCTCGTTTGCCAGTTTTTCCCGGGCGGCAATAGACTGGCTTTCCTCCACCAACCGCGCATTTTCCAGCGCGAGGGCGGCCTGGGTTGCAATGGCTTCTACAAGGCTTTTCTGTTCAGGAGTCCATTCAGCGGTATTTACCAAATGAAGTTGGCCGATGATTTGTTCTCGCAGTGTGAGGGGTATTTCAATCTCATTCTCGTTGCTGTTGAGAGCGTCATTGTCTCCAAGTGCATATGCCAGGTTTTTCTCTTCCGTAAGTGACTGCCACGCGCCTTGAAGATACTGTCTTTGTGTTGCGCGCATTTCAGCAAGGCTTTGCTGGGCCTGCCGAAAGAGACGGGAATTCTCGAGGGCAATGGCAATTTCATTCGCCATATTTTGAAAGGCATTAATATCCCCCGGCTGGAATGCATTCTCCATCGTCGAATGAATTTCCAGGGCGCCGAGCACTGATTCGCCGACACTCAGAGGGAGTGCAATTTGAGAACGGGTATATGGAAGCAAAGGGTTGTCAATTCGTAATTGCTCGGTTCCGCCTTCCAATGAAATCTGCCCCTCTTTGGCGCGGATGGCAGTTGCCACAAGGCTCTTGCCATTGATATCCAGCCTGTGCTTGTTCTCGCGCAGTACCCTGCCGGCTTCGCCGCTGGCCTCTTTCAGTTCCGCCCATTGGTTGGTGGCGTCAATTAGAAAAAATGCGATGTAGTAAAACTTGAACTCGGCTTCGATAATGGTCGTTGCGCGCGGCAACACTGCATCTGGGTCCAGGATGCCTGCAACATGCCGCCCAATTTCGTTGATCTGGCGAAGCTGTTGCGTACGTTCTGCCACCTTGTTTTCCAGGTTTACACGTTCTTCTTTCAGCGCGTTCAGCGTTGAGTCAATTTGCCTTTGCGCCTCGACGAATTCCAATTCCAGCCTTTGAAACCCAAGAATGACAACCACCCCGAACATGACGATAATGCCAGTGGCGTTGAACCAATCCTCCAGTTTTGCAGGGGACGCAAACGGGTTAAGAGTCGTGATGCGCTCATTTATAAACAAAAAGGCAAACAGCGCAAAGGTAATCACATTGGCGACAGTCACCGTAATGCCGGCGCGGGGCGAAAGCAATATTGTGGAAAACACGATTGCCGCAAAGAAGAAAATGAGACTGTCGCCTAAAACTCCGTGGGTGATCAGTTCTCCCAATCCCAGCATATACACCGCAAGTAAAAACACGCTCATCCGTACTGTGTAGGAAAAGCGGATCACCGTTACAAGCCCTGTTATCATATACGCCGAGATGAAAATTGTATCCACCACCAGGCTGGTGGATGCGCTGATGGCCGGTATCAACACAATTGCGCCAAATACCAAAACCCCTATAAGTAAAGGCAGCGCAAAGCGTTCCCGCCAGTTTTTATAAAATAGACGGATGGCTTCTTCCGGATTTGTGGATTGCCTGTTTGAGGAATTACTTTCCATTAAGACTCTTCAGGGTTATTTGATGGCTTTATGTTAATCCTGGCAAAGCGGGAGCCTGTAATTCTAGCCACTTCGCTCGTTGTTGTCATCAGGATGGATTGCATATCGGTAGACCTGCGTATTTTACTTGCAACCTCATTGATCAATCGCTCGCGCTCCGCCTGAACTCGGATTTGCTCCAAAAGCCGCGCATTCGCAATGATCGCGGCCAAACTTCCACCAAGAGTTCCGAGCATTTCCTCATCGTTTTCGGTGTAGGCATCCACCTGTTCACTTTCAACGTTTAAAACGCCAAGCAGTTCATTGCGATAAATTAACGGAATGGCCAATTCGGAGCGCGTGTTCGAACTTGCCAGAATATAGCGCGGATCTTCACTCACGTTTCTGACTCTTAACGGACGCCTGTGTTCGGCTACCCAACCCGTGATGCCACTCCCGAACATTATCTGCGTTCTCGAAATATCATCAGAATACCCCATGGAAGCTTTTACTTCAAGCGCCTTCTTTTCACGGTCCGCCAGTAGAATCGTCACGCGGTCGCCGCCGAGCGTTACCCGCAATCCGTTTACAGCGCTTTCCAGCGCCTCTTCAAGGGTGGTACCGGAAGCCGCCGTGGTAGTAATGTGGTGGAGGAGACGGTGCTGCGAAAGGTGCTCCTGCGTTTCCGCAAAAAGCTCAGTGTTGACAACTGCAACAGCTAGTTGATCAGCCAGGATTTGCAAACTGCGCATGTTCTCATCTGAAAAAGCATACGGCTTGGTGCTTTGAACATCGAGAACGCCCAATATACGTTCGCCAACCTTGAGTGGAATCGCCGCCTCTGCGCGGGTATCGGGCAATAGAACGTTTGCGTAATACGTCGCATCCTTAGAAGTGTCATTCACTACCAGTTGTTCGCCGCGCCCGCTGACAAAACCAACGATGGATTTTGACCCCACGCCGATTTTGTACCCGGCCCTCTTCATTTGCGCCCCCGCATCTCCCGTCGCTTCGCGGATGATTGCAAATTCACCCGGCAGGTCGTGAAGGAAAATAGCCGCATGGTAAAAATTGAATCGTTCCCGGATGAAGGTGACAGCCTTGATCAATAACTCGTCGAGATTTAATGAGCCGCTGATATCGCGGGCAATTTCCGCGGCGGTTTCAATCTGAAGCGCTTTATGCTCGCTTTCCCCAAGCAAACGGACATTATGGATTACACCCGCAACCTGACCCGCCAGGGTCGTGAAGAATTTAAGATCGTTCTCATCAAACGCATGTTCGTTCTCCAGATCCTGAATAATCAACGCGCCAATCGGGTTGTTTTGTACAAGCATGGGCGCGCCCATCCATGAACGGGCGGGTTTTCCAACTACTTTTGCCCCCAATTCCGAGGCTCTCTTTTCAGTGTTTTCCACCAACATCAAGGGCTGGCGGCTGCGAATCAGAATGGACGTCAATCCTTCGCCCAGTGGAAACGAATCAATGGAGGATATTCCTTTGTTTTCGTAGTTGAATGGAACGCTGATCGTGTTGCTCTTTTCCTCATAAAGGGCAACGATCAAGTTGAAATCACCGATGATTTGCTGGATCTTTGCCAATAGCGCCCGAAAGAAACCTTGAAGGTCCGAGGCGGATGAAATCAACTCATTAATGGAGGCAAGAGATTCCATTTCTTTAAGATGCCTTGCCGTTTGTTGAATTGCATCTACTTTTTCAAGTGTAATGGAGGCAAGGTCGGCCAGGTTTGCGTACAGTTGAATGGATGTGCTGGTCAGGATGCGATCCCGCGCCCCGATCAAAATGACGGAGGCCAACGCGCCGTGCCGCTTTATTGATAAAAATGCGGCGCTCGTCAATTTCAATTGACCGACAATGTCTCGAAACGCCCCGGGAAGGGATGTGTCTGCGGCGGTGGCAATGGCTATTCCGTTAAGCAGGTAGTCATTAACCTCTCTGAAATCTATTTCATAGTCTTTCCGTAATTCTTCCAGGGATGTCAGGCTTCGAGTGGAGTCGGCCGAAGAGAGAAGGCGGATATGATTGTTGTCAACAACGAACAGCGCCGCCGGATACGGCACACCTTTGAGGATTTCACTGCTGATAGTTAGTACATCCTCCTCGTTGTCTGCCTCTGCAATCAACCGGCTTGAACGATAAAGCCGTTCAAGCTCCTCAAAATTCACATGGCTTGTTTCTATCAAACCCGAGGTTTGAATTGCCGCGGCAATCTGGCTGGCCAAAGTTTGCAGCATAACAATGCTGTCTTTGTTGAACGCGCCAGACTTTTCGCTCTGCACATCGAGCACGCCCAGAACAAGGTTTCCCAGTGAAATCGGCACACTGGCTTCCGAACGGGTTTCAGGGAGCAATTCATTTTTAAGGTGAAGCGGATCTTCCGAAACATCCGAGGCCATTCGGGATCGATTGTTTTTGCTTACCCAGCCGATGATGGAGGCAGAACCAACTTCCAGCCTGTAGTTTTTCTCCATCAATCCTTTTGTTGCAGAACCAAACCCGGTTTTGAAATCGGCGAACCTTCCGCTTTTGTCCACCATGAAAATGCTTGCTTGATGGTAACCAAATTGTTGAACAAGCAGTTCAGCGGTTTTCTTCAACATTTCATCCAGGTTCGAAATGGTTGTGATACTTTGCGCCACTTCAGCCGCCGTTTGAATTTGACGCGTCCGCTCTTCCACTTTTTGTTCAAGCGAGCGGTAAACCTCCCCAATTTCATCGGCCATATAATTAAATGAGCTTGCCAGCGTGCCGACCTCGTCGTTGCCCCGCACTTCCGCCCGTTGACTCAAATCCCCCTCCGCAAATTTTCGGGTAATTTCAGATAAAGACTGCAAAGGCCGAATAACCCGCCGGATGCCAAAGGTTAATGCGAGGCCGATACCTATCAAAGTTCCCAGCGCCAGCAGAATCGTAAACGGCGCAAGGCTGGCAACCTGCCCATAGATCTTGATAGTATCGATCTCCAGAACGATGCCGCTGTGCATTCCAGGGAACCATTGCAGTTGCGCAAGCGCGGCTTCGCCATCCGGCGAAGTGATATCCAGAGCCAGCGGCTTTTCGTCGCCGCTTTGAACCAGCGCAGAAAGCCCCGCCGCTAATTCATCCTGTGCAGTTGAAGAAACAATCCGATTGAATTCCCCGGTTTCAGGGTCACTCGCAATGAATTGATTATCAGACAAAATGAAATAAGTGCTTGCAAGCGGCGATAACCCATTAAGAGGTTGAAGCAATTCTTGCAAGTTCTCTTTTTCGGTGACCCCAACCAAAGTCCCCAGGGTGGAACCTCGCGCGGTCTGGTAGTTTATCGCCGTAACAAGGATCAGTTCATTCTCATACAGGGGAGTAAAACCATAGAAAGCATGAGACTGCGTCCCTTCCATATCGTCAAACATGGATACATCAAGGGTTGCTCTTTGCCATGCAGACTCACTGGCAACACTGACAACCCCATCCTTGTCCACCAGAAAGAACTCATCAAATATGGGTTTTCCGTTTTGAATATTCCTTGCCTGAACTTCATTGATAAAACTCTGGCGAATTGCGCGAAACTCACTGCTTTGCGGGTTTGCATGCAGGGCAACCTCGACCAGTGTGGAAAATGCCGTTGAAGCCAGGTAGGATTCAAGTTGTTCTTCCTTGCCGTTTATCTCCCCACCCACAATCTTAAGTTGATTACTCAACAGGTTTTCGGATTGCGTAATCGCCTGATCGCGCAGTAAAGTACGCGCCCTAAAATAAGCCGCCCCTGCCATAATGGCAAGGGGAATAAAGGTAAAGATAAGGAGCGTTCTTACGAGTGTGCCTGTCAGGCTGCCCTTATATCTTTTCTCTTTCGTATCAGTTGCAAGCGGCGCTGGATTCTTTGTCATCTATCACATTAACTAAATTCCCAGACGGGTTCACCGCTCAGGATACGGCGGATTTGGTCCGGAAAACGATCTGGGTCGAGCGGCTTTCCTAAAAAGCCGTCAAAACCAGATTCCTGGGCCTTCTTCATCTGTTCCATGCTTGCCTCCGCTGTAACGGCAATAATCGGCACGGATTTAAACCGCTCAGACGCGCGGATTTTCTTCAAAGCGCCGTACCCATCTTCATACGGAAGGCGGATATCCATCAGAATCAAATCCAGGCGGGGGAGTGTATCGGCATATTCCAAAACTTCATACCCCGATGTTTTCCATTCACAATGCACCCCAAGATAGCCAAGCATACGAGCGATCAAAACGAAATTTGAAACATTATCCTCAACCACCAGCACAGCGGCATCCTTCGGAATATTGGGCTTTCGAATAGGCTGTGTATCGGATACAGCAGGGGGTTGGTTCTGGTCAGGCATTTGAACTCCTTGTCATAAAACGCTCGATCTGCTGGGAAAGCGTATCAATGTCAATTGGTTTTTGAATATAACCATCGCATCCCGCTTCAAGTGATTTTTCGCGGTCTCCGCGCATTACATTTGCAGTCACTGCAACAATGGGAATATTCGAGAATTTCTGAATTCCCTTGATCTTCATCGTTAAAGTGTACCCATCCATGTCGGGCATATTAATATCCATCAATATCAGGTCAATCTTGTTACCCTCAAGTTTTTCGATTGCCTGGCCTGCATTAACAGCGTCAACAACAGAGTATCCCTCCGCGCCCAAAACCCTGCGGATCAAATTCCTGTTGTCCGAATTATCCTCCACGTATAAAACTGTGCCTTTGTTAAGTTCTGACATATTACAAGTCAACTCCGGGCTGAATTTTACTTGTAAGACAAAGACATACGCATAACAGCTACCTTACAAATAGTATAGCATAACAAAAAGTCGAGGCGGTCATTTCCTCGACTTAACTGTGAGCGGGTGATGGGACTCGAACCCACGATATCTTGCTTGGGAAGCAAGCGTTCTACCACTGAACTACACCCGCATATTTGGCGAGCGGGATTATACGCTACGCTGAAAACGCATGTCAAGTCTGATTAATAAACCGCCTCTTTCTTAATCTGATCACTGCTTCCGTTTAAGCAGCATGTTCGCCAGCCCAAGCATTGCCTCGCCAGCCTCGCCGTAAGGATTCGCCTCTTTCAAATAGCCCAACGCCTTTTGAGTCTCCGCCTCAGCCACAGTCTCAGCAAAAGCTCTGGCGCCTTCATCCTCCAGCAAGGCAGAGACACGCCGGACTTCATCCAAAAGGATCGGCCCTTGCCTCCATCTTTCAGCAAACCTTCCGTTTTTGCCTAACCCAAAAAGGATTGGCAGGGAGTTTTTTCCCTCAACCAAATCGCTGGCTACAGACTTTCCAGTAAGGGATTCGTCCCCCCAAATGCCCAGGAGATCATCCTGCACCTGGAAGGCCAGCCCTAAATGATAGCCAAACAAGCGATACGCCTCTTGCTGATTTTCATTCGCGTAACCAAGAAGGGAACCGATATGGGTACATGCAGACAGCAGGGCAGAGGTCTTCCCTCCAATCATCGGCCAGTAATCTTCAAGACCAAGATCATCTCGTTCTTCATATGACATATCCAGGAATTGACCGCGCGTCAGATCGAGACAGCAATCATTCAAAATACTGGACGCCCTGACAACAATCTCCGCTGGGTAATGGTCAGCTAAATCAAGAATGGCCTGATTGGCAATTACGAACAAAGCATCGCCGACGTTAATCGCCATCGGTGCGCCCCATTTGACCCAAACCGTACGCCGCCCACGCCTGAGATCAGAGTTATCTTGAATATCATCATGAACGAGCGAGAAGTTGTGAATCAATTCAACAGATGCCGCCGCCGATTTAGCGTGTAGCCAATTTGGGTCACTTGTATTATCCCCCTTCTCTTCACCATTAAAAACAGAAGCGGCTGATAACAAAGTCAATAACGGACGAATCCGCTTGCCGGCAGCGAGGGAGCCGGCGCCTTCCCCTGTCCAACCCATGTGGTAGGTTAGCATCTCGTGGAATTGTTGTGTTCGCGGCTGGTCAAGCCTTGCAACCTGGCGTTGCAGTTCATCTTCTATTGTTGCCAACATGGATTCGGTGATGGTTGTCATCGGTCTAATAGCCTTTAATGGATAATTGGTATAAGTCCCGCTTCAACTGGGCAGGGGACTGGTAATGGATGGTGATGAAATTCATTTTACGTGCTGTTTCAATATTCGGGAGCGAATCGTCAATGAACAAACACTCTTTTGCCGGGCGCTTGATTCTGTTCAGGGCAAACTCAAAAATGGCGGCATCGGGCTTGATCAGATTATGTTCGCCTGAAATGATCATGTCATCGAAGATTGTCAGAAAATCATGCTGTTTCCTGACAATCTCGAACTTCTCTGCGGAGAAGTTGCTTAGCAGATAGAGCGGCCAGCCAGCTTGTTTTAAATTTTTCGCAACCTCAATATTCTCATGCAGGGTTTGGCCAAGGCTTTCCTCCCAATGGGCGTCGAATGCCTGTATCAGGCCTGCGTAGTGGGGAAATTGATTTGAAAGCTCGGCGATGCCTTTCTTGAATGGACGGCCTGCGTCCTGGTGGGCGTTCCATTCAGCGAAGCGAATCTCTTTCAGGAAAGAGTCAACAGCTTCCAGATTAGGGAAGAAGCGTTTGTAGAGGTTGCGGGCATCCCAATTGACGAAGACATTTCCAAAGTCGAAGAGAATGGCGGTGATGGGGGAATTCATGGGCTATATTTTATCCCAACATGGACGGTGTCCACAGCGGTATAATCGCGCGTCTGTAAATATTTTGAATTTGGAGAATTTATCTTGAGCCGTGTGATCAACCCCGATTCTGTAGGAAAAGAACGAACCCGTTTGACGAAATCCATAGTGCTGTGCATTCGCGAATTGGCAAAGCAATCGAATGTGACGCCCGAAACGAAGGACCAGGCCGCATATATTGCGCTGGCTTTGCAGGCCATTGCGGATGGAATTGATGTTTCTGTGGCGGCTTGGGAGAAGCGTGATTATTGGGTGAAGGCGGATAAATTTCGCATGGAGTGGATGTGGGCGGGGCAGGTTGCCGCAAAGATGAAGGAGGCTGTGCTCTCCGATGACTGGGCGACGATTGCGATGCTCATGCCGCAGATCGCGCAGAGATTCAGCAAGATTGTGGTTTCGGACAATCACAGGCTGGGCAAGCCCTGGTCGAGCGCTTATAAACTGTTGGCGTTTCACCAAAAATTGTAACGCGCATTATGCCGTAGGGACGACCCTTCAACGATTATCGAGCCGCTGTTTTCTATGGGCGGGTCGCCCTTACAGTTAAATCAAAACTCCGAGTTTATGATGAACTCGGAGTTTTGATTTTATGTTCCTACAAATTTTTCAAATGCAGTTTTGTGTTCTTGAGCAATTCGATCATCAGATCGCGGATGTGGGAACTGAGGTAGTGATGCTCCAAAGTGGAGAGCGGCAGGAAGCGCGCACCGGCCACTACATGGATGCAGTTCGCTGAGCCGCACAGGCAAATGAAAGGCGCCTGCATTTCCCATTCGGTGGAGGGATAGAAGAATGAAAGCTCTTCGCCTTTTTCGATATCGCGGCGCGCGATCATCAGCATTTTGTCTGTATCGAGGATTACGTTGGGGTCACAGGAGTGATTCAACGCGGCGAGTTTGCCGACGTGGGTGTGCCTGTCGCGGGCGATCTGTACGGTGAAGCGGTTGGGTTTATCCATGATGTTTTCACTCGGCATGGAACAGATCACCTCGCCTTTTTTGTAGGATTGCTTTGTAATCAATGTGCGAAATTTATTTTCTGTTTTGATAGAAAGTGTTTCCATGGTTGTCGTAGTCATTGTTATGATCTCCTTTTACAAATTAGTTTGTAAATTATTCGTTTAGTATAGTCATTATAAATTTAATTACAAGGGATTAATAGGGGATGTTGAAATATTTTAAGGTTGCATTGATGGGAAGCGCCGCAACATTTATATTGACATTGCAAGATGAATGTTGCGGCTTATAAACAAAAAAACATTATCAATAAAAAATATTAGACGTTATCGGAAATAACGCACAGGCACCGTCCCGAAGGTTTTTCTTGAGGAACTTGAACTCCTGACAACAACCTTCGGGACGTTTTTTCTAATTACCGATAAAGTTTATTAATGATGTTGAGCGCTGTGTCATTCTAAGACAGAGTTTCTTGAGTTCTTGTCACTCTTCTTTTGGTACACGGATGTTACGGAAAAGACGGAAAAGAACAGTTTTTTTAGTGTCTTTCTCAAAACAAGTTCATTTGCATTGCGGCTTTGTGTCCATCCAGTAATACATATGGGGCGGCGCGTTCGGCGATGACGCCAAGTTTCTTCAACGAAGAGAGGTCGCGGATATTTTTGTTTTTTCTGGCATATAAAATTGCCTCCGCGCCTTTGATGCCGATGCCGGGGATTTTGATCAGGTCGTGTTTCTCGGCTTTGTTCAACTCAATGGGATGATGGATCAAATTCATCTCTGCCCAGGCTTGTTTGGGGTCGGTGTGCAGGGGGAGGTTGCTGTCTTTTGTGAAGGGCAGGTCTTCGATGTCAAAGCCGTAATCGCGCAAAAGGAAAGATGCCTGATACAGGCGATGTTCACGCATGGGGTCTACGGTGGGTTTGTTTTCGAGCGGGGTATCGCGGATGGGATGGAACGCCGAAAAATAGGCGCGTTTGAGGCGCACGTTCTTCATCAACCAGCTCGTGGTGTTGAGCAATTCCAAGTCGCTTTCGTCGGAGCCGCCGGCCACGAACTGAGTCACGGTGGATGGGTGGCGTCCATTCCAAAATTTATAGGCGGGCACGGTTCTGCGGATTTCCTCGACCCATTTGAGAGAACGCAGTAACTCTTCAAAAAATATTTTATGCGGCGCAAGTTTTTCCAGCCGTTCGGCGCTGGGAGCTTCCAGGTTGACCGAGACGCGGTCGGCCAGTTGCATGGCGCGGTAGACCTGATCTTTCTCTGCGCCTGGCATGATCTTAAGGTGGACATAGCCGCGAAACTGATGTTTCTTGCGCAGGATTTCTGCGGTATCGAGGAGCTTGTCCATCGTACGGACTCCGCCTCCGGCCAGCCCGGAGCTGAGGAAGACACCTTCGGCCATTCCGCCCCGATTCATTTTGCTGAACAGGCCAGCGAATTCATCGGGCTTGAAGGTGGCGCGGCGGAAGTCTCTGCCTGCGCGGAAGGGACAGTAGAAACAGTCCCGCTCACAGGCGGAGGAGAGCAGGGTCTTGAGCAGGATGATCTTCTGTCCGTTGGGGAGTTGGGCGGGGTGTGTAAAAGCCTGGTCACTTTCCTTCGGACTGAAGCAGGCTGGGGCGGGGGAAGAGAGGCGCGGCTCTCCATCTGCTTCAAACGACATTTGTGAAGATAACTCTTTGAGGGTTTCGAGCGAGTCCATACATCCATTATAGAATAGATGTTCTAATTTATCAAGTGATATAATTTTGAGCGTCCACCCGTTGATTTTGGAAAGGAGAAAATTATGGCGAACAAGGAACAAAAAGGGAAGAACAAGGAAAAGAAGAAGAAAAAGAAGGAGAAGCCAAAGAAGTAACTGGCTGATGTTTGAGTTAATTTTTTCCATCCCCCGGTTTATCCGGGGGATGGACTCTTTGTGGGGGAGAGGTTGCATGTTGCGTAATTAATAGCGAGCGATTCGGAATAAAAGGTAGCGTATAATTACTTCAACAACTGGAGAGATGGTATGAATACAAAATCCTTTCAATTTACTGCCGTAATCGAACGTGAAGATGATTGGTTCGTTGCGACCTGCCCCGAAGTGGATGTGGTGAGTCAGGGCAAAAGCATCGAAGATGCCCGCGCAAATTTATTGGAAGCGGTGGAATTATTTTTTGAGGCGGCATCTCCTTCCGAAATCAAGCGCAGACTCAAAAAAGAGACATATGTTATACCGCTTATGCCTAATATTCCAGGAGTGAAAAGCAAGCCTTCTGTGAGGGCGTAATGCCAAAGTTGCGTGTTCTCTCAGGCAGGGATGTATGCAAGATTCTGACATAGCATGGATTCGAGAAAGTGCGGCAAAAGGGCAGTCACGTCATCATGCAAAAGCAGGTTGGGAATTCAACGATCACTATTCCAGTACCCGATCACTGCGAGCCTTCGGCGAAGCAGTCTCCTGTTACGTGGGGATTGCTTCGCACACCGTCCTGCGTTCGGTGCGGGGAAGTGCGCTCGCAATGACATTCATCCTTCACAATTCACGCGAAGCGTTCATCCTTTGTATTATCTCCGCCCACTCCCTCGGCAGGGACGAGAGATCAACGTTCCTGTCGCCGATCATGATTCGTTGCAAGACCCTGCCCAACTCGCGCATCTCCGCAGGGACGCTCTTCTCCGCCGCCATCTTCTGCGCGGACTTGAAGTACTCCTCCGCTTCGGGACGCTTCTCCCTTGCAGATTGAATCGCGCCCGCGATAAATTGTTCGATAGCCATGAGTGGCTCTCCGCATCAGATATACATAAGCCAATCAGGAATATTTTTTCCTGTAGTTTTTCTCCAGATTATGTCGAACGTTTCAACGCCTAATTCGTTTCTCCAACTATATAAATCAGACATAACAGACTGTGCAACTTTGGGCTGTTCTCTTAAGTCTAAGTCGGCTAACAGCGACAGGCTGGTAAAGGCAGATAGGATTGCCTTTTCATACTTACTAATTTTCCATAAAGCACGACTCAATGCGCAAATATATAGTATTTCGTTTTGTTTATTACCTATATCGTGTGATATCTGTATTGCCTGTTCAAGAAGTTCAGTCGCTTTTGATGGTTCTTTACGAGATGTGTATACATGCGCTAAATTTGCTAATGTTATCGATTTATTTTGTTGGTCTTGGAGTAAATTAAAAACCTTAAGCGCTTGGTGAAGTAATTCTATTGCTGTGTTAAAATCTCCAAGATCACATAAAATCATTGCTGTGTCTGTCAATGCAATGGAAATCTCTAAATAATTACCCCTTTCTTGTATTTCTTTAAATCTTTGTTGGTGTAACATCGCCGCCCCTTCTAAATCTCCACGATTTTTTAGGATGTTTGCTATATGCCTTGTTGCATTAGACTTGCCTTCTATTCCAGAACGACCTAGTGTTTCGTAAATTTGGTAAGCTTCTTGGTAGAGCCTCATTGCCTTGTCTGTTTCTCCGCGCAAGTTGCAAATAACTCCCATCTCAACAATTGCATTTGCCTTGTCTTTCAAGTTTTCGTTTCCAAGTGAATCGTAAACTTCAAAAGACTGGCGATACAATTTTAGCGCATCCTCAAGATTTCCTTGTTTTACATATATACCTGCTATAGCATATAGTGCTGCTGCTTCAGCTTGAGGGAAATGATGAAATTTACTTATTTCACCAGATTTCCTTAATAGACGCAGTGCTTCATTATATAAACCTAATAGTTCAAGCATCTTACTAAGCTTGAATTGCATTAGCGACGCATCCATATCATTTGTCATTTCTGTCGCACGTAACAAATCTGGCAATGCTTCAGAAATGATTTTTGACCAAATTGGCATTTTCTCAATAGACATTTCTGCCGTGATTACTAGATTTCTCATTGATTGCCAGTAGTTTTTATTGACGGTTTCAATGTCGGTCAGATATTTTTTAGCAAAATATCTCAATGCTGGGTGTGAACGGTACATGTAGTAAATTTCGGTTTCCAACAAGAATGCGTCGGAGCGTTCTAATAATCCGCGTTCCCACAGCGTGTGCAGTGTGTTTTTCGTTTGTTCTTTGATTTCCGAGAATTCATCAATCGTTGTAGGAAAATAGTTCTCTAATACAGGCGCGACGATAATATCCATAAAGAATGAAGTGAATACGCTCAATCTTGATACCGCAACCCGTAATTTTTTCCCTTCTTCATTCTTCGGCAAATTATCCATCGAGAAAGCAAACGACGCGCGTAAACTCTCGTGACGATCTTCCTCCGTCCATTTGTCGTGTGCTTTGGGCAGGAAAGATTGCAAACTCTCAATATACTGATCCAGCGATATTCCAACTTGATCGTCAAATGCAGAAGCAAGCAGGCGCAACGCCAATGGATGACCGCCAACCATTTCACTTACCTGTTGAGTCTTCTCGATGTAAATTTCGTCTTTTTGCTTGACCACATTCTCCTGAAACAATCTTCCGCCGTTTTCATTGGTAAGACCTTGAATGTCTTCAATGGTTTCGCCACCCAAATTCGTAACTTCACGGCATGTTACGCATAGCGTCACACCATTTGCGGCAAGGCTCTTGAAAAAGGTGTGCAAACTCTTGGCAGTCTTTTCTTCGTCACTGCCTTTCTCATTCAGCGCGTAATTGAGCGTTTCAAAATTATCCAAACCCAGCAACGTGCGCTTACTCGTCAACGTGTTCCGCACAATCGTTTCGCGTTCCTTCGTTTCATTCGCGCAAGGCGAAGGCAAACCCAAAAAGCGTTCGACCCGTCCCAGCACGCTTTCCAGCGACGGCAGTGGATCCAGCCCGATGGCGAGAGTCAACTCGAAGGATGGGGCGAAGCGCAGGAGCGCCTGCCAGAGCAGGGCGGTCTTGCCAATCCCGCCCGCGCCGTGCAGGGTCACCGTCAGCGGCTTCTTAACATCGAGCAGGCGTGTGCCAATGCGCATCAACTCGCGCTGGCGTCCGATCAATCCGCTGGCAGGGGAGGGCAGGTAGCTCACGTCGGCGGGACGGAACAGGTTCACGGTCTGCGCGCCCGCGCCGCGCCATCCGCCCTGAGCCTGCCGAAGGGTTCCCGCTTCATCGGGGTGCGCGGCATACAGCGCGATCATGCCGACAAGAAATTCATTCTCACGCTTCACCGCGCGCCGCGCCTGCCGCGCCGCCTCGGGGACGGCGTGTCCATACGCGAGATAGTTGTAGAACTGTCCGCTGATGTTCGGCGCAAACGGATCGGGGAGATTGAACTGCATCCCCAACGCAAACGGGACTCCCGCCTTCGCCAATTCCCGCGCCAGATTGGAAAACTCGGTTCGTTCTGGGACTGCGGACTGGCACGCGCTCAAGAAGCCGATCCACGCCTTATCTTTGATCTCCCGCACGAACTCCCGCGCCTCCAGCGGATTCGACGCCCCGTTCTCGCGCTCGAATAACAGGATCGCGCCGTCCTTCGTTGCCGCGCCGTGACCTGAAAAATGCGCGATCATCCCATTTTGGAATCTCGCCATCACGCTCTGCAACGCTTCGGGCGTCGCGGGTCTCAACTCGAGCATGTCAAACGGCGCGTTGCTTTTCTCGATGAGACGTTTCATCTCCCGCCATTCGCCTTCCACATCCAACGAGCGCATCGGCTCGCCGCTCAAATCCACCAGCGGGTTGGCAGGGATGAACAACAACGACACGCGATCCACTTCGTTTTTCATGCGTCCATTCGCGGGGCGTTCCTTCTCAGGCAACGCGCGCACAAAGGCGCAATCCTCCACCACATATTCTTCTTTGGCTTTGTTGTACGCGTACTCCCATGCCACGCCGTCTAAGCTCGCCCTAAGCGAAGCGTCGCCCTGAGCCTGTCGAAGGGTCGAAGGGTCAGGTGACTCCAGCACCAGCACAATCGTCCGCTCGGGTTGTTTGGAGAGCGCATCGAACTCAATCCGCGCCGCGTCTCTGAACAGCGCATTGAACAACTTCTCGCCGTAGGGACGCGGGTTTTTGAAAAATTCCTGCTGTTCTTTTTCCGTTGGAATCAAATCATGCAAAGAAAACTGATGGCTTTCCTTCCCATTGGCGCGTACGCTAACTTGGTTGTTGGTGAGGGTTAGGTGGAGGGTGAGCATAAAATTCCTCGATGTAACGCAAGTGTCCGACTTGCGCGGACAAACCAGAGGTTTGTCTTACAGTCTGAAAATCAAAATATCCAGCGCCGCGGCGAGCATCAACAGAGCGCCAAGACCGAATATCCATGCCGAGACATTTACGGCGCGATGTTTCTTCGTAAGCATTTCTTCAAGAATTCTGCGTTTCCCGGTCAAACTCGCACGCGGGTATTCATATCGTTTTGGTGAAACTGCTTGCAAGGCAAAGTACAACGCTGCCATAAAACAAATCAACGCCAGCGCGCCGATTAACTTGATTTCAAAGAATTTCAGGTAGGTGGGCGCATCTTTGAAAGCCATCAACCCAAAGAATGCGCCGAGTAACGCCGTGGACAGGGTGATGATCTGCCGCGCCGCATCTTCGAGCGTTTTCAGCGAGTTTTGCTCCATTTCGTCGAATAACTTATCCAGCCGTTCATCTTCTGGCGAGAGGGGAGTGGACTCTACGAAAATCTCATCGTCTTGTGTGGGTTTACTTTTTCTTGCCATCGTCCCCGCCTTTCACTATAAATTTGAACTTCCTGCCGCAGTGCTGACAGGTTTTCTCGAACACTTCCTCATTATCTTCTTCACCACGATACAGCACACCTTTGACGAGGCTTCCATCTTCTTTCCTTAATTCAGCCAGGTCAAAACGGTTGAGCTTGTTGCAATTCTTGCATTCTGCATTTACGAAAGGCGGCATAAGATACTCCCTTTTACTCTTTGGCTTCTCATGGGCATATTGTACAACTTTTCGAAGGGATAGTCAGTGGGGCAGGGGAGGGGAAATGCAAGGATGAAAAACGAAGGATGAAGGATGAATAAACCAGCCGTCCTGTAGGTGTGAAGCGGTTTCGCTTGCGTGGTCTGTGGTCTACCGTCCGCGGTCAAAGCAGCAGTGGGGGAGCGCATCTTAAAATCCCCTAAAGCAAATCTTGACAATCTCTTTATCATTGAATATAATTAGCATTATACGCCATAATAAAAACAAGAGGAAAATTACCTCATGCAAGAGAAAATAGACCAATTCCTGTCTGCGCTGGACCTTTCCAAGAACACGATTGACGCCTATCGTTACGCTCTCGGACGCTTCGCATATATTGTCGGCGAAGATGCGCCACTTACCGTGGATACATTCGAAGAATTTCTTTCAGCCATCAAAGCTTACTCCCCTTCCACAAAACAAATTTGGCGCACGGCGGTCGTCGGGTTTTATATCTTCCACCGTTCAAACGACCTGGCGGAGATCCAAAGGCGCATCCGTTTAATCCGCAAACAAGGCAAACGGATCGTCAATTTTGAGCGTGACGCGGTGGAGAAAGTCATCGAGTATTGCAGCCATTTGAGCGGCGATTTGCCCGCCTTGCGCGACCGCGCCTTCGTGTTGACGCTTGCTGATACAGGCTTGCGAATCTCCGAGGCATGTGCCCTGAAACGCGGAGATATTGACTGGCTGGAAGCCCGCGCCATCATCATCGGCAAAGGCGACAAACAGGCTGTTGTCCGTTTTTCGGAACGCTCAATTCAGGCGCTGCGTGAATATCATCGCGCCTGCGCATCCATCGAGCCCAACACACGCATGCCTTTGAAATCCCAGCCTGTGTTTTTGCGTCACGACATTCGAGCCAGTAAGAAGATCAGACCCATCAGCGCCAGCGGCATGTGGACGGCAATTAAAGGCAACCCAAAGCAGGGAATCAAAGGCAGAATTGAAGAGGCTGGCGTCGAGCGCAACCTTGTCCGCATCCATGATTTTCGCCATTACTTTGTCACCATGACCTATCTAGCTAAACGGGATATTAAGTTATCGCAGGAACTTGCGCGGCATAGCAGCATCGACACAACGAACCACTACACGCATATCGGCGAGGAAGCAGATAAAGCCTACGATGAGATTTTCAACAGGAGGAAATGATGATTGAGATAACTTTCAGGGAATTTTATGAACTCAAATATCAGGAAGACGGTCTCCATGAACTGTATGTTGTAAAAAATGATCTCTGTGAAATTCTATATGTCGGCATATCCAGTCAAAAAATTTGGGATCGCTGGTTTGGCTGGAGCGGGCATATTTTTGACGGCGGAGACTTTTTAGACGGAAGGAGTTCGGTTGGAGAAAAAATTGTAGACCATTTGCCATATTCGGTAGTGTCCCTGTAACGAGTGATGACAAAAAAAGATGTTTGTGCTATGTCGAAAATCTATTATTCTCGAAACCATCCAACGTTTCGAGGAGCAACAGAATGGATTATACGACATGCTACTGTCAGTCACGGTGCTGTACT
>JACRLB010000049.1 GCA_016235445.1 Chloroflexota bacterium | reverse complement strand
TCCGAAAGAAGTATGCAACAGGTGAAAAAATCTCTGATGAAATGATGGCAACTTTGAACATTACATATCACACTGTCTGCCCGCAATGGAATTACACCATTTATCCTCGGTGCCTTTTCCAATGACGGAATTTATTCTTTTTCGAACCCTAAGTTCAGAATTGGTCTGGTTGGAAGGTAGTTTGGTGGGTCCCGAGGATCCTAGTTATAGACCTCACTATATTCTAGATTTGACCGATGGTCAGCGTTACGAACTGCTTGATTTAAACCGACTCCCACGGCTCGAGGGCTTTAAGTTTGACCCTCAATACTATGAATATTTTCAGTTAGCTGAAAAGGTCTTCATTCATCAGACAGAAAATACTCTGATTGCATTACCTCCTGATTTTCGCCAATACCCTGATAGGAATGTGATTTTTTCTCAGTACGCGCTTAGTCAAGGAACAAATCCCAAAAATGGTGAACTACTTGAGAAACTGATGAAAGAGCTGGGTGAGGATTATAAGATAGTGGATTTTTCGCTCCGTTATGCCGATGTCTCTTCACCAGCAGGCAATTATACCGTTCGTGCTGACGGTATTTATCTTTCGGAAACTAACACGCCAGTTGTAACTCGCGATATGGGATATTATTTCCGAGGTTGGTATTACGATGAAAGTGGGGTTGTGTTCCAAGAAGGAGCAGGTTATCTGATTCATTTCCTGGAGGCTCAAGGGTATTATCGTATTCCTAGCCCTATTCTCAAGCTGCGCCTGCCTGTGCCATGAAACATAGCATTAACCATAATTCAGATTAGCTACTGACGCTAGGGCTTTTCATTGATGCGTATCACCGGGACGATCTTTCCGCAAAAGGTGAGATAAATAAAAAAAACTAAAGGAGGATTTTATGAAATCACAACGTACTATTTTCAAGAGGATCGCAATAAAGAACACAAAACTTATGTTTCACAAGAGAGACTCAAAGTTTTGAGCGATCCTATTTTGCTGGCCGTTTTATCAGCCGCAATTTGAACCCGATGGGAGATTTCAAACCAATGCAAAATCTCAAAGAAAGAAAGCCCCTGCTCTTCAAGATACTGACAGGCGTTGTGCTTGTGATCATGTGCTGTCTCCTGCCGAAAATAGTCTTCGATTGGGGAATATGCAGAGTACTGGTAGATTACGGTGACTGGTGGTTAGATAGTGTATGCCCAGATGAAGTAGTGGAACAATGGTATGAAAACTTGTTTTGGGAAGACTGCGCCAGGCAAGACAAACAAATCCCCCCCAATACGGAAGTGTTAATCTCTGCCTGCACAAACCCTGAAGTACGTGGCGTCCCTGGCGGAGAGGTATTGTTTGTACACGAAGCGAAAACAGGCGAAATTTATCTGCTGGACTTACGAACTGGGGAAAAGAAACAAGTTCCAGATGACCCACTCTTGTTGGAAAGAGGGATATTTCTAAGTTCGGAATTAGTTTGGTTACGTGGTAGTTCAGTTGGCCCTGGCGCAAATGGCTATAGGCCACACTATATTTTAGATTTAACCAATGGTCAGCGTTATGAATTACTTGATTTAACTTTGGCGCCATTAAAAAATGGCGATTTTGATATTCAGAATTATAGATATATAAAGTCAGCAGAACAAGTTTTTCTTCATCATTCTAAAAACGAATTAATTGCTTTAGCTCCTAATTTCAGACAAGACCCTAAACAGAATGTGATCCTATCGCAGTATTCTCTTGAATTCGGCGCAAATTCTGAACATGGCGAAGTGCTTGTGCAATTAATGAGAAATTTAGAAGTAAATTATGAAATTGTGGATTTATCACTTCAGTATGTTGAAGTTTTCTCTCCCACAGGAAAATATATCGCTAGCACGGATGGGATTTTTCTTTCCGGAGCAGACACCCCATTAATCCCTGGTGAATATACCCGTGGGTATTACGCGGGCAAGGGCGGAAGTTTTATTAGTTGGTATTATGATGAAAGCGGGATAGTGTTTACACAAGGAGAATATTATTACATTCAAGACAGTCTGTATGGTTCACATTTTCCATTGCCTCGCCCTATATTAAAGATGAAATTGCCTGTGCCATAAACGCTTGAGGTAAAAAAGACAGAACTGGGGTGTGCTAAAAGTTTGTAAATGAGTTGCTCCCTTCGCCGTACCCATATCTGGGCATACATCCTCGGTGAAGGATTTACTCGCACACCTGCCTTCCCACTCGCTCCGCTTCGGGGACGATGCGGCGGGCGGTGCCAGGGAAACGCCGCCGAGGACGGCGGCTTGAGCCTGATGAAATTCCCACATCCTAAATTCAAAATTTCCACTTGCTTTCAATGCGAACTTCACTATAATGAAACTTAAATAAACCTTGTGGGGGAAAAGCAAAGACACCCCCAACAAACAAAATGAAAAAATAGAGGGCCTATGTATTTTAAGCGCAAGTTCAAACTCTTGTTCAGTAGAGGAGATTTGCCATGATTACGAAACCACACCGCTATTTCTGGATAGTTCTTTTCGCGTTCCTGATTGCCTGCGGAAAACAAATAGTCGCACTGCCAACCGAAACAGCTATTCCAACAGCTACTTTCACGCCTATTCCGCCAACGACCATGCCAACGCTGGAATTTACACCTGTCCCCGCGACGGTAATGCCAACACAGACATCTATCCCCATAATCACGCCTGACCCTATTCAGGTGGAAAGGTGGAGGGAATATCAAACAGCACTAGCGAAAAATGTTCTTGCTGACCTTCCAGCAGAAGAAGTTTTATGTGAGTGGGAAATTTTAGATCGATCTGGCAGTGATGTTTACGTGTGGGCAGTGTGCAACGGCAAAGATGGTGGTGGAAGTGTGCCTGCTATCATTCATCTTGAGATAGACGGTGCTATCCAAAGCGTGGAAAGAGCCAAAAATTGGAGTAGGGATATTCCTAGGCTGTTCCCACCAGATGTGCGCGAAAAATTTGCTCACTATCAAGGTGGAAGGGCAAGGGAATTGCAAGATCATATTGAGTGGAGACGTACACATCCAGAAGAACCGCCGTTGATTGTTCTTTCCGCAATGCCAACAGCAACTCCAACGCCGTAAAAGGGGCAAAGCATGAAAAACGTAGTGTTCATCACCTTTCTACTCATCACGCTGACGGCCTGTGCGTCCGCGCAAGCCAACACAGCGGACGCACAAAACACAGCCATCGCCCTCGCGTGGACGCATATTTCCCTCACTCAAACCGCCCTGCCTACGGCGACTCTCCCACCGCCTACCTTCACACCGACGGCAACCTTTGTAGAACCTACTCCTTCACACATACCGACGGCGCCTCCTCCTCCCATCTTTACACCGGATGCAATTCAAGTAGAGAGGTGGAAGGAATATGAAACTGCTCTGGTCCAAAGTGTCCTTCCAACAACATGGGACTTTGAGTCTATGATATGTGAATGGGACATTTTAGCGAGGTCTGGTCAGAAAGTTTATGTTTGGGCATTTTGCGGCTTTTCCGGGGGTAACGATTCCCGTCCTGCTGTAATTCATCTTAGGGCAGACGGGTCTGTTAAGAGTGTTGAAGTTCCTAAGCGTGGCGCATCCTCCAATATTGACAAATTGTTTCCTGAAGAAGTGCAGGCGAAATTCGGTTTTTATACCAGAAACTCTATATTCGATGGAAGATTAATGGAAATGATAAATCATCTAAACTATAGACTAACACATCCAGAAGAACCGCCGTTGATTGTTCTTTCCGCAATGCCAACAGCAACTCCAACGCCGTAAAAGGAAAAATATGAAAAACCCCAACGGGAAAACTTACGAGATTTGGACCATCACCATTACGGGATTAATTATGTTGATCCTCACATGCTGTATCCTGCCAGTGAAAGCGCTGCATTGGAGCATATGCAGGGTGCAAACCCCTGACCGCTTGAAAGACGTGCTATTTCAGGCATTTTGCCCGGAAGAAGTGGAACAATTATATGAAAATTTGTATTGGGAGGAATGTGCCAAAGAAGATAAACAGATACCGCCTCATACGGAAGTGCTGATTTCCGCTTGTAAAAACTCCGCTGTGCGCGGGGTACCTGGTGGAGAATATCTTTTTGTAAATGAATTAAAAACAGGAGAAATCTATCTGCTGAATTTACGCACGGGAGAAAAGAAACAAGTGCCGAATGACCCGCTAGTGCTAGAGAGAGGGATATTTCTAAATTCAGAATTGGTTTGGCTGGAAGGAAGTGGAGGCAAACCAGATAATTCCCCAAGTTATAGTCCTCATTACATTTTAGATTTGACGGATGGCAAGCGTTACGAGCTTCTTGATCTAAGCTGGTTGCCATTAAAAAATGGCGAATTTGACATTCAGAACTACGCATATTTTGAATCTGCCGAGGAAGTTTTTCTTCATTCCGAAGAAAACGTGTTAATTGCCTTATCTCCAGATTTCAGGCAAAACACCAAACAAAACATAATATTTTCTCAATCATCACTTGGTACTCACAGCGAGGGCTTTGTAAATGGAGAACTCCTTGAACAATTAATGAACGATTTGGAGGTAAATTATGAAGTTGTGGATTTTTCACTTGAGTACACTGATGTTCCATCCCCAACCGGGAAATATGTTGTTCGCCATGATGGGATTTATCTTTCGAGCACCGATATGCCAGTGGTAACTCGTGAATATACAGGAGGGCTATTTATGGGGTTTGGAGGTTTTAAGAGTTGGTATTATGATGAGAGCGGGGTAATAATCGCTTTAGACAGTTATTACTATTACCGCAATTCCTTTTGGAATAGTCGTTTTCCACTTCCTCGCCCCATATTAAAGCTGAATCTACCAGCGCCATAAACGCTTGAGGTAAAAAAGACGGAGCTGAAATAAAAAGGCTCTGCCTTCCGCTTTTGTTATAATCCCCTCCATGATTCAACGCATCACACGCGGGCTGGAGATCACGCTCGCCCTGCTCATCCTCGGTTTTGTTAGCGGGTACAGCAACCCATCCCTCACCCACCCCATCGAAAAGGTGCGCGCATTTACGCGCCAGATCGAATTCGATTACGTCGAATGGATGTCGAATGCCGCCGTCATCAAAATCCGCGCGGCTTCGGCGGGCATCCCCTACACGCTCGGTCACGAATCGCAAAAAGAAATCGTCAGCGCACACTTGCGCGTCACCCAGCTTGTTCTCGAAAAGGAATACCAGCTTGCCCAAATCTACGCGGACGCAGAAGTCACAGACAAAGAACTCGCCTCCGAGTCACTGCGCGCCGAACTGGACAAACTCTACGCAAGACAGCGCGAACTTGCCCCGCTCGCAGAAGCCATCCTGCAAGAACAAGTCAGCCAGGTACTTGCCGAAGTCGGGCTGACAGCCGTCGGCCAGCCTGTGCCGAACGTCTGGTATCACTCCACGCCATTGCCGATGGCCCTCATCGTCTCCCCGCGTGACCGCATCGAACAAGTCGCAAACATTTCAGTGGACACAAACCTCACTTTAGACGAGCAGGCTCAGCTTGAAAGCAATGTAGACCAGGGGCTCAACTCATCATCATTGATTGTCAACATCGGCGGCGTGGGCGTGTACCCCACCATGGTCATGCGCACCACCGACCTAAACTGGACGCTCAGCACCATCGCGCACGAATGGATTCACAACTACCTCACCCTTCGCCCGCTCGGATTTTCCTACAACGAAACCCCCGAACTCCGCACCATGAACGAGACCACCGCGTCCATTGCAGGCGATGAGATCGGAGCGCTCGTCGTCCAACGCTTTTATCCAGAGCGACTTACCGCCTCTCTCTCGAGCCCGGGCTTGGTTTCCCTGCCGACGAATCATCCCAACCCCGCAGATTTACCCCGCCCCCCCTTTGACTTCCGCGCCCAAATGCACGAAACCCGCATCACAGCCGATGCCCTGCTCGCGGAAGGAAAAATAGAAGAAGCCGAAGCCTACATGGAAGAGCGCCGCCTCGTCTTCCTGCAAAATGGATATTTACTGCGCAAGATCAACCAGGCGTATTTCGCATTCCACGGAGCCTACGCCGATTCACCCGGCGGCGCGGCAGGCGAAGACCCCGTCGGCCCCGCCGTTCGCACATTGAGAGAGCAAAGCGAATCGCTTGCAGACTTCGTCAACACCATCTCGTGGATGTGGAAATTCGAGCATTTGCAGAAGGCAGTCGATTAATAAACCGTCCCGAAGGGTTGAGCAACCTACCCTGTTTTATGAAGAACCCTTCCGGACGTTCAAGGTGAATCAATAAATGAAACGAACCCTGATTATTTCATCCTTTATCGTTACAAGCATCTTCCTTCTCAGCGCATGTGCCAGCCAGAAGGAAACCCCGCCCATCGCAACCCCTTTTATCGCAACGCCGCTCATCGTGGATACGCCAACCCCTGTCTATGGCTGTTCGAGCATCTCAGCCGAACCCACGCCCGTGCTCGGCGTGGGTTCGCTTTTCCCCCCCGTCAGCGCGGCGGATTTTTCCATCGGCCCCGCCGACGCGCCAGTGACCCTGATCGAATATTGCGATTTTCAATCGGGGGGCTGTCGGAGCATGGCAACGGTCATCACCGAGTTGATGAAAAATCATGACGACCTGCGCTTCGTCTTTCGTCCACTGCCCTTGATCGGCGTTCTGGATAAATCCGACAAGGCCATCCTTGCCGCGCTGGCGGCGGATGAGCAGGGTCAATTCTGGGCGATGTACGATCTGTTATTCGCCAAGTATGACCAGTGGGTAAATTTGGATGCGGGCAAGTTCGATGCCTGGGCAGTGAAGGAAGCCCCGTCATTGGGCATGGACGTGGATCAATTCACAGCGGCGATGAATGCCCCTGAAACGCTGACCAGATTGATGTCTATGGTGGATGCGGCGAAGCAATTAAATGTCGCCGCGGTTCCATTAATCCTTATGAACAGCGAGCAATTCTATCTGCTCGATTATCGAAACATGAGCGATACGATTGGCTTGATTGCGCTTGGGAAAAAGCAATTCACCCAATGCCCGCCATTTAATATCGACGCATCGAAACAATACATTGCCACGATCCAGACCGAAAAGGGCGATATCGTGCTCGAGTTGTACCCGGACAAGGCGCCCTGGGCTGTGAATTCGTTTGTGTTCCTTGCGCGCGAAGGCTGGTTTGACGGCGTGACCTTTCATCGCGTGATCCCTGGCTTTGCCGCGCAGGCCGGCGACCCAAGCGGAACGGGCAGGGGCGGCCCCGGGTATTTCTTTAATAACGAGATCAGCCCTTTGTTTTTCGACAGGCCTGGCATGGTGGGCATGGCAAACTCCGGGCCAGATACAAACGGGAGCCAGTTCTTTATCACCTTCGCGCCCGCGCCGCACCTGGACGGTTCTTACACCATTTTTGGATTCGTCCTCAGCGGGCTGGATGTTGCCGAAAACCTGACCCTGCGCGACCCCGCGCAAAGCGCCCTGCCGCCGCCCGGCGATAAGATCATCCGCGTGACCATCGAAGAGAAATAATGAAACCAAACAAAACTCATGTATCGTCCACATTAACGGTTCTGGCTTTCGGCATCAGCATAGTATTTCTGCTATTGATTGTGCTGTTTTTAGGGGTCAGTTCATTGATCGATCTCTTTAGCGGAGACGGCGACCCCGCCGCAGAAATGATCGGCGCAATTGCTTTTGGGTTCGAGATCATCCTGCTGTTGCTCTGCGGATGGTTCGTTCTGCAAAAAGCAATGAGGCGGGAACAGGCAGACCAGCCATTCATCTTTCCATTTGCAGGCTGGCAAACCCTTGCCGTGGCCGGGCTGGTGGTTTTCGGCGTGACGATTGGCGGTGTAATTGCTTTTACAGAAATCAAGTGGATGGGCTGGCTCATCCTGCCAGTGTTAACGTTATTCGTGATCGTTCCGCCCATCTGGCTGTTGTTCGGCTACGGCTCACACGGCCTGGAGGCAGGGCCGCGCTGGCGCTTTTTTGCCATCTTCGGCCTCAGCATGACGGTCGCTCCCCTGGTGATGGTTGTGCTTGAAATCCTCCTCCTCCTTTTGCTCATCGTCCTCGGCATGGTGGTTTTCGCAGTGGCCGAACCCTCCAGGTTTCAGGAATTCCTGCAAATCGCAGACATCCTGCAAGTGGAAACAAATGAGCAAATTATCCTGGGACTGCTCGCGCCGTATATTTCCAATCCAATCGTGATTGCCGCCGTCATCGGGTACATCGCCATCCTTGTGCCGTTGATCGAGGAACTGCTAAAGCCTCTGGCGGTCTGGTTGTTTGCGCTGAAGATCGAATCGTCTGCGCAGGGATTTGTGCTCGGCATGGCAAGCGGCGCGGGTTTTGCGCTGATCGAAAGCCTGAACGCCAGCGCAGACGGCACAAGCAGTTGGCCTGTGATCGTCAGCGTCCGCGCTGGAACGAGCATACTACACATGACGGCTTCGGGGCTGGTCGGTTGGGGCATCGTCTCTGCCTTTAAAGAGAAACGCATCGGGCGGTTATTCGCCGCTTATTTTGCCGCTGTGTTAATTCACGGGCTTTGGAACGCCGCCGCCGCAGGCACGGGTCTTTCCGCCATCGGCGAATCCATCGGCAAACCGCAGTGGCTTTTCAACTACGTCCCAGCCCTGATCTGCGGGTTGCTGGTTATGGGAATTGGAATGCTGGCTGTACTGCTCGCATCCAACCGAAAATTGAGAACTGATGCTACGCGCCGTCCCGAAGGGTTGGATTACAAACAAGGTTGATTTACGAGAACCTTCGGGACGTTCCACAAAATGTAAATATCGAAACAGAAGAGGAAGTACAATACCCCGCATGAACTATTCATCCACTGCCCGTGATGGCGACCTCGCTCAACTGGTCGGCCTCACCCACAAACATTTTATTTTCAACCTGGCATCAGGAAAAGATTTTCAGAGTCATCGCGGCGTGCTCAAGCATGATGACCTGATCGGCCTGCCCTGGGGCTCGCAAGTCTTCAGCCATACGGGCGCGCCCTTCTTTTTATTGCAACCCTCCCTTTCGGATATTCTCAACGAACTTCCGCGCACCACGCAAATCCTTTACCCGAAAGACATCGGCTACATTCTCATTCAAATGGGCATCGCGCCCGGCCAAACCGTGATGGAAGCCGGCACCGGCTCAGGCTCCATGACGATTGCATTGGCAACCGCCGTCAGCGCGGATGGAAAAGTGATCTCGTATGAACAGAAGCCCGCTGTGCAGAATCTGGCTCGCAAGAATGTCGAACGCATCGGCCTCGCTTCGCGCGTGACCTTCAAACTGCGCGACATTCAAGAAGGTTTCGACGAATCTGACGCAGACGCCTTCTTCCTCGATGTGCAGAATCCATTTGACTACATCAGCCAGGTGCGCAACGCGCTCAAGCCTGGCGGGTTTTTTGGGACGATTCTGCCCACCTTCAACCAGGTGGAAAAGACTTTGAACGCGCTCCGGAAAAATAAATTTGCGTTCATCGAAGTCTGCGAAATCCTGCTCCGCTATTACAAAGCGGATGCGAGCCGCCTCCGCCCGACAGACCGCATGGTGGCGCACACCGGCTTTCTTGTCTTCGGCAGAAAAATAGAAGCGACCCTCGACCCCCGCGCCGTGGAACTGGCAAACGAAGCCGGCGTGGATTCAGACCAGGAGGCATCCAGTGTTTAGACGTCGTGGACAACGTATGCTCCGCAGAGCCATGGGGCAGGATGTACCGCCCATTCTGCGGCAGGCCAATCAAATGATGGAAGACGGCAATTACGCCAGCGCCGCAAGCGCCTTTCATCAACTGGCGCAGGGAGCGGAAAACCGCTTTCCACAGCGCGCGCCATTTTTATACATCGAAGCGGGACGGGCCGCCATTCTCAGCGGGCAGACGAAAACAGGCATGTCCCATCTCCGCCGTGGATTGACCCTGCTTGCAGATCAAAGACGCTATCCTCGAATGCAAATGCTCGGCGGGCGCATCGTCCATGAATTGCGGGAGCGAAATTTAAATGCTGAGGCGGAGGAGATCGAAAATCTATTGAAGGGCAACCTGCCGCGTGAAGTTTCTGCCCAGCCAGCCGCCGTTGAAAAAAGACCCACCCTGCCGACCCATTGCCCATCCTGCGGGGCGGCAATAAAACCAGATGAAGCCGAATGGCTGGATGAAATTACCGCGGAATGTTCCTATTGCGGCAGTCCTGTGCGTAACGAAGCGTAATTTTTAGAAATGACCCAACTTACAGAGGAATACATTTCCCGAAAGCTATTCAAAGCCGAACAAAACGCCGTGGACTCGGACGGCTATGCTGAGATTCCCGTCAGACCAGAGACGCTCTTGAAATGCGCGGCGGTGCTTGTGCCGTTGACCTATGTCAAAGACGAGTGGCATATCCTCTTCACCCGCCGCACCGACAGGGTTGAATCTCACAAGGGACAGGTCTCCTTCCCTGGCGGCGCATGTGACGATGGCGAGACCACGCCCGAACAAACCGCCCTGCGCGAAACCGAGGAGGAGATTGGGATGAATCCCGCCGATGTAAAAGTCCTCGGGAGGCTCAGCCGCTTGGTAACCATCAGCAGTTTTCGGGTGAGTCCGATCGTGGGTGTCATCCCCTGGCCGTATGCTTTTCGAGTGGCAGGAGTCGAAGTGGCGCGAGTCTTCACCATCCCGCTTTTATGGCTGGCAAATCGAAATAATTACTGGGAGTTTTCCCTGCGCGAATCCGAACGGTCGCTGATCGCGTACCATCCCTACGACGGCGAATTGCTCTGGGGCGCAACCGCAAGAATGACCGTGAATTTTTTGAGGACGCTCGAGCTTATCAAATGAAATTGTTAGTACCAAAGGGTTCTTAGGGAAATTATCCGCCCCTGCTAAAATTCGATCATCACAAAAGGAGTTGAAATGAATAAAAGAAATCGACTTAGTATTAGCGTCATTGCCGTCTTTTTTTTACTGACCCTGGCATGTTCTGCCGTAAGTTTGCCCGTATCCAACCAGGAACCGCCTCTGGTTGCTACGAACCCTGTCATTCCAATCGACACGGCAGTACCGTCCAACTTTTTGTTTGCCGATGACTTTAGCGTGCCCGGCGTGGAAATGGAAACCTACTCGGATGAAAACGGTTCTGTTGAAACGAGGGACGGCGTTTATGTGGTGCGCTCGCTGGGCGATCTCTGGCATTGGGGCCGATCCACCACCGAATTTGACAACACGGTAATCGAATTCGATGCAACCCTGATCAGCGGCCCGGCGAATAACAATGCGGGTTTTGGCGTGGTCTGCCGCCTGACGGAACACGAGGATACCTCTGTGGATGGGTACATGCTGGCGATCAGTGGCGACGGGTATTACACCATCCGCAGTGTGACAGCCAGTTCGATGAGCCCGCTGGTGGATTGGTCCTTCTCGGATGCAGTGAAGCAGGGCAACGAAACCAACAGGGTTCGCGTCACCTGCAATGGCAGTGAATTGAAGCTCGAGGTAAACGGTCAATTGCTCGCTTCGGCAACGACGATTGCGAACGGAGCAACCTCCGGCGCGCTTGCTTTCGCGGCAATCTCATTCGAGGACACAGAGCCAATTGCCGAAATCCATTTCGATAACCTGGTTGTAAGCCAACCGTAACCGCTAGTGCAAAAAAGAAGTCCGCAGTGATTGCGGACTTCTTTTTGGTTAACGGGAGTGGCTAATGTAGTGGGCTTGCCAAAAGATTTAACCACGGAGCACACGGAGGTCACGGAGAAAAACTCTTAGAAATCTCTGTGCGCTCTGTGATCTCCGTGGTGAGAGGTTTTTTTAGCCCATTCTTTTAGCCACTCCCTGGTTAACCAGCCATTCTCATTTTTTGCCTGAGAAATGCGGCATTGAATATTCGTTCAAAAAATCCTTTATATCCGTCTTTGTCATACAGGATCATATAATCTGCAGGGCCGTATTCTTTGGGCTGGAGCATGATTGCAGGGTTGGGGTTGATCTCCAAAATAAACAACTCACCTTTTTCGTTCATGCGGATGTCACAGCGTCCGTAGCCAGAGATGCCCATGGAAAGGAACATGCGCCTGCCTGTATCTTGAAGGCGCGCGGCCAGTTGAGGATCGGTCACTTCCTTGAAATCAAATGGGACATCATAATTCCATTTGATAGCAGTGTGCCAGAATTCTTCGTTGGGAGGGAAGATCAATTCCGCGGGCGGGTAGGCAATCGGCTGGGTTAGCTCATCAGCGTTATCCACCACCAGCACGTTGAACTCCTTGCCGACGATGAATTCCTCCATGCGGGCCGCGCCGAACTCGGAGCAAATACGATTCACTTGTGCAAGCGCCTGTTCCAGCGTATCGGCCCGCGATTCCTTGACCATGCCCATACTGCCATAACTCTTCGGGTGTTTGACCATAACGGGAAAGCGCAGGTTCTTTATCAATATTTCAGCTTCCTCCGCACTTTTCACCCGATACCCCTTTGCAAAGCCGATTCCATTCGCATCCGCCACGGCTTGCATTTCTTCGCGGGTGGGGTCAAAACAATTCGAGTCTGCGCCTGTGAAGGGAAGTTGGAGTTTTTCCAGCGCATCCACCACTTCCATGCCCTGATAACCAATTACATCGTCCTCTTCGTCTTCGAACTCATAACCTTCACAGACGTTGAGGTACAAGTCAAATTTATTGCTCCCGGCTAGCGCGCGCACCTTATCCATCACAGGCGCGGTCAGGGTCACCATCTCCCAGTCATAGTCTTGTAAAAAAGGGGATGGGTCAAAATCTGCAAGCACTTCATCGGAAAGAACGCAGACGCGCATGGAAAATCTCCTGTTTGATTTGATGATGGGATTATTACATAATTCCATCCAATGACAAGATTTGCACACTTAAAAAAATCGGGCAGAATAAGCTATTTCGTTTCCGTCACCTTGCGGATACTGCGCGGGCGCTCGGTGTTGAATCCCTTTGCCTGCGTCAGATGATAGGCAAACATCTGCGCGGGGAGAATACATATCAAAGGCGAAAGCCATTCGGGCACATCGGCGGGGATGGTCAATGGCAGGCTGGCAAGAGAAAGCGCTTTTTTGTCATTCGAGATCACAACCAATTCAGCAGATATTTCCCTGCGTAATCGTTTCAACATCGCGACCATCGACTCGAACACCCTGCCCTTCGGCGCAACCGCCAGAACAGGGAAACCGCTTTCGAGCATGGCAATCGGGCCATGCTGAAAATCTGCCGAAGAGTAAGGCTCCGCTTTCACATAGGCCAGTTCCTTTAATTTCAAGGCCCATTCAAAAGCGGTGGCGTAATTGAATCCACGCCCCAGCACAACGGTTTGATCCATGTAACGGTAGCGTTCGGCAGATTGCGCGATCAGTGAGTCGTGCCTCAACACAGACTTCATCCAACGCGGAATTTCAGCCAATTCATTCCAACGAGTTTTGCTTCCGCCCAACGCCGTCGAAAGCATCGCAATGCACATCAACTCGGTCGTGTATGTTTTTGTAGCCGCAACGGCTTTCTCTTTGCCCGCCTGAATATCCAGCAAAAAATCGGCGGCCTTCGCAAGCGGAGATTTTGCATCGTTCGTGATCGCCAGCGTCAGGCAGTTTTGCCGCCTGCCCTCCTCCAGCACGCTGACAATTTCAGGCGACTGCCCCGATTGCGAGATACCGATCACCAGCGCATTCTTCAACTTCGGCGGCTGTTTGTAATATGTGAACAGGGATGGCGTCGCCAGCGCAAGCGGAAGCCCGTTCAATGCGCCCAGTAGATAATTCGCATACCTGCCCGCGTTATCCGATGTGCCGCGCGCGGCAAGAAAAACATATTGCACATCGCGCTCACGAAGCGCCGCCGCGATCTTCTCCACCGCCTTCCTTTGGGAAGACAGCAGGGAATGAATTCGTTCGGGTTGTTCGAGAATTTCCGAGTAAAGAGACATGGCAATATTGTACGACAGGAATCCATTGACAATAAATTTAGTCTAGGCTAAAATAAATTTAGGTGAGACTAAATTTATTTTTACATGCAGGAAATTTCGCCGCGCAAAGGAATCTTATGTCAGAAGCCATCACCCAATCCATTCAGGATTATCTCAAACACATTTATGAACTGAATGAATACGGCGGTTCAGCCAGCACCAACGATCTGGCCGCGCGGCTTAACATCGCGCCTGCCTCTGTCACTGGCATGTTACAAAAACTTGCCAGCACTAAATCGCCGCTCGTGATTTACAAAAAACATCAAGGGGCTACGCTCACAAAGAATGGGGAGAAAGCCGCGCTCGAAGTCATTCGTCATCATCGTTTGCTCGAAACCTTCCTCGTCAACACGCTCGGCTATTCGTGGGATGAAGTGCATCACGAAGCCGACAAACTCGAGCATGTGATCTCGGAAGATTTCGAAGCGCGCATGGCCGAAGCGCTGGGACACCCCACCCGCGACCCGCACGGCGAATTAATCCCCACGGCAGATTTGACCATGCCCGCCGACGAATCATGTCCGCTCGCTTCATTGCGGACCGATGAAACTGCCACCGTCCGAAGAGTATCAGACGACGACCCGGCCTTGCTCCGCCACCTGCGTGAGATCGGCGTCGTGCCCGAAGTAAAGATCGTGGTCAAAAACTATTCCGCGTTCGACGGCAACCTGACGATCAAAGTCGAAGGCCAAAAGGCAAATATCGTGCTGGGGACGGCGGTGACGAGTCAAGTATTTGTAGATAAATAACAAAGAGGAAAGAGGAACAATGAACGAAAACATTTTCCGCATTTTAGCCGCCCTTACTCTTTTCACTGGAATAGGCATCTCATCTTATTTCCGCCGCAAAGCGGATAGGGACTCAGGCGAGAAAATCTCCCGCAAAGTGGACGGCTTTGTCATGATGAACATCATCAAATTTGGCGGGTTGATTCTGTGGCTTAGTCCGCTCGTGTATTTGCTCAACCCGCAATGGATGGTCTGGTCGAAGATTGGCCTTCCCGAATGGGTCCGCTGGCTTGGGGTCGGGGTCGGAATTCTATGCAGTCTCTCGATCTACTGGCTGTTCAGCAGTATCGGAGGCGGCATCTCCCCCACCAGCGCCACACGCAAGGAACATAAGCTGTCCACAAGCGGACCGTACCGCTGGGTTCGCCACCCGCTGTACACCATTGGGTCTTCCCTGTTCATTTCCTTTGGGTTGATGGCAGACAACTGGTTTATTGCCGCCCTGGGAATATTGGCGTTCATCGCCATGGCAATCCGCACGCCGAAAGAGGAAGCCAATCTCATCGAAAAATTCGGCGACGAGTATAGAGAATACATGAAGCGGACAGGTCGATTTTTACCCAAAGTAGTTCGATGAAGGTCACGACACTTGCGCCGCACTGCGTTTGTTGCAGTGCAGGTGAGTAACACGAAGGAAACCTTTGGTTTTAGCATTTTGCCCTCCTTTGTGACCCTTTGTGGACTTTGTGGTAAAAGGTTTTGAAATATGGCATTGTCAAAGTAGGAAGCAGATAAATATGAACATCACCGTTTGGATGGCAACAGCGCTCATTTTGCTTGCGGCAATTCTCCTTCCGCGTGTGGGGCTGGCCGCAATTTACAGATCCTATCGCGCCGCGCAGGAACGCGAACAGGTGGAGGATGCGCTCAAACACTTGCTGGATCGCGAGCATCAAGGCAGGCGCGCCACTCCTGAATCCATTGGCGGGACGCTGGACCTGCCCCGCGCAAAGACGATACAGCTCATCGAACACATGGAAGCGCAGGGGCTGGTGGAATCACATGGCATTGAGTTGCGCCTCACCGCCGAAGGCGAACGCTGGGCACTGCATGTTCTCCGCGCGCATCGGTTGTGGGAGCGTTATCTGGCAGACGAAGCGCGGATGCCGTTGAACAAAATCCACGGGGAGGCGCAGAAGCGTGAACACTCGTTGACCGAGGCACAGCTCAACGAGTTGGATGCGGCGCTGGGACACCCCACCCGCGACCCACACGGCGACCCCATCCCTTCGCGTGAGGGGAAAATGAATCGGGCGGAGGGAATGCCTATTACGGCGTGGCAGGCTGAAAGTCCGGCGCGAATCGTTCATCTTGAGGATGAACCTGCTCTCGCGTATCAACAAATCCTGGCGGCAGGACTCCGCCTGGGACAAGACATCCGCGTTATCGAAAAAAATTCACACCGTTATGTGTTGAGCGATGGGGAGAGCGAATACAAGCTTGCGCCTGCGGTGGCGTCGAATATTTATGTGACGGCTCTGCCTGAAAGCGAAATGCTGAAGCGCGAAGCCATTCCGCTGGCCGAGTTGACGCATGGTCAGCGGGCGCAGATTGTGGCTTTGGATGATTCGGTGCAGGGATTCACCCGCCGCAGATTCCTTGATCTTGGCTTGACCCCTGGAACTGCCATCCACCCTGAGCTGGCAAACTTCTTCGGCGAACCACGCGCTTATCGCGTGCGTGGAACGATGATTGCCCTGCGAAATGATCAAGCTTCGCAAATTTGGGTAAAGCCAGTTTAAACGGAGACACATGACAAACACAAAAATAAACCTCCCCACCGAACACTGCGAAACCTGCCCCGCGTTTACGCAACTGGAACAAATGGGAATCAAGGTGGGCGATTTCGAACGCGTGGTGGCGCTGGCTGGCAACCCGAACACGGGGAAATCCACCTTGTTCAACGCGTTGACGGGACTCAAACAGCACACGGGCAACTGGCCTGGCAAGACCGTCACGCGCGCGGAAGGCGGGTATCAATTCAACAACGTGAAATACAAACTGGTTGACCTGCCCGGCACATACTCACTTTTATCTGCCAGCCAGGATGAGGAAGTGGCGCGCGATTTCATTTTGTTCGGCCAGCCAAGTTGTACCATCGTTGTAACCGACGCCACCGCGCTGGAACGCAATTTGAATCTCGTCATGCAGGTGATGGAAATTACAGACAAGGTTGTGGTGGCGGTCAACCTGATGGACGAAGCGCGCCGCAAAGGAATGGAAGTGGACACGCGCAGTCTTTCGCGTGATCTCGGCGTGCCTGCCATCCCCATCACCGCCCGCTCAGGCCATGGGGTCGCTACGTTATTGTCCACCGTTGCGGAGGTTATCGAAGGCAACATCCCGGTCAAACCCATGCGCGTGGAAGGCACGCCAGAATTCCAAATGGCGGTCAGTGAGCTTGTGCCGATGATCGAAAGCATGGCGCCGGGCATCCCCAATGCGCGCTGGCTTGCGATCCGTTTGCTGGATGGCGACTCGCGCGTACAAAAAGCCATCACCAGCGGTGAACTCAGCGAGATTGTCTCGCGGCAGTATCGTGAGGATGTGCAGTTCAGTAAAAAGATGAGCGTGGAAGGAAGACAGTAGACAGGGCAAGCGCTGATACGAGAGACGAGTTACGAGAAACAAGTTACGAGTTACGAGTTATCTACCTCCCAGAGAAAATTATGTCAAACACAACCATCACCCCCAACGACATCATCTCCAAAGCGGAATCGCTCCGCAACAATTTATCCACTGGCTTTCGCGATGAGATCGTCAAATCCATTTACAGCGAAGCGGAAAAAGTGGCGAACCGCGCCGTGAAAACCGCAACAGACAAAAGATACGATCTCGACCAAAAGATAGACCGCCTCGTCACCTCCCCGATCACGGGATTGCCGATCATGCTTCTTTTGCTGGGCGCCATCATCTGGCTGACCGTCTCAGGCGCAAACGTGGTTTCCAACGCGATTGCAACCGTACTATTTTCGCTGGGCGATCTTGGGCGAAACCTCTTCACTCAAATTGGCATCCCCTGGTGGCTGACAGGCTTCCTGTGGGATGGCATCTATCTTGGCCTCGCCTGGGTCATCAGCGTCATGCTCCCGCCAATGATGATCTTCTTCCCCGCCTTCACCTTCCTCGAAGACCTCGGCTACCTGCCGCGCGTAGCCTTCAACCTCGATTGGATGTTCAAGAAAACAGGCGCGCACGGCAAACAATCGCTGACGATGGCAATGGGATTTGGGTGCAACGCGGCAGGCGTGGTGGCGACTCGCGTCATCGACTCGCCGCGCGAAAGATTGATCGCCATCCTGACCAACAACTTCGTCCCCTGCAACGGGCGCTTCCCGACTTTAATTATGCTTGCCACTGTTTTTGTGGCGGCGGCCTTCCCCCCGGCATTGACCTCCTTCATCGCCGCTGGAACAGTGGTCGGCGTGGTCTTGATCGGCGTGGCGTTCACCTTCCTCATGTCGTGGCTGTTATCCCGCACGGTTCTCAAAGGCGAAGCCTCGGCCTTCACCCTGGAACTTCCGCCATACCGCAAACCAAACATCGGGCGCATCCTCTACTCCTCCATCATCGACCGCACCATCTTCGTGCTCTGGCGCGCCATGCAAACCGCCGCCCCCGCGGGAGCGATCATCTGGATTTTGGCGAATATTCACCTGGGAGATTCAAATCTCGCGCGCATGATCGCAGACTGGCTGAATCCATTCGGGCTGTTGCTCGGGTTGGACGGAGTGATTTTGCTGGCCTACATCATCGCCATCCCTGCCAACGAGATCGTCGTCCCGACCATGATGATGGTCTACATGGGCGCAGGCATGATGATCAACGGGCCGTCATCGAACAACGCAATTTTCGACCTGCTCGTCAACGCCAACGGCTGGACGATGCTCACCGCCATCAACCTGATGTTGTTTGCCCTTCTGCACAACCCATGCGCCACGACCGTCATCACCATCTACAAGGAAACCAAAAGCTACAAATGGGCAACCTTGAGCGTGGTCATCACCCTGGGCACGGCATTTTTAGTCACCTTCCTCACCGCAAGTATCGCAAAGCTGTTGGGCTGGGTGTAGTCAATTACCAATCACCAATTTACCAATTACGAATCTACAAACTTAGAGGTAAAAATGAAAAACAAACTTTCAAGAAGAGACCTACTCAAACTAGGCGGGTTCGGAATTTTATCCGCGGCAGGCAGTGTTGCCCTCACCAACCTCAAGCCTGCTGAAAAAGCAGATCACAAAAAACATTTTCTGCAAACACCCACGCCACATCGTCCAGACGCTTTTTCGGGAATGGAACATGGCGAAGGCCTGCCCGGCACAGGCGACGTGAACCACGAAAGAAACGGCTTCAACCCGGGAGACATCCTCACCGATTTTGATTACGGAAAAACGTCCACACTCCCCAACGGCCAAACCCTGCGCGAATATGAAATTGTCACCGTCAACAAAAACATCGAAATCGTCCCAGGCATAGACTTCCCCGCATGGACGTACAACGGGCGCATCCCCGGCCCCGCCATCCGCGCCACCGAAGGCGACCGCATTCGCATCCATTTCAAGAACGGCAGTGACCATCCGCACTCCATGCACTTTCACGGCGTCCACCCCAGCGAAATGGACGGCGTGCCCGGCACAGGCCCCGGCGGAACAGTGAACCCCGGTGAAGAATTTATTTATGAATTCGATGCCGAGCCATTTGGCTTGCATCTGTATCACTGCCACGTTTTCCCTCTCGCGCGCCACATCGCAAAAGGACTCTACGGCGCATTCGTCGTCGATCCCAAGGAAGGCCGTCCGCGCGTGGACAGGGAAATGGTCATGGTCATGCACGGCATCGACATCGACTTCGATGACGCCAATGATTTCTACGCCGTCAACGGCATCCCGTTCTACTATCAAAACCATCCCATCCAGATCAAAGTCGGCGAAACCGTGCGCATCTATCTCGTCAACATTCTCGAGTTCGACCTGCTCAACTCTTTTCATCTGCACGCAAATTTCTTTCACTACTATCCCACGGGCACCAGCCTCACACCGTCCGAATTTACCGACACCATCATTCAAGGCCAGGCACAGCGCGGCATTTTGGAATTCAGCTACAAATATCCAGGCATGTACATGTTCCACGCGCACGTGACGGAGTTCGCAGAACTCGGCTGGAATGGCATGTTTGAAGTGGTATCAGCGTAAGGAGAAGCCGATAATGACCGACCAAACCTCCCCCACGACAAAGAGCCGCTTCACCTTCCAGACCTTCATCCTGCTTCTGCTCCCAATCATTCTCCTCGCTGGAGTGATTGTCCTCTTCCTCAAAACTGGCGGCGGACTCGATCTCACTTCCCCCGCACCCATCGAAAGCCTGACCATCGAACGATATCACCTCGCCCGCGGACATATCGAATTGAATGTTCAAAACACCGGCCCCGCCGAATTGAACATTGCGCAAGTCATCGTCAACGAAGCGGTGATGCCATTTGAAGTCACGCCCAGCGCCACCATTCCACGGCTTGGCAAAGCGCTTATCACCGTTAATTATGCGTGGACGGAAGGCGAAGCCTACGCCGTGCGCGTTTTCACCAGCAACGCCGTCCCGTTTGATGTGATGATTCCTGTTGCATTTGAAACCCCCGCGCCAGAAGCAAAAACATTTTGGAGCTTCACGCTGATCGGTTTGTATGTTGGAGTCATCCCGATCTTTCTTGGAATCTTCTGGCTTCCCGCGCTTCGCACCCTCGGCAAACAATGGATGACCTTCCTGATGGCTGTCACTGTTGGCCTGCTGATTTTTCTTGGGCTGGATACTTTCATCGAAGCTCTCGAACAAGCGGCAGAAGTCCCATCCACATTTCAGGGAATCGGGTTGATCGGCATCGGCGCAGTTGCCACCTACATGCTCCTCGAAATGATCGACAGCCCCAAATCATCAGACCGCTCCGAATCATCGCAACGCCTGAACATCGCCTGGAGAATTGCCCTCGGCATTGGCATCCACAACCTCGGCGAAGGGCTTGCCATCGGCGCGGCCTACAACGTCGGCGAGATCGCGCTGGGCACATTCCTCGTCGTTGGGTTCATCATCCAAAACATCACCGAAGGACTCGGCATCATCGCGCCCATCCTGCGCGACCGCCCGAACATTCGCCAACTGGCGTTGCTGGGACTGCTCGGCGGCGCACCCGCCATCCTCGGCGCATGGATCGGCGGCTTCACTCCATCTCTATTCCTCGCCGTTCTCTTCCTCGCCATCGGCACAGGCGCAATCTTCCAGGTGGCTGTTGAAATTGGAAGGATCATTCAAAAAGACAATGTCAAACAACCCATGCCAGGTTTTATTTTCAGCGGAGTCATTACAGGCATGCTCATGCTTTGGGTCACAGGCATTTTCATAAAATAGACTCAAAAGTGACAGCCACCTTGAAGGCGACTGTCACTTCCGTAAAATAAAACCTGTCAAATATCACATTGACAGGTTTTATTTTAGACGCTAATATATGAAAACTTGCTCATATATTCATATATTATGAAACTCACCGAACTCAAAGCCATCCAACTTGCCGAACTCTTCAGCGCCCTCAGCGACGCCAGCCGCATCCGCATCATTGCCCTGCTCATGGACGGCGAGACGAGCGTCCGCGCCCTCGCCGACAGACTCGGCATGACCGAATCCGCCGTCTCCCATCAACTGCGCGGCCTGCGCCAAATGCACCTCGTCCGCGCGCGTAAATCGGGCAGGCAGGTTTTCTACTCCATCGACGACGATCACGTTGCACGCCTGTTTACGCTGGGGCTAGACCACGTTCACCACGGATAATTCATAATGCAAAACCACTCCCACCTCGGCGGCCTCGCCAGCCAAACCACAAAACGGCTCATGCTCTCCCTCGCACTTACCGCCGCCTTCGTCCTCGTCGAAATCATCGCGGGCCTATTCGGCAACAGCCTCGCCCTGCTCACCGACGCCGCACACAACTTCACCGACGTGATCGCATTAGGATTAAGTTGGTACGCGTTGAAGATTGCCGCAAAACCCGCCAACGCCGGCAAAACATTCGGCTATCACCGCGTTGGGATTTTGGTCGCATTGGTCAATTCCACCACATTGATTCTGATCGCAATCGGGATTTTCTACGAAGCATACCGCCGCTTCCTCTCCCCGCCCGAAGTTGATTCAGTTATTCTGATAGGAGTCGGCGCCCTGGCATTCATCATCAACCTCGTCACCGCATGGATGGTCAAAGACGGCAGTGAACACGACCTCAACCTGCGCAGCGCCTTCCTGCATTTGATGGGAGATGTCATGTCCACACTGGGCGCAGTCATTGCAGGCATCATCATCTACTTCACGCAATGGAACTGGCTCGACCCGCTCGTCAGCGTTCTCATCGGCGGCTTCATTTTATGGAACGCCTGGAGCATCCTGCGGCAATCCATTCATATTCTGCTGGAAAGCGCTCCAGAAAATATTGACATGCAGGAAATGGTGGAGAAAATCCACACCATAGACGGCGTGCGCGGCGTCCACGACCTGCACGTATGGAGTATCAACGAAAGCCTGCGTATGCTCTCCGCCCACGTTGTCACAGACGATATTTCCATCAACGACGGCCTTGCCATTCAGCAAAAAATCAACGAACTGCTCGCGCACAGATTCAACATCCAACACGCCACCCTGCAAATGGAATGTAAAAACTGCGAACACGGGCTGTTATATTGCGAGATCAAGGAGCCACAGCACAAACATGCGCTCACATAGTAAACTTGGGAAATGCCCATCTCCCCCGCCTGCTCAAAAACCATCACCATTTCAGGAAAATCATAATGCAAGCCCGCCTTCCGCATATCGATATCGCTCGCGGCATTGGCATCCTGCTTGTGGTGGCGGGTCATAATTGGATTATTCTCAGCAGTAAAGGGGAACTATACAGGATCGTTTACTCGTTCCATATTCCATTATTTTTTGTTCTATCAGGAATTTTCTTTAATTACGAAAAAAGCCTGGGGAAAACGCTAAAAGAAAAAATTCAAGTTCTGCTTGTCCCCTATTTTTTCACCGCGGGGGTCGTTGAAATTATTGCCTTGTTCTTTAATTTCAAGATCAACTCATTTACAAACGGATTGCTTTGGGTTGCTTATGGGTCAGGGCCGCATTTGAGGTGGGTTGGATTTTGGTTTCTGCCGCATCTCTTCCTTGTTTCGATCTTTTGCTGGGTCCTTCTCGACATCTTTAAAACATACAGCTTGAACAAGCGCCTCCAAACCCTTGCATTGTCGGCCCTGTTGGTAATCGGCTGGCTCAGCATCCGCTCTTTTTGGGGAATTTCATTTTCAGGAGTAAAACTCAACGGCCTGCCTTTCAGCGCGGACATCCTGTTGGTTTCAAGTTTCTATTTCATTTCTGGGTCACTGGCGAAGGATTGGATACAAGAGCAGAAATTCCAACCCGTTCCATTTGCAATTTCAGCCGCAATTTTCCTTACCCTGCACGCCGCAACAGACTTTACTACAGACCTCAATCTCAGAAAATACGACAACCTGATCACGGCCACTACGCTGGCAGGTACGGGGAGTTTTATGGTCATTGCGGCTTCAAAATTCCTCGCCCGCTTTACAGCGGCAAAAAACATCCTCGGCTATTTTGGAAGAAACAGCCTGATCATTCTGGTTTTCCATTCCTTTTTTCAGGATAATCTTTTCGTATTTTTATCGGAGTATACAAAAAGGTATTTTTACGTTGGGCTGGCCACGTTCACAGCCGCCATGATCGGTTCCATTTTGGCAATTGAAATCATAAACAGAACCGAATTTCTGTGGAAAATTTACGGCAATTCCAGGCCCAATTAATCACCCAGCAGTTTTCCATACACCTTCACCAGTTTCTTTTGCGACTCGTGCCAGGTGAAGTTCGTCAACACATGCTCTGAGGCAGATTCAGCCAATCGTTTCGACAGCTCAAAATCATTCAACAAAGCCAGCGTTTGGCGGGCAAGGTCTTCGGGGTCATTCGGGGAAAATAGCAAAGCATCCACATCTTCGCGGACAAGCTCGCGCACAATCGGCATATTCGAAGCCAGCATGGGGCGTCCTGCGGCCATGTATTCGAGCAGTTTAATCGGGCAGGCTCCCTGTGTTACGTTGCGGTCATTCAACCCAAGGGGGGCCACGCAAATATCAGCGCTTGCAATCAAAGCCGGGATTTCATGATGCGGCACCGCAGGCTGGACAATTACATGTTCTTCGATTCCCAATTTCCGAATCTGCCTGGCAAGCATCTTGCGCTGACGAGAGCGTCCGCGCCCGACGATCTGGAGTCGAACAGGTTGCTGTTCGAGAATCTTCGGCAGGGATTTAATGACAATGTCCAACCCCTGCCAATCGGCGAGGGTACCGATGTAAAGCAAGACGGGCACACGCCCCTCGCGCGAAGGCAAGGGGGATAGGGAAAAATCCGAGGGGCTGACCCCGTTCGGGATGACAGTCACCAGCCGTCGGCGCGTCCTGAGCGGAGACGAAGGGTTAAGTCCCAGCGAGGTGATATAGTCGCGAGTCACACGTGAGGGGCAGATGATCGCGTCGCTTAGGTGCAGAGTCGCAATTTCCTGTTCTTTGATCTTTGAAAGCAAACCCGAATCCAGGCCGGGGTAATGATATTTGAGTTCGATGGAGGGCAATCCATTCACCTCAAAAAGTGTTTTACAGCCATATTTCTTTTTGTTCTGCGCGATCTGAAAACCGTCCCAAATGTTTCGGAAATGAACAACATCGTATTCGTGATGAATGGCAAGGTGCGAAGAAACCGCCCTGCCAAAATGCACGGCGCGCGCCAGAAAATTTTGCGTGAGGTCCTGCGAAATGCGGGTGACGCGCGCGCCTTCGATAGTATCTTCGGTGGGTAGAAGCCCGTCGTTGGGCGTGATAAGATGAACGTCAAACTGACTCTTGACCAGCCCGCGAATATTATGCAAAATATGTGTGGATGCGCCCTTTGGGCTTGGTACAATATCAAACGCGGTATAAAGAATTTTAGGCATTCTTGAATTATAAAGTACCTGGAGGATCGAATGGTTGGTATTTGCGGAATTATTCTGGTTATTGTGCTGTTGTTCTTTTATTTGTTGAACACGGCGCGCAAGAAAACACCCGCGCCCGGCGCGGCAGGCAAAAAGGATTACACCCCCGTTTATGTTTCGATTGCAGACAAACCAGATTCGATCATGCGCGGCATGGATAAATTTGTAAGGGAAGTGCAAAAAACAGAATCGGCTGGCGATAAATGGCGCTGGATTCCCATGTTGATTTTCTTTGCAGGCGTGGGGCTGGCCGCAATCGACGGCCTGTTGCTTTTGCTTGGATATTTTTCCATTGTATTTACCGGGGGCGCAACCCTGCTCTGGCTTGCATCTTTCATCATGGCGCGCAGTTTGCGAAAAAGCGACTCGCATGATTTTTCGCCGCGCTACTTTGGGACGAAGGAAATCCTGCGCACGCTTCGCGACGACCTCAAACCTGGCGCAACATTTTTGGGCCATCTCGATCTGACAGGGGCCATGCTTCAAACCAAGGTGGCGCGCGAGACAAAAGACACGCGAGACCGCACCACCCAGCATTTCAGCGATTCCTGGCTTTCATTGAAAGCCAAATTGTACGACGGCAACGTCTTGCGTGTTTCCGCGGTTCAAAAATCGAAGAAACGAAAATCATATTGGAAGCGCAGTCGCATCAGCGGAAAATCCAAACTCAAGCCTGAAAAATTCAAAGGCTCGGAGCAGGAATTGAAAGTCCGCATTGTGGTCAACCCCGCGGCCTACGAAATTAAACCAACCCCCAATTTCAAACGCGGGCAAAACATCGGCAAGTACACAGTTGCCGAACTAAGCACGGATGGCGGCATCATCAATATCCTTGCCAAATCCCCATTCGAAGATGTGGGCCAGGAACACATCCTCGGTTTTCTAAAATCAGCATATTCCCTCCTTCAACGAAAGGTTGCATAAATGAGTCGCAAAATTATTCCCTTTATTGTTGCAATTGTACTTTCCTGCCTTGTGATGATCGTGGCGGGCGTGTTCGCTTTCAGCGGCGCAGTGACCGCCGAAAAATTCGGGAGCAATATCATTTGGAGCCAGTCCTACTCCACCGCCGAAAGCATGAAGGTAATTGACCTGACTGGCGACGGGCAGGATGAACTTTTCATTCAAAATACAAGTGATGTCTCTGTCTACGATGGCAATGGCGCCATCCTTTGGAGTCTCCCCTATTCATCTCCCAAAACCACTCTCGGCGACGTGAACGGAGACAGCGTCGAAGATGTGGTTGTTTATTACGTCGGCACGGGCATGTCTGTGGATGTTATTTCCAAGGGACAGGTGACGAAGCTGGCAAAGTCGCTCAACGTTGGCTTCCCTTCGCGCGCGGCGGTCATCCGCTTCTCTTCTGGACCTCAAATTGTGCTCGGCGACAACGGGGGCGGAGTCCTGTCTGTTGGTTTGGATGGAACTTCGCTGTGGAGCGGCGATCTCGGCTCCGCAGAAATTCGCGGCATGGACGATGCGCGCATCAGCGGGCAGGTTCACGTCGCCATCGCCACAAATGACGGCAACATTGCCGTATTCAACAGCCAGGGGAATGCAGTCTGGCAGACTAGCCAGGAACAGCTCCGCCGGATGCGCGCCTTCGACCTGAACGGGGATGGCAACAGCGAGATCATCACAGGCGGCGAGTATGGCGCTTTCAAAATTTACAATGCGGTTGATGGCAGTATTCTTTTTGACAAGTCCCTTGGGCAGGCTGTCAGCGAAATCCGCGAAGTGGAATTGAACGGCGACCCATCCTCGCGCGAGATCGTGGTCGGTGGAAAAGACGGCGGCATTTGGGCTTTCTCATTTGACAGCGCAACCGCAAAGCAAATGTGGACGGGTTCTCTTTCAGATAAAGTCACCGAAATCTCAGGCCTGGATATCGACGAAGACGGCAAGCAGGAAGCTGTCATCGGCGACGACGCTGGCAATGTGGCAGTCTTCACCGAAAACGGCACGCGCAACAACCTGCCCAAACATTCCACTGGCATCACCCGCGTGGACATTGGCAAACTTGGCGGTGACCGTTACCTGGTCATTGCAGACTATAACGAAGTGCAGGTCAATAAAGTCAATTTCAGTTCCATCCCTGGTTTCCAATTCACGCCTTTGGTCGTTGGCCTGGTCGTTTCCGCAGTATTTCTCATCATCGCGGCAATCCTGGCATCCATCCCGCCCAAACCTGAAATGAAAGTTTCATTTCAGGATAAAAGCAAGGAATCACTCGAGGCGCAACGCCGCATGTTGAAAGAATCCATTGCGGATGTGGAACGCCTGCGCAAATCAGGCGAAATGAACGGCGATGCCTACCTTGCCCGCCTCAAACGCCTGCGCGCAGACCTGGCGGATAATGAAGCCGCATACAAAACCGCAGGACACTCCGTCAAAGTGGAGACCTTCAAATGCCCTAACTGCGGCGGCACCCTCGAACTCGGCATGGACAAATGCGAGTACTGCGGGCAGGTGATTCTTTCCTAGGGCGTGGTGTGTAATTCGTAAACAAATCATAACTCACCCCGAAATTAATCTTTCGTGGGTGAGTTTTTTTAAGACCAAAGTAGGACGCTGAATAACGCAGAAAACGCTGATTCTTGCTTTTTATCAGCAAAAATCAGCGTTCATCTGCGTCCGAAAATTAGGTTTGGGGTTAAAGGTTAATTATGTTTAACCCAACTTCTACCTTCCCCCGCCGGTGATGTAATGCTCCAGTTGCGAGATCATGAATTTCTGCACATCCACAACTTCCTTCAACACGTCGCGGACGGAGATCAAGCCCAGTAATTCCTTGCCATCAAACACCGGCAGGTGACGGATGTTCTTGTCGATCATCAAGGCCATGCACTCTTCAAGCTCCTGGCCCGCCTCTACATAGATCACCTTGGAAGTCATCACTTCGTTGACTTTCGTGTTCTTTGAAGTTTTGCCAGCCAAATCCACCTTGCGGACGCAATCGCGCTCGGAAAGGATTCCCTCCACTTTATTACTGCTGACTACCATCAAAGCGCCGGTGTTATGTTTCGCCATGATGGTCAGCGCTTCATAAATCGTTGCATCGGGAAGGATGGAGAAAATCTCGCTTCCCTTCCTACGGATCATATCGCGCACTGTGGGCATGGTTTGTCTCCTCAACTGGATTTAGGCAAAGTATAGACAATAAATGAAATAATGACAAGCAGTTTTATGGATATGGAAACCACGCAATCTACGGGGAGAAAAGCGCCGCAAGCACATAGCGCCTCCCGCGGACAGCCAGCAAATTACATTCCGACTCCATCCCGCAGGTGGAACAGCATTTCCCGTCTGGCCCGATCTCGAGCAGTTTTCCCTTCCGCACCAGCAATTCAAGCATGGACAATACAGCCGAGGGCTGAGCCTTCATCACACGGCTGATCTCGAACAGACTCATGCCATTTCTTTTTTCTTCAAGCAGTGAAAGCAATTGCCTCAGCATGGCGAATTTCTATCCAAGCCCAAGGAGCCTGCCGCCTTGAAAGACGATGAAGGCGGCAATCCACGCCACAACCGTTTGATACACCGCCGAAGTGACAGCCCATGATGTTCCAAACTCATGCTTGATCGCGCCCAACGTGGCAACACAGGGGACATACAACAGCACAAAGACCAGCAAGGCCGCCGCGCTCAACGGACTGAATTTCTCACGCAGGGCGAGGCTGAGAGCCGTATCCTGCGTGGCAGACTCTTCATCCGCCAAATTCACACCGGGAATAATGCTGAGTAAAATTTTCCCCGATCTGATCGTTGCATTCGCAAAGCCGCTCGCGATGCCGAGCAGGTCTTCGCCAAACATGGCTGGTTCAACAATTTCATTATCAAGCACGTTACTCAGATAGACCTGGCTCATGGCGCTGACGACAATCTCCTTTGCCATAAACCCAGAAACCAGCGCGCCGCTTGTTTCCCAGTTGCCAAATCCCAACGGGGCAAACACAGGAGCGATAAAACCGCTCACCTTCCCAAAATACGAATTCCGCTGTTCGGCCACACCCCACGGCAAATTCAACAACAGCCACATCACAACCGAGACCAAAAGAATCGTCGTCCCCGCCTTGCGGACAAATTCGCGCGTGTTCTCCCACATGTGAATCAAAACACTCTTCAACGCAGGCTGACGGTATGGCGGCAGTTCCAAAACAAAAGCGGACGAAACATCAGGCTTGAGAATGGTGCGGGTGAAGACCAAGCCCGCCAGCATGGCAACGAGTATTCCCAACGCATACATCGCCCAGATCACCGTGCCAGCTTTTGCGCCAAAGAACGCCAGCCCAAAAACCACATACACCGGCAAACGCGCCGAGCAGGACATCAACGGCACGAGCAGAGCGGTCAGCACGCGGTCACGGCGGCTGGCAATTGTCCGCGTGGCGTAAATGGCGGGGACGGCACACCCAAAGCCGAGGATCATCGGGATGAATGACTTGCCATGCAAACCCACCACGCGCATGAAACGATCCATCACAAACGCCGCGCGGGACATGTACCCAGAATCTTCGAGCAAAGCAAGGAAAAAATACAGGATCAACAGACCTGGGACGAAGACCAAAACGCCTCCCACCCCGGCGACGATTCCGTCAATGACGAGGGAATGTATCCAAGCTGGAGCAGTTGTCAGATTAAGAAGGAACGAGAGCCAGTTCGCAATCGGGCCGTTGATCACCGCATCCGTCCAATCCAAAAACGGCGCAGACACATCGATCACAAGTCGAAACATGATGTACATGATCGCAAAGAAAAACGGCAGGCCCAGCCATTTGTGCGTGACGATGTCGTCGATGCGGTCGGTGAAGGTGATGCGATCCATCAGCGGACGATACAGCGATTGGCGCACCACGCCGTTGATGTAGCCATAGCGGCGGTCGGCGGTGAGCAAATCCACATCCTCCCCCAGCATGGACTTTAATTTCTCTGCGCTTTCCTGCGCCGCGGCAATCACCTGCCCGCCATTGGGCATGGACTGCACCCGCTCAAGAATATCGGCATCAGCTTCCAGCAATTTGATCGCCAGCCAGCGTTGGGGATAACGACCCGTATCGAATTTAATTTCTTCAAACAGGGCCAGCATTCGCGCGATCTCGCGTTCGAGCTTGCCGCCATAATCAAGACGGAAAAAAGATTGCGCGGGCGTACTCATGCCGCCTCTTTTTTACGCGCGGCTTGAACAGCTTTTGCGATCAGATCAGAAATTCCCGCGCCGCGATTCGCGGTGGTGGAAACGACGGGAATATCGCCCAGCAGGCGCGAAAGATTTTCGAGGTTTATTTTTGCGCCGTCTTTTTGCAAAGCGTCATTCATGTTCAACGCCAAAACCACGGGAACATCCAGTTCTAAAATTTGAACCGTCAAATACAAATTGCGTTCGAGGTTGGTGGCATCCACTACATTGATGACCACATCGGGATGTTCTTCGATGATGTAATCACGCGCGATGATCTCTTCGGGGGAATACGCCGTGAGGCTGTAGGTGCCTGGCAAATCCACAATGTTGATATTCAAATTCTCGAATTTAATTTCACCCTCTTTTTTCTCAACCGTTTTCCCGGGCCAGTTGCCCGTGTGTTGATGCAGACCCGTCAACGCGTTGAAGATCGTGGTTTTGCCCGCGTTTGGGTTGCCCGCCAGCGCAATGGTCAGGTCAGTCATTTTCACCTTCGTGCAAGATCACTTCGATCTGCGCGGCTTCCTCTTTGCGCAGCGCCAGGTGATAACCTTTGATGAAATATTCAACGGGGTCGCCCAGCGGCGCGTTACGCTCGATCAAAATCGTCTCCCCTTTGACGATGCCCATTTCCACAAAACGCCTGCGCAACGCGCGCGCGCCGTTGATTCGAGTAATAACCGCACGCTGGCCCGGCCGCAGTAAATGAAGTTGAATTGAATCAGGCACGAACATGGCTCCTCTTCTCTTGATTTTTTACCAGCAAAATTCTTTCAAATAATTTTATGGTTAACCCTGATTACCTTACATTCTCAAAATTGGGACGCAGATGAACGCTGAAAACGCTGATTGAACTGTTTTTTTTCTCGCGATGCTTCAAATAAATCTGCGTTGATCTGCGTTTTTCAGCGTCCGAACCCAAAGTGTAAGGCAATCAGTGGTTAACCTTATTATTCCAGACATCCTCACTTTTGACATGGATGGATGTCACCAGCTTGTCATGAAAAAAATTACAACGCCTCCTTCGCCCTGACAGTGGCTTCTGTTTCAAAAAACAGGATCAACCCTGAGGGTTGATCCTGCCAATTTTGCGCTGACAGATTTACAGTCATGCAAGAAGCGGGGGCTTGCGAATATCGCAAATCGAACGGGCGCAGGTCAATTACCCAAACAACTCATCCGTTTTCGCCGCCATGATGAAATCGTTCCTGTGCAGTCCCTTGATTTTGTGAGACCACCACTGCACTGTGACCCTGCCCCACTCGGTGATGATGAGCGGATGATGGTCTTGCTTTTCAGAGACCATCGCGATCTTGTTGGTAAATGCCACGGCTTCGATGAAGTTCTTCAATTTGAAGACGCGCTCGATGCGCTTGACCCCGTCCACTTCTTTGATCTGCCATTCGGGGATTTGGGGATGCAATTCGGCTATCTCGGCATCCGTTAAAGTCGGTTCGCCGCCGCGGCAGGCGACACATTTGAATTGAGAGAGGTTTGTCATGAGTTATTTCTTTTTCAAAAACTCATCAGGGTCGATTCCAGCCTGTTTCAAAATAGCCCGCAGGGTTCCTTCGGGCATATCTCCAGGATGGTTGGGAATTGTTGTAAATCTTCCAGCCGCATCATTTCTCCAAATCTCGTGACTCCCCGCCGCATGACGATAAAACTCAAAGCCAAAGGCCTTGAGTCTTTTAACGATCTCGCGATACCGAAACCCTGAGAGTCTACCCATACGCTATCCTACAATAAGTGGATAATCGAAACTTTCACTGGCTTGTGGAAGTTGAATGTCGCTTTGAGCCTCGATTAACTTGCGCACAACGTCACGCGCGATTTCCAAAGTTTCCGCAATTGTGCGTCCCTGGGCAACCAGTCCCTGCACATCGTCGGAAGTTGCAAGATATACACCCTCAGGCAATTTCTCGATGTGAATTTTCACAACACGCTCGTCAACATTAAACATGGAACTCTCCTTTTGTTACGTTCCAATTATACCCATGGCGGTCACAAATTGCGCTTTTTTAGAAAGGGGGAAAGCGCAATTTGTGACCGTGCATTATATACTTCCAAGGTCTGCCAGCTTCCTCAATCTCACACGGAGCACTTTCCTGCCAGCAGCCTTCAACGCTTCGTAATCACCCAGAGCCTGTGCGCGGATGAGGGCGCCGAAGGTCAGTCCCTGCGTGGGGATCTCAAAATCATTTTCAACATCGTACACAACCTGAATGAAGAATCCCTTGTTCGGGCCGCCTTTGTGGAATTGTCCCGTGGAATGCTGGAAGCGCGGGCCAAAGCCAGCGGAGACGGGGCATTTTGTCTTTTCACGAATGGCAACGCGCAGGTTTTGGATGACTTCGATCATTTCGTTGTTACGCGGCACGTAAGCGTTGATGGTTATAAAATTTCCAGCCTTTGCATCGGCAAGGAATTTCTGCAGCGCGGCCTTCGCATCTTTCACATCCACGAGGTCAATGTCTGCGAGTTTGCCAGCGGACTGGTACTCTTTGATTTTGGCAATCGTGCGGAGCTTACTATCCTGCACATCGGGCTGGTCAAATGCATTGATTCCAAGCACGGAACACGCAACAGCAATCGCCATTTCCCAGCGGAAGAATTCCGCGCCCGCGTCGGAGGGATTGGTAATTTGTAATTCGATCACAGGAAAGCCTGCATCTTTTAACACGGTGATCCCAGCATCCAATTCACCTGTCTGACGGAGATACACGAACAGGCGGTCATCCCCATAAATTTCTGGCGCGCCCAAAGGTTCGAGGGCTACGGGAAGAATGCCTTTCTGGTTCTTGCCACTGGACTCAGCGATGACCTGCTCGACCCAACCCGCCAAAGCGGACACAGGCGCATCGGCCAAAATCGTCAGCTTGTCTCTGCCTGCGAGAGCAGACTCTCCCAGCAGGGCGCCCAGTGCAAAGCCAGGGCTGAATGGCGAATTGGATATTCGCCTTACTTTATCGGCAGAAGCCAGTAGTTTTTCGATGTCCATGCCAAGCAGGGCGGCAGGGACGAGACCGAAATCGGTCAACGCAGAGAAGCGGCCACCGACGTTTGGATCGGGGTTGAATATTTTTCTGAAGCCGCGTTCTTGTGCGAGGGTCTCCAGCGATGTGCCTTCGTCGGTGATGGCGACGAAGCGCGAGCCGTTGCCATTGCTTAGTTTCCAAACGTAGTCAAAGGCGGCCATCAACTCGGCGGTGCCGCCTGATTTACTGGCGACGATGTACAAAGATTTCTCTGGCGGATATTGCTCGAAGGCAAGTTTCACTTGCTGAGGGTCGGTTGAATCAAGAATGGCGAGGCTCAATTTCGCTTCCATATTTGCGCCAGCCATAAGAGAACTCAACACTTCGGCAGTCAACGAAGAGCCGCCCATGCCGATGACGAGGACACGGTCAATGCCTTCGTCGTGGATTTGCTTGGCGAAAGATAAATATCCATCGAGGCGTTTGCGGGCGTCGTCCACTGAGTCCAGCCAGCCGAGGCGGGTTTGGACTTCGGCTTGTCCAGCGGAGTCATCTGTCCAGAGGGTGGGGTCGTGTTGCCAGATGCGGGCGGGGACGGAGTCCTTTTCCAGCGTGGCTAAACGTTTGGCAACAGAATCAGCTAACGGGGCGATTGAAGCGAGCGCGCTTTTTCTTCTATCCTCAATTGCATCCAACAAAGTCTTGAACGCATCCGCAAAAGACTTCACACCTTCGTCTTCCAATTCTTTCGTGACGGTACTCATCGAAATGCCAAGGGCTTTGAGTTCGGCAAAATGGGCTTGCGCTTCTTCGAGGCCTTGCGTGATGGTCATCTGCGCGTTGCCGTGATCGCGGAAGGCATCGAGGGTGGCGGGCGGAACGGTGTTGACGGTGTCGGGGCCGATGAGGGTGTCGACATAAAGCGTGTCGGGGTATTTCGGATTCTTCGTGCCTGTGGACGCCCAGAGCGGACGCTGGGCGCGGGCGCGGAAGCGAGCCTTGAGAGTTGCAAAACGCGGCGAAGTGAAAATGGATTCGAAGGCATCGTAGGCAAACTTGGCGTTTGCAATGGCGGCCTTGCCAAGCAGGTGCGAATCTGCGGGAAGGCGTGGGTCAATCTTTGTATCAACACGCGAAACGAAAAACGAAGCCACCGAAGCAATTTGTTGAATGCCCCCACCCTGCCCTCCCCCAGTGGGAGAGGGAAATGCGGCAACGCGGTCTTCAAGCCCCGCGAGATAGGCATCCATGACGGCGGCGTAGCGATCGAGCGCGAAGATGAGCGTGACGTTAACGTTGATGCCCGCGGCAATGCTTGCGCGAATGGCGGGAATGCCTTCGCGGGTAGCTGGAATTTTCACCATGAGGTTGGGGCGGTTGACACGATCCCAAAGTTCCTGCGCTTGTTTGATCGTGCCATCGGTGTCGTTTGCAAGATACGGGCTGACTTCGAGACTCACATAGCCATCGCCGCCTTTGGTTTCATCGTAGAGCGAACGGAAGAGATCGCAGGCTTGTTGAATGTCTTCAACGGCTAACTGCCAGAAAATTTTCTCTGCATCCCAGCCTGCCCATGCAAGCGGGATCAATGCGGAATCGTAATCGTTCGTCTTTGCAATCGCATTTTGGAAGATGGTCGGGTTGGAGGTCACGCCGCGAATGTCGCCGCGTTCGATCATGGCTTTGAGTTCGCCGCTCTCCAATAATTTTCTTTGAATGTTGTCGTACCAGAGGGATTGGCCGAGGGCCGTTAATTTCTTGATGGATTCAGACATTGGGTGGGGAACTCCTGGGGGTATTGGTAAGTGGAGATTGGAGATTGGAGATTAATTCTTGTGAAATTAAGAATGGTCTTCTTCCATTTTACGAATTTTTTCAACCCGGCGCGCAAGTCTTTCGCCGCCTTCATCATCGCCAAGATAGCGGGCATTCAAAAACGCGGGCACAATCACCTTCACCAACTCGGGGCCGATCACACGCCCGCCCATGCACAACACATTCATTGCATCGTGCATCACACCCTGCGCGGCAGAATAGGTGTCGTGGCAGATCGAGGCGTAGATGCCTTTCATTTTGTTCGCCGCAATGCACGCGCCGATGCCAGAGCCGCAAATTAAAATTCCGCGCCCGGCTTCGCCGCCTTGAATCTCCTCGCCAACTTTTTTTGTGAAATCGGGGAAGTCCACCGCGTCCGCGCTGAACGTGCCCACGTCAATGACTTCGTGGCCCGCGGCTTTCACGGCTTCGATCACAACATTTTTCAGCGGAAAGCCCGCATGGTCACAGCCAACTGCTATTTTCATTTGACTCCATAAACAAACCCTAAAGGTCAAAGACCTTTAGGGTTTTCTAATTAAAGTTCTTTCGCCTTCGCAATCACATTTTCAACTGTAAACCCAAGCTTTTCAAAGATGACTTTTGCCGGGGCGGATGCGCCGTAGCGGTCGATGCTGATGACGGACTTTGCGTATCGTTCCCAACCCATGCCTGCTCCCGCTTCGACAGCGAGTCTCTTCTGGATGTTTTTCGGCAACACAGACTCGCGATAAGCTTCGTCCTGTTTCTCGAACAGTTCCCAACTTGGGAAGGAAACCACGCGCACGCCTCTGCCTTCGTCCGCGAGTTTTTGGGCGGCTTCGAGGATGAGGCCAACTTCAGAACCCGAAGCCATCAAGATGGTTTCTGGCGTTCCAAAATCTTTCAGCACATACGCGCCCTTTTCCACCTGCGCGGATGATTCCATCGTCGGCACATTTTGACGAGTCAACGCCAGCACGGTGGGGCCGTTTCTGCGTTCGATGGCAACTTTCCATGCGGCGGCGGTCTCGTTCGCATCCGCGGGACGGATGACCGCGAGATTCGGAATCAAGCGCAGGGATGTGAGATGCTCGATTGGCTGGTGCGTGGGGCCGTCTTCACCGAGGCCAACACTGTCATGTGTGAAAATAAAAATGGATGGGTAATGCGACAAGGCCGCCAAACGAATGGCGGCGCGCATGTAATCTGCAAAGACAAGGAAGGTTGCGCCGTAGGGAATTACGCCGCCAAAAACCGCCATGCCATTCAGCACGGAGCCCATGGCATGTTCACGCACGCCAAAGTGGAAGTTGCGCCCGGCATGGGAGTCTTTTTGAAAGGCAGGGCTTCCGTCAATTTTGGTGTTGTTGGAGGGGGCTAAATCCGCAGAGCCGCCGATGAGTTCGGGGAGTTTTGCCGCAAGCGCGTTGATCACCTTGCCTGATGCGGCGCGGGTGGCCATGCCTTTTGCGTCCACGGGAAAGGTTGGCAGAGCGGTTTCCCAGCCTTCGGGAAGTTCACCCTTCAAGCGGCGTTGTAATTCAGTTCCCTGCGCGGGATACAAACGGGAGTAGGCTTCGAACTTCATCTTCCAGTCGTATTCGAGTTCGCGGCCTTTTTCGACGGCTTTGCGATAAAACTCCAGCACATCGTCAGGGATGAAGAAACGCGGTTCCTTCGGCCAATCCAAATTATCCTTTGCGGCGTTGAGTTCTTCGTCGCCCAACGGTTCGCCATGCGCCTTGGATGTGCCCTGCCTGTTCGGGGCGCCAAACCCAATGATGGTGCGGCACATGATGAGGGTTGGGCGTGGTTCTGCTTTTGCTTCCTGAATTGCCTTGTCAATGGCATCCACATCGTTGCCGTCTTCCACGCGCAAGACCTGCCAACCATACGAGCGAAAGCGCACTGCGCGGTCTTCGGTGAAGGCGAGGTCGGTGGAACCGTCAATGGAAATGTGGTTGTCGTCGTAAAGATATATCAAGCGGCCAAGGGATAAATGTCCCGCAAGCGAGGCGGCTTCGGAGGCGACACCTTCCATCAAGTCACCGTCTGTGACGATGGCGTAGATATATGGGTCGATCAGTTCATGTCCGCGCTGGTTGAAGGTGGCGGCGAGATGCGAGGCCGCGATGGCCATGCCAACGCCGGAGGAGAATCCCTGCCCCAGAGGGCCGGTGGTTAATTCCACGCCGGGGGTTAATCCGTATTCAGGGTGGCCGGGGGTGAGACTGCCCCACTGACGAAAACTTTTCAACTCATCGAGCGAGAGATCATACCCCGTCAGATGCAGTAAAGAGTACAGGAGCATGGAACCATGCCCGCCCGAAAGGATGAAGCGGTCTCGTCCCGCCCATTTTGGGTTGCGTGGGTTGTGTCGCAGGTGGCGAGTCCAGATTGTGTATGCCATCGCGGCGCCGCCCATCGGCAGGCCGGGGTGGCCGGAGTTCGCTTTTTGAACGCCATCGGCTGAAAGAAAACGAAGTGCATTGATTGCGCGGGATTGAAGATCGGTTGTCATAAGTATCCTTCCTGACAGGAGATGCCCCATTTTACCATTGAGGCATCCGGTATTATACGATCTTCATGCCAGGGGAAAGGAAGTGTGCATTGACCTGGTGGGCTACTATTTCCCCTTCAACTCGCCATCAGGCAAAACGATCATCCCCTCTTTTGGGTCGCCAATGGATGAAATTTGCGCAGGCCTGTTCATTGCCAGCCATGCGGTGAATGCGGCAAGCAGGGCATCCAGTTGTTCGGGCAAATACAATAACTCCATGGGCCAGGCGCCCTTTATCATTTTATGGCGGGTGATCTCTTCAAAAAAATTCATGGGGTCTTTTATTTGAACGCCGCGCTCATAAAGAATCAATTGTCTTTGCAGTCGTCCTTCCAGCGTGGGTTTGGGTAAGGGCGCGTCGTTCAACAAAACACAATATCCTGCGTGTGGATTCGTTTCTAAAATTTGGTGGGGTGAATCTTTGGCTGGGAATTTCTTAAACCCCAGCTTTCCCAGCTTGCGGTACAGCTCGAAACCGACCTGCATCCAGGCGGGGCAAACTGCCGCGCTCGCGGGTGTGCCCGAAACTGCAATGCCATGCTCGCGCAAAATCAACTCGGCCATGCGGTATTCCGCGCGGCGGATCTGGTGCGGAGTAAGCGTCTCCTTTTTCATTTTCGCGCGCACCAACCCGCGGTTGACTCCCGCGGGCGCATTGACCGCCACCGTCGCAGATTTCTGCGCGGCGAGGAACGCGGTCACATCTTCCATTTCGCCTTCTGCAAGCGCAACCAGATTCAAATCACGATCCAGAGCCGCATAGGTAAAAGCTCTGCGTCTTGAAGTGGGGTCGATGCCAATGAAGGTTGATTCGGTAAATAGCATAGTCAGTAGATCACGAAAGAGCGACACGAGCATGACGAGAAACGACATCAGCCAGATCGAATAAGTTCTCAACGGCATGAGCAAACATACGCGCCAAGCGGCGCAAGGTCAACCAAAATTTGGAAAAAGGCTTGGCCGGATTT
>JACRLB010000047.1 GCA_016235445.1 Chloroflexota bacterium | reverse complement strand
AGTACAGCACCGTGACTGACAGTAGCATGTCGTATAATCCATTCTGTTGCTCCTCGAAACGTTGGATGGTTTCGAGAATAATAGATTTTCGACATAGCACAAACATCTTTTTTTGTCATCACTCGTTACAGGGACACTACCAGAAATTCGCGTTCCAAGCACGCCACAGAAATTAAGACTCGTCAAGCGACCTTGGAAAAGCCATGTCGCCAATCAGTGGACAGGCAGACATATCCGCCTTTTTTCATCCTTCATCCCTCATCCTTCATCCCTCATCTTTCATCCTTCATCCCTCATCCTTCATCCCTCATCCTTCATCCCTCATCCTTCATCTTTCATCCTTCCGCCCTCACCCTTTTTCATTCCCCTCGTGCTACAATAATTTCATGAACACGCTCGACCTCCGCCCCTCCCCGATTGCAGGGACATGGTACGAAGGCATGACCAAACCCCTCGCCGCCCGCGTGGATGAATATCTCGCGCAAGCGCAATTGCCAGAACTCAATGGGGAAATCATCGGCGTCATTGCCCCCCACGCGGGACACAAATATTCAGGGCCAGTCGCCGCCCACGCCTTCGCCGCCCTGCGCGGACTCAACCCCGACCTCGTTGCCATCCTTGCGCCGTTTCACAGCTTTGCCCCCTACCCCCTCATCACCACCAGCCATCAGGCCTACGCCACCCCGCTTGGAAATATCGAAGTGGATAAAGGGATAATGGCAGAGTTACAAAAAAATCTCGACATCCCCATCACCCCCATTCCAAACGACAAGGAACATTCCCTCGAAATCGAGCTTCCATTTTTACAGCGCGCGCTCAAAAACGGATTCAAACTGTTGCCAATCATGGTCCGCGCTCCGGAAGAGTCCGTTGCCAAAAAACTTGGGCTGGCTTTAGCCCGCACCCTCAAAAAGAAAAACGCCATCATCGTGGCATCCACAGACCTCTCGCATTTTTACGACCAGCAAACTGCCCATATCTTCGACCATGAAATGCTCAGGTGTTTTGAGTCCTTCAATCCCTTTTCCATTTTTGAAGCCGAACAAACAGGCAAGGGTTTCGCCTGCGGGCACGCCGCCGTTGCCGCAACTTTATGGGCCTCCCAAAAACTCGGCGCAGATAAAGTTCAAATATTAAATTACGCCACCTCTGGCGATATCACAAAAGATCATTCATCCGTCATTGGATATGGCGCGGCGGCCATCCTGAAAACGATATAATCAACCCATGTTCGCCCGCCTCGCCGTCAACATCCCCGCCATCTCTGGCATCTTCGATTACGCCGTCCCCGCCGAACTCGCCTTGCAGATCAAGGCGGGTTGTTTGGTTGTAGCTCCATTTGGGAATCAGATGGTGCAGGGCATCGTCCTCGAAATAACAGACTCTTCCTCCATTCAGAATCCCAAACCGATCCTTGACCTGCTCGACCCTGCCCCCGTTCTGACTCCGCCGCAAATTGCCCTTGCCATTCGTCTGGCGGACTCTACGCTCAATCCGCTTGCGGCAATCATCAGCCTCATGATTCCCACGGGCTTGAGTCAACAGGCGGACATCAATTACCAATTACTAATTACCAATTACTCAGACCCATCTTCCAAGACCGCAACCCGCCTCATCGCCCTCCTCAACGAACGCGGAGTTCTGCGCGGCCGCCAAATAGACTCCCACTTTGCAAAAATAGATTGGCGCAAGACTGCATCCGTCCTCGTCAAAAAGGGAATCCTCTCAACAAAGAACGTCCTGCCCGCTCCCAGGGTGAGACCAAAGTTCGTGCGCGTGGCCCAACTGTCGGTTAAGCCTGAGGCGGCGGAAGCGGAGATGGAATCCCTCGGCTCCACAAAACAGACTCTGGCGCGTCGTCAGGCGGCGTTGCGATTCCTCATCCAACAACCTGATGCCATCAACCTTTCATGGGTTTACGCTGAAACAGGCTGTAACATTTCAGATTTGCAGGAACTCGAAGAGCGTGGATTGATCCGCCTATTCGAAAATGAAATTTTCCGCGACCCGTTGGGGAAGATCGAAAAACAAACAACAAGCGACGAGTTGACACTAACCCCCGAGCAAACCGCCGCTCTACAAAGCATTCTTTCATCCTTCATCCTTCACGCGAAGCGTTCATCCTTTCTTTTATACGGCGTTACGGGTTCTGGCAAAACCGAAATCTACCTGCGCGCCGCAGAAGAAGCAATTCAAAACGGCAAACAGGTACTTGTTCTGGTTCCCGAAATTGCGCTCACGCCGCAATTGGTGCGCCGCTTTTTAGCGCGCTTCCCCGGGCAGGTGGGACTCGTCCATTCGAAATTATCCGAAGGCGAACGGTACGACACCTGGCGGCGCGCGCGGGACGGAAAACTTAACGTCATCATCGGCGCGCGTTCGGCGTTATTCTCACCCTTGCCAAACATCGGCCTCATCGTCGTGGACGAATGCCACGACAGTTCGTATTATCAGGCCGAGCCGCCGTTTTACAACGCAGTCAGCGCCGCGCAGGATTATGCGCGTTTATGCGGCGCGACATTTGTGATGGGTTCCGCCACACCGACTGTGGAACAAAAATTTCAGGCAACCCATTCTCCTCTTCATTCGGGAGAGCCAGGGGTGAGGGTTTTGGAATTACCCGAACGCGTCACGGACTCAACCCTCCCGCCCGTTCAGGTTGTGGACATGCGCGAGGAATTGAAAAATGGCAATCGCGGAATTTTCTCGCGCAGTTTAGCCGAATCTCTTGCTGAGACGATCTCACGCGGCGAGCAGGCCATCGTCTTCCTCAACCGCCGCGGGACAGCCACCTACATCTTCTGCCGTGACTGCGGGCATGTGCTGAAATGTCCGAATTGCGAAACGCCGTTGACCTTGCATTTGGAAAATAAAGAGCATTTGCTTTGCCATCATTGTGGCTACACGCGCAAAAGACCGAGCAAATGCCCGCAATGCAACAGCGAACAAATCCGCGAATATGGCTTGGGCAGTGAAAAAGTGGAAGCGGATATCAAATCCATGTTCCCGCAGGCGCGCACGCTGCGCTGGGACTGGGACACCACCCGCCAAAAAGATGCGCACGAAATCATCCTCACCCACTTTGCCAATCACCAGGCCGATGTGCTGGTGGGTACGCAAATGCTTGCAAAGGGACTCGATTTGCCCAGGGTCACTTTGGTTGGCATTGTCCTCGCGGATGTGGGCTTGAACCTGCCAGACCCGTTTGCCAGCGAGAAGGTTTTTCAAACGCTCACGCAAGTCGCAGGCCGCGCGGGGCGCTCCTCGCTGGGCGGCAAAGTCATTTTGCAGACCTTCATGCCCGAGCATTACGCCATCCAATTTGCGGCAGGGCATGACGTGAACGGATTTTATAAACGCGAGCTGGAGTATCGCAAGCAGTTGGGCTATCCGCCGTATGCAAAACTTGCCCGCCTCGAATACCGCCATGCAGACGATGCCAAGGCGGAGGAGGAAGCCCGAAGAACAGCAGGCAGGCTCAAAGTTAAGATCGAAGCGGAGGGTCGTCGTCAAACGGAATTGATCGGCCCCGTTCCTTCCTTCTTTTCAAAAGTGGATGGAATCTATCGCTGGCAAATTATCGTGCGCGGTCCGCACCCCGCTGAGTTGGTGCGCGATATAAAATTAAACGACTGGCGAATTGAAATCGACCCGATAAGTTTGCTATAATCGAAACATCTTTGAACAGGAGAATATAGTATGCAAAGTTTTTCACGTGGTTGGAATTTTCTAAAACAAGCCTGGGGTATGGCCTTTAAAGACAAAGACCTGCTCAAGCCTTCCGTGTACGCGCTCGTGGTCGGCATGATCATTTCCATCATCGGCATCATCCCCATCATTATCACAGCCGTTCTCACAAGCGGCAGTCAAACCGGGCAGATCATCATGGGCGTTTTGGGCGCCATCCTGATGTTCGTTCAATTCACCGTCACCTACGTTTTCTCTGCGATGACCATCCGCCTGATTTACGGATACCTCACCACAGGCGACGCGCGCATGGATGAAGCCTGGGCCATCGTCCGCCGTGACTTCTTCGATATTCTCACGCTCGCGGCAGTCTCCACCATCGTGGGCATCCTGCGCAACATGGCGAACAGCAACAAAAAAAATAATGTGCTGGGCAGTATCCTGCGCTCTGCCATGCGCGCCGTCGAAGCCCTGTGGACCGAAGCCGCACTGCTCGTTCTGCCCGCCATGGTCATTGACGATCTCAACCTAAAAGACGGCCTGGCCCGCATCGTAAAAATTACAAAAGAAAACTTCCTGCTCATCGGCATCAGCTTTGTTGGCGTTCGCTGGGTTACGGGTCTCATCGGTTTTGCATTCACCATGGTCGGCCTTCTGCTGGCCTTCGCCATCGGCGGCGGCATCGCGTACGTGGCGGGCGGCAGTACAGCCATCCTCGTCATCGGCATCACCATCGGCGCGTTGATCTTCTTCACCTTCCTAATGGTTTCCAGCCTGTTCAGTTCCTACACCAGCACCGCCTATCACACCTGCCTGTACATCTGGGCGCGGGAAGTGGAAACCGCCAAAGCAGAGGGACGCGCGACTCAAGTCGCCGCTCCTGCCCCGCTGGCAGCTGCTCTGGCCTAATAATCATTCGCCACTCTGACTAATTTGACAATGTCACACTAAGACTGAAACCAAAGTACAAAACCACAAAGGCACGACACTTGCGCCGTGCGGCTTAAGCCGTACCAGTGCAGGTGAGTGTCACGAAGGAACCTTCGTTTTTAGCCTTTTGCTCTCCTCACCTGCACTGCAACAAACGCAGTGCGGCGCAAGTGTTGTGCCCCTTTGTGGACTTTGTGGTAAAGGTTTTGAAATGTGACATTGTCAAACTAATTGTCCGGCCAAGGAATTAACTTCATGTCATCTGAACCCCGCCGAGAAATGATCCCCTGGGAAGAGCTGGATAAATTAATAGACCACCTTGTTCCCCAGTTCCGCCGTGAATTTACCGCAATGGTAATGATCACCCGCGGCGGGATCATTCCCGGCGGGATGCTCGCCGAAGCGATGGACATCACCCACATCCTCACCGCCGCCGTGGATTTTCCCGCACAGTCTCAAACCGAAAAATCCAACTTGATGGCATGGCCTGAGTTCATTCAATTCCCCTCCGACGATAAACTCCGCGGACGCCCCACCCTCATCGTGGATGATGTCTGGGGTTCAGGGCGCACGATCACCGCCGTCAAGAACCGCGTCTCTGCGGCGGGCGGCTTCCCCGAAACCTGCGTCCTGCATTTCAATCCCTACCGAAACCTTTTCGGCAGTGTACGCCCCGATTACTACGCCGCCGTCACCGACGCATTCATCGTCTATCCCTGGGAAATAGATCGCGGCGCAGACCATGTTCTGCTCGGTGAGATATAATTCCAGATATGAAATCGATTGAATCGCATGTCAGCGCCAGAATCATGGTCTTAAGGGGCAACGAATATTTCGACGATCTTTCAGAAGCCATGCTAAAAGACATATCCGAACACATGCATCTTCGCGAATACCAGCGCGGGGATGTCTTGTTCTGGGAAGGCGATCCCTGCAATGGGTTACACATCGTCGAGCATGGAAGCGCCAAGATCTTCAAGCTCTCGCCTCAGGGACGGCAATACATCGTCCGCATTTTGCAGGAAGGCGATACCTTCGCCGAAGTCCCCGCGTTTGATGAAGGTTCAAACCCGGTCAACGTGGAGGCGCTGGAAACCTGCCGCGTCTGGGTGATCGACAGCGGGAAACTCCATGAACTCGTCATGGCGCACCCTGTCTTCGCGCAAAAAGTTTTGGTAAATTTCGGGAGGATGCTGCGCGGCATGGTGAAGATGGTCAGCGAGATGGCCTTCTATCAGGTCACCCACCGCCTCGCACGGTTGATAGCCGAACTACCGCAGGACAAATCCGCGCCGCATTGGACACAGGAACAACTGGCCGCGAGGCTCGGAACCGTGCGGGAAGTTGTGGCGCGTTCATTAAAGGAAATGGAAAGAAGCGGGGCGATCAAACTGGAAGACCGCCGCATTCAAATTGTCAACCAGGAAGTTTTCAACCAGTGGATACAGTAATCGGTTAGCTCTGGGGGGTCAATCAAAGGCAATTTCTGTTTTTGTTCTACACACCTGACAGTTTAAAAAATGGGACGCAGATAAACGCAGATTTTTTGAAAAACAAGAGCAACACGGTTTGAATCAGCGTTTTCAGCGTTCATCTGCGTCCAAAAAAACAAAGTGTCAGGTGGCTAGTTTTTGTTCAGAAGTACGAAAGGATAATCAGTTTATTGTTCCCTTGTCGGGGGGAGGATAGGCCGCGGCCTCGTCTTCTCCTGGGCTAAAAGCGCCGCTTGCACGCGGTTACGAACATGCAGTTTCTGAAGGATATTGGTTACATAATGCTTGATCGTTTTCTCGGTTAAAAACAGTTTTTGCCCAATTTCCTTATTGCTGGTTCCCTTGACAATCAACTCCAATATCTGTCGTTCCCGTTCGGTTAACTCCTCGAAATCATCCTTCGCTGAATGCTGTGGACGTTGTGACGAAGTAATTTCGGAGAGAAGATGGGCCGCCAGTGATGGACTTACATAACCTTCGCCCATATAAACAGAATGCACAATGCCATTCAACTCGCGCGCGGCAACTCCCTTGAGCACGTAGGCGTGCGCTCCAGCTTTGAGTGAGGTGATAACATCTTCCTCTTCAGAAGACCCGGTCAGCATGATAATCTTAACCACCGGGAATACGTTTGCCACCTTTACAGCGGCGTTCACGCCTCCGCCGGGCATATTAACATCCAATAAAATTATATCTGGCAGCATTTCACGGGTCAGGCGGATTGCGTCCTCAGCAGTGACACCCTGCCCCACGATCTCGATATCCTGTTCGGAACCAAGGATGGAAGCCACGCCCTCGCGAAAGATCGGGTGATCATCTACGATCACAAGTCGTATCTTATCCATGTGCATACTCTCCAGAATTCTGAAGGAAAAGGATGGCAATAACCTTCGTCCCTTCGTTGATCTTACTCTCGATCCGAAACAACCCTCCCATGCTTTCCACTCGCTCACGGATGCCAGCCAGGCCAATGTGTTCCTCCCATGCGATGGGACGAGCGACATCGAAACCAGGTCCTTTATCTGAGACCTCGATTTGGATTTGATTCGTTTTGCATTTCACCCTCACTTGTTGAACTGCCCCGCCTGCATGGCGATACGCGTTATTTAATGCTTCCTGAATAAAACGATAGGCTGTGATCTTGATCGGTAATGTGCTTTGATCTGGCAGGTTGCTCATGATCAAAGTGGACTTCGTCCCGGTGCGCTGTTCATGAGAACGTACCACACGAAAAAAAACCTCGGATAGAGTTAGACCATCCAGTTGGGGAAGCCCGAGCCCGGAGGCAATGGCGCGCATTTTTTGCAGGGCGGTTTGCAAAGAAGTCTGGACAATGGGTAAATTATCGTTACACTTGCTGTTTGGGTTGACCAGACGACAGGTTTCATTTTGATCAATGGCGCGGTCGAGCCGTAACAGCGCCAGGCTGACCTCCTGCACCGGCCCATCATGGAGTTCAGCGCTGGTGCGACGCAGGAGACTCTCATTGAGCGCAGCCGTATTTGCCGCCGCAAGACGGACTCGCCTGGCGAGTTCTTTGTTATGAGACAATAGCTGGGTCAACTGCGCCACCTGGGTTTTCAGTTCCAATTCCTGTTGCCCGATCCGATTACTAGCCAATCGAACAAAACCAATCATCAACAGATATGTGAATGTCATGGTTGTGCCGACAATGAGCCAGCCCCGTCTTTGGGCGGCGGCTATTGCCGCTTCAAGAGTATCAACTTTTTGATAGAACTCGGCAACAGCGATGATTTGGTTCGTGTCGTTCATTTGCACCGGGCTGTAGATTTCGAGCAATGGGTCGGCAGATAAGCGTCTTTCTTCGATGTTCTCTGCCTCCTGCAAACTGCTGATTTCTCCCGTCACTTTGCCGTGCCAGGAGTCTATCTGATCTTCCGTATTGGGAAATGTAAGACCCACCAGCGAGGGAATATTGCTGTAAATTATATAATGATCTTTATTCCAAATCTTTACAGACACAGTTCGTTGGCCAAGATTATTCTCGCTGAACAAATTGTCCAAAGCCTGGGTATGTTCCGTAGTTATGGATTTAGAATTTGCAAGCTCCTGGATGTTGGGGGCGACAAAGCTATCCATGTAGAGTGCGGTTGCGGCAGCCGACTCTTTGATCACATTCGTCTTGATTTTCTCCCCAACCCACCAGCCAATACCAGCCGTGCCAAGCAGCATGACAATAAAACTTTGAAACGTAAATCGTTTGATCAGACTCCAGCCATCTGTAAAGTCTGCATGATGAACGAGATAGACTAAAAATTTCGAACTTCTCAGGCGTTGGAAGACCAGAGTCCTGCGCGCATAAAAATTTGCAATACGCATCACCATCTTTCCCCCTTTCCGAAGCTGAAAACCGCTTCCTTGAGGGAAACTGGATGGTCGTCCACAGTCATAAGGCGAACCCTATCCATTTGCATATTCTCCGGCGTTTTGAAGGGAAAGGTGGGCGGCGACCTTCGTACCTTCGTTGATCTTGCTCTCGATCTTAAACATCCCTCCCATACTTTCCACGCGCTCGCGCATCCCGACCAAACCGAGGCGTTCTGTCCATTCGACCAGGTGGGTGACATCGAAGCCCGGTCCCTGATCCGAAACCTCGATCTGCATTTCATTCGAATTACACGTCACTCGTACCTGTTGCCCCACTCCGCCAGCATGTTTATGCGCGTTGTTCAACGCTTCCTGAATGAAACGATAGGCTGTGATCTTAATTGGCAGGGTCGCTTGATCTGGAAGGCCGCTCATGCTCAGGGATACCGTCGTCCCAGTAAGTTGCTCATGGGAATGTATTGCGCGCGAGATAATTTTAGGCAGAGTCAGCTCACCCAGTTGTGGAAGCCCAAGCCCGGTGGCGATGACGCGAATTTCCTGCAAAGCGGCTTGTATTGCAGTCTGCACAATGGGCAGGTTATCGTTACACTTGCTGTTCAAATTGACCAGACGGCAGACTTCATTCTCGCTCATAGCCTGGTCAATCCGTAATAACGCGAGGCTAATTTCCTGCACGGGGCCTTCATGGAGTTCAGCGCTCACGCGGCGGAAAAGACTCTCGTTGAGCAAGGTTGTATTTGCTGTGGCGCGGCGCACACGTTGATCCAGTTCATCATTAAAAGATAGGATTTCGGTCAACTGCGCCACTTGATTTTTCAATGCAACTTCCTGTTGTCTTATTCGATTACCAGCCCCCTGAACGAATCCAAACATCAGCAGATATATGGAGGCCATGATCGTAACGACTACCAGCCAGCCCTGCCTCTGAGCCGCCACGATCTCCGCTTCGAGCACATCCACTTCCTGATAGAACTCGGCAACGGCAATGATTTGATGCGTGCCATTTTGCCTGATTGGGATATAGATTTCAAGCAGCCGTTGATAAAAGCGCCGTTCTTCAATATTCTCATCGTCTTGCAAATCACTGATTATTGCCATTACTTGACCCTGCCACGCGGCAGAAAGGTCATCCGCGCCAGGAAATGCGTGGCCAACCAAGGATGAACGATTGCTATAGAGGATAAGCCCTTCCGCATCCCAGACTTTAACGGTTACGACATTGCGGCCAAGATTGGTTTCAGTGAGCAGTTTGTTCAATAGCTCAACGTCTTCCTGGGGTAAAAACTTTGAGCGGCTGAGTACTTGAAGATTGGGGGCAATAAAGCTATCCAAATAGAGCGCGGTGGCGGCGGCTGTCTCATTGATGACGCTGGTTTTTATTTGATCAGCAACCCACCTGCCAATAACGAGCGTGCCAAGAATCGTAATAACCAGACCCGTCAACCTAAAATGTTGAGCCAGAGTCCAACGCGATGCAAAATTTTTAATACCGTTAAACATATGTTTTCCTCAGACATGCTTTTAGGCTTGAATAAGGCATCCGAATAAAATCGGAAGTTTTGCAACTAAAGTTCTACGTAGTTTGGCAATCTCAAATTAACCCATTTTTGAGTCCAGAAGTACTGCTTCGTTCCTGCAATGGTTTCGATATTATATCTCCAAATAGGGTAATTTCATTTTCGACAATTCCATTCAATTCATCGTAATGTCTCTTCCCAAAGAATTGACTTACTTCACTCGAAATTTTCAACACCGCGCATCTTTACCATAACCGACAATTGATTGCCCACGATCGGCCTCCCCTCCCCCGAAACTAACCTGCCGGGATCAAACGCTTAAAAAATAATGAACAAGAATTAAAAAAAGGGGCGGATAAGGCTTTAGTCTTAAGACAAAGGTCGAAAAACGATAGACCAAAGTAGCGTACAAAATGACACTTTGGCCCGTTTCAACATCCCCCATATCCCATTATTATATCCAACAAGATATTAATGGTCTGAATTATATTTTGCCTATTAATATCTTTTCTCTACTACCCATTTTACAAACAGGATTCCAATTTGAATCTGATCTGCACAGTAGAGAACTTATCACTATTTATTTCATTTTTAATCGGTTCATTCGTTCGCAAGGTTTTTAACAATATTCCAAAAAGGAGCTTGCCAGCCATATGAAAATATTGTGTTTATTTACTTGTGTAAGTAATTATTTTTTTCGTAACTACTCAGACCCTCACCTGCTCGCTCCTTGCCCTCCTGGATGTAAACATCCAGGCTATAACAAAGTCCGCTAAAGCGGACTAGTCTCCTTTAGGCGGCTTTGCAAACATAGCCGCAGGCTTTAGCCCACGGCAGAGCAAGATGCCTGAGCAGTTATTTTTTTCAAAACGAGAAACACTGTCAAAACATAAAAGGATAAAATTATGTTAATTACAAACACCCTTCGTCAAAAACTTGCCCTGCTTTCCAGAAAGACTTATCAGCGAGCCAGACCTGTAGCGCGTTTTTCGTGGACCGTGTTGATGACATTATCCATGCTCATGACGAGCATCGGCGTAGGTCCTTCGCAGGCCGCGCCGGTTGAGGCCAATATCGTCGGGCAGGGTTTCACTGTCACTCCCGCTGACCTGGCCTTCATCCTCCTTCAAATCAAGATCGCTGAGGCCCATGTTGCGAATACCACATCCGAAACCGGCCCATGTGGGGCGCTTCTTGGTGATGGTCCTGACCAGATCCCAAGCCCGCTTCTCTCCTTCGGCCTGCGGACTGTGGATGGCACCTGCAATAACCTCCAGCCCGGCCAGGAGACCTTCGGCGCGGCAGATCAAACCTTCCCGCGCCTGACCACTCCTGTATTCAAGCCTGCGGAGCCCGTTTCAGCAGGTTTTCCAGGGGCCGGCAGTTCAACTTCTTATGACCAGACAAGTGGGTTCGTTTTCGACTCTGAACCACGCATGATCAGCAATATTATCGTTGATCAGACCTCGACCAACCCAGCCGCAGTCGCCGCCGCTGGTTTTCCTGTTAGAAGCCAGGGCAACGAGGGTGTCGTCCCATGCACTACAGAGCCGACAACTCCGGGGGGCACCGACGGCTTACCCCTTGGCTGTGTACCTCAATATGAGACCCTGTTCATCCCGAATGTAACTACAGACGTTGGACTCTCACCTCCATTTAACGGTTTGTTCACGATCTTTGGTCAGTTCTTTGATCACGGCCTCGACAAGATCACCAACGGCGGGAATGGTTTGGTCTTCGTGCCGCTCAAAGCCGACGATCCTTTGATCGCTGGCAATAATCATATTCTGGGTGATGGCGATGACCTGCCTGCCAACGCGCGGTTCATGGTCTTGACACGGGGTACTATTGTGACCGGCGCTGACGGTTTCCGCAACGCCCCCAACACCGACACACCGTTCGTAGATCAGAGTCAGACCTACACCTCGCATTCCTCGCATCAGGTCTTCCTGCGTGAATACGTCAACAACACCGCAGGCCGGCCGGTTTCAACGGGCAAATTCCTCAGTACGCCCGATGGCGGTCTGGCTACCTGGGCAATGATCAAGAATCAGGCGGCGACCATCCTTGGCCTGCAACTTGTTGACACCGACGTCAACAATATCCCGATGATCGCGGCCGATCCGTACGGAAAATTTATCCCTGGTCCGTTGCGCGGTCTTCCCCAGTATGTAACAGCGAGCGGCCTCATAGAAGGCAACACGGCCGCCCCAGTTGCTGCCCCGCTGGATGCTTTCTACATCAATACCGCCTTCCTGAACGATATCGCGCATAGCGCCGGCCCAGGCTCGGCCAGCTCACCAAAAACCCCGGACGCCAATAGTGTGGCCGGCGGCAGTTTGGATCCGGTGGCGGCTGGCGAGTATGACAATGAATTGCTCGACCTGCACGCGATCTGCGGCGATGGCCGTTGTAACGAGAATATCGCGCTTCAGGCCATTCACCAGGTATTCCACTCCGAGCATGATCGCCTCGTTGACGATATCGAGAACGTGCTTACCAACGACACGAGCGGCATCACAAACCTTGCTGACTGGCAAACTGCGCTTGGCGCTGATGGCTGGAACGGCGAGCGCCTCTTCCAGGCCGCCCGTTTCGTAACCGAAATGGAATATCAACACCTGGTATTCGAAGAGTTTGCCCGCAAGGTTCAGCCTGCGATCAATCCTTTTGAAGCATTCGCCTTAAACCAAACCGATGTCAACCCGGCTATCACGGCTGAATTTGCCCATGCCGTGTACCGCTTCGGCCACTCAATGCTCACTGAGGATATCGCGCGCACCAATGCCGATGGATCAGACAACTCTATTCCATTATTCGACGGGTTCCTTAACCCTGCCGAATATTACAATGGTGGTTCTGCCGGTATACTTTCTTCACAAGAAGCCGCAGGCTCCATCTTCATGGGTATGTCGGATCAGACCGGTAACGAGATAGACGAGTTTGTCACCGATGTGCTTCGCAACCGACTGGTGGGACTGCCTCTCGATCTGGCCGCCATCAACATGACCCGTGCCCGCAGTGAAGGCATTCCTTCGCTGAACAACGTGCGCCGACAGATTTTCACGGCCACAAATGACGGACAGTTGACCCCATACACCGATTGGATCGACTTCGGTCAGTCGCTCAAGCACCCCGAGTCGCTAATCAACTTCATTGCAGCCTACGGCACGCACCCACATATCACCGGGCTTGATCCAGACGGCGCTGGCCCCATCCAGGCCGGTAGTATCGAAGCCAGACGCGCCGCGGCTGACCAAATCATCAACGGCACGACATTGCCAGGGCCAGATGGCATCTTGTTTGACGATCCATTTACCTTCATCGATGAGAGCCTCGATGATATCGCCAGCATCCCGGCCGATACTTACACCGATACGAACGGTAACCTCGTCTGGGATGATGCCATCCCGGCCGATACCTATACCGATACGAACGGCAACCTCATCTGGGATGATGCCATCCCGGCCGAACCATTATTAACCGACACAAATCTCAACGGCGTGTGGGACGATGCCATCCCGGCCGATACCTTTACTGATACCAATGGCAACCTCGTCTGGGATGCCGCTGTGCCGGCTGAGCCGTTTGATGATTTGGATGCAAGCGGCACATGGGATGTCGGCGAACCGTTCACCGACACAAATGGCAACCTCGTCTGGGATGATGCCATCCCTGCCGAACCATTATTAACCGACACAAATCTCAACGGCGTGTGGGATGATGCCATCCCCGCCGATACCTACACCGATACGAACGGCAACCTCGTCTGGGATGCCGCCATATCCGCCGAACCATTATTAACGGATACAAATGGCAACGGCCTCTGGGATGATGCCATCCCTGCTGAACCATTATTGACCGATGCAAATGGCAACGGCCTCTGGGATGATGCCATCCCCGCCGAACCACTATTAACCGATACAAACCTCAACGGGGTATGGGATGATGCCGTTCCTGCCAGTTGTGGAGCGGACCTCTTCTGCGGCGACAATCCTCTTACCTTCATCGATGAAAGCGCTGACAATATCTTCGCGCCCGCAGACAGCGCCGACTTCGTATTCAGCGCTGGCGCCTGGGCGAATTCAGGCAACACCTCCATTACAGGCGTAGATGATATTGATTTGTGGGTCGGCGGCCTTGCAGAGCGCACCAATTTATTCGGCGGCCTGCTCGGCACTACGTTCAACTATGTGTTCGAAAACCAGATGACCAACCTGCAAAACGGCGACAGGTTCTACTATCTGGCCCGCACCCCAGGCATGAACTTAAGGGCACAGCTTGAAGGCAATTCATTCGCCGAACTGGTGATGCGCAATACAAATGCGCACACCTTGAAGGCTGACCCGTTCGCTACCGCTGACTGCAAGTTCGAACTCGGCAACCTGACCTTTGGCGGCGCTGGCTCAGTCAATGACGACCCAGCTTCGGAGTGTAACGAAAACGCTCTGCTGATTCGCATGTCTAACGGTACGTTCCGCTACCGGGCAGTTAACTCTGTTGACCCTGTCGGCATCAATGGGCAGAGTGTCTATAACGGCGCTCCTGGCCTGTTTGTAGACCGCATCTACGGTGGTAATGACAGCGACACTTTCTGGGGCGGAGAAGGCAACGACATCATCGAAGGCGGCGACGGAGCTGACGTCGCTCTAGGCGGCGAAGGCAACGACATCATCACCGATATTGCTGGCGACGATGTTCTCAAGGGCGGCCCCGGAAATGACGCAATTGATGGCGGCCCCGGTCTCGACATCATTATGGGTGGCGAAGGCAGCGACTTCATGAATGGCGGGGCTAATTCCAACGAGATTTTCGCCGGAGAAGGTAACGACTTCGCCATTGGCGGTCAGGGGTTAGATGCTGTCTTCGGTGACAGCGGCGATGACTGGCTGGAGGGAGGCGATCAGCCTGACCTCCTGATTGGCGACAGTTCCACCCTGTTCTTCGACGACCACAACCTGCCCGGCCATGATATCCTTATCGGTCAGGGTGGCGATGATGACTATGATGGTGAAGGCGGCGACGATATCATGGTTGCTGGCCCTGGCATCGAAAAGAATGCCGGCGCTTCCGGCTATGATTGGTCCATTGGCCTCGGAGATCCTCAACCGCAGGATGCAGACCTGGCTCTTCAACTCCTCGCTGGCCCTCCCCCGTTAAACGAAGTGCGTGACCGCTTCAACGAAATGGAAGCGCTATCCGGCTGGGACTTCGATGATATCCTGCGCGGCGACAGCCTTATTCCAAGCGAGATAGGCGGCGGCGGATTCATCGGCTGTGATGCGCTCGATCAGGCTGGCCTTGACCGCATCGCGGGTCTTGATGCGTTGGTTCCCCCACTCACCACGCCAATAGAGCAAGTTCTCGCCAATTCCGTGACACACTATTGTCTGCTTACCGGTGACTTCGTCTGGGGCGAGGGCAACATCCTGCTCGGCGGCGGCGGCAGCGACCTGATCGAAGGCCGCGGCGGAGACGATATCATCGACGGCGACAAATACATGAACGTTCGGCTCAGCGTTCGCACCGACCCGAGCAATCCAGCTACTGAGATCGGCAGTACTGATCTTATGGAGCATGCCGCTGTTTCAGGAAGCTTTGGCCCAGGCACCGCTGGTATGACCTTGCAACATGCAGTCTTCACAGGCCTCGTTGACCCCGGCAACATTGTTGCCGTCCGAGAAATTCTCAATCCCGGCCCAGGGCTTGATGTTGACACGGCAAAATTCTCAGGCCCACTAACTGATTACCTAATCACCCAAAACCTCGACGGCAGCATCACAGTCACTGACCTTGCAGTTGGTGGTGGCGGCGGCGGTGGTGGCGGCGGCGGTGGTGGCGGCGGCGGTGGCGGCGGCGGTGGCGGCGACGACGGTACTGACACGCTATGGAATATCGAACAGCTCGAATTCTGTGACGAAATAGATGTTGTCACCGGTCTCTGCTTACTCCCTGACAGAATCTTGCTCACCGATATTTTCCACACCAATACTCTGGCAACCGGCACGGTGACAATAAACGATCTCGCTCCGACCGAGGATCAACTGTTGACTGTTACCCCGGCAATCACCGACCCTGATGGAGTCGGAACACTGATCATCACCTGGCAGTCTGAGATCACACCAGGCAACTGGGTTAATGTGGGCTCAGGTTCACCATTCGCCCCGCAGGATAACGCAGTAGGATTCCCACTACGGGTAATAGCGAGCTTCTTCGATGACTTCGGCGTATTTGAAACCGTCATTGGAGATGCGACCTCTGCGGTTATCAATGTCAATGATGCACCGGTCGGAACGCCAATCTTAAGTAGCAACACCCCATTAGTTGGCAACCCGCTGACAGTTGATACCAGCGGAATCGCTGACGATGACGGCCTGGTTGGCGTCACATTCACCTACCAATGGCAGGCAGGAACCACAGACATCGCTGGCGAAACAGGCCCGTCCTTCGTGCCCACCTCAGCGCAGGGTGGATCCACAGTACGAGTGGTTGTATTCTTCACCGATAACCATGGTACTCTGGAAACTGTGGTCTCCGCAGATACTGCCCCAGTACCGGCTCCACTGGCATCGGTTTCGCCTGCATCGCTAGGATTTGGCTCGCAAATCATTGGCTCCACCTCAGCGACACAGGTTATTACAGTCACCAACATAGGAAACGCCAGCCTCGTTGTATCCGCTCTCACACTGGGCGGCGCCAACCTGGGAGAGTTCACGATAATATTGAATACCTGTGGAACCGTGTTACCTGGCAACTCCTGCACGATCAACGTAGTCTTCAACCCCACTACGATTGGCGCGAAGTCCGCCACGGTCAGTATCAACCATAACGCCGCAGGATCGCCCTCCAATATAACCTTGAGTGGAACAGGAATAATAGCGAACGTCCCACCTGTTGGCCTGCCTGTGGTTAGCGATCTGACGCCAACGGAGGCACAAACGGTTTCGGCTGAAGTTGCTGGAATCACGGATGCCAATGGTCTGGGAGTCTTCAGTTTCCAATGGCAACAGAACAACGTTGGTGGCGGAGGCGCTTTCGTCAATATTGCTGGCGCTACACTTTCCACCTTCACCCCCGCCCAGGCGCAGGTCAACCGACGACTGCGAGTTGTGGTGAGGTTCACCGATCTGGGTGGCACTTTGGAAACAGTGACATCAGGACAAACCGCTGTTGTCGGAGATCTCTTCACCGGTACCAACGCGGCCAACAACTTCACGGGCACAGCAGGTTCAGATAACATCTTCGGCAACGGAGGCGATGACGACTTGAACGGCGCGGGTGGCAACGACATCCTCACCGGCGGCGCTGGCAACGACAGGTTGCGAGGCGGAGCGGGTCTCAATATCTTCGTCTACGCCTCTGGCGCTGGCGCTGACCGCATAGAAAGCTTCGATGCCAACCCAACCGGTGGGCAGGATCTGATAGACCTGTCTGCTCTTGGTGTCACTGCCGCCAATTTCAACACCAGAGTTTCCATAACCGCGGCAGGCGCGCATACTTTGGTAACGATCACATTGTCAGGAGGCACGAACATCACCCTCAGAAACAGAAACCCTGCCAATATAACAATCACAGACTTTATTCTGGCTCCATAAAGTTAGAGTGATAGGACCGATTGTGTGGGAGCGGAATCTAATCCGTCTCCCACACAATCACCAAAGCAGAAATCAGCGATCAAAGGCCACCCAACGCTTGTAGCAGGTTGGGTGGCCTTTCTCTCATCCATGAGACTGGAACTACGGATGCCTGAGAAGCCCGTCACTCCACAATCCGCTGGCGCAGGTGTGATCTTTGGTTTTACCAGCTCACTTTACGTGATATTCCGTAAAATGCGGATGGGTCGCCCCTATTGTTTAAGGTGAGTTACCAGTAACTTTTTCTAATCTTAAGCGACTAATAATAATAGACGTTATCGGAAATAAAATTGGGACGCTGATTCACGCAGAAAAACGCGGATAAATTCTTTTAAATCAGCGAAAATCAGCGTTCATCTGCGTCCCATTAAAGCTTGTGGCTTATTACCGATAAAGTCTAATGTAATAACCCTAATTTAAAATTTGCTACCGTACATTTTCCTCGTAAAAAACCTAAAGGTCTTCTTGCCAATCAGGAATTTGCGAAGGGAATGGAGACCTTTAGGGTTTGGATGTACGGTAGAGAAATTTAAAATTCAAGCCCAATTTAAAGTCTGATTTATTAATGAGACGAGATTGACATGCCACACGCGGACCCTTCAACACAACGCATCCTTATATTTGGGGCATCAATTTTCGAAGAGGGCGTTGCATACCTGCTCACAATCGGAACCGACCTGCATGTCTCGTATGCAGAGTACACGAATGAAATTGCTTTTCTGGATGACGTTGAGCAGAATCAGCCGAATGTGATCCTGTTGAACGAATCTACATTGCTGGATTTAGCTCGTATTCTCAACCTGCTCTTTTCGATCCCATCGCTGGTTGGTCTGCGCGTTATTATCATACGGCTCATCGACAACAGGATCGATGTATATGAGATGCCGAAACAGGCTCTTTCAAGAAATATATACGAGCGGCATCAATTCACAGTGACGGAAAGGGATGAATTGGTGGCCCTTGTGCGGGGCTAACCACCGTTATATCTGAGATTCGTTTATTAACTGATTCTACGCACCGTCCCGAAGGTTTAGACTACAAACCAGCTTGATTTGCGAGAACCTTCGGGACGTTCCGTGTAAGGTGAGTTATTAACTTACTTATTATTGGAATTTTGGCGCGGCCCGATCATGGCCGCGCTTTTTTGCATCCACTGTAAACTACGAGTAACAACCTGCAAAACTCGGTCACCTCAAAAGCCTGAAGCAAATCATAAGACTTTAGTCTATAGACCAAAGTAGGAAACTCATAGACCAAAGTTGTATGTAAACCGATACTTTCTCCCGTTTCAACATCCCCCATTATCTAATACTATATAGCTAATATGGATAAATTCGGTTGTATTTATCCGTATTAGCTTTTTTATTTCGGCCTTCATTCCTGCTTGTTTCAGTAAGTTCATGGAATTCCCAATCCCTCATGTACTATAGGAGGCTTTTTTATGAAGATGCTTTGCTTACTGGTCAGAACATGTAAATTGCTCCAAATACAAAATACCATGATACATAAAAAGGATAAAACATGTTAATTAAAATTCGCAAGTACCTCTCCTTTATTTCGTATGGAAAGATCAAGTTAAGGTTGCGCACTTCGGTAACAATTCTGGCCGCAATCACAGTGCTTATGTCGAACATCGGCGTGTTCGCGGCCGCAGGGCTTCCACAGATAGCCGCGGTTCCCCCAGCACAGCCCCCTGTTCAATCTAGTGTCAGTGGTGAGATCGAACGCTTGACGCTGGATGACCCCAATGATCCTTGGTCGGGCGGCACGATGGTTATTGGCGGACAGGTTGTTATCATTCCCAGGAACATGTTATTGGATTTGCCAGCCAACCGCCTGACGCTTAATGAGCTCTTCGCTCAGGCGCCAGCGGCCTGCCAAAATGGGGCGAACGGAACTGGTGAAAGCGGACTGGCTAAGGCCGACACCTGCAATCTAACGGGCGCCGGCGGCTTTGCCTCTATTGCCGCCAACCGCTCAACCTTTGGCAACGCCATTGCCGGAGACGTGTTCATTGAGAAGGGAATCGAAGCCGTCACTGGTGTGGTAACGTACATCAACTACTCGGACGGCTACTTCCGCCTTAACGGCGATGGCGATGCTTTCACCGGTGTGATGGTGCGCCTAAACGACCCGGATGGACGGCACACAGTCCAGCAAGGCGCAGGTTGTGGCGGAGGGCCGAACTGCAGTCCAGATCCACGCTTCACCCTGGATGCGGACAACTATACCAACGTCTTCACAACCGGATATCCGCTGTGCATCCCCAGTACGGTATCACGCACATTCGATGATGTTCTGGGCCTTGGAACCACAACCGCTCAAGCGGCAGCCAACGGCAATGGTGATGTGCTCTGTCCGCTCACTAATCGCACTGCCAGCGGACTTGTTCCCAACTCGCATCTTTTAGCCCCGATCATTCTCGGCGACAGCATCACAGCCGAAGGTAACTTTGAAACGATCAACGGCGTGCGCTTCCTTTCCGCTCACTCATCCGCAGTGTCTGACGCACTGGAAACATCCCCTGGCCAACCGGACTATTTGTTCCTCGACGAAGTGGAAATGGATGCAGGTGGATTCCAAAATGAGCGCGCCCGCACACTTATCATTGGCTATGCCACGCTGGCAGTACCCACCATTGATGTAGTACTCTGGTCAATTCATTATGACCCCATCCACAACGAGCCGCATGAATTCCCCCTGGCCTCTGTAGTAGGTTGTGATAACGCCGCTGGCGCAGGAACCTGCGGCGCCCAAGGCCTCGTCGGCGCAGGCGCGAACATCTTCAAGATCCGCCACGATGTTGATTTCCTGGCTGGCGCCAAGCCGCGGCTTAACCCGTGCGCTCACTTACAGGCTGATCCCCGCTTTGCAGGGCTGAATATTTGCCCGAATGGCGGCGCTGGCGAAGATGCTAGTCCGGCCACTATCGCGGATCAATTCGCCATCCTGAGCCCGATGCCGCACGAAATTCAGGCACGCACCGGCAATAGCCTGGACAACCCCGGTCTCATCACTCTGGATGTCAACGGCAATGAGGCTACAAACGGCCAATATCTATTCCCCTTCGGCGTAGGTTTGGGCGGCGTCGCCTTCCCCGAGTTCAACGAGATCAACCTTGACGCAATCGCCACTCCCAACATCTTCACCGCACTGCCCTGGACCCTTGACCGGCGTCTCAGCCCCGCAGGCTGTATTGACACCTCCGACCCGGCGGATGGCATCGCAGATTGCGAAGCAACCGCTCAACCACTGTCTCCCTATCCATTCGAGGATTTGGACCCGCGCACTCAGGCATCTGCAATGCCAACAGTGGTGTACTTCGACCCGAACTACACCTTCTCTCCTCTTTCAAATGCCAGCAACCGCATCTTCTCGTACATCAATCCGCTCCTGACTCGCCCACTTGGCAGTAACGGAGGCGGCACAAATGCAACCGGCAACTTCGATGGAAATGCCACACTCCTTGCCTGGCCTCCAGAGAACCCGCCTATGATCCCAATTGACGTGACACCCCCGCTTGATCTTGGCGTTCCTGTGTCACCTTTGCCTGCGATCACCAGTTTCACATCCAATAGCGGGCCAGTTGGAACAAGTGTAACGATTACCGGTACCGGATTCACAGGCGCTACGAGCTTCAAGTTCAACGGAACCCCCGCTCTTTTCTTAGCCGACTCTGATACCACGATCATAGCTGTGGTGCCCGCTGGAGCCGCCACCGGCAAACTGACAGTCACCACCGCGGGAGGCACGGGAACCAGCGCAGATACCTTCACAGTAACGGTGCCTGTACCCGCCCCTACAATCACCAACTTTACACCCGCCAGCGGGCCAGTTGGGACAAGTGTGACAATTAGCGGAGCCAACTTCAGCGGCGCTACAGAAGTCAGTTTCAACGGCACGGCGGCAACCTTTACAGTTGACTCCGACACTTCAATCAGCACCTCTCTGCCAGCTGGCGCAACAACCGGCACGATCAGCGTTACCACTGCCGAAGGAACAGCAACCAGCGCAGATACCTTCACCGTGACGGCCCTGCCCGTACCCGCTCCCACGATAACCAGCTTCTCTCCTGACAATGGGCCAGTGGGGACAAATGTGACGATTAGCGGAGCCAACTTCAGCGGCGCTACAGATGTCAGTTTCAACGGCACCGCGGCAACCTTTACGGTTGACTCAGACACTTCAATCAGCGCCTCTGTGCCTGCTGGCGCAACCACCGGCACGATCAGCGTTACCACTGCGGAAGGCACGGGAACCAGCGTAGATACCTTCACAGTGACGGTACCAGTACCTGCCCCTGCTATTACCAGCTTTACTCCAACCAGCGGGCCAGTCGGGACAAGTGTGACAATCAGCGGCGCCAACTTCAGCGGCGCTATAGATGTCAGTTTCAATGGTGCGGCGGCAACCTTTACGGTTGACTCCGATACTTCAATCAGCGCTTCTGTGCCTGCTGGCGCAACAACCGGCACGATCAGTGTCACCACTGCGGGAGGAACGGCAACCAGCGCAGATCCCTTCACAGTAACGGTGCCAGTACCCGCCCCTGCTATCACCAGCTTTACTCCGGCCAGCGGGCCAGTCGGGACAAGTGTGACGATTAGCGGCGCCAACTTCAGCGGCGCTACGAACGTCAACTTCAACGGCACGGCGGCAACCTTTACGGTTAACTCCGATACTTCAATCAGCGCTTCTGTGCCTGCTGGCGCAACAACCGGCACGATCAGCGTTACCACTGTGGGAGGAACGGCAACCAGCCCAGCAAACTTCACTGTGACGGTGACAGATTCGCTGACAGTGACGATCGCGGAATACCGCACTGGTAAAGGTCAATGGCGGATTGACGGCACATCTTCCATCATTGGCCCGAGCACGATCACCATCTACCTCGGCACTGGCTTCACCGGCCCCATTATTGGCACTGCGCAGGTGAACAATCTGGGTGTCTGGCGGTTCCGCCCGGCGAACAACACTGTGGCCGGGCCAGGCGCGATCAGAACGATCAGCATCAGGTCTAGTAATGGCGGCGAGTTGATAGGGATTACCCTCACAGTCCGTAACTAATCAGAACTGAAGAGCCTCACTCACTGCCACGGGCCATACTAAAGGCTCGTGGCAGTGAGAAACACAGGGAGGTGAACTTAATCCGCCAGTTCAATCTCATATGTTTGCCGAGGCGCGTCTGGCAAATGTTACAGCGAATGATTGATCAACGAAGGGCACTCCTCTCTGAGCGGAGTAGGAACGTGATTTTCATCCAAACGCAATCGAAGCACATGCATGGAAGTTTTTTCATCATGCCAGGCGAAGGTACTGGATCAATATATTCCAATTCAAGTGGGAAAGACTAAAGTCTGAAAGCTTAAGACCAAAGTCGGAAAAAAAACAAATACCATCGTCCATATCGCGGCGATATTTTTTCAATTATTATATTTCTCATATGACATTTTATTTTTCCGGTTTTTACGAGGCTATAAGTACAGGAATATAAAAAACTACCGAGATTTCCCCGCCTGGAAGCAAATATTGCAAAAACAAGGAGCGCTATCATGTCTCAGAATAAGAACGACAATCCCCAGTTTACCCGCCGCGACTTTTTGAAGTTAGGTGTGGCCGGAACAGCGGCAGTCACCCTGGCCGGCTCGCGGCTGGTTAATGCCATTTCCACAGCCAAAGCGCGTGGAAGTTTATACTCGGAAGTTTTCCCCACCAGCCCGTTGATTCTCACCCCGTTTGTGGACCCGCTCCCGATTCCGAAGGCTCTGGCTCCAACACCCACATCTGATTGGAATACCTGGGCATCCAAACCTGGTCCGGAATACGGCAAGCAGAACTCCCTCAGCAACGAACAGCATCAAATCTGGCCAAGCCAGATCGGATATCCCGACCCGATTGTGTACAAGATCGAGCTAAGGGTGAATACCCATGACTTTACTTCATCTCAAGTACTGCCGATTGACAGTAATGGACAACCAACGGCTTCATTCGACGCCGCAGGGAACTCCTACCCGGCGGGTACTGCTCGAGCTTTGCCTTCCAGCGTCATTTATGGTTTTAACGGCACGTTCCCTGGGCCGCTCATCAATGCCGAATATGGCAAGCCCGCGCTCATCCGCTTCGTGAATCGACTCGACGAGAACCCGCTCAACCTCGATCGCCAGGATTTTGGCGCGCCGGATTGGTCATTCCTGACCCATTTGCACAACGCACACACCGCGCCAGAGAGCGATGGCAACCCGAACTACACCATGAATTATGGACCGAGAACCCACGGCTACCTGCCCGGAACATGGTGTGATAACCTCTATCTCAACTGGCCCGCCGGCGGCGACTCGCGCGAGAAGCAATCCTTCTTCTGGTTTCACGACCATCGCATGGATCACACCGGAGCCAATGTCTACAAGGGCATGGTTGGACTTTATCCAATCTACGATCCCGAGAACGGCATGGACATGGGCGATGAGACCCAGGGCCTGCGCCTGCCAGGTGTACGAACAGACAACGCGGATGGATCCTTCGATGTCGACTACGATATCCCGCTGGCTTTCTACGACTGCCGTTTGGATGACGGCGTGACACTTCACAATGACATTCACGATGCCGAATTCCCGGATGCTGGAAATCCCCGCACTCATCCAGAATGGTGGGGCAAAACCTTCTTTAAGCACTTCCCCAACCACGGCTTCGTTGGCGATATTTTTACTGTCAATGGAAAGGCTTACCCGACGCTCACGGTCAACCGCCGCAAATATCGCCTGCGTTTCCTGGATGCCTCGATTGCCCGCTGTTATGAATTCGTGTTGATGAAATCCGCGGGCGGACCAGTGGCGGCAAAAGATCTCGGCTACAGCGGCGACGAACTTCAGGGACAGTACCGCATTCCAGATGGGGTGCGGTGCATGAAATTCACCCAAATTGCGTCTGACGGCGGCTTGCTCCCCAAGGCAATCGTCCGTAATTCCTTCGAGTTGTGGCCCGCCAAACGCCGCGAGTTCGTTGTTGACTTTACGAAATACTCGGATGGAACGCCGACCAAAAAAGGCGATGTGATCTACTTGACGAATATCATGAAAATGACGGACGGGCGCTTGATGAGCAATTCAACCCGTTTTGGGCTGGATCCCAATTATAAGATCCCAGTCCTCAAGATCGTGATTGGCGATGATGCTCCCGATAACAGCCTGATGCCCAGCCCGGCCAAGTTACTGCGTGAACTTCCGCCCATGCCTGTGATCACTCAGGAAATGTTGGACAACCGAATGATCTTTGAAGTACAGCGCGGCGGTTTTGGCGGCGAAATCGAATGGCTCATTAATGGGGCGCCCTTCGATCCCACCTTCCCAGCGATAAGTTTAAAGAACCCGGCGGGCAACAGCCCGCTCGCCCAACAGGTGATTGGAAGTTCCAATATTTGGGAGATCCGTAACGGCGGCGGCGGTTGGGTCCATCCTTTCCACCTACATATGGAAGAACACCGCGTCATTATGCGCGAAGGGCAGTTGGTTCCTCCAGCCGACCCTGGTCACCCGGATGACAACTCGAGAGAGGATCTAATCAACCTTGACCCAGGTGAGTCAGTATTGGTCTGGCGGCAGTTCAGAGACTTCGTGGGGCCTTATGTGGCGCATTGTCACAACCTGGCGCACGAAGACCATGCCATGATGTTCGGCTGGGAGATACTCCCTGCTCCCACTCCTGTCACGGCGCCTGTTGCCAACGCAGGCGGTCCTTACACGGTTAATTCCGCCGCAACAACAACCCTGAGTGGAAGCGCCACCGGCACAACACCCATCACTTATCTTTGGAGCGCCAATGCAGGATCCTTCTCTGATCCTACCAGCCCCAACCCGATCTACACCGCTCCTGTGGTAACCACAAGCACGATTATCAACCTTTTGGTTACGGCTACAAACGCGGCTGGGTACAATACTGCAAGCACAATCATTACGGTGAACCCGGTGGTAGTTACAGACACTGTCACGATTACCTCGTCCGTATATAAGATTTCAAAGAAAACTTTGACTATCACCGCCAAGTCAAGCAGCGCCAGCGCAATCTTGAAACTCATGCCATACCTCACGACAACTGCCCTCATGTATGATCCTTCGCTTCTGGGCAACACCTTCACTAAATCTAAAGACGTGTGGAAACTTACCTTGAAGGGAGTGCCGCAACCCGCTGCCGGAACTGCTGGAACTGCCGGATTGCAAGTTGAATCCAGCCTCGGCGGAATCAGCCCGAAGACCGCCCTCCAAAGCGTTACAAGATAATAAGTTTCACCTAAAAATGATTGACGGGCGGCAAGCCTGCCGCCCGTCAATCATCATATCAAATAGGAAAACCCCAGGCGCTACAACAGCAAGGCTTGGTTTTTTCAAAGTAAATGCTCTTGTTTCTTCGTTACTCTAAGAGGCTAAAACATGATACTCCACACTTTACCCAGAAAATTCGTACTTGCAATTTTCATTGCATTCGGCAGCATTGCATGGCTCAGCAAGTGGCACCAATATGTTTACACCCGCAGTCGGGTTGATTTTCCGCCAGTCTCGAATTGGGCGAGGGATTCGATAATCGTTCTGTTGCCTGTTTTGCTGGCAATCTGGATCAGCGTGGCGCTCACTGAATGGATCATAAACCGTTCCAACGGCCGGATGTCTCTTTCAACGCAATCCATACTTATGGCCGCCGTCCTGGGAGGGATGACTTCTGCCATAATAGTCTTGATAGAGTCCAATCGAAGCATCGGAACTGGGATCGGCAATGAATTTATATTTCTGGCAAGTATTTGCAACAGGGTTTACCCGAATGGCAATTTATTGCTAAGCACTCTAAAGTGGGCGGTTCCCGGCGCGCAAGCCTTGCGTCTTCATATCTTACTGCGGGATGGGGCAAATTTGATGCTGTTCAACATGGCAACCACCCTGCTTTTGATTATGCTCATGGAAGGATTTGCGTTTGTAAGATTCGGGAATGCGTATGCCCATGAAACGAGATGAACCTCGCCTGTTCAGTGTCCGTTCGATTTTTAATTTAAGTCAAAAAGCCTCAATGAAGCGAATTTCTCCCTACACTATAACGATTGCCATACTCATTATTGTTTTGACAGTCTCCTGCAGTGGACTAAAAGGCGCCGCTATTTCGGGCGCCGTTTCTGCCGCTGATATCAATTTGACCGATCATAATGGGCAATCTTTTCAACTATCCAACCAGCGCGGCAAAGTCGCTCTTGTTTTTTTCGGCTTTTCAAACTGTGTTAATGAATGCCCCGCCACATTGGCCGTCATAAGGCTGGCCCTGGAACCCCTCGGCGACGCATCAAAAGATGTAGTGGTTGTAATGGTCAGCACAGATACTATCAAGGATACCCCGCAGTCGATGAAAGAGTTCATGGGAAGATTCAACCCCGCATTCCTTGGTTTGCTCGGCACACCCGATGAATTGGCGAAAACATGGCAGGACTATGGGGTAGTGGTTCTGGATGGCGGCGAGACACACTCAAGCCTCACCTATGTGGTGGATAAGAAAGGCAATCTGCGCGAGACCTTTTCACCTGACACAACCTCCGATGATATTACATCTGATCTAAAAATTCTGCTGGCAGAAAATTAAAGGCGCATAGCTCAACATCGCCAATGACCAATTTGGAAATAAGCAATAAAAATGCCCTTAGCCAAAAAGCTAAGGGCATTTTTATTTTGTCAAAGGCTCCTGGCCTAGGATTTGAACCTAGAACCTAGCGGTTAACAGCCGCTCGCTCCGCCTATTGAGCTAGCCAGGAACGCGAGCGAGATTATACGGACAAGCCCCAGGAATGTCAAGTAAAAAAATCGTTCATGTCATTGCAAGCCGCCGCTCTTGTCACTGGCAGTGAAGCAATCCTCGACTGAGCTGGAAATTGTTTCGTTCGCAATGAAGTAGCGCGTTCTTAATATCGGATCAAGCTCAAGTTATCCAGCTTATCCGTTTTATGGGTGGCGGAAATCTGACGCACCGTGCCGGTCAATCCGCGTACCACGAGGGTATCTGTGGTGATGTGGTTGCCATAATAATGAACGCCCTTGAGCAATTCGCCATCGGTGATGCCCGTTGCCGCAAAGAACACATCCTCCGAGGAAACCAGGTCGTGCATCAAAAGCACCTTGTCAAAGTTGTAGCCTGCTTCACGACCACGGCGCAATTCGTCTTCATCACGCGCAAACAATTTGCCTTGAATTTCGCCGCCCATTGCGCGCAACGCGCAAGCCACGATCACCCCTTCGGGCGTGCCGCCGATGCCGAGCAAAACATCCACACCTGATTCGGGCCAGGCGGTCATCAACGCCGCGGCCACATCACCGTCGGGGATCTGCCGAATACGCGCGCCAGCCTTGCGAATTTCCGCCACCATCTCATCATGACGGGGACGGTCGAGAATAATGGTCGTCAAATCTTCAACGGCTTTACCTTTTGCTTTTGCAACCGCCTTCAAATTTTCAGTGATGCTTTTTTCGATATTGATCCTGCCCTTCGCTTCGGGCCCTACCGCAATCTTGTTCATGTACAAAAAAGGCCCCGGGTCGAACATCGTCCCGCGCGGGGCAAGCGCCACCATTGCCAGGGAATTTGAGCGGCCAAATGCCAAAGGGCGAGTCCCGTCAATCGGATCAACGGCCACGTCCACGTCGGGGGAAGAGCCGTTGCCCACCTTCTCGCCATTGAACAACATCGGAGCGCGATCCTTCTCCCCTTCCCCGATGACGATGATCCCGTTCATATCTACTGTGCTGAGGACGAGACGCATCGCATTAACTGCGGCCTGATCGGCCCCTTCTTTATCGCCTCGTCCCATATAGCGGCCTGCCAACATCGCGGCGGCTTCGGTCACACGCGCAAGTTCGAGCGCGAGGTTGCGAGTAGGGGTTGCGCCAAGAACATCCATGATGCCTCCAGTTTATAGAATGAACCAAACGAGAAAATAATAGCCGATCACCGCGCCCCATAACCACGAATCAATGCGGTCGAAGAAGCCGCCGTGGCCGGGAATAATATCGCTCGAATCTTTGATCCCAGACTGGCGTTTGAACATGCTCTCACCGAGATCGCCCAGCGGCGGCAAGGCGCCAAGTAAAAATCCCATCATCGCGCCCTGCCAGATGGTAATGTCGCTCGTCAGGTTTCCAAAGGTGATAAATACATATACATAAAAACCGCCGGTGATTGTGGCAGTGAAAACGCTGGCGGCATAGCCTTCCCAACTTTTCTTCGGGCTGAGGCGCGGCGCCATTTTATGCTTTCCATACGCCCTGCCAATGGAGTATGCGCCTGTATCTCCCGACCAAACACAGAACATCACCAGCATGAACCACCAGCCGCCTTCGGGCAGGTTGCGCAATTCAAGCAGGTATGCGCCGATCCAGCCGACGTACACCAGGCCTGCCACGGTCACTCCAAAATCAAGCGCGGCATGGTCTCTGCCGCGCTCGTACGCATAAAGGTGATAGGCCAAAGCGACCAGGATCGCCGCCGCAAAGACAGGCATGGCATATTCGGGGAAGAACATGCGCGCGATCAAAACAAGCGCCACGCCTCCCACCGTGATCTGCATCTGCGGTTCGAACTTTACCGCGCGAAAGAGATGAACGTACTCCCACGCCGCGCCAATGAGAAATGTAGCCATCAATAGAAAATAAAAGATGCCGCCAAGAATTATGGCGGGCATTCCTATTAAAGCCAATCCGAGAGCAGTGATGAGTCTTCTACGCATTGGATTCCTGAAGTTCCCCCGAAGAAACCTTTCCAAAACGCCTGTCGCGATGGGCAAAGGTTTCCAGCGCGCGGCGATATTCTTCCTTATCGAAATCGGGCCAGAAAGTTGGAGTGATATACCATTCCGAATAAGCGGCCTGCCAGATGAGGAAATTGCTCACCCGTAATTCACCCGAGGTACGGATGATGAGGTCGGGGTCGGGAACGCCTGCGGTAAACAAATATTTGTTTACCAGTTCGTCGGTCACTTCCCCGGCTGGGATGCCGTCGTTGATGATCTTTTGAATGGCGCAGACGATCTCGTCCCGCCCGCCGTAATTAAAGGCAACGTTCAAAACAAGGCGGTCGTTGTTCCTGGTCAACTCGATGGCATTCAGTACTTTTTTCTGGATGGCCGGATCCAGCGCTTCCAACCGCCCGATATGGCGCAACTGCACGCCTTCCTTGTGAAGTTCGTTTAATTCACGGTCTATGACATTCTGAAGGATAAGCATTAAGCCGTTGACTTCCTCGGCGGGGCGCCCCCAGTTTTCGGTGGAAAAAGCGTAAATCGTTAAATACTTCACGCCGAATTCAACCGTAGAGCGGATGACGCGGCGCAGGTTTTCCGTCCCTGCCTTGTGGCCGGCTAAACGCGGCAGGCCGCGTTGAAGCGCCCAGCGTCCGTTGCCATCCATGATCATGGCAACATGCTGGGGGACTTTTTCAAGAGGAATGTTGGAGGGGGATTGAGCCATTTTAAGCAACTCTTTCTGATGCCGTGTCTGTGACATCAGAAAAAAAACTAGACTTCCATGATTTCTTTTTCTTTATGCTGGCCGTGTTTTGCGATCTCTTCCACATATTTATCGGTCAATTTTTGCAGGTCTTCCTCGCCGCGTTTGAGATCGTCTTCGGTGATCAGTTTTTCCTTTTCATAGTCGCGGATGTCGTTGTGCAGGTCACGGCGGATGTTGCGAACGGCAATGCGGGCTTCTTCAAGGCGGTGATGCATGTGTTTCACCAACTCGCGGCGGCGTTCTTCATTGAGCGGGGGCAGGTTCAGGTGTATGACCTTTCCGTCAGAATTGGGATTCAAGCCCAATTCCGAGGCGCGAATCGCTTTTTCAATATCCTTAATGGAACCTGCATCGAATGGTTTGATCATCAAAGAGCGCGGTTCGGGGACGCTGATGCTTGCAAGCTGCATGAGAGGAGTTGGCGTGCCGTAGTATTCCACGGAGAGTTTTTCAACCAGGGCAGGGTTGGCCCTGCCTGTGCGGATACCGCCAAGGTCATCCGTAAGGGATTGGATCGCGCCATGCATACGGTTTTCAGCGTCTTTCAACAGGCTTTTAACTTCGTCGGTGCTCACTATCTTCCTCCTATCGCTCGTTGTATAAATTACCAACCTGCTGGGAAAATTACGCGTGTAAACATAATTCTGGTTTTGTAATTTATGCGGTACTGTGTGAAAATGATTACGCTACAAGGATACCTTAAAACAAGAATTTCGGCTATGGGAGCGCTAAAAAGATGAGAGGATATGTAAAAATTTGAGAGGCTATCAGAAAATAAAACTTTCCTCCTTTATTTTTTTACAAAATAAAGGAGGAAAGAATGCCGCAAAATATGAATTGAATTAACCGGTAACCAGAGTGCCGACGGCTTCGCCGCGCAATGCGCCAAGTAACGCCGATTCATCCCAAAGGTTTAATACAAGAATGGGCAGGTTGTTTTCCATGCAGAGCGTGATGGCAGTGCTGTCCATTACCTCCAGCCGGCGGTTGAGTACATCGATGTAACTCAGTTGGTCGAACTTTTTAGCATCGGGGTTCTTCTTGGGGTCGGCATCATACACGCCATCCACCTTGGTGGCTTTAATCACTACATTTGCGTCTATTTCCGTGGCACGCAAGGCGGCGGCTGTATCGGTGGAGAAAAAGGGATTACCCGTGCCTGCGCCAAAAACAACCACGCGCCCTTTTTCGAGGTGGCGTACAGCCCGTCGGCGGATGTATGGTTCGGCGATGGCGCGCATCTCGATGGCAGACATGACGCGGGTGTACACGCCCTGCCGTTCCAGCGCATCCATCAAGGCCATGGCATTCATGACTGTGGCAAGCATACCCATGTAATCGGCAGTGGAACGATCCATGCCGCGCTCCAGCCCCTGTTTTCCGCGCCATAAGTTGCCGGCGCCGATGACCACCGCCACATCCACACCCATCTCACGGACTTCCTTGATGCGGCTGGCAATCGACTCGGCCTCGTGAACATCTATGCCAAAGCCAGTTTTGCCGCCAAGCGCTTCGCCGCTTAACTTGAGCAGGATCCGTTTATATTTCAATTCAGCCATTGATACCTCCAGTTTTTTGTGTCATCGATGATAAACGATATTTCATTCCATTAGAAAAAAAGCCAACCCGAAGGCTGGCTTTTGAAACTTAACTCTGATTTGTGCTTTCGCCCAATTCCCAACGCTGGAAACGACGGACTACAACGTTCTCGCCAATGGCGGCCACGTTCTGCAAAATGAGCTTTTCAATGGTAAGCGACTCATCGCGAATATAGGCCTGGCGCATCAGGCAGATTTCATCCTTATACTTCTCGACACGGCCTTCCACAATTTTTGCATGTATGTTTTCAGGCTTGCCTTCTTCTTTGGCGCGGGCGCGGGCAATATCCGCTTCGTGCTCAAGTTCAGCCGCAGGGATTTCCTGAGCGGTAATGTACTTGGGCGCGCTTGCGGCGATCTGCAAGGCAATCTCGTGCGCCAGGGTGCGGAATTGTTCAGCGCGGGCGACAAAATCTGTTTCGCAGTTGATCTCGACCATCACGCCCACACGTCCCCCGCCGTGGGAGTACATTTCCACTACACCGTTGGAGGCATCGCGGTCGGCGCGCTTGGCGGCGGTAGCCATGCCTTTTTCGCGCAGCCAGTCCACAGCCTTGTTGTAATCTCCGTTCGCTTCCTGCAAGGCTTTGCGGCAATCCAACATGGGGGCGTTGGTTGCGCCGCGCAGTTTCTTGATCATCTCAGTTGTTATTTCCATTTCACAATCCTTATCCAGCTTTTCAGTTCTCAAAGCCTGCCCGAATAACGGCAAGCGGACTCAAGCCCATGTTCCGTTATTCGGGTAGATTCTTATTTATTTATGCCGCAGTTTCAGCGGAGTCATCTTTGGCTTCGGGTTTCTTTTCTTCCGCTGCTTTTTCTTCTACGGGAGCCGCAGGAGCTACATCATCCGCCTTGCGGGTTACGTTCATCTTCGCGAGAGTGGATTCACCGAGCAATACATCGTCACCCACTTCATCCTGTTCCGTTTCGACAACAGGTTTGCGGGATGGGCGGGATTTTGGCTTGCCTTCGGATTTTACATCCCCAGGCTGTTCAGGTTCCTCTTCCTTGCGCATGGCCTTGCCTTCGAGGACAGCATCCGCCATCTTGGCAACCAACAACTTAATGGCGCGGATGGCGTCATCATTGGATGGGATCACATAGTCAACATTTTGGGGATTGCAATTGGTATCCACCAGCGCAACGATCGGGATTTTGAGCAGGTTCGCTTCACGAACAGCGGCTTCTTCGCGCCCAACATCCACGATGAAGAGCAGGTCGGGGCGGCGCTTCATGATGCGCGCGCCAGAGAGACGCGTTCCCAAACGGGTAATATCGCGTTGAATCAACAGGCCTTCCTTTTTGGTGAGGCGGTTGATCTCTTCGGTGTCGCGCAATTTCTCCAGGCGCTCCAGTTCCTGGATGCGCTTGTACATGGTAGCCCAGTTGGTGAGCATACCGCCCATCCAGCGTTCGGTGACGAAAGGCATACCACAGCGGGCGGCTTCTTCCGCCACAGTTTCCTGCGCCTGGCGTTTGGTGCCAACGAACAGGACAGTACCGCCATTTGCAGCGGCATCGCGGACGGTGTTGTACCCCTGGTTCAACAACTTGACAGTCTGCTGAAGGTCAATAATATGAATGCCGTTACGCTCTGTGAAGATGTACGGTTTCATACGGGGGTCCCACTTGTTGGTGCGATGTCCGAAGTGGACGCCGCTCTCAAGCAGGGCTTTCATGGAAATGACAGCCATTTAGTACTCCTTAACTTGTGCCGTTCTCCAACGCGCAGTCCGTAAACTGGCGCGGAACGGATGAGTTTAGCGGGGATACGAACCCGCTCAGGGACGCTTATTGCCCGTCCCAGGCAGAATGTGCCTCCATCCTAAGTGAAGTCAAAGGATCAAAGCGGCGGGATTATATCACAGGAATCCTGACGAAAAACCGTGGAGATTGACCATTTTCAAGTCCATCGTCCACGGTCTATTATCCATCGTTTACGGTCTTTTACCCTACGTACTCACACCAGCTTTCATATTTCGCAACCTTGCCTCGGATCGCATCGTGATACACATTCTGGATTTCGCGCGTCACCTTGCCCGATGTGCCATCCCCGATCTTGCGGAAGTCAATTTCACTCAGGCCGATACACTCGGCGGCAGTGCCGCACACAAAAACTTCATCGGCAATATACAACTGGTCACGCGAAACAGGCTGTTCGAGCACCTCATACCCCAGGTCGGTGGCGATGGTGAAAATGGAGTTACGCGTGATCCCCTCTAACACAGGCGCAGTGGATGGAGTGATGATCTTGCCTTTCCGCACCAGAAAAAGATTCTCGCCCGTGCATTCGGCAATGTATCCCTGCGGGTCGAGCATGATCGCCTCTTCAAAACCCAATCTCTGCGATTCGGTCTTTGCCAGAATGCTGTTGGCATAATTCCCAGAAATTTTAGCCTTCGTCATCGAAACGTTGGGATGATGACGCGTGAAAGATGAAATGTTGGCGCGAATCCCCTTGGCCAGCGCCTCTTCACCGAGATAGTTCGCCCATTCCCAAACCGCAATCATTATAGACGGCTTGCCGCTGTCTACATTCAAATTCCATCCGCCGCCATCCAAATAAATCAACGGGCGCACATAGCAATCGTTGAATCCATTTGCGCGCACGGTATCTTTATGCGCCTCACAAATTTCATCCACCGTCCACGGCAGGTCACGAAAGCCCAGCACATACGCCGAAGCAAACAGACGTTCCACATGCTCGCGCAAACGAAAAATCGCAGGGCCTTTCGGCGTGTTATACGAGCGGATGCCTTCGAACACAGCCACGCCATAATGCAGTGCAGGCGTGAGAAAATGCAAGGTCGCTTCTTCAAACGGCACAAGCCCGCCGTTCTTCCAGATAAATTTCGATTCCATACCCATAACTCAAATCTCCTTTTTTATATTCGCGCTGAGCGAAGGGATTGTGTTCTTCAATCCCGCAGTCGAAGCGTTGGCGCAAATGCCCTTCGACGCGCTCCGCTCAGGGCGTAGACTACAATTTCTTGATAATTTCATCCGCCATCTGGCGGGTCGTTAACTTGCCGCCGATGTCTGCGGTGCGTGCGCCCGCGGTGATGGTTTCATCCACGGCTGTTTCTATCGCCTCAGCTTCAACTTCCAATTTTAATGAATGCCGTAACAACATTGCAGATGAAAGAATCGTGCCAATCGGATTTGCAATTCCCTTGCCTGCGATATCGGGAGCAGAACCATGAATCGGCTCATACAACCCGACAGTTGATTCTCCCAAACTGGCAGATGGCAACATCCCCATCGACCCTGCCAGCACAGACGCTTCGTCCGTGAGGATGTCGCCGAACATATTCTCGGTGACGACCACGTCCATCGAAACGGGAGCAGTTATCAACTTCATCGAGGCGGTGTCCACCAGCATGTGATCAAGCTCGATGCCAGGATTCTCTTTTCCAACTTGAGTCGCAATCTGCCGCCACAGTCGCGATGATTCCAACACGTTGGCTTTATCCACCGAAGTGACTTTTTTCCTGCGTCCCTTCGCCAGATCAAAAGCAAGTTTCATGATGCGCTTGATTTCGTAATCATAATATTCGAGTGTATCCACGGCGCGTTCACGTCCATCTTTTACATCGCGTCCTTTCGGGAAACCGAAATACAACCCGCCCGTGAGTTCGCGCACGACGAGAATATCCACACCCTGCAATTTTTCTGGCTTGAGCGGCGACCACTCCATCAGCGCGGGATGAACTTTGACAGGGCGCAGATTCGCAAACACGCCGAGTCCTTTTCGCAAAGCAAGCAATCCGCGCTCGGGGCGGTCTTTGGCGGCAGGGTCATCCCATTTGGGTCCGCCGACCGCGCCGAGTAAAACCGCATCCGCTGATTTGCAATCCGCGAGGGTTTCATCGGTGAGCGATGAACCATACGCGTCAATCGAACAGCCGCCCATTAAGCGTTCTTGAAAGGTGAACGAGTGCTTATATTTACTGGCTATCGATTCCAGCACGCGCACGGCTTCAGCGACCACTTCGGGCCCGATGCCGTCGCCAGGGAGGAGGGTTATTTTGAAATTCATACATATCCTTTTTCGCGCTGAGCGGAGGGACAGTGTTTTTCTGTCCCGCAGTCGAAGCGCATGTGATTTGAAAAATACTTTTCTTACTTGAGATCCGTCCTTCGACTGCGTTCGTCGCAAAGTACGTTCCTCACTCCGCTCAGGACGAAATAATTAATGCGCCACCATCAACCCATATTCCACTGCATCCGCCAACGCACGCCACGACGCTTCGATGATATTCGTGCCAGCGCCGACGGTGCTCCAGCGGGAGGTGGTGTTGCGCGTGTCTATCAATACGCGGGTGATGGCTTCGGTGCCGTGATCTGAATCCAGAATGCGGACTTTGTAATCGGACAAATGAAAATCAGCAATACGCGGATAGTAACCGACCAGCGCTTTTCGGAGCGCAATATCCAGCGCGTTGACAGGTCCATTGCCTTCAGCGGCGGTATGCAGAATTTCTCCCTGCACACGCACTTTGACCATCGCCTCCGCGAAGATGCCGCGTCCCTGACGATGCTCGACGTTGACGAAAAAGTCAATCAACTCGAAAGGCGGTTTGTATCCGTATTCCTGCCGCTTCAACATGATCGTGACAGATGCTTCCGCCGCTTCAAAAGAAAAGCCGCGCGATTCAAGTTCCTTGATCTCGTTGAGGATGGGGACAACTTCCGTACCGTCCACTTCCACGCCATGCTCTTCGGCTTTGCTGAGCAGGTTTCCGCGACCCGATAGATCGGAAACCACCACACGCATTTTGTTGCCGATTTTTTCTGGCTCGATGTGTTGATACGATTGCGCCGAACGTCTCATCGCCGCAACATGCACGCCGCCTTTGTGCGCGAAGGCTGATTTGCCCACGAAAGGCAAATGCTCGTCGGGCGTGATGTTCGCCACCTCCGCGACGAAATGCGAGAGGTCGTAGAGGTGTTCAATTTTCCCAGCAGGCAGGCATTGATAGCCCATCTTGAGTTCAAGGTCAGCCATGATGGAGCACAGGTTGGCGTTGCCGCAGCGCTCGCCCACGCCGTTGATCGTCCCCTGCACTTGCATGGCGCCTTCGCGCACCGCAATCAGGGAATTGATCACAGCGCATTCCGAATCGTTGTGCGTGTGAATCCCAAGCGGATGATCGAGCGCGGGCTTTAAGCTTGGATTGAGCGGCGTCGAAATCTCGCGGATAATGGATTCAACTTCCCAGGGCATTGTCCCGCCGTTGGTGTCGCACAACACAACGGTTTCCGCGCCGCCGCGAATTGCCGCTTGCAAAGTTTCAAGCGCGTAGGACGCATCCGCTTTGTAGCCATCGAAGAAATGCTCGGCGTCGTAGATGACGCGCTTGCCATTGGCTTTGAGATACGCAACCGATTGCTCGATGATTCGCAGGTTGTCTTCGTTTGTCGTTTGCAAAACTTCCTTGACGTGCAGAGTCCACGTTTTGCCGAAGATGGTGCAGACGGGCGTTTGCGAATCGAGCAGGGCTTTGATGTTGGCATCGTCTTCGGGTCCGCCTTTGACGCGGCAGGTGGAGCCGAACGCGGCGATGAGCGCATTCTTCCATTGCATGTCGCGGGCGCGCTCGAAGAACTCGACATCTTTTGGATTCGACCCGGGCCAGCCGCCTTCGATGAAGGCAACGCCAAGATCATCGAGTTTTTGCGCGATGCGGATTTTGTCATTGCTCGAAAGCGTGAAGCCTTCGGATTGCGTTCCGTGTAATTAGTAATTAGTAAGTAGTAATTAGTAATTAGTAATTAGTAATTAGTAATTAGTAATTAGTAATTAGTAATTAGTAATTAGTAATTAGTAATTGGTAATTGGTAATTACCAATTACTAATTACGTTCTTTGCTCGTATGCCGCAATATCTTTTTCGAATCCCATGATGTATCCGAGTTCGTCCACGCCATTGAGCAGACAGGTTTTGTTGAACGGGTCAATGGGGAAGGTGATCGAACCTCCAGGGTAGGACAATGTCTGGGTCGCCAGATCAACCGTCAGTTCGGCGCGAGGCGCTTCTTCTATCAAATCAAAAAGCATCTTGTGAGTCTCGTCATCCACGATGATGGGAATTAATCCATTCTTCAAAGAGTTGTTGCGGAAGATGTCTGCGAATGAAGTTGAGATGACGGCGCGGAAGCCGTAACTGGTGAGCGCCCAGGGAGCATGTTCGCGGCTCGAACCGCACCCGAAGTTGTCGCCTGCCAAAAGAATTTGACAGCCCGCTGATTCAGGTTTGTTGATGATGAAATTTTTGTTGGGAGATTTATCATCGTTGTAGCGCCAGTTGAAAAAGAGCGCGTCGGCGAGACCGTGCTTGTCGGTGACTTTGAGAAATTGCGCGGGGATGATTTGATCCGTGTCAATGTCGTTGACGGGCAGGGGCATGACGCGGGAGGTGAGGGATGTGAAATTTGCCATTTTGATTTCCGATTTATGATTTTTGATTTACGATTGCATGATGTGGTTTTGGTTCGCGCTTGATTCGGCGGGCTGAAGCCCTGCCTCAGTACGTGGAAGTCGGCTGAAGCCGACTTGGTTATCAGCCTTCATGCGTCATCCTCTTCCATTCTCTCGTATACATCAATAATTTTATTTTCACGGTGGTGTTCCTTTTGTCTGGCGGCATATTCTTTAACCGCTTCCAACGAGCGTTCGCCAACGCTCAATGCGCCGTAGCCTTCCTGCCATTTGAATTCTCCATCGCTGCCTTTCATGTGATTGATGGAAAAAGAACTTGCGCCCTTGAAATGTCGAATGCAATCTGCAACAGATAATTTTGGCGGAATGGAAGCGACCACATGAGCATGATCCTCCACATTTCCTGCGGCGTGGATTTTCACTTCCAATTCTTTGGCTTTGTTATACAGCACGACATAAAAAATCTTCTCGCGTTCGAGCGTAAGAGTTGGCTCGCGTTGAAACGTTGCCCAAATGAGATGATAATGAAGCCGCCAATAGGTCATACAAATAGTCCTTTCGCGCACGAGTCGGCTTCAGCCGACTTCAATGTACTGAGGCAGGGCTTCAGCCCGCCGAATCAACGCATTGAATACACAAGTCGCTACATGTTGTTGCACTTCCAACCGCCGAATCAACGCAAGGAATACACACCTGGCATAGCGCAGTTCGGCGGGGATAAATCCCCTTCTCAATTCGTGGAAGTCGGCTGAAGCCGACTCCTTACGCCAACTAAACTGCCTCATGTCAACATCGTCCTTGGGTCGGTTACAACTCCATTAATCGCAGTCGCCGCCGCAGTGATGGGACTTGCTAAAAACGTCCGTCCGCCTTTGCCTTGGCGACCTTCAAAGTTGCGGTTACTGGTGGACACGGCGTATTGTCCTGGGGTTAATTGATCAGGATTCATCGCAATACACATTGAACACCCCGCCTCTCTCCACTCGCCGCCAGCCTCTTTGAAAATCGTATCCAAGCCTTCCTGCTCGGCTTGCTTCTTTACATCCTGTGAGCCAGGGACAACCATGAGGCGAAGTCCATCAGCCACTTTGCGACCTTTCAACATCGCCGCGGCGAGACGCAAATCGGAGATGCGCGAGTTGGTGCAACTGCCGATGAAAACGACATCAACCTTTTGACCGAGCAAAGATTGACCAGGTTGAAGTCCCATGTAATTCAGGGCTTTTTCAAAGGCGGCTTTTTGCGAAGGCTCGCTGAACGATTCAGCGGTTGGGATTCGATCTGTGATTCTCATGCCCATGCCAGGATTTGTGCCGTAGGTAATCATTGGCTCGAGGTCGGCGGCGTTGATGGTGATGGACTTGTCGTAGACTGCGCCTTCGTCGCTGGGCAGTGTTTTCCAATACGCGACGGCTTTGTCCCAGTCCGCGCCTTGCGGAGCGAACTCGCGTCCCTTGAGATATTCAAAGGTGACTTCGTCAGGGGCGATCATGCCTGCGCGCGCGCCGCCTTCGATGGACATGTTGCAGATGGTCATGCGCTGTTCCATCGTCAGCCCGCGGATGGCTTCGCCTGTGAACTCGAAGACGTGACCCGTTCCCCCACCGACGCCGATTCTGGCGATCAGCGCGAGGATGATATCTTTGGCTGAAACGCCTTCCGCGAGTTTTCCTTCCACGCGAACTTCGTAAGTCTTGGGCTTCCTCTGCAAGAGACATTGACTCGCCAGCACATGCTCCACTTCGGAGGTGCCAATGCCGAAAGCCAGCGCGCCAAACGCGCCATGCGTGGCGGTGTGACTGTCGCCGCAGACGATGGTCATGCCTGGCTGGGTGCGTCCGAGTTCGGGTCCGATCACATGCACAATGCCGCGGTGCGGACTGTCCATGCCGTGCAGGGTGATTCCGAATTCAGCGGCATTCGTTTCCATTTGCTTGATCTGGGCGGCGGCTAATGCGTCCGCAATGGGAACAGTGATCGGCGTGGTCGGAATCGAATGATCCATCGTCGCCAAAGTTTTATCGGGTCGGCGGACTTTCAATCCGCGCTGGCGAAGTCCCGTGAAGGCTTGCGGCGAAGTGACTTCGTGGACGAGGTGCAAGTCAATATAAAGAACGGCGGGAGCGCCTTCTTGTTCGGTGACGACATGCGAGCGCCAGATTTTATCGAAAAGTGTTTGTGGCATTAGTTCCTCTAAAACAGTAATTGGTAATTGGAGATTGGTAATTACCAATCTCTAATCTCTAATTCTCTAATCTCTGCTCTTTCACCCCAACATCACACCGAAGTCGTTTTTCACTTTTTCATTCCCTTCGGTCTGCGCGATGATGAGTTTATTGAGCGCATTGATATACGCCTTCGCGCTGGCGACGATGATATCCGAGTCCGCGCCGTGCCCGCCATAAACGCGGATATATTCCACTTCGCTTTGCGGATCCATGGTGGTGGAACTGCTGTCGCTTTGAATGCGGACTGTCACTTCGCCGAGCGCGTCGATGCCTTCGGTGATGGCGTGGATGTTGAACTCAAGCAAAGTACATGGCACATTGACGATCATATCAATCGCCTTGTACGTCGCATCCACTGGACCTGTGCCAATCGCGGCGACAGTGTGAATCATTCCATCGGGTCCGCGCAAACGGATGGTGGCGGTGGGCATTCCCATCGTGCCGCTGGTCACTTGCATTCCGTTGAGCAAATACACATCGCGCGGTTTATAAAATTCATCGGCGATCACGGCTTCGAGATCGAGATCGGTGATGACCTTTTTGCGATCCGCCAATTCTTTGAAACGCGCAAAGGCTTTATCGAGTTCCACTTCATCGAGCGAATGTCCCATTTCAGCGAGTCGGTTTCGCAAAGCATGACGACCCGAATGTTTTCCCAACACCAACTTGGTCTGGTTCACGCCCACATCTTCGGGGCGCATAATTTCATACGTGGTCTGGTGCTTCAACATTCCATCCTGATGAATGCCCGCTTCGTGCGCGAACGCATTCGCGCCGACAATCGCCTTGTTCGGTTGCACAACCATGCCCGTGTAATTACTGACGAGTTTGCTCATGCGTGAAATTTGCGTCGTCTCGATTCCCGTTTCAAGTTGAAAAACAGGATGACGAGTCTTCAACGCCATCACCACTTCTTCGAGCGACGTGTTGCCCGCGCGTTCGCCGATTCCATTCATGGTCACTTCGGCTTGGCGCGCGCCCGCTTGAATGCCCGCCAGCGTGTTCGCAGTAGCGAGTCCCAAATCATCGTGGCAATGCACCGAAACCGTAATGCCATCGTGCATCCCAGGCGTGTGTTTGATAATGCCTTCGATCAATTTATAAAATTCATCGGGCGTGGTGTAGCCCACCGTGTCGGGAATATTTAAAGTGGTCGCGCCAGATTTAATTGCTTCGCCCAAAACGACATACAAAAATTCAGGGTCAGAGCGCCCCGCGTCTTCGGGCGAAAATTCCACATCCGCGCACAATGTCTTTGCATACGCAACCATCTCCGAAACGCGCTGAATCACTTCTTCGGGATCCATCTTCAACTTGTGCTTCATGTGAATTTGCGATGTGGCAAGAAACGTATGAATGCGCGGCTTCTGTGCGGATTGAACCGCCTGCCATGCTTTATCAATATCGGATTTATTCGCCCGCGCCAATCCCGCGATGATGGGAACTCGCGCCTCTTTTTCCGCGCCGACAGTTGGTTGCCCAACTTCGACAGCAATTCGTCTGACGGCTTCCAGATCGTCTGGCGAAGCCGCAGGAAACCCCGCTTCGATAATATCCACGCCCAGCCGCGCCAGATGATGAGCCACTTCCAACTTCTCAGCCGAAGTCATCGTCGCCCCAGGCGATTGTTCGCCGTCTCTTAATGTGGTGTCAAATATTTTTACATAGTTACTCATACGAACTCCACTTGGTAAATGGTAATTAGTAATTGGTAATTAGTAATTGGTGATTGGCAATTACCATTTACCAATTACCAATCACTATTTCTTCCAATTTTCAGGACGTAAAGAACGTACCGCTGCTCCCGCGCGCCACATTTCAGAATCACGGAAGGCGGCTAATTCTTCTTCCAATTTTTCACGATAATCTGCGCGGCTGTTGGCTTCGAGAGTGATCCGCGCTTCGTTGCCGCTGAGCACAGATTCATACAAATCATCGAAGACAGGCGCAACCGCATCACGGAAGCGCGGATGCCAGTCCAGCGCGCCGCGTTGAGCGGTGGTCGAGCAGTTGGCATACATGAAGTCCATGCCGTTCTCACCCACGAGACGGATTAGGGATTGCGTCAGTTCTTCGACAGTTTCATTGAACGCTTCACTTGGGGAATGTCCATGCTTGCGGAGGACGTTGTACTGCGCTTCCATCACGCCCGACAATGCGCCGATCAAAACACCGCGCTCGCCTGTCAGGTCGCTGTACACTTCATTCTTGAAAGTCGTCGGGAATAAATATCCCGCGCCGATGGCAATGCCCAAAGCAATCGCGCGTTCGTTGGCTTTTCCTGTGAAATCCTGATGAACCGCGTAACTGGCGTTGATCCCGCTCCCCGCCAAAAAGTTGCGGCGGACGCTTGTGCCTGAACCCTTCGGCGCAACCAAAGCCACATCCACATGCGGAGGGGGAATCACACCCGTGTCATCTTTGAAGGTGACAGAGAATCCATGCGAGAAATACAGCATGTCGCCCTCGTTCAAACATTCAACGAGTTTTGACCACTGTGAGCGCTGACCTGCGTCGGACAATAAATATTGAATAACCGTCCCCTTCTCTGCGGCTTCTTCCACGTTGAATAATGTCTCACCTGGAACCCAGCCATCGGCGACAGCCTTGTCCCAATTCTTCGTCCCTTCGCGCTGACCAACGATCACGTTGATCCCATTGTCGCGCATGTTCATCGCCTGCGCGGGACCTTGCACCCCGTAGCCCAACACAGCCACAACTTCATTCTTCAAAACCTCACGCGCCTTATCGAGCGAAAACTCGTCGCGTGTGACAACTGTTTCTTCCGTACCGCCAAAATTGATCTTTGCCATGATTGTTCTCCTAAAAGTTTAAGGTTTAAGGTTTAATGTAGCAGGTTACAGGTTGTAATTCTGCATTCATCATTCCGCATTCTGCATTCCGCATTTGTTCATCCTTCATCCTTCATAATTCATCCTTTCCCCTACGGTCCCATCTCCGCCAAATCATCCAAATCCTCGTAGCGATTCCCCGTCACCCCAGGCACACGGCGGACTCCGTCATTCACGCCGCGAGTCATCGCCACCTGCCCCGTCCGCACCATTTCCACAATCCCCAGCGGACGCAGTAACTCGATCATGCCTTCGATCTTATCCTCCGTGCCAGTGATCTCGACGATGACTGAATCAGCCGCCACGTCCACGATATGAGCACGGAAGATTTCAGCCAGCCCGTTGACTTCGGCGCGTTTTTCGGGTCCGACCTTTATTTTGATCAGAGCCAGATCGCGGGTTACCGAAGGTTGATGCGTTACATCCTGCACATCGATCACGTTGACCAGTTTGTACAAATTCGCCTCGATCTTGTGCGCGTCCATATCGCCGTTGGGACAATCCACCACCACGGTCATGCGCGAGACCTTGGAATCTTCCGTCCGCCCGACTGCCAGCGACTCAATATTAAAATTGCGGCGGCGAAACAGCGAAGCCACGCGGTTCAACACGCCAGGTTTGTTTTCAACTAATGCTATGAAAGTGTAGTTCATGGGTATCTCCATTATTTACCAATTACTATTTACTAATTACCAGTAATTAGTAAATAGTAATTGGTAATTGGTAATTACGACTTCGTCGGTCTCTGCAACATCTGATCCAACGCCGCGCCCGCGGGAACCATCGGGTAGACGGCTTCCTCCTGCTCGACCTTGAACTCGATCACGGTGGGACCCTGGATACTGCGCGCCCATGCAATCGCTTCATCCACTTCCTCGCGCCTGGTCACGCGGCGGGCAGGGACACCGTGCGCTTCGGCGAGTTTCACAAAATCTGGCGAGAGCATATTCACAGCCGAGTAACGCTTCTCGAAGAAGAACTCCTGCCACTGACGCACCATGCCGAGAAAACTGTTGTTCATGATCGCAACTTTCACATTCGCGCCTTCTTGAACGGCAGTAGTCAACTCTGCGGCAGTCATCTGGAAACCGCCGTCACCCGCCACAGCCCACACTTCCTGACTCTTATCCGCAAACCATGCGCCAATCGCGGCGGGCAGACCAAAGCCCATCGTGCCCGCGCCGCCCGAAGTGAGCCAGCGATTCGGTTTATCCAGTTGATAATATTGCGCCGTCCACATCTGGTGTTGACCCACATCCGTGGTCACAATCGCGCCGCCGCCCGTGGCTTTCCAAATATCGGCGATGAGATGAGGCACATACAACTTGCCATCGTCAGTCCAATTCATAATACTGCGCGAGTCGGCTTCCGATTTCCATTCGTTGATCTGCTTCTTCCATTCCTCGTGATCGTATTCATCCACCAATGGAATCAGGTCGCTCAACACCGTTTTCAAATCGCCCACCAGCGGAACATCCGCTGCCACGTTCTTGTGAACTTCCGATGGATCAATTTCAACGTGGATTTTCTTCGCGTGCGGCGCGTACGTTTTCAACGTGCCCGTCACGCGGTCATCGAAGCGCATCCCGAAAGCCAAAATCAAATCGGAATTCTGGATCGCCATATTGGTGTGGACTTCGCCGTGCATTCCCATCATGCCGAGACTCAACTCATGCGAAGCGGGAAACGCGCCCAATCCCAACAGTGTGCTGGCAACGGGCGTTTGAGTCTTCACCGCGAAATTTATCAGCGCCTCTTCTGCCTTCGACATCAACACGCCATGTCCGCACAAAATAATCGGACGCTGTGCCTTCTCGATCAACTTGACCGCATGTTCCAGTGAATCCTTTGGCGCATGGTCAACAGGTTGATAGCCAGGCAGTTTCACAGTTTCAGGGTACACAAACTCGCACTGTTCCACTTGCGCATTCTTGCAGATGTCAATCAACACGGGACCAGGTCGTCCACTGCGCGCAATGTAAAACGCCTCGCGCACAACTTCGGCAATTTCATCGGCACGGGTCACAAGATAATTATGTTTTGTGATCGGCAATGTAATGCCCGTCACATCCACTTCTTGAAACGCATCGCCGCCGATCAGGTGCGCGGCAACCTGTCCCGTAACGAATACCACAGGAACAGAATCCATCATCGCCGTGGCAATACCCGTCACCAAATTTGTCGCGCCAGGTCCCGACGTCCCCATCGCCATCCCCACCTTGCCCGAAGCGCGCGCATACCCATCCGCCATGTGCGCGCCGCCCTGCTCATGCCGCACCAACACATGATGGATCGGGTAACTCAACATCGCATCATAGATCGGCATGTTCGCCCCGCCAGGGTAGCCAAACACAACCTCCACGCCTTCGCGCACCACACACTCCCACATAATTTCCGCACCAGTTTTTTTCATAGTTTTTTCATCCTTCATCCTTCATCATTCATCATTCAGAATTGCGCCCGTATCCGCGCTTGTCACAAAATACGAATACCGCTTCAACCATTTGGATTTGGTTTTGGATTGGAACGAAGGCAGTTCACTTAATCTTTGATTGATCTCCGCCTCGCTCAACCTGACCTCAAGCCTGCGTGCCATTAAATCAATTTGGATGACATCCCCAGCCTTGATCGCCCCAATCGGACCACCCGCAGCAGCCTCTGGCGACACATGCCCAATGCACGCCCCGCGAGTTCCGCCGCTGAAACGACCATCGGTGATAAGCGCAACTTTATCGCCGAGTCCCATGCCCATGATCGCGGATGTGGGCGATAACATCTCCTGCATCCCAGGTCCGCCTTTGGGACCTTCATAGCGGATCACAACACAATCACCGGCCTTGACTTTGCCCGCGAGAATTCCCGCCATCGCATCATCCTGTGATTCAAAAATAACCGCGGGACCTTCGAACTGCATCATCGCTTCACTGACACCGCCAACTTTAACAACAGCGCCTTTGGGCGCGAGGTTGCCAAACAAAATGGATAGTCCGCCGCGCTTGGAATATGCGTTGTCATATTTACGAATCACTTCTTCGTCTTTGATCTCTATACCTTTGATTGATTCCCCCAAGGTCTTGCCTGTGACCGTCAGACGGTCGAGATGTAACATCCCTGTTCCGCGCTGGACTTCGTTCAAAATGGCAGGGATTCCGCCTGCGCGATGGACATCTTCCATGTGCCATTTGCCCGCTGGACTCACTTTGCAAATATGCGGCACTTTGTCAGCGACGGAGTTGATTCGTTCCAGCGGATAGTCCACGCCCGCTTCGTTGGCTAATGCCAAAGTGTGCAGAACTGTATTCGACGAGCCGCCCATCGCCATGTCCAGCGCGAACGCATCATCTATCGCTTCGGCGGTGACAATGTCCCGCGGCTTGATGTCACGTTCGATCAGGGTCATCACCTGCGCGGCGGCTTGCTTCGCCAATGCCTCGCGTTCGGGAGTCTTCGCCAATGCCGAACCGTTATACGGCAAAGCCAGACCGAGTACTTCCATCAGACAGTTCATCGAGTTGGCGGTAAACATGCCAGAGCATGATCCGCACGAAGGACACGCAAATTTTTCTAGAATGGATAATCGCTTCTCATCAATCTTCCCCGCTGAAAATGCGCCCACACCTTCAAAGACGGAGATCAAGTCAATCGTCTCGCCATCGGGAGTCATGCCCGCTTTCATCGCTCCACCCGAAACAAAGATGGTCGGCACGTTCACGCGCATCGCAGCCAGCAACATGCCAGGCACGATCTTGTCGCAGTTCGGGATGCAGACCATCGCGTCGAATCTATGGGCTTCGATCATGGTCTCGACGCAGTCAGCAATTAGTTCACGAGAAGGAAGCGAGTACTTCATCCCCGCATGACCCATTGCAATGCCATCATCCACACCGATGGTGTTGAACTCGAACGGCACGCCACCCGCCGCGCGGACGGCATCTTTCACCAGTTTGCCGAACTCCTGCAAATGCACATGCCCGGGGACAACATCCACATAAGAATTTACAATGGCAACAAACGGCTTATTGAAATCATCATCCTGCAAACCCGTCGCGCGCAACAACGCGCGATGCGGCGCTTTTTCATACCCTTTCTTGACTGTATCTGAACGCATACTGCTCCTTTGAGTTCAGACCTGACAGGTCTCTTAAGACCTGTCAGGTCTTGTGAATTTATATAAAAAAAAGCCGCCCGTGGTTAGGGCGGCTCTTCGTACTTCTTCAGTGATTTACTTCGTTCTCACCGTCGCCATCCTAACCAAAAATTGATCCTTAATAATAAGGACCGCAAGGACGACTACAATAAGCGAGAGGCTGAACAAAGAAGTATTCATGGGCTTGTGATTTCGCCCGATTATAGGCGGAAACGGAAATCCGTCAAGGGCAAACTGTGTAAGTTTCGGAAATAAAATCGTTACCATTTTGTCGTTCGGGAATTGATCATCCCGTCAATTTTTCCAACGCCGCGCTCAACACATTCACCGCCTTCTGATAATCATCCAAATTGATATGCTCATTCGGCGTGTGATCCAACGCCGAATCTCCTGGCCCATACACAATGGCGGGACATTTCCAAACAGGCGCGACGATATTTAAATCCGCTGTTCCCGTTTTGTAGACGAAGCGCGGCTCCCCGCCCTGTGACCTGATCCCGCTTAAAAAGGCTCTCACAAGCTGAGTGTTTTTCTCACACCCCCACGCAGGGATGGCGAATCCCAAACATTCCAAGTGACAGTCACCTTGAAGGTGACTGTCACTTATTATTTCATTTAATTTCTCATACCAATCTTCTGGCGAAACATCCACCGGCAAGCGGACTCCAACCTTCAACCGCGCCCATTGCTCAAAATCATTCGAGTCCGATTCCATGCCGCGCAGAGTTAGCAATAATTTATCAAATATCTTTTGCTTATCGGCGTTGAACGAATCAACATACGCTTTGATCTTCAACCAAACTTCCACCGCCGCCTCAGCCGCAGTCTCTTCCCCGCTCGCCGAGTGGACTTGTCCGCGCTTGACGGTCACATTCGCCCACGCGCTGCCTTTGTAGCCAAGCGCAACCCGATCCCATTGATTTGGCTCGCCGATGATCGCAAAGTCTGGCTTGTATTGTGTTGCGACAAACCTTGCGCCTTCCGAATTTCGCTCCTCCTCCACCGCGCCGATGACCACAAACTGCCAGCCATCCTTCGCGCCGACCTGCGCCACCGCATCCACAAAACTCGCCAGCGGACCTTTCGCATCCACCGCGCCGCGCCCGTAGAGCAAGATGCCATCTTGCTCTACGGTAATTTTCCCAGTCACCGTATCAATGTGACCCAGCAACACAACCTGCCGCCCGCCCTTCCCCATCACACCGACAGCATTGCCAGCCTCGTCAATGAACGCGTCGTCATAGCCCAATGACTTCATCCGCGCCACCAGCCACTCCACTGCCCCGCGCTCCTGCCCCGACGGGCTGTATTGCGAAACCAAGCCAATCAGCGTATCAAAATTCATCATTCATCATTCCGCATTCTGCATTTCACTTGCCAACACTTCCGCCAGCACATCCACCAAATGGTCAATCTGCTCATACGAAATCACCAGCGGCGGCAACAGACGGATCACCGTCATGCCTGCGTTCAACGCGATGATCTTTTTCTCCTGCAAAGCCTTGAGATACGGCGCAACCTTCTGCTTCATTTCAATACCGATCATCAATCCCATCCCGCGCACTTCACGGATATTCGAAGATTGAATCGCGCGCAACTTCTCCATCAAATACGCCCCCTTCGCCTCGGCTTGACCTGACAAATCTTCCTCTTCCATCACTGTCAACGCCGCGACAGCCGCCGCGCACGAAAGCGGATTCCCGCCAAAGGTCGAGCCGTGTACGCCTGGAGTTAAATTTTTCACCTTCGCGCCAATCAACACCGCGCCCATCGGCACGCCGCCCGCCAGCGACTTGGCACAGGTCAGCAAATCAGGCGTCACACCAAAATGCTGGATTGCGAACATCTTGCCCGTGCGCCCAAAACCCGTTTGGATTTCGTCCACGATTAACAACGCGCCGCGCTCATCACATATTCTTCGAGCCGCCTGCACATATTCAGTCGAAGCAGGATACACGCCGCCTTCGCCCTGCACCACTTCTAAAATCACAGCGGCAGTTTCATCGTTCACTGCTTTTTCGAGCGCTTCAATATTATTGAAAGCCACATGACTAAACCCTGGAACAAGCGGCTCAAAGCCTTCGCGATATTTTTTGTTGAATGTCGCCGAGAGCGCGCCGTATGTTCTTCCATGAAACGCCCGCATCGCCGCGACGATATTTTTGCGTCCCGTTGAAATACGCGCAAACTTAAACGCCGCTTCCACAGACTCCGTCCCTGAGTTGCAAAGAAAAACTTTATCCAGCCCATCCACCAGCGAGGTGATTTTCTTCATCAACTCCGCGCGTTTATCATTCGGAAACGTCTCGAAAAGCGTTATCAGCGTGGAAGCCTGCTTGTAGATTGCCTCCGCAATTTTCGGATGGGCGTGACCGAGGTTGGCAACGCCATGTCCAGACGAGCAATCCAAATATTCCACGCCGTCAATATCAAATAACGACGCGCCCTGTCCGCGCACGATGACCAGCGGCTGTTTAGCATACGTGCCCGCGCCATGTTTGTTTTCGATTTCGATAATATCCATAAGACCTCCAGTGATGAATGCAGAATGCAAAATGCAGAGTGCAGAATAAAAAATTCCGCATTCCTCATTCCGCATTCTGCATTATTTTTTTGGGTGATTTTTCTTCGACGTATTGATGGACGCGACAAAAATCGCAAGCAATTCATCGGTTTCTTTTTGCAATTCAGCCAGCCGTTCGGCGGGGACAATTTCCGCGTCCACCAATAATTCCAGCCAGTAGCCTGATTCATCCAGTTCCTGCAAAGAGCCTTCCATCTTGTTCACAAAATCCGCAGGCGACTTGGCGCGGCAGGCTTCGCGATATTGCGCCCCCACCGACGTTCCGCTTCGCAAGACCTGATTGCCAATCACCCGCGCCTCTCCGCTTTTGGGCAGCTTCTGATACAGCCGAATGACCCGAAGCGCATAAGCCTTTGTGTGAACGCGCAGGTCGGTTGATTTTTGAGTGGACATGGAAAACTCTCCTTAATGCAGAATGATGAATGAGGAATGCAGAATTTTTATTCTGACTTCTGCATTCTTCATTCTGACTTTATTGTATTACCGTTCCGTTGCCCGCAAGCGCATTCGAAATCGGATTCGCAATTCGTCCATCCGCGATAATGACGCGACTCACGCCACCCTTCAACGCTTCTTCCGCGCCAAGGATTTTTTTCTTCATGCGACCTTGCGCCGCCTCACCCGCCGCCGACAGTTGACTCTGCGGCAGTTGCCGAATGACAGTTGACTCATCTGGGAAATTCTTCATCAGCCCAGGCACCGCCGTCAGCAACAAAAGACTCTCCGCCTTGAGCGCAGACGCAACCATCGCCGCCGCGCGGTCCGCATCCACATTCAACGCCTCCCCTTTTTCACTGACAGCCACGGGCGCAATCACAGGCAGACAACCCATTTCCAAAATCGCCAATAGCAAATTACCATTTACTGTTTCAATCTTCCCCGTGTAATCGTCGCGGATAATTTTACGTTTTCCATTTTCAATAGACTGCACTGATTCCTTGCGTGTGGCTTGCATGAGTCTGCCATCGAGTCCGCACAAGCCAAACGCGTTGACTCCCAGCATTTGCAACTGCTCTGTCAACAGCGAATTGACCTTGCCATTCACCGCCATCAAAAATATTTCAAGCGTCTTGCGGTCGGTGTAACGTGACGTGTACCCCGAAGGCGAAGTAATCATCTTCGGCGGAGCGCCCAGCCCTACGCCGAGCGCGTTCGCTTCCGCCGACCCGCCATGCACGAAGACCAGTCGCTTGCCTTGCTTCAACAATTCCACGGCATCGGCGCAAATCGCAGAAAAATCCACGCCTTCGGTGCCGCCGAGTTTTACAACGATAATTGATTCAGCCATAAATTCTCCAAAAGATCAATGCAGAGTGCAGAATGATGAATGCAGAATTTTTATTCTGACTTCTGCATTCTGACTTCTGCATTTTGCACTCCGCATTCTGCATTTATATCGGGTGCAACCCCGCAAACTCCAACCCCAGCGTCTCACCCCACCCCATCATCAAATTCATGCACTGCACCGCCGAACCAGACGCGCCCTTCATCAGATTATCAATCGCGCACATCGACACGACATGCCCGTTGCTCTCGTCCAATTCAAAGCCGAGGTCGGCGTAATTCGAGCCAGATAAAATCTTCGGCTCAGGGACGCGGTAAATGCCGCGCTGTTCCTTGACCACGCGCACGAACGGATTTTCATTCGCCGCCGCGCGATAGGCTTTCCATAAATCTTTCGTGGCAACACCCTGTTTCACTTTCGCATGAGCCGTCGCTAAAACGCCACGCACCAAGTCCACGGCGGTCATGGTGAGTGAGACATCGGTGACGCCCATCTCCTGGATGACTTCTGCGGTGTGGCGATGTCCAAAGGCGGAAAATGTTCGGATGACAGAGGCACGCTCGGGGTGGTGCGAAGCGGAATTTCCTTCCGCCCCACCTTCCGATGAACCCGTCTTCACTTCAATAATGACGGATGAGTTTAAGTCAATCAAATCCGCTTTGACCAGCGGCAGAAGCGCAAGGTTGCTCGCCGTGGCATTGCACCCCACGCCGCTGATGTAACTGGCTTTGGAAATTTCTTCGCGATGAAGTTCGGGCAAGCCATACACAAACTTGCTCAACCACTCTGGCGCGGCATGTTTCTCGCCATACCATTTTTCGTAAAACGCCGCATCCCGCAAACGAAAATCCGCCGCGAGATCAATGATCTTCGGCGCGAGTTTTGCATACTGCTCGATATTGTGCTGAGCCTGTCCATGCGGCTGGGCGAGAAAGAGAATATCCACAGGCTCAAGTTGTGATGGATCGCTAAACTTCAACTGTGTGCGCTTTCGTAAATTTGGGTGGGTCTGATACACATACTCACCCATACGCGAACGCGAAGTCACCTGCTTGATCTCCACATTGGGATGACCAAGCAACAAACGCAATAATTCTCCGCCCCCATACCCCGAACCGCCGATAATAGAAACGCTTGTCATAAATTCTCCTCAAGATCAATGCAGAATGCAGAATGCAGAATGCGAAATGATGAATTTATTCTGCATTCCAACTTCTGCATTCTGCATTTGTTTTGCATTCCTCATTCTGCATTCTGCATTTTGCCTTCTGCAATCTGCACTGCGTATTCCACGATCTCCCCCGCAATATCAATGCCGCTTAACGGCTGCATGGTGTGGAACTCCATCGTGTGATTGATCTCGTTGACAAGATAACCGCGCTCTGAATGTTCGATCAAATCCACGCCGAGCAAGCCGCCGCCGACCGCCTTCGATGCGCGCAGACAAATATCCTCGATCTCAGGCGTGATGGGACACAACTCGCCGCTTCCGCCGCGCGCCGTGTTCGTGATCCAATGTTCAGAGTTGCGATACATGGCGGTCAACACGCGGTCGCCAATAAGAATCGCGCGGATGTCGCGCCCAGGCTTCTCGATGAACTCTTGAATATAGAAAACAGAATGCTGCACCGAGCCGAGCGTTGCCTTGTGTTCAAGCACCGCTTCCGCCGCGTCGCGGTCATTGATCTTCGCCAGCAGTCGCCCCCACGAACCGACGACGGGTTTCAACACAACGGGATAGCCAAACGCTTCAATTGCTTCCAACGCGGCTTCGGGTGTAAACGCCACCACATTGCGGGGCTGTGCCACACCCGCCTTCGCCAGCATCGCGGACGTGGTCAACTTGTCGCCGCACACTTCCGCCACCGCCGCCGTGTTCACCGTTGGCACGCCAAACGAGTTCAACAATCGCAGGGCATACAATCCGCTGGTGTAACTGATACTGCGTTCCAGCACCGCATCAAACGCGCGCCACGGTTTGGGGTTTTCCAGGTCAAATGAAATCGCGCGGTCATCGAGTCGTTCGTAATCAATGCCGCGTTTTTCCATCGCCGCGAAAATCCATTTTTCTTCCACGCGCACGCGGGAATATAAAACGCCAATCTTTAATCGTCTTTGCATAGTCGCTCCGTAATTGGTAATTAGTAATTGGTAATTACCAATTACTAATTACGGTTTACTTTACTCCCCCCAATCTTCCTGTTCCATCGGCGCGAGCTGTACAGCGGCGGGGTCAACGGCGGTCACTTCCAAATCCACGCCGCAATCCGAGCAGACGATGATCTCGCCAGCTTCGGTTCCAGCATCCAGCGTAATTACGGCTTCACATTCGGGGCAAGTTACTGTAGACATTTTATTTCTCCTTGTAATTGGTAATTGGTAATTGGTAATTGGTAATTATTTTTCAATCTGCATTCTGCATTCTGCCTTCTGCATTTCGACTGCTTCTGGACTCGTGCCGCCAATCGCATTTCTTTTGACGATGGATTTCATCGGGTCGAAGACTTGATACACATCCGCTTCAAACGGACCCTTCGACTCGCTCAGGGCGCCGCCGAGCGCCTGATACGCTTCGAGCGACAGTTCCTCCAACCCCACATTTTTCTCGTTAGCCGCGCGGACAGCTTTTCCTGCTATCGCGTGAGTCTCTCGAAACGGAATCCCCTTGCTGACGAGATAATCCGCCAGGTCAGTTGCCATCATCGTCGAGTCAATCGCGTTTCGCATTCGTTCAGGCTTCGCGGTGATCGTCCGCAGTGCGCCAGCGATGACAGGCAGAATGGCAAGCAAAGTATCTGTTGCCGCAAAAACGGGCGCTTTATCTTCCTGTAAATCTTTGTCGTAGGTCGAGGGCAATCCTTTGAGTGTGGCGAGCAAGCCTGTGAGCATTCCAATCAATGTGCCAGCCTTGCCGCGTGTCAACTCGAAGACATCGGGATTCTTCTTCTGCGGCATGAGACTCGAACCTGTGGAGAAGGCGTCCGAGAGTTCAAAGAAGCCAAACTCAGCGCTGGTGTACAAGACAATTTGCTCGGCGAGTTTGCTCAGGTGAATACCCGTCAGCGTGGCGCAGAATAAATATTCGGCGGCGAAGTCTCTGTCTGAAACAGCATCCAAACTATTTGATGAAGGCTCTGCGAAATTCAGCGATTCAGCTAGTTCAGCGCGGTCAACAGGGATGGGTGTGCCAGCGAGCGCGCCAGAACCGAGCGGCAAAATTGAAACGCGCTTGGTCAAGTCGGCGAGGCGTTCACGGTCACGTTGAAGCGGATGAAAGTGACTCAGCCACCAATGCGCGAGCAAAATCGGTTGGGCGCGTTGCAGGTGGGTGTAGCCAGGCATGATGGTCTCGCCTGCGAGTTCGGCTTGGGAGAGCAATGCAGATTGCAGAATGCGGAATGCAGAATCTAATTGCGGAATGATTTGCAACATCCACAACCTGAAATCGGTGGCGACCTGGTCGTTGCGGCTGCGTCCCGTGTGGAGTTTGCCAGCGGTCACGCCGATCAACTCGGCGAGTCTGCGCTCGACGGCGGTGTGGATATCTTCGTCAGCGGGGGCGAAGCGAAACTGTCCCGAAGCGAATTCTCCTTTGACAGTATCAAGCCCAAGGGAGATGGAGGCGTGTTCTTCATCCGAAAGAATGCCTGCTTTGTGAATCGCATTCGCCCACGCGATTGAACCATCCACATCTTGAATTGCCATGCGCTGGTCAACAGGCAGGGATGAATTTAAATCCCAGGCGAGGGAATCAAGTGATTGAGTAAATCGTCCGCCCCAGAGGGTCATGGTTTCTCCTTGTGGCGCAATTTGGCAAATTGCGCTACTAATCTCTCTTAAACTTCGAATAATCAGGCTTCTGCATTTCGAGACCCGAAACGGGCAAGCCGTTGAGAGCGCGGACTTTCATGCTGAGACCGAAGAGGCGAATGAAACCCTCGGCGTGACTTTGATTGTAGACATCCTCTTCTCCGAAGGTGGCGAAATCTTCGCGATATAAACTGAACGGAGATTTCTTGCCAGCGGTGATGATGTTGCCTTTGTAAAGTTTGAGGCGCACGAGACCTGTGACAGGACCTTGGGTGGAGTTGACGAAAGCGTCAATCGCTTCGCGGAGGGGCGTGAACCAAAGGCCGTTATACGTGACCTCGGCATATTTCACCGCGACCATTTCTTTGAAGTGCATGGTCTCGCGGTCAATGACGAGCGACTCGAGTTCGCGGTGCGCGTAAAGAAGAATTGCGCCGCCAGGAGTTTCATACACGCCATGCGACTTCATGCCGACGAGTCGATTCTCAACGAGGTCCACGCGACCAATGGCATGTGCGCCGCCGATTGCATTCAGCGTTTCGACAATTTTTGCGGGCGAAAGTTTTTCACCGTTGACTGCAATTGGGTTGCCTGATTCAAATTCGATTTCCACATATTCGGCTTCGTCGGGCGCATTCTCTGGCGAAGTGGAAAGTTGATACATCGCTTCTTCGGGTTCGTTCCATGGGTCTTCGAGCAGACCGCCTTCATGCGAAAGATGCCAGAGATTCGAGTCGCGGGAGTAAATGGATTTGATAGTGGCGGTGACGGGCACGTTATGCTTCGCGGCATAGGCGATTGCGTCTTCGCGGGAGCGGATATCCCACTCGCGCCACGGAGCGATGATCTTGAGGCGCGGGTCGAGCGCCATGACGGTTAACTCGAAGCGGACTTGATCGTTGCCTTTGCCTGTCGCGCCGTGCGAGATCGCGTCGGCGCCGACTTCGTGAGCCACGTCCACGAGATGTTTGGCAATCAATGGACGGGCAACCGATGTGCCCAATAAATACTTGTGTTCATAGACCGCCCCCGCTTTGAGCATTGGAAAAAGATATTCAGCGGCAAACTCTTCCTTCATGTCGTGGATGATGCACTGACTCGCGCCGCTGTTAATGGCTTTCTGTTCGAGTCCGCGCATGTCTTCGTCGCCCTGCCCCACGTCCGCGCAAAAGCAGACGACTTCACAGCCGTAGTTCTCTTTGAGCCACGGCACGATCACGGATGTATCGAGTCCGCCTGAATAGGCGAGGACAACTTTCTTGACTTGCGATTTTGGTTTCATTGATTCTCCTGTATGAAAATGGTAAAAGACTAAACACGAAGGACACAAAGTACACAAAGGTTTAAGGATTTAAAGGTTTTCCTTCGTGACCTTCGTGTCCTTTGTGTTTAAAGATTTTTCACCTGCAAAATAAAAACAGCCCTCCGTGAAGGAGGGCTGTTTGGGTTGACTTGTGGCTATGGTTTAGCTCACCGTGCGTTTGTCATCGCGCCGTCAAAACAAAAAACTCCCAACCTTCCGGGGGAAGTGGGCTTCGGACGACGTGTACGCGGGAGAGCAAAAAAGCTAAACATGTTGGGCGGTATTCTACCCGAATTGTGAAATGAGTCAATGATTTTTGCCAGGCAATTTTTGTGAATTGATAAATGTTGAATGCAGAATAAAACGCAGGGCATGTTGCGTTGTTCCTGTATTCTCCTTTTCACTTCTCCTATCACAGCTCAGCCGCATGTTAATATTGCTATTGCAAAAATATTCCATTGCACCTTGTTCTGGCATATAATCGGCAAATTAAGAGACGCCTGACAGGCCAGTTTTTCACACGCAGGCGACAAGGAGGTGGAGACAACCCAGGTATATGCATAGATATGTGTGTTTGATTTGCTTTTGCGATACACCATTTTATTTTCTCCAAGGAGGAGAACAACATGCGTAAACTTACAGTACTAAGTATTTTGGTCATCGTCAGCGTGCTCGTGGCAGCTTGCGCGCCCGCCGCCACCGAAGCCCCTGCCGCAACAGAAGCTCCCGCCACCGAGGCCCCCGCCCCGGCTGCCCCGCCTCCCGCGCCAGTCATTGAAGTCACCGTTCCCGGTTATGGCGAAACCCTGAAAGCCGTTCAGGAACGCGGCAACATTGTCTGCGGCGTCAACGCGCAGGTGCCAGGCTTTGGCTACGTGGATACCGCCGGCGTTTTCTCCGGCTTTGACGTGGACTTCTGCCGCGCCCTCGCCGCCGCCGTCTTTGGCGATCCTGATAAAGTTGAATTCCGCGCCTTGACTTCTTCAGAACGCTTCACCGCCCTGCAAGCCGGTGAAATTGACGTCCTCAGCCGCAACACCACCTGGACCCTGACACGCGACACCGAACTGACCGGCAACTTCGTCCACACCATGTTCTATGATGGCCAGGGCATGATGGTTCCCGTGGACAGCGGCCTCACCACCCTCAAAGACCTCGAAGGCGGCACAGTCTGCGTTCAAACCGGCACCACCACCGAACTCAACCTCGCCGACGTAATGGCCGCCGAAGGCATCACCTACACCCCCGCCGTTTTTGAAGACAGCAACGCAACCCTCGCCGCTTATGCCGAAGGTCGCTGTGACGCCATCACCACCGACAAATCCGGTCTCGTATCCAACCGCGCCTCCCTGGCTGACCCCGCCGCCCACGTCATCATGGATGTGACCATGTCCAAGGAACCCCTCGGCCCCATGGTTCGCCACGGCGACGACCAGTGGTTTGACATCGTCCAATGGACCGCCTTCGCCCTCTTCACCGCCGAAGAATTCGACATCACCAGCGCCAATGTGGATGATGTAAAAGCCAGCGCAACCAACCCCTCCGTTATGCGTTTGCTCGGAGTAGAACCCGGCATGGGCGCCAAACTCGGTTTGTCCGAAGAGTGGGCTTACAACATCGTCAAACTCGTCGGCAACTACGAGGAAATCTACAACGCCAACCTCGGCCCCGACACCCCCACCTTCATCCCGCGCGGCCTCAACAGCCTCTACATCGATGGCGGCCTGCTCTACGCTCCCCCTGTCCGTTAATTAATTTGGGCACGTTTTAAGAAAGTCGTGTTGCGTGTTGCGTTTTCCGTTTTGAGCGGTATACGCAACACGCAACACACTACAAATATCTTCAACTCAAATGAAACGCACCCAATAATTTCAAGTCCATCGGAGGCGGTTATGCAACGCGAAACATCGCACAGAGCAACCACACCTTTCTGGCGGGATGAACGCTTTTTACAAATCTTCGGTCAAATAATTTTTCTATTTGCCGTTTTTAGCTTCGGCTTCATAATTTTCAGAAACATGCAATCGGGCCTCGAAAAACAAGGCATGAAATTGGGGATGTCATTCCTGCAAGGCATCGCCGGCTTCGACATCGCCGAAATGCCCATCGAATACAGCCGCACTTCCTCATACTTGCAGGCATACACCGTCGGCTTGCTCAACACACTCCTCGTCAGCAGTATCGGAATATTCTTCTCCACCATTTTGGGCGTCATCCTGGGCGTTGCCCGCCTTTCTAAAAACTTCATCATCAACCGCCTGGCATTCATTTATTTGGAAATCATGCGCAACTTCTCCCTGCTCGTGTTTTTGATCTTCTGGTATCAGGGACTGTTTTTGAAATTGCCCAAAATCAAACAAGCCATCATCTGGTTCGACTCAATCTACTGGACAAATCGCGGCATCGCCATTCCCTGGGGACTCCCAACCGCCTCCTTCCCGACCTTTCAACTGATCCTGCTCTCAGGCCTGGTCCTCGCTGTTGTCGTATTCTTCGCCCTGCAAGCCTACGCCAACCGCACAGGACGCGCCCCCCTCACCACCCTCTGGTCAATGCTGACCTTTCTACTCGTTGCCGCAATTGGCTGGCTCGTCATGCCCGTCAAACCCCTTGAATGGAGCATCCCCTTCGCCAAAGGATTAAACCTCTCAGGCGGAAAAATCTTCTCCCCCGAATTCATGGGGCTCACTTCCGGGCTGGTCCTGTACACCGCCGCATTCATCGGCGAAGTGGTACGCGCAGGCATTCTCGCTGTTTCAGGCGGGCAGGTGGAAGCCGCCCGCGCCCTCGGCCTCAACGGATTTCAAACCCTGCGGCTCGTGGTATTTCCACAAGCCATGCGCGTCATTGTCCCCCCGCTAACCAGCCAATATCTCAACCTTACAAAAAACTCATCCCTCGCCGTCGCCATCGGCTACCCCGATATGTTCTACGTCTCCAGCACCATCATCAACCAAAGCGGGCGCGCCGTTGAAATGATAACCCTGGTCATGTTAACCTATCTGACCTTCAGCCTCGTCACCTCCGCATTCATGAACTGGTACAACAACAAAATAAAATTGGTGGAGCGTTGAAATGAATCAACCAGACACAGTTCTCCCTCCGCTCACCGAACGCTCAGGCATCCTGCGCTGGCTGCGCCACAACCTCTTCGGCACCTGGCTGGACGGCCTGTTGACAGTCTTCGGCCTGCTTCTGATCTACCTGGCCGTCAAAGGCTTACTGACCTGGATATTCACAATCGCCGAGTGGGAAGTCGTCCTCGCCAACCTGCGCCTGTTTATGATCGGACAATTTCCCCTCGAGCAGGCTCCGCGCCTGTGGGTTGGGTTGGGCTTCCTCCTATTCCTGACAGGCAACTCCCTTGCCATCTGGGACAAGCGCTCCTACGTCGCCGCCACACTCGTTTTGGCCTTCCCGCTTTTTCTGGCATTCCTTCCCTTTAACAGCGCCAACCGCCAATGGCTAGTCTTCCTAACCGCCACAGGAGCAATCGGCTGGGGACTGGGTTTCTCCAATCCGCAGGCGCTGAAAAAAACCATAGTAGCCGGCTGGATCATATCCCTGCCAATACTTGTCCTGCTGACCCGCGGCTTTACTGAAACCGATGGCGTAGGCGTCATGGCCATCGTGGGGACAAACCTCTGGGGCGGATTATTGCTGACCTTCCTGCTGACGGTGGTCGCAAATATCTTCTCCTTCCCGCTCGGTTTATTCCTCGCCCTCGGCCGCCGCTCCGAACTGCCCATCATCCGCTGGTTTAGCGTCGGCTATATTGAATTAGTGCGCGGCGTGCCATTGATTACCATCCTGTTCATGGCTCAATTAATGCTCCCGCTCTTTGTGCCCGGCGGCATGGACATTGACCGCGTCCTGCGCGCCATGGTCGGAATGACCTTGTTCAGCGCGGCCTATCTCGCAGAGAATGTGCGTGGTGGGTTGCAGGCCATCCCCAAAGGTCAATTTGAAGCGGCGCACGCCCTCGGCTTGAGCGGCGCAAAAACCATGATCTTCGTCATCCTGCCGCAAGCCCTGCGACTCATCATCCCCATTCTGGTCGGGCAGTTCATCTCGGTTTTCAAAGACACCGCGCTCGTGGCAATCGTGGGCCTCTTCGATTTACTGGGCATTGCCCGTACCGTGCTGTCACAGCCTGAATTTATCGGATTGCACCGCGAGGTCTACGCTTTTGTTTCCCTGTTGTACTGGGTTCTGAGCTATGCCATGTCGTACATCAGCCAGCGGCTCGAAACAAGCCTGGGGATAGGCACACGTTAAAGGAGACTTAACCATGAATGACTTAAAACAATCCATCATTACCGTAAACGACGTGCATAAATGGTATGGAAATTTCCACGCGCTAAAAGGCATAAACATGGATGTCGCCAAAGGCGAAGTGATCGTCATCTTCGGCCCTTCAGGGTCTGGAAAATCCACATTCATCCGCACCATCAACCGATTGGAGGAACACCAGCGCGGAGAAATCCTGGTGGATGGAATCGCACTAACTCATGATGTGCGGAACATCGAAGCCGTGCGCATCGAAACAGGCATGGTCTTTCAGCAGTTCAACCTCTTCCCGCACCTGACCGTCATGCAAAATATCACCCTCGCCCCCATTCAAGTCCGCAAGTGGGACAAACAAAAAGCCGAAGAAACCGCCCTGCAATTATTGAAGCGCGTCGGCATTCCCGAACAGGCAAACAAATTCCCCGGCCAGCTCTCCGGCGGACAGCAACAGCGCGTTGCCATTGCGCGCGCCCTTGCCATGCAACCCAAGATCATGCTCTTCGACGAACCCACCTCCGCACTCGACCCTGAAATGATCAAAGAAGTGCTGGACGTGATGGTGGAACTTGCCAAATCGGGCATGACCATGCTCGTGGTCACTCACGAAATGGGATTCGCCCGCGCCGTTGCAAACCGCATGTTCTTCTTCGATCAGGGTCAAATTGTGGAAAGCGGCACCCCCGAGGCTATCTTCAAAGCCCCAAAAGAGGAACGCACAAAATTATTCCTCTCACAAATCCTCTCGCATTAATCCGTACGAAATCACAAGAAAGAACTCGCCCGCGAAACTAATCTTCGCAGGCGAGTTCTTTTGCAGGCCACACTTGCAGTGCAACCGTCGCAACCGATTCAGCCCTCATTACCCACCTGCAATATAATGCCTGGCTTGCAAGATCATACTGCCTCCAAAGAATTTTTCAACACATTTGTTCTCGGGCTTTTGGCAAATGGCAAAGGATAATTCTTTGCCTTAAAAATGTTGCCGCCGAGTAAAACTCGGCGGCAACTTTCGCCAAAGGAGGAGACAGGGAGGAGGTGTTGGAAGTATCTTTGTTCCGTCTCCACATTGATATTAATCGATTGTCCTTTTTTCAACCATCGTCAAATGTCACCGAACACAAGTGATGATATTCACAAACATCTATACCCCCTCACGGCTCAAGTGTCATTATATTATTCCCTGCAAGAAAGCTTGAGCCTGCAAAACCGCCTCCCCCACATTAGAGTAGTTTCTTACAACGAGCGCAGGGTCTGAATTCCCAGTGATCATTTTCGACACTTTTCGTTCCTGCCGATGAATGCACAACACCGCCTTGCCGATGCTCAACGCGAAAGCAATTTCATAGCCCACCCCGTGTGATGGCACGCTCACCTCTGCGATCAACGCATCACAATTTTTGATCCAGTTCACATCGCGTTCGTAAACATATTGCGGCGCAAGTTCCCGCTCATTTTCCGTCACGTCCGACTGAGCCAAATGGGATGTGGGGATTTCATGCCCATCCGCCAAAAGCGCAGCGACAATTTCCTGATAAGTAGATTCGAGTTCGCGCCCGCCTGTGATGGAACATGCAAAATAGATATTCATTTGTTTTTATTTGGCAGGCGTGAAAGTATCGAATTATCGCGCTTTTTCTGCGCCGTGGTTGCACCGGTTGTTCCAGACCTCATGCTTTCCAACTCCGAACTAAAACGCATCCAATCGTTAACGAGGATCACAAAGTGCGGAGTTTTGTCCTTGAAGAAAAGCGGTGAAAGGAATAAACGCATTGATGATTGCGACATTGGGAAGGCGGTTAATTCGAGCACGATCACGGTCATTTTTGCAATCGGCTCGATGATCTCCGCCTGCCATTTTGAAACGCTTTTGGGTGGAAAGAGCGCGCCCATATTTGCAGAAGAAGTTCGCCGCAATCTTTTGTATGAAATATTCAACCGCAGGAACGGGGTCGCCAGCCGCAGGTGATCGCTGAACGGCTGTACGTACGCGCTTTTTCGAAGCGCCAACAAAGACAAGCCAAGAAAAACATTCAACCCGCCAATGCTTGCAATCGCCAGCCAGCGCCATTGCTCGAATCCGCGCGCGTAAATTCCCCAGGCCAAAACAAGCAGGAAAAAACCAAGCGCAAGCAGGGCCGGATACCAGCGATTAAGCATGTGGGTGTAGATGACAAGAGGATAACGACGTCCGCCTTTTGCCATGATCTATAAATCCTTTTCGCTTCTTTTCCCCGCCCCGGCCTGACCGCTGTTTAATTGGACAATCAACTCCCCGATGGCTTGTTCGAGATGCTCGCCCCGCAGGCTGAATGTGATGTCGCCGCGAGTCTTTTCGATGATGCCGCGCGCCAGGTCTGTCTGACGGCGCAGGCCGTTTGTGATCGCATCGGGATAATCCATGGTGACCATGACCGAGTAGATTTCATCCATGTAGCCGAGCAGGCGTTCCACTTCGGGAGAGTAGCCGTGGCGGAGAATGTCCATGGTGCGGCGGCGCAATTCGCCGATCACTTCTGCCAGGCCGTTGAGATATGTTGCAGGTTCAACGATCAGCTCTTCGGGAGTCTGAAGCGGTTCGTTCCGAATTAAGGCGCAGGTGACGTTCGCTTCCACAAATTCCTTGAGCGAGTCCTGGGTGTAGCCTGCGTAAAAAAGATCGGGGTAGGATGCCAAAGAGCCGCGCAGCGTATCCGCAAGTTTGCGGGCTTCCTGCAAATGAGCGTTCATCGTGTCCGTTTCATCGCGGTGGACGGCGCGAATGGCGAGGGAACAGGCGCGGGTGAGCTGGCGCGCCTGGGCAAGGGCGTTATCGCGCGCGGCGGTGCGGGCATCGAAATTTTTTCTGATCTGTTCGGAAATTTTTTCGAGCTTGTGCATGGGTCACTCTTTGGGCGGTTCGGGCGGCTGTTGAAATGGACGGAAGAGATTGTCGGCCAGGGTTGGGTTGGTGGGAATGTTGATCTCTCCGAATGCAGTTTCGTAGCGCGAAATATTTTCTGTGAGCGCGCGCACTAAAAGTTTTGCGCTGAGCGGGGTCATCACCACCCGCGAGCGGATCTTTGCGCGGGGTTCGCCGGGCAGAAGGTGCGCAAAGTCAATGACGATGTCGGCGGGAGAGTGGGCGATGCGCGCGAGGTTGGCGTAGACGAGTTCAAGGTCGGCGGGAAGTTCAAGCACAGGGCCGGTTGGTTTGGGCGGGACTGGGGGTGTGGTCATTATTTTTTCCTGATATGCACAGCATGATAGGAAAACAGGTCTAACACGCCCCCTGCGGCAGTGTTAGACCTGTTTCATTATGATGTCTTAGAATGGGATGTCATCTTCCGGGGGAAGCTCGGCCATCTCCATGCCGCCGCCCGCTATGGGGCCGCTGTCGCCAGTTTCGCCGCGCGCAGAGAGGAAACGTACATTGGATGCGCTTATCTCAAAGGAAGCGCCTGCTGTTCCATCCTGCCTTGTCCAAATCTTTGGGCCACCGGTGTTTTTATCTGCCGTTAGGCGGCCTTCAACGAGTACTTTGGAACCTTTCTTGACGTACTGATTGCATACCTCGGCTGTTTTGCCCCACGTGGCAACACGGAACCAAATAGTTTCTTTGACCTGTTCTCCGTTACTGGCCGTGTATTGGCGGTTTGTGGCGACTGAAAAAGATGTGACGGCTTTGCCATCTGGCATGTAACGCATTTCGGGGTCTTTGCCTACATTGCCTGCAATAATGATGAGGTGATACATGGGGTTACTCCTTGGGGTTAAGGTACCCGCCGAAGCTCGGCGGGGAAAATAAGACGATTTGTATTGTACCCGTACTTGCATGATTTGTTAACGAATATCTGGGTTAGGGGTCAGGGCTTTTGCAAAGCCGGCAAAACCTTAACGCGAATATCGCGAAAAGGCGAATGATGCGAATTTTTAAGGGCTTTCGCGAAAATTCGCAAAATTCGCGGTTTTCGCGTTGAGATTTTTGGATTTTAAGAAAGCCCTGAGTTATGGGTCAGAGTTGAAATCTAGTCGACACCCCATCGCCGCCACACAGAAAATATGCGGGCGTACGCACACCACTCACCAAAAAAGAGACTGCCTCAAGCAGTCTCTTTTCATATCCACTCGCACCTATCCCCTATTTACTGCTTTCCTTCCCCTCGCGCCTTGCCCTCAACCAGCCGTTCAAACTGTATTTCACGATGCGCTCGTTCCCCTCGAATAATTTTTTCAAATTGGGGCGCAGAGCCCAGATGAGCAAAATCTCTGCGCCAACGCCGTACCAGACGTAGGTCCAGGGGAGTAGGCCCTGTGCGGCGCGAACGGCAAAAATGACGATGGCGAACAACGCCACTGCCATTGTGGTGATGGACGCAACGCCGATGCTGAAAAACGTCAACATGCCAAGCGGCAGAATAATCAGGATGGATTGCCACCAAAGTCCCATGGCGCCGCCTACCGAGGGCGCTCCGCCTGCGCCGCCACGCAAGCGGATAAGCTTGCCGTTTTCATCACGCTCTGGCAAGAAGATCGAATGGTTATGCCCAAGGATCGCGGCAAGCGGGGCAATCACATGCACCCACTCGGCGGGTGTGATCCATTTTGCGACCCACACAGCCCCCGCGCCTTTCAATATATCCAGCATGGCCGTGCCAAAGCCCGCCCAAAACCCTGCGGCGCGCATGGCGTTTGTTCCGCCCGTTCGGCCGCTTTCCACCTCGCGAATATCTTTTCCTGTTTTTAGTTTTACGATCAGCAATCCAAATGGAATCGAGCCAAATACATACGCCAGAAAAATAACCCCAAGGTCAATTATAGTTTGCATCAATACTCCTCCGGTTTGAGTGTACCCATAAAAACACAAAAAGCCAAAGATGGTTGCTTGACTACAAGACCTGCAAAGTCACTTCGCGAAAGCCGCCGTCTTCGATCCAAAAACCGCGGGCACGCCAGCGGCCATCCACGCGGGCAAGGATGATGTAGGTAACTGCATAGGCGGCCTGCGCTATGTCAGTTGGCGAAACAGTTTCAGGCCCGGAGGGATGCGAGTGGAAGATGCCGAGCAGATTCATCCCGTTAGAGTCGATCCACTCAAAAGCATTCAACTGCTCGATGGGATTCATCACGTATCGTACCGCGCTGTGCGCCTGATTCTGCACGAAGAAAATTTTCTCCACCTTTGCATCGCGCCCCGCCAACAGCCCGCATGATTCCAACGGCGCATGAAAGTTGACATACGCGACCATGCTTTGATATTGTTCTTTTGAAATTGTGAGGGATTGCATTGCTATAAAAATATCACAGAAGCCCACGCAAGGCTGACGATGATGGCAGGCCCAACCACCGCGCGGCGCAGGGGAATATCTTCCGCAAGGCTCACGGATAACATCGTCAACGCATACAGCGGGCCGGTGAGCGCGAGGCCGAATTGAACGGGCATGAGCGGCCAGTAATGCAAGCCCGCGCCCATCTGCGCGCAAATGATGCCAATGCCGATTGCCCAGGGAAAATCCCAGCGGTCTGTGCCATCCAGGTGAAGGATGCGCAGGCTGATCAACCCTGCAAAGATGAAGATGGCTGGAATGGCCACAACCATGCGCGCAACGGAAAACTGCAAAGATGTGGCGAGGATGAGGAAAAGCGCATACGCCAATGCGGTGAGTCCTGCGCGCGCAAGCGCATAGCTCGGCGCAGATGGATTAATGGTGATGTATTCTGCAAGGAAAACGACCAACAGCAAAACCGCCCCAAATGCAAACCCCGCCCACCATGCTGTGCCATTTGGCAGGATCGAAAGCGGCGCGCCGATTACAAAGGTGGTGATGGTGGGAAGCATGAGGTGCTCGATATTTGTCTTCCCCTTCAAGGCTGGGTGCGAGCGGGTGAGCCAGTCCATGCCTGCGGCGGCCAGCGCGGCGGCGAGGATGGTCATGAATGTGCCGAGGGTGAGGGGCAGAGCAAAATAGAAACCGGGCAGGTCAAGGGTGATCGTGAGGCTGGGGAATTGGATGAGCCTTGTCAATGCAAATGCCAGCAAAACGGAAGCGACCAACACCCCAATGCGGTCTGCCGATGGCAGGGTTGAACGGTTCTCTTGCATGAAAAGATTGTACCTGCGCGCGCGCATGAACGCAAGCGGGGGTATGGTAGAATCAATCGGTTATGGAAGTTTCACGAATAGAAAATCTCCCGCCCCCGCCGGGCATTATCAGCTCCATCAAAGCAGGCTTCGACACAATCGCTTCGCATATCACTGCGATCCTTTTACCGCTTTTATTGAATCTGTTCATCTGGCTGGGGCCGCGTCTAAAAATAAACGTGTTGATTGACTCCATTCTCGACCCGGCAGCGCTCAACTGGCAAAAGAACGGCGAGCCAGCCCAGAATATTCAACGAGCGCTGGATTTTTACGAACGGATTTCACAGGTCAATTTATTCTGGTTCCTGCGCACGCTTCCCATCGGGATCTCCAGCCTGCGTTTTCCCCAACAAGCATCGTCCACGCCTTTGGGCGACCCTGCCACTTTGCAGGTCAGCATCTTGAATTTTCCATTGTGGATTCTCCTGCTCACCTTCCTCGGCTGGGTGGGCGGCGCGCTTTACTTCCGCAGTGTGGCATGGATTGCCGTACCAGATGAAGAAAGCGCCATCCAGACCTTCCGCGCCATCATTCAGACCATTCTCGTCTCCATCGCCAGCGGCATCATTTTGATGACCATTGGAATGCCGATTTTCGTGATTTTAATTTTGATCGTTCAATTGAATCCAGTTCTGGCAAATTTGTTTGTACTGTTTCTGAGCCTCGGTTCCATGTGGGTAATCGTGCCGCTGTTCTTCTGGCCTCACGGAGTTTTTCTAAAAAAGCAGAACTTCATCACATCCATTTTGAGCAGTATCCAGCTTACCCGCTTCACCCTGCCCACCAGCAGTATGTTCGTGCTGACCGTGTTCCTGCTTTCCTTTGGCTTGAACTATCTGTGGAACATCCCCCCGGAAGATTCATGGATGACCCTGTTCGGTATCTTCGGTCATTCATTTGTCACAACTGCCCTGCTGGCTGGCAGTTTCATTTATTACCGCGATATGAATATTTGGCTGCAAAGCGTTATCGAAAAAATGCGCCCGAATCAGGCGATCAAACAGGCGTGAGGTAAAGCAATTGCACCACACCCAGACACATTGTATAGAATCAGTAATTCACGAAAATCTCTGGAGTCGGGCAGCAAGCTGCCCGAAATTCCCATCAGCAAGCTGATGGAGTCCAGAATCGTGATCTACTAAGAATCAATCGTTGGAGGTTGTTATGGCTGAAAAAGAGAAGAAAATCAATTACGATGTAAGTTCCATCCAGGCGCTTGAAGGGATCGAGCATGTCCGCAAACGCCCAGGTATGTACGTGGGCGGTACAGATATTAAGGCTTTGCATCATCTTGTCTATGAAGTAGTTGACAACGCCATTGACGAAGCGCTGGCGGGTTATTGCACCGCCATCAATATCACTATCCACGCGGACAGCAGTGTAAGCGTCGAGGATAATGGCCGCGGCATTCCGGTTGGTCCGCACCCCTCCAAAAAGGATGCGCACGGCAAGCCAATGGAAACCGTGGATGTGGTTATGACAGTCATCGGCGCGGGCGGTAAGTTTGGCGGCGGCGGGTACAAGGTCTCCGGTGGTTTGCATGGCGTGGGTATCAGCGCGGTTAATGCCCTCTCCGAGTGGACAACCACCGAGATCAAGCGCGATGGCAAGCATTGGCGTCAGGAATACAAGCGCGGCATCCCGCAGGGACCCATCAAACAGATTGGCAAAGTGAAGGATGAAACCGGCACCAAACAGACCTTCCGATTCGACAAACAGATATTTACCGAAGATATTGATTATCGCTTCGACACCCTCGTTCAGCGCTTCCGCGAAATGTCGTTTGTGACCCGCGGGGTAACCATCCGATTCGCAGATGAACGCGCGAATCGTGAAATGACCTTCTACTTTGAAGGCGGTATCACTTCATTCGTTCGCTACCTGAACCGCAACCGCCAGAATTTACACCCGGTTGTGCATGTCGAAAAAGAGGTTGAAAATATTGGCATCGAAGCCGCGATCCAGTACACAGATGCCTACACCGAGTCCGTGTACTCCTTTGCGAACACCATCAACACAATTGACGGCGGTACGCACCTCACAGGTTTGCGCTCTTCTTTAACCCGCGTGGTCAACGATTATGCCCGCAAGAACGGCCTGCTCAAAGATGCCGACCCGAACTTCTCCGGTGACGACACCCGCGAAGGTCTGACCGCCATTGTTTCCGTCAAACACCCCGACCCGCAATTTGAATCGCAAACCAAAGTTAAGTTGATGAATCCCGAAGTGCAGACCTACGTCACACAGGTGGTGGCAGAAGCCTTTGGCACTTTCCTTGAGGAGAATCCGCAAGCAGCGAAGGCAATTATTTCTAAATGCCTCACATCTGCTCGGGCGAGAGATGCGGCGCGCAAGGCGCGCGATCTCGTCATCCGCAAGTCGGCGCTCGAGTCTTTGACTCTGCCCGGTAAACTGGCGGATTGCTCGGAACGGGATTCAAACAAGACCGAGCTGTACATCGTCGAAGGTGATTCCGCGGGTGGCTCAGCCAAGCAGGGACGTGACCGGCACTTCCAGGCTATTCTGCCTTTGCGCGGCAAGATCCTCAACACCGAACGCGCCCGCCTCGATAAGATTTTGGGAAACAACGAAGTCAAGTCGCTCATCTCTGCGCTCGGCACGGGCATTGGTGATAACTTCGATCTCGAAGGCCTGCGCTACGGACGCGTCATCATCATGACCGATGCAGACGTGGACGGCAGTCATATCCGCACCTTGTTGCTGACCTTCTTCTTCCGCTACATGCCGTTGTTGGTGGAAGGCGGCCATCTCTATATTGCCCAGCCTCCGTTGTACCGCATTGCCTATAAGAATCAAGTCCGCTATGTGTACAGCGACAAGGAAAAAGACAAGGCCATGAAAGAGATCGGCGAGAAGGCGGGCTTGCAACGCTACAAAGGTCTCGGCGAAATGAACCCCGAACAGTTGTGGGAGACAACCATGAACCCCACCAACCGCACCCTGCTCCAGGTCAACGTGGATGATGCCGCCGAAGCCGACCGCACCTTTGATATGCTGATGGGCGATGCAGTTGACCCGCGCAAGAAGTTTATCCAGACCCATGCCAAGAGCGTGAGGAACTTGGATATTTAATAGCTTACCTTACGCGAGTTTCGCCCGTAGAGTCGAATTCTTTCCCAGGATGTTTAACGCAAAGGCGCGAAGGCGCAAAGCGAAACAAAACTTCGCGTCTTTGCGGCTTGGCGTTAAAATTTTCGGCAGGAAGTTCATCCGTGCGTAAGGTGAGTCAATAACCCAAAATCAATTTGGAATGAAGGACGCCGATTTTTGCTTTTGCAAAGGTCGGCGTTTTTTTGCGCCTTCCTGTTTATGGTGGGGAACATTTCATTCTTTTCATCGTCCAATCCATACGCCGAAATTCTATTCAAACCGGAGGATGAAATGAAATCAAATGTAAGAATAATTGCCCTGCTCGTTTTGTTAAGCGCGCTGTTTCTTGGCGCATGTGGCGCGGCCGCGCCAACTTTCGTAGAGCCTGCCGCCACAGAAGCCGCGGTGATGGCCGAAGAGTCATTTCCGCAAAGTGCAGTGGATGAAGCCGCCCGGCAGGAAGGCAGTGGATCTTCCGCCGCACTGCCCGCGGATGCTGTGTTCAACACCGGCGCCGACTCGCCTGCCGCTTCCACCACGCACATGATCATCAAAAGCGGCGAGATCAAATTGCTGGTTGAAGATTCAGACACTGCCATAGACCGCGCCACACAGGTTGTCGGCGATGCCGGCGGGTACATCATTAGCTCCCGCGTCTGGTACCAGCCCTATATCGACGGGGAAAACTATAAATATGCCACCATCACCATTGGGGTTCCCGTCCAGCAATTTGAGCGGACTCTCAGCCGCCTGCGCGGGCTTGCCGTTCAGGTTTTGGACGAGACCGCCTCCGGCGAAGATGTGACCGACCAATTCGTGGATTTGCAATCCCAACTCACCAACCTCGAAGCCACACGCGAACGCATCAAATCCTTCCTTGCCGATGCCAAATCAGTGGATGAAGCCCTGCGCATCAACCAGGAACTTTCCAACATAGAATCGCAGATCGAACAGATCAAGGGACAGATGAATTACCTGCAAGACCGCTCCGCCTTCTCCACGATCACGATCAACTTCGAGCCTGTTCTGCCTGAAATTCTGCCAACCCCCACACCCACCCCACAGCCAGAAGATCCCTGGAAACCCGGCAAGACCTTCGAAAAAGCCAAGGAATCCCTCATCCATTCTTATCAGGGCATTTGGGAATTTCTAACCTGGGTCTTCGTAGCCGTTCTCCCCGTCATAGCCCCGCCAATCTTCCTTGCCTGGCTGCTGTGGAAACTATTCACACGCACGCCAAAGAAACCAACGCAACCCTAAATTTCTGGAGTCGGGCAGTTTGTTGCCCGACTCCAGAAATTTTGATTTACACCTTCACCTTACGCGCCCTCACCCTACCCTCCCCCGAAGGGAGAGGAGACTCCCTTCCCCTTCGGGGGAAGGGAGGGGGATGAGGGAGAGAAACTGCGTAAGGTGATTTACACCTTCACCCGCCACAACTCCATCAACTGATCGTATCCGCGAATTTCAGTTTGAAAACGGGTCAACGAATTTGGAGCCGCGTGCTTCTCCAAAAACGCAAGCGCTTCCGGGTCATTGCGAATTGGCTCGGAAAGAATAACTTCGCCGCCCACCGAAAAATGCGGCAGGCGCGCCGCAATATTCACGGTGGAACCGAAATAATCCAGCCGATCATTCAAGTTGACGACGATGCACGGCCCATAATGAATGCCCGCCTTGATGGACAAAGGCGGCTCCCCTCGCGCCGACAGTTGCTTCTGCACATCCCAAATCGCTTTCAACGCTGACACAGGGTTGCGAAACGCCGCCATAATCGAGTCACCCATCGTCTTCACGAGGGAACCGCCTTCCGCGGCAATCGCCTGTTCCAAAATTTCAAAATGTTCGCGCACCCGTCCAAAGGCTGGCGCATCGCCGATCTCGCGATAGAGTTTGGTGGAATTACGCAGATCGGTAAACATCAAGGTTGTCGAACCCACGGATATTTCCTGACCGGGCCGCAGAACTTCGCTTGAAAATAGATCGCGAAATACCTGCAACGTCGTCACATCCGCCGCTGTCGCCGCCTGGTCCGACCAGGTGGTGCGCTCCAATTCAAAGATTTGAACCTGATCGGTTTCATTGATCAGGCGGATGTATGGCGTAAGCCCCAGTTCGGTCACACCCGAATCCCAGCCTTTGGAGCTTGCGCGCAACTCTATTTTCTCAGCGCCATTTTTGGATGCAAGCAGAATCTGCGAACCCGGCGACTCGGAAGTGTGCAAGGTGTAACGCCCCTCTTCCAACATGGTGGAGATGGGCAATTCCTCACGGGGTGGAACAATGAGAGAAAACGCTTTATGTAACTGACGCTGTGGACTGCCCACACAAAACTCCGCGGTTGAATCCACTGCCCGAAGCGATGGGTTCGGGCGGAAGATCACTTCAACATTGTGGTCGAAATTCGAGTTGAAATCAATTCGGCAGGTATTGCAATGGGCTGTCCCCTGCACATCGCCGAGGTGTTCATGGTCTTCTGCCACGCCGCGGCACTCGGGGCAAAGCAAATCCCAGTACATGTCCAACATGCCGGCGCGGGTGGCTCGCAAAAATGTCTCCAGCACGGCGCGGCGCGGGAGTTGCCATCCGTCTGCAAGGGCGTATGGCCTCATGCGTTGGATGGAGAGATCGTCGGCACGATGAAGAAATTCATACAGGCGCGCAAGCACATCCGCGCTTGCGCCTTGATTTTTCAAGCGCTCGCTCAGCGTCTTGAACTTGTTGTGGCCTGCCAGGGGGAGATTCCTGCCCGTTGAAATGGACCAGGCCGGGCCGCCGTTGGAAGCGACGCGGTCATACTGCTGGAAGGTGTCGCCAAATCTCTTCGCGCTGATCATGCCTATCGCCAGTGGAATGCCAAGAGTCCCAAAAATGTTTTTTGGTTTTACCCAGGTTTCATAGGTGAGGCGCGTGCCTGAAGAGGGAAGCCGTTCGAGGCGGCAATCCACGCGCATTTCAGCGAGCGGGCCTTTTCGGTAGCGGCGCAAAACGCCAAAGCGGTGGGGATAGGTCCATTCGAAGGGCTCTTCTTCCCATTCGATTTGCACTACCGGAATTTTGAATTTTACAAGTTTCACGCCTTTGTTGATGCCAAGTAATTGCATGGGCGGCAGGCCTGTATCGCGGTTGAAGCGATTCGTATCCGAGACAAGCGGCCAGAGCGCCTCCGGGGAAGCTTGAAGTTCCCACGTCCATAAATAGTGATATTCTTTTGCCATAATCTTCCAGACGTTCGAGAATGGGATAATTTTACTCATATTTAAAGCCCAATGGTATTACAATGCAATGACGATTGCAATTGCATATCACCCTGCTTGAAGTGAAGTCCATTTATAATAAAATTCCCCTATAAAAAGGCGGCTGACATGACAAAAAGTACAGACGAAAACTTACCAAAACCTCAAAAGGGGCATCTCAACCAGAATTTAGTGATTGCGATCATTGGGGCTGTTGCCACCCTTGGGGCGGCTATTATCCCGTGGATGTTGGATCGGGCCGCAAAGGCAGAACCAACCCCAACCGCCATTCAGGCCACCTTCACAGTGGAAGCGCCACCCGAAGCGACTGCGACAAGCACCCTCATTCCAGCCTCGGCAACACCCACCGCCGAGCCGCCTACAGCAACCGCCGCTCCACCAACCGAAGAGACGGGCATCTACAACGCCTTCCTGGCCTTCGACTTTGAAGGGAAACTAACTGACACCAGTTTCAAGAGCGGTCAACCCATTTATGTATTCTTCAACCTCAATGACCCGCTGGGCAAAAATATCGTCCGCGTGATCGTGAGTGTGGTGGATGTGCCCGGCGTTCTGGTGGACAGCCAATTCTACAATACCACCAATGAGTATAAAGACCCAAATGCCAAGCTGGTGATCAGCCAGGGCGGTCTTAAGCCTGGAAAATACAAAGTGGAACTTTACCTGAATAATACGCTCGATGAAACGCTTGAATTCGAAGTGACCAAATAAGAAAAACAACCTGCCAGGCGCGGCAGGTTGTTTTTCTGCAAGGTATATCTTTCCGGACATTTCATTTTTGTGTACCAGATGTTAACTGGTTCTTAAGTGAAGAATGGAAGTTTCGATGTATCATCTGGGCATGGAAACATTTATTTCAACCCTGGTGGTCTCATTGTTGACCGTCTTCACGATAGACGCAACTCACAAGCGCCGCGAGTTTTTGCAAAAGCAAAGCCGCGCGTAGCCGGTTCTTCTCCTCCTTGGTTTCCACCCGCCTGCTTCAGGCGGGTGGTTTTTTATACACCCGCCTTCAACACACGACTCTTCATCAATGGCTTGATTTGATACGCTCCACAGATTGCGGGAATCAGGAGCGTTTCAAACTTATTGAGGACAAACGCCTCACCCTGCGCCGACACTTGAATCTGCCCCTCGATCACGGTCAACCCGTGAAAGGATTCTCCCCTCGTATCCAACCCGACAGCTTTCTCATCAACTGAAACAGTTTCCAATCTAAAATATTCACACTCGGCCAACGTCTTCACCTCCCCATCAGCGACCTGCGGCATCTGCAAAACAGACGTGGCCGCTTTTGGGTTCGACACCGCCAGCGCCTTTTCGATATGCAGTTTGCGCGTCTCTGTTTCGGGCCGCCCCCAATCGTAGACTCGGTAGGTCAAGTCTGAGGTTTGCTGGATTTCATAGATCAACATGCCAGGCCCCAGCGCATGGATCGTGCCTGGGTTCATGAACAAGGTGTCTCCCGCTTTCACCTCAACCGATTGAACGGCAGACAGAATCGTTCCATTTTTGATCGAAGCAGACAATGACTCGGCGGTGATGTTCGGCTTCATGCCTGCAATCAGTTTTGCGTTTGGTTCCACTTCCAGCACGTGCCAGGCTTCGGTCTTGCCGAAGAAATCTTCGCCTTCCAGCTTTTTCGCCTGCTCATCATTCGGGTGGACTTGTAACGACAGCCACTGGGCGCAATCGAGAATCTTCACCAGAACAGGAAAGCGATTGCCCGTCTGTGCAACGGCGCGGGAGCCGAGCAGATCACTGCCAAAGGCCAGGGAAATGTCTGAGAGGACGCGCCCGGCATACGGTCCAGAAGAGACGCGGTTGCCTGCATAGATGATCCACGCTTCGGCGGTGGGCACAATCTCCGGGCGGAGTCTGGCTCCGCCCCAGATATAGTCACGATATTCAGGAGCTAATGAAAAAGGGGTCTTGATCATGGGGATATTTTATCAGGCAAGAGGGTGCGTTGCGTTTGCGCCTTTGGACGGATGGGCAAAACATTACGCCGAAAGAGTATCGTTAATAGTAAAATAACCAGAACAGTACTGCGACATGTATGCCGCAACGCCAAAGACACCCCCATTAGAAACGATGAGCCGCAGTACGGATAAGAGGAATTATGATCCGCAAAACTTTTGAGAGTGAAATTCAACAGGTAAAAGATGAAGTGATTTTGCTTGGTTCGATGGTGGAACACGCCATCCTGGGTTCGGTGGAATCCTTGAAGAAGCGCGATATTACGGCTTCTGAAAAAATCATTGCCGAAGATAAAGAGATCAACAGGAAGCGCTTTGCAATCGAAAATCAGTTGATGATCCTGATCGCCACCCAGCAACCCATGGCGCATGACCTGCGCCTGCTGGCCTCCACCATGGAGATTATTTCCGAGTTGGAACGCATGGGCGATTACGCCAAAGGCATCGCCAATATCAACATTCGCATGGGCGAAGAGGCTTTGCTCAAGCCGCTGATCGACATCCCGCGCATGGCTCAGATCGGGGCGAGCATGTTGCATCGCTCATTGAGCGCTTTCATCAACGAAGATGTGGAGGTTGCGAAAGCCATCCCTGTCGAAGACGATGAAGTGGATGCGCTTTACAACCAAATTTATCGCGAGTTGATGTTGATCATCATTCAGGACCCCAAATCCATCGAGCGCGCGAACTGGCTGTTATGGGTGGCGCACAACCTCGAGCGCGTGGCAGACCGCGTGACCAATATCTGCGAGCGCACAATTTTCATTGCAACGGGTTCGTTCGATGAGATCAAATCCAGCGACGACGAATTTTGGAAGGGGCAGAAGTGACGAGGTACGAGTTACAAGTTACAAGTGGATGCAGGTTTCCTGCATCCACTTTTTGTTGGAGCGCGGACTTTAGTCCGTTTTTTGTGTAATATGCGGACTGAAGTCCGCGCTCCGATGAGAGGTAATACTACTACCCCATCCGCCCCGTGATATAGGCTTCGGTCAATTCTTCTTTTGGGGTGGTGAACATTTGGGTGGTGGGGGAAAACTCGACCAACTCACCCAGCCAGAACAGACCCGTGTGATCAGAGACGCGCGCGGCCTGTTGCATATTGTGAGTGACAATGACAATGGTGTAATCTTTTTTCAGGTCTGCGATCAACTCTTCCACGCGCAGGGTGGCGATGGGGTCGAGTGCGGAGGTGGACTCGTCCATGAGGATGACTTCGGGTTGGACGGCGATCACGCGGGCAATGCACAGTCTCTGCTGTTGGCCGAGGGACAGGCCCAGCGCATCTGATTTCAAATCGTCTTTCACTTCATCCCACAGCGCGGCGGCGACCAGGCTTTTTTCCACCACTTCGTTGAGATTCACATCCATGCCCATCACACGCGGACCGAAGGCCACGTTGTCGTAAATGGATTGCGGGAACGGGTTTGGCTTTTGGAAGACCATGCCCACGCGCTGGCGCAGGTTGACCACATCCATGTTTTCGCCGTAGATGTCTTCGCCTTTGAGCAGGATATTCCCTTCCACTCGTGTTCCTGTAATCGTATCGTTCATGCGGTTTAAACAGCGCAAAAAAGTGGACTTTCCACAGCCTGACGGGCCAATGAGCGCGGTCACTTTTTGCGGCTGGATTTCGAGATTAATCCCTGAAAGGGCTTTGGAATTCCCATAGTAAAAGTCCAACTGCTGGACGGAGAAGGCAGGTTGCATTGTGTTCATGGGGTGATTTTATCAGAAAGGATGGGTTGCAAAAGAAAGATGAAAGAGAAATGTGCAAGCAAAGGTTGTCAGGAGAGGTAGATTGTTCGCTGGGCTGTGCAAACCCCTCACCCTGCCCTCTCCCTCAGGGAGAGGGGGGAGTCGACACGGCGAAAAGTCTTCATACTTGGGGTGAGGGAAAAGGGGAATCCTGACAACCTTTGCTTGCACTCAAAGAGAAATGAATGCAAATCGAAACAGAATCAGTTTTCAGCAAGTCTGAGGCGGTATAATTTGCGTCAATGAAACGCATCACCCTCATCTTTCTTCTTGCTTCTTTCCTTCTGACCTCCTGCGGTTCTTCAACCAATTCATCTACTTCTGATTCATCCGCCCAATACATCGAAAACAAAGGCTCAGACACGATTGTTAATCTGGCATTGGCATGGGCTGAGACCTACCAGGCTGAACACCCTGATGTGCGCATCTCGGTGACGGGCGGCGGCTCAGGGACGGGTATCGCCGCGCTGATCAACAACACGGTGGATTTGGCAAATGCTTCGCGCCAGATCAAAGCCGAGGAAATCGAAGAAGCAAAAGCCAAAGGGGTGGAGCCTGTGGAGCACATCATTGCGCGGGATGCGATTGCCGTGATCGTGAATGCGAAAAACCCCGTCAGCGAATTGACCCTGCAACAGATTTCGGATATTTACAGCGGCAAGATCACCAACTGGAGCGAAGTGGGCGGCGAAGACCGACCCATCGTCAAGCTTTCGCGCGAGACCAATTCTGGCACGCATGTTTATTTTCTGGAAACCGTTTTGAGGTTGGGAAGCAAGGAAGATAAAACTCTATTTTCAATGGACACATTATTACTGCCATCCTCCGAAGGCATCATTTCGGAAGTGCGCCAGAACCCAAACGCCATTGGATATGACGGCCTCGGCTATGTGCCCGATGATTTGAAGATGATCGCAATTGCCAAGGAAGCGGGCGGCGAATATGTTCTGCCTTCGATTGAAACCGTGAACGATAAAACGTATGCCATCGCGCGCGACTTATATATGTACACCAACGGCGAGCCTGCTGGAATCGTGAAAGAATATCTCGATTGGATTCTTTCCGATGAAGCACAGCAGATCGTTGCAGAGTTGGGCTTTGTACCTGCCAAGTAAAACAGACCCTAAAGGTTTTCTTGATAAATTGAAAACAATGTTTAACAGAAAAACCTTTAGGGTCTTGTGTGGAGAGTTATGGAAAAATCTTTAAACTGGCGTGAGTTCATCATCACAAGAGCCATCAAAGCCAGCGGCTATTCTGCCGTTGTCTTTGTACTGCTCATTTTCTTTTTTCTCTTGCGCGAAGGCCTGCCCACCCTCGGCGAAGTGGACGCCTCCTCCCTCCTCAACATTCGCTGGTATCCCATCGAAGATCACTTCGGCATTTTGCCGCTCATCACAGGCTCTATCATCATCACCTTCGGCGCGGCGCTCATCGCCGTTCCATTTGGAATTGGCACCGCAGTCTACATCTCTGAGATCGCTCCGCGCTGGATGCGTGAAATTCTCAAACCGTTGGTGGAATTACTTGGCGGACTCCCCTCCGTAGTGTTGGGATTTCTTGGCATACTCGTGCTCTCGCCATACCTGCGCATCTTGCTGGACCTGCCAACTGGTCTGACCGCTTTTACAGGATCCTTGCTGTTAGGTGGCATCGCCGTGCCAACAGTCGTCTCCGTGGCAGAGGATGCGTTAGACTCTGTCCCGCGCGCGTATCGTGAAGGCGCATGGGCCCTGGGCGCAACCAAATGGCAGACCATCTGGCGCGTGACATTGCCTGCCGCAAAGTCTGGCGTGCTGACTGCCGTCATGCTCGGCGTGGGACGCGCCATCGGCGAAACCATGACCGTAATGATGGTGACGGGTAACGCGCCCGTCATGGCAACTAAACTTGGCAGTCTCTTCTCCCCCGTCCGCACCATGACGGCCACCATCGCCGCAGAAATGGGCGAGGTCGCCAACGGAAGCACACACTATCACGTGCTCTTCTTCATCGGCATGGTCTTATTCCTGATCTCGTTGATCGTGAATGTCATCGCTTCTTCGGTAGTCTTCCGCGCCAAGAAGAGAGCGGAGAGAATTCTCTCATAAAATACTTTTTGTAAACCATACTTGACAAATGGTTCAACTTTGTGTAAAGTATACTTATGTTAATTGAAAGAGAACTCTACAAATCCATTACGCCTTTACTGCCTTCCCCCGAGTCTATTGTGATTACGGGAATGAGACGAGTCGGAAAAACCACTCTCCTCAAATACATTTACGATCAAATAGACTCGCATAACAAGATATATCTCGACCTGGAAAACCCGCGAAACCAAATCTATTTTCAAGAAATGGACTACGATGCAATCAGGAAAAACCTGGAACTATTGGGGTTGAAGAATGACGGGCGCGCATACGTGTTTTTGGATGAGATACAATGGATCAAGCAGCTTCCATCCATTGTCAAATACCTGATGGATACCTATCCCATCAAATTTATTTTAAGCGGTTCATCCAGCTTTTATCTGAAAAACCAGTTTTCCGAATCCCTTGCGGGGCGCAAATATATTTTTGAACTATATCCTCTGAGTTTTTCCGAGTTTCTTCGAATCAGAAACGCCCCCCCTCTGCCGGACAGCATGGCGCAACCCTCACTGGCAATTTACACAACTTATAAATCATTCATGGAAGAGTATCTGAAATACGGCGGCTTTCCCGGTGTCGTATTAAAATCATCCGACTCCGAAAAACAAGCCGCGCTCGACGATATCTTCACCTCATACTACCAATTGGAAGTATTGCAATTCAGCGATTTTCGGAAAAGTCACAAAATAAGGGATTTGCTTTTCCTGCTGATGGAACGCACGGGTTCCCATCTTGACGTGCAAAAACTTGCCAGCACGCTGGGGATTGCCCGTCAAACCTTGATGGATTATCTTGCGTTTCTGGAAGGCACCTATTTCATCAAGATTATCAAGCCCTTTACAACCAGCAGGGATGTGGAAATAAGAAAGACGGGGAAACTATACGTCTGCGATCCGGGGCTTGTCCGCCAGTTTTCACAGGTAGATGAAGGCTCACTGTTCGAAAACGCCGTGTATTGGAATTTACAGCAAAAGGGAAATATTAATTATTACCAGCGTAAAAATGGCGCGGAAATCGATTTTGTTCTGGCTAACAAACAAGCCTACGAAGTAAAGATTCACCCTGAAAAAGAGGATATACAAAAACTAAAACTTTTATCCAGCGACCTTGGCATGGAATCCGCCCACTTGATTGGACGTGAATATGTACCCATGCAGGAAGTACTTTACCTCTTCAACCTATAATCATGACCAAATTCCTCTCCCGTAATCGCCACACTGTCCAGCGCATTGGATTCAGCCTCATCACCCTCATGGCGGTGTTGACCGTGCTCCCCATCGTCGGCACGATCATTTACATTCTGGTTCAAGGCGGTTCCGCCATTTCTTGGGGTTTTCTCTCAGGCTTTCCGCATGACGGAATGCGCGCGGGCGGAATCCTGCCCGCCATCATCGGCACGTTGTATCTCACAATTGGCACAGCCATCTTTTCCGTTCCGCTTGGGATTGCCGCCGCCGTTTATCTTTCTGAATACGCCAAAGATACCCAGTGGACTCGTCTCATCCGCCTCGCGATCATCAACCTCGCGGGCATTCCCTCGGTGGTGTATGGCTTGTTCGGGTTGGGGCTGTTCGTGTTGTTCCTGCAATTTGGCACATCCATTCTGGCCGCGTCCCTCACGCTTTCGATCATGACTCTGCCCGTCATCATCAGCACCGCGGAAGAATCATTGCGGGCTGTGCCGCAAGCCTTCCGCACGGTGAGTATCTCCCTCGGCGCCACGCGCTGGCAGACCATCCGCAAAATTGTGTTGAAGGAAGCCCTGCCTGGCATTCTGACTGGGGTCATCCTCGGCCTCGAACGCGCCGCAGGGGAGACAGCGCCCATCCTCTTCACTGGCGCGGCTTTCTTCCTCCCACGCCTGCCCCAATCCCCTTTTGATGCGACCATGGCTTTGCCGTATCATCTTTTTGTTATTTCCACGCAAGTGCCTGAAATGCCCATCCAAATCCAATACGGTACGGCGCTTGTACTGCTTGTTTTCGTTCTAACCATGAACCTTATTGCGACTGTGATTCGTTCAAGAGCCAGGGCGAGAAGACAGTGGTAACAAATCAAAAATCGTCAATCGAAAATCGTAAATGAACAAAATCCTCATCGAAAACCTCTCCCTCCAATACTCTGACGGCACCGAGTCTCTGCGCGGCGTCAGCATGGGAATTCGTCAGAATGCCGTGACCGTGCTCTTCGGTCCAGCAGGAGGCGGAAAATCCACCTTGCTGCGCTGTCTTAATCGCTTGAACGATCTCACTGAGATCAAAGCCAGCGCGGGGCGCATCCTCATTGACGAGGAAAACATCCTCGACGCAAAAACAGACGTGATTGCCCTGCGGCGCAAAGTGGGCATGGTCTTTGCGCGCCCTGTCCCTCTGCCGATGAGCATCCGCGAAAATGTGATCTACGGGCTGGAGCTTGCAGGTGAAAAACGAAAATCCAAATTAGACGAGGCAGTGGAACGCAGTTTGAAACTCTCTGCCATTTGGGATGAAGTGAAGGATAGATTGAATGACCCCGCCATTGCCCTCTCCGGCGGACAACAGCAACGCGTCTGCCTTGCGCGCGTGATTGCGCTCCAACCTGAAATTATTCTGCTCGATGAACCCACCTCGGGCCTCGACCCCATCTCCACTGGCAAAGTGGAAGCGGCGCTGTTGGAATTGAAAAAAGAATACACCATTATTCTTGTCCCGCACTCCGTACAGCAGGCCGCGCGTACCGCCGATTATGCCGCCTTCTTTTTACAAGGCGAGTTGATCGAATACGACGATGGCAAGAAACTGTTCACCACACCCAAGCAAAAGAAAACAGAAGATTACATCATGGGACGGTTCGGTTAAAAGAGACAGTCCCGTTGGCGCCAACGGGACTGTCTCTTTTTGTACACGGACGCTTCGCGCACGAAGAAGAGCGCCTGCTTATGGTTTTTCTGTGAACTTCAATCTACTCCGTGCTGTCCGTATCCCAAAAAAGAGTTAAGAAAAATCTTTTAGGGCTTCGGCATCTGCGACTCTTCGATCAAATCTTTTGGTGTGGCCGCGCCGCAACTGGGGCAAATATAGTTGTGTTCCACAGGCACATAAGACCTCGTACAAAATGAACAGGTGATGGGCATGGGTTCTTTCGGAACTTCCTTCACCACTTCCTTTGTTACTTCGCGGGTTTCCACACGAGTGCCTCCCCCACCGAAGAAGACAGGTCCCCCCAAATGATTGTGTGATGAAGAGCCGCTGGATGAAGATGATTTATTTGCAATTGCGCCGCCGATGGCCGCGCCGCCAAATCCGCTTTTATTAGCTGAGGGTTTGGCCAACCCCGATGATTTCGAGGATGACTTGGACGACTTCGATGATGAACCCGACCCGCCTTTCATGTTGCCAAGCGCGAAGAACAGGACGGCGATAATCACCACCGCCGCAAGAGTGACAAAGACAATGATCACCGTCAAACGAATGGCGCGGGGAATGTTGTAAAGTTCGTAGCCATAGCTAAAGAGAAATACACCGCCCACGTAAAACGGTGCGAGGATCAAACACAAAACCGTTCCTAGCTCTTGCGAGAGGCTTTCATCGAACCAGGTGAAATAGGCAATGAAAATGATCAACGCCAGGGTTGCCAGTGCGATCAATCCACCAGGGATGAGAATGTGCAGGGGCTTGCCAGGCTTTTCGTCATCATGGTCATATTCAAACACTTCATGCGTTTTCGCGCGGACTTGCCGCGCTCTGTATTCTGACTGAGGCATTTTTCTCCTTAATTATTTTTGACCACGAAGGTCACAAAGTAACACGAAGAAAACCAAGGGTTTGTTTTTGCACTCCTTTGTGCCCCTTTGTGAACTTTGTGGTAAAAGGTTTTCCTTCTATTTGCTCAAATCTTTCGCCATCGTCTCCATCTGCGCGAGGATCGCGGCGACCTGTCCGCTGGGGACGTTGACGCGGTACATGTGCGCAAATCCGTCACCGAGCATTACTTTAATTGTACGCCACGAAGCCAGTTGAGGTTGCAACTCGCCTTCGGGCAAAAGGTCTACGGCTTGTTTCCATTGGGGGTGAGTCTTTTCGTAATCGCCGAGCAGGCTCAAAGTCGAGGTGCGAAGCGGGAAGAGATGAGTGGTCTCCACCCAGCGGGCATCCTGTTTGTTATCCAAAAGCCATTTCACAAAAAGCCATGAGGCCAGTTGCTCTTCATCGGTTGATTCGAAAATCACATACGAGGAGCCAAACACAGCAAGCGCGCCGTTGTGTTCAGCGGGAAATGGAATCACACTCCACTTGTCTGTGCTGTTTGCGCTGGCGAATGCGCGCGCCACGCTGGGCAGGTCGTGCAAACTTGCGGTGATAAATAAAGCCTCGCGGTTTGCAAATGCAATGATCGGGTCTGCGCCAGCGCTTTGCCACGCGCAATTGGTTTCAGAAAGTTCGCGCAAAAATTTGAAGGCCTTGATATTGTTTGGCGCAAGGAAACGATAATTGCCTTCCTCCAAAACGCCGCCGCCGAATGCCAGCATCCATGCGTAGGCGGTCATTGAATCCGTGTTTACCAGCCAGCCGCCCAGCGCATCGTTCTCCGCTAACTCATCGGAGAGCATCGAGCTTTGCGCGCGGCAGGCTTGCTGACGAAATTTTTCCGATGAAGCAGGCATCGAGTCAAAACCAAGTTTATCCGCCCAGGTTTCATTCCAAAGTAAAAATTGCGCAGTGCGCTGTGCGGGGAACGCCACACGCACTTCATCCGTCAAATCCTGATTCCAAAATACAAACGGAATATCGTTCGAGTCGATTCCATATTTTGGGTCTTCAACATAATTCGTCAGGTTGGTCACCGCGCCGTCGGCGTACCAGCCCTGCGCGTGTTCGGGCAGGGCAATCACAAGGTTCGGTTTGTTTTCCGTCGGCAGAGATGTGGTCACTTTATCGTACAGGTTCGAAAAATTAATTTGATTTTCCACAACCACTTTGATGCCCCACTCGTTTTGCGAATTAAAATCGTTGACGAATGTATTGAACAGGTCGGACTCGATTCCATACCATGGAATCCAGGCGTTGATCTCCAGCCCGTTCAACGCCTCTTCCTTGACCTCGATCCTGCTGGCTGTTTCGAGGGCAGTTTCCACCGCTGGGGGTTTTTCGCCGCTCTGCGTTGCAGACGCTTTTTCCGTGGCTGTGACATTCGCTCCACTGCAGGCGGTTAAGAGGATGACAGCGATGAAGAATAGCGGGAATATTTTTTTCATGGAGCAAGCGTCATAAATGGGACGGGCATGAAAACCAAAAAGAAGACGAGGATCATTGTAAAGCCGACCAGCCGTCGGGTAGGGTCGAGCGTTGTGATCTGGTCGAGCGGTTGCGCGTTGACGCGTCCCAGCCAGAATAAGATGGCCGCCCATAACCACCATCCGCTCCAGTAGAAGCCGAACACAATCAACAATCCGACGATGAATGGAAATGCCTTGCGGGCTTTATCCCCAAACAAACCGTAGATGACATGCCCGCCATCCAGCGTGCCAGCGGGGATGAGATTCAACGCGGTGACGAGAATGCCCGCCCAGCCCGCGAATGCCACGGGATGAATGAACACGTCCAGGCCGCCGAAGGGAATGGGGCCGCCCGTGAAGAAATATTTCAGCCAATAGAAAAACCCCTGCGGCTCGAGCGGCGCGGGCAGTAATTGGCCGAAGGTAACGTATTTTGCAAAGAGGTAAAGCAGGGAGTTGCCTTCCATGAACCCGTTGGGGTTTGGGTCGATGGTTCCCAATGTGGAAAGCGATAGCCCTAAAAATAAAACGGGGATGGCAACGACAAGGCCAGCAATGGGGCCTGCAATGCCAATGTCAAATAAGATGCGCCTGTTCTTTGGAATGCCGCGCATGATGATTGCCGCTCCCATTGTGCCCAGCGGGCTTAATGGAAATGGAATAAAGTACGGCAACGTGGCGGGCGTTTTGTGATGGCGGCTCATGAAGTAGTGACCCAGTTCATGCGCCAATAAAATTCCAAGCAGGCTGAGGGCAAAAGGCCAGCCTGTAAAAATACTTTTGGCAAGCGCCAGCAACTGCCCCGCAAAGTCATTTGGGAGGGGGCCTTCGGGTTGCGCGCCTGCGAGCATCACGCTGAGGATGGTTAATACAAAAAGAATGATGTTCGTGGAAATTTTATCTTTCGGCGGTTCGGGTTGTTTTGGCGCAAGATAAATGATCTGGCGTCCCTCTTCCATTCGGAAGAGCGGCGTGACGTTGTACTGGCTCAACGATTCAGCAAGCTGGTCGTAGGCTTCGGCAGAATCTTCGCCGAGCAATTCCCCGCGATAGCGCAGGAAGAATCCCTTGCGTGGGTCTTCGCTGGTGACATCCTCGATGCGAAAGGTGCGTGAGACGGATCTCGTAAATACTTCGGTTTCTGGAAATGACATTGTTCTCCTTGCAAGAAACCCTAAAGGTCATTTGTGGTTTTGAGAGCACAATTTATAAACAGACCTTTAGGGTTTTCAAAAATTGAGCGGGAGTGGATGGGAGTCGAACCCACCGCGGCCCGCAACGCGACCCGCCACAGGTTTTGAAGACCAGGAAGCCCACCGGGACCTAACCACTCCCGCTCGCAAGGATAACCGAGAGAAGATGGATTCGCAAGTTGCAGGTTAACAATCCCAGAACTTACGCAAGACCACAAGAACTGCCGCGAATTCACACGAATTATTTAAGAATTTAGCGAAAATTCGTGACATCGTGCCCGTAGGGTAAATTCGCGGCTAAAAGATTTTGAACTGCGCAAGTTCTAAATCCCTTAAATTGAATGGTTTTGGAGAAAAGGCGGAAGTGTCTCAGGAGCAAACATGAATAACGAGATCAACGCAATGACCATGCACAAAATGCACAGGAAAATCAATCCCCCGCTGAGAATGCCGATCCACGCCATGGGGCGGCCTGCTTCATTGTGCTTTCGGATTCGATTTAAAGAGATCATTCCATAGATCAGGGCTAGAACACCGAGCAGGAGGCTTGCAGGCGCACACACAAAACTGGTAAATGGAATCGGAATAATAAATCCGCCGCAGAAGGTGACAATGGTTAGAATACCCAGAACGAGGCTGATGACGGAATGTCTATTGGTGGGAGAGGGAGAAGTTGCTTCGTTTGTTTCCATGATATTTTGTTCTTCAAGATTTATCTTGCAAGCGGCGGTTCTGTCAATAAGAAAAGAAGGCGACATTTATGTCGCAATACTTTAATAACTCACCCTACACGATTTACCGTAAGGGTAATATCATACCCTTGTGGTACCCGTCCAGGCATTACAAGAGGCTTATTCTCAAAGGGCGGGTTGCCCAGTGCAGGCAGGCATCTCGTGGGAACAGGGCGACCCGCCTTTCGCGCAATCAGGTTTTCAAGAATATGGATGGGTCGCCCCTGCTGCTATTAAAACAAAATCGTCCTTTTGAAAGGACGATTTTTCTTACTTTTGTCGGGGCGAGAGGATTTGAACCTCCGACCTCTTGCACCCCATGCAAGCGCGCTAGCCGGACTGCGCCACGCCCCGATTGAGCGAGGCCGATTATAGCCTTGATTTCTCTTTCGCGCAAATCGAATTTACCCTTTCTTTTCCCGTCCGAAAATACGATACACCCGCCAACCTTATATGCTAAAATAGAAGCACTGGAGTTCCCCTATGTCAGATATGGTTGAAGTCATAATCGATAGTATTCGCGTGCATTTAATGGCGCCAAACCGTGTTGTTGTATTGAAACAGGTCAATACCGAACGTTATCTCACCATCTGGGTTGGCCCCTACGAAGCAGAGGCGATCACTGTTGCGTTGAATGAAGTCGAGATGAGCCGCCCGCTGACCCATGACCTCATCAAAAATATATTCGGCGCCTTCAATGCGCGCGTCCATCGTGTGGAAGTTGTCAGCGTGCAGGGTAATACTTTTTACGGAAATATCGTTGCAGAAGTGGATGGCCGCGAAATCCACATTGATTCCCGCCCGTCTGACGCGATCGCCATTGCAGTCCGCGCGCACGTGCCTATATTTATCCACAAAAATGTAATGGACGAAGCGGGCATGATCCCCGATCAGGACATCGTTGAAACGAGCGCCGCTCCCAAAAAAGAACCGCCCGCGCCCCTATCCGAAGAAGCCAGCGACAGGTTATCTGTGTTCAAAGATTTTATTGACAAGCTGGATATGGAAGGCCCCGACAAAGACAAACCCGCTTCAAACTCGACCTGAAACTGATACCCCCAAATGACAGATTTCCACCCTCCCGAAGATTCCACCGCCCCCGCCAGCCCAATGTCAACGGTAGTCCCGCATAGCCGGGAAGCCGAAGAAGCAGTTGTAGGGGCGGTGTTGATTAACTCCGAAATTTATTACGATGTCGCCCAATTCCTGAGCGCGGATGATTTCTACATCCACCGCAACAAATGGATTTGGGAGGCGTTTGCCCGCCTGCACGAACAGCGCATCCCCGTTGACCTGCTGACTCTATCCCAGGAGTTGGAGCGCGCCGGGCAACTGGCCGAAATTGGCGGTTCCGCCTATCTCACTTCGCTCATCAACCAAGTCCCCACCTCATTAAATGCGGAAGCGTACGGAAAGATCGTGGAGGAAAATTCAATCCGCCGTAAGATGATCAATGCGGCGAATCAGATTGCGTCGCTGGCCTATAAAGGCGACACGATTGACACGGTTATGGGGGAAGCGGAAAAAGCCGTTTTCAACGTCAGCGAAAAGCGGGTCCGAAACGACCTCCAGCCGATTCGGACTGTCCTCTCCAGCTACTATGACCGCATCGATGACCTGTCCAAACGTCCCGGTGATTTTCATGGTGTGCCCACAGGTTTCTATGATCTCGATAAATTGCTGGGCGGTTTACAGCCCTCAGACTTGTTGATCATCGCAGGCCGTCCTGGCCAGGGTAAAACAGGTTTCCTGCTTTCGATTGCCAAGAATGCGGCGTTGACCCATAAAAAGCACGTCGCCATCTTTTCATTGGAAATGTCCAACGAGCAGGTGGTTCAACGTTTGATCGCCCAGGAGACGGGCATCGACTCACAGCGCCTGCGCACAGGGAAATTGCAGGAAAACGAATGGCCGCTGTTCACCCACGCCATCGAAGTCTTCTCCGACACCCATATTTATCTCGACGATACGCCCGCCATCACTCCCCTGCAATTGAGAACCAAATGCCGCCGCCTGCACATGGAATTCGGCATTGATCTCGTCATCGTGGACTATTTGCAGTTGATGGGCGGCGACACTCGCAACGACAACCGCGTGCAGGAAGTCTCGCATATTTCGCGCAGTTTGAAAGTGCTGGCGCGCGAGTTGAATGTGCCCGTTCTCACTGCCGCCCAATTAAGCCGCGCCGTGGAACAGCGCACAGACAAACGGCCTGTTCTTTCGGATTTGAGAGAATCGGGATGTCTTGCAGGTGATACATTAATAGCATTGGATAATGGTAAGCATAGTCACATTCGAGATTTGGTAGGAAAATCCAATTTCAATATTCTGGCCTTGAATCAGGATACGCTTAAATTGGAAACCATGCCAGTGAGTCGCGCTTTTTCCACTGGGGTTAAACCTGTTTTCAAAATGAAAACGCGATTGGGCAGGGAAATTCGCGCAACGGGGAATCATCAATTCCTCACCATTCATGGGTGGCAGCGGCTGGATGAATTGAAAGTGGGAAATCACCTTGCCCTGCCTCGGGTTTTGCCCATGACTCAAAACGAACAAACCATGTCCGATGCTAAACTCGCATTGCTGGGCCATTTAATTGGCGATGGCTGCACCTTGCCGCGCCACGTTATTCAGTACACCACACGCGAAAAAGACCTGGCAGATACTGTGGTTGGGCTTGCTGTGAAGGTGTTTGGAGATGAGATTGCCCCGCGCATTTCTCCTGAAAAACAATGGTATCAGGTGTATCTAAGTTCAACGCGGCATCACACACATAATGTTCACAGCGCGGTGACGGAATGGCTCGAAGAATTACGTGCCTTCGGTTTGCGCTCCTATGAAAAACGAGTCCCTGCTCAGGTATTCGAACAGCCGGAGAATGCCATTGGATTGTTTTTGCGTCACTTGTGGGCTACGGATGGAAGCATCCAACTTGTAAAGGGAAAGAAAACCCGCCCGATTGCCTATTATGCTTCCAGCAGTGAGCAACTTGCCCGCGATGTGCAAACCTTGTTGCTGCGTTTGGGGATTAATGGCATTTTGAAACGTGTCCCCCAGAATGGAAAAGGACGCGATCAATTTAATGTGACTATTACGGGAAAATCAGATTTGGAAAGTTTTGCGAATAAAATTGGCGCAGTGGGCATGTACAAACAGGGACGTTTGCAAGAGGTGCAAACGTATCTTGAAGAACGAGAGGCAAATACAAACCGTGATGTGATTCCAAACCATGTTTGGCGGTTGCATGTTGTGCCAGCCATGCAAAATTTGAGAATGACGGCGCGGCAAATGCAATCTGCGATCGAGACCCAATATTGCGGAACCGGCCTGTATAAACAAAACATCAGCCGTGAACGGGCGGCGAGGGTTGCGAATGTTGTGCAATCTCCGACGCTTGAGAAACTGTCCGACAGCGACATTTATTGGGACAGCATTCTTTCCATCGAGCCTGATGGAGAAGAGACTGTCTACGATTTGACAGTGCCAGGGCATCATAACTTTATTGCCAATAATATGATCGTTCATAACAGCCTCGAGCAGGATGCCGACATCGTCATGTTCATCTATCGCCCCGATCAATATGAAAAGGATTCAGACAAGCAGAACGTGGCGCAGATTCTTGTTTCCAAACATCGTAACGGCCCCGTTGGCGAAGTGGAACTCATCTTCCGCGGCGCGCTGGCGAAGTTCGAAAATGCGGCGACGAAAGTTTTTAGGCCAAATGAATAAAAGATAAGGATGAAGGATGAATTGTGAAGGATGAATAAAACTTCCATCCTTTTTCAAATGACATCTAAAAAAGTATGTCCAACTTCAACGGCTTTACCTCCTCTGAAACATTTACGCAGGTTCCTGATTCGTTCATCCGCATGATGAATGAGATCGAGGACGTTGCGGAGTTGAAGGTGACTCTGTATGCCATCTGGCGGATCGAGCATATCGAGGGGAATTTTCGGGCGTTGTGTGAAACGGACTTCGAGACTGAGTCGCTTGGGTTGAGTCTCGATGAGATTCAGCGCGGGCTGGGCGAATGCCTTGAGAGGGGAACCCTGCTCAAAGCGTCGTATGAGGCGAGCGTTTTTTATTTCCTCAACTCGCCGCGCGGACGTCTCGCGGCGGAGGCTTTTTCAAAAGGTCAATGGCGCGAGGTTGGGCGGATCATGTCTGCGCCTTTCGCTTCGCGAAAATCAAATGTGTTTAAATTGTACGAAGAAAACATTGGCGCGCTTACGCCTTTATTGTCGGACATGTTGAAGGAAGCGGAGAAGAATTATCCGAGCGCGTGGTTTGAAGAGGCGTTTGAAATTGCGGTGAGCCGCAACATTCGCAATTGGAAATATGTGGAAGCGATCCTGGCGCGCTGGAAGGAAAATGGGAAAGATGAAAGAAAAGATCGAGCGGACACTGTCAAAGATGCAAAACGATACACCGACAGCGAGTTCTCCGAATTCCTCAACCGAGAGTAACCTTGTGAAGACTCTCGGCGACCCAAACTGCCCGCATTGCGGCGGAGTTGGCTATGTGCGCTACGATGTGCCGTTGGGGCATGAGAAGTTCGGCAAGTTGGAATCGTGCGTCTGCCGCGCAAAGGATGTGGCTGAATCTGCGCGCGCGCGTTTGTTCGCGATGAGTAATTTGAATCGTTTGAGTCATTTGACTTTTGAAAACTTTAATGCCTCTGGAAATGAACGCGCAAAATTCATGTCGGCGCAGGATCGCGAGAATTTGCATAGGGCGTTTGAAATTTGCGGGGACTTTGCACGCAACCCCAAAGGCTGGCTCTTGCTCGAAGGCGGGTACGGCTGTGGCAAGACTCACCTTGCGGCGGCGATTGCAAATTTTGCAGTGAACAACGGTTTGCCCACTTTATTCATCACCGTGCCAGACCTGCTCGATTCACTGCGCTTTGCGTATGCCGACCCTGAGACCACGTTTGAACAGCGCTTTGAAGAGATCCGCAATGCAGAGTTGTTGATTTTGGATGATTTCGGAACACAGAATGCCACCGCCTGGGCGCAGGAAAAATTATTTCAGATCATCAATTATCGGTACATCAACAAACTTAATACAGTCATCACCACCAACTTGATGCTGGATGAAATCGAAGGCCGCATCCGTTCGCGTTTGCAGGATGAAGAATTCGTAAATCACCTGATGATCGCCGCGCCCGATTATCGCCGCCCCGAAGAGACCAGCAACCCCGGCATCTCGATGCTCTCCCTGCCTGAGATGAAAGCAATGACGTTCAAGACATTCCAAATGCGCGAGGATGAGATCGGGCACGAGGCGGTCACCACAACCACCACGGAAAAATCTGATAAGTTTGGGAACAAATACAAAGACAAAGAAATCACGCGCATCAAGGTTACAAAAGAGGATGTGAAAACCCTGCATGATGCCTTCAGCGCGGCGGCGGGTTTTTCAGAAGAACCCAACGGCTGGCTCGTCTTTTTAGGACAATCCTTTTGCGGGAAAACCCATCTCGCCGCCGCAATTGGCAATTATCGCATCGGTCTGGGCGGGCAGGCCCTGCTCGTGGAAGTGACCGCATTGCTCGATTACCTGCGCCAGACCTTCCGCCCAAATTCGGATGTTTCGTTTGACAGGCGCTTCCATGAAATCCGCACCACGCCATTATTGATTTTGGATGATTTGAAGGGCAGTGGCGCAAGCTCCGTTTGGGCCGAGGACAAGTTGTACAGCGTTTTGAATTACCGCTACAACGCGCATTTGCCCACCGTCTTAACTTCCACATTGCGCTCGGATGAGTTTGCGCTCAGCTACCCAAATTTGTGGAACAAACTGCTCGACCCAACGAAATGCCAGGTACTGCCAATCAACATGCCGCCCTACCGCCGCGTGATGAAGGGCGGCAAGTCGGCGGCGCATAAAAAGAAGTAGCGCAACTCATTACGCTCCCTCACCCTAGCCCTCTCCCGAAGGAGAGGGGACTCCCTTCCCCTTCGGGGGAAGGGTTGGGAATGAGGGAGAGAAACCGCGTAAGGTGAATTAATAATAAAAGGAGTAGAAATGAAGAACCGTCTTACTGGTGTTGTAATTGGTCAAGTCATTGGTCTTGTCATCGTCTGCGCCGCATCCTCCTTCATCGCGCTGATTTCCTTCGGCGCCATCGGCGGCGTCACCATGGCCTCCGCGCCCGAAAAAACATTTCAATACGTTGCCCCGCTCACCTGCCCAAACGGCACAGTGGAATATGAACAATACCGGGCATCCTACAACCGCCCCGGCGAATACAGCTTTGTCGTCGAATGCCTCACAGCGGATGGAACCCGCACAGACATTTCACTTGCCTCCATCGGCTACGCATTGGCTGGTTTTTACCTCGCCTGCTTTTTACCGCTTTGCATCCCAGGCGCATTGGCCGCCATCATCGTTCCACTCTTCTTTTTACGGGGAAAGAAACAGGAACCCCAGACCAGCGCAATTGAATCGTTATAAAAAAGAGGCCTCGAGTTCAATGTGATTCGGAGCCTCTTTTTCGTTACAAAACGCCCGCAAAGGTATACTTGGATTATGAACAAACTTCCCATCCCCTCTTTTTTTGACTCGGCCCGCGTCGGCGAAATCTGGAAAGTGGATTATGCCAGCCGTGCCGAACAAGCCCGCGAATACGCGCTTCAACACAACCTGACGCCTGCTTCTGTTTCGAAAGACAGAATCTCCCTTTTAGTGATCGACGCGCAAAATACCTTCTGCATCCCCAACTTTGAATTATTCGTCTCTGGCCGCAGTGGACGCGGAGCCGTGGACGACAACACCCGCCTGTGCGAATTCATCTACCGCAACCTCGGCAGTCTCACCCACATCACCGCCACCATGGATACGCACATGGCACAGCAAATATTCCACCCGATCTTCTTCGTGGATGCGGACGGCAATCACCCAGCCCCATACACAGACATTCATGTCGCAGACCTGCGCGAAAATAAATGGACCTTCAACCCCGCCCTCGCCCCGCGCTTTGGCATTGCCCCCGCCTACGGCCAGCAGATGATGATCCATTACGCCGAAGCGTTGGAAAAGAAAGGCAAATACGCGCTCACCATCTGGCCGTATCATGCCATGCTCGGCGGCATTGGTCACGCGCTTGTGCCAGCTTTGGAGGAAGCCATTTTCTTTCATTCCATTGCGCGGCTCGCCCAGCCTGAATTTGAAATCAAGGGCGACAAACCGTTTACCGAAAATTATTCCGTCATCGGCCCCGAGGTGTTGACAGGCCCCATGGACGAGATGCTCGGCGCGCGCAACCCGAAATTCATCCAGCAATTGCAAGAGGTGGATCGGCTGTACATTGCGGGGCAGGCGAAGAGTCACTGCGTTGCGTGGACGATCTCTGATCTGCTCGAAGATATTAATGCCGCCGACCCAGACCTTGCGAAGAAGGTGTACCTGCTCGAAGACTGTTCATCAGCGGTGGTGGTGCCTGGGGTGGTGGACCATACCGAGGCGGCGAATGAAGCGTACGTCCGCTTTGCGGGGGCGGGGATGCAGATCGTTCAATCCACAGATGAAATTTGATACTCTGTCTACGTGTTTACCTGTGTACTTGTATACATGTAAACACGTAAACATGTAAACAAGGTAGCCCATGTCCATCTTTGACGGTAAAAGACTGACGAACGAAACTTTTAAATTAGACATTGAACGAATGCGCCGCGGCTGGTATTCGGATAAATATTTCGAGAACATCAACCGCATGTTGACGGCGCTTTCAAAGGAAGGGTACAGCTATGCAGGCCAGTTTCACAACCTGCCTGATGGCGTTTCGGCGGAGCAAATTGCGGTGGGCGATATCGAAGTGGAGATGCAGTGGTTCACGCGCCGCATGGGCAAGACCACTGTGGTCGGTGTGGATAAGTCGCTGGCGATGCTGAGGCATTGCACGGGCTATTTCGAGGGCGATACGTTTATCGATACGTCCGACAAGCTCGAGGTGTGGGCAGTGCAGGATGGAAGCATTGTCAAATATGACGGCGACCCGATGAAGATTCAACCCGTCATCAAAGCGCGCGGGCGCTACCGCGATTTTGCATTGCTCGAAACTCCCACACTTGGCATCCTCACCCGCTCCAGCCGTGTGGCGACGAATGTGTATGAAACGCTGGTGGCTTCACGAGGCAAGCCTGTGCTGTTTTTCCCTGCGCGTTTCGATGTGCATGAAGTGCAGGCCGCGGATGGCTACGCCTACAACATTGCCCTGCAAAGATTCAACAAAGATCACGCGCAGGAATTGGGAGCGTTTGTCTCGACGGATGCGCAGGGGGATTGGTGGGGCGGCGCGGGCGGGGGGACGGTTGCCCATGCCGCGATTGCATCTTTCCTCGGCGACACAGCGGAGGCGATGATGCAGTTCTCGCATATTTTGCCCGCCAGAATTCCACGCATTGCGCTGGTGGATTTCAACAATGATTCGGTGCGCGATTCTCTGCGGGCGCTGGATGCGATGTTTGCGAAGTACCGCGAGTTGATGGATGCGGGGGATCAAGAGGAGGCCGGGAAATATAAACTCTACGGCATTCGTCTGGATACAAGCGGAAGCCTGCGCGATGTGTCAGTACAGCCGTTGGGTGAGCCTGCCCTGGACCTCGGCGTGAATCCGCGGCTGGTGTTCAACGTGCGCATGGGGTTGGATACTGCCTGGGAACGTTGGAGCCTGCCCGAAGCGTGGAAGGAAGCGGCGCGGGAATTTTGTCGCAGTGTGAAGATCGTTGTCTCTGGCGGGTTTAATCCAGAAAAAATCCGCAAGTTCGAAAAGCTGGGAGTCCCCGCCGATATTTATGCAGTCGGTTCGTATCTGTTCAGCAACGGCAACGGCACAACAACAGACTTCACTGCCGACGTGGTGCGCGTGAAAGTCCATGGCGAGTGGATGGATATGGCGAAGGTGGGCCGCAAGGTGGGGGGGAATGAAAATTTGGAACGGGTGTGGTAACTGACATGGGGGGGTTCGCTTTTTAGTGGGACTTACGCGAATGAATTTTTATCCGCAACACCATCGTCTGTTGTCCGCTGTTCAAGGTCAAGAAGTTATAATCAGAGCCATGAAAACAAAATCATGGCTCTTTCCTTTTCTATTGCTCGTTGCGGCAATGGTGTATGCGGGGTTTTCCAAAGTACAACTTCCAGGAGATGGATTTTCCACCTATGGCGCAGACACCGTCCGTGCGGAGGTGGTGCAAATTATCGAGGAAGGCAAAATTGACCTGGGCGGAAATTTGCAAACCTACCAAATTGCGCGCGTGAATATTTTGGAAGGCGAGTATGCGGGCATCCCAATGGAAATTGATTATGGCAGGCGGCAGATCCGCTCGGATGATTATTTGCTGGAGGCGGGCGATAAGATCATGGTCTCCATCAGCAAGACGCCGCAGAACGTGGTCAATGCCTATTTTGTGGATTACGTCCGCACCACGCCGATCCTTTGGCTGACGGGCATCTTTGCGATTGCCATCATCCTCATCAGCAGTTGGAAGGGCATCCGTGCGTTGTTGAGCATGGCTTTTAGTTTGTACATCATCATCGGTTACATCATCCCGCACATTCTGGTTGGCGAAGACCCGCTGCGGGTGAGCATCATCGGCTCGATCATTCTGTTGGCGGTCTCACTCTACCTCACCTACGGCTGGACGTTGAAAACACACGCGGCGGTCATCAGCATGGCGTTGGTCTTGTTGTTGACAGGCGCGCTTTCAGGGTTGTTCGTGGTCTTCGCAAAGTTGAACGGCACAGGCAATGAAAACGTGATTTTCTTAATGCAGTTGATGGAAACCCCGATCAACCTGCGCGGACTACTGCTCGGCGGAATGATCATTGGCGCCCTCGGAGTGTTGGATGATCTCGTGACGACCCAGGCCTCGGCGGTGTTCGAGCTTAACCATGCGAACCCATCCCTCGGCTTTCGCGGGCTGTACAACTCGGCCATGCGCATCGGGCAGGACCATGTGGCGGCCACGGTCAACACGCTGGTTTTGGCATACGCTGGGGCATCCCTGCCGATGCTGTTGATGTTTTCGCTTGGGCGCGGAGATTATGGCTATCTTGTAAATTTTTCTTTTATCGCCGAGGAGATCGTGCGAACGTTGGTCGGCTCGCTGGGGTTGATTGCGGCTGTGCCGCTCACCACGGCCATTGCCATCTTCCTCGCTCAAAGGGCCGAGTCGCTTGGGAGGTGGGAGCAGGTTCTCGGTCCAGAAGGAAGCGGGGAGGGGCATCATCATTAGCCCCTCCCGTCCCTTCGGGACACCCTCCCCAAATACCCTTCGGATGTTTGTCCGAAGGGTATTTGGGGAGGGTAGGGTGGGGTGCAACCTTTCTCCCATCTCCTGCGTAAAAGATGTAGAAAGTTTTATCAAGGAGCAGCGTGAACGAAGAGCAAACCTGGGTTGCCCAGGCGCAACAAGGCGATGACGAGGCATTTACCAGGCTCGTCGAAACGTATCAGACCCCTGTTTTCAACCTGTGCTATCGCATGTTGGGCGAGCCTGAGCTGGCAGAAGATGCCGCGCAGGAAACGTTCCTGCGTGCCTACCAGCACCTGCACCGCTACGATCAGAAACGTCCGTTTGCCACCTGGCTCCTTTCGATTGCGGCGCATTATTGCATCGACAAATTGCGGCGCAGAAAATTCCCGACTTTCTCGATGGACGCGGAGGATGAAGACGGCAACTCTTTTGAGGTGCCCGATGTTCATGCGCCCAACCCCGAAGCGGAGTCGATCAAAGGGCAGACGCAGGATCGCATCCACGCGATGCTCAAGGATTTGGATACGACCGACCGCGCGGCGATCATTATGCGATATTGGTACGATTATTCAGAAAAGGAAATTGCCGAGTCTTTGCGGCTGACGGTGAGCGCGGTGAAGAGCCGCCTGCATCGCGCGCGCAGGGAACTGGCAGGCATGTGGCAGGATGAGGAAGACGACTTGCTTGCCGAAATGGAAAGGAGACATCATGAATCACCAGCCTTTTGAAACCTGGCTGTTGGACGATAAATATTTGAGCACAGCCGAGAAGCGCGAGCTTGATTCGCACCTGCGGACTTGCAGAACCTGTTCGGCTCTTTCTGAGACCGGGCTTGCTCTGCGGTCTGCGAGAGTGATCTCCCCTGCGGCAGGGTTCGCTCTGCGCTTTCAACAGAAACTCGCCGTGCAAAAAGTGGCGGAACGCCGCCGCAGGTTATGGGGACTGATCGTGTTGATCGTGAGCGGGGCGGCCTTGCTCAGTTGGTTTACCGCCCCGGTTGTGTACGCGTTCATCTCCGCGCCTGTGGAATGGCTCACGGCGGCTGTCGGCTATTTACTATTTGTGTTTACCTCTGTGCAGGCTTTTAGTGAAATCGTAGAGGTGCTGGCGCGCATGGCGCCGAACTTCATCCCGCCGTATGCATGGATGGTGATGCTTTCCACGCTGGCAGGTTTGGGATTAATCTGGGTTGTATCCATCTGGCGGTTTTCGCACAAGCCGCAAGGAGTAACTGTATGAAGATAAAAACGATTCTGGTTCGCGTCATCCTCTTGCTGACGCTGTTATTTTTGCCAACCAGCGCGGCGTTCGCGCAAACCCCGGGCGGGGATGTTGTGTTGTTCGGGCAAAATTACACGCTGGAAAGCGGCGATGAATTAAACGGCAGTCTGGCGGTCTTCGGTGGGAATGTAAACATCGAGGAGGATGCCAAAGTAAATGGGGATGTTGCCCTGATCGGGGGAAACCTTTCGTTGATTGGAAATGTTGACGGCGATGTGGCTTTGATTGGCGGCAACCTGACCATCTCCGGCGCCATCGATGGCGATATTGTCATCGTTGGAGGGCAGGTGTTACTGACTAAAACCGCCGTTGTAAATGGCGATATCTCCACCATTGGCGGAAACGTGGAAAAGGAACCCGGCGCAGAAGTGACCGGCAATATCACGAACAATGCCCCGCCAACGATCAATGTACCGCAAGCGCCAAACGTTCCCAATATACCGCAAGTGCCTGGCGTGCCTGCCACGCCTGAAATAGATGTAAACGTCAATCCATTTTGGAATGTGGCGGGAAAATTTGGACAGGCATTGCTTGTGGCGCTGGCCGGCATGTTGCTGGCGCTCTTCCTGCAACCGCAATTGGAACGCGCAGGGGATGCGATGACAGGCCAGCCTTTCATTGCAGGAAGCTACGGCTTGATGGCAATTATCATTGTGCCTGTTGCGGCGGTAATCATGGCGGTTACGCTTATTCTTTTTCCGGTGTCTCTGCTGGTTATTTTCCTGGTAATGCCATCTGTGTGGTTATTTGGCATGGTTGCGCTCGGCCAGGAGGTTGGCGACCGCTTCACCAAAGCCATCAACCAGAGTTGGGCGCCCGTCCTCTCCACGGGCTTTGGCACATTTCTGCTGATGCTGGTGGTGGGTCTGGTGGGTTTGATCCCCTGCGTGGGCTGGCTGTCCTCCTTCCTGGTTACGTTGATCGCCATTGGCGGCGTGGGGATGACCTGGTTCGGAACGCGCAATGCGCCCGGGGCAAGGTCGCATCAGGTGGATGAGATTCCACCGGCTTCATAATAATAGAGAAAACAAACAGCCCCCGTTTATAAACGGGGGCTGTTTGTTTAACTCGCGTTACATAAAGGGTTTTATGACCCCGAAGTCGAAGTCATAAGACCACTGTCATCCCTTCGGGGTTATGGACTGCGTAGATGAGTGATTAACTCACATTGAACGCCTGCGTTCGTATCACAAAAGTGATTACGGCGAGGGTGAAGGGGTTTCGTCAATATCGGTGATGGTAACGACAATAGTCTGCGTATTTGTGCGGCCATTGCCATCGGATACCTGGACGATAATCTCATAGGTATTATTCAAGTCAGCGTCCTGTGGAGTTTCAAAGTCTGGGGCGGTGATGAAGGTCAGAACGCCTGTTGCGGGGGCGAGGGTGAACAAGGCCGCATCGGCTCCGCCGGTAATGGAGAAGGTCAGAGTTTCGGCAGGCAGGTCGGCATCTTTTGCTTTTACAACAGTTACAGCCGCGCCATTTTCTGCGATACTCAACGCTGTCGTTCCGCCTCCGCCATCCGAGGTGATTGTCGGCGTATTGTCATTGACCGGGGTAATTTTTATTGCAACATCCTGTGAGGATGTACGCGAACCATCTGTAACTTGAATGACGATGTTGTACTCATTGTCTGCGCCGGCATCTGCGGGGGATTCAAAATCACGAGGGTTGATAAAAGTCAGGATGCCCGTATCAGGCGCAATTTTTAGGAGGGCGGCGTCCGCTCCGCCTGAGATCGAGAAGGTGAGGGTTTCGGCGGGCAGGTCGGCGTCGCTTGCTTCGATATCAGTGACTGCGGCTGTGTTCTCTGCAACGCTGACGTTCAGAACGTTATCCTCTTTATTGCCATCATCGTCCTTCTTTTCATCGTATACAATGACTGGGTCGTTATCATTGACCGGAGTGACTGAGATCGTGATGGCTTGCGTGTCTGTGAATGAGCCATCCGAGACCTGGACAGCGATCTCGTAGACATTATCACTATTGGCATCCACTGGGGATTCAAAGTCCGGGGCGGCAGTGAAGGACAACATACCGCTTGAACCGTCTATCGAGAATTTGCCCGAATCCGCTCCGCTGGAGATCGAATAGGTGAGGGTTTCAGTTGGCAAGTCGGCGTCTGTTGCATTGACATCCGTTACAGCGGCGGTGTTTTCAGCGATGGTTAAAGAAGCCGTTTCGCCTCCGCCATCGGATGAAATGGCCGGGTTATTGTCGTTGGCGGCGTTCACCGTGACGGTGATGGTTTGGGAGTCTGTGCCGCCTGCGCCATCCGCGGCCTGGACGATGACTTCATACACGTTGTTCGCGTCGCCATCGGCGGGGGATTCAAAATCAGGCGGAGTGGCAAAGGTCAGGGCGCCGCTGGAGCCGTCCATCGAGAAATCGTCCGCGTCGGCGCCGCCTGCAATCGAATAGGTGTAGATTGTGCCTGCATCCGGGTCTGTGGCGGTGAGGGTGGTGACGCTCCCTGCATTTTCTGCGAGGCTGAAGCTGGCCGCATCTCCGCCGCTGTCGGATGTGATGGTGGGAAGTTCATTGATGTTATTGACGAGGATGATGAACTGTTTGTCAAAACTCAGCGCGCTGGAGTCGGTTGCGCGAACGCAGATGGTAAGGGAGTTTTGGGTTTCGTAATCAATTGAAGTGACTGAATTCAGGGTATTGCCGTTTATCTGGAATGCGGCATTATTTGGGCCGGCGCAGACGGGGGTGTCTACGAGGGTAAAGGTGAAGGCATCTCCAGGGTCGGCGTCTGTGGCGTTCAATGAGCCGATGAGGGCAGAGGGCAGGTTCTCATCCAATGCGGTGTTGGAGAGGAGAATATCGGTGGGAGCGAGTGGCGCTGCCGTGGGAATGGCGGAGGGAGTTGCCGAGGGTGTTTCGGAAGGAGGCGCTACAGTTGGCGTGGGTGAGGGAGGAATTGGGGAGGGCGTCTCTGTGGGGGTTAATGTTTCAGGGGAAGCAACTACCTGGGTTGTTGCAACAGGCACGGTGGCAGAAGGAAGCGGGAGTGTGGCTGTTGGTGTAAATATTGTCGCTGTTGTTGGCGTCTGTGTGGGTAAAGTCGCGGCGGTTGTGGGGGGTACGTTGCCATTAAATTCAACATGTAATAATGGCGCGCCGGCTGGGTTGCTTTCGAAGGCGATTGCAACTCGTTTGCCGGTGGTTCCTGTCATCAGGATGACGAGTGAGTTTCCAGTTGCCCAGCCGGGCTGGTTGACGATTTCCTGAATGACGGGGGCAATGTTGGGTGTTGTCTGATCTGGGCCGCTATTTCCAACTTTTTTCCAGGGGGCCGGTGACCAGTTGATGACATTCGTTGTTTTCAGCCGTGAAGAGACATTGCGGGTTTTGATGGTAAAAGCGGGCGCGTTGGCGTTTGCCTCGCCGCGGATTTGCAGGCTGATGGTTTCAGAGGTGAGTTCATCCACTTTGAATTGGATGTATGCGTTTGTAATGATGGCGCCTTTTGGAATATTCACTCCTGTAAAACGAAGGCCTACAACTTGTGAATTGATATCGTAGACAAGTTCGAGGTCGGTGCTGTTTAGGTAGACCCAGCCGCTTGAATATTCTTCCACATCATCTTTGCCTGTTGCGATGCGGATGTTCAGGCTATTTGGCCCTGAGGGCGGCAGGTTGATTTGGGTGGGCGTTGCAGAGGGAAGCGGAGATAGTACGGTGGGAGTAACGGAGGCGCGTGTGGCCGTTGGGGCACTGCGGGTGGGAGTGAATGTGGCAGGGATAGAGGTGGCCGTTGCCGTTGGGGTAACGGAAGCAGGTGTAACGGTTGGCAGGTTGCCTGCAAATTCCCATGCGCCTACATCTGGCAGTGAGTCGCGTGATTTGCCGCCGTAATCAATGGCTACTCCCAGGGAGGCCGCTCCCGCATTGATGCCCGGTGAATTTGAGGCGGTCTTGAAGGAAGCCGGGTGATAGGTGGGGGCGCTGGTGAATACTGCTGTGCTTTGATTGTTTTTTACTGTGGCATTGGCTGGGGAAATCACGCCGCCAGCGATGTTGTTTGCGATCACGATCCCCTGGTTGTACGGTTGAACGCTGATGGAGATGGCGCGTCCGCCTCCGTAGACGTTCCAGATCGTATTGTGGGCTATTAATGCGCCGACGAGACCGCCGTTTGTGACCCCGGCTTCGACCCCGTAGAAGTTCAGTCCCCGGCAGCCATATAAAATATTATTAACGATGGTAAGGTCGCCAAGCTGGCCGCCCCAGCCGGTGTAGTATTCCTCACCGATTGAAATTCCCGCGGCGGGCTGGCCGGAACGATAGTAATTTGTGTTAGGCGTGCAGTAGGCAAAGTTGTTCTGCAGTCTGACGTGTTTGCTGTTGTCTATATAAAAGTTTACGCCGAAATTGTCGTAGGATGTAACGTTTGAAACTGTAACATTAATAGCCATGGTTGCGGCGAGTCCTTCGCCGCAATTGTGAAAGGTTGTGCCGTTGCTAATGAAGACATCCTCCGAGCCTCTTTCCACTTTTACGCCAGATGCCCAGCCGCCGCTTGTGGAGCTGTTACATGCTGTGCCGATTCTATTCTCGGTTACATTGTCGTGAACTAAGAAATCTGAAAAACGGATGTGTTTACCTAAAATCAGAACGCCGTGTTCAACCGCCCCGGCCACTTCCAAGCCATATACTTCAAGATAGGAACCAGAAAGTACCACCGAGGTAAATTTCGCGGCCCCGGTTACTTTAATGGGCTGGCTTGCGGTGCCTGATTTTGTGATTCGCAAAATGGTGTTGTAATTTCCAGGGGATAAAAACAGGGTATACCCTGCCGCCAGTTTTCCAGTGCCGGTGGTCAATGAGCAGGGCGCGGTTTGAGTGCAAACCGTTCCACTGCCTGTTGTGGATACATAAATGGCATTTGAGGTTTGCGCGGTATCGCTGGCGGCAACGGAAAAATAGCTGGCAAACGCCAGGCCAATTGCCACAACTACACTTATATATCGATATAGCGTGCTTTTCATTACATGCTCCTTCTAGCTGTATGAGACGAATCAGACTGGTTTGGGGTTTATGATGTTGGTTCCACAGCGCGTACCTGATCCACCTCTTACGGATAGACGCATTATGGTCAGTGAACACGGATAGCAGAATAGGACTTGGGTACTGAAAACCCCGATGTTGACCCTACATTAATGACAACTTGTCATTTTGGAAAGTTTTTTTGCCCAGTTCAAAAAACCTGACAGTGTTCTTCCAGCCCTGAACGTGTATTCAATCAGTGGTTATCGTTTTTGCAAGTCTTATGAAAAGATTCTCTACTGCACAAAATCTTGTTGGACGGAGATAAACGCTGATTTTCGCTGATAAAAAAATCTGCGTTTTCTGCGCGCTTCGCGGTCAGGGTCCCGATTTCTAAACTGTACGATAGAGAATTAAAAGAAAGAAGCTGTTCCATTGGCAGTCTCTTTCTTTTAATTTGAAGAGTGAAACAGATAGCCAGTTATGTTATTTCACAAGGGGTTCTTTTAGGAATAATGCCAGCGGAGCGGCAATCAACACCATGATGGTGGTAAAGGTTAAGACAAATGGAAAGCCGTACAATTCCGCCAGGTGACCGGTGTACAACAATCCCAATGCTCCAGATGAAAATATAAATCCCAAGGCCAGCCCGGAGGCCAGAGCCATTCCGCCGGGGATGATGCGCTGGGCGAAGACGACCATGATGCTATGCACGGCCCCGGTCAATGCGCCTGCGAGGGGGACGAGAATATACAGCCACCACGACCAGCCGATTATGCTGACAAGATAGATCGGAAAAGCGGCAAAAAACAAAACGCCTGCCGCTACAAAACGCTTGGGGTATCTGTCTCCCAGATAGCCGCCAAACACATTGCCCAGCGCAGACCCGCCCATGAACAGGCCGGCCATGCTGCCATAGATGGTTGCGCCCTGCCCCAAATCCTTGATGTATTTTGGGATGAGGTTGACCATGTTTGCCTGCGCCCAGGATTGCATGGCGGCCACCATGGCCAGCACAATAATGAACAGCAGGCCCGCTTTGGCGCGGTTGGAATGCGTGGCTTGCGATGGTTTCGGATGTGGATGGTTTTCGCGCAATTGATTAAGCAGGGCAAAGCCAATTGGAATGGAAACAATGGGGACAATGATCATGCCCGGGATTTTGTAGGAAGCGAGAATGAATCCAGTAATGATGGGGCCAATAAAATGACCAAGCTGGCCAGCCATAAAAAAGAGGGATGCGGCTGTGGTCTCGCGTCCTTTCAAGAGATCGCGTCCGCGCAGGGTGGCTTGCACAGCGCCAACCGGATGAAAAGAGGATGACCCCAACGCGGCGACGATCAAACATGCGAGGCCAACATTGCCAGGAATTAACAACGCGGCGGAATAAAAGACCGTCATCCACAACACACCCCCAGCCGCGAGCCAGCGCGGACCAGTGCGGTCTGAGAGCCAGCCGAAGAAAGGCTGTGTGAGGGCGGAAGTCCAAATGTAGATGGTGGAGAACAGGGCAATTTCCCATTCGCTTAAACCGAGGTAAGTCAACAACACGGGGCGGCTGGCGTTGAAGGTATCCACCATGAAGTGGCTGAGGGCAATGGATGAAAAAATGGAATCAAGAAAGATGGACATATTCTAATCTTACAAAATTGTAACAGTTCACGCAAAAACGGGAGAATGCATGAAAGGAAAAACTGGGTACCGACAATCGGGCTAATTTTCGAAAAGCACTTGCCCATCCCGTTTGTTGGCAGTATTCAAAACAGTCGCCGAAGAAGCGTAAGCCTGCGCGTCCCCTACGCCCAACTTGCCATCTAATAATTTCTCTTTCAGCTTCGTCTTTCTACTATCATGTTCATTACAACACCATTTTTCAATTAAAGTCATGAGCTGTTACAAAAAATTCATGCCGCTGCTAGTAGCAGAGCAATGGATGGGTCAAATATTCCCCCTTGCCGTACTGTATTTCGCACAGTATAATGCGATAAAGGTTGAACTATGACAAACACTGAATCTCTCGAAAATGTTGTTCTGGAATTGCGGCGCGGGGTGATCGTTCTTGCGGCGCTAAGCCAGTTGGGGAGCGAGCAATACGGCTACTCCCTGCTGAAGCAACTTGCAGAACTGGGTATGGAAGTAGATCAGGGGACGTTGTATCCGTTGCTGCGCAGGCTGGAGGCGCAGGGGTTGTTGGTGTCGGTTTGGAAGTTGGAAGAGGCGCGTCCGCGCCGCTATTACGTCATCAGTGCGGAGGGAAAGAAACTCCTGCCGAAACTGAAAAAGGAATGGGCTGGCATTGTATCTGTGATGGACAAGATGCTGGCGTAAGGAGAAAGAATGAACTTGATAAATCGTTATGTAACTGAAGTTGGAAAACGCCTTCCTCTGCTTAAAGGGCGCGAGGATATCGAAAAGGAATTGCGTTCCACACTGGAGGACATGCTCGAAGACCGCGCGCAAAAAGCTGGGCGTCCAGCCGATGAAGCGTTGGAGATCGAGTTGCTGAAAGAGTATGGCGCGCCCCAAACCGTGGCGGCAACCTACAACCCACAGCCGTATTTAATCGGCCCGCGTCTGTTTCCGTTCTTCCTGATGGTGTTGAAGATTGTGATTCCAATCGTTGTGACTGTCCTGCTTGTGCTGGCGGGAATCCGCGCCGCAACAGAGACTCCCTTCATGGGCGCGGACTTTGTCAACATCGTCGGCGCTGGGTTGGGCGAAGCCTTCTCCGCGGCCATTGCGGCATTCGGCAACATCGCACTGGTCTTTGCCATCCTCGAGCGCGTTTTGCCAGATGAGCAAATTGACGACTTGAAAATGGAAGAAGACTGGAACCCCGCATCCCTTGCGGCGGAGCCTGATCCTGATTCTGTGAAACGCGGCGAACTGATTGCTGAAATCGTATTCACCTTCGTGGGGCTTGCCATCCTGAATTTGTACCCGAATATTCTGGGGATGGGCTTCTTTATGGAAGATGAGTGGATTTTTATCCCCATGTTCTCTGCCGCATTCTTCGCATTCATCCCATGGATCAACGCCACCTTCCTGGCTGAGATACTGCTGGATATTTACCTCCTGCGCAGTGCGTTGTGGACGCCGCTCACCCGCGTTGCAAAGATCATCATCGAAGCGGCGGGCATTGCCCTGGCTGTCATCATCCTGCGCACGCCAAATATCATCGGGTTCACGGGTAAGTCCTTTGCCAATTCCTCCATCAGCGCGGATGCAGCGCAGACTCTTACAACGGTCTTCACGATTATGTTCCCCGTCATTCTGATCATCGTCATCATCGTTCAGGGGATTGAAATTGCCAAAGCGGTCTACCGATTATTCAAAGCCAAGTATCAAACCCGATAAACTGATATATCTAAAAAAAACTGACACAAAATTTGCGTCAGTTTTTTTTTGCAGTACTTGATTGCACCTGTTTTCTTGTCTACCCATTTACCTGTCTACTTTCCTCACTCTATCGAAATAATAAACTGATAATGCGGCTGTCCGCCTTCCTGCACTTCCACTTCCAGCGAGGCATATTGGGTCACGATCATATCTGCGATGCGGTTGGCTTCGGCATGGGTTGTGCCCTCGCCGTAGAAAAGCGTGACGATCTCATGCTCACCTGCATCAGCTTTTTCGAGCAAGTCCATCACGCCCTGTTCCACAGACTCGGCGGAGACAACCAGCTTGCCATCCAGCAGGGCAATCACCTGTCCATCTTTAACCGTCACACCGTCAATTTCCACAGAGCGGGTGGCGATGGTGATCTCGCCCGTCTTCACACTGCTGATCGCTTTGGTCATTTTCTCGGCGACAGATTCAACTTCCCCGTCGGGAACGAGCGAGAGCATGGCGGCAAGTCCCTGTGGCACGGTACGAGTCGGCACAACCTGCACCTGCTTAACCGTCACTTCCTTCGCCTGATTCGCCGCCATGATAATGTTCTTGTTATTCGGCAAAATAATAATTTTGTCTGTCGGCAGGTTTTCGAATGAACTCAAAATATCCTGCGTAGATGGATTCATCGTCTGCCCGCCAGCCACCACCGCCGCAACGCCCAAACTGGCAAAAATGCGGTTCAAGCCCGCGCCCGGCGAAACCACCACCACCGCAATATTGCCAGGCTCCACCGCCGCAAAATTAATTTGAGATGACTTTTGAATATCATCCATCTGCGCCAGCAGGTTTTCAATTGCCACCTTCGTGACCGTGCCAATGCCCATGATGTAATCAATCGGCACGTAGCGGTTCTCCGTCGGCACATGGATGTGCATCCGATACATCCCTTCGCCCTCACCCACCTGAATGGACGTGCCCATTTCTTCCAGCCTTCCATAAAACGAACTTAAATCCAACTCGCCCGTTGGCACAAAATCCACAACCACTTCGTAATCCTGCCCCTCTTCCACTTCTTCCATCGCGCCCTGCAAATCCATCACAGACATCGGCTGGACTTTCATCGTCGGCGTCTCAAGCGACTCGCCGTACACATGCCTCAGCATCCCTTCGAGGATGAAGAACAAACCCTTGCCGCCTGAATCCACTACGCCAGCCTGCTTGAGGACTGGAAGTAATTCAGGCGTATTCCTGACCGCTTCATCCGCCGCCTTCACAGCCACTTCAAGGATATCAAACGCATCTTTCGCGGACCCGAGAGCTGATTCTGTTGCTATGGCAACTTCTTTAATGACGGTTAAGATCGTACCCTCGACCGGACGCACGACTCCTTTATAAGCTGTATCCCGCGCCTCGCCAAACGCTTTGACAAGAATCTCTTTATCCAGCACACCCTTCTCATGCACGCCTCGTGAAAACCCGCGCAGGATCTGGCTGGTAATCACACCAGAGTTGCCGCGCGCGCCCATCAACGCGCCTTTGGAAACCGCCGCCGCCATCTCGCTCAGGTTACGTGTGCCCAAATCCTTAACCTCATTCCAGGCGGCTTGCAGGGTCAGGGTCATGTTCGTGCCGGTGTCCCCGTCTGGCACAGGGAATACATTCAATGAATTGACAATATCCTTGTTGGTACGGAGCCAGATCACCCCTGCCTCGACCAGGCGTTTAAACACCTGTCCATCGATGGGTTTCTTGCGAAGCGTTTCAACGCGCACGGTATCAATAGCCATGAGTCACTGGTCTCCTAATCAGTATCGCTAATGCGCAGGCCAGACACATGCACATTGACTGAAGTTACGCGCAGCCCCAGCGCTTTTTCCACGTGGAAACGCACGGTGTTTGCCACGCTTTCCGCCACCGAGTTGATGCGTGTGCCGTACTCCACGATGATGTTGATGTCGATGTTGATCTGGTCATCCTTATAATGGACGGAAATTCCACGCGAAGGCTCTCGCGTAATGGTGGAGACGATCCCGTCCGCCAGGTTTTTCGGCGCAAGCCCCACCACGCCGTATGATTCCAGTGTGGCATGATATGCAATCGTCGCCACTGCATTTGGCGAGATGTGAATCCCGCCCAGAGATGTAATTTCTTCGCCCATGGGTTCCTCTTAAGAGACTTCCGTAATCTGGTTTATCTTCTTCCTGTTCCTATTTTAACAGGGTGTGGAATATTTTTTCGGCGCTCCGCGTGAGACGAATCTCTGATTTGCGCCACATTTCCGAAACTTTAGACCACATCCATTTTAACATCTTAACTTGAAGTTGGTTGCGTTGTATGGTAAAATGCCCTGCCTTTGAACCCTTCGACAGGCTCAGGATAAATTTTGGAATCATTGTAAGGAAAGGAATCTCTTCAAATGGCTAAGTGCAATCACTGCGGCAAGGCAACCACATTCGGTCATAACCGCTCTTTCTCTCTGCGTGCAACCAACCGCACGTTCAAACCCAACCTCCAAAAGGTTTCGGTGATGGAGAAGGGTCGTTTGGTCAAGAAGACGCTGTGCGCCAAGTGCATCAAGACGCTCGGTAAATCTGCGGCGTAGTTTCGTTCTTCCATTCGTATCAAAAATCACGGCGCGTTTTGCGCCGTGATTTTTGTTTAATGCCATCTTATCGAACCGGTGGATTGTAGGTGAGGTAGATTATCAGCCAGAATGGGATGAGGCCGCCAACTGCAAGGACAGCCATTAAACCAAGGCCTACGGAGACCCAGTCAATTTCTTCGAGCGTGGAATCTGTTTCGGTTGAAATGGCAGGTTCGGGGGCGGATTGAGGCGTCTGTTGAGGGGGGGAATACTGCGCGGGAGCAGGTTCCTGCTGGGGGGGTTGAGTCCGCCCTTTGCCAGCGAGTCGCTCTGCAACTTCTGGTTTAAGAGTGATGACAGGCTGTGATGGCGGTTCTTTTTCTGCTGATTGCGGTTCGGGGTCTGGCTGTGTTCCAAATTTAAGTAACACGCGGCCAAGTTGATCGGCGGTGCGATAACGGGCGGCGGGTTCTTTGGAAAGTACTTTCGTGATGATTTCTTCGAGGGTAACGGGAATATCGGGGATGTATTCGCGGATGGGAATGGGGCGGGCGGAGATGTGCAAGCGCGCGAGTTCATCGGCGGTGGATGCGGTGAAGGGCGGCGTGCCGCTGAGCAATTCGTACATGACCACGCCGAGGGAATAGACATCCGATGAAGGCGAGGGTGGCTCGCCTGCGGCTTGCTCGGGCGCGAAATAAAGCGGCGAACCCCAGACAACGTTGGTGCGTTCGGAGGTTGCTATGCTGGCGAGGGCGCGGGCGATGCCGAAGTCGGTGACTTTGAGGCGGCCATCTTTCGAGACGAGCATGTTATGCGGCTTGACATCGCAGTGGACGAGTCCGGCGCGATGGGCGTAGCCAATGCCTGCGCATGCCTGAGTAAGCAGAGGGATGCCATCCTGTACGGAGAAACGCCCCAGATCACGGATGAGCTGTTTGAGATCTTTGCCAGGGATGTATTCCATGACGATGTAGAGCAGGTTATCGGCAAAGCCAAAGTCATGGACGGTGACGATGTTGGGATGTGAAAGATTGGCGGCGGAGCGCGCTTCGAGCCGAAATTGATTTTGAAATTCGGGGTTGGATGAAAAATCTTTGCGCAGGACTTTAATGGCGACGTAGCGATCCAGCATGAGATCGCGGGAACGATAGACATCTGCCATGCCCCCGGAGCCAAGTTTTTCAAGCAGTTGATAACGGTCGTTGAGGAGCGCGCCTTCGGTCATTGAGGGGGATTATATCGTAATTTGTGATGCATAATTCGGCGTGGCTACTTTGGTAAGTGATAGTGGTTTTCAAATCTGTAACCGAACCGTTTTTTTTAGACGCGAACACTTGCGCCGCGCGCCAGTGCGGTGTGGCGCGAATTTGGCGAATTTCGCCTCACCCCTATCGAACGCAGGCTGACTGTACCGAGCGCGGTCATACACTGCGGTTTTGATCCGTTCATTTTTATCACCATCACTCTGGATGTTCGACTTCACCTGCCATGAATGGGTCGGGATTCATTAGAAACACTTCGAGACAGGCTTGTGTGCAGAAATAAATCCGCTCGCCTTGATAATCTGCGCTTGGAAATTTGGAAGTGTCTTTAATTTTGCCTCCGCAGGCTGTTTTGAATTCAGGTTCTGCGGGGAGATTTGTTTGGGTCTGGTCCACGATTATTAATCCTTGTTGTTTTGATATTTTCAATATCTGCTTTTCTGGCTTGCAAAATACGCCAATAGTGTACATCCCTTTTATGATGCGTGGAAGTGGTTTTCAGCCTGATTTCATGCAAGCAAAATGGCCTGTCTTTTGGACAGGCCAATCAGGTAGTAGATAAATCCCCATTCGGAGACGATGTCTCGCGCTACTTCAACGCTGTACCGCAGTACGGACAATTTTGCCAATCGGCTTGTATGCCCTTCCCGCAATTGGGACAAGGATTCTGAGAGGGTGGCATCCTGAAATTTCCGACATTCTGTACAAGCCAGGTAATGCCCAGCACGGTCAATACAATGAAGCCAACGGGGATCAGCCACATGAAGGCCATGCCGATCCAGCCGAAGGGAGAGTAGCCCCAATTTCCCATCATCCCCGGCCCCATCATGCCCCAGCCGCGATAGCCCCAGCCTGACATCATTCCTCCTCCAAACAGGAAGAGAAGGGCGATCAGGGCAATAATTCCAACGATCAACCAGTTAATCTTTTTCATTTTGTTTTCCTTTTATAGAGTCTGTCCACAGTGCGGGCAGTTCTTCCAATCGTTTTGCACGGCTTGATTGCAATGCAGGCAGGCGCGGCTGGCGGCGGGTTTCAAAGAACTGACAAAGTTGCCGGCAGAGACGCCATAGACCACCAATCCAATTAATAGCAGGGGAATGATCCACATCAGAAACATGCTGTACTCCTTTTTATGATTTAAGAATAACAGGCATGTTTAAAGATCGTGTAAAGACAGGGCAAAGAGCAGGTGAAGGTTTGGGTTGGGGTTTACCCCTGCAAACGTGCAAAAAGCCCGTCTTTCGGACAGGTCATTTCCCTGTTTTCTACAAAATTCCAAAGCAAAACTTTCAAATGTAACAAAAGTCACTGCTAACCTGGCTGGGATTATGTAAGATACATCTAATTCAGATAAATTTTGTGAAAAAAACCACATTACACAAAGGAGAATGTCATGGCGAAGAAAGAAAATCAAGAAAACGAATCCGCCTCCAAGTGGCAGAAAGTTTTCGACAACATCTGGTTGTTGTTCCTGCTTTCACTGCTCATCAGTGGGTTAATTTACAACGCATGGGGATTGTACGATCTGTTGCACGTTCCACTCGCCCCATAGGCAAAAAGGAGAATGAATTATGTTAGCACCTGAAAAAATCTGGTGGAAACCCCTGGGCCGCATGGAAAAGACCTGGCTCACGGTGGCTTTTGTTTGGTGTGTGTTTTTGACGATCATGATGCCGCTCTGGTACTTTATGGGCAGGCAAAACGTCCCAGCCGAAACCTACCGAACCACGCCCACTCAATTCAACGAAAAAATCAACGCTTTCGTCGAACAATATAAAGTCGGCGAAGATACGGTCAATGGCGTCACTTTGCCCGTTGTGGAAGCCCCCGCCGGAAGCGATGTCTACCTGCGTGCCAGCACATGGCAGTGGTTCCCCATTCTGCAATTCCAAAAGGGATCGGAATACCGCCTGCACATTTCCTCGATGGATCTACTGCACGGCTTCTCGCTTCAGCCTGTCAACATCAACTTGCAGGTTTTGCCCGGCTACGATTATGTGGCGACCATCACCCCCACCACCACAGGCGAATTCACCATCGTCTGCAATGAATTTTGCTCCCTCGGCCATCACACCATGATCGGCAAAATTATCGTGAAATAGGAGAAATAAGATGGCTACACTTGCCCCAACAACTCCCTGGGTAAAAGGCGCAAAGGATGATTACCGCGTCTGCGGCGTGACCACCCTCAAAGTGGATATGCACACCGAACGCCTCATCATTGCCAACGCGGTGATGGCGGTTGTCTGCCTCGTGCTTGGCGGAATCGCAGCGTTATTGATCGCCCTCACCCGCTGGCAGGCGATCCACCTGCTCGATGCCACCTGGTTCTACCGCCTGCTCACCCTGCACGGCGTGGATATGCTCGTTGCTTGGATCGTGTTCTTCGAAATGGCAGGCTTGCACTTCGGCTCCACCGCCTTGTTGAATGCGCGTCACGCCGCCCCCAAACTGGCATGGACGGGCTTCATCATGATGACCGTCGGTGGTTTGATGGCGAATGCAGTCGTACTGTTCGACCCAAAAAGCATCGTCACCTTCACCGCCTATGTGCCGCTCAAAGCTCACCCGCTTTTCTACCTTAGCTACATCCTCTTCGCCGTCGGCGCGTTGATCACCACCATTACCTTCTTCATCAATATCGTAGTCGCCAAACGTGAGGGACGTTTCTCAGGTTCCATGCCGCTGGCAGTTTTCGGCTTGATGACCGCCGCCATCCTGGCAGTCTACACCCTGCTCGAAGGCGCCGCCGCCATTGTGCCCGCCTTCCTCTGGTCGCTGGGCGTGTTTCCCAATTACGACCCAGGCATCTACCGCAACTTCTTCTGGGGCTTCGGCCACCCCGCCCAACAGGTCAACCTCGCCGCGATGGTTTCCATCTGGTACATGCTCGCACAAATGACCGTTGGCATCCGCCCCGTCAACGAGAAGTTCTCACGCTTCGCCTTCATCCTCTATCTCTTCTTCATCAACCTCGGCTCAGCCCACCACCTTTTGGTTGACCCTGGCCTCACCTTCGCATGGAAAGCCGTCAACACATCCTACGCCATGTACCTCGCCGTGCTGGGTTCGATGATGCACGCCTTCTCCATCCCCGCCGCCATGGAAATTGCCCTGCGCGCAAAAGGATATCGACACGGCCTGTTCGGCTGGCTTCGCAACGGCCCCTGGAATGAACCCGGCTTCGGCGCGCTCGTCGTCTCCATGATTCTCTTCGGCTGGATCGGCGGCGTCACAGGCGTCACCATCGGCACCGAACAGATCAACATGCTCGCCCACAACACCCTGCGCCTGCCCGGTCACTTCCACGCCACCGTCGTCGGCGGCACAACCACCGCCTTCATGGGCTTCACCTATTACGTCATCCCGCTCATCTTCCGCAAAGAACTCAAACTCAAAAAATGGGCGGTCTGGCAGCCCTACGTTTACGGCATCGGTTCCGCACTCGTCTCGCTGGGTATGATCACCAGCGGCTTACAAGGCGTCTCCCGCCGCAACTGGGACATCACCTTCTCCGGCGCAATCCCTGGCACCGTCAACCTCACGCTTGCCATCTTCGGCATCGGCGCGATCATCGCAGTCATCGGCGGCATCATGTATGTCGCCATCGTACTCACCTCCATTCTCACGGGCGAACGCAAAGAAGCCAGCGGACTGCTCCTCGTCAACGGCGCTAACAACCCCCTGCTCGAATCCACCAAACTCACCGACGAACAAATGGAAGACAAACAGAACCAACCCAAAGGCACACTGGTTCTCGTCTTCGCCTTCCTCGTCTGGTTCGCAGTCTACTACCTCTCCAACTGGTGGCTACTCGGGCGCACCTGGTTCATTAAATAACGCACTCTCTCCTTGTATATCCCGCCCGAAGAACCACCTCTTCGGGCGGGATCAACTTACTGGTAAAAAATGATCGCATCACTTCTTCTCGGCCTGCTTGGCAGCCTTGGTCACTGCGTGGGGATGTGCAGCGCCATCGTCATTCTCTTCGACCGCCAACCCATCTTCCGCACAGCGCCCAATGGGCAAAACAAACTCGCCTGGGTTCTCGCCCACGCGGGGCGCGTCACCACCTACACCCTGCTCGGTCTCCTCTTCGGTATCTTCGGCCAAACCCTCTGGTCGTTCGGAAACCTGCAAGCCCTCCTCTCGATTCTCTTCGCAATCATCGCCTTCTACATGGCATCCGCATTTATTGGATTAACCCCCTCCCCCGAACTTTTATTTTCAAAATGGACTCAACGCTGGGGGCGCGCCATCCGCAGATTCAAAACCGCCTCTCTCTGGACCTCCTACCTGCTCGGCCTCCTTTGGGGTCTCCTCCCCTGCGGCCTGGTTCTCACCGCGCTCATCACCGCCGCCGCCTCCAAATCCGCCATCAACGGCGCGCTAACCATGCTCATCTTTGGCCTCGCCACCCTCCCAAGTTTGTACGCCGTCAAATGGCTGGCAACAAAAACCAACCCCCGCCTCTGGTCGCGCACCCTCGCCTCCCTCGTCATGATGTTCTTCGGCTTCCAATTCGCCATGCGCGGATTCGCCTCCCTCGGCATCGTTGACCACTTCATGCTTGGTTCGTTCATGTTCTGGTAGAAAGTACCGCAAGATTCATCTTGCGCGGTTGGCAAGGCAGCACAAATGATCGCCCAGCGTTCACCGAAGGTTCGCAGTACTGACAAAACCAAATAAAATAGGACTACGCAAGACCCCAAGAACTGCCGCCAATTTACCCTACGGGCACGATGTCGCAAATTCGCACGAATTATTCAAAAAATTAGCGGGAATTCGCGACATCGTGCCCGTAGGGTAAATTCGCGGCTAAAGATTTTGAACTGCGTAAGTCCTGTAACATCAGGAGATATCCCATGAACCTGAATTCCATCTGGACTGTTCTCGACGAGAGTTTCGACCCGCTGAATGAAAACGCCTATTCCGTCTGGCAGAAAATCGCCACCGAACAGGGGTTTGAACCCGGGTGGATCACCTGGCTCTCGGCGCTCTTTGTCTTCGGCTCCGATCCATTCTCAACCGCGGGCTTCATGCGCCTCTTCCCCTACGGTTCAGCGCGCGTACTCGAGGCTCGGTTTGGAGGAGCAATCAAACATGGAATTCTGATTGCCAGTGGAGAAAACGAATATCACGCAACAGAAAAAGGAATGGATTGGAGAAATCAAATGACCCAGGCGGCCAGTAACTCCATTGCCCACCTCCAACCGATTCCGCCCCCCGATCTGCAAAAAATAGTGAACTATGGCAGGCGTATCACCGAGGCCTCGCTTGCCGCGCCCGAACCGCCATCCAAATTTGGAGCGAGTCACTATTTCAAGAATATGTACCCAGGCGAGGGTGAACGCCTGCTTCGCTTCTTCATCCACTACTTTGGCACGCTGGATAAATATCGCGGCAATGCCCACCTTGCCACCTGGAAACACTACAACATCGAAGGCAATCGCTGGGAAGTGTTCTCCGAAATATGGGGCGGCAAGAATAATACGCTTGATAAACTGTTCGAAGAATTGTCGTTTCGCGGAATCACCCGCCCTGAATACGCCGAATTTTTACAGGAACTCGCGGAACGCGGATGGATCGAAGAAACATCAGGCGAGTATCAACTGACCGCCGAAGGCAAACGCATCCGCGAAGAAGCCGAAGCGCTCACCGACAAATACTTCTTTGCTCCGTGGAGTTGTTTGAACGAATCAGAATTGGAAGATTTGTTCAATCTGTCAACACAACTGCGCGATGGATTGAAAAGTTCAAACAAGAAAGAATAAACACCAACAGAAATTATGACTCTCACTGCCTCCATCTCCCCTGCCAAATCCCTCGCCACCTGCTCCCTGTGCGGACTCACGACTCTCCACCCCCTCACCAATGATCGGGGCGACGTATTCTGCTGTCCATCCTGCAAGGAAGTCTCAGCCCTGCTGGAAGAATCTCCCGCAATGCCAACCGTCCTCACGAACGAAGCCAATGCCGAGAACATCACCCTGGCGCTCGGCGGGATGTGGTGCTCCTCCTGCGCGTGGCTGGTGAGCGAACAATTGAAACGCACGAGGGGAGTCGCGTCGGCGGAGGTCAGTTTCATCCAACAACAAGCCAACATCTCATTCGACAAATCAATTACCAATTACCAATTACTAAAAAAACGCGTTCGTTCTCTCGGTTATCAAGCCACACTCCCCAACGAAAAACCGCGCGACGAAGAAGAATCATTCTACATGCGCCTGCTCATCGGCGGCGTGATGGTTTTGCACGACATGATCGTGGGCACAGGGATTTACGCGCGCGAGATTTTTGGCTGGGTCACGCCCGAATCCCAGCCGCTGGTGGACTTCTTCCAGGTGATGATGTTGATCACCAGCATTCCCGTTCTGCTCCTGCTCGGTCTGCCAATCCTGCGCGCAGGGTTTGCCTCCCTCCTGCGTGGACAACCCAACATTCACACGCTCATCACCATCGGCACATTCTCTGCGTTTGGGTTATCCGTCCGCAATTTGATCGTCGGGCATGGCGGGTTGTATTTCGACACCGCCACCATGCTCATCTTCCTGGTATCGATTGGACGCTGGCTCGAAATGCAGGCGCATAAATCCAGCAACAAGGCTGTGATGAAACTGCTCGAACAGATTCCAAACACCGCAACCATTGTCACTGCCGACGAAGATAAACCCATCACCGTCGCCGACCTCAAGCCTGGGATGCGCGTCCGCATTCGACCTGGCGAACGCTTCCCCGTGGACGGACTCATCGCCCTCGGCGAAGGCGACGTGGACGAGTCCCTGCTGACAGGCGAACCCAAACCCGTCTCACACCGCGAAGGTGACGCCGTCAAGGCAGGGACAATTAATCTCGATGGCAGTTTTGAAGTCATTGCCACAGCAGTCGGTGAATCGACAACTGCGGGGCAGATCGGGCGGCTGTTGCACGAAGCCCTGTGGGCGCGCTCCCCGCTCGAACGCATGGTGGATCAACTCTCTGCATGGATGACTCCCGCCGCGCTGGCGTTGGCAACAATCGCATTTCTGATTTGGAATTACGTCTCTGGGTTTGAGCAAGGCTTGCTCGTCGCCTTGTCTGTTTTGTTGATCGCCTGCCCCTGCGCGCTGGGGCTTGCCACTCCCCTCACCCTTTGGCTCTCCCTCGAACGCGCCGCTGAGTCAGGCGCAATTTTGCGAAGCACCGCCGCGCTTGAACGACTTGCAAAAGTGGACAAGGTCTTCTTCGACAAAACAGGCACGCTGAGTCAACTGCCGATGAAGGTGCAGGGAGTTGCAGAAGAAAGAGGAAAGAAGAAAGAATTTTTGCAGATGGTTGCTTCGGTTGAGAATGAGTCTGAACATCCGCTGGCGAAAGCGATTGTAGAATTTGCAAAAGAAAATCAAGTCGAACTCATAAAACCAACCTCCTTCAAAGCCCTCCCCGCGCTCGGCGTAATTGGCAAATTACCAATCTCCACGCGAAGCGTCCAATCTCCACGCGAAGCATCCAATTACCAATCTCCAATCACCATCGGCTCCGCCCGCCTCATGTCTGCCGAGGGGATGGAAATGCCGCAGGATATCAGCGAGCAGGCCGAGGCGTGGAAAGAGGCGGGCTGGGTCGTCGTCTATGCTGGGTGGGAGGGAAAGGTCAGGGGGCTGATCGGTTTGGGAGAAACCATCCGCAAAGAAGCAAAGGATGTTGTGACTCAACTTCAATCACGCGGGCTGGAACTCGGCGTGCTGACGGGCGATGAATTCAGCGCGGGCGAACGCTGGCAAAAAACTTTGGGCATTCCCGTGCAGGCCGCGCTGACGCCCGATGAAAAGATGAAGCGGCTTGCTGAAAACGCCGCGATGGTCGGCGATGGAATCAACGATGGGCCTGCGCTCGCCGCCGCATCGGTGGGGCTGGCGATGAATCACGGCACCGACGTGGCGCGCACCGCCGCCGACATTGTGCTGATGCGCGATGATTTGAATGTGATCCCCTGGCTGATTGATTTGTCACGCGAGTCGATGAAACGCGTGCGGCAAAATTTAGGCTGGGCTGTAATTTACAATTTGATCGGCGTTGCGCTGGCGATGGCTGGTTTACTGCAACCCGTCTTCTCCGCTTTTGCGATGATTGCCAGCAGTATCTTCGTCACGAGCAATGCGATGAAGATGAATAAATTTCCGTTGTTGAATGAAGAAAAAAATTAACCACGAAGGGTCACAAAGGACACGAAGGAAAACCTTTGTGACCCTTCGTGACACTTTGTGGTTTTAAAAAGGAAATTATGACCTCCAACCCCTACGCAGAACGCAAAACCCTCCGCGCATTTGAAAAACTCTGGTCACGCCTCGAAGGCCTGGTCAACCGATTCACCAAATCGGATTTCAACCCGCTGTATCACCTCGGCACGTTGACCATCTTCATGCTCATCGTGTTGATCGCAACGGGTGTCTACCTCACCGCCATTTACCGCCCAGGTTTGGACGTGGCCTACGCCACCGTCGAAAAAATCGACTCGAACTGGTTCGGCTCGCTCATGCGCAGTGTCCACCGCTACGCATCAGACGCGATGATCCTGCTCATCATCCTGCACATTCTCAAAATGCTATTCAGCGACAAATTTTGGGGACAGCGCTGGCTGGCGTGGACGAGCGGCTGGGTCATGCTGGCGGGCACATGGCTGACAGGCACGATGGGCTATTGGATGGTCTGGGATTTGCGCGCGCAATGGATGACCGAATACATGATGCAAACGCTGGAAGCAACCTCGGGGCTGACCTACGTGGCAACCGACATCGAGTCGCGCACGTTTTCCAACTTCGTCATTATCATCTTTTTGCATATTTTTCTGCCGCTGATCGGTTTTCTCGGCATTTACATTCACGGTTTAAAACTCTCCCGCGCGCGCTGGTGGTCGCCGCGCTGGGTCAGCATTCAGGCAGTCATCGGGCTGGTCATTCTCTCGCTCATCAAACCTGTGCAATCCTTCGCCGAAGCCGACCTCGCCACCCTCATCCAATCCGTGCCGATGGATGCGTATTATCTCGGCTTTCTGCCCTTGATAGATTCATGGGGCAATTTGATTTTTTGGACTCTGGCGATTCTCGTCGGCGGCAGTTTGTTCCTGCTCCCCTGGCTCGCCTCAGGACGTGACCTGGGGCCTGCTGCCGTTACCGATCCAAAGTGTACTGGCTGTAACATCTGCTATGCCGAATGTCCGTATGATGCCATCGGCATGGTGGAACGTCACGACGAGACGAAATATCACAAGCTCGCCATCATCAACACGGCGCAATGCACAGGATGCGGCATCTGCGTGGGGGCCTGCCCCACCGATGCGATTGACTTGCAAGGCGGCTACAACAGCGAGCAGATTTTTAGCGTGGTAAAAGGCGCGTTGCACCGCGAGAAAAAAGACGGACATGAAGTGACTGTTCTGTTCGCCAGTCAGCGCGATGAAGCATTGGGAAGCCTGCCTGCCTGCCTTCTCCCTGTGGGAGAAGGGCTGGGGATGAGGGCTTTCGGGGAGGAAAATGCTCCAGTTGTTGTATCAGCTTGGGGCGGAGAAGGAGCGGCGCGCGTCGTCACCGCGATTTTACCGTCTGCGAGCGCGGTCAATATCGAATGGATCAAGTCACTGCATCACGAAGGCGCGCGCGATGTCGTCATCCTTTCACAGCCCTACGACGACAGCCTCAACCGCGAAGACGCGCATTGGATTTTGAACCGCCTGCACATGCGCCCCGCGCTGGTGACGAAGGAACTGCACTGGCTCGAAGCCACGCCAGGCGATGCAAAAGCGGTTGAAAATTTTTTGAACGATCTGCACAAGCCCGAAACGCAGGAGAAAAAATCCGCGCCTGTTTTGCCTGTGGTGAAGGAACGCAGTACATTGATTCCGTCGCTGGTGAGCGGGTTGGTTGGGACGGTGTTCCTGCTTGCGCTGTTCGCGCTGGCCCTGCCGCTGGATGTATCCGCTGGAATGAGCGCGGCAGAGGGAAGCGCATTGCGAATCGCAATCGATGCGAAAGGCAGGATCGAAGCGGCGAACATCCCCGAAGGCATCACCCTGCCCGAAGACGCCGACCCCGTGAAGATTTTCGGCGGCACGCATTTCCCCATCAGCCTGCGCGTGATCGTGGACGGTGAAACGATTTGGGACGAGACCTACCAGCCCTCCGGCATCAGCGGCAACGGACGCATCTCTGCGCTGGAATTTTTGGAAATTGAACCAGGCGCCCATCAAGTGCAAGTGTGGATCAAAGACGACTCAGACGATTACCGCCTGTCGTTTTCGGGCGAGGTGAATTTTGAGAAAGGCAAGGCGTTGATCCTTGCATATGATGAGAAGTTGGATGTGTTTGTGTTGAGATAACCCTGCCCCCTCCGTCCTTCGGACACCTCCCCCAAATATGACGGACGAACTTCCGTCATATTTGGGGGAGGACGGGTGGGGGTTATGCTTTTGGCTTCCTGTTGTACGCGATAAAAAACCCAATCAGAATCACCACCAACACCCCAAACGGAATCCACGCGAGCAGGGCGCGCTGGACGAGCACATTGCGAACGGGCGCTTCGGCTGTGGGATTGGCGGCGTACCATTTGCCATCGTATTCCGATGAACCCTCCACCACGCCATCGTAATAGACATAGCCCGTGTACGGGTAATAATGAAGCTGGTCGAACGGCAGGTCTTTGGGCTTGCTATCGGTAAACTCCACGTACACGCGCACAATCTGATAGCCCTGCCCCGCGTCGGCGGGCGCGGGAACTTCGCCTTTCGAGAAATCGGCAAAGGCAAAGAAATCCTGCGTCAGCGCGGGGTTGGTCACATCGATCTCTCCCGTGATGCCAGGCCCTTTGATGGTGATGTAATCAAATTCACCTTTGGCAAGGACGAGCGTTGCAGGAATCAACATTCCCAGTGCAAGTATTAAAGCAAAATATTTTTTGAGCATGTTCAATCTCCATTCTAAGATGTTTGGATTCTACATGATAGTTGGGAGAAATGCTGTGACAGAAGTCTACTTATGTTCGAGAGTTCGTGATAGAGTCTGTTGACAATGCCATGATTTCAGGAACCCAAAAAATGACTGACCCTCTCCATGCTCTTTCCCCACTGGATGGACGCTACGCAGAAATGACCGCGCCATTGAGCGGACACTTCTCCGAGTTCGCTTTTCTGCGTGACAGAGTGCGCGTCGAACTTAACTTTTTAGCGGCTCTTTCCAAAACGGGCATTTTCCGCCCGCTGACAGATTCAGAATCTGCGCAACTCGAAGCCATCCAATCGAATTTCTCCGCCGCAGATGCCGAAGCCATTCTCGAACACGAACGCAAGACCCGCCACGATGTCAAAGCCATCGAATATTTTATTCAAAGCAAACTTGTTGAGTCAGCCAGCTCGCTGGCTGACTCAATTCCCTGGATTCATTTCGGCCTGACCTCCGAAGACACCAACAGCCTCGGCCAGGCCATTGCCTTGAAAGAATCAAGAGACGGGGTCATCCTCCCCAATCTCGATACACTACTCTCCAATCTCTCCAACCTCGCCCGCCGTTACAAATCCGTTCCCATGCTGGCCCGTACCCACGGACAATTCGCCGTCCCCACCACGTTGGGGAAGGAATTCGCCGTTTACATTGCCCGCCTCAAAAAGACTCGCGATCAAATATCCATGCACCGTTTTGAAGCCAAGCTGACGGGGGCCGTTGGCAACTTCAACGCCCTGCAAGCCGCCGCCCCGCAAGTGGACTGGCTTTCGTTCAGCAAAAATTTCGTTTCCAGTTTCGATCTCGAACCCAATCTGCTCACCACCCAAATTCTGCCCTACGATAACTGGGTGCGCTACTTTGATCTCATCCGTTTGACCAATTCCATTTTGATTGATTTCGCGCAGGACATCTGGCGGTATATCAGCGACAGTTCTCTCAAACAGGCGGTGGTGGAAGGCGAGGTGGGGTCTTCGACCATGCCGCAAAAAGTGAACCCGATAGACTTTGAAAATGCGGAGGGCAACCTCGGCGTGGCTAATTCGCTGTTCATCCATTACGCTCAAAAGTTGACTGTCTCCCGCTTACAGCGCGACCTCTCCGATTCCACGGTCCGCCGCACGTTTGGCACGGGGCTGGGTCACAGCCTGATTGGGTGGATCAACTTCCAGCGCGGGTTGAGGCGCATTGCTCCTGACGAGGAAAAACTGAAAGCGGAATTAAATGCCCATTGGGAAGTCGTCTCCGAGGGCGCGCAAACCATCCTGCGCGCGGTTGGAAAATCCGATGCGTATGAATCGCTCAAAGAACAAACACGCGGACGCGTTCTGACGGAGGCGGAGTATAGATCGTGGTGTGAAGCGCTCGAGGTGGATGGTGAAACGCGCGGGCGTTTGCAGAGCCTTTCGCCTGAAAGTTATATCGGCCTTGCCATCCAATTGACGGATTCGGTTACGGGGTGATTCATGGTTAATCAAAAAGGGACAGCCGATTGGCTGTCCCTTTTTTTGATTCAGTTATGTCGAGCTTAGGCTTCGGTGGCGGATGGTTTAAAGATCAGGAAGATGGCGTTGATGAGGATGCCAAGTACCGCCGCGGTGGCGATGGCGGGCAGGCCGCTTGGAAAAACGCCAGGGATGCTGACCGGGATAAAGCCGCCCGGATAGCCGATGTTGCCGCCAATACCTACCACCATAATCACAGCGCCGACTGCCAGGTTACGCGGGTCGAACATGCTGACCTTATGTTCCTGCATCAGCGCGATACCCTGCATTCCAATGACGCCAAACAAATATACTGCCAGCCCGCCGCTGACCGCCAACGGGACAGAATTAACCAGCGCCGCAAGTTTGCCAATGAACCCAAGCAGGATGGCAATGACGCCAGCCGCAATCAATGCCGGGCCGGAGTAGTTACGGGTGATTGCCATGAGCGAGTTGTTTTCGCCGTAATTTGTTCCTGAGGTTGCGCCAACGAGGCCGTTGAGGAAATCTCCGATACCGTCCAGGATCAAGTTGAACCCAACGTGCTTGTCTATGCCAACTTTCTCGCGGCCGGTATCTTCGGCAAAGCGGTCAATGTACAGGCTCATTTGGTACAGGTGCGCCGTGGATTCGGGGATCGTGGCGATAGCCATGATCGAAATGCTTACAATGGCGGTGGCTACCAAATCGCCGCTGAACGAGGGGAAGGTAAAGTGTGGAATCTCGAACCAGGGAGCAGAGGCAATGCCGGCCGCGCTAACCGAGCCAGGCGCAATAATGGCGGAAATAATGTAGCCCGCGACGCCTCCGAGGAGGATGGGCAGCATCCCGACAAATCCTTTGTTCTGCAAATATACCGAGAACAAAATCGTAAGCACGAGTGTGATCAGCGCCACAAGGAAGTTATTACTGGCAAGGTTTCCAACGGCGGCGAATGCAAGGCCGAAGCCGATGATGGCCGCCACGGAACCCGTTACCACGGGCGGCAAAACTTTATCCAAATTATCCTTGCCAACTGCGCGGATGAGGAAACCAACCGCGATGTTGATCAAGCCAGTCACGACGATGCCCGCCTGCATCAAACTGAGCACCTGGTCTGGCACTGGGCCACTGAAATTTACATATGCCTGGCCGGTTGCCGCTTGAATAATTCCCAAATAAGCCGCAATATAGCTGAAGCTCGAGCCGTAGAACAAGGGGATGAAAGTTCCAATACCTCGGCGGGAAAGAATGAGAGCCACAATTGTCGAAACGCCGGAGGCAAAGAGCACCGTACCCACATGGAAACCACAGAACGCAGCCACAAACACAGTGGCTGGGAACATGGTCAACACATGCTGGAAGCCCAACAGGATGGTTTGTCCCATCGGGGGAGAATCGTTGGGCATGTAACCCATTAAATTACTTTTAGCCATTGCAGTTTCTCCTGTCATTGATTGAGATGGTCCAGCCTGACTTACTTTTGTCTTGCTGGATTTCTTTTTTACTGCCGTTCCTTGTCATTCTCCTTCCTAACTAAAATGCGGGGCGGTGATATAAAATTATCAGACTTCAACGGCACCTCCGAATAAAAAATCGCCAGGCATTTTATGCAAGGCGACAAAAAGGGAATGGCCGAACAAACTCAAAGGCAATGAGCTTGTTGACAGCGCACACAGTTACCTGAAACAGGGGATGGCACATGTTGCATTAAATAACCCTCGTATTCAGAGTGAGATACGCAAATTTTAATCTTTTTACGGATTCAAAACCCGCCTCTCACGAAGCCCGCGCCTGCTCCCGTTATGGACGCATTCGATTCCCTGGTGATTATCCACAAGTCTTTATCCGTTATTTCAGGCCTCCCAGCCAGAGCATTTTGCCGCGAATTTCGCTAATTCACTGATGTTACGCAAAAGGCCTTATGACCCCGAAGGGATGTTATCGCTCGTAAAACCAATATCATCCCTTCGGGATTATGGACTGCGAAAGGTGAGTGCATAAACTGCGTAACATCAGTAATTCACACGAATTTTTAAAACCAATTCGCGACCAGCCAACTGACACTTTGTTTTTTGGACGCAGATGAACGCTGAAAACGCTGATTCAAACCGTTTTGCTCTTGTTTTTCAAAAAATCTGCGTTTATCTGCGTCCGATTTTTAAAACTGTCAGGTGGGTAGATTCGCGAAAATTCGCGAAATTCGCGGCTGAGATTTTGTTTTTTTTCATGAAATTGGCGAGCACAAAAGATGTGGGTAATCATCACTCGATTCCCCGTTGACTCTCGCAATTATCCTGTGCTACACTCTCGAAGCTATTCACCATATCCCGAAGAGGAACCTCCATGCAACTCAAAGGCGATGTTGTAATTCATGCTCCGCGTAAAAAAGTATGGGATTTTCTGACAGACCCGAACCAGATCGGGCAATGTGTGCCAGGCGTGGAAAAAATCGAAACCATCGAGCCGCTCAAAAAATATCGGGGTATCGTCTCGGTGGGGTTGGGTTCCGTGAAGGCGCGTTTCTCCGGCGATGTAGACATCCTCGAACTGGACGAACCCAGCCGCGCAAAACTCAAGGCGCACGGCACGGCCACTGGCAGTGCGGCGGACGCGCTCAGCGAAATGATCCTCAGCGATGGAGCGGACGGCGGGACCATCGTCAATTGGACAGCGGATATCAATGTCTCCGGGCAACTGGCAAGCCTGGTTTCCCGCTTGATGGCGCCTGTCTCGCAAAAACTGGCGGGGGTGTTTTATGATGAAGTTCGCAAGAGACTGGAAAAAGACGAATAAGGCGCACAACTAGATCATGCGCGATATTTTGTCTGACGTGGAACGCTGGCAAAGGGAGGGGGAGTCCATTGCGCTTGCCACAGTGGTGCAAACCTGGGGTTCCTCGCCGCGCAAAGCGGGTTCACAGATGGCGCTGACAGCGAGCGGCAAAATCACAGGCTCGGTCAGCGGTGGCTGTGTGGAAAATGCGGTCTTCGAGGCGGGGGTTGAATCGTTGAAAACGAAGCGGCCTCAACTTTTACATTTTGGCGTCGCGGATGAAACGGCATGGGAGGTGGGTCTCGCCTGCGGGGGAAGCATAGATATTTTCGTCAATCTGCTTGATTCAAATTTCTTTCAAGCCCTGCATTCAATCATCAAAGAAGAAACTCCGGCGGTTCATGCAACCGTCATTCGCGGCTCGGATGAAATTCTTGGTTGTGAATTATTGATTTCAGAAGATGGAATTATCGCGGGTTCGCCTGGCAACGAATGGCGCAACACGGTGTTAAAACCTGGCAAGGAAGCTCTTTTACAAGGCGTCTTCTCACACCGCGCGGTATTGAGCGAATCTCTTGAAGTTTTTCTGGATGTGATTCTGCCGCCCCCAACGCTGGTTATCGTCGGCGGGGTGCATATTGCGATTGCATTGGCCGCGCTGGCGAAGACACTTGGCTACCGCACGATTCTCGTTGACCCGCGCAAGGCTTGGGGAAACGAAGAGCGTTTCCCGAATGTGGATGAACTCATTCCATTGTGGATTCCCGATGCGTTCGGAAAAATCAAGTTGACGCGCTCGACGGCCATTGCCATGCTCACACACGACCCAAAACTGGACGACCCCGCGTTGAAGATTGCCCTACCCAGCCCCGCGTTTTACGTCGGCGCGCTGGGGAGCAAATCCACACATGCAAAACGCCGCACAAGATTATTGAACGACGGCATGAGTGAGTCGCAACTCTCCCGCCTGCGCGCGCCCATCGGCTTGGATATTGGCGCGCAAACGCCTGAGGAGATCGCGCTCTCGATTATGTCTGAGGTGGTGGAAGCTCACAGGAAACAGAATCAGTTGTCAGTTAAGTTTGAAGCGAAGCCAGTCTCCAGTCTCTAATCCCTTATTCTCCAATTCTCTCTGAGGCTTTATGAAACCTGCTCCCTTTGAATATCACGTTCCCGATTCGCTCGAACAAGCATTGGGCTTGATGCGCCAGTATGCAGGCGATGCAAAAATTTTAGCGGGCGGGCAAAGCCTTGTGCCTGCGATGAATTTCCGCGTGGCACAGCCTGGTGTGTTGATCGATCTAAACCGGGTGAGTGAATTAAGTTTTATTCGCGGAAAGGGTGAAACGATTCACGTTGGGGCGATGACGCGTGAACGGCATTTGGAATTCGACTCTTCCATCGAAAAACACATTCCGCTTTTAACAGAAGCGGCGCAGTTTATTGCGCATCCGCAAATTCGCAACCGCGGCACGCTTGGCGGAAGCATTGCCAACGCCGACCCAGCCGCGGAACTGCCTGTGCTGGCGCTGGCGTTGGATGCGCGGCTCAAGGCGCAAAATGCATCTGGCGAACGCTGGATCGACGCGCATGATTTTTTCGCTGGCATGTTCACCACCAGGCTTGCCGCTGATGAAATTCTGGTTGAGATCGAACTGCCATTTATGCCGCCGCGCACAGGCTGGTCTTTTATGGAGGTTGCGCCGCGCGCAGGCGATTATGCGTTGATGGGCGTGGCCGCATTGGTGACGCTGGACGAAAATGGAAAATGCAAAAACGCAAAGCTGGTTTATTTGAATGCGGGCGATGGCCCCGTGGATGCAAAAGAATCCGCCAGACTTTTGGAGGGTGAAGCGTTGAAGGATGCGGTGATCGAATCTGCGGCGGCGATGGCAAGCGAAAAGGAAATCAACCCTTTTGGGAATATTCATACTTCGATTGATTTCCAGCGTCATCTCGCAAATGTGTTGACGAAGAAAGCATTGAAGCAAGCCGCACAGCGCGCGGAGGAAAGCCTGCAATGACTCAATCATTCCCTGTGACGATCACCGTCAACGAAAAAATTTACAGGCGCGAAGTGGAGCCGCGCCTCCTGCTCAGCGATTTCCTGCGCCACGAACTTGGGCTCACGGGCACGCACGTCGGCTGTGAACACGGCGTCTGCGGAGCCTGCACGATTCTGTTCGACGGCGAATCCATGCGCTCGTGTTTGATTTTTGCCATTCAAGCGGACGGTCACAACATCACAACAGTTGAAGGCCTCGCAAAAGACAAAGACAACCTGCACCCGGTACAGCAATCCTTCTGGGAAGCACACGGCCTGCAATGCGGCTTCTGCACCCCAGGGATTTTAATGACACTGATTCCATTCTTGAAACAAAACCCGAACCCCACCGAAGATGAAATCCGCCATGCGCTTTCGGGCAATCTCTGCCGTTGCACGGGCTATCAACATATCGTGGATGCGGTCAAACTTGCAAGTGAGAAGATGAAAGCAGTTAAGTAGACTTACTACGAGAGGATATTTCCATGTCGAAAACAACTACATTTGTAAGCCAGCGCCCACTTATTATATTTTTTTGCCTTGCCTACGCCATCACATGGATTTTATGGGGTGTGATGATCGCGCTATCGCTTGACATCAAAAATCCGCTTGGGAGCATCCTTAATGCGCTGGCAATCTTTGGTCCCACATTGGCAGGGATCATTTTGAGCGTTGTGTTGAACGGCAAACAGGGATTATCTGATTTGATTGGGCGAGTATCTATGGGTCGTGCAGGGTTGAGCTGGATTGGCATTGCTCTGCTTATTCCTTTTCTCATTATTATCGCCTCACTGTTAATCGGAAGCGGTATGGGTTCACCTATACCTACCAAACTCAACATAAGCATTTGGCTCCTGCCCTTATTGTTGGAGGGGATCCGTATCTTCTTCGTTGGCGGGCCACTGGGCGAAGAGATCGGCTGGCGCGGCTTTGCATTGCCTCGACTTTTGCAAAGCAATAAAGACACCATGAAAGCCAGCCTGATACTCGGTTTAATTTGGGGCATCTGGCACGCACCTATTTATGCTATCGCTGGCACAGGGCAAAACGACATACTCCAAACAGGCGGATCGTTTTTTGTCTTATTTCCCGCCTTTGTGATCTGGGTAATGGGATTGGCTGTCATTTTTACCTGGCTATATAAGAGCACAAACGGCAACTTGTTGATCGCCATCCTATTTCACACCGCCGTAAATACCGCCGCATTCTTTCCATCCGCGATTGGCTCGCAGTTTGGGATGACATCCCTGCTTAACGCTGGGTTTACCTGGGTGGTTGCCGTCATTGTCAGCAGGACGAAGGTCTTTCGTGAATAAGCTTTATTTTTGATTTATGCACCGACACATCAGGCGATTAAACCAATATTGAGATTAATGATGATGAACCTATCTGAAATAACTCGCGCCTTTCGCGCAGGTGAATTATTAATTACTAATTACATCTCTCAAATCGAGTCTCTCTTCGATTCCCGCGAACCCTCCATCCTTGCCTTCCTCCCTGAAGAGAATCGTTTCGAGCGATTACGCAAAGAGGCAGAGGAACTTGCCTCGCGTTTTCCAGACCCATACAATCGCCCCGCCCTTTTTGGAATGTTGATCGGCGTCAAAGATATTTTTCATGTGGACGGTTTCCTCACACAGGCAGGCAGTCGTCTGCCATCGCACGAGCTTCAAGGCAGTGAAGCCGAAAGCGTTGCCAGACTCAAAAATGCGGGCGCGCTAATTCTCGGCAAAACCGTCACCACTGAATTTGCCTACTTCACACCTGGCCCCACGCGCAACCCGCACAACCCCGAACACACCCCAGGCGGTTCGAGCAGTGGTTCCGCCGCCGCAGTTGGCGCGGGGCTTTGCCACCTCTCGCTTGGCACGCAGACCATTGGCTCGATCATTCGTCCCGCCGCGTTTTGCGGCGTGGTTGGCTTCAAACCAACCTACGAAAGAATTTCTCGCAACGGCGTAATTCCCCTCTCCCCTTCATTTGATCATGTTGGATTTTTTACGCCAGACATTTTGACGGCAAAAAAAATTGCAAGTATTTTGATCAGTGACTGGAGACTGGAGACTGGCAAGCGGAATCCGATTCTTGGAATCCCGGAAGGCGACTACCTGAACTGCGCTTCAGACTCCGCCCTAACCTGCTTCAACACAATTTGCATTTCCCTCGCTGATGCAGGATACGAACTGTGCCGCGTTCCAATCATGGACGATTATCAAAAAATCCGCAATCGTCACGATGTCATCATGTCTCACGATGCGGCAACGGTCCACAAAGAATGGTTCGCCAAACATGAAAATCTCTACTCCGCCAAATTCTCCGATCTGATCCGTCGCGGCCAACAAATTACCAGGTCCCAATACCAAAGCGCTCTTCAAGCCCGCGACACCTTCCGCGCAGACCTCAGGCGGGCGATGATCGACAACAACATCGACCTATGGCTATCCCCTTCCACAATTGGCCCAGCGCCCAAAGGCCTGGAAAGCACAGGCGACCCCGTGATGAATCTTCCGTGGACGCAAGCAGGCTTGCCAGCCATCAACCTGCCAGCGGGCAAAAACCAGGATGGACTGCCGATGGGTCTGCAAATAATTGGCAATTGGCACAAAGATGAATCCCTGCTGGCATGGGCAGAAGATATCGAGAAATTCGTGAGCAAATTATGACAGTTGTAAAATGGAACGTCCGCGCGGGCGCATATTACGACTCGGTGGTGTTGATGCAGTTGCAACGCGGCTTGCTCGGTTTGCCCGGCGTGGTGGATGCAGGCGTTGTAATGGCAACCCAGGCCAACCGCGAACTACTTGCCGCGAACAGTCTTTTACCCGAAGCCATCACTGCCAATCCCGATGATTTGCTGATCGTTATCAAAGCCAATTCAGAAGAGTTTGCAACTGAAGCAATTGGCAAAGTTGACGAATTGCTTACACGCAAAAAATCAGCCGCTCTTTCGCAGGATTTTCACCCGCGCAGTTTGAGCGCCGCAGTCAAACAATTGCCCGAAGCGAATTGGGTATTGATTTCCGTTCCCGGTCGCTACGCGGCAGGCGTCGCCCGCGAAGCGCTCGACCTCGGCAAACACGTTTTCCTTTACAGCGACAACGTCTCGCTCGAAGACGAAATCGCATTGAAAAAAACCGCCCGCGAAAAGGGACTGCTCGTGATGGGACCCGATTGCGGGACTGCGATCATCAACGGCATTGGGCTGGGATTTGCCAACCGCGTCCGCCGCGGCAGTATCGGCGTAGTGGGAGCGTCTGGCACGGGCACACAAGCTGTCACGGCGCAAATTCATAATCTTGGCGGAGGCATTTCCCACGCCATCGGCACAGGCGGACGCGACCTGAAATCGGATGTGGGCGCCATCACTGCGCATCAGGCATTGGACGTTTTAGCGCGCGACCCTGATACAAAAGTAATTGCTCTTATTTCAAAACCGCCCTCACCCGATGTGGCAACTCAACTCATCTCCACCGCAATGGAAACTGGCAAACCTGTTGTCATCTATTTCATTGGTTATCCCCCGCCTGCGAGGAAGATTGGCAATTTACAGTTTGCGGTGAGTTTGAGTGAAGCGGCGGAAATTGCGGTAAATAGTAATTGGGAATTAGTAAGTGACAACCAATTCCCAATTACCAATTACTACGTACGAGGTTTGTTTTCGGGTGGAACCCTCGCCTACGAAACCTTGATTGGCTTGCAGGCATCACTATCACCCATCTACTCGAATGCCCCAATTACCAATTACCAATTACTCGAAGATACCCTTCACAGCCGCGCCCACACCATCATCGACCTCGGCGATGAATTCTTCATGGTTGGCCGCCTGCACCCGATGATCGATAACGACCTGCGCATCCGCCGCATGAAGCAGGAAGCAGATGACCCCGAAGTTGGGACGATTCTGTTCGATGTGGTTTTGGGAGAAGGTTCGCATCTTGACCCTGCGGGAGAGTTGGTTTCAGTTATAAAAGAGATTCGAGAAAAGAGGATTGGAGAATTGGAGATTGTTGCCATCGTAATTGGCACAGATGACGACCCGCAAAATCTCCAGTCTCAAGTCTCTCAGTTGCAGGAAGCAGGTGTTACAGTTTTTAGAACCGCGACGGAAGCCGTTGAATACATCAGCCTGCGAATGGGAAGTCACAAGCCAATCCAGTTTCCACCTGTCAATCTCGAACAATTGAAACAACCACTTGCCGCCGTCAACGTGGGGCTTGAATCATTTTACGACAGCCTTATTTCGCAGGGAGCGCAAGCTGTGCATGTCGAGTGGCGTCCGCCTGCGGGGGGGAATGAGAGAATGGCGGCGTTGCTGGCGAAGATGAGGAAGTAAATCGTAATTGGTAAGTAGTAATTACCAATTACAAATTACATGGAGTTAAACATGAACATAGACGAAGCAAACACTACCGCGATCAACCGCCTCATGGAAGCGCGACCCATTTTGAAAGCCGTCGCCGCCGCGCGGGATGTCATCCCTGGGATGAAGGATAACCTGTTCCTGCACGCAGGTCCGCCGATCGAGTGGGCGCGGATGTCGGGGCCATTGCGCGGAGCGATTGTTGGGGCGATACTTTTCGAGGGGTTGGCTGTCAACGAAGCAGAGGCAACTTCAATGGTGGAAAGAGGCGAGGTCGAATTTGATTCGTGTCACCATCATGGCACAGTCGGGCCGATGGCAGGAGTCACATCCGCTTCGATGAAAGTCTATGTTGTTGAAAATGCCGAACATGGAAATAAGTCATTTTCAAATTTGAATGAGGGCTATGGAAAAGTGTTGCGATACGGCGCGTACAGCGATGATGTGTTGAAGAAGTTGCACTGGATGAATGATGTGCTTGGCACAGCCCTGGCAGACGCGCTGGCAGGTTCAAACGGCATTGACCTGCGCGCGCTGATCGCCGAAGCCTTGCACATGGGCGACGAAGGCCATAACCGCAACAAAGCGGGTTCGTTGATTTATCTAAAGTTGATCTCGCCTTTGATCGCAAAAGTTATGAAAGATAATTCAGCGATGGCAGAGGTTCTGCAATTCATCGGCGATAACGCCTTGAGCGTTTTGAATCCCGTGATGGCGGCGTGCAAGGCAATGACCGATGCCGCGCATGGAATCGAAGGAAGTACGATAGTTACAACGATGGCGCGCAACGGCACAGACTTTGGGATTCGCGTCAGCGGACTCGGCGCACAGCAATGGTTCACGGCTCCTGCTGAAATTCCAGTGGGTCTGTTTTTCTCGGGCTTTTCCCAAGCGGACGCCAACCCCGACATCGGCGACAGCGCCATCACAGAGACCGCAGGCATCGGCGGCTTTGCGATGGCGAGCGCGCCTGCCATTGTCACATTTGTGGGCGGCACGCCAAAAGACGCGATGAACGCGACGCTTGAAATGTATGAAATCACATTTGCCGAAAGCAAATTCTTCACCATGCCTTCACTTGATTTTCGCGGCACACCCACAGGGATTGATCTTCGCAAAGTCGTTGAACTGGGAATCACGCCGCGCATCAACACCGGCATCGCGCACAAGAATGCAGGTGTGGGTCAGGTGGGCGCGGGGCTGGTGAGGCCGCCGCTGAAGATATTCGAAGATGCGTTGGTGGCGTTTGCGGAAAGATATAATTTGTAATTAGGTAATTGGTAAGTGAGTAATTCGTAATTGGTAAATAGTAATTGGAGGTTGCGATGTCAGCTACGTTTGAAGACTTGCGAGTATTGAAATCTGCCGAAGAAATTGCGGACTCGGTTTGGAAAATCGTTGTTAAATGGGATAACTTTGCAAAAGATGTTGTCGGCAAACAAATAACACGTGCCGCAGATTCGATTGGCGCAAATATTTCCGAGTCGTTCGGACGTTATCACTTTGGTGAGAAGCTTCAATTTCTGTATTACGCTCGCGGAAGTCTGTTCGAGACAAAGTACTGGCTCAATCGGGTAAAGGCGCGCAATCTTATGCCAGACTCTGAGGTGCAAAAGTATATCGAGAATATTACGGCTTTGGCGCACCAATTAAATACATTTGCAAGCGGTCTCAAGACTGTGCGAAATCAGGAAACCAAACAATCCAAAACCTTGCGCGAGATCGGAGCAGAATATCAGATTGACATCGCGGAGAATTTATCAGGCAACCTGTTTGACGAAGACGATATTATCTGGCTTCAGACATAATTACCAATTACTCAATTACCAATTACCGAATTACCCATTTCACCCAAAGGAGTCTCAAATGACCAAGATTTATGATCTATCCCAAGACCTCAACCAAGACTGCTCGTTCTGGCCCTTCTACCCGCCGTTTGAGGTGAAATATATCAAGCGCAAATCGGAGCATGGAGTCAATGCGCAATATATCCAGACTTCGAATCACATGGGCACACATCTGGATGCGCCGCGTCACTTTGTGACCAAAGGCAAGACGATTGACCAGATTCCCATCGAGTGGTGTTACGGCCCTGGCGTGATCGTGGACTTGAGCGACATGCTCGATGATGTAGGTCTCTTCACACCTGAAGATATCGAGAAGCGCGCAGATGTGCAGGATGGCGATATTTTGTTCATCCACACGGGCTGGCATAAATATTCATTCTTCAGCGAAGAGGCGGATGAAGAGAGATATATTCAAAGACATCCAGGTCCGCATTTCAGCATTTGTGATTGGCTTATCAAAAAGAAGATTCACATCTGGGGCGTGGACATGATCTCAACCGACCACCCAATGAACCTGCCCATCGGTCGCTTTCTGGGCAAAGGCGGATTGGAACACTGGCAGAGAGTCCGCGCGAAGACGGTGGAAAAATTTGGCGAAGATCAAATGGATGTGTTGTTTCCTGATTCCGCCTATCAATTGACACATAACGCCTTATTCCCGCACGATTGCATCCACGTGGAAAATCTCGGCGGCGACATTGGCTTGAAGGAATTGCACAACAAACGCATCACCCTCGGCGTCTTCCCGTGGAAGTTCAAAGGCGGCGAAGCGGCGTTTTGCAGAGCGGTGGCTTGGGCGTAATTACCAATTACAAATTACCAATCGCTGAATTGCCAGCTTATGCTGTAATTCGTAATCAGTAATTGGTAATTGGAGGTGTGAATGACCACTCGATACTTCGGCGAACGAATTAAGCGCAACGAGGACCCGCGTCTGCTGACGGGGCAGGGATTGTACGTGGACGATGTGGATCTGCCCAACATGCTGCATGTCGCTTTCGTGCGCAGTCCGTATGCTCATGCGAAAATTAATAGGATTGATGTTTCGCAGGCTTTACAGCGCGAAGGTGTGATTGCCGTTTATACCGCGAACGACTTGGGCGATTACTGGAAACCAGGGCCATTGCTTGTTTCGCCGCCGCCTGTGGAGGGAATTGTTTTCAATGAGAAAACTCAAGTTCCATTAGCAAAGGACAAGGTCAAGTTTGCGGGGGAGCCGATTGTGATGGTACTGGCGGAGAGTCGTTATATTGCCGAAGATGCGCTCGCCGATATTCAAATTGACTACGAACCTCTGGAAGCCGTTGTTGATCTCGAAAAAGCGCTACAACCTGACAGCACTTTGATTCATGAAGAGATCGGTTCAAACGTCGCCGCAAATGTTGTACAAAGAAAAGGCGATTATGAAGCCGTAAAAGATAATGCCGCCTTAATTGTCAAACGCCGATTTCTTTACGAGCACGGATGCGCCGCCGCCATCGAGAACCGCGGCATCGTCGCGGAGTGGGATTCTCGTGCGGGACGATTAACTGTCTGGGACACTACTCAGGCTCCTGTCGTGATTCGAAACGGATTGGCGGGAATGCTTGGGTTGTCGGAGCGGCAAGTGCGCGTCATCGCGCCGTTCATCGGCGGCGGATTCGGCCCGAAGATCATGATGTTCTATCAGGAGGAAGTGCTTGTTCCGTGGGCGGCGATGAAGTTGAACCGCCCTGTCAAATGGATCGAAGACCGCGCCGAAAATTTTGTCGCCACCACGCACGAGCGCGGACAAATCCACGATGCGGAGATTGCGTTCGATAAGGATGGTCGCATTCTCGGCGTACATGATGTCTTTCTGCACGACGCGGGCGCGTATGCCCCTTACGGTTTAACTGTTCCTCTAAACAGCCAATGTACTTTGCTTGGACCTTACGACATTACTAATTACTATTCCCAATTTACTGCCGTTTTCACCAACAAAACCATCGTTACGCCGTATCGCGGCGCGGGGCGTCAACATGGCGTGTTCGTCATCGAACGCGCATTGGATATTGCCGCGAAAGAATTAAAAATCGACCGCGCAGAAATACGCCGCCGCAATTTTATTCAGCCGAATCAATTCCCGTATAACAACGAAATTATTTATCAAGACTTCGCCCCATTGGTCTACGACAGCGGCAACTACGAGCCACTGCTTGATGAAACACTCGAACGCATGGACTATCACAACTTCATCAATGTGATTCAACCGAAACTGCGAGCCGAAGGAAAACACGTGGGCATTGGCATCGTCGCGTACGTGGAAGGCACAGGCATCGGACCGTACGAAGGCGCGAAGGTACAGGTGATGAGCAGTGGACGCGTCTCGGTCGTCACGGGCGTTGGCACGCAGGGACAGGGTCACTTCACGAGTTTCGCGCAGATCGTCGCGGAGCAACTCGGCGTGGATGTAAATCTGATCGATGTCGTCACAGGCGACACCGACCAATTCTATTGGGGTGCGGGGACGTTCGCCAGCCGCGGCGCAGTCGTCGCGGGCAATGCCATCAATGAAGCCGCAAAAGTTGTCCGCAAGAAAATTCTCAAACTCGCCTCCGAACATTTCAACGCGCCCGAAGATGAACTCGAACTCGCCGATGGCATGGTCAAAGTGCAGGACCTGCCGCGCATGTCCATTTCACTGGGCGAACTTGCGGGCAAGGCCAATCCGATGCGCGGAGCTGTCAGGCCTGGGACAGAGCCTGGGTTGGAAGCGACCAGCTATTTCGGTCCAGAAAGAGGCGCCACTGCCAGCGGCATCCACGCCATGATCGTGGAGGTCAACCCCGAGACTTTGCAAATCCACATCCAAAAATATCTCGTCGTACATGATTGCGGCAAGGTCATTAATCCGCTAATTCTCGATGGTCAAATTCACGGCGGTGTCGCGCAGGGAATCGGCAACGCCTTTTATGAACGCCTCGCCTACGACGAAAACGGGCAACTGCTCAACGGCACGTTCATGGATTATCACCTGCCCACGAGCCTCGATGTGCCGCGCATCGAAACGGGGCACGGCGTAACGCTTTCGCCGCTCAACCCAATGGGCGTGAAGGGCGCGGGCGAAGCGGGCGCGATCCCCGTCGGTCCGCTTTTTGCACAGGCATTGGAAGACGCGTTGCACAACGTGGATTTTGAGATTTTGGAAATTCCCCTTAATTCAAATAGACTTTGGGAATTAGTAAGTGGTAAGTAGTAATTGGAGACTGGAGATTAGAGATTGAGAATTAGAGGATTGGAGAATTCTTCGCGCTCCCGAAAGACATCGGGACGATGTGAGCGGAGTGAGGACGGCGTTATCGTCCGAACGAAGACGAAGCGTGATTGGTAATTGGTAAATAGTAATTGGATGAAGTGCCCCGCCTCGTTCTAAGCCGATGGTTGATTCTGACCATCAAGTATTTCCCCTCTCCCACGCTTGGGTCGTAAGAGACCTCACCCTAGCCCCTCTCCTAAAAGGAGAGGGGAAGTGCTCATCCAAACGGCAAGACTCTAACTCGTGCCTTTGCTTCATCCACAGTCAGCAACGCGCCTTTTTCGAGAGACGCCTGATGTTCCTGTAGAACCTTTACCAACCTATTCCCTAAAACTTCAGGGAATACATCCTGAGTGCGGACTTGAATCACACTCGGGCTTTCCGCCTGTGTCAATGCCAGTAAAACGCCAAAATCCAAATCGTGAGTGAAAACGATATAACCATTCTCGCGCGCCCACGACATGATCACATCATCTGTAGCGCGCATATCTCCCACCGTTGACCAGTGAACGGATTCCCAGCCTGCATCATCCAATACTTTCACCCAATCAGGCGAAAGGTTCATGTCAATGACAATTTTCATGCGCCGATCAGGGGCAACTCAATCTCTTCTACGCGCCATGCGGCATAGGTCAGGGCTTCGCGAATATCTTCTGCTTCAAGATATGGATAAGCCTTGAGTATCTCTTGGTTGTCATGTCCCGCCGCAATGAGACCGATAATCATCCCCACCGTCACGCGCAGACCACGAATGGTGGGCTTGCCGCCCATTATATTGAGATCAAAGGTAATGCGTTTTAAGTTTCTCATATTCGTACTCCTGCTTATATTTTACCCCACTACCCTTACAGTCCCAACGCTTTGAGCGTATGCCAGCATTTCCTCTGTCCCACGCTTGGGTCGTAAAAGGCCTCACCACTTCGACACTCCCTGCGGTCGTCAGTGCGGCGCCCGATTGGCTTGAGCAATCGGCTTTTCCGTTTCGCCAATCAATTTCCCAATCCCCCAATTCTCAGCATCCCAGTCTCTAATCCCCAATCTCCATCCTCACTACCACATTCCCTTTTTTCTGATCGGTCTCGACATATCTGTGCGCCTCGGCGATCTGCTCCAAGGGATAGCGCCGATCGATGACAGGTTTTAGCGTCCCCGCCTCGATCAACTCTTTGAGCCTGAGCAGGTTTTTGGTCGAATAGCCTCCTTCCCACAAGAGGAGTTTCTTCCTGCTTCTTCCAGCCAACCCCATTTGAAGCCTGTGCAACATTGTTGGATTCACGTTGAGATAAGTTCCATTTTCGTTGAGCGACCTGACACTCCCCGCAAACGGACTCCCGCCGATCGTGTCCATGATGACATCGTACTTCTTTCCGTTTTTTGTGTAATCCTCCCGTGTGTAATCAATTACGTGGTCTGCGCCAATCGAGCGCAACAAGTCCAATTTGCCGCCGCTGTCCACGCCTGTCACTTCTGCGCCGTAATGTTTGGCAAGCTGGACGGAATACGTGCCGATACTTCCGCCCGCGCCGACGATTAAAACCTGTTGTCCGCGCTGGATGTTTGCCCTTCCAAGGGAATGCAAGGCTTCGAGTCCGCCAAAGGGAACAGCGGCGGATTCCTCATAGGTTATGTTGGTCGGTCTTTTTGACATCACACCCAGCAACGCCGAAGGTTTTTCAGCCAGACAGATATATTCCGCATATGTTCCCATACCAAGGCCGGTATATCCATAGACCTGGTCACCTGTTTGATATTGGGTCACGTCTTTGCCAGCGGCGGTAACTTCCCCCGCAAACTCCGTGCCAAGTATCTTTATTCTGGTTGGTTTGAAGAAACCAAGATATATTCGAATTGGAATTGCAAACAGGAATGGGAGTTTGAGCCTGCGGAACTCGGTATCGGCTCTGGAGGCGGTTGCCGCGTGTATTTTGATCAGTACCTCATTATCTTTGGGGGTCGGTTTTTCCACCTCTTGAAGCTGAAGTCCATCCGGTGATCCGTATTTCGTCCAAACAACTGCTTTCATATACAGCCCTCCAAGGATTGCTCAATCACCTTGATATCGGCACGAGCGCGTTGGCAGACTCTCCATAATCCCATCCATCAATGGAGGGGGGAGTTATTCCCAGCGCGGTGAACATGCTCTTGATCTGCTCGCGGTGTTCGGTGGCATGGTTGATAATTTGAACCATGATAACCCACGGCTCCACATAGAATCCATCCCTGGTTTGGATGCGAGTTTCGGGAAGTTTGCTTTCATCCCTGACGAGTTCCAACAGCCTTATTCCACTGCTTTTCAAAGAATCTCCCAAGTCAGCAAACTCCATAGTGACGCGGTCTTGTCTCTCTTCCAGCGGCAGGGTCAGGATTCGCAGATAACCATATTGAGCTGAGACGAGATGCGATAAGGTACTGCGAATACTCCCTTCCGTGGCGGATTGAGGCGGGGCGTCGAGTTGTTCGTCCGTCAGGGCGGCGCAAGCCTGAATAATTTTGTCGTTTGCCCAGTTATTGTGCTCGAATAATCTGGCAAGAAAATTCTCGATCATTGTGAAACTCCTTTTTGATGCAAAATGATAAGCCTGCCTCAAATTTGAATAACCATGATTCGTACAGAACTATTCTGTATAATGGATTATAGTCAAAATTATGATTCTCATCACAGGCGCTGGCGGCAAAACAGGCAGGACTCTGGTCAAGACGCTCTCGAAAGTCGAGAGCGTCTGTGCATTCGTCCATCGCGAAGAGCATGTTTCGATGATGAAATCTCTTGGCGCAGACAAAGTCATCGTCGGCGACATACACAACGAATCCGTGATTCGTTCCGCCATGCAAGGCGCGCGGAGCGTTTATCACATTTGCCCAAACATGAATCCTGATGAAACAGTAATTGGTAAATTGGTAATTGGGGAGGCTTGCAAGACGGGAGTTGAGCATTTCGTCTATCATTCCGTTCTGCACCCGCAAACAGAGAAGATGAAACATCACTGGCAAAAGCTCCGCGTGGAAGAAATGCTATTTGAATCGGGCTTGCCATTCACGATATTACAACCCGCGCCGTATATGCAAAATCTGCTGGCAAGCTGGGGGAGCATCACCGAAGATGGCGTCTTGCGTGTGCCTTATTCTGTCAATTCAAAATTCAGTTTCGTTGACCTTGAAGACCTTGCCGAAACTGCCAAAATTGTGTTGACCGAACCCAATCACCTCAACGCAATCTACGAACTCGCTGGCACATTGCCGATCTCACACGTGGATGTCGCGAAAATATTGAGCCGTATTTTGAATAGCCCTGTGCGCGCTGAGAAGGAAGAGATTGAAAACTGGAGACTTCGCGCTGAGCGGAGCGAGCGTTTTTTGCGAGCGCAGTCGAAGCGCGCGCCTGAAATGAGCGAGCGTTTTTTGCGAGCGCAGTCGAAGCGCGCGCCTGAAATGAGCGAGCATTTTTTGCGAGCGCAGTCGAAGCGCGCGCCTGAAATGAGCGAGCATTTTTTGCGAGCGCAGTCGAAGCGCGCGCCTGAAATGGGCGGGTACACGATTGAAAATCTGATCAAGATGTTCGAATATTACGACCAATGGGGGTTGATGGGAAACCCCAATGTATCGAGGTGGCTATTGAAACGAGAGCCGACATCGTTTGAAATATTCATTGGTAGAATAGTGCAAGAACGCGATGCAACCCATTAATGCCCTTTCCCTTGCTCCCGCAGTCAACAACTGGCTGACAAATTCCCGTCACCCGCGCATTTTGCATGTCTTTGACCATGCCTGCAACCTCATCAACGAGTGCATGGAAGTTTTATCCATCGTCACGCCACAAATTGGAAACGGCCCGTTCAACCTGGTCATGGATACCGACATATTCTTCTCCGAACATCTCAATCTCCAGTCTCCAGTTTCTATTACTTTAAATCACCTCACCCTCGACAACCTCATCATCCACACACAACCCGCAACACTCTGGTCTCCGCGCCCTGATTGGGAAATATTGCACGCCAGAAGAGATGATATTCTGAATCAACTTATGTCGTTGCGAGGGCGGTGGTCTTCCGCCCGAAGCAATCCCATCGTCAATTGGGAGATTGCTTCGTCGCAACGAGCCCTCCTCGCAATGACATTTCAACAATTACCAATTACCAATTACCAGTCTCCAATCTCCAGTTCTCCAATCTCCAATTCTCTAATCTCTTCTCTCGCAATCGCAGACCTCCCCGCCTCCCTAACCGCCGCCAAACAACTCGCCGGCCTGGGCATCGGCCTCACCCCCGCAGGTGACGACTTCATCCTCGGCGCACTCTACGCCGCATGGATCATCCATCCACCCAAAATCGCATCCGCTCTCGCAAGAGAGACTGCCGAAACCGCCGCATCGTTGACCACCTCCCTCTCGGCGGCCTGGCTCAAATCAGCAGGGGCGGGAGAAGCGGGGATTCTGTGGCATGATTTGTTCAATGCGCTACTTCTCACATCCCCCAATGCTTCGGCTTCGCTCAGAACAAGTCTCCAGTCGCCAATCTCCAATTTACTCGCTGTAGGCCACACCTCCGGCGCCGATGCGCTGGCGGGTTTTATTTGCACACTTATTTCTTACGCGGAGTCTCAGACAAAATCATGTCCTTCCTAAACGCCTTCACCGAAAACGTCCGAAAATTTCCCGATACAATCGCGCTGGAATTTATAGACCCGCCGCTTCAACGCCTCACCTACAAAGAATTGGATGAGCAAGTCAATCGCGCCGCAAAATACTTGCAAAGTCTGGGAATCCAACCCGGCGACCGCGTGGCATTGCAACTTTCCAAATGCCTCGAATTCATCCTTTTGCATCTGGCAACCGTGCGCCTCGGAGCCATCTCCCTCCCCCTCAACCTCGCCTACCCGCCCGATGAACTGAAATACTTCCTCGAAGACTCCGGAGCAAAATTATTCTTCGCGCTCGATTCAGCGAAAGAAAAAACCCAATCCATTCTCCCTGAACTGCCCAATTTACAGAAATGTATTTTTCTTGATCCAACGCAGCCAAAAGAATTTCAATTACTAATTACCAATTACAAATCTCCAATCTCCAATTCTCCAGTCTCTAATTCTCCAATCTCCAATCCTCCATGCGAAGCGTCCAGTCCCTCCTCCACCGCCGTCATCATCTACACCTCTGGCACAACAGGCAGGCCCAAAGGCGCAGAGATCACACACGGCAACCTCATCTCCAATCTCCAATCTCTGCACGAAGTCTGGGGCTGGCAAGCAGATGACATTCTCCTGCACGTTCTGCCCATCTTCCACGTGCATGGGTTATTCGTCGCGCTTCACGGCGCATTGCACGCGGGCGCAACAACACTCTTAATGCGCGAGTTCGATGCGCAAAAAACTCTGCAAACACTCGTCGAGCGGCGATGCACGGTCTTCATGGCAGTGCCCACCATTCACAACCGTTTGCTCGATGCCCCCAACGCGAAAAATTTTGACCTCTCGCATCTCCGCCTCATCACCTCAGGTTCAGACCGCCTGCCTGATGAAGTCTTCACTGGCTTTCAGCAAACCTTTGGCCACACCCTGCTCGAACGCTACGGCATGACCGAAACAGGCATGAACTGTTCCAACCCCCTGCATGGAGAGCGGCGCATCGGCTCGGTCGGGCATCCGCTCCCCGGCGTCGAAGTGAGATTTGTCGATTCAGAATCCCGCGCCTCCCTGCCAACGGGTGAGATTGGAGAACTGGAGATTCGCGGCCCGAACATCTTCAAAGGATATTGGAATCAGCCCGACAAAACCTCCGCCTCTTTCTCCGCCGACGGCTGGTTCAAGACTGGTGATTTAGGCTACCTTGAAGCAGACGGCTACATCACCCTCTGTGGCCGCTCCAAAGATTTGATCATCAGCGGCGGGCTGAACATCTACCCGCCCGAAGTGGAACGTGTGCTGGTGGAACACCCCGCGGTAGCCGCCTGCGCCGTGATTGGCTGTCCTGACCGGGAGTGGGGAGAAAAAGTAACAGCGGTGGTGGCGCTGAAGAAAACTGAATCAGTTAGCGGCGAAGAATTGATGCGCTTTTGTCGTGAAAAGCTCGCGCCGTACAAGTCCCCCAAATCCATTGTCTTCAAAGATGAACTGCCCCGCAACGCAATGGGCAAAGTTCAAAAGGCGGAATTAAGAAAAGAAATCTGCTCAGGCTGAACATCCTGTAACCGATAATATCCGCCGCCTGCACAGCCGCGGCAAAGGATGGTTTCATCTTTTTTGCTGATTTCGCGCCCGTTAATGATTTCCTCCCCACACGAATCACAAACCGCCTTCCTGCCGGGTCTGCTGATAATTTGCGCCAGCGGCTCATTCAACTGCACAAACTGGACAGTGAATAATTCCGCCGCCGGCATGGCCTGATACCCCAACAGCATCGCCTCCCAGCGATTGCGGGCTTGCGGCGCATACTCGCCTGAAAGCCAACGCGCTTCAGGCGAGGGCGCAATGCGGATGGATGTTTCAGCGGGGATATCTATAAAGGTGGCGGCAACCTTCCCAAAGTCCAGAATGCGAAGCGAGCGACTGCCCACGCGGCAATGTGTGGCGGCGATGATTCCATCCACAGCACAGCCGTCCGTTTCTGAAATCACGAGCAGGCGTTTGTCTGTGCGCGGCAATTCCAATTGAAGAATTTCGGCGGCGTACAATGCCATGCGCGCACCGAGCACCTGGCGCGGACAAAGATGTTTGTGCCTGTTGGCGCTCTCGCGCAAAATTTCTGCGAGGGTCATTTCTCTTCCAGCGGGGCAAAGCCTGCGCCGAGAATTTCCTGCGCGGGCGAAACGATGACCACGGCTTTTGGGTCTTCCTTTGCAACGGCAGATTTCAAGTTGTGCATTTCGGTAATCGTCAGCGCACACATGAGGATGGAACGGTCTTTGCCCGTGTACATGCCCTTGCCTTGCATGGCGGTTACGCCGCGTTTGAGGTCGGTCATAATACGATTCGATACGGTGTCGGCTTTATCGGTAATGATGAGCGCCAGCAATTGTCTGCGCCGTCTGCGCGGCACGAGCAAGGCGCGCAAGCCCGTGTGTTTGCCTTCCATCGAAAACGCGGCAGGCGCAGTTTCATCGCCGAAGCGCGGAAGAATTTCCCCCGTAGCTTTGGTCATGTTAACGGTGGCAACGGCAAATACGGCCAGGAAAATATAAAACGCAATGCCCAGCCCAATCATCACTTCGCCAGGCACAGGCCCCACCGATGCGCGGCCCACGAATTCCGCCAAACTCTTCGGCGCTTCGGGGAAGAGCCATATCTTTGAAATCCACGAAGCAAGCAAGATCAAAAATATCCAGTAGTAATTTCTCCGTAATCTTCTGCCGAACGCCTCCCACATCGAAATGGGAAAACTCGGGGTGAGCAAATTCTCGGCCAGGTTCTCCGCCCATTCAGGGGATGGATGAAACGGAGGCACAAGCATGGCGGCGTAGAAATCTGTTTCCATCAAACGCACGCGGTAACTCCACAACTCATAATAACGATAGCGCCGCGCTTCGATGAACAAAAACCACAAGACCAGCAGTGTGTTCAACATGACAACCGAATGATGCACATTCGATTGGCTGAACGCAATCGAAAGCGTTGCGCCTGTGACCACCACCGCCCAGTTGGTGGTGGTATCCAACCGCTGCCGCCAGACATTGGCGCGCTGAATTTCGGCGCGAAACAAATGCACCATTGCCGTGACGAACTCGCTGGTTTTAAGGTGGTATCCGCGATACGTCCAAACAGGCTCTTCGACGGGCTCTTCCTTTTTGGGTTTTGATTTTGCTTTCGTAGATTTGACTGCCATTTGATTCTTTTCTTTCTGGATGCTTCGACCATCGCTCAACGCGCTTCGGGCTTAACTGGAAGTTGATTCTGCTTCGAGCGGCATTCGCGAAGCCTCATACCCGCACGGGGATGAACCCCCGCGCTCTCCTACAAAGCCCGCTAAAGCGGACTATTGTAGTGCGAGATAATTATCTCGCACTACAAAATTACTTCGGCAATTTATACGCTTCCTTGACAGGCTTCAACGGACGCGCCAGCCAATACGGACGGCGGTTGCCATCGGGGCTGACTTTATCGGCGGGGCGAGTCATCGCCAGCCACTCACGGTATTTTTCCATGGACTTGTTCGTGTCTACGAAGAGGTCGCCTGCTTTTTCGCCAGGCTCTGCCTTGCGGATGCTGAACACTTTTTGCAACCAACAATGCACGCCACTAATTGGGTCGGGATGCACAGCATGAGCAAGATTTTGATTCACACCAACGTTGCTCCACCAGATGCGGCTCGTATCGGGGTCGGAGGATTCCCAGGCTTTCGCGCCGTGAATGACGCGCATGAGGAATCCGCCTTTGCCGTCGTCGTTGAGTTCGACGAGGTTGGATGAGCCTTTGCTCACGCCTTCGTTTTCGTTCAAACGCCAACGTCCCAAGTGGTGGCTGATGGCAATGACGCCAGGTTTGATTCCTTCCGTCACCCAGACCGAATCTACAAAGTGACCGATCTCGGTTTCGACGCGGGCGAGGTCGCCTGTGACAAGCCCGTTGCGTTGCGCGTCTTCGGGATTCATCCAGATGGGATTCTTGTGCGAGATTTCCACCAACCATTTGGCATTTGCTGAACGCGTGTGAATCAATGTGGGCAAACGGAAGTTAGGGAGCAAAATCATCTCGCCGTTTTCACGGTTGATGTTATCGGGATGGACGTGGCTTTTCACCGTCCACGGGATGACGTTTTCTTTTTCAGCCCAGCCCCAGTCCGCGAGGGTGTCGCTGAAGAATTCGAGTTTCTTGCTGGGAGTGTCGAAGCCTGCTTTCACTTCGCCGTCAATGTTTACGCCGACAACTTGGTTATCTTTGAGAATGCGGTCGTGTTCATCTAACTGGTAATTAGTAATTGGTAATTGGTTTTCCATAAAATTACCATTTACCCAATTACCAATTACTTTTTCAAAGGGAGAATAATTTTCCTTCTTAACTTCAAAGACTCCATACTTGCGCATGAACGCCAGCGGAGTCAGTCCCTCTTTTGCGGCGGCTTCGGGGAGTCCAGGCACGGAGTTTTCAAAAATCCACTGATAGTATTCGTCCACGGTGATGATCTCGCCCTTGCGATACGGGCTCTCAAACCATTGACGAATGCCGAGTGAGCCGTCAGGGTCCATCTTTGCGGAGAGTTGAATCCAGAACTCGTTCTCCTCCCAGACTTCGCCAGGGTTGGCTTGATAGGTGAAATCAACTTTCATGCCAGCGCGTTCCATCGCCACACGGCGCACAGGCTGACGGAAAGCGATCCACTGACCCGCGTGCGTTTCCTGACTCATCAGGTCGTGACGTTCGGGTCCGTGACCCGTGGGCAGAACGTAATCGGCGAACCACGCGGTTTCATTCCACGTGGGCGTGAGCGCAACATAACATTTTATTTTCGATTCATCTTTCAACGCCTTGAGCCACATGAAGCCATCGGGGTTGACCCACATCGGGTTGTAGACGCGCGTGAAATAAACGTCAATGTCGCCGCGACCTTCTTCGAGCATGTGCGGCAAAAGAATGGACATCTCGTAATGCGCGAGCGGATATTCGATGGGGTAATGAAGTTCGTTCCACGTTTCGGGAGCAGGCGCGCCCTTGAACGGCTTGGGCACAAATTTGTTCCAACCCGTCATGGACGTGCCGCCTTTGTTGCCGACACTGCCCGTGAGAACGTTGAGGAAAAAGATGCAACGCGCGACCTGCCATCCGCCGAGGTTGCCAACGCTGGCAGAACGCCAAACGTGCGTGGCGAGTTTGCCTTCGCAGTTGGCGATATATTTTGCGGTCTCCTGAATGCGTTCGATGGGAACCTGCGATTCTTCGGCGGCGCGTTCGAAGGTGTATTCGGCGTAGAGAGTCTTTAGAACTTTGTCGAAGGTTTCAAAAGTAATTGGTGATTGGTAATTGGTAATTATTTGGCGGACGGAGTCCCATTCGGGAGATGTGGATGCTTGAATGTATTGAAGGAACTCTTTCCAATTTGTCCACTTGCGGACGAAATCTTTGTTATAGAGGTCGTTTTGGATTAAGTGATTCGCAATGGCTAGCAGAATGGTGTTTTCACTGCCAGGATATGTTGGCAACCAAACATCGCTCATGGAGGCGGTGTTCGAGAGGCGCGGGTCGAAGGTGATGAGTTTCGCTCCGTCGGTTTTGGCTTCGATAATGCGTTGCGCGTGCGGATTGAAATAATGTCCCGTTTCGAGGTGACTTGAAATCAGAAGGATAACGCGCGCGTTGGCATAATCAGGGCTGGGACGGTCTTGCCCGAGCCAGAAGTTGTAGCCCGCGCGCGCAGACGATGAGCAGATGTTGGTGTGGCTGTTGTGCCCGTCCATGCCCCAGGTTTGGACGATGCGGTTGGTGTAACCATCTTCGCCAGGGCGCCCAACGTGATAGACGATTCCATTCGGGCGGCGGAGTTTGCTCTCGCGCATTTTCTCCGCGATTTCAGAAAGAGCCTGCTCCCAGGAGATGCGTTCCCATTTGCCTTCGCCGCGTTTGCCGACTCGCTTCAATGGATAAAGAATACGTTCAGGGTCGTAGACTTGATTGTGGGTCGCGGGTCCCTTGGCGCAGTTACGTCCGCGACTGCCAGGGTGGACGGGGTTGCCTTCGAACTTGCGAATCTCGTAGGTGTCTTTGTCCACGTAGGCGAGAAGTCCACACGCAGATTCACAATTGAAGCAGACAGTCGGCACGAGGGTGTATCGCCGCGCAACTTTCTTGGGCCATTCCTTGCCGTCCCATTCGACCCAATCATCCCATACTTCGGGCGGTGGGTATTGGCTGATGCGTCCATCGGGGTGGACGACTTCGGTCAGTTTGATGGGCTTGCGGTTGGACGCCGCGAATTGCGGGACGGCGGTGCCTGCGGAAGTTTGAGGGATGTTTTTTGTTTTTGTTTCGGTCATGGTTTCTCGATTCGTGTTGCGTGTTTCGTGTTCCGTTTTTACCTGTTTACCTGTCTACGTGTTTACTTGTTTCCGTGTCTACGTTTCCTACGAATTCGGAATATGCTGCGGAGCCATCACGAAGGCAAATTCATAAAAGAACAAGCCAACAACGGAACACGCAACAGCGACGGGTGCAGAAGCGCTGAAAGCAAATAACAACGCCAATGGAACGATGTGTCCCAACGCAATGCCGCCCCACCAATAATGATTGCGGAATTTGCCGTGGGTCATTTCGCGCGAGGCGAGCATGGCGGTATCGGTTGGGAAGGAGTTGAGTTTGCCCGCGAAGGTCAGCAGTAAATTGACCGCGATGCTGGCGGGGAAGAGAACCGCAAGAAGCGATTGCAGGTCGGCAGAGAAATTCACGAAAGCGCCCAAGGCGAAGAAGACTCCGCTTGCGACCATCATGGATTGAGCAAACAATTGGAACGGCAGCAGATTATTCTGCCACATATCGCGTCCTTCAGCTTGACCAAGCAGGAAGGCGGTGTAGATGACAACTCCCAAAGCGAACGGGAAGACGATCCACGCCGCAAACGGGCGGACAGTTGCTACCGTTTCGAGAGGCAGTATCCCCACCTGAGCCGCGCCTTCGAGCAACCACCACAACCCAGCGACTGCCGTGAATGTGACCATAATGTACGCGCCGCGTGCCACCCATGATTTCCATTGCGGACGAAGCAGAATGTTCAAGAAGCGTTTGGGCTGTGACAAATCCTTGATGAGCAGGATGGTCGTGATGAGCATGAAGACCATTGCAGTGAAGCCTGCGGCGAGGAAAGTCGCAGAGTCGAAGGTGAACATGCCAAGTCCTGCGCCGAGGCTGAGGAGCATGAACATTCCGCCTGCGATACTTTTCGTGACAAGATACGAAGGCAGTTCCCAATGCCAGTTGATTTTGTGCTGGGCGTTGTACGTGGTTTGAACCATTTGTTCGGCAACGCGCCCGCCAATTTGGATGGGACCGTTGAGCGGCATTCCTTGTTCCTGCGGGGTGCGGATGGGCGTCCCTGATTTGGATTTCAAAACGGGCAAGGCAATCGCGCCGCGTTCGTAGGCAGAGACGTTTTGCTCGGTGACTTTGTCTGCCCACACATACGAGTCATGCGTCTGCGCGGCGGAGGGATGAAGCGACCAGTCATTGCCGTTGATGTAGAAAAGCTTGGGTCCCGTGCCCTGCTCAGGCTTGCGAACTGTCACTTTCGAAGTGACCAGTTTGCGGCTTATTTCTGAAGCGGGGTTGTTCAAGTCGCCAGCGAGAATGGCATGTTCAGGGCAGACGACAACGCAGGCGGGTTCGAGTCCCACATCCACACGATGGGCGCAGAAGGTGCATTTCGCGGCGGTGTTGGTTTCAGGGTCGAGATAAATTGAATCATACGGACAGGCTTGCATACAGGATTTGCACCCGATGCAGATGGACGGGTCGAACTCGACGATGCCATCGTCGCGCTGATACATGGCGGTGACGGGGCAAATGCGCACGCAGGGCGGGTTGGCGCAATGGTTACAACGCGTCACTTGAAAGTGGCGGCGCACATCGGGGTACGCGCCAGTTTCAACATACTTGACCCATGTGCGATTCACGCCGATTGGCACTTGATTCTCGGACTTGCACGCGGTGGAACAGGCGTGACATCCGATGCATTTGCTTTGGTCAATCAGAAATCCATAATTGGTCATGAACTGTCCTTACGATAAGATGGTCTCGTTGGAAAAGTGAGCATGGATTTGCTCCTGCCATTTCTTGAAGGGGACGCCGCGCAATTCTTCTTCAACTTGCTGCCAATTGCGCATGGGGTTGGATTCAAGTTTCGCGGTCTGGATCATATCCTGGCTGACCCAAAAACTTCCGCGCACAGCCCAGCCGCTCATCTGGGCCTCGTCTGCATGAATAAATGCGCGCGCAGAAATCTTCAAGAAATGCATGGGGTCACGATTGTTGTTTTCTTTGTGCAGTGCAAGGAATTCATCTGAAACAAGTTCTTTTGCCGTTTGCCGCGCGATTTCCAATTCATCCGAAGTAAGGGTATCGGGTTGCAGTGGACGATGAAATGAATTTTCAAATGACTCAACCAGCATGTCCGCCGCTTCATCCAGCGAAGCGGAAATTCCCAATTGGTTCAAGGTCACTAGCTGTTGACACAGCGCCTTCTCTGCGAGTGAACGAAAAGAGGATGATGGCGTGCGCCACACGGATGTCATCGCTTCAAAGTCAAAATCAAAAAGCAGGTTGCCGACCACCACGCAGGCTTCGCCGATTCGTCCGCCGCCCGTGCCAGCGATGCGCTTTCCGTCCACTTCGATTTCGTTCGTGTCGCGCAGTTCGGCGTTGAGTCCAAGTTTTTTCAAGGTGTTGACTGGCGCGGCAAGAGCGGTTGCGTAAATATCTTTGAGCATGGCAGGCATTCGGCTGTGATGAAAAATACACTGGTAGAAAATTTGATTCCCGTCGAGATACGTTGCGCCGCCGCCAAGCCTGCGCCGCAGGATGGGCAGTCCACGCCGTTGACATTCCTCTGGGTCGAAGGTGTTTTCAAAAACCTGGTGATACCCAAGGCAAAGGTATGGCGCGTTTGGTCGGCAGAGGATGATGGTGTCTGGCTCGTCCACGCTCATGCGTTCCGCCAGCATGTGATACACCGATTGTGTTTGCAACGGCGGGATGCTTCCCAGGTTGAGGAGGCGGATGGGGTTCATCAGTGATCAGTCAACAGTAATCAGTGGGCGGTTATCAAGCGGCGATGACAGGCAGAGAGTAACTTGTCATTGGAGAATTGAGATTCGCCCAGACTTCTTCAAGTCTCATTTGCTGGCGAATGATGACGAGATCGTCCATGTTGGGAACGAACGGATAATCGCGGTATTCCTCGCCAGGGCGGTAGGAGCCGTAGGGACGATTACACGCCACTTCCCCTGAACGGTCAGGACAGCCATTCGTCATGAAAGGCAACCCCGTATTGACGGCAACATCCACCATTGTTTCGGGCGCGTCGAGTCGAGAAATACTGCCCATCTCGTCGAACGACAAAGCCTTTCGCGGCATTTCCTGATTTTCGATCAGATGCTTCACCAGTTGAATCCGTCTCATGCGATGGATGGGAGAACGGGATACGTCCTGCATGACCGTACCAGGTTCGGGATTGAACGCGAACAGGTAGCCCGCAATTTTCTCCTCTTTCAACTGGAAGAACATATCCACCAGTTCGCGGTCTGTTTCGCCAAGCCCAACGATGATGTGACAGTTGACTTTCATCGGCCCATAGATTTCGCTGGCAGAGCGGATAACCTTCCAGTGATACTCCCAGTTGTGCGGGCCTCTGGCTTTTTTGCCGCGGGTCTCATCGAAGACTTCCTCCGTCACTGCATCCAGACCCACGCCGATAATGTCCGCGCCCGCTTCTTTGATGACATGCAAACGCTCTTCATTAAGCGTCGTCGCGCTGACCAATGCCGAGATTGGCACAGCAGGCGCAGGGCGGCGCACGCGGCGGATCATTTCCACCAGATCGTCATAGGCGCGGTGATCCTGAACTTGCGCGATGCACACACGTCCCACGCCATGTTTTTCCTCATGCTCGGCAATTTTTTCGGCAACCAAATCCGTTGGATACAGCGGCCACGCCACGCGGATAAACGTATTCTCTTCGGGCGTGCCTGGGCGCTCGCGGGCGAGTCCGCAGTAGGTGCAGTTGGCATAACAGCCTTCGGGATAATTTTGCAGAAGGTTGATGCAATTGCAACTGCAACGATTGATTCGCCCAGGCTTCAACCCAAGCTCGATCGCCGCCGCAATGCTGATGCGGACGTAGTCTGGGCTGATGTTGAATTGCTCATCTTGCAGGTCGGACGGAACGATTACTTTTGCCATGAATTCTCCTAAAGAAATTAACCACGAAGGACACTAAGGTCACGAAGGTTTAATGCGCGGCTCAATGTGACGACTTCTTTTCGACCATCTTTCGTGAAAGTCGTAAACAAAGAACCACAACCATCACTCAACCCACCTTTGTGTACTTCGTGCCCTTTGTGGTAAAAAAGTTTTTTCACCATGTCACACCACAACACGCATTGATAAACTGCGGGCGCAAACCATTCTGCCGCGCATACTCCACGATTCCATTCGCGGGGTAGGCAATGCCATTCAAACCCGCATCCACCGCAAGACGGTCAATCTCAACTTTCAAATTTCCGAGCGGACGCGCACAGCCCAGCATCACAGGCGTGGATGGCAGGGCCTTGCGAGCCTTCTCGAAAAACGCGCCGATCTCCTCCAACGATGGCGGCTTCACTCCCATCATCGGCGTGCCCGTCAGCGACATGAGCACCACCAGCACCATCACCTTCGGCGGGTGTCGCGCAATCATTTCCAGCGCATATTCTTCGCCGAGCATCTTTCCAAAATGCAATCCCAAAATAATATGCGGGATGGTGGGAACTTTATATTTCTCCAGCCACGCCAAAGAATTTTCATAATCTTCGGGGTCGGCATCGAGATGATAAACCTCGCGCATCGTATCGCGATGACCGATGATGTCAATCATTGCGCCGTCGATCTCCACTTCGCCGAGCGCGGCGCAGGTCTCTTCATCGGGCAAGCCCGTGTGGATTCGCATGGCAAGCCCAAGTTCATTTCGCACGCGCTTCATATCATGGATGTGCGGCAACAGCGGCACACGTCCGCGCTTGTCGCTTCCGCCAGAGATCAACACGCCGCGCGCGCCTTTCGAAGCAAGGTCAGCGCACAAATCAAATAAAGAGCCGTCATGTTGCCGCAAATCCGCCATGCCGTGCAACACATTCGTCTTGCAATGTTCGCAACTCAACGCGCACGCCGTCCCCGTCACGCTGATCGAAACAAACTCAATCGCATTCTGCGAATCAAATTCATCCGTTTTATATTTTCGCAAGCCAGGCGCATGGAAGGTGATCGCGTCGCCAAAATTCGCGCGGCGGATTTCCAAACACTCCGTCGTCAAATTCAACGGCTCGATGATTTGAATCAACTCAGGCATGTCCGCCTCCAGGGTTGACATAACATCCGTACGGATCCGCCCGCATTTGACTCTCCACCACGCGGGCGCGACTCACTGCCTTCGTCACCGCCTCGATCATAACCTCGGGCTTGATTCCGTTAAACTGGCTTTCCCTACTCTGGAAGATTTTCCCGATCGTCGCCGCAACCTTCTCTGGTTGACTCGCGTGCCATCTCAACGACGCTTCCAAATCAGCCACGGCGTTTTCCGCCGCGAAAAAATCACCGCCGATGAATGCCGCTTTGATCATCGCGCCCGCCATCGTCACGCTGACATCGATCAGCCCCGCCTCCGTTTTGATTTTCGCCGAGCCGTTGCTATCAGGCACGGACGTGGTTTGGCAGACCCAATCTTCCGTCAGATATTTTTCGTTTTCGAGTTTGGCAATGTCGTCAAGTTCGTCGCGGGTAAAACCGTCAGCGTGGAGGAGGCTGAGGTTGAACGCACCAGCAAACCCGTCGGCAATGAGGCGGCGCACTTCATCCACAGAAATATTTGATTCGGTTTCGCGCCTCACGGTTGTGATTCTTCCTGCAACGGTATCAATCTCTTTATCTGAAATTTTCTCGAACGGCGTGTTGAGCACGCGCAACATCAATTCAATATCCAAATCCACCAACATGCTGGCATGGAAGAGCAACCCACCCGACGGCGCGCGATACACGCCCAGCCCAACGAGTTTTTTGCCGTTCACTTCAATATCATTCTTGCGGCGGAACTTTGCCTGCACGCCGAGTTGATTCAATCCGCGCACGAGACCTTCGGAGAAATTGCCCATCATTTCACGAGCCTGTGCATAGTTATCACCCTGAGCGCCTAGCCGAAGGGCGCCACGCCCAGGGATGGTGAGCGCCACGCCGAGTTGATCCGCGCCCATGATGATCGCGCCGCCGCCCGTGGGACGACGATTGAGCGTGATTCCATTTTCGCGGCAATACCCAACGCGAATTTCATTTTCAATATTTTGAAAACGCCCCACCAGCGCGCAATGCGAACGATAGGTGTAAAGACGTAATGTGGGTTGAGATTGATTCATCCCAACGCGTTGCGCCAGCGTCTCATCCGCCGCGAGACCGAAGGAGGGGGAAACGTTATCGTCTGTGATTAATCGCCAGGTCATCATTCAAGAGCCTCTACCACAGAGCACACAGAGAGCACGGAGAAAACCATTTTAAAAATCTCTGTGAACTCCGTGTTCTCCGTGGTGAAATCTTGTGTCATCAATCGATCCAACCTTGACCGCGATACCGTTTGACTTCAGAGTCAACCCACGCGGGCAGACCTTCGCCAGAAACCAACTGCACGGATTCATTTTCCCAATCACTCGGCTTGATGACCATCATCCAGCCATCGCCATATGGCGATTGATTCACCAAGCCAGGGTTGCTCACCGTCTCATCGTTCCGCGCCACAATCGTTCCGCTGACAGGAGCGATCAAATCGCCCGTCATCTTCGCCGCTTCCAGCGTCCCCATCGATTCGCCGCGTTTGACAGGCATTCCAACTGCCTGCAACGTGACATACGCCAGATCGCCCAGCGACGCCAGCCCGAGCGTGTCAATGCCAATGGTCACTTGCCCGCTGGTGGAATCAACTTGCGCCCACATGTGATGTTCGCGGTCATACGCGCGGTCTGCGGGGATTTCGTAAGCGCTGGATGTTGTCATAAAAACTCTCCTAAATATTTGTTCGGCAAAAGCGATTTCGCAATCAACGATTCGGCGGGCTGAAGCCCTGCCTCAGTTCGTGAAAGTCGGCTAAAAGCCGACTCGGTGCGCCAGCCCCGAAGGGGCTTCCATGCACTGAGCAGGCGGCTTCAGCCCCGCTCAATCATGGTCGTCAGTCAATACACCTCAAACAATTAACCTTCAATTCTCTAATTCTCTCTTTATACTTCTCAACCGCTTCGTCACCCGTCACCAGATGACCGCGTTCATTCTCAAAATTTGTCGGTCTTACTTTTACCAGCCAGCCAGTTCCATACGGGTCTTTGTTCGTAATCAAAATATCGCGCGCAAAACCCGCTTCATTCGTCTCGATGATCTCGCACGAAAACGGCGCGGGGAAGGGTCCCACCCACTTGGCAGATTCAATCGTCGCCAGTGTCTTTCCTTGCGCCACCTTCTTCCCGACATCCCGAAAACTGATCGCCGCAATCTTGCCGCAACGGGTCTGCGCCACGTCGGTCATGCCGAGAGTCGCCACATCCCCATCGAAGCGAATCCAAACGTCGCGTTCGATGTCGTAAGTCAGGTCTTCGGGGATGTCACAGGCGTGGAAGATCATGGGAAATGCAGAATGCAGAATAGAGAATGCAGAATTAGGGAATAGAAGTTATGCCTCTATGCAGAAAAATAATTCTGCATTCCTCATTCATCATTCAAAATTTAAGCCCTGCTCTTCCATAAATTTCTGATACGCCGCCACCGCCGTTTCCCCTTGCAACAATGCCGCGCTTTCGCCAGCCCAATCCGCGGGCTTGACGCGCACAAACCAGCCCGCGCCATACGGGTCTTCATTGAGCAGTGCAGGCTTTGCTTTCACGGATTCGTTCACTTCCACGATCTCACCCGTAATCGGAGACGTGACAGGGCCCACCCACTTGCCGCTTTCCAACGTCCCCGCGCCTTTGCCTTTTTGCACCGCGCGCCCCACATCTTTCGGCGTGGCGGTCAGAATCCCTCGCGCCAAATGCTGCGCCACATCGGTAATTCCAATTGTCACCGTGCCGTCTGCTTCGGGACGCGCCCACGCGTGTTTCTCGACCCAGTAGTAGCGGTCTTCAGGAATATTACATCCACGAACTGTTGCCATGTTATTCTCCTTTTTTCACCCTCTCCCCTCGGGAGAGGGAAGGGGTGAGGGTTCTCCGTGTTCACCTTGCAAGTGATACAGAAGTAAATCAAAAACAACCATACGAATTTCATGTTCATATTCTTGCACAAAACCTGGGTCACGTCTTGCCTTTTTCGTAACCTGCTCATAACTATCGCCGCACACGGGGCAGGTCACAATGAAAAACGTATGACCCGTAAACTCGTCCACGCGCACGCCCAAGGTATCTGGATGACTCTCCGCCAGATGATTGTGGACTTCTGAACGTTTACCGCTAAACTCGCAATACGGACACTTGAACATCGCTTCTTTCTTAACTGACAACTGCTTCCGCTTCGAGCGGCATTTCCAACCCGACAGCTTCCGCCACCAGTTGAATAATGTCGCGGACTTCGATCTTGCCTTCACTGCCCGTCGTCTTGACCGCGTCCGAATACATGACCATATCCTTCGGGCAGGTGACGATGAAGAGTTGAGTCTTGTCGCCTGTGTTTGACTCAAATGTGGTCAACGCCTCCTTGATTCGATTCTCCGCGGGACGTTCCCCTGGCGCAACTTTGCCCATCCATATCTGACCGCCGCCTGCGCCACAGCAGAATGAGTTTTCGCAGTTGCGCGGCATTTCGACGAATTCCACACCGAGCAGTTCCAGCAACTTGCGCGGAGCGGTAAATCCGCCGTTGTAGCGTCCGAGATAGCACGGGTCGTGGAAGGTGACTTTGTAATTCGACAGTTTATTCTTAACCGTCAACTTGCCTTCTTCTATCAACTTGAGCAAAGTCACCGTGTAATGCTTGACCTCAAACTTCCCGCCGAATTGCGGATACTCGTTCTTGAGCGTGTTGAACGAGTGCGGGTCGGTGGTGACGATTTGCTTGAATTGCGCCTTGCCAAACGCTTCGATATTCTGCTCGACCAACTGCTCGAACAGACCTTCCTCCCCCACGCGGCGCACGTCATTGCCAGAGTTGGATTCGCTTTGGTACATGATTCCAAAATCCAAGCCGCCCTGGTTGAAAATACGCGCAACCATTTTGGTATTCGGAATGACGCGCTCATCGAACGAAGCCGTATCGCCGACGAACCACAAATGCTCCACGGGCTCTTCGGTCGCGTTCTTGACGGGGAACTCCATCTCCTTCGCCCAGCGTCCGCGCAGACGTTTACCTTTGCTCATCCAGTTGCCGTTGGTGGCGAGGGACTGCAAAGCGTTCTGCACGCCGCTGTCAATTTCCGCGCCGTCAATTAATAGGCGGCGGCGAATATCAATGATATCTGCCATCGGCTCATTGCCAACGGGACAAATACTGACGCACGCATGACAAGTTGTGCAGGACCAAACTGCCTCAGCGGAGATGACTGTCTCAGTAAGCGGAATCAGCAATCGGTCGGGGTGAGAGCCGAAGGTCGCTTCTTTAATGAGGTAACGCTTGTTCACTTCCAATGCCGAAGGGGAAAGCGGCGCGCCTTCGGCGAAATTCATGGGGCAGACATCCTGACAGCGATTGCATTGCACGCAGGCATAAGAATCCAAAACGCGTTTCCAGGAAAGGTCGTGCAAAAATTTTGCGCCAGGGTCAACCTTCGCGGCAGGGTCGAGCAGTCCGCGCGGATTTTGTTTGGCAAGCCCGAGATTGACGGGACCAATCGTGAAGTGCGTATGCTTACTGCGCGTGATGTAGGGCAAGATATAAAGTACCCAACAAATGCTGACCCACCACGCAACGTGAACGCCCGTTTGCGAAACGCCAAACATGCCGTTGAGAAAACTCGCAATCGGCATGAACGGGTCCGCGCCATCGCCAAGGCGATATGCCTGACCAAGCAAACGCGCGGCAACGTGCATGATGACGAACACGCCCACGGTGAGCGAATCTCTTGCCTGCCCGCCCGCCTTGATTTTTGGATTCAGCAAAACATTATCGCGATATTCGAGCCGTTTATCCTTGACGATGAAACGCCGCACAAGAAAAACGGTGATGCTGAACAACAACGCGCCGCTCATCACATCGGCGATGAGATTGAAAGCGTTGACGATGACGGGCGGAAACGCAAATGCAAGATGTTTGCCGCCATAAATCAACTCAAAGCCTGGGATGAATCCTTCGAGCACATCCACGAGATTGACGAAGGCATAGGTGATGAGACCGAAGAACAACCCAAGATGAATCGCGCTCAACACTTTACGCGCCTTGAAGATGGTCTGCTGAAACAGAATCATCACGCCCGCTTTGATCAGACTCGCAGGAATATTTTTCAACTCAGGCGCAGGGCGTCCCTTCCGCACCGAGTCGATGATGGTTTTGAATCCATGAACTGTGAATCCCGCCGCAACCAACGCCAGCAAAATGAATATGATTTTTTCAATCAGTGTGAGCAACGTACCCTCCCGAAAAAGGTAATTGGTAATTGGTAATTACCAATTACTAATTACCAATCTCCATTTATTACTAATTACAGTAATTCAAGCATCGCCTCAGCCACTTCAAACAGATCCGCCGTCGCGCCGTAATGCGCCACGTTGAAGATCGGCGCTTTCTTGTCGGTGTTGATGGCGATGATCAACTCCGCGCTCTTCATGCCTTCGAGATGTTCAGGCGCGCCAGAGATACCGAGCATGAGATACAACTTCGGCTTGACCTTGAGTCCCGACTTGCCAACCTGCCTTGTGCGCGGCAACCAGCCCGCATCCACAACGGGGCGGGATGATGAAACCGTCGCGCCAAGTTTGCCCGCCAACTCTTCCGCGAGTTCAACATTATCCTTGCTTCCAATTCCGCGTCCAATCGAAACCAACTTCGCTTGCGCGGTAATATCCACATCGCCGCCCGCGGGTTTAATCGCTTCGACGAATTTTATTTTCAACCCATCCAGCGCAACGGGCGAAGCAATGGATGTTGCCGCCGTCGAGCCTTGCCCCGCTTCCACAGGGAACGAGCCTGCGAGACAAGCCGCAATCGCCATGTCGCCTTCGGGTGAAACGTCCGCGCTCATTTTGCCGCCGTACGCCTGGCAACTCATCGTCAAATCCGCGCCGATGTTTTTCACATACGCCGCGCACGGCACGCCAAGTTTCGCCGAAAGCCACGCGGCTAAGTCCATGCCTGTGGCAGTCCAGCCAAACATCACCAGCCGCGGAGATTTTTCCTTGACCAACGCTTCGATGACTTTTCCGTATGCTTCGGGATTGAATTGACTCAGCGCCGCATCATCAATGTGGATTGTTGAATCAGACGCGAAGACATTGGACGAAACCCCGCCTCCGACTACGACGGCGACTGCTCTTCCTCCCAAAGCGGATGCCAACTCTTTGGCTTTTCCAACCATTTCAAACGACACATCGGAAAATTTTCCGTCCATGTGTTCGGTGATTACGAGAATGTCATTGCTCATGTTTGCTCCTTCGGAGGTAATTAGTAATCGGTAAATGGTAATTTCGTTGCGCGTCAATTACTAATTACCATTTACTATTTACCAATTACGCAAGCCCCTTGCTCTTCAACAACTCCACGATCTTCTTCGCCACATCCTTCGACGAACCTTCGATCATCTCGGCGTGACCTGTCACAACGGGTGGAGCCATCTTCTTGAAAGCCAATCCCGAAGTCGCATCACCTGACGGAGAAACCTTCTCAATCGTCGCGGTCTGCGCGACCTGGCGGACTTTGCTGATCGGTGCATAGCGCGGCGGCTTGGACGCGGCCTGCACACCGACAACCATCGGCAAACTGACAGAATATTTCCCGCCAATTCCACCCGCGAATTCTTTATTCACCGTTGCTGTGTGGTCAGAGACCTCCACTGAACTGACTCCGCCGATGTACGGCATGTCGAGATGCGCCGCGATCATCGGTCCGATCTGACCGTCGAGATCATTCGACGCCTGCACGCCCGCGAAAACCATATCCGCCGACATGCCTTTGATCGCTTCCGCCAACCACTTGGCTTGCTGATGTGAATCCGCGGCAGGGTCATCGCCCGTAATTTTGACAGCCTTATCCGCGCCCTTCGCCAACGCGAGATGAAGAACCGCGTCCAACTCCCCGATCATGTCCACCCCGACCACGGTCACCGTCCCACCGACGGCTTCCTTCACCAGCACAGCCTGCTCGATGGACTGCTCATCGAATTCGTTGAGCACGAAATCCACCGAGTCAAAATCCACGTTATTGCCTTTGACGGGCAGGTCATCGGCGATGCTGGGGATGTGTTTTATTGCTACTACGATGTTCATGAAGGCTCCTGTTTCGAGTTACTTTTTGCATTTGGTAATTGGTGATTGGTAATTGGTAATTTTTTGCAATCTCCAATTACTAATTACCAATTACTGCTCCCCCCGTATTGATTTATCCAGCAATTCAAGGATATCCAGCACATCCACATGCTCATTGCCCGTGGACTTGACCGCGTCGGCGAAGCGTGAGACTTCAAACGGGCAGGCGACTGCCAGCACATCCGCGCCCGTGGACGCGGCTTCCATCGCGCGTTTTTCCGAGAGGCGCATGGTGGTGTGCTTGGCTGTGAACGAGTCCATCCACATGCCGCCGCCACCGCCGCCACAGCAATATCCGTTTTCGCGGTTGCGCTGCATTTCAACCAACTCCACGCCAGGGATGGCTTCGAGCAATTTGCGCGGGGCTTCGTATTCGCCGTTATGCCTGCCGAGATAGCAGGGGTCGTGATAGGTGATTTTCTTTTCTACGCGATGTTTGAGCAACGGTTTGAGTTGGTCAAGGTAGCGGGCAAGGAAGGTGGTGTAGTGCACCACAGGGCGCTCAAAGCCGTACTTGGGATACACGTTCTTGAAGGCGTTCAATTCATGCGGACCCGTGACCATCAATTCCTTCCATTCGTACTTGTTGAAGGTCTCGATGTTGTATTCGGTCATCATCTCGAAGAGACCCTTCTCACCAGCTAAACGCTGGGAGTCGGCGTCGTCTTTTTCTTCTTTTCCTAGAATCGCAAAATCAATTCCCAGCGCGGAGAAGATGCGCGCCGCCGCCGAAGCCGCGTCAATGCCGCGCGGATGATAGGACGGATACGAGCCGACATACCAAAGCACATCCACGGGGCGGGCGAGGTCTTTGATGATAGGAACTTCCACGCCCGCGTCTTTAATCCACGCGTCGCGTTTGCGCTGGGGCTGTCCAAGCGGATTGCCCGATTTGGCGGTGTTCTCGAATGCCTGTTGCAATTCGGCGGGGACAAATTTTCCCGCAAGAATCGCCTGCTCACGCACAGCGGGCATGATCTGAATCATATCCACTTCTTTGGGGCAGACGCGCAGACAATTTTTGCAGGTGGTACAAAGCCACAGTTCGGGGGCTTCGGTCAGGTCCATGCCTGTTTGGGCGTAGCGATACAACTTGCGCGGACCATAATTCCCGACAATGTCCACTGGGCAGACGGCGATACACTTCGCGCACTGATAACAATTCGCAAACGATTCGCCGCCAGGAATATCCGCAACTTTTTCGATGAGTTCGGGCGTGTACTCGGTGATCACACGCTGTTCGAACATGCGATTCCAGTGACCCGAAATATCCACGCCGTCTACGACAGCATGTTCTTTTTCGACTACTTTTACTTTCTCAAACTTAGGTGCCATGAAGTCTCCTAGTTCGTAATTCGTAATTGGTAATTGGTGCGTGGTAATTGGCAATTACTATTTACCAATTACTAATTACCTATCTTTTTCAATCCCAGCAACTTCCTCGCCATATTTGGCAGAGTGGGGAGTAAACCATTGAACTCGCGGCTCAATCGCCAACTCGTTGTTCCGTACAAATACACACTGTAAGCACAGGCGAGAAACGCGCTGTTGGCAAACGACGCTCGTTTCTCGTTACTCGTTAACTCGTCAACAAACAAATCCGTGCCTTCCGCGAATTTCATGCTCATGGCAGTGACCGAACCGACTCTTGCATATCCATCGGCAAAATTTTCTGCGAGCAGGTTGTGGGTACTGCCTGCAAGTAATGGAAGAATGCCTGTGGCTGTGGTTGGGTCCCATAGCCAGCGAGTCCACAGCCAGTGGTCTTTGGGAGAGGTGTAATGTAAAAGACCAGTGGCAAGCTCCATGGCAAGGCGGGTATCGAGTGCGTTTAGTTTTTCAACGAAGACCGCCACGCGGACGGGTGTTGGCATATCAGTAATTAGTAATTCGGTAATTAATTTGTAATCGCCGTGATTAAAGTAATTGGTAAGTGTGCGCGCGTTCGCTTTTGTGTGAGTGACGGCGGCGGCTACGTCAGCGAAGGAGGATGCCAACGAGACTGAATCAGTTTTCAGATTAAGAAAGATGCGTTCTTGTCGCGCGGATAATTCGTCAGCGATGGAAATCACATCAGCAGATGAAACTTGCGCGAGCGCATCCTGCAATGTCTCTTGCAAAACGGGATCGTCAGGTCCCGTTCTTTGTTTGAGGATGTGACTTGGTTGTTGAGGTTGATTCATATTTTGTGGCGCAAGATGCCATCTTGCGTTACGCCATTACCTTGCGGACGGATGCGACTGCGCGCGCGGCGGCGAGACCTGCCTGCGCGATGGAGTCGTCGAGGTCAGACGGACCAGACGCGGCGCCCGCAACGAAGATGCCTTCCTGCGATGTGGCAACGGGGTCGAGACCGCCCGCGCCGCCCGCTTCGATGAAGCCATATTTATTTTGCTGGACGCCCATGAGTTGCGCCACTGCGCGTGTGCCTGCGCTCGGTTCCATGCCAACCGAAAGCACAACCATATCCATCGTCACTTCCATCGGGCGGCTCATGGTGGTGTCTTCGCCGCGGATCAAAAGTTTGTCGCCCTTTCTGAGCACTTCGCTGATAACGCCCTTCACATAATTGACTTTATATTTTTCCTGCGCGGGCCAGTAGATTTCATTTTCCCAATAGCCATACATGCGCATGTCGATATAAAAGATCATCACTTTCGAATCGGGAATTTGTTCGCGCAACTCAATGGCTTGTTTGCTGGCGATGCCGCAACAAACCTTCGAGCAATATTCATTTCCAATTTGTCGGTCACGCGAACCCACACATTGAATGAACGCGATCTTCTTCGGCGTCTCGCCATTCGACGGGCGCACGACATTATGTTCCTTCAACATTTTTTCGAGATCAGTGAGCGTGATGACATCGGGAAAAGAATAGTAGTTGTAATATTGCGTTGCGCGGCCCGGATCAAAATGCTGAAAACCTGTGGCGATGATGACTGCGCCCGCATTGATGGATTCGACTGCGCCGCCCGCTTCGATCTCAACTGTGAAGTTGCCAGCGCTCCCAGTCATTGACTTCACTTCGGCGTTGTACTTCACTTCCACATTTTTGTTGCTCGTCACCGCCGCCGCCATATCCGCCATCGCTTCGGATGCGTCGCGCCAGTGATGAGTGAGTTTGGCGTAGCCTTCGCGGTCTGGCGTGCCGCCAAGTCGTTCGCGCTTTTCGATGAGTATGGCTTCCCCGCCCAGTTCCGCCACACAGCGCGCGGATTCAAGCCCCGAAGGTCCGCCGCCGATGATGAGTACTTTTCCAGATGTCATGTTTCCTCCAGATATTCGTAATTCGTAATTGGTAAATCGTAATTAGACAAACGAATTACCAATTACGAATTACTTTTCACTTGTTATTATTTCGCAGTTAATGCAACTGGCGCATCCGCGTCTTCCCAGGTAATGCCAGATTTCGTCCCCGCGCGAATCGCGTCGAGATCGCCCTGGAACTCGTCCCAATATTTTTGCCAGTTGACGCCGAGCTTATCGAGGAAGGGACGCCAGTCTGTGGAATGCCAGTGGAATTGGATGACGCGGAAGGGATGCGCTCCCATTGCCAGCGCGGCAACCTGCGCGTCGGACAATACGGGGATGCCGACTTTGCGGTCATGCGCTTTGGCGGCAAATTGACTCTTGTCCAATGATGTGACACAGCCTGTATCGTGGGTAACGGTCAAGTCAGGGTTGACTTCGTTCTTCATCGTCTCGATCTTGCGCAAAACAGAAAATGAACGGGTGAAGTCGCGCTGTACCAAAACATGGCGGAAACCAAATCCACAGCAATCGAACCATGTGGAATAATCCGCGACGTTGACGCCGATGGTTTCGAGCATGGCAGTCACAACGGCGGTACGCTGTCCGCCGTAGATTTCGGGGTCGTAGATCGCGTCTTCGGCGACGATCTTGTAATAGTGGCAGGCAGGGTGGACAGTGGCGGTAATCATGCTCATGTCCAGCGTTTGCTTTTCAGCGATGCGGTCGCGCATCATGTGAACCCACTCACTGTAATGAACAATTTCTTCGGGGATGACGAGCGGCTTGCCCATCTTGCCCAGAATTCGGCGGACTTCGTCACGCAAATCCTTGTGATGCACAAGCTGTTCGCGGATTTCCTTGTAATGTCCGAAACTTGTGCCGCAGTGGATCAATGGGAAGTAGCCCGTCTCATACGCGGCGGCGAAATTGCGAGCCATCACCGAGGCTTGTCCAGCCGCGTTGGATGCGGCGGAGGCGTAGTAATTCCAACCTGTGCAGGAGGTCTGGTCTGTGGGGTCGAGATAGTCCAAACCAAACTGGCGGTGAAGCCAGAGGATGGAGGATGCGTAGCCAGGGATATGTCCGCAGTGACCGCAGGATTTGTGGTGCCAGGTATGTTCGAGCGGAATCTTTTTCTTGCGCCCATATTTTGTGGTCATCTCAAAATATGGCTCAGGCACTCTCTGAACGATGATCTCGCCTTTTGCTTCGAGTTCAAACAAAAGGTCGCGCATGTCATGAGTCTTCGCAACGGATGCGTCACGAACGACGGGATGAGATTTTCGTTCAAGGATCTGTTCAACGGTGGTAAGTGTGTCACTCATAATCGTCTCCAATTGAGAAGTAATTGGCGATTGGTAATTGGTAATTACTTCTCAATTACCAATTACTATTTACCAACTACCCCTCCTCCAACTCTTCCTGCATGACTTCTGTCAAAAGATCGTACAAGGCTTCATCGAGTTCTTTGATGATGTCCATGTTGCCTGACTCGAACCAGATGGTATAGAGTTCGAGCAGGGTCTTGCGGTCCACGCGCCAGGCGGCGTCGGTGACTCCGCGAATCGAGTCCATGGGAATGGCTTTGCGCCAGATTTGCATGTTCGCGCTGAATTCACCCACCCACGGGCCCCAATCGGGGAAGAAATCAGGCTGGAGCATATCCGGTGAAACCTGATTGCCTTTGAGCATAACTTTATATATAACGCGGCTGTAACCTTGCAAGGCATCTTTTGTTTCCTGCAAGCCATTCTTGAGCGAAACTTCGCGCAGAATTGTGACCAATCCACCGGGGTTATTTTGTCGCGGACAGCGCACACAAGAGAAGCATTGCGCGCAATTCCAAATATCTTCGGAGATGATGTCATAGATGCGTTCGACATCTTCACGCGCCATGGACTGCGCAATCACGCGTGGGCTGAAATCATAGAAGCGCGCAGATGGACAAGTGGCAACGCAAATGCCGCACTCGTAACATCCGTAGAGGAAGTCACTGAAGCGCAGATCATTTTTGACTTCGAGGAAAAGACGTTCCTTCTCTTCGTACGCCACTTCGGGATGACGATTTTCGGCTTTGCCCGGATTCCAGTTTTCTAATGTGGTAGGCATGGAAAACTCCTAATGCAGAATGCAGAATGATGAATGTCTATCATATATTCTGCATTCCGCCATTCATCATTCTGCATTTAGAACGCAATCACCGCATCGGCATGGACAGCCATATCGTTGAACGCCGCGCCGCCGATCATTTCCACGCCTTCGATCATGTCATCCATGGTGTAGCCGTGTAAATCGAGTGAAGGCTGGCAGACGAGCAAACGCACGCCAATTTCCTGCGCCTGGTCAATGAAATATTTGAGTTCTTTTCCATTGCCGCCTTTGCGCGGGATGAATATCTTCTCGCCGTTGCCTTTTGCCAGACACTGCGGACCATTCATCGTGAAATAAATGCACACTTCATTGTCCATTGCCGCCCCAGCCGTGGCAAGGAAGAATGGAGTCGCTGTGCGCTCAGGGTCTTTTTCCCCGTGAGTCTGAACGTACAAAATTTTCTTTGTATCAGGGTCATTCGTCTTCCACAACATAACTGCCCTCCGGGGAGAAGTAGTAAACAGGTAAACAAGGAAACAAGTAGACAGGTTTGCCGTGTTTCCCTGTCTACTTGTTTACATCATTACTCTTTACCCGCTATACAAACAATTGCACATCCGCGTCTGCGGCGTATTCGAGGAACATGGCCGCGCCGCCGACTTCACATTCCTTGATAAAGTCTTCACGTTTGAAGCCGAAAACATCCATGGTCATCTGACAGCCGATCATTTTCACATCCAACTCGACACACATCTGGCGAAGCTCATCAACCGACGCGACCCCTTTGTTCTTGAACGTTTGCTTCATCAAGCCAGTCGCCACGCTCTCAAAGCCAGGGACATTTGCCATGAGCAGGTTCGGCATGGCCCAGTTGATATTCTGGAATCCTTCAGGGCCAAAGGGCATTTTCATCGGCATGGCAGGGTTGCCCAAAGGGGAGACCGAAGCGGTCAGGTCATTTTTGAGGAGAGTCAACCCGTAAAAGGTAAAGAAAATGCCCACCTCCCAGCCCATGGCGCCAGCCGCGCTGGCGAGAATGAACGGGGGATAGGCCCAGTCAAGTGTTCCTTTGCTGGCAATAAGCGCCAGTCTTTTTGGGGCGTTCGGATCAGATTTAGACATGAGAAACCTCCATATTAAAATTTGATGGGATTCAATTTATTTTTTCTTCAAATAGAAGATGAACTTTCCACTTTCAACCATCGAACGAAGCAATTCATTGCCCGTTTGGCGGCTCCAGGCTTCCATATCTGGCGGGGCGCCAGGGTCGGTGGCAACCATCTTCAAAACTTGTCCAGATTGAAGTTCTTTCATTGCCTTGGAAGTTTTCACAACAGGCAAGGGACATAGCATTCCAGAACAATCCAACACTTGGTCTTCTTTGATAATTACGTCTGTCATAACTGTCTCCTTTGAACGTGATTATGATACCGATTCGACATCCAGTTGACCATCCCACACACAGGGGTATTTTTCTCCCCCGCGCGGGGGAGTGGCGCGATTATTCGGATATAATCATTCTACAACTTATCCCCCCCTTTTCAACTTCAGGTTTTAGCCGTCATGGTCAGAAACATTAAATCCATTTTTCGCACCAATCGCATCTTCCTGTTTCTTGTCATCTTTCGCTGGGCTTCGCTTTTCCCCGCCGTGTTAACCTTGAATCAAGAAAATAGCCCTGGCGTATTCCCCCCTTTGGTTGTGCTGGGTATTGTCGTCCTCGCCAATGGAATCGTTTCGATTTTCAACCGCCGCCTTAATCAGCTCGTTGTAGACCGCCCTTACATAATGAGCTTCGATTTTCTCTTCTCCGCACTCATTCTCGCGCTTAGCGGAGGGACGCAAAGCCCGTATTATCTTTATGTGCTAAGCCCGCTCCTGGCAGGCGCATTTTTCTTTCAAGTGCGCGGCGCGCTTGTGGCCTCCCTTGCCTTTACGCCGCTTTATTTAATCGGCAATATTTTTTCTCCTCCAGAACTTTCAAACAACATCACCTTAATGACTCAACTCGCGGGAATATGGCTGTTCCCGATCCTCTTTGCGTACCCGTCCACCCTGCTCAGGGATATCAATCGCGCGCGCGAAGAATTATCCAGCGCCCGTGATGAGCTTGCCCAAAAACACGAAAACCTGGAAACCGCACACCGTCAACTGGAGATCATTCACGACCTCACCGTGTTGTTGCAGGCCGCGCCCGATCTCATCTCTGTGCAGGAGCGCGTGCTCGGAGCCGTCACCACCGACCTCGGCTTTTCAAAAGCCGTCGTCGCATTGGTGGACCCCGCCCGCGAAGAACTCGGCGGCTGGATGGTCTACCCCCCCGAAGAATCTTTCCCTCACACAAAATCGCTTCCGCTCAAATCTGAAAATGGCGAAGTCATCAAAGCTCTGCTCAACCGCAGCAGTTTCACCACAAACGACCACCCCCTCATTCAGGATTTCCAACTTAATACCTGGCTCAATCGAAATCAATGGTTTATTGTGCCGCTTTATTTGAGGGAGCACCCCGTCGGCATTTTACTCGTCGAAGAATCTGGACTCACCAAAGAGATGGAATCCACGCTGATGACGGTTGCGAATCAAGCCGCCCTGGCGCTTGGTACCACCATCCTTTGCATTGACCGCGCCCGACGCCTCGCCGTAGAAACCGAACGCAACCGCATCGCCCGCGACATTCACGACACCGTCGCCCAATCGCTCTTTGGCATTGTCTATTCCCTGGATGCCTGCATCACCATGCTCCCTCAAAAAGCCGGGGACGTGAAGAACGAACTCATTGAATTACGCTCCCTTGCCAATACCGCCCACGACGAAGTACGCCGCTCCATCTTTGACCTGTGGCCCTCCGCCCTGACCATCGAGCTTTTCATGGCTGACCTGACGAATTACGTCAGCAGTTGCTGCCGCCCGCGGCCTTTCAGCATCATCTTCAGCAGCAACGGCGATTTCAATTCCCTGTCCTCTGGAATGAGACGAACGGTCTACCGCATGGCGCAGGAAGCCCTGGCCAATTCCGCGCGGCATTCAGGCGCGCAATCAGCGCGCCTGTGCCTGACCGTTACAGAAGATGAAGTCTATCTGGTTGTTTCAGACGAAGGCAAAGGCTTCGATCTATCCGTCGCACTTTCGCGCAGTCTCAACCGCGAGCATTTCGGCCTGCATGGAATTCAGGAACGCGCCCGCGCCATGGGCGGCGATTGTGAGATCGTCAGCCAACTCGATGCAGGCGCGCGCATCATGGTCAACCTGCCGATCAATGGGCATCACCATGCCTGATTCAATTCGGATCCTCATCGTAGACGACCACGCGGTGGTCCGCAAAGGGTTGGCAATGGTCCTTCGTCTGGAACCAGACCTGGAGGTTGTGGGCGAAGCGGAAAATGGAAGAGTCGGTTTGGAAGCGGCAAAAAAGCTACAGCCAGGCATCGTTCTCGTGGACCTCATCATGCCTGAAATGGACGGGCAGGAGATGGCGCTTGCCCTGCGAAAATCCAACCCAAAAATAAAGATCATGATGTTGACCGGCACCGAAGTGGATGACCGCGTGTTCGATCTTGTGGCGGCGGGCATCGAAGGGTATGTGCTGAAAAATGTGGAGCCTGCCGAGTTGGTGCGCGCGATCCATGCAGTGGCGCACGGGGAAGCCTACCTTCACCCGGATGTGATGAAAAAAATCGTCAGCCGAATGCAGCCACAGCACACTCCAACGATTACGCTGACCCCGCGCGAACTTGAAGTTCTCGAGTGGATGGCTTCGCCCAATACATATAAACAGATTGCCGCCCAGTTGAGTGTCAGCGAAGAGACTGTCCGCAGTCATGCAAAAAATATTCTTGAAAAAATGAAACAGCCCAATCGCGCGCAGGCTGTGCTCGCGGCCATGAAAATGAGGCTGATAAAATTGAATGGGTAACGATACGCGGGGACAATATTCCACTACGGTTGAATGATGGGCGACTGCAATGGGCATTTCAGTTCTGATTGGGGAAAGCGTAAATAGACGAAGCCCGGTTCGGATAATACAAAGACCGCCAGGCCATCGAGATTTTGCTCCGCTTTGCACCCAACCACAACCACGTCAGCCGCATGAAGGATCATGTTGGGATTATTGCCGGGGATGATCACATTCTGCCTGCCTCCGCCTTCAAAGGGGCCGATTATATTAAACACAAGGCGCGGATAATCGAGAGGCACGTATGGATAATGCCTGTCAAACTCGCCTTCCCCGGCAAAGTAATATCGCGGATACAACAGCCTGCCGACGAACATTTCCGCGCGCGGGCCTGCCAGAAAAGCGGACAATTCCTCCCTGTCGAAATTAGCCTGCTCGAACATTCCCTTTTGCTCCAGCATAACAAGGGTATCTTCCACCGAACTATCCTGATATCGTCTTTCAAATGGCATTTCCGAAATGGGAATTAACGAGCCAAGCATGAACACCATCACAAAAGCCGAAACTATCTTTGGACGGTTTATCGCAGATTCTCCGTTGGCGTTGGGCGGCAAGTGTTCGAATGAGTCGACATCCCCCGTCAGGCGCAGCATCCAATACGCAATTTGCAGAAAACCAGCCATGTAATAGACGCAAATGATCCAATCCACCGGGACGATATAACGTCCGCCGGAGGTGAGCGCCAAAGCGTTGGACAAAATATAAACCAGGAAAAAAATGGCCGGTATCACCGCTACAGCCCGGTTGCGCTCCCACATGGCGCCAAACCCCAGGGAAATCACAGCCAAATTCAAGAGCAGGAAAATTCCCGCGCCAACGCCAAGCCCCCCACCCGCCCAGTCATTTTTCCAGTAGGGTATGCCCAGCTTTATGATGTTCCACAAATCATCGAGGGTAAAAGACGATGGCAGAAAAAGAACCGAAGTAATCAGGTTGTGAAAAAAGTGATTGGCAATCTTACAAGGCTGGGTGTTGCAAGATTTTGTCTCTGGCGGCTCTGCAACCCTCTGCCTTGCAATTTCTCTCGGTCCAGTTTGTGTTTGAGAAACCTGAACAGTGGAGGGCATGTTTGGAAGATAAGTATCTCCCTGCAGGCCATACCGGGCGCGCAAAACCAGTTGAATGCGCGAATAGTACACGTAAAACATGGGCGTACCGTTTTGAAGATTTCTCAAATCCCAGGGCGTGGTGGCGGTCAACATTCCAAGAATCAGCAACAAGGAGCCGATAGATGCGTACTTCCAGCGCGGGCGCAGAACAACCCAGGCATACATAAGCAAGGCCGGAAGCAGGAGAATCGCATTCGTCCGCAATAGGATCGTAAAGCCAAGCGCGGCGCCTGCCCACACTGCAAGATATCTTTTTGAAGGGTCTTTAAACCATTTTAAAAATAACAGCAAAAAAAGCGCAATGCCGATTGCGGCGGGGAAATCCGTCAGGATCATTTTGGGGCTTGCGAGGTCAATCCAGGTGGCAGAGACAAGCGAATTCAAACCGCGCAACAAGATCAACACACCGGCCGAAACGCCCAGGGCACGGCTGTGCAATTCCCTGCCCAACAGATAAACAAGCACAGGATACGCCGCATAAACCACCGCCTGCGCGGTCATCATCTGCCCCGTATTCTGGCCGAACAAAATATGCAAATAATTCAAAAAAGCAATATAAAGAACGCGGTCAAAATATTGCCCGTTAAAAATCCCCTGCCCAATCAGCGCAAACTGGCTGGCAACATCGAATGTGGCGCTGTCCGAATATGGATACATCAAATTATCAGCCGTATCGGGCATAAAGAAATTCGGTCGAATAGGCTCCCGCGCCCACAGCCAGGCAGTAACAACCCAAAGCCCCAGGCAAATCAAAACATCAACCCTTGTTGATGGCTTCACATTCCAGCGGGGTTCCAGCCAGATGAACAATGCGCCCAATACCAGCGAAAAAAGAATTTGCAACCCCAACACCGGAACCCCGGAAGCGTACCAGTAATCTTCAGGGTGGCTGACGCCCATGCCTGAAAAAACCACAATCCCCCCCGCAAGAATAAACAATGCCAGGACAACAGTCCCCGCCCGAACAGCCATCTTATTTTTCAGGATGACAGACCCAACGGATTCTTTTCCACGCTCGAGCAGGATCATCCGCATCGTGACCACGCTGACAACTGCCAGCCAGACGATGACAGCTTTCAACTGGACAACATACCCCGCCATGCCCCCAAGACGATAGGATGGCAAAAATAGCAATATCCAAAAAATAATAAGCAAAGCAACAGAAGCCCACAAAATTATGGCCTTTACAGGTGGGTTATTAAAGACACCCTCCCACAACTGGCGGGACCACTCAGGCTGGCGGGAGAGTTTCAAGGTCAATGCAATGAACAGGAACAGCAACAAAAGAAGCCCCGCGCCAAGCAGGGTCTTTTCCAATGAGTATCCCAAAAATAAGGCGTTCTTCGACTCTGATGGAGAACGGAGAATCGAGAAAAGTGAAATCAACGCCCCAAGCGCCAGGAAAGCAACATAAACCACCGGCAAATTATGCGGCTGGCGCCAGTGACGAATATGATCGAGAATTTTACGCAAGATGATTTCCTTCAGGTTGTTCATCCAGGGTTGGTTTTCGCTCGAGCCAAAGCAAGGTGATGACTCCACAGAGTATTGTCAGCACAAAAAATAATATGGCGGCAAATGGAGGAAGGTATAGGCTTAGGAAAGCCAGGCAACTGATAAGCAAAGCCGCCAGGTGAGTAATGGATACGGCCAGCCTGGGCGAAAAGCCCAATGCAATCAGCCGGTGATAGGTATGGTCTCGCCTGCCACTTCCCACCGCTTGTTTTCTTTTAATACGGGATAAAACTACAAGCGTGGTATCGAAGATTGGGATACCCAACAGCATAATGGGGACGATCCATGAAGATTCGGGGTTACGGTTGAGAGGATTATACATGATGCCAAAAGAGGCCAGCAAAAATCCCAGCGTCTGCGTGCCCGAATCGCCGAGAAAGAATTTGGCCGCCATTTTATTCCAAAAATATAACCCTGCGCTAATCCCCAACAGCGCGGCAGACCAAATTGTCAGCGCGGTTTGATGCGCTAATATTGTTGCGCCCATGAAAAAAGCAAATGCAATCACCCCAAGCCCGGCTACGATCCCATCCATACTGTCCACCATGTTCACGGCGTTGGTAATGCCAATCACCCAAAATAGTGTAACTAGAATATTCAAAACTCTGGCCGCCAGGATGGATATATACCCGGCGTCGGATAAGACCGTCATAAAATGAACCTGAACTCCAAAAAATACAAGGGTCGCAACAGCAATTAATTGACCAATCAATTTGGGGCGGGCTGATAACCCTTTGTAATCGTCCCACAAGCCAAAGAGAAACACCACTGAAGCGCCGGCGAAAACCGTGAGGATTTCACGGTTGAGTTGTTGGCGAAAAATAAACGCCGCAGTGGCAAGTGTTATCGTCAACAAAATACCACCCGCCAACGGTGTGGGACGGGCGTGTTTTTTATGAGGGGCAGTCCCGGGAATATCCATGATGTTGAGGCGGTTCGCGAGGAATGCCGAGGGATACCCGAAACCAATGCTGACAAGAAGGCTGATAATGAGGGGGAATAATGGATTACCCATGAAAACCGTTTCACAAATGAAATGCAAATCTATGCTGATAGTTTATCAGAGTTTATCTTCCTGAAACCGCCGTCCGTTTGCGGCAATGAAAACCACTCCCCTATTTCGATTGGGTCAGGAAGGCTTGCGAGTCCCTACAACTTTATCGCGGCTGAAGAATACACCTGTCAGGTTCACAGTCATTTTTGCCAGCATCACAAAATAGTACAGCGGGTGGAACCAAAACGGATAATCTCTTGCCAGATTTTTACGGTAATAAAGATAGTAGGAACGATGCCATTGATACACCCCAAAATATGGGTTGACACCCGAACCTCCCCGTCCGCCGTGGTGAATTACCCGAGCCATAGGAACATAATACACTTTCCAGCCCGACTGGCGCGCATGAAAGCAATAGTCTGTATCTTCCTGATAGGCAAAATAGCGCTCGTCGAAATAACCGATCTGTTCGATCACAGCACGGCGAATCATCATACAAGAACCTGAAACCGCCTTGACTTCGTTGACCTGATCGTTGTCGATATGATTGAGCAAATAGCCTGTGAAGCGCGTGTCATTGGGAAACATGCGGGCAAGCCCGATAAAATAAGAAAACACCTCACCAGGGCGGGCTTCGCCACGGCGGCATTGATATTGCAGTGTGCCGTCGCTGTTGAGGACTTTCGGAACGCATATCCCAGCCTGGGGATTTTCCTCCATGAATTGAATCAGACGCGGCAGGGCGCGGTCCAGCACGATGGCATCCGGGTTGAGCAGTGCATAATAGCGCGCGTCCAGAATTCGCAGGCCCTGGTTTACTGCGCGGGAAAAACCCAAATTTTCATTGTTCAGAATCAACTTCACGGTTGGGAATTTGAGGCGCACTTCTTCGACCGTGCCATCCTGTGAGTCGTTATCCACCACAACGACTTCCAGGTCAAGCCCTTGAGTCTGTTCATATAATGACACAAGGCAATCCAGAAGCACTTCCTTCGATTTGCGGGTGACAATGCAAACGCCGAGGTCTTTCATTGTTTTTTATTCCGTTGCATAAATTCCTGATAGGGTTCAAACAAACCTGTAGACATGACATTCAACAGGTCACGCGGCTTGATCTTGATATTTTTTTGGATTGCCTTTCTTTTCCTCATCATTTTAGGAAGGCCGCGGAGCGCATCGAATATCGCCCTCCAGATTGCCCTGCCCTGCCCGCGCACAGTTAAATAGATGGAAAAGAAAAGGATGGTAATAATGTGAAGCGGTAAAAATAACCATAACCATGGAAAGGGCATATTTTTGACGAAGGTCCAGATCAAATTTCGATAGCCGTAATAGACGGAAAAATCACTGCGTTGACCGGTACTCGCGCTTCCCACGTGACTGACAATTGCTTCCGGTACATACAGGCATTTTGCCCCGCCCAGGCGGAGTCGAAACCCCAAATCCACATCCTCAAAATAAGAAAAGTAATCCTCATCAAAGCCGCCCACTTTCAAGAATTCCTCGCGAGAGTACAGAGCGGCGGCGGCACAGGGGCTGAATACCTCCCTGCCTTCAAGCCCGTATTCTTTTGCAGACAGCTTGTAGCCATTCCGCCAGGCAAGTCCGCTGATGTGGTAGGCATCCCCGGCGCCATCCAAAAGGTGGGGGGCATTATTCTGAATCTGGCGGGAGGAGAAGGCGCTATATTCCGGGTTTCGCTCTGCGGCACGTAATAGCTTTTCAAGCCACTCCGGTTCGGGGAAGGCATCGGCATTGAGGAGGGCAATCCATTTTCCGCGGGCAAATTTCACACCGATATTGTTGGCGGTGGCAAAGCCTTTGTTTTCGTTTAATCTTTCCAATTTTAAATTCAGCGCAGGCCAAAGTTGTACCAAGTTCTCTATAGAACCATCCAAAGAGTTGTTATCAATAACAATGACTTCAAAATCCTTATAGGATTGCGAGGTAAGAGTATTCAAACATTGCGGCAGATGGGCCGCGCTGTTCCAGCATAAAACGATAATTGATATAAGCGGCATGGGGAATGTGGAGAGCAGGAAAAATCGATTTGATATTTGATTTATCTATAGACGTTAGGTGAGGTTTTTCTTGAGGAATTTGAACGCCTGATAACTACCATCGGGACGTTTTTTCTAATTACCGATCAAAAGAAGATTACTGCCGCGCCCAATGCTTTCGAAACGCGGCGATTTCATCACGGGTATAAAAATGATTCGCAAACCGAGACCCGTATCCCTGGTCAATATAGTCGACAGGTAGGGGATGTTTTTTGAATTCATTATATAGTTCTGCGTACGGTTTTTCCTTGCCAATATTTGCATTTACAACTTTGAAATTCTTAAGCCCAAGAAATTCATCAAAAGCTTGTTCCGCCACTCGGTTAAGGTCTTCAAGACGGATGATTATTAAATTAATATTTTCTTTTTTGAATATTTGATATCCCCTACCCCATGGAAAAGGCGAGGCAAATATATCAATTCCCCACAAGGCTTTGATTTGATTATCATACCAACGGTCCAAGCCGTGAAAGCCAAATTCCTGTTTACCAAAAAAGAGTTCTTCCAAATCTGCCATTGCCAGTTCATTCGTATTTAGACGTTTTTCCCAATCCGGGATATGTTGGTCCAACAACTGAAAAAGGGCGCTGACCTTGATGGCAACTGGGTCGCGCACTAAATTAACAACATTCCACTTTTTAAACGGGTTGCTTTCAATCTCCTTACGTAAAATACGCCACTCTTGAATCAATTGAATACTTTCCTCAGGGTTTTTACGGGTTTTTCTTACATAGCCCTCCCGTTCATCCAGTTGATTCAAGGCGTGAACATGATGAATAATAATTGGCATGTCCAGATCGGGGTGTTTATAAGCTTCCTCTAAGGAACGCTGGACGCTCATGGAACCAACTTTTCCAGGTTGAAAAATAATAATAGGGGTAACAAGAGATGGGTTTAAGCTAATTCTCAGCCGCTTCATATATTTGTTGTTTAGAAGATTCGACAACATCATCTACTCCTTTTTTCAAGCTGTGGGAGCAACCATCGTTCACGAAAGAAGTTAATTTCATCATCAGTGTAGAAATGCCTGGCATAGCGCGAATTATAGGCATTATCCAGGTATTCAATGGGTACTGGAAGGCTTTTGAACTGATTATAAAGTTGATAATAAGGTTTTTCCTCACCAATGTTCGTATTAATGATAGAAAAATCCTCGATATTGATAAATTCTTTAAATGCCTGCCCAGCTACAAGATTAAGATCTTCAAGGCGAACAATCAGCAAGTTTATACGGGAACCAGGGTTATATATCTGATATCCTGCTTCCTTAGCAAAGGGAATATCAAAGATATCAATATTACATAAAGGCTTTAACTGATTTTCAAACCAAGCATCAAGCCCGTTAACTTGAAACTCCTCCTTTTCAAGGAAAAATTTCTGCAAATCCATCAATGAATTAGCGCCAGTATCAAACCTTTGTTTCCAATCAGGGAAATATTCGTCAATAAGTTGGAATAATGCGCTGATCTTCTGCGCAACAGGGTCTCGCACCAAACTAACAATGTTCCAAGATTTTTCGGGTTGGCTGTATATCTCATCTCTAAGATTCTTGCTTTCCAACAATTTCTTAATAGTGTTCGATGGATTTTTTCTAATCCTTGATACAAATTCTATTCTTTCATCAATATTTTCAAGAATATGTGCATGATGGATTGGAGTTGAAATACCAATATCCTTATACTTCTTTTCCAAGGATACATGGACACTTGTTGAACCCACTTTACCCGGCTGAAAAATGATAATTGGATGGGGGGAAACCGAGTGAATATCCTGTTCTCGGTTTTTCGAGAGGACATTATTTTTACTATCTACGTGAACTGGTATTGTATCTTTCAGGCTGACAACTTCTCGCAAAGCATCCGCGGTGGCTTGAAGGTAGGCATATCCATACTTTCGGTCTGGCTCCAGGTGGGCGCCTTCCGCCCACTCATTCCAGGCATTGACAAATAACAATCTTTTATCCGGGTCTGGCTCCTGCAAGGTAAACTTTGCCGCGCGCAACAACCAGTCTTTGTAAAGTTCTGGGGTTGAAAAGGCAAAAGTATAGCCTTTTCCAGGCTTGCGCGCTTCATTATCCCAACTTGGGAACACCGTCTTAAAAAGCTGATAATCTGGCCAAGCCATTGAAGATGTCTTTTCGATAATCTCTCTGTAATCTATCACATTTCCCCTATAGTTTTGATTTGAAATTTTTAACAAGTGGCGAATATCTGTAACTGGCACGCTATGCGGCGGAAATTCAATGGCCGCATCAAAGCCCACATCACGTGGGTCCATAAACCAAAATGTCTGGGCCGAAACAAGATAGGGATCACCTATGTCATGGCTTTTACAGTACTCCCGCCAAAGCGCAACCGTTTTTAATACATCAGGAAGAATATTGGCACGGTAAACAATTAATAATGGTCTCCCATTGACACGAATATAGCGTTTATCTTGAAGAATGGGGGCAATATCTTGAATGAATCGAAGGTCGCTCTCCGGAGAATGTTCCTGCCCAATTAAAATTTCATTTTCCTGACCATCCCAACGACGGGTCCAATTTTCATTGGCCCAGCAAATACAAAAGGGAAATTCTTCTTTACTCTCTAGGAATAAATCCAATGGTTTTTCCAGAAGTCTTTTACCATTGAACCAATAATAATAAAAGGCGAATCCGTGAATTCCATACATGCGTGCCAATTCGATCTGCCGCTTTTGAACTTCCGGTATACGCAGATCATAAAATCCAAGTTCCCCGGGCAGACGGGGTTGATAATGTCCAACAAACTGGGGAATTGCCTTTGATACATTGCTCCATTCGGTAAAACCCTTCCCCCACCAATTATCATTTTCCGGGATCGGGTGAAATTGTGGGAGATAAAAAGCAATAAGCTTGATCGGTAATTCGTTTGAAGATATTCTTTCTTCGCCTAGGGGAACAAATTCATCTGGCTCATGGCCGGTGGAGATCGATAACAAGCTGGTATACACTTCTGCAACTGCTTCCGGGAAAGCTCTGATTGGTATTGCAGTCTTTAAACGGTTACGCATACGCAAAAACAATCCACGTATGCCTTCTCTGCGTAAGACGGAAAAGATTTTTCGAAAACTGTGATTAATTCCTTTTACCCGTTGCATCCCTCTCTGGAAAAAAGAACTAAATTTTTGCATAAATTTCACCAATCGCCAACTGCGGCTTTCAAAAATATGACGGAGTTCAGCCCGCAAATTGGCAATATCTTCTTCTTTTTGTGCCACCAATTCGTGAATCTGCGCATTCTTTTGCTCGATTTCCAAATTCTTTTGCTCGATTTCCAAATTCTTTTGCTCGATTTCCAAATTCTTTTGCTCGATTTCCAAATTCTTTTGCTCGATTTCCAAATTTAAGCTGGCAATCCGGCGTCTGCTTAAGCTTGCTTCATCATTCAAATCTATTTCTTCCAGGGATTCGCGTTCTCTTGGGGAGAGAGATTCAAAAAATACAGACCCCGCCTGGAGGCAAAGCTCCGTATAGATATTAAGTAAATCGGCAGTCGGGTTTGTAGCAAGAAGGTTCGATATTTTCGCTTGGCCATGTCGAAGATTAGGAGAAATCGTTTCACATGCCATCTCAATTATTTCATCTGAAACATCCAAATCTAGGTAATTAAGTAGCCGCCGAAGTTCCAATTGTGGGTTCTGGAAATAAGATTCAAAATGTGTGACAATTCGACTTTTTGGATCGGTGGCAGTTAGCAATGATTGGTAATACCTCAGCCAAAGATTATAAGAAAAGGCGCTTGACGCATATCCGCGGCGTGACAAGGATTTGTAAACGTCATAAGGGTTGCGTAAACAAACAACCACTTTTAGATCAGGAAAAAGTGTTTTCCAATAAGGCAGTGTAAGAGAATTTCTAGGATCCTTCCATCCCCATATGCGATGCGGAAGAAATTCGTAGATAAGATTATTGACTCGCGGGCGAATCTGTGAAAGATTATTGCCTGTCTCCCAACCTGTTTCAAGCACAGGAGGAAAATCCCAACTTCCACCGAATGATGCGAGTATCTCTTCGTTGATCTTATGAAACCTGGCATTTTCCCAAAACCCCTCTGGGTTATCCTCAGCAGCCGGGATCAGCTCTTTTTCTTCACCAAGATATGCCCCGCAAAGATTCAAAAGTCTGGCAACCATTGATGTTCCAGAGCGATGCATTCCTGCAATAACAAAAACCATATATCCTCCATTTGTGGAAAGTCAAATCATTCTTTCCGCTAAATGATAATTTTCTACTAGCCATGAACAACCTCAAGATGCATTTCACCTTCCAAATTACAAAGACCGCCATGTAAACCAATACCCTGACCTTGAGATTGCTGAAATACTCCAATCATTCCAGCCGGTTTTATATCGAGAACAGTGATCAATTTTTCTTTTAGTTCCATCGAGGAAATTTTTTTTCGTTCCTTAAAATCCGATGGATGCATTGTGAGTAATCTAAGATTAAAAATATAGTTACCCGGAGCAAGGTCAAGTTTCACCATTTGCCGATAACGAACAATTTCTCCTTTTTGTAATTTCAGGGGAGGAATCACATCTAACTGAAGTGAATTCCTACTATGGATTAGAAAGTTTTTAGGCGTAAGGAAAGTAATTTCAGCAAGTGGAACTCCCATATTTTCCTTCGCTTGATATGCAAAGTAAAAATAAGCCTTTGATCCCTGCTCAAAAGCCTGCAAGGGATTTCCCTGTTCATTACAAATCAACAGATGAATTAATTTTACCCGCTGGTTTTCATTTTTTTTCGGTAGAACAGCCTTTTCAAGAATACTTTCCGCGGGCCATTCTAAAGTGCCATGTCTTGCTTTTAATGAAATAGTATTAAAAGATGCATAATCTTCTTCCACATAAGTATCAGAAACTTTAATCTTAATACCCTGATCCTTTTTTATCTCAAAGTACTTTGAAATCGCCTGTTGTGAATCTCCATGATAAATGATCCTCCCATTTTGAAGGACAATAACGTCATCACAATATTGTCTAACTGTACCTGTACTATGTGTCACAAGAATAATGGCAACATTCTGGGCAATCAACTCCTCAAGTCGCACATAACATTTTTGTCGAAAGAAGATATCGCCTACAGCGAGTACCTCGTCAAGAATAAGAATATCACATTCAAGGAATGCAAACATAGAAAAGGCCAGACGAATTCTCATGCCGCTGGAATAAACGCTCAATGGTTGGTCAAAAAAATCTTCCAATTCGGCAAAGTCTTCAATCTGAGTCATCTTTTTTTCAACATAGCCGGGTGGAAACCCTAAAAGCTGGGAGCTACGAATAATATTTTCCCGCCCAGATAAGTCATTGTCCATACCACCACTTAACTCCAACAGAGACAGGACTCTGCCTGAGGTCTTATACGTACCGGAAGTTGGTTCCAAGACCCCGGTTAATACCTTTAGCAAAGTACTCTTTCCTGCGCCATTTGGGCCTATAATACCCAGAAATCCCCCTTTGCGAACTTCAAAGGATATATTCTCCAAAGCTAAGAATCTTTTATGGTATTTTCGCCTGCCAAAGGTTAGCCATTCTTTAATACGCCCAACAGGGTTTGGATATATTTTAAAGCTCTTGCCTAGGCCGTCAACTTTTAATACGACATCTTTCGTCATAGCAAATCTTTTACCTCTTTACGAAGCTGTCCGGAAATAACCTGTGCTATTATCAGAAAAAAAATAATCCACAAACCCATTGACACCCATGCTTCCACAGGCGGCGCACTGTGCTCAATTAATACATCACGAAACGAACGGATAAAATAATAAGGTGGGTTCAAGCTCATTAGCCGCCTCAGCAAGGCTGGAAAATTCTTGTCAGTAAACATTATAGGCAATGTCCATCGCCACAACTGCATGATAACCGGGATTATTTCACCCAAATCGGGGAAAAGGATTCGTAAATTCGCTAGCGGTAAAGACATCCCAAAACCCAATATCAATAAAAAAACTGCAAAGACCGGCATAAGAAGAGTCTGCCAGGTTATTGGATTTCCAGCAATCAAACTTATTGGGATCAGTAAAAAGAGGTAAATAAAAAAGGAAAAGCCACTTAAAAGCACTTCCTTAAATACAAACACTTCGGAAGGAACCAGGGAACGGCGCATATAGATAGCATTGGCTTTAATTGCATCCATCCCCCGGCTGATAGACTGCGAGAACGCAATAAAGGGAAACAAACCAGAGGTTAGAAACAGCGTATAAGAGACCCCTTTCTCACCGCCGCTGCGTATACTAACTATTTGTGAAAAAACCACTGCATAAATAAGAACTTCCAACAATGGAGTAATAACCACCCAAAAAAAACCCAAAATGGTTCCAGCATATCGATAGCGAAGTTCTGTCCAAAACGTTCCAATCAGGTAACGCCGATAGATGTATAAGTTTTTAAACATAAGTATATTTCTGTGAAGGTTTGATTTTAATATCGAATGACCTGAATTCTCCCATAAGGAGTAAGGGCTGTCAAGCACAGCGTTCAAATTGTTAGCCCAAAGCTAAAATGTCCCTTTTCTGCAAAGCTAAAATGTCCCCTTCGGAGGACGAGAAAATGGAGACATTATTGAGCATGAGCACAAAAGAATTAAGCAAGCTAGAAGTAATGCAAAGGTTATCGAAAAAGCAAATGAGCCAAAAAGAAGCAGGAGAAATCTTGCATCTTTGTACACGACAAATAAAACGGCTGTTGAAAAGATATAAAAAACAAGGTGCAGTGGGTTTGATTTCAAAACATCGAGGTCGCAAAGCGGCCAATCGTTTGTCTGAAAGCGTGAAGAAACAAAGCTTGGATTTGATGAAGACAAAATACGAAGGCTTTGGTCCAACACTGGCGCACGAGAAATTGGTGGAGAAAGAAAAGTTGCAACTCTCGGTGGAAAGCGTGCGCAAGATCATGATCGAGGAAGGGTTGTGGAAATCTCGCAAGTTGAAAAAGGTGGTAGCGCACCAACTGCGAGAACGACGCGCCTGTTTCCCTGGCACCGCCCGCCAGGGCAGGTGTGGAGAACTGGTTCAGATCGATGGTTCACCACATGATTGGTTTGAAGGACGGGCAGAATCCTGCGTGTTGCTGGTTTTCATTGACGATGCGACAGGCAAGCTGGTAGAGTTGCAATTTGTAGACAGTGAGAGTTTTTTCAGTTACGCTCAGTCAGCCGAAAACTACTTCAATCGCTACGGCAAACCAGTAGCCTTCTACAGCGATAAACACGGCATTTTTCGGGTCAATCAGAGCAGTTCTGGCTCGGGAGAGATGCCATTACCCAGTTTGGACGCGCCATGCGTGAATTGGATATTCAGATCATTTGTGCCAATACGCCACAAGCCAAAGGACGCGTGGAACGCGCCAACCAAACTTTGCAAGACAGACTTCCCAAAGAAATGCGCCTGTTGAAGATTTGCTCTCGCGAAGCTGGCAACGCCTACCTGCCTGAATTTATACAGGATTTTAATCAACGCTTTGCAGACGAGCCAAGAAGTGAAGTGAACGCTCATCGTTCGCTCACTGCCAAAGATGACCTGGCTCGCATCTTGACCTGGCAGGAAGCGCGCACAATCTCAAAAAATCTAACAGTTCAATTTGAAAAGATTGTTTATCAAATTCAAACCGAGCGCCCCACTTATACAATGCGAAATGCAATTGTTACCGTTTGTATGGATGCCAAGCAAAACGTTACACTCATTTACAAAGGCAAGTCTTTGCCTTATACCATTTTTCATCAACAGGCTAAACAATCCGAGGTTGTCATTGCAAAAGATCTCAACAAAACGATCAAAACTAAACCCGCGCCCGTTCCACACAAGCCTGCCCCTGACCATCCCTGGCGCACCTTCAAGCTTTCCAAAAATAAAAGCAGAAATGTCCCCGCCGCGCGCGGCGGGGACATTTCTGCTTTGGACAACAGGTGACATTTTAGCTTTGGGCTAACAGCACAGCGTTCAAATAGTAATTTAATACGATTTGTAATCCACAAACACACACTGCACTTTAAAATTCAATTGGTTATTTTGGTAATTATGAGGAACTAACCAAAATAACCAATCACTCTCATATCGAAAACTTAAAAGCAGGCTTACCCAGTAAGTATGGGTAAGCCTGCCCTACGTTCCGGTTAGTTTTATGGCACGTAATATTCGATCACCAACTGCGGACGGTTCACTGCCCCTGCGTTTCCGCTATAAATTTTGAGAAAATCCGCGCCAAAATCGTTATTGTCATCTTTGGAAAAACGCAGACGAAATTGGGTTACTCCGGTCTTGTTTATATATGGAAAGTTAGCGGAACCTAGCAATTTCATATACCAGCCATTAATAGTTTTTTTGCCAATCGTCGCCGCCGGATTCCTATTGGCAAAGGCCTTGAAGTCGCTGTTTTGTAAAGCAATGAAAGTCCCAAAGACACCCTTCCTCATATCAACCAGAAGTTTGACATGTGTTGTGAATGGATTCGTTCCAACAAAACCCACGTGTTTGAATTTTAATGAAACTTTTGTAATCACAGCGTTATCTGGCACACCTGCTGTATTAAAGGACAGAATGGAGCGATACTGACGGTTGGAAGCATCATCGCCAATATACAACAGCGTCGAAGTCTTGTTCAATAAATTGCCATTACCACTAGTCTCCCTAGATTCGCGAATCCAGCCATCATACGCGCCGCCGGATTTAATGGTCAATCTGGCGCCTGTAGCAACAGTAATCGGCCCATAGACATTATTGTTTTCAACACTTTCCCCATTAATACAAGTTGCATCTGTATATACCCAAATTTGATGAGTGCCTGTGCTAAGCCCGGCAGTAACATTCACTGCCTTCGTATCCGAGACACCCGGCGGCATTGTATCGTTCAGGTCAGCCCTGAAATAATCAGCGTCTATGGACACGCATCCAGTCACCGGGTCAAGGAAATCCATCGGGTTTCTATCAATAAAAACATCCCGGTATACAATGCTTTCAGTAACCACGTCCCCACGGTTCATGACAGTAACATTTACATCAAAAGGCTGTCCAGGAATTGGCGCCGCAGGAGACAAGGTCACATTTGTTATGATCAAATCCGATTTTTGAATCACTGTGGTTGGGTCACTGTCCGTACTATTAGAAGGATCTATCTCCCCGCCGCCGCTTACTGCCGCTTCATTTGTAATACTGGCGGGAGTATTGTAGGCCACATTAACCGTCAATGTGATGGCAGAATAGCTAAGCCCTGAAGCCAGAACATCACTGCGCGTACAGGTCAAAGTACCCAGAGTACAACTCCAACCCGTGCCGCTGAGAGCCGTGGCCGTTAAGCCGGTTGGCAACGTATCTGTCACCGTAACTGTGGAACCATCCGTAGACCCGCCTCCAGTATTCGTTACCGTAAGCGTATAAGTTTTTCCCTGCTCGCCCTGAGTGAAACTACCCGTATGGCTCTTGTTGATGGTGAGATCCGCAATTTGAACAATGATCGTATCGTCAGTGTCCACATTATTATCCGGAGTCAGATCCCCGCCGCCGCCAGCGGACGCTTCATTCGTGAGAAGCGCGGCGGTATCCAAACCTACATCCACCGTCAGGGTTATATCTGAAAAACTGGCAGTAGCGGCTAACACATCACTGCGCGTACATTCCAATGGATCGAGCGTGCAGGTCCAGCCCGTGCCGCTAAAGCCTGTGGCCGTCAAACCGGTGGGCAGGGCATCAGCAACAGTAATAGTTGTCCCATTGGTTGGGGCGTCTCCAACATTTGATACGGTAAGGGTGTACGTTTTCCCAGTATCACCTTCGGTGAAATTGCCCACATGGCTTTTTACAATGGTCAGATCCGGTCCCGGTCCGCCTACCGCCAGAACAGGCCTGAAAGCTCCCAAAGCTATAATAACCAACCCTATAATACAAACCTGTAAAACGCGGGTTCCAGCCCTCAAAAAGAATTTATTGTGTAATTTCATTTTATCCTTGCCTTTCCAAATACAAAGAAGGTCTCAGTATATCCGAGCGCTAAATTCATTATAAAACACTATTAGGCCGTCAAATCTACTTTACCATTCTGTAAAGATGAAACACAGAATACAAAACAGCCTTTCGTAAATGTTATCCGCTTCCAGACTGGTAGGTTTAATGGCAATCATACCCCCTTTACTCTAATTGATAATTAGGTATTTTGTCCTATGAACTTCATTACGATTTTTCCAGCGCCAGCCTCAAGCTCTCCTCCCAAGCCGGCAGGCGCAGGCCAAAGACGCTTTCAAAACGCGAACAATCCAAAGGAGTGACAAGCGGCCGGCAGGCAGGGGTCGGGAAATCGGCTGTCAGCGCCGTTTCCACGTTTTTGGTTATCTGCTCCCCCACATTAGGGTCGAGGCGCAGGATTGCACGGACAAAATCGAAGCGGGAAACACTCCCTGCCCCCCCCAGATGATATATGCCGCTTTTCTCTGAAAAATACCTCTGCGGCGCAAGCAGGGACTGGGCAATCACAGCCGCCGTAACCTCCGCCAGCATCCGCGCCCAGGTAGGGCTTCCAATCTGGTCTGTGACAATCCGCAGGGTTTCCTGCTTTCTCGACCACGACAATACCTTGGAGACGAACCCATCGCCGCGCAGACTATACACCCAGCTTGTGCGGAAGATAAAGTACGCGCCTCCAACCTGACCGATGGCCTGTTCGCCGTTTAATTTGCTTTGACCATACACGTTGAGCGGATTCGTCAAATCGTTCTCGGTATAAGCCGTGTTCTTCGTTCCATCAAAAACATAATCTGTCGAATAATGAATCAGCGACGCATTAAGCTTACGCGCAGATTCAGCCATCAGCGCGGGCGCGAGCGCGTTGATTTTCGTCGCAAGATCAACCTGCTCTTCGGCGCGATCCACAGCGGTGTACGCAGAGGCGTTGACAATAATCTGAGGCTTTACTTCGTTAATCACTCGTTCAAGAGCCTTCAAGTCAGCCACATCCAGCGACCTGGAGTCAGACGCATGAACCTCCCCAAGCGGCGCGAGGGTACGGTGCAACTCCCAGCCCAATTGACCATTTTTTCCAAACAGAAGTATTCTCATAAAATATTTTGACAGCGGGAATTATTCTTCTTCGTTTGCAAGGTTCAGCAAATAATTGCCATACCCGTTATTCCCCATCTGGTTAGCCAGCTCACGTAACTGTTCGCGGTTGATAAACCCGCGGTGAAAGGCAATCTCTTCCGGCGAGGAGATCATCAATCCCTGGCGGTCTTCCACGGCTTGCACAAAATTTGCCGCTTGCAGAAGAGACTCATGTGTGCCGGCATCCAGCCAAGCTACACCGCGCCCAAATGGAGTGACCTGCAACTCTCCCATCTCAAGGTAGATGCGATTCAGGTCGGTGATTTCGATCTCGCCGCGCGCGGAGGGTTTCAAAGATTCGGCAAATTTCACTACCTGCTCATCAAAAAAATACAAACCGGGCACGGCATAATGTGAGCGGGGTTTTTGAGGCTTTTCTTCGAGGCTGATGGCTTTTCCCTCGGCATTGAATTCCACCACGCCATATCGCTGTGGGTCGTGGACAGGGTACGCGAAGATCAGCGCGCCATGCTCCAGGGTGGCGGCCGCCAGTAATTGAGCTGGCAGACCCTGCCCGAAAAAGATGTTGTCGCCCAAAATCAGGCAGACGCGTTCCCCGTCAATGAATTCCTTGCCGACCAAAAAAGCATCGGCCAAGCCGCGCGGCTCTGCCTGTTCGGCATAAGAGAATTGCAATCCCCATGAGTTTCCATCCCCCAAAAGCCTGCGGATCACGGGCAGGTCTTCCGGGGTGCTGATGATCAGAATCTCTCGTATCCCCGCCAGCATAAGCATGGACAGGGGATAGTAGATCATCGGCTTATCGTACACTGGCAGCATTTGCTTGCTGGTCGCCAGAGTTAAAGGATACAAACGTGTCCCCCGCCCGCCTGCAAGAATGATTCCCTTCATTTTATTTCTCCTGATTTATTTTCTTGGTAAATCGTAGGGGCGACCCGCCCAACTGAGCGGAGAGCGGGGGTTCGTTCCCGCTCGCAGTCGAAGCGTGAGCGCGTACCATGAGTTATTAACGTGATTTGTAATTCGCATCCAGCCAACCTTTGTATTCCTGCTTCTGGCGGATGGCAGACACCCACTCCGGGTGGGAGAGATACCAATTGACTGTGTTGAGCAGGCCTTCGGTCAGGGTATGACGCGGGCGCCAGCCCAATTCACCGCTAATCTTGTGTGTGTCCATATCATAGCGGCGGTCGTGACCGGGACGATCCTTCACGAATTCGATCAAATTTTTGTGCGGCTTGTGGTTGTCATTGGCGGAGATTTCATCCAAAATCTCGCAAATGGTTTCGACGATGGTGAGGTTGGCAGGCTGGTTTTCGCCGCCAATGTTGTAGGTTGAGCCAATCGATCCCTTTTTGAGTACAAGATGAATTGCTTCGCAATGATCTTCCACATGCAGCCAGTCACGGATCTGTTGACCATCGCCATAAACGGGCAATGGCTTGCCATCCAGCGCATTCAGAATGATGAGGGGAATTAATTTTTCGGGGAATTGATACGGGCCGTAATTATTCGAACAGTTGGTCATCGTAAACGGCAATCCATAGGTATGGCCGTAAGAGCGGACAAGGTGATCGCTGGAGGCTTTGGATGCGGCGTACGGGGAATTTGGCGCGTAGGGGGTCTCTTCCGTCCAAGCGGGTTCGCCGGGGGCAAGTGACCCGAAGACCTCATCAGTGGAGACGTGATGGAAACGGACATTTTCGAGGGGCAGGGATTTTTCCTGAAGCCAGAACTTGCGGGCCGCCTCTAAAAGGGAAAATGTGCCCATGATGTTGGTTTCGATAAATTGGCGCGGACCCAAGATCGAGCGGTCTACGTGTGATTCGGCGGCAAAGTGGACAACCGTATCAACCTCGTATTTTTTCAGCAATTCCCCCACAAATTCTGTATCGCAAATATCGCCTTGAACAAAGGTATAGCGCGGGTCATCTGCAACGTCTTTCAGATTTTCCAGACTGCCGGCATAGGTAAGGGCATCCAAATTGATCACATGGATACCAGGTTCGATGCGCAAAAGATAATGGATGAAATTCGAGCCGATAAACCCCGCTCCCCCGGTGATTAGTACATGTTTCATGTGAATTTGTTTTCCTTGTCTGGTTTATTTTTTAATTTGCTACCGTACAAATCTCTCGTAAAAACCCTAAAGGTCTTTTCTATTAATCGGTATTTTTACGAAGGGGAGGAGACCTTTAGGGTTTCAATGTACGGTAGAGAATTCTTTAATCGAACAACTCGGCTTCGGCCAGTGGTTTTCCGTGGATGTCTTTGGCAGATAACGATGGCGGCAAACCACCCAGCAGGGGCCAATCAACACCGATCTGCGAGTCGCTCCATAGAATACTACGATCCCATTCAGGGGCGTAATAATCGGTGACTTTATAGGTGACTTCGGCATTTTCGCTCAACACATAAAAGCCATGGGCAAAGCCGGGGGGAATCCACAATTGATGTTTGTTTTCGGCTGAAAGGATTATACCAACCCACTGACCAAAGGTCGGCGAACTGCGGCGGATATCCACGGCTACATCGAATATCTCGCCTGCAATGGCGCGGATCAGTTTCCCTTGTGCCTGCCTGATCTGGTAATGCAGTCCGCGCAGGACTCCTTTTTGGGAGGCAGAATGGTTTTCCTGGACAAATTTTTGGCCGATGCCAGCCTCGGTAAACTCGGAGTCGCGGTAGGTTTCCATAAAAAAGCCGCGCGGGTCTCCAAGCACTTTGGGTTTGAGCAATAGCACATCAGGGATTTTTGTGGGATGAAATTCCATGGATCAATTAGTCTCCAAAATTTTATCTTTTTCTGCCAGCCGTCCATTATATCCTTGTCATAAGCGAATCCCCTGAATTAGTAAAACAAGTCTATAGACTTGTTTTACAGGCGCGGTCATCTGATAAAATGGACAAAATTGTATTAATTTATTAATAGGAGAGAAAACCCAATGACAACCGTTCGTACTGATGTTTTTAAACTCGGCGAGAAATTCGCCACCCTGCTCGGAGATGAAGTAAAAGTTGGGGATATGGCCCCCGAATTCACTTCGGTGGTGACGGGTTGGACGCCGGTAAATCCGCTTCAAGAATCCAGGGGACAGGTGATCATCCTTTCGGCAGTTCCCTCGCTGGATACGGATGTCTGCGACCGTGAGACTCGCCGCTTTAATGAAGAAGCCGCCAAACTGAGCGACGATATCGTCATCTACACCATCAGCACAGATTTTCCGATGGCGCAAAAACGCTGGTGCGGCGCGGCTGGCGTAGACAAGGTGAAGGTCGTTTCGGATGTACTCGAAGCGGAATTCGGCTTGAAGTATGGCATCCTCATCAAGGAACGCCGTTACCTGCGCCGCTCGGTCTTTATCGTTGGGCGGGACGGGAAATTGACCTACGTCAATTATTTGCCCGTGCTGAGCATGGAACCAGATTATGACGAAGTGATTGCGGCGGCGAAGCAGGCTCTCGGGCAGGCGAATGCCTGAGAAAACAGAATCAGGCATGGGTTAAGAATGAAGCGAAGGCCGTCTCCTGTCAGGAGGCGGCTTTTATGTCCAGATGATACAATCCGCGCCATGATTTAAATTCGTGCGATGAAGCGCGATTTTTTTACAGGAGTATTCATGAGCGAGGCAAGAAAAAATTTCATCGAGGGAATCCGCGCGGAAGCGCCGTTGTTGATTGGCGTGTTTCCGTTCGGCATGATCTATGGCGCGCTGGCGTTGAACGCGGGGCTTTCGAATGCGGCGGCGCAGTGGATGTCGTCCATTGTGTTTGCGGGGTCTTCGCAATTTGTGACCGCGCAACTGGTAAAGGAAAGCGCGCCCGGCCTCGTTATCATTTTGACCATTGCAGTGGTGAACCTGCGCCACATGCTGTACAGCGCGTCGCTTGCGCCGCATCTCAAAGACCTTTCACTGCGCTGGAAAGCCCTGCTCTCGTATCTGCTCACCGACGAGGCGTACGCCCCCTCGATTTTGTATTTTGAAAAAGAAGGCCTGCAAACGCACAAGCATTGGTTCCTGCTGGGCGCGGGTTTTTCGTTGTGGTTCACCTGGCAGGTGAGCACGGCGTTTGGGATTTTTCTCGGCGCATCCATCCCCGCCAATCTCTCGCTGGATTTTGCACTGCCGCTTACCTTCATTGCCATGATCGTGCCTGTGCTAAAAAAACAGCCGACCATCGCCGCCGCGTCGAGCGCGGGGGTTACGGCTTTGCTCGCATATAACCTTCCCTTTAAGCTGGGGTTGATTCTCGCCGCGTTTGTTGGCATTATCGTCGGCACTTTATTGGAAGGCAAGAAATGAATATATGGCTGGTTATCATGATTGGCGGTTTGATCACCTTCGGGATTCGATTTTCGCTGATCTATCTACTCGGAGAGGGGAAATTTGAAATTCCAGAAACTTTGCGAAAGGCACTGCATTACGTTCCGCCTGCGGTGCTTTCAGCCATCATCGTCCCTGAGTTGTTCATCCGTGACGGCAATTTCGATTTGTCGTTGACCAATACGCGCCTGCTGGCGGGCATCATCGCCATTGTGACGGCGTGGTTCTCGCGCAATACTCTGCTCACCATCCTGGTTGGAATGGCGGCGCTATTTCTCCTGCAATGGCTTTCGTTATAGGCAAACCAAAAACATGCGGGCCCCGCTCCTTTTGCGCCCATCACTGCCTGCCGCGCCTGTTGGATAAGCGACTCGACTTCGGTGGATATGCCGATGCGCGCCACGGATGCGATTCCCGCGCTGATTTTCACGCTCAACGCCGCCTCTTTCTTGACCTCGATCCTGGCACCCCGTACCCCGGCAGTGATCCTCTCTGACACTTTTTCCACATCCGCGCCAATGATGTCGGAAAGAATTAGGGCAGGATGTCTGCGCCTCATTTCTGAAAAATATGCTCTGAACTGCTTTTAATATGAAGACGGGCGGTCACGTTGACAATTCCATCCACCCATAGTAATATTTGCCCCGCTCTCCCCACAACGCCGAGGTAGCTCAGTGGCAGAGCAGGGGACTCATAAGCCCTTGGTCGGGAGTCCAAATCTCCCCCTCGGCACACCGTTTCCAAGTGAAACACTCTTCTTATATATGGTGGTCTCTACACAAAGGAGATCACCATGTGTGCTTTAAATACACAAGACCAGGGGATTATCGTACTTCCGCAACAGGATTATCTGCCCATCCTGATCGAGTCTTTTCTGATCGACCGTAGATCACAAGGGCTTTCCCCAGGAACCATTGAGTTCTATACCAAGAAATTAAAATACTTCCAACAATATTGTGAAGGGTTCGCGCTTACACAAGTCTCTCAACTTACATCGGATTTCATCCGTAGATACATTCTTGAGGTCTCTGAAACACATAACCCTGGGGGTGTGCATGCCTGCTTTCGTCCCCTGCGAACCATGTTGTATTGGATCGAAGAGGAAGAGATCATGCCGCCGGAGTGGAAGAATCCGATTCGCAGGGTCAAAGCACCAAAATTACCGACCGATCCCATCGAACCCATCCAGATCGAAGAAATCCAGCAACTCCTGAAAACCTGCCAAAGCACTTACTCCGGTGTCCGCGACAAAGCCATGATGCTGGGACTACTGGACACAGGCGCACGCGCCAAAGAATTCCTGAACATCAACTTGGAAGATGTGGACCTGGCAACCGGGGCAGTGATGATTCGCCAGGGCAAAGGGCGCAAGCCGCGCATGGTGTTCCTCGGGCGAAAGACCATTCGAGCCATCCGTGGGTATCTTCGATATCGAACGGGTAACCACCCTGCTCTTTGGATGTCCACCCGCGGGGAACGGATGACCTATGCTGCATTACGCTGCCTCCTGCGCCGGCGTGCAGAACTGGTGGGTATGAAAGAGATTCCCACCCCACACGATTTCCGCCGCGCCTTTGCCCTGGTCATGCTGCGCAATGGCGTGGATATCTTTGCCCTCCAGAAACTGATGGGGCATTCCGACCTGCAGATCCTGCGACGCTACCTGGCACAGACCGATCAGGATATTCACAACGCCCACATGCGGGGCAGCCCCGTGGATAGCAATTTGTAGTGCAAACAATGGCAACTCCACTCATTTTCTGGTATATTATCCATTATCTCGTAAAACGTCACTATTATTAAAAAGTGACGTTTTACGAAAACGAGGTAAAAATGAAAAATATCCCTACTCTATTACAAATACCAGCCTTAAGAAATGTTCTTTCCGGACGCACTACGATCCCAAAGACCGAGTTAAGGAACTTTTATCAGGCGCAGTCGCTGAGTTTTAATGAGCAACTCTTTAGACGCGCCCTCTATGCCTTGGAAGCCAAGGGCATCTTACTCCCATTGGGTGCAGGCATGTATGCGGTGAAAGAAAAAACCAGCTCTAAGGCTTACTTTTCATATCACCCATCAAAGCAACTCTCTTCCCTTGACCAAGTTCTTCGAAGAGCATTTCCCTACCTGGATTATTTATGTTGGGAGACAAGTCTATTGCATGAATTTATGACGCATCAACCTGGGCAAGGCATGTATATTGTTGAGGTTGAGAAAGATGCTTGCGAGTCGGTTTTTAATCGACTAAGGGAAAAATATAGTAGTCAGGTGTTTCTGAAACCTACACGAAACGTCATGGAAATGTACGTCCTGCACCAAACCGATCCAATCATTGTAATTCCACTGATATCCCAATCCCCCAGCACTTCTCACAAAGATATCCCTTTTCCAAAATTAGAAAAAATCCTAGTGGATACCTTTGCAAATGACAACATATTTTATGCGTTTCAAGGCGAAGAACTGTCAAATATCTTCACACGTGTTTTTGATACCTACTGGGTTAATGAAAGAACCATGTTTCGATATGCCAGCCGCAGGAAGACTGGAAAAAAGCTGGCAGAATTCATCCACAAGAAGACAAATATCCAGCTTGCGTTGCAGGAGAAAAACAATCGATGATATCAAAACATTCCCGAACCAAAGAATGGATCATGGGGATTCGAAAAGTAGCAGCCGGCAGGGATCCAATTTTGATCGAAAAGATGATTATGGCTTTGACTTTGGTAGAAAACTTACATTTAAGCGGTTTGGATTTTATCTTTAAGGGTGGTACTTCGCTGATTTTGTTACTCGGCAAACCTGGAAGATTCTCCATAGATATTGATATTGTTCTCTCACGACCTCAAAACCTTGATCCATTTTTTCAATCGGTCATTCAACAGGGCGCTTTTTATCGCTTTGAGGAAAACCGCCGTCCGGGAGATTTGCCGAAGCAACACTACAAGTTCTTTTTTCATTCAGTGATACAGAACAAAGAAAGTCACATTTTGCTAGACATCCTATTTGACGACAACCCGTATTCAGTTCTGAATAAAGTCGACTTACACACACCCATCTTGTCAACTGAGGGTTCGCCAATCCAAGTCTTTTGCCCCGCAGTAGAGTGCCTGTTGGGAGATAAGCTGACTGCATTTGCTCCCAATACTACGGGTATTCTTTACGGGGTGGGAAAAGAAATCGAGATAATAAAACAACTTTTTGATATTGGTGAATTATTTGACGCTTCTTCCAATATTGATCTAATTCGCACAACTTTTGAGCAAACCGCCGCAAAGGAATTGATTTATCGTGGAATATCAGACCTAAACTTCACAGATGTACTTTTTGACTCCTTTCAGACATCTGGTCTAATAGGGACACGCGGGGCAATACCGGGCGGAAACTATGAGGAATTGTTAAGTGGCACAAAAAAACTGGCTGCCTTTGTTTATTCCGAAAATTTCACAATAGATACAGCCATCCTCTGTGCATCAAAGGTTGCTTATCTGGCCGGCATCATTCTTAAACAAAGTATCAAGATCGACAGGTTTCAAGACAACCTTGATATCGCATCGTGGAACATTCCCAATGTAAAATACGGGAAGCTCAATAAACTCAAGAAAACAAATCCGGAAGCTTTCTTCTACTTTCACCAAGGTATCAAACTGCTTGACCTATTCGAAGATAAGTGATTCGTGCTGAAGTAAAATATTCATACTCATTTTATGCGCAAAATGAGTATGAATGTAAAATAACATCCTCAAAATAAAAACCTCTGCTCAACATAACCACATGAATTATTACCCTCTATCCTTGAAAAGAATTCAAATCATTCTTTTCTTAGCCAGTTTCAGGCAGGCTGTTTTTCGAAATACAGGTATGGTTTTATGACTGAAATTTTCGGTTATAAAACCGAAAATTTCGATTGATTATTTTTTTGAACGGACTAAATATGCTAGCACCCCTGTTTGGATCAAAAGGTTCTGAAAAAGTCTTGATCTTCATCACAGCTCGCGGTGAAGGTTATGCAAGAGAAATATCTCAATTTTTCGACATGGATATTTCTACCATCCAGAACCAGCTCGACAAATTTGAGCTTGGCGGTATTTTGGCAAGCACTACCAAAGGACGAACTCGGTTATACACATTTAATCCAAGATACCCTTTTCTAAAAGAGTTGGAACTACTATTAAACAAAGCTCTTTCCTTTTATCCTGAGGATGAACGCGAGAAACTAGTCATGGAAAGACGGCGACCACGCCGGCGAGGCAAACCAATATGAAATCCATTGGCGCAATGTTTCAAACATAGAAAAACTGCGTGGTATCCCCATAGTGTTCACAAATAAGCACTACTGGACTTGCAACAAATCATACAATCTTGGCACCTTCATTTTTATCATAAAATAAGTTGTATAATGGGATTGTGAAATCAAAAGTATACATTGAGACCAGTGTTATCAGCTACTTTGTTGCCCGCTCTAGCCGCGATATCATTGTTGCTGCAAACCAGCAGGCTACCCAAGAGTGGTGGGCTTCACGAAAAAAAGACTTTGAAATCTATATTTCCCAGCTTGTTATTCAGGAAGCAGTATCTGGTGACGAAGAAGCCGCTGCAAACCGTCTCCGAGTGTTGGAGGATTTTCCTCTTCTAGACATTCTGGATGAAGCAATACACTTGGCTGAAAAACTAATTGAGCAAAAAGCCATTCCTGAAAAAGCATCTGAGGATGCTCTTCATATTGCTATTGCAGCAGTCCACGGAATGGAATATCTACTAACTTGGAATTTTAAACATATTGCCAATGCCACTATGCGTGCTAATGTAGAACTAGTCTGTCGCTTAAACGGTTATGAACCCCCGATTATTTGTAGTCCCTTGGAATTGATGGAGGTGTAAGATGTGGAACGATCCGATTGTAGAAGAAGTTCGCGCTGCTCGCAACGCTCATGCCAAAAAATTTAATTATGATCTAAGATCCATCGCAACTGATCTAAAGAAGCAGCAAACGAAAGGTAAGCGTAAGGTTGTTACTTTGTTACCCAAAAAAGTCGTGGTGTTGCCAAAATCAAAAGTAGGCAAAGAAAACTAATTTTGTGAGTGGAAAGATTTTAGTTCGATTTTCGAATCTTTCCACTGTCCCACATGTTCTGACACCGGACAGGGAATCCCCATATTGTTCATCAGTCAAACATTACGAGCAATTGACCGCTAATTACTCCTGTCGTGGAAAAAATCTTTCCAAAAACTGCGCAGGAGTTAGAACCAGCATATTCTTTCCGAGCAAAGGCTTGTAATGCTTTAGGTTTCCCGTGACCAATGCATCTGCCTCCGATGTAATGAATACTTCAGCAAACATAATATCATCCGGGTCTGTAAAGCCTTCTATGGGGAGCTTTTCAGACTCAATATAATGACCGGTCACTTCAATGTGATTTACGATAGCAAATGCCTTTGAGGGGTGGATATGGAATTCTTGACGCGACAGAACCTCCTCGTACTCACCAAGTATTCGATTATCATAAACTACAACAACTTGATCGCCTAAGATCAGGTCAAGAATCTTAGCTGGGGCGCCTTTGCTGCTAAGTAGACTGCTGATCAACACATTTGTATCCAATACAATCGTCAGCATCAGCGCTTCCGGTCTGCTCTGGCTTTTTTGATAACAGCATTGACATCCTTTAGTGTCATTTTATCTAGACCATCCCTGCGCGCCTTGCTGCGTATTGAACGAGCAGCCATTTGCGCTCTCAGACGAGACACCATTAAAAGAATATCGTGGATGTTCTCGTCGTCCAGATTTATCATCACAGCGAATGGTTTGTTATCTACTGTCACGACCAACTCACCCTCGCTTGCCAATTTTTTACGAAGAGCGGATGGTTCATTTCGTAAATCTCGATAGGGTACGAATTGCATGGCTTACTCCTTTTGTAGCGTCTTTTGCTACAATATCTTACTCGATTCTCAGGAGGTAGTCAATTTATCTATCCCCTCGAAACTTAACACTGAGCTTACCCAATAAAGTGGACGTAATGTAAAATCTTTTTTTAATGAAAACTACAGAAAAATCTGTTGTGGGTAGACTGTTCTTTCATTGAAAGGGCTAAAAAAAAATTAGCTGAAGAGTATCATACGAAGCAATCAGTGATTCTTCGGCTCACAATAGTTGGTTGGTTTATTAGTCTGGGTAATTGCACAAATTAATAGTGCATACTTACACGGCGCGCAATATTAGGGATGGATCACTCGCAGCCCCAGATGCTTTTCATATCCGTCGAAGTCGCTGTCATTGTGAAGAAGCTCATGATCGTTCTCGATGCAAAATGTAGCTATGAGGCTATCAATTGTTTTACGGACGGTAACCCCTTTTTGACGTAGAAAACGATAATTTCTGGCACTTTGTACTGCAAGTACAGGATCGACCATGCTTTCCTGCAAAAATTTGCCTAATAGGCGGCGGACTTTTTCAAAATCTGGATCGTGGCGAAAACCCTGCAATACTTCCGCTAATATTAGATCGCCAATTAGGATCGGGGTTTTATCCAAAATAGCGTTAAGGAAATCGGTTTGCGGATTTTCCACGCCATTGAAGTAATCAACCCAAACGCTGGTGTCAACTACAAGCATGACTAATGCACTTTCACACGTGACTGGCGCTGATCATTCAAATTGCCATCCCACGGCAATTTGCCGCGCAAGGCACGGATTTCCGCCTGCTCATTCAAGAGTATCAATACACGCAATGCTTCATGCACTACTTCTCGCTTCGTCTTAATTCCTGTCAACTTCTGGGCCCGTTCAATCAATTTGTCATCAAGGACAATATTCGTTCTCATTTTGCACTCTTTTCTTTGTGTATAAAAACAAAACTTTATGTGTATTATACACCAACCCTTTATTATTCGACTTTGGCTTTTTGAGGAAAGGCCAAAAAGGGTACGAGAGTGCCCTTTTTGGATTAAATACGAGTAGAAGCGGCGAGGGAATTGGATAAAGTGATGAGGAAGGATTCTTTTTTGAGCCAGTTGTCGGGGGTTCTTGTCCAAAAGGCTTGAAATTGAGTCCTTCCCCAAAAGGCGGAACGAAGTTGTCGCCAGGGAGTATTGAAAGACCAGCGCTTCGCTCCCTGCCACCAACACGTGGGAATGGAAGGCGCATTCAATAACCCCCAGGCGCGATAAGCCAAGAGCAACAGAAGAGCATAGACCCAGACACTCCATTGAACCGAAGCAATAGTCGAGCGGAGATTCCAGCATTGCTTCTCGCCCACACCAATGCATCAGCATCCGATGTAATGAATACTTCCGTAAACATAATATCATCCGGGTCTGTGAAGCCTTCTATGGAGCGCTTTTCAGACTCAATATAATGACCGGACACTTCAATGTGATTTACGATAGCAAATGCCTTTGGGGGATGGATATGGAATTCTTGACGCGACAGAACCTCCTCGTACTCACCAAGTATCCGATTATCATAACCTACAACAACTTGATCACCTAAAATCAGGTCAAGAATCTTAACTGGCGCGCCTTTGCTATTAAGTAACGAGGATTAAATAACTTTCTGGTCAGCGTCATTTTATTCTTAATTTTAGAAAACGGGTAAATTTCTGAAGCAGCAAATACTATAAAAACAGAGCCAAGGATGCAAGCTTATCGTCCAGAAATTGAACGAGTGATGAAGAAATATTACGCTACGCTTTCGGAAAAAGACCAAAGGCGTTATGCAACTGTGGACCATGAAACGGAGAATAGGCGGGCAGGTCTATCTTGCCAGAATTTTGGGTTGTAGTGAAAAAACAGTGCATAATGGATTAGTAGAATTAGCAGGACTTCCAGATGAATCTGAATACTATGCTGCGATCCGTAGGTCGGGTGGTGGGCGAAAGCGTTACGATCATCAGCCTGGATATAGATGCACAATTTCTGAATGTAAAGAATATCTACAACAATTGGCTGACGAATTGGGCATTGAAATTCGGATCGCCCATTATCCGCCATACTGCTCCAAACACAATCCGATCGAGCATCGTCTGTTTCTGCACGTCATCAGAGCCTGTCAGGGAGTTCTTTTCACAAGCGTCAATTTGGTCAAGCAACTCATCGAAAAGACCACGACCATCATGGGATTGAAGGTAATCTTTAGATGACTTTTTAGCACAATTGAATAAACTGGGAGAAAGTTTATTATTACCGGGAAGTATGTAGTCTTTATCCGACTTTGTTAGCGAACAATATGGGGATTCCTCTTTACGAAATTTCTTTTACCCATCCGAGGATGGTATTTCTAATTTCCCTCCATGTCACATCCCAAAGCATTCTGGGCATACGTTCGCTTTCCGCATCATCAAAATAGACAAGCCCATAGAGGACCGAGCCGATATCACGGATGCTGAACTTCTTTTGGTAAAAGCCAAGCATTTGAGAGAGAGAAAAAGATTTCTTCCCCAAGGCATAAATATCACAAAAGTCTTTGCGCGCACCACGTTGAGCGATGGCGGAGAGTTTCATGCAGGCAAGATCTTCAAGTGAAGCGAGTGGGCAATTCATTTCATCCCATTGCTCAAGCGGCTTAAGCAGGGGATATTGATATTGCAGAAAGGTAACGCGCACTCCCTTCACGCTTCCATGTAAGGTGCCAGGCGAAACCTGTTCAATCTCCAACTCAACATCGGAATTGCGAAGTGACTGGGCAAGTATCATCCCATCTTGGAAAGCATCAGGGGTGAACCAATCCAGGTCGACAGAGATACGATGCGAAAGACGAATCGCAAGTGCTGTACCGCCAACCAGATAAAACCCCCTGGGAAACATCTGCACTCCCAGTGATTTCAAAACACTGATTTGTTTTTTGGGCAAGCCTGCAATGGAATACTTCATCGATTCCCCCATACCCCATTTTGAGCGGCTCGTACCCAACGGTTGACCTGACGTGTGGGAAGATCATAAACCAGTCCCCAAAAACGAAGCTGACGCGGGGTGAGCCATCTGCCTTTGTGAGCAATCAACCAGTTGCGAAGTTCCTGATCGCCAAACTGCTTGCGCATCCAGCAAACTGCATCCCAGGAACCGCTTGAAAGCAAGCGACGGATAATCAAGTCCCTATCCTTCGCAATCGAAAGGCGGGCAAAAGGATAATCCCAGAAAAAGGGGCGAAGCTTCTCGGGCAGAGTTCTTGTGGCTGACATGCAATAATTATAAGCGAGAAAAACAGGCAGGATTTTCTTGAATGTCCATGATTCCGCTTCTGATTCTGATTACTGGTGGAAAAGATGCCGTTTTTTGAGATCGTAAAAATTTCATACCCTATCGTCTTTTAATTCCGCCCACACCGAGTTCAACCCCAAACGATCCGCCCACCCATTGATATATCCATAATCAAGTTGATCCTTTTTGGCTTTGAGAATTGCTCCAATATCCCGGCATGTTTCGACTGCCCACTTAATCCCAAATACATGAGTTTATAGAGGATCAAATTCTCTGGGGCGTGGACATATACCTCCCCAATCGGCGGACCGTAGTCCACCAGGAGGAGGCGGTGAAAGGCGCTCTTACGAAGTTCATCGCCATCCCGCATGAGATATAAATCCGCATTGAGACCGCTGTACATATGGATCGCGTTCAACGGGATGTCTGCGCGATCCTCATCAGGGCATCCAAAATGATATCGGCGGGGACAAGCATATCTCTTTTCTTGAGTTCTCTGGAAAACCTGTCTACGGCTTTGACGGGAAGGTTTATGACAATATCCAGATCCTTGGTGGTGCGCGGTTCCCCCCAAGCCCATTCTGGGATGGTGCCGCTGATCAGATACTCGACCCTGGCGGCTTTCAACGCCTCAAGGATAAGTTTTAGAAAAGCAGTAATATCCAAAGGCTGGTCTGTCATGCTGTATAGGCTCGTTGCAATGCCAAGCGATGTGCTTCCAGTACAGTAAGTTCAGGGTTTTCCTGGCGGATGCGATATGCCACAACATTCCGGGCGGTGTCACTGATGGAGCAGCCCTGCCGGAAATGGTCGGCAGCCGACAACCGCCGATAAATATCGATCTGGTGTTGATGCACTTCGGCAATACTTGCTTTCAGCATTTGGCTGAATTCAGGGGAGAGTGTCGGTTGCCCTTTTAGATAATATCCTTTTTTTTCGGGTTACGGCTATATTCCAATACATGCCCAGCCGCTTGAAACTCCTGCTTGACCACGCGCATATCTCGATAAAACGTATCCTCGGCGGAACTACCAAAACAATTCCTTCCCAATCTGTACTCCATTCTGATCATTAATTGATCCCGGGTAAGATAACGTTCGTTCCAAAGGATTTGAAAGAGGGTGACGCGCCGCGCCGTGGTAACGGCGCGGCGCATGGCGTCGTGAAGCATGACATCAACCCTTTCTTGGGTCATTCTCTGAATGTACCCCAAGCGCACTACTTAACGCCCAAAATGTTATAAGATAATCGTGATTATTATAATTACGATTATCAACAGGACTGCTTCGCTGGTCTTACAGGAGCCAACCATGTGTGAACCACACTATAACCGCGCAAGCTGGCTTTGCAGCGACGGCCTCCGCTTGTATTTCTCCTTCGTTTCTTCCAAATACCTCTTCCATTCATCTGTTTTCCCCAGCAACTTGTATGCTTGTTTCGCTCGTTTGAGCCACGTCGCGGCAATCGGATAATTCTTGCTTTTGGCCTCGGACATTAATCGCTCAGCGTGTTTCAAACTGATTTGAACCACCCATTCCGGACGATGTTGCATAACGCCGTCTGCTACTATTTCAGCAATGGTATACCAGACATCACGCCCTTCTGCCACTTTGACGGCATCGTCCCACTCTTCTTCTAGTAAATATACCTCTGCCAAAACCTGCTTATCATGTGATTTGCGAAGTTTTGCCATCACCTCCGGACGCAAGCGCCCCCAACCGGTTCCAACCAGACGCTTGATCGTTTTATAGATTTCCAGCGTTGGATGCTCCCCAAATGCAGCCGACCAGGCTGTCAGCGCTTGTTTTGTCCGTCCCTGCGCTTCTTCCACGGGACCCAGCCATTCCCCCAGACTTGCCTTTGACCCTTTCAACTTAAGCCCGTGTTCACCGATTTCAATAGCCTCCGTTACCAACCGAGACTCGCGTAAGCAACGGGCTACTTCCAGGGTTTCTTCTGAGGTAGTTGCGAACCGACAGTACATAAGCGTATCTATATTGCATGAAATTACCGACAGTACATCGTATAGATTTTCGAGTTACGAAATACGCAATTTGAACGTGATGGATTTTATCAAACGTCCATTACAATAGACCTTAAGCC